>CAVWYD010000019.1:0-79043 GCA_963759055.1 uncultured Gammaproteobacteria bacterium
ATGTGCGTGCACGGATCGAGGACCGCGAGGCGATGACCGATACTTTCGCCCGCTACAAGCCGCATCGCGTGATCAATCTCGCCGCACAGGCCGGCGTGCGTTACTCCATCGAGAATCCGGCGGCCTACGTCGACAGCAATCTCGTTGGCTTCGGCAACATTCTCGAAGGCTGTCGACACAATGGCGTTGAGCACCTGGTGTATGCCTCATCGAGTTCGGTGTATGGCTCGAATACCCGCATGCCGTTCTCGGTGCACGATAACGTCAACCACCCGGTGAGCCTGTACGCGGCGAGCAAGAAGGCCAACGAACTGATGGCGCACACCTACAGCCATCTGTACGACATACCCACGACCGGCCTGCGCTTCTTCACCGTGTATGGCCCCTGGGGCCGCCCGGACATGGCACTCTTCCTGTTCACCAAGAAGATCCTTGCCGGCGAACCCATCCCGGTATTCAACTACGGCAAGCACCGCCGCGATTTCACCTATATCGACGACATCGTCGAGGGCGTCATCCGCGTGCTGGACAAACCCGCACAGCCAAACCCGGAATGGGACAGCCTGAACCCGGACACCGCCACCAGCAAGGCGCCCTACCGCCTTTACAACATCGGCAACAATAACCCGGTCGAACTGATGCACTACATCGAGACATTGGAAAAATGTCTCGGCATGGAGGCAGAAAAGGAAATGCTGCCGTTGCAGCCGGGCGACGTCCCTGACACCTACGCCGACGTACACAGCCTGGTCACCGACATGGGTTACAAACCCGACGTGTCGGTGGAACAGGGCGTGGCGAATTTCGTCGACTGGTACCGCGACTATTATAAGATCTAACCGGGCAAGCCCCGACCGGGCAGTGTCGCCACGGCCCCACTTTCCGGAAAGGCAGCAACCGAAACCTCACCCGGTGTTTTGCACAGCCTTCCTCAGATAAACGCGAGTACTTCCCGCTCGATGTCCTCCTTGTCGATCACCGTATCCTGCGCCACCGGCCTGTCGAACAGGGCCTCGATCATGGGCGGGATGGGCGTGTTCGCGGTAGCGGATATCGATTTCAAGGCATCGATATCGTGGCTGTCGTCCTCGCCTGTCAGGGCGTGCGCGATGGTCGGCGAGAACTTGGTCCATTCCGCAGTGGAATAGACGATGCCCGGCAGCGGCTTGTCCCGGCAGCTGGCATGGGCCTTGAAACAGGTGGCCGTGTGCGGGTCCATCAGGTAGCCACCGTCGCGGAAAGTCTCGCGGATGTAGGCGTCGACCTCTGCGTCTTCGGCGTAGTCTGCGGCAAACACAGCCTGTAGCGAGGCCAACTCCTCCCCGGTCAAACGGTAGACCCGGTTCTCGTCCAGCTCGGCCATCAGCTCGCGAGTGCGTTGCGCACCGAACAGATCATAGAGAACACGTTCGACGTTCGACGACTTGAGGATGTCCATGGCCGGCGAACTGGTCGCGATCACCTTGCGGTCGCGCATGTCGTAATTCCCGGTGCGGATCAGCTCGGTCAGCACGTTGTTGCTGTTCGAGGAGATCAGGATCTTTTCTACCGGCAACCCCATCTTCATGGCGTAGTAACCGCCAAGTGCGTTGCCGAAGTTGCCGCTGGGAACGTTCAGGTACACCTTGTCGCCAATTGCAATCGCGCTTTGGCGCACCAGCTCCAGGTAGCTGTGGATGTGGTAGATCTGCTGGAAGATGATGCGGCCAAAGTTGACCGAGTTAGCGGCCGACAGGTGGGTGTGACGCTCCCGCAGCCGGGCCTGGAAGGAATCGGAAGACAACAGGGTCTTGAGCGCGGACTGCGCATCGTCGAAATCGCCGTGGATGCCGATCACCTTCAGGTTGGCAGCATCCTCGGTCACCATCTGCAAGCGCTGCACGTCTGACGTCCCGCCATCGGGGTACAAACAGGCCACCTTCACATTGGCGCGGCCCTTAAAAGTCTCAAGGGTTGCCGGCCCGGTATCGCCGCTGGTCGCCGCGAGGATCAGGAAATGCTCGTCTCGGGCCTGGGCCAGACTGGCCAGAACCACGCCGAAAGGTTGCAGCGCCATGTCCTTGAAGGCCCGCGTGGGCCCGTGGTACAGCTCGGCGACGAACAGGTCGTCGCGCACCCGTGCCACGGGCACCGGGTGCGCCGGGTCATCGAAGCCGTCGTAAAGGTCCAGCGCACGGTCGATCACCGCCTGGTCGACATCCAGTTCGAAGGCATCCAGCACCGCGCGCGCCAGCGCCTTGTAGTCACTGTCCAGATGCGCACGCAGGAAAGGTTCGCCCAGTTCGGGCAGGCTTTCGGGCACGTAAATGCCACCGAAAGAGGTCATCGGGCTGAGAATGGCCTGGGAGAAGGTGACGGAAGACGGGCGGCTGCCGTCGTTGCCCCGGGTTTCGATGAAATTCATGGTGCGCGCCGAATGTCCGACAAAGCGGGTAATTATACCCCTTTGTTGTCACTGGGGTCGCGTAGCACCCGGGGATTCCCGTCCAGACACTCGAACAGAGGTCGCCTCCTGCGCCAAAAATGCCAGGCCGAGCGTGCGTACCAGCGGTAGACCGTCCCGTTACCGGGATGGAGATGCAGCTCATCGCAGTCGCGCATAAGGCCCGCCATGCGATCCTCGAGTATGGCGAGTGCCTGCAGCCAGGCAGCAGGGTCGGCACGCATCACCGCTCTGCCCGGTGCGTGCTCGACGATCAGTTCGTCTCCGCCCACCCCGGCACGCAGCGCCAGAAGCCCGCGTGACAGGTTGCAATCACCGACCAGCCGGGCGACCGGGCCCTGCCCGTCCGGCGGCAGGCTGCCCCCGCCGCTGAGCCACAGGCCACCCAGCGTCGGCCGACCCCGGGCCTCGCGTTCGCGGTTGAGTTCCAGGGCATGACACAGCATCTGGATCTCGTTGAGCAGGCCACGCCACCAGCGCCGGTCCTCGCCATCGGGCAGGAAGAGATCAAGACTGCGCCCGATCACTGTCGACAGCGGGTGCGTCTGAATCGACGGCGCCCGATCGCAGTGCATGTAGATGCGCCCGGCGGGACTGCCGTACAGACACACACCGTCGTCCCTGAAATGGGCGTTGAATGCCTCCACCAGCCCGGCAATCTCGTCGGCATCAAGCGGATCATCATCCAGGTCGAAGGCCAGCAGGCGGTCCAGGTCGGGAAGCAGTTGCAGGGGATCGGCGTGTAGCAGGAAGCCCGCCGCCGCCTCGCCGGTGTCGGCCAGGAAACAGACCGCGGCACTGGGCAGGTCTGCACCGGCCGGCGTCTCGACGCCAAAAAGGGCGAACAGCCCCCCGGCGTAGCCAACAGGTTCGGCAAGCCGGTCGGCGCGCGCCAGCAGGATTTCCAGGCGCGGCAATGCACGTCGATCTTCGCGCTCGAGCCCCGGCATGGGACCGAGCAGACCGGGCACGAAAAGGTGGCGAATCAAACCGTCACTCGTGTGGTGAGCCTCACCACACTAAAGCTGTTCGAGGCGGATGCGGGTGACCTCGCCCGCCACGGAATCGAGCGCCTCGATCCCGCCCAGTGCGGCTTTCATCTGCGACTCGCGCACGGACTGCGTGAGCATCACCAGCGGGACCTGGGTCTCGCCCTCCGCCGGCTCCTTCTGCCGCATCGCCTCGATACTGATGCCGTGCTCGCTCAGGATGCCGGACACGGCCGCAAGCACCCCGGGGCGATCCTCAACCGTCATGCGCAGGTAGTAGGCCGTGACCACGTCGTCTATGGACAGCACCGGCATGTCCGACAGTTCGCCGGGTTGGAACGCCAGATGCGGGACGCGGTTCTCGGGATCCGTAGTCAGTGTTCGGGTCACATCGATGATATCGGCCACCACCGCGGATGCGGTCGGCAGCGATCCGGCACCGGCACCGTAGTATAAGGTCGGGCCAACGGCATCCCCCTGCACCAGTACTGCGTTCATGACCCCATCCACATTTGCAATCAGGCGACGCTCCGGAATCAGGGTCGGGTGCACGCGCAGTTCGATGCCCTTGCCAGCCCGGCGGGTAAACCCCAGGTGCTTGATTCGGTAACCGAATTCTTCAGCATAGGTGACATCCTGCGGCTCGATGCGGCTGATACCCTCGGTGTAGCACTTGTCGAACTGCAGCGGGATCCCGAACGCCAACGACGCAAGAATGGTCAGCTTGTGCGCAGCGTCAATGCCCTCGACATCGAAGGTCGGATCGGCCTCTGCATATCCCAGCGCCTGTGCCTCCGCCAGAACATCATCGAACTCGCGCCCCTTGTCCCTCATCTCGGTAAGGATGAAATTGCCGGTACCGTTGATGATGCCCGCTATCCATTCGATGTGGTTCGCCGCCAGACCTTCGCGCAGCGCCTTGATAATCGGGATACCACCGGCGACCGCCGCCTCGAAGGCCACGGTCACACCCTTCTTCTGTGCCGCTTCAAAGATCTCGTTGCCATGCAGGGCAATCAGCGCCTTGTTGGCCGTAACCACATGCTTTCCGTTCTCGATAGCCTTGAGCACCAGCTCGCGTGCCGGCGAATAGCCGCCGATCAACTCGACGACGATGTCGATCTCGGGATCATTGACCACCGCAAACGCATCGTTCGTGACCGTGACCTTTTCGATACCGGCCAGCCCTTCGGGGCTGAAATCCCGTGCGGCGGCATGCGCGACGACGATCTCACGACCGGCGCGGCGCGCGATCTCCGCGGCATTGCGAACCAGTACATTCAAGGTACCGCCACCAACGGTGCCAAGGCCAAGCAGGCCGACTTTGACAGGATTCAAGACTCTCTCCCCACTAACTGCATTGCCTGATTGAAAGCTGGTCCATGGGCAATGCCAACCTTATGTTTTGATGAAGCCGTCGCGACGAAACATGTCCTTGATACCACGCAGCGCCTGCCGCGTACGGTGTTCGTTCTCAATCATGCTGATGCGCACATGGTCGTCGCCGTACGAGCCGAACCCGATGCCGGGCGATACCGCCACCTTGGCGTCACGCAGCAGTTTCTTGGAGAACTCCAGTGAGCCCATCTGCTTATACGGCTCAGGAATCGGCGCCCACACGAACATGGTCGCCTTGGGTTTCGTCACCGCCCAGCCCATGGCATTCAGCCCGTCGCAAAGTACATCGCGGCGACGCTGATACATATCCCGAATCTCGTCCACACAATCCTGCGGCCCCTCAAGCGCGGCGATCGCCGCGACCTGGATCGGCGTGAACATGCCGTAATCGAGGTAAGACTTTATCTTTGCCAGCGCCGCGACCAGAGTCTTGTTGCCGAGCATGAAGCCGACCCGCCAACCCGGCATGCTGTAGGTCTTGGACATCGAGTAGAACTCGACCGCGATCTCCTCCGCGCCCTTCACCTGAAGTATCGACGGGGCCTTGTAACCATCGAACGAAATCGCTGCATAGGCCAGATCGTGAACCACCCAGATATTGTTGGCCCTGGCGATCTCGATTATCCGCTCAAAGAACTCCAGGTCGACGCACTCGGTTGTCGGGTTTCCCGGAAAGTTGACCACCAGCATCTTCGGGCGTGGCCAGGATTCCTCGATTGCTTTGTGCAGTTCCTCGAAAAAGTCGTGCTCCGGCGTCATCGGTACATGTCGCACATCTGCACCCGCAATGATGAAACCGTAGGGATGGATGGGATATGCAGGATTCGGTACCAGTACGGAGTCGCCCGGCCCCATACAAGCCAGAGCGAGATGCGCCAGGCCCTCCTTGGAGCCGATCGTGACGATCGCCTGGGTATCCGGGTCCAGATCGACGTCGAACTGGTCCTTGTACCAGTTACACACCGCGCGCCGAAGACGCGGCACACCGCGCGACACGGAATAGCGGTGGGTGTCACTGCGTTGCGCAGCCTCAACCAGTTTGTCCACGATGTGCCTGGGCGTGGGCTGATCCGGGTTACCCATGCCGAAATCGATAATATCTTCGCCGCGCGCTCGCGCTTCTGCCTTCAACTCGTTCACAATGGCGAACACGTACGGCGGCAAGCGTTTGATTCTGCGGAAATCTTCCATTTCGGGAGACGACACGGGACAACCTCGACTACTGGGCGGGGCACAAATTAAACCGCGTAAGCTACAGGAATCGCGGTTAAAATGTCAATGAAATTAACTGATTAGGCGACAGGCCAATGTCCGTGGAAGGGCACTGGCCGGATCAGGCAACTACACATGAAAATGGCCCTCGACGGCGCGGTCGGCGTCAACACCATCAAAGCCTATGAGCCGGGGCGGGTACAGATCCGGGACCGCTATTTCAGCACCAGTCTGATCGTGCTGCGCGACCAGCTGCTTGCCGACTGGCAGGCGCGCAGTGCCTTGGGCCTGCGAGCCGCCGACCTCGAACCGGTCCTGGATAAACGCCCGGAAGTGCTGATTCTCGGCACCGGCGAGACCCAGGTCTTTCCGGACCCGGCCGCGTTCATGACCCTGATGGATTTCGGCATCGGTTTCGAGGTGATGGACAATGCAGCGGCCTGTCGCACCTACAACGTGCTTGTGGCCGAAGATCGTCGGGCCGCCCTGGCATTGATCCTGCCCGGCAGCGGCGACTGAACAGGTCTTCGCCGCCCGCGAAAACGATTCACTCATCAGCCCGCCTCTGCAAGGATTGTCGTAGGGCGGGTTCCACCCGCCGAATGAACGTCAGGCTCAGCCTGAACTACTTTGGGCCGACTATCGGCGGGCACAGCCCGTCCCGTTAAACGACGTATGATGCAGGTCAATAAAGCAGGCCTTCGATTTCAGGCCCGGCACAGCCGCCGATTAGACTAGCCTGCACATTCGGTAACCCAACCTTTCGAGTGACACCAGTAATGGATGACACACTGAAGCACCTCCTGGCGGCGGAAAAAGCGGCCAGCGATCTGGTCGAGGAAGCACAGGCGGAAAGCGAGCGCCTCATTCAGAACGCCCTGGAAGAAGCCCGTCAACAGGACGAACGTTTTCTGGGGCGCGTGCCCGAGTTACAGGACTCGTTCCTGGAGAAATCGAACCAGCGCGCGCAACAGACCGTAGCGGAGATGGAACGCCGCTTCGACGAAAAACTGGTGAACCTGCGAGATGCGGCCGATTCCAACGAAGAAACAGCCCTGGATGCGGCTTTCCGCCACCTGCTGGGAAACAACACCGCGGACACGGCGTGAGCAGATTCACCGACCAGGCCTATATACGTACCCGTCTGGCGATCATGGGCACCAACCTTCTGAACCGGGAGGAGCTCAGCGCGCTCGCAGCACTCCCGCTCGACGAGCTTTCTGCAGCCAGTGGCTTCGAGGAAGTCACAGGAATCAGTAATGCAGCCCGCCTCGCCACCTTTGAACGCGTGCTGATGCAAACCTGGCTGGACGAGCTCAGTGCCCTGCTGCGTCCTCTCAAGGGTTCTGCCCGCCGCCTTCTGACTCATTGGGCGAGCCGTTACGAAGTCCTGAACATCAAGGCACTGGTCCGCGGCAAGATCGGCCAACTGCCAAACGAGGAAATCGAGAAGAGCCTGTTCCGCCTGCCCGGTTTTCTGAGCCTCAACCATGATCAATTGCTCAACACCGACAGCGTCACAGAGCTTTTGCGCCAGCTGCAGAAGACGCCATATCAGCGCCTGGCCACCCAGGCCCTGCGCCGTTACGAAGAACGCCCGGACCCCTTTCTGCTCGACGCCACCCTGGACCAGCAGTTCTACGGCGAGCTGATCGACCGCGCCCATCACCTGTCGGGCACAGACCGCGCCGAGGTTCTCAACCTGATCGGACGGATCGTCGATCGGCACAATCTCGTATGGAGCCTGCGCTACCGCTTCAACTACGATCTCCAGGCCAGTGAGGTATTGTATCTTGCGATCGACGGCGGCCGGGTGCTCGACCGTGCACGCCTGCAGGAGATCCTCAACGCGGACACGCTTGCCGATGCCTTCGGACTGCTGCCCGACAGCCTGCCCGGCCTGCGCGAAATACCACAGCAGATCACCCTGATCGAGGCCGCCATGCGCAGCGACCTTTTAGCCTATGCCCGACGCGCCATGCGATTCAGCCCCTCGGCATTGACCAGCGTTCTGTCCTATCTCGTGCTTCGCCACGGCGGTATCAGCGCGCTGTACACCATCGTGCATGCACGCGTTCACGGTTTGGCTGACGAACTGCTTCAAGAGGCGCTCGACCCGCTGCGCGAAGAGGCCGCCTGATGCGCGCCGGCTCCGATATGCGGCATGTCACTCTCAAGCTGATGCGCGAGGATCTTCCGCGCGCCAGCCTCGCCCTGGCCGAACTCGCGGCCTTCGCTCCCGACGAGCGTCCGCTGCTGGAATCCGAACTGCCGGAGATCCCGGGCATGACTTTTCGTGCACGGATGCGTCGCGCCTGGGGGCATCTTGATCGGCTGACTTCGGTACTCGGTGAGCTGCCAAAGGCAGACCCGAAACTCTCACTCCCCTTTTTGAGCCGCGAGCAGCTGGTCGAGATCGACCAGTGGCTGGCGGACGCCTGGAAGCATTGCGGACCTTGCGAGGAGGGCCTGCACCGACTCGAAGATGAGTTTCGCGAACTACGCCACCTCGAACAATCGTTGAATGACTTCGCCGATCTGGATGTCGATCTGAGTCGCCTGCAGGGTGGCCAGGGACTGCTCGATATCCGCATCGGTTCGATACCGGCTGACAACCTGTCACGGCTGCGCGACGTGCTCGCATTGTCCAATCACATGATCCTCAACGTATCCGGCGACACGGAGACACTGCGCGTCGTCATCGCCGGCGGTCGGGCGGACGCCGCCGAACTGGATAGCGTCCTGCTTGCCGCGGCCTACCAGCCACTGAGCATTCCTGAAAGCTTCGATGACAACCCTGATGCCCTGCGCGCGGAACTGCTGGAACGCCGCAAGCGACTGGAAAAGGAGCTCGCACAATGGCACGGCCGCATGCGGGGTTGGTTAGACGAAAACGGCAGTCAACTGCGTCAGGCCAGGCAACTGCTGGAGTCCGCGGAACCCTATGTGCACCTGCACGGTGCGGCGCGTTCGCGCGGCGCCCTGGCAGCCCTTCAGGGTTGGATTCCCGGATCCCGACTGGCCGCAGTCGAGGCCAAGTTGAAGGAAGAGCTCAAACACCCCTTCCTGCTGGAAGCGCGCCGCCCCCGGTCGGACGAAACGCACCTGGTGCCCGTACCTGTGCAGAACAAGGGGATCATGCATCCCTTCTCGGTACTGGTGCAGCAGTACGGCGTCCCGCGGTTTGGTGAATTCGATCCGACCATGCTGTTTGCGGTCACTTTCGCCGGCATGTTCGGAATGATGTTCGGTGACGTGGGACACGGTGCCGTCATCGTCTTGACCGGTCTTGTCTTACGGCGACGCCTGCGCTCCTTCAGCTATCTGTTCGGCCTGGCCGGCGCATCGGCCATGCTGTTTGGCTGGTTGTACGGCAGCGTCTTTGGTGTGGAGCATTGGCTGCACCCGTTATGGATCGCGCCCATGTCGGATCCTATCTACATGCTGACCGTCGCCCTGGGCTGGGGCGTTGCCTTTCTTACCCTGGGTTCTGCAATTGCCATCATCAACCGCCTGCTGTCCGGCGATCAGGCAGGCGCCTTTTTCGGACCCGGCGGAATCCTGCCGCTGATACTTTATTTCGCCCTGCTGGGCGGGCTGATCAACCTTGCCCAGGGGCACGGTTTTCCAATGGTTGCCACCGCCGTGATCATCCTTTCCCTGACCGTGCTGGTCGGATATCAATGGCAGTCTTCCGATGCGCCCTACGGGGAGCGCATCATGATCACGATCATAGAGACTTACGAGATCATCAACGGCTATGCCACCAGTTCGCTGTCTTTTCTGCGGGTCGCGGCCTTCAGCCTCAACCATGTGGCGCTTTCGCTGGCAGTCTTCACCCTGGCCGACACCATGGGCACCGTTGGTCACTGGGTCGTTATCATATTGGGCAACCTGTTCGTGATCGTGCTGGAAGGATTCATCGTGGCCATACAGACCCTGCGCCTGGAGTACTACGAGGGTTTCTCACGTTACTTTTACGGTGACGGCAAACCTTTCCAGCCGCTGCGTGTCGGCCGAACCCAGACATATTAGGCAACCGTTTTTACCAGGAGCATACATGAGCACAATAATCGCACTACTCACCACCGCCCTGCTCTGCCTTATCGCGACCGGCGTGTATCTGCACTACCGCCCGCTCGAGCCCGGCCGGGCCCGCCGCCTGTTTATGCCCACCATAGTCACCAATATTGCGTTGTTTTTCGGCGCCCAGCTGGTGCTCGCGGTCATCGGGATCAACGATGCCCTGGCCGCACCCGCGGTGGAGGCAGCGCTCGCAGGCGATGCCGGCATCAGCCTCGGTATGGGACTCGCCTTTATCGGCATTGCATTGCCCACCGCCGGCAGCACCATTGCGGCTGGACTTGCAGTGGGCCCGATCGGTGCGGCCTCGCTGGCTGCAGTATCCGAAAAACCCGAAATGTTTGGGCGCACACTGGTCTACCTCGGACTCGCCGAGGGTATCGCGATCTACGGTCTGGTGCTCTCGATACTGCTGCTGAACCGCGTCTGAGCAGCCGCCATGGAAAAAACCCGGCAACTGTTTTTCGGCGACGCCAACCTTGCAACCGGTTTCAGACTGGCCGGTTTCGAGATCTTCCCGGACGCCGGGATCGATGAGCTCGAGCGGATGCTCGAAAAGCTCCAGCTCAATCGCACCCCCGCCTTCGTCGTCATCGACCAGCGACTGGCCGAATCCGATAGTCACCGCCTGGAGGAGGTGCGGCGCGAGGGCGGACGTATCCTGCTGACGCAGGTCCCACCCCTGACCCATCCCGAACAGATGAGAAGCTCGGTTGACAGCCACATCCAGCAACTCCTGGGGGCGACCGGAGAAACCGCATGAGCCAAGTGGGAAAACTGGACAAGCAGCTGGCGGCCCTTGAACAGGCCATCATGGAGCGCGCCGAAAACCTCGCGCAGGAGTTCCAGGACAAGGCCAAACGACAGAGGGACCATATCCTGCGCGACACGGCCGAGCGCCTGCACAACGCCGAGGAACGCGAAGTCCTGGCCGCCAAGGCCGAGGCCGAACGCCATTTTCGGCGTGTCACTCAGGCCAGCGAACTGAAGCTGCAGGGGCGCCTGGACAAATTGCGCTGGGAACTGGTGCAAACGGTACAGGGTCGCCTCAGCGAACGTATGCAGGCGTTACGCCTCGACCGGCCAAGCTATCGCGAATGGCTGAAAAAAATGATCCATGATGCAGTTGGAGAATTACCGGAGGGCGAGCTGACGGCCGAGGTCAACGCCGACGACCTAAGCTGGCTTGGCGCCGAATGGTCCGACCTGATCGCCCAGGCAGCCCCGGGGCGCAGCATCCGGCTCGCAGAGAAACCGACCTGGGGCAGCGGCGGTGTCCGTTTACGCACTGCTGACAACCGGGCCCAGGTGGACAACCGTTTCGAAGGCCGGCTGGCGCGCATGGAGGCCCAGGTCCAGCGCGTAATCCTGCAGCAACTGTTTCCCACCGACATCAATGCCAGCGCACGCAGCGGGGGGCCACAATGAGCGCATTACGCAGTGGTCACATTCGGGAGATCAACGGCCCCATACTGCGCATACACATGCCCGGCGGACGCAATGGCGAACAGGTACGTATCGGCAGTCTGGACATCATCGGCGAGATCATCGCGCTCGAAGGCAACGATGCCATCGTGCAGGCCTACGAGTCGACTGAGGGTCTCCGTCCAGGTGAGCCCGTCAGCGGGCTTGGCCACCCGCTCACGGTAGAGCTTGGTCCCGGTCTGCTGCAGGGAATATTTGACGGCGTACAACGCCCGCTGAAAGAGATCGCAAGTCTGGCCGGCGATAATATTCCGCGCGGCCTGCGCATCGATTCCCTGGATCGAACGCGGGAGTGGCCGTTCGAGCCGGCCGATGGCCTCCAGCCGGGCGCCGAGATCCGATCCGGTTCGCGCCTGGGAACGGTACAGGAAACTGAAACCATCGAGCACCGCATTCTCGTGCCGCCGAATGTCGCGGGCGAACTGATCGATCTTGCACCTGCCGGCGATTATATTCTCGATGCCACGATTGCCCGCGTGCGTGATCCGAAGGGCACGGTGCACAAACTCAAACTCTTTCACCGCTGGCCCGTGCGCGAGCCACGTCCCTACAAAACCCGCGACCATGGCGTCGAACCACTGATCACCGGACAACGTATCCTCGACACCTTCTTCCCCCTGCTCAAGGGTGGAAAGGGTGCCGTACCGGGACCCTTCGGGGCCGGCAAGACCATGGTGCAGCAGCAGGTGGCGCGCTGGTCAAACGCGGACATCGTGATCTACGTCGGTTGCGGCGAACGCGGCAACGAACTGGTCGATGTGCTCGAGAGCTTTCCCAAGCTCCAGGATCCGCACACCGGCCGCGGCATGATGGAGCGCACGCTGTTGGTGGCCAACACCTCCAACATGCCGGTGGTTGCGCGCGAGGCCTCCATCTATGTCGGCATGACCATGGCGGAGTATTTTCGCGATCAGGGCTACGACGTCGTGATGCTGGCCGATTCGACTTCACGCTGGGCGGAGGCGCTGCGCGAGGTCGCGGGGCGATTGGGTCACATGCCGGTCGAGGAAGGCTATCCCGCCTACCTCGGTTCAAGGCTGGCCGCAGTCTATGAACGCGCCGGGCGCGTCCAGACGCTGGACGGCGAGCGCGGTTCGGTCACCCTGATCGGCGCCGTATCTCCGCCGGGCGGTGACTTCTCCGAGCCCGTGACCAGTCACACCAAGGAAATCATCCAGACGTTCTGGGCATTGTCCAAGGAACTGGCCGATGCGCGCCACTACCCCTCCGTCGACTGGGTAGACAGTTTTTCCCAGGATGTGCTCATTGCGGCCGGCTGGTGGGCGCAGCAGATCAGCGGAGCCTGGAGCCAGCGCCGTGCGCAGGCATTGTCACTGTTGGCACGAGACGCCGAGCTGTCAAGAATCGTCAACCTGGTTGGTCCCGAGGCCCTCTCATCCGCTCAGCGTTGGGAACTGGAAGGAGCTGCCCTGGTGAAAGAGGCCGTACTGCAGCAGAGTGCGCTGGACGATGCGGACAGCTATTGCTCGCCGCAGAAGCAGTTTCAACTGCTGGAACTGGTGATGCAGGTGTTCGATCAGGGAAAGGAACTGATCGGACTCGGTGCCCCGGTACAGGAACTTGCCGAACATCCCGTGATGGCGCGTATCCGACGCGCAAAATCGACTTGGCGAAGTGATGAGAGCGAACAACTTGCGGCCTTTTCCACCGAGGTCTATCAGGCGCTGGGCGCCCTGCGCAGCGAGTACGCATCCAGTAAGGAGACCACCTCATGAGCGCCGTAGAGTATCGCCGTGCCACTGCCGCACAGGGCGGCCTGCTGGTCGTCTCGGATGTGGAAGGTATCGCCTTTGGCGACCGGGTCCGCATTCGCGATCACAAGGGTCGTCAACGCAACGGCCAGGTCATCCGCGCCGCCGAACGCGAGGCCCTGATCCAGGTGTTCGAGGGGACCGATGACCTGGATCTCGATAACACCTGGGTGCGGTTCCTCGATCAACCACTGACACTCACCGTGAGCCCGGGGCTGCTCGGCCGCGTGTTCAATGGTATCGGTGAGCCACGCGATGAGCGTCCGCCAATCGTTGACGGCGAGGCCCGCGGCATCAATGGATCTGCAATCAACCCCGCGTCGCGCAATTACCCGCGTGAGTTCATTCAGACCGGCATCTCCACCATAGACGGCCTGAACTCGCTGGTGCGCGGTCAGAAACTGCCGATCTTCTCCGGCTCCGGGCTGCCGCACAACCGGCTTGCGGCGCAGATCGTGCGTCAGGCGCGCCTGCCGGGCGAGGCCAGTAACTTCGCTGTCGTGTTTGCCGCCATGGGCGTGTCTTACACCGATGCACGCTTCTTCCAGGAATCCTTTTCCGACTCGGGCGTCCTGGGCAATGTCGTGATGTTCATCAATCATGCCGACGACCCGCCGGTCGAACGCCTTGCCCTGCCCCGCGTCGCCCTTACCGCGGCCGAGTACCTGGCCTTCGACCTCGACCGCCATGTGCTGGTCGTATTGACCGACATGACAAACTATTCCGAGGCATTGCGTGAGGTCGCCACCGCCAAGGGCGACGTACCCGCCCGCAAAGGCTACCCCGGCTATCTGTATTCCGATCTGGCCGAAATCTACGAACGCTCGGGGCGCATTCGCGATCGGCATGGCTCGGTCACCATGGTGCCGGTGGTATCGATGCCTTCCGATGACATCACCCATCCGATCCCGGACCTTACTGGGTACATCACCGAGGGGCAGATCGTGCTGTCGCGCGAGCTGCATAATAAGGGCATCTACCCACCGGTGGACATTGCACCATCGCTGTCACGCCTGATGAAAGACGGCATCGGCAAAGACGACACGCGTGACGACCATCCGCGCGTCGCCAACCAACTGTATGCGCTTTATGCGAAGGCGCAGGAAACGCGCAACCTGGCCTCGATCATCGGTGCCGAAGAGCTTTCTGCGCGCGACCAGCGCTACCTCGAATTTGCCAGCGAGTTCGACCGGCTGTTTGTCGGCCAGAGCGAAGATGCCAACCGCAGCATCATCGAAACACTCAACCTGGCCTGGGAGCTTTTGTCACGTTTTCCGCGCGAGGCGCTCACCCGGGTCAGCGAGACTGACCTTGCCCACTACCACCGTTCCGGGGATCAGGCCGCATGACCCGCCTGCGCTCGGCACCGACCAAGAGTGCCCTGCTCGCCCTGCGCAAGCAGGTGCGCTTTCTCGAAGATGGCCATACCCTGCTCGAACGCAAACGCGAGTTGCTGACACGCCTGGTCTATCAACATATCCGCGAGTATCAGGATCTCAAACGTACGACGAAGGACGCTGTGCAAAAGGCCTACCGCTGGCTGAGTATCGCCCAGTTACGCATGGGCGACCGCACCCTTAACCAGGCCACCCTGGGAGCATCACCGTCAACCAGCATGAAAGTACTGCCACGGCGCTCGCTCGGGGTTCAGTACCCCTCGGTGGAGGCCATTGTGGTCGCCCCGCAGCCTGTCGGACTGCTCGGCACCGATCCGAGCTTTGACGAGGCACGTCATTCCTTCGCCCAGGCGGCTGTGAATCTGGCAAAGCTGGCGGCCGTCGAGATGGCGCTTTACCGCCTGATCAGCGAGCAACGCAAGGCACAGAAAAGGGTCAACGCCCTGAAGTACAACATTATCCCGTCGTACAAAAAGGTCATAAAGCGTATCGCCGAGGCCCTGGAAGAAGAGGAACGCGGCACATTGTTTCAAATCAAGCGCTTACGCGAAGCAGCCGCACGCAAAGATTCGGCCCGACACGGGTCCTGAGCTGCTCCAACAGTATCGGATTCACGCCAACGGCGCGCCAGCGCCTAAGAGACCCTTCCGCCGCTCCCTCCGGACTTAATCTTTGGGGGTTGGCTGCCGCTATACCGGATGCTGTATCAAGAAATTGGAATTCCCGGCGAATTAAAGTAATGGGTATCGCAAGCTTTTGACGAAACCTGCTTATGTTCCGACGGCATTTTCTTCACCGGAGCTATTGGAAAATACCTGAGCCACCTATGTTGGAAATGAATCGAATGCCTGCGGCAAGTACACAAAAGATGCCTGCAAATTTTGTCCCCGCTGAAACCGACCGGCGCGAGGAAACGCGCACGCTTTCCCAGCCGGACTGATGCCCATCGCCACTGAACAATCCCGACCGGGAACGGAAGACTCGAACCAGGTTCACAAACGAGTTCGGCTGATGGCCGTGCTCGGCATACTGCTGACCAGTTTCGTAATCGGGGGCATCGCCACCTTCATGCTATATACGAGCCAGGTCGACACCCTGCGCAAGCAGTTGTTTTTCTCCATTGAGCTCGAGGCGGCCGCACTGGAGGCAGAACTCGCAAGACTGGGAAACATTGCCGGCCAGGTTACCAGCCGAACCCGTATCCGCCAGGAGCTCGAACGTTATAACGACGGTGAAATCGGCATACAGGCCCTGACCGACTTCACCGCCCCGAAACTGTCTGACGCGATGCACTCGAACAGCGGTGTCCTGGGTATCACGCGCCTTTCAACCGACCTGACCCCTCTCCTGAGCGTAGGCTCCGAGATCCCCTCCACGCACTGGCCACTGAGTGTCTCGGAGTCCGAGATCGGCTTCGGGATACCGCAGGACGGCAAGGTGGTCGTCTCGGCACCGATCCACAACCGCTCCCAAGAGGCCGTCGGGGTCGATCTGGTAATGTTCAGCGACGATCGGTTGAAATCGATCATGCAGGAATTCTTCGGCCGCATTGAAGGCAGGGGTAGCGTGCAGATCTCGACCCTGGCAAATGGGCGCGCACACCATTTTTACGATATTGGACATACTACGCAGCCGCTGAGCCATGAGACGTTGAAGAGCGAGCTCATTGCACGGCTCAGACTGGGCCTGAACGCGGGACTGCACAGTCCCGATGGTGATGAATCAGGCAAGATGATCGTTACCCATGGCCCGATCGGCAACTCCGGCTGGGTCTTCGTCTTTCATACAGAACCTGCGCAGTTCTTCTCCCAGGCATCGAAGCAGGCCGCCTATGCTGCCCTTACGGTGCTGGTCCTGGCACTGCTGGGAATAGTCATGACAAGTCGGACCATCGAACCGCTGGTCAGCAGAATTTCGAGCGAAACCCGCAATCTGCAGCGCCTGCTGCGCCGCAACGAGCAACTGCTCGAGACCGTTCAGGCCAATGAAGCCAAGCTCCAGGCGGTCATCGACAACGCACCGGCCGTCATCTACATCAAGGATCGCGAGGGCAAGTATCTGCTGGTAAACAGCAGTTACGAGCGCCTCGTGTCACGCCCACGAGAGCAGATCATCGGCAGCTTTGATTACGAGATCTTTCCCGAGGACATCGCAAAATCGACCCGCGATACCGACCTCGAGGTACTCAATAAAGGCAAGTCACTTGAGCTCGATGAAACGGCTATACAGGCCGACGGTATGCACCACTTCCTTTCGACAAAGTTCCCGCTGGTGGACCATAAGGGCGAGATCTACGGCATCTGTGGCATCGCAAGCAATATTACCGAGCGCAAGCAGGTCGAACGTCGACTCGCGCTGACCCAGACAACCGTCGACCGCGCAAATGTCGGCATCTATTGGGCCGACGCGCAAGGTCAGCTCCTTTACGTGAATGATACCGCACTGGAAATGCTCCAGCTGAAACGCCACGCGCTGCCTCACACGCATCTCAGCGATCTCACGACGGCGTTCGACAGGGCAGACTGGTCAACACACTGGCAGAGCATCAAGGACAGCGGCAATCTCCATTACGAAATGGATTACCAGCGCAGCGACGGCTCAGACTACCCGGTTGAAGTCTATGCCAGCCACCTGGTATTCGGCGATCAGGAATTCTATATCGCACTGATTCACGACATATCGGCCAGGCGCGATTCTGAACGCAGACTCCGGCAATCGGCCACGGTGTTCGACTGTGCCGCTGAGGCCATCGTGATCACCGATACGCAGGGGATTATTCTCGATGTGAACGCGGCATTCACCGAGATCCTCGGCTATCCGCGTGAAGAGGTCATAGGTCGTAATCCCCGGATATGGAAGTCCGACTTCCACGATGATACTTTTTACGAGGTCATGTGGCGGTCGATCAGGGAAACCGGCGAATGGCGCGGAGAGATCATCAACCGGAACAAGGACGGTTCCATCACGCCTGCGCTTTCCACGATCAGCACCGTGCGCAACGAATCCGGCGAACCGATCAGCCATGTTGCGATCTATACCGACGTCAGCCAGATTAAGAAATCACAACAGCAGCTGGCGCACCTCGCACACCACGACCCACTCACAAACCTGCCCAATCGGGTATTGTTCTATGAGCGCCTGGAACACTGCCTTGAGCGCGCCGCGCGTCATGAAGGCCACGTTGCTGTCATCTTTCTCGATCTCGATCACTTCAAACATGTCAACGACAGTCTTGGCCACAGCTTTGGTGACAAGCTCCTCATCCAGGTCGCGGCGGCGCTGACGGAGGCGGTCCGGGGCGAAGATACCGTCGCAAGAATCGGTGGCGACGAATTTACCATCCTGATTGAAGACATGCGCGACAAAGCCAGTCTGTCGAGCGTGGTGGAAAAGGTGTTGCGTGCCTTCGACCACGAGTTCCAATTGGGTGAATCGAGCATTCGGGTAACGCCCAGCCTCGGCGTCAGCCTTTCACCGGAAGACGGCCAGGACGCAAAAACCCTGATGCACAATGCGGACGCTGCGATGTACCGCGCAAAAGCAGCCGGTCGCAACACCTACAAGTTCTACACAGGGTAATCAGCGCTTGCGCTGTGCGTGTTCGTCAGACTCGGCCTGTTCCTTTCTGTCCAGATCCTTGCGCTCGGCCTCATGCATACGATCGACCACGTTATCCATGGCCTTGGACTTGGTGTAACGACCGCGCCACTGCGCCTTGCTCGAATCGCAGTCCTGTTGTGATCGATTGACGATCTCTTCCTGTTGCACAATCGCCGTTTCCAGTTTGCTGATGAAAACCTGGTATTCCAGGATCTGGCGACTCGAAACGCCGGCACGTGCGGCACCCGCGAAACGCTCCAGGTATTCAGCTCGATACTGACGCAGTTCCGTGAGGCGCTGTCTGGCCGCCTCGCGCTGCTTGAGTGATTCACCGAGTGCCGCTGCCGCCTTGCGTTCCTTGTGCAAAGCGAGCTTCTGGATCGGTTTGAATCGTTCGGATGGTGGCACCATATTCTTTTACCCCGCCTCACCAGTCGTAACCGGATGCATCTCCTGCGGAAACAGCGTCATCAGGTCATGCAGGCTGTCTTTCAGATCAAAACGGATGTGCATGTCCTGATGCAGGAACTCGCGCAGCGACGGCATGGCGCCAATGGCCAGGTCGATCTGATCATTGGAGCCCAGCTCATAGGCACCGACCGAGATAAGGTCCTGGTTTTGCTGATACAGGCTGTAAAGCTGTTTGAATTCGCGCACCGCCTGCTTGTGCGCGGCATCGGTAATCTCGTTCATCGCGCGACTGACCGAAGCCTCGATATCGATCGCCGGGTATTGACCGGATTCGGCCAGGCGCCGGGAAAGAACGATATGACCGTCGAGAATTGCGCGTGCCGCATCCGCAATGGGATCGTTGTGGTCGTCCCCTTCGGCCAGCACCGTGTAGAACGCGGTGATGGAGCCACCACCACGGTCCCCATTGCCGGCCCGCTCGACCAGTTGCGGCAACTTGGCAAAGACGGAAGGTGGGTAACCCTTGGTCGCGGGAGGCTCATTGATGGCGAGACCGATCTCACGCTGTGCCTGGGCAAAGCGGGTCAACGAATCCATCAGCAAAAGGACATGCTTTCCCTGATCGCGGAAATACTCGGCGATAGCGGTAGCGAGCATTGCACCGTGCATACGCCGCAGTGGCGGCTGATCGGCCGGCACAGCGACCACGACGGAACGGGCCAGTCCCTCTTCGCCAAGAATATTGTCGACGAACTCCTTTACCTCGCGGCCACGCTCGCCGATAAGACCGACGACGACCACATCTGCATCGGTGTATCGCGTCATCATCCCCAGCAGAACCGATTTTCCGACGCCGGAGCCCGCAAACAGACCAAGCCGTTGACCGCGGCCGACGCTGAGCAGTGCGTTGATCGCACGGATACCGACGTCCAGCGGTTCGCGTATCGGTGCCCGTGCCAGCGGGTTGATGTAAACGCCGTTCAAAGGACAGCGCTTGGTCGTGTGCAGGATGCCTTTACCGTCAAGCGGCTTTCCACTGCCGTCGATGATCCGGCCAAGCAGTTCCTCGCCCACCGCGGCCTCGCTGATACGGCCGCTGGGGACCACCCGCGCATCCGGCTCGAGACCACGGATGTCACCGGTCGGCATCAGATAGAGGCTCTCGCCGGCAAATCCCACCACCTCGGCCTCAACCCGGTCTCCCGCGGCGTTGATCACGTCACAGCGACCACCGATGGCCGCACGACAGCCGACGGCCTCCAGCGTAAGTCCGACCATACGGGTCAGTTTTCCTTCGACGACGAGACCGCGACTGTCGTCGATACGCTCACCCATGCGCCGAATTCGCGACGCCCAGATCGGATTGCGGTCGGGCTCAGACATCAGCGTGGTCTTCCTCTTCACCATCACGCGACCGCTCACCGGCAAGTAGGGGCGCGATCAGGCTGCTGAGTCGCGAATCCAGCGTCGCATCAACCTGTGAAGTATCGGTGTGTATACGACAGCCGCCGCGCTGGATAACCGGATCCTCGATGATCTGCCACTTTTGATCATGTTCACCCAGCGTGTAGGCCTCGCGCACCAGTTCCGCATCTTCCGGATGCAGCACAACGCGAATGTTACGTGCACTGATCGGCAGTATGCCCAGCGCCTCACGCACAACGCCGACGATCTGACCCGGATCCAGCTTTACCTCGCGCCTGATCAACTGACGCACCATGTTGATCACCAGGGTGACGACCTCATTTTCCACCTGATGGTCGAGCTGCTCGAACGGTCGGTCGAGTGCACCCAGGAGACCGTCGAGTCTTTCGATTCTGGTCCTTACGGCGGCACGTCCCTCTTCCAGTCCTTCTCGATGTCCGTATGACTGTCCTTCTTTACGCCCCTGCTCGAAGCCCTCCGCGTGCGCTGCCTTTTGGATCTCATCAAGCTGAGAGGCAGTCAACAGCCCCCGCGACTCGTCCATCGCGGTCTCGCCCTTCTTACGCACATGCGGTGGCTGCCATTGCATGACCTCGGCCTCTTCCGACCGGATAATCTGCACCGCACCGGGTCTGCGTTCAGTCCTAGACAAACTCTTCCCCGCCACTACCGCCGAGATTGATCTCACCGGCATCCGAGAGTCGACGTGCAACCGTCAGGATCTCCTTCTGCGAGGCCTCAACGTCGCTGAGCTTGGCCGGCGGCGCCGCCTCCAGATCATCTTTGAGCATTTCAGCCGCACGCGAAGACATGTTGCCGAAGATCTTTTCCCGTAGCGGCTCAGGTGCCCCCCGCAATGCCAGCAACAACTGGTCGGACGACACTTCGCGCAGCAGAGTCTGCATGCCACGGTCGTCGATATCGATGAGATTCTCGAACACGAACATATTGTCCTGAATCTGCTGCGACAGCTCGTCGTCCGACTCACTGATCTGCTCGATCACCTTGCTTTCGATCATGCCATCAACGAAGTTCAGGATGTCTGCCGCTTTCTTGATACCGCCCAGTGAAGACGACTGAACACTGGCACCGCCGGAGAACTGCTTCTCCAGAATCTCATCCAGCTCCTGCAGGGCCGCCGGCTGGATACCATCCAGACTGGCCACGCGCATGATGACATCGGTGCGCACCCGCTCCGGGAACTCGGACAGCACCCCTGCAGCCTGATCGGGATCAAGGAAAGACATGACGATAGCGATGATCTGTGGGTGTTCATGACGAATCAGCTCGGCGATGGCGCGCGCATCCATCCACTTGAGCTGCTCCAGTCCCTTGCTGTTCCTGCCCAGCAGAATACGGTCGATGATGCCACCCGCCTTGTCCGCGCCGAGTGCCGTGGTCAGCATGTTACGAATGTACTGGTCCGAGCCCATGCCGAGAGATGTCTGTTCGCCGATTGCGCCGACGAACTTCTGCATCACCAGTTCCATCTGCGAATTGGTGACCTGAGTCAGGCCGGCCATGGCAAGGCCAATCTCCTGCACCTCTTTAGGCCCCATGTGACGCAGGATCTCTGCCGCATGCTGTTCACCCAGTCCCAGCATCAGCAACGCCGAACGCTCCAGTCCGCTGAGCTTCTGTACCGCCTGCGAGTCGGTGCTTTGGTCCATTTCAGGCAGCTTCCTCGTTCACCCAGGTCTTGACCAGCTGGGCCACACGCTTGGGATCCTCATCCACCAACTGTCTTGCGGCATCCATGATGTTTTCGTACTTGCCGCCGCCGGGCAGGCTGATCGGCTCGCCGTCACTCCCCAGCAACAGACTCCCCTGGCCTTCCACGCCGCCCTCATGATTCTGCGCCAATGGACCTTCAACACGTGCTGCCCCATCGCTCCCGCCCGCAACGCCAGCGTGGCTCGCGGTGAGGCGCTTCATGGTTGGTTTGAGTACGAAGAAGATGAGGATCAGCACCAGAAACAGGCCACCCACCTGTTTGGCGATGTCGAGGAACCAGCCCTGCTCCCAAATCGGCACTTCCGGCAGATCGGCAACAGGTTCGGGGCTCAGGAAGGAACTGTTCATGACCCGTACACTGTCGCCGCGGCGGCTGTCGAAACCGATCGCCTCGCGCACCAGTTCAGTCAGGCGTTCGATCTCTTCGGGCGTGCGCTCGCGTACGCTGACGGTTCCGTCTTCGCCGACGGTTGTGATGTCATCGACCACCACGGCGACCGACAGCCGACGCAGGGAGATCGGCGACATGCGCGTATGACTGATGACGCGGTCCAGTTCAAAGTTGCGGGTCGACTGTCGGCTCGAATTGCGCGCTTCGCCCTGCGCAACCGCACCGGCCACCGCACCAGCCTCCTGTGGCGCCGTGCCGGCCGCCGGGGGCTGGTTGGACAAGGCACCCGGTATTCCACCCGCCCCGGCATCGAGGCTCTTCTGTTCATTCAGCTGCTCACTGCGCAATGCCGGCTGCTCGGGATTGAATCGTTCCTGGGTCTGCTCAGTCACGGTGAAATCGACATCGGCGGTCACCTGCGCCCTCACCTTGTCGCGACCGACGATCGGAAACAGAAGACCCTCGACACGCTCGCGGAAGTGTTGCTCGATGCGGCGGGTATGCTCGAACTGGGTGGCCGACAGTTTCATATCGCGACTCTCGGAGTCGCCGCTGAGCAGCCGCCCCTTGTGATCGACTACAGTCACCCTGCCCGGCTCCAGTTCCGGGATGCTCGATGCGACCAGGTGCACCACGGCCTCGACCTGATCCTCTTCCAGGACGCGCCCATTGTGCAGCCGCAGTGCAACCGAGGCACTGGGCGGCTGACGCTTGCGTACGAAAACGGATTGCTTGGGTATGGCCAGGTGCACGCGGGCGCTGTGAACCGCCCCGATGGTGGCAATCGTGCGCGCCAGTTCACCCTGAATCGCGTGCTGATAGCGGGCCCGCTCGACCATCTGGCTGCTACCGAAACCGGTGTCCTGCTGCAGCAGTTCAAAGCCCATGCCCACGCTGTTGGGGAGACCCTGGCCGGCAAGCTGCATGCGGATCTCTTTCAGCTTGGCCGAGGGCACCATCACCATGCCGCTCGCCTCATCCACCCGAAACTCGACATTCGACTGCTGCAGGGCCTCCATGACCTGACCCGCGTCTTTTTCCGCCATATTTCCGTATAGCGGGGCGAAATTCGGTGCCTGCGACCACAGAACCACCGCCACGCCCAACGCCACACTGGCAGCGATTCCGACCATGACAGCCACCTGGCGCAACCAGGGATTATCGACCATCGACGTCATACCACCGGCCAATTCAGGTGCCGGAAGGTTGTTCGTGTTTCCTGCTTCGGCCATTTTTTTATCTGCCTCTTGGTGAACTTATGCGCTCAATGCCGCCGATCAGACCGGCATATTCATCACGTCCTTATAGGCATCAACCAGCTTGTTCCTGACCTCGACCATCGCCTGGAAGGAGACACTCGATTTTTGTACCGCAATCATGACGTCCGCCAGATCCAGACCCGGCTCGCCCTGCTCGAAAGCGGTACGCAGCGAAGAGGCGTTCTGCTGCGTTTCATTGACGGAATCGATGGACCGCTTGAGCAGGTCGCCAAATTCGTTCTGCGGAGTCTCGTTGACGGCAATGCCGCCGCTGGCCTGGGCCGTTACCACCCGCATCTGGGCCAGAACCTGATTGATTTCCGGAGTGCTCATGCTGTTTGACCTGTTTGTGTGTTCGATTTTCTGACGCTCAACTGCCGCCTGTGAATCATGTGCAGTATTCGCGCCAAATCAGTTGCGCGGTACCGAGATTCCAGCCTCGCGCAGCTTTTGCAGCTTGTGGCGCAGGGTGCGCGGACTGATGCCCAGGATCTCGGCAGCTTGCTTGCGGCTGCCATTACCATGGCGCAGCGCATCCAGGATCATCTGTTCCTCAACACTGCGCAGATCGTCCGTCAAACGACCTTTGCCACTCGCATCTTCGCCTGTCGGCGTCAACGCGGCGGGTGCCGGAGATTCGCCGTCGACCAGCTCAAAGTGGATATCCGACACACTGATACGCTCGCCGTCGCACAGGATGAGCGCTCGCTGCATCAGGTTGTCGAGCTCACGCACGTTCCCGGTCCAGCGGTGTGCCAGCAGGCGCGCCTCGGCCTCCGGCTCAAAAGGCGGCAAGATTTCGCCGCTTCGCAGATGCCGTCCAATGAGGTGGCGCGCCAGCGGCAGGATGTCGCGTGGACGCTCGCGCAGCGGCGGCACCGTCAGCGGAAACACATTGAGACGGTAGAACAGGTCCTCGCGGAAACGGCCTGCCGAGACTTCTTCGCGCAAGTGACGGTTTGACGTCGCCAGCACACGGACATCCAGCTGTATCAACTCGCGCCCGCCGAGCCGCTCGACCTCACGTTCCTGCAAGACGCGCAATAGCTTGGCCTGCAGCGGCAGGCTCATTTCAGAGATCTCGTCGAGTAGCAGGGTTCCACCCTGCGCCTGCTCGAACTTACCGGCACTGGCGCGCAGGGCCCCGGTGAAGGCGCCTTTCTCATAACCGAACAGCACTGCCTCAAGCATGTTGTCAGGGATGGCTGCACAATTGATCGCGATAAAGGGACCGTCGGCGCGCGCTGAATGGCAATGGATATAGCGTGCCAGAACCTCTTTGCCGGTACCCGATTCACCCCCGATCATCACGGTCGCATCGCTTGCGGCCACACGCCCGGCCAGTTCCACCAGTTCACGCGTGCGCAGATCATCTGCGACCATCTGGCCGCTTTCGTGGTGCCGATGAGGCAGATAACGCTCGACCTTGTCCAACAGATCATCGACCTCGAAGGGCTTGGCCAGATAGTCCACGGCACCCAGTTTCATGGCCTCAACGGCCTGTTCCACGGTGCCATAGGCGGTCATCACCAGAACCGGGAGTTCGTGAAATCGCGTGCGCAGGTTGCGCAGCAGGGCCCGTCCGTCCATGGGCCGCATCTGCACATCGGTCAGCACCATATCGACCTGGACCCTGTCCAGTTTGGCCAGGGCCTGTTCGCCATCGGTGGCATTCACCACCTCGTAACCGGACAGGGCCAGCGTATCGGTAAGCGCCTGCGCGAGTGCGCTGTCGTCTTCCACTACCAGTATGCGCGAGGGATTCATCAGACTTGCTTCCTCGATGTTGACTGATCCTGCCGGCCGTTCTTGAGCCTCGGCAGTTGAATTTCGAAACGCGCACCACCCCGAGCCGGATCCAACGCGCGCAGTGCGCCGCCATGCTCCAGGACCACCGCCTGGACAACGGCCAGACCAAGCCCGGTGCCGCGCTCGCGGGTGGTGAAGAAAGGGTCAAAGATGCGTGGCAGTGCCACCGGATCGATACCGGGGCCGTCATCCTCGAACACCAGCAGCAGCGAATCATCGTCCGCGATTCTGGCGCTGATGTTGACATTCACGTGCTCACCACCGTGATTGAGCGCGTTGTCTATCAGGTTGCTGAAGGCACCGGCCAGGGCGTCCTGGTTGCCGGCGATCAGACAATTGTCGGCCTCACCAAGATCGAGGTGGAGGCTTGCTTTGAGTTGACGCAGCCGCGGCTGCAGACTGGCGATCGCCACAGTCAGGGCATCGTCGACCCGAATCGGACTCGAACTGAAACTGCCGCCACGGCTGAAGGCCAGCATATCGCGCACCAGGGTTTCGGTGTGGCGCAGACCCTCAAGGAGTTTGGCACCAAACTGCTGGCGCTGTTCGTCGCTGAGATTGCCCTTTGCGAGCTGTCCGGCATAGAGGACGGAGGCAGACAACGGGGTTCGCACCTGATGCGCCAGTTGCGCGGCCATCTCGCCCATGGCGCTGAGCCGGTCCTGACGCTCGATGCGCTCCTGCATCAGGCGCTGGTCTGTCATGTCGACCACCACCAGGATCCGTCCCCGGTCGTTCAGGGGCCGCTGTGAAACACTGACACGGCGGCCGTCATGCAGATGCCAGTCGCCCGGCGCCGGCTCCGCGGCAACCACCTCACGCTTGACCTCGCTCCAGCGTCTTCCCCAGGCCAGCCCCGGAAACAGCTGCTCGGCGGCGGGATTGAATCGATCCACGCGATCCCGCACGTCGACCAGGACGATAGCCGCCGGAAGCGCCTCGAGCAGCACCCCGAGTTGATCAGCGAGATGTTCTTTCTGTGCGGTTTCCGCCAGGCGCTCGCTGCGCGAGCGTTCCAGTTCCCGGGTAAGGCCGGCTACCCGCCCTTCAAGCTGCCCATAGGCCGTGGTCAGGCGCTCTGACAGCTCGTTGAACACACCGAAGGCATGCTCGAGCTCTTGCGGGTCTTGTGCCGGTTTTATCTGCAGGTTGCCCATGTGGCTGAATCCCGTTTCCCAAAGTGTTCCGGGAGAGACTCAGCAAAACACGTGCCACAGAATCTTTTCTTTTTATTTCAGTCGGTTAAGAAAAGAACTAAACGACTGCGTCAAAGGCTTGTCATTTCATGGCCACGCTGAAGACCATATTTGCGCAGTTTTTCGACAAGCGTGGTGCGCCGCATCTTCAGTTTCTTGGCCGCATGCGCCACCACGCCGTTGGCCTCTTCGAGGGCCTGGCGGATCAGGCTCTGCTCCATATTCGCAAGATGCAGCTTCAGATCGATGCCTTCTGCCGGCAATCGCGGCATGCTGGAAACCGTGTTCGGCTGATCGCCATGGGTACTGACCACCGGCAGGGCTTCATCGTCACCGGACACATCGACCGGGGTCACCGGTATCCCGGCGCGGAATTTTTCGGGCAGATCCGCGATATCCACCACGCCATAGGGAAAGAGTATGGCGAGACGTTCAATCAGATTCGCCAGCTCGCGCACATTGCCGGGCCAACGATAGTGTGTCAACGCGGTCACCGCCGCGGGCGTCAGCCTCACTGAACCGCGCTTCTCGTGCTCGATACGCAGGATCAGATCATTGACCAGGACCGGGATGTCTTCGACCCGCTCGCGCAGCGGCGGCACCTCGATCGGAAAGACATTCAACCGGTAATAGAGGTCTTCACGAAAGCTGTCCTCCTGGATCGCCCGCTCAAGGTTGCGGTGCGTTGCAGCTATGATGCGCACGTTGCAATGGATTGTTTTGTTGCTGCCGACGCGTTCGAAGGTCCGTTCCTGCAGCACGCGCAGCAGCTTTACCTGCATGTGCATGCTCATATCGCCGATCTCGTCGAGGAACAGCGTGCCGCCTTCGGCGAGTTCGAAACGCCCCTGGCGCGCCGTTATGGCACCGGTGAACGCGCCTTTCTCGTGTCCGAACAGCTCGCTCTCGAGCAGGTCACCCGGGATGGCCCCGCAGTTCACCGGCACGAAAGGACGGCCGCGGCGCTTGGAGTGATAATGCAGTTTGCGCGCGACCACCTCTTTTCCCGTTCCCGACTCACCCAGGATCAGTACCGTCGCATCAGAATCGGCAACCTGTTCGATCATCTTGTTGATGCTGCGCGTGGCGCGACCGTTTCCCGACAGGCTGCGGAACAGTTCCAGCGGGCGCCGGGGCGCCTCACCGTGGCGCTGTGACTCGTCGAATACCTGGGCCTTGTGCAGCAGCGAGGCGATGGCATCGTACTGGCACGGCACGCGCAGGGTGCCCAGCACATCGCCACTCACCAACATCTCGTCACCGCTCTTTTCCTGTACCTGGATCAGGGCCGGGCGCGGATCGCATTCGCTGATGGCACCCAGGTAGGCCGTGCGTTCCTGATCCTGCATCTGACTACTCAGCAGTACACACCCGGAACGATCGCCGAAGCGTTGCACAAGCCTTTGAAGATCTTTTGGAGATTCAGGCACATGAACATCACAGTCGATAAACTGGAGGATGTTCTGAAGGTAACTTCTTGATGTCTCCTCAGACATCACCAGCATGACGGTGACGGCGTTGAGAGCGGTATCTTTGGTATTTTCGGGCGTCATCCAACCGGCTCCAGTGCATACGCTATGCGGACACACTCAATAAGTGCATGTTTTTCAGAAGTTAAGCACGCATCCGGTACTATGTCAAAAATTCGTCAGATGACAAAACCGTGATAAAACCGGTTCGGTGGAGGAACCTCATTCTTCCGCCGCCTTTCGAGTGCTCCTGAGACGAAACCCAGGTTGGATAAATAAGCACACGAATCTGCCGCTAAAAGCTCAAAGGATCGAGGAACCCGTTGATGCCAGACGAAACCGACGAACGCCGACGCTTTCATCGTATCGCCACCGACAAGCCGGTCAGCTTGCGGGACGGAGATATGCAACTTAGCGGGACGGTACTGGACATCTCACTGCAGGGACTGCTTCTGGAGTCGAATGGAAGCTGGAATCCCACGATCGGCACCCGGGTTCGGGCGGGCGTCCAGCTGGGCGAAGAGATGCCAGAAATCAGCATGGACGGCGAGATCGCACACATCGACGGCAAACGCGTCGGCTTGCGCTGCGTGGGCATCGACCTGGAGAGCGCCAGCATGCTGCGGCGCATGGTCGAGCTCAATCTGGGCGACGGCAAATTGCTGGAGCGCGACCTCTCGCAACTGCTCGCGAGCTGATCCGGCCCAAGCTGCCCCTATACGATCAGCCCAGCGCGTCGATCGCCTCGGAAATCCGACCGACCGCAACCACTTCCAGACCCGTGATTGCCTTCTTGGGCGCATTGGCGCTTGGCACGATCACCCGCTTGAAGCCATGCTTGGCCGCCTCCCGCAGACGCTCCTGACCATTGGGCACCGGACGGATCTCACCGGCCAGGCCCACTTCACCAAAGGTGGCCAGATCGCCGGGCAGCGGGCGGTCGCGAAAACTCGACATCACCGCCAGAAGGACCGGCAGGTCGGCGGCAGGTTCGCTGACGCGCACACCACCCACCACGTTTAAAAACACATCCTGATCAAACATCGCAACACCGCCATGGCGATGCATCACCGCCAGCAGCATCGACAGGCGGTTCTGCTCGAGACCGAGTGCCACACGGCGGGGATTGGCCAGCGGGCTCTGGTCGACCAGGGCCTGCACCTCGACCAGCAGCGGGCGTGTCCCCTCGCGGGTGACCAGGATGCAGCTGCCCGGGACCTCTTGCTCATGCCGCGACAGGAAGATCGCCGAGGGATTGCTGACCTCGCGCAGGCCCTTGTCGGTCATGGCGAACACGCCGAGCTCATTGACCGCACCGAAGCGGTTCTTTATCGCGCGGATAAGGCGAAACGGGCCGCCACTCTCGCCTTCGAAGTAGAGTACCGTGTCGACCATGTGTTCGAGCACACGCGGCCCGGCCAGGGCACCCTCCTTGGTTACATGTCCAACCAGAAACAACGATGTCCCGGTCTGCTTGGCGAAGCGCACCAGGCGCGCGGCTGATTCGCGCACCTGGGCCACGGACCCCGGGGCGGATTGCAGGGCCTCCGTGTAAAAGGTCTGGATGGAATCCAGCACCAGGACCCTGGGTCTGTCCTTGGCGATCAGGCCCAGGATACGTTCGACACATGTCTCGGTGAGCAGGCGCAGACGCTCGGTCGGCAGACCCAGCCGACTGGCGCGCATGCTGATCTGCTCGGCCGACTCCTCGCCGCTGACATAAAGCGCGGGCACCTTTTCGGACAGCAGGGCCAATGCCTGCACCAGCAGGGTGGATTTCCCGATCCCCGGATCACCACCGATCAGGACCACCGAACCGGAGACCAGGCCACCGCCCAACACACGATCGAGTTCCCCGAGGCCGGTCGACATGCGCTCGGTCTCTTTCGCAACCACATCCGACAGATTGCAAATCCTGGGGGCATCTCCACCCGCATAACCGGCAAATCGCGACTCGGCTTGCGCGGCGGGAGCCGCAATGCTTTCGTGCATGGTGTTCCACGCACCGCAGTCACCACACTGTCCCGCCCATTTGGGGCTCTGTGCGCCGCAGTCGCTACAGACGTAGACGGTCTTGGCCGGTTTGCTCACTGACACCTCACCCGCGTGCAACCGGATTTGGGGGGACATCGTTTCCGGGAACGCAGAGGGCGCTGAGGGCCACAGAGATCGCAGAGGGGCCTGAAAAACCATGCCATCGGCCTCCCCAGGTTTTCGACGGACTCCGTGACCTTTCCAAATCACTCATCCGCCCGAGGAGACTTTCTCCTGGAAGCGAATCTGAACAACACATCTTTGCGTCCTCCGCGCATCTTGGCGCCCTCTGCGTTCCCTGGTCAGAAACGATGGATCCCGGGACCTCAATACCCCTCATCCCCGTAGACGTCGTAGGCGAAATTGTCGAAGCGGGTGAACTGGCCCTGGAAGGTCAGCATCACGCTGCCGATCGGGCCGTTACGCTGTTTGCCGATGATGATCTCGGCCTTGCCCTTGTCAGGACTTTCCTCGTTGTACACCTCATCGCGATAGATGAACACGATAAGGTCCGCGTCCTGTTCGATGGCGCCGGATTCGCGCAGATCCGACATTACCGGTCGCTTGTTCGGTCGCTGTTCCAGTGAGCGATTGAGCTGCGACAGCGCAATCACGGGAACCTTGAGTTCCTTCGCCAGGGCCTTGAGCGATCGCGAGATGGCAGAGATCTCGGTCGCGCGGTTCTCACCCGACTCGGGCGCGTTCATCAGCTGCAGGTAATCGATCACGACCAGCCCGAGCTGGCCGTTCTCCTTGGTCAGCCGGCGACAGCGGGCGCGCAGATCGGTCGGCGTCAGCGCCGGCGTGTCGTCGATGAACATCTTGGTGTTGTTGAGGATATTCACCGCCGAGGTAACGCGCGGCCAGTCGTCGTCTTCCAGCTTGCCTGAACGCACAGCCTGCTGATTGACCCGACCCAAGGAGGAGATCATGCGCATGGTAAGCGCCTCCCCGGGCATCTCCATGGAGAAGATCGCCACCGGCAGGCCGGTCGCGATCGCGACATTCTCGGCGACATTCATCGCGAAGGTGGTCTTCCCCATCGAGGGCCGGCCGGCGACGATGATCAGATCAGATTTCTGCAGGCCCGATGTCTTCTGGTCAAAATCAGTGAACCCCGAGGGCACCCCGGTCAGGGCCTCGTCACTCCCATACAGCTCCTCGATCCGGTTGATGGTCTCGGTAAGCAGCCGGGTGATCGGGCGGAAACCGCCGCCACCGCGCGCCTGCTGCTCGGCGATCTGGAAAACCCTGTTCTCCGCGTAATCGAGCAGCTCATTGACCTTGCGCCCCTTCGGCCGGTATCCGGCCTCGGCCACATCGTTGCCGACCTTGATCAGCTGGCGCACGACCGACTGCTCGCGCACGATCGCCGCATAGGCCTGGATGTTTGCCGCACTCGGTGTATCGTTGGCCAGCATACCCAGGTACGACAGGCCGCCAACGTCCTGCAGCGTCTCCTCGCGTTCCAGTTCCTCGGCCAGGGTCACGACATCGAACGGCCGGTCGGCCTCGGCCAGACCGGCGATGCCCGCAAACACCAGCTGGTGCTCGCGTCGATAAAAGTCCTGCTCGGTGACCTGATCCGCCACCTTGTCCCAGCCATCGTTGTCGAGCATCAGGCCGCCCAATACCGCCTGTTCCGCCTGCACCGAATGGGGCGGCATGCGCAGGGCCTCCATCTGCTCGTCAGGCCCGACGTCAGACATATACTCGGGGACCGATTCGTACACCGCATCAACCATGCCGTTGTCATACCGATTCGTGGAGGGAGGGCCGTTGATTACAACACAAGGCGGCACCGATCCGCATCAACAGCGACCCAGATAGCCCGAAAAAGCGTGACCCGGAAAACGAAAAAGCCCGGCCACGGCCGAGCTTCTTCTTCGCACCCCTGAACGGGTCAGACCGGAATTCGGGCAGCAGGCCCCCGGCCCGGTCGGCGCTTACTCCTCGCCGATGACATTCACCTTGAGGGTGGCATCGACGTCGGTATGCAGATGCAGGACGATCTCGTACTCACCGGCAACACGGAAAGGACCTTCCGGCAACCGCACTTCCGATTTACTGATCTCCACACCCGCCTCGCTGCAGGCCTGCGCGATATCCACCGTACCGACGGAGCCAAACAGACGCCCCTCCTCGCCGGACTTGTGTGTGATGCTGACGCCCTCGCTCAGGGCATCGACCTGCGCCTTGCGCGCCTCTGCGGCTGCCAGCTTGTCGGCCGCCTGCTGCTCAAGCTCGGCACGACGCTCTTCGAAAACCTTGACGTTTTCGGCGCTGGCAAAAACTGCCTTTCCCTGCGGGATAAGGAAGTTGCGACCGAAGCCGGACTTCACCGAAACCTTTTCACCCAGTCCACCCAGGTTAGCCACTTTTTCCAGAAGAATGACTTCCATCGTTCTCAACCTCACAAATGCGATTCAGTTGTCATCGGTCCGCGACCGACGTGCTCGGGCCCGCGCCCGGAAATTCAGCCACCCGTCCGTATAACCGACGAGGGCAACCATGGTCACGCCCTGCGGCGCGACAAAAACCAGCAACAGATACAGACCCACCAGCCAGGCGGGCGATCCGCCAAACTCGGCCACCAGACCATGGCCCACACTGAGACCCTGGATCAGAAAAACCATCATGCCGATCAGGTAAAACTGCCCGATCAGGCTCGGCTCGCCACCAGTCAGGACGACACCGACCAACAGCAGCAGCGGCACCAGCAACAACAGCCAGCGACCGAAGCGCAACTGCCGAAACTCCTCACCAAAGGCACCCGGGCGATCCAGCAGTGAAGCCCAATATCTCGCCAGCATCAGAGAGGCCACCGAACCCAGAAACCAGGTAGCGGCCACGCCGCCCGCCATCCAGCCGGCCAGCAAGCCGACAAACTTCCCGGCATCGGAGGCCACCAGCGTTTCTTCATCCAGACGCCGGGCGAGAAACTCGTTCAGCGCGTCCGCCCAGAAGGCGGCCGGATCGGCCAGCAGCAGATACTGCAGCAGGACCACTACCGCTGACGCGATCGCTGCGGCCTCGATGGCCAGCCGCAACGAACCTGTGCGGCCCATAATGGCACCCAGCACCGCTGCAGGCACCCATAACAAAATGCCGATGAGCAGGGTCGCCAACGGCATCTGAAACAGCAGGCCACCCAGCCCTGCAATCGCTAGCAGCGCCGACCCCAGTACCAGTGCGCCTTCCTTCCATCCCTGGCGCAATACGGTCAGGGTGATCACCGCCGCACTGAGCAGGCCAAGCGGAGTCACCAGCAGCGCCAGCATTGCCAGCACCGTGGCGACGATCACCGCCTGCATGCGACCCTTCATCACCCATTTGGCGAAGGTCTTCATGCGCTTATCCTTGCCGCAGGCTTTGCGTCGGCAAAACCTGCCGGACCGGCCGGATTAATGGCTGTCGGAATAGGGCAGCAGGGCCAGGTAGCGGGCGCGCTTGACCGCGTCCGCGAGCTGGCGCTGATACTTCGCGCTGGTACCGGTAATCCGGCTCGGCACAATCTTGCCGGACTCGCTGACGTACTGCTTCAGCAGGACGAGATCCTTGTAGTCGATATCAAGCCCTTCGGCGGAGAAACGACAAAACTTACGGCGACGGAAAAAACGTGACATCGCGAATATCTCCTATGCGTCAGGCGGATGCGTCATCGGCAGCCGCCGGAGCAGCTGCGGGGTCAGGCGTTACTGCAGGCACCGGAACCTCTTCACCATCCGGGGCTTTTTCACCATCCGGGGCTTCCGCAGCTGCCGGGGAAACTGCAGGCGCCTCATCCCTTTCCTCTTCCTTGGCGAGATGTGAGGTCTCGGTGATGGCCTCTTTGCGACGGATGATCAGGTTGCGCAGGACCGCATCGTTGAAACGGAATGCACTTTCAATCTCGGCCAGCGCCTCGTTGCCGCACTCGACGTTCATCAGCACATAGTGTGCCTTGTGAATCTTGTTGATCGGGTAGGCCAGCTGGCGCCGCCCCCAGTCTTCCAAACGATGGACGGTGCCGCCGCTGGTCTCAATGGATGCGCGGTAGCGCTCCACCATCGCTGGCACCTGCTCGCTCTGGTCGGGGTGGACCAGAAAGACGATCTCGTAGTGACGCATTGTTGCTCCTTACGGTTTAGCAGCCTCCCGCTCCGCGGCGGTGAGGCAAGGAGGACCAGCCCTGAGGCCGATCGGAAAGGCGCAGGATCTTACGTGCTAACACACTGAATTGCAAACGTTACCGGCCGGGCCTGTTCTGGGAACGGCTGGAACGCAGAGGGCGCAGAGAAGCGCAGAGGGCGCAGAGATTTTTTGAGCTCGGCAGTGCGTTGTCGCCAGGAACCCGGCGCCCAAATTTTCTCTGCGATCTCTGCGCACCTTTGCGCCCTCCGCGTTCCCATTTCGCACCCCGGCAGCGATCAGAGGCCGCGCTGGCGTACCGCCTCGTACAGACAGATCCCCGCTGCCACCGAGACGTTCAGGCTCTCGACCTGCCCGGCCATTGGCAGACGCACCAACTGATCACAGGTCTCGCGGGTAAGGCGACGCATGCCCTCGCCTTCCGCCCCCATCACCAGCGCCAGGGGCCCCGTCAGATCGGCCTGGAAAAGCCCCGTATCTGCCTCACCGGCCGTTCCGACGACGAAAACGCGATGCACATCCTGCAGGTACCGCAGGGTTCTGGCCAGATTGGTCACCTGGATGAAGGGCATGGTTTCAGCCGCACCGCTGGCCACCTTGCACACCACCGGGGTCAATCCGCCGGCACGGTCACGCGGGGCGATAACAGCATGCACGCCGGCGCCATCGGCACTCCTCAGACAGGCGCCCAGGTTGTGGGGATCGGTGATGCCATCGAGTACGAGCAGCAACGGCGATTCGTCGAGCCCACCCAACAGCTCGTCCAGGTCCGACTCTCCGCGACTGGTCGGCACCTCACCGTGCGCCACCACCCCCTGATGGTTGGCACCGGCCGTCATCCGGTCGAGCGAGGTCCTGTCACTGGCCAGTGGTTTCACGCCGGCGGCACGCGCCTCATCGACCAACTGCCGCAGGCGCCGGTCTTTGCGAGCAGCGTCGAACCACAGTGTCTCTATCCGCTGGGCGCCGTGCTTGAGCGCCGTACGTACTGCATGAATGCCCACGATCAACTGGCCGGACATCGATCAACCCTGTTTCTTGCGCCGGTTCCTGCGTCCTGCACCACCACCGGGACGGGCGGACTTCTTGCCGCCGGATCCGCCCTTGTCTTTTTCCTGACCGGCCCCGCCAGCCGCCTTTTTCTTGCGTGACCTCCTGGCCGGGTGGCCCGAACCGCCGTCACGTCCTGGCCGGCCCTGACCCTTGCCGGGTCCCTCAACCTTGTCGGCAAGAACGAAATCGATCTTGCGATCGTCGATATTCACCGCCGCCACCTTGACCTTGACGGTATCGCCCAGTCGGTAAACCCGGCCGGTGCGGTCCCCGGTCAGGCGATGGCCCACCGGGTCGAAATGGAAATAGTCGTAGTCCAGGGCGGTTATATGCACCAGCCCCGATACATAAACGCCGTTCAGCTCGACGAAGATTCCAAAGCTGTTGACCCCCGATATCACGCCATCGAACGACTCACCGACCTTGTCGAGCATGAACTCGCATTTGAGCGTATCGGCCGCATCGCGGCTCGCATCATCCGCCCGGCGTTCGGTGGCCGAGCAGTGTTCTCCCATCGCCGCCAGGTGTTGGTGGGTATATTCGAAGGCCTCAGGCGGCTCGCTGGTCAGCAGGTGCTTGAGTGCCCTGTGCACCATCAGATCAGGGTAGCGCCGGATCGGCGAAGTAAAGTGCGCATAGGCCGGAAAGGCCAGGCCGAAATGCCCCACATTGTTGTCCGAATAGACCGCCTGCATCATCGAACGCAGCAACACTACCTGGATCACATGGAAGTCCGGGCGTTCTTTTACCTGCTCCAGCAGGTTCGCGTAGTCCTTCGCGGTCGGATCCTGGCCGCCATCCAGGCGCAGGCCCAACTCGGCCAGAAACTCTCCCAGATCCGCGAGTTTCTCGGCGCTGGGTTTCTCGTGGATCCGGTACAGGGCCGGCATCTTCCTTCGCAGCAGATGGCGGGCAGCGGCAACATTGGCGGCCAGCATGCACTCCTCGATAACCTTGTGCGCATCGTGTCTCTGCAGGGGCACGATCGCATCCAGCCTGCCCTGCTCATCGAAGCGAAAACGGGTCTCCACCGTGTCGAAGTCGATCGCACCGCGCTCGGCGCGCGCCTCATGCAGCAGCTTGTACAAACCGTACAGCTCATGCAGATGCGGCAGAAGGCCCGCATGTTTCGCACACAGCTCGGAATCTCCATCGAGCAACATGGCGCCGACCTGGTCATAGGTCAGTCGCGCGTGCGAGTTCATCACGGCCTCGAAAAAGCGTGAACGGAACAGATTGCCCTCGGTATCGAAATACAGCTCAGCGGTCATGCACAGACGGTCCACCTGCGGGTTTAATGAACACAGGCCGTTCGACAGCACCTCCGGCAACATCGGTACGACCCGGTCCGGAAAGTAAACCGAGGTGCCGCGCTTGTACGCCTCATCATCCAGCGCCGTGCCGGGCACCACGTAGGACGAGACATCCGCGATCGCCACCAGCAGACGCCAGCCCTTCTTCGTACGCTCGCAGAAAACGGCATCGTCGAAGTCGCGCGCATCGGCACCATCGATGGTGACCAGGGGGGTCTTGCGCAGGTCGGCCCGATCCCTCTTCGCCGCCTCAGGCACCTCGGGCTTCAGCGCGGCGATCTCGCCCTCGACCACATCCGGCCAGTCCAGTGGGATGTCGTGCGCACGAATCGCCACGTCCGTCGCCATGCCCGGAGCAAGGTGGTCGCCGAGGATCTCAACCACCTCACCGATCGGTTGCCGCCATTGCTCGGGATGCTCGGTAATGTGCACGACCACCATCTGAGAATCCGTGGCACCCATCAGACCGTCTGGCGTGATCAGGATCTGTTGCGCGACTCGCTTATTGTCCGGCAGCAGGAAGGCAACACCCGCCTCGATCCTCACCCGGCCGACGATGTTCTCAAAGGCCCTCTCCAGCACCTCGACCACCGCGGCCTCGCGCCGTCCACGGCGGTCGACTCCGGAGACCCTCGCAACAATGCGGTCTCCATGCCATAGCCGACGCATCTCACGCGGGCTGAGGAAAAGGTCGTCGCCACCCTCGTCCGGATGCAGAAATCCGAAACCATCGGGATGCCCGATGACCCGGCCATGGATCAGGTCCTCGTGGTTGACCACGCAATAACCGCCGCGACGATTGCAGACCACCTGACCGTCGCGAGCCATGGCGTTCATTCGGCGCGACAGGGCATCGAGCTGTTGTGGATCAGCCAGTTTGAGCGCTTCGGCCAGATCATCGAAGCGCAGCGGCGCCCCGTGATCTTCCATCAGGCTGAGGATAAATTCGCGACTGGGAATCGGGTTTGCGTACTTCTTGGCCTCGCGGGCCTGGTAGGGGTCGTGGTCGCGAGCGGCTCGGCGGGTTTTGTTTTTTGACACGGAAACAACATGCTCTATCAAGTAAGGAATTCCGGCCATTGTACCGTTGACACCCCCATGGTGTCGCTGTAGAGTCCGCGCTTCCGTTTTGGGGTCCACCCCCAGCACACTGCCGAAGTGGCGGAATTGGTAGACGCGCATGGTTCAGGTCCATGTCTGGGAAACCAGGTGGAGGTTCAAGTCCTCTCTTCGGCACCATATTCAAAGGCCAGGTTCATTGCTGAACCTGGCCTTTTTCGTACGCGCTGTTTTCGACGCACGTGCTGAAAAAAAAACGGGCTCCCGCGGGGAGAGCGGAGGCCCGTAAAGCGCTATCTATGCGCAGAGGAGAGCGTCGTTTCCATTGCCTGCCTGAGCAGGCCGGTGGACTACGTCGACACTCTGGATGACGGCCAAAGCGTGCAGAAGTTGAGGTTCTCACCCTTTTCCTTCCCAGCGCCCGAGTTTCCCTGAAACGGCGCGGGACCGTATCCCGATAATCACCGGCTCACATAAACGGAACCGCGCGAAATTCGGGAGGCAATCATCGAATCAATGAACAACTGCAGGAAGTGGAAGACGATGCAGGCCACCATCGCCGCACCGACAGCTTGACCGATCAATGCCAGCACCCCAAGGGCTATCGGCAGGGTTTTCTGGGAAGCAGTGAACAACAGGGCGACCCATTCGCCGTATTCAGGACGGTAGAGATAACGCGACAGGTAACACAGCAGCAGCAGGGCGCCATGGATTCCGAATGCACCGATCAGAACCAGCAGCAACAGGCCCGGATCGAGCGCCTTCAACAGATCCGATGATGCAGACGCGGACACCCATACCGTCGTAATCACACAGGCCGAAGGCAGATATCTCAGCAACCAGTGGTGCGATGGTGCACGAACGGCGGCGCGCAGCGCTGCACCGACAACGAAGGGAACGAGAACGAGCAATACCAGCTGCTTGAATATCGGCAGTGGTGAGATTTCAATAAGACCTGCACCACCCAGGGTCAGGTGCAGCATGAACGGGATGCTGAAGACGCCAATCAGGTTCAGCAGGATGGTCAGGAAAAGCGCCTTCGGGGCATTACCACCGGCCAGCCTGGTCATAACGATCCCGGAAGAAAGGGTCGGCGGGACCGTGGCCATCACAACCAGACCCATGGCGAAACCGGCCGGCATGGACAAAAGGGTAACCACCGCAAGCCCGATCAGCGGACTGATCAGAAGGCTGATCAGAACGGCGACGAGAGACGCCCGCAGAACTCTTGCTGCGCGTGGAAGTCTGTTCAATTCAATCTGGTAACCGTTGACCAGAAAGATCGTTACCACCATCCAGGGCACCAACCCCATCTGGTGCAACACCGTCCCCGGTGCGGGCGCGAGCATAGCCGCAACAAATGCCAACAACAGACCAACGGGCAGAAAGTAACTGTTCAAATTCTCAGAACCGCCGTCGGGACGGGGTCGGGATCAGGTTGTATCAGGTCTGCATTCACGGCGAAATCATATACCCTGGCGCGGACTTGACGGCGCATCGCCCCAGCCAACACTGGTTGGCGAACAGCGTTTACGGACGACAGACCGTAGAATGAGCGATTCACGTCCCGGGCCACGCAGCGGCATTGCTACACAGACAGTAACAATAGACTACGTTTACTATACGCCCCATCAACGAGCCGCGTTAAAGACCGCTGCCACAACCACCAAGACACGAAAAATATGATCAAGACACTGCATCATTACATTGACGGCCGCCGAGTCGAAGGGGCCAGCGGTCGCTACGGCAAGGTATACAATCCGACCAACGGCGAGATTCAGGCCCAGGTTCCCTTGGCATCCGCAGACGAGACAGCAAGGGCGATCGAAGTGGCAGCCGCCGCATTCCCTGCCTGGAGGGACACCCCTCCGCTGCGCCGCGCCAGGGTGTTCTTCCGTTTCAAGGAGCTTCTGGACAAACACCTCGATGAACTTGCGGAACTGATTTCCGCGGAGCATGGAAAGGTGCTCAGCGATGCGCGGGGCTCCGTGATCAGGGGGATGGAGGTGGCTGAGTTTGCCTGCGGCGCCCCCTACCTGCTGACCGGCTATTTTTCCGAGAACGTTGGAACGAATGTGGACAGCCACTCCATGCGTCAACCGCTGGGCGTATGCGCGGGCATCACACCCTTCAACTTCCCGGCCATGGTTCCGATGTGGATGTTTCCGCTGTCCATAGTCTGCGGCAACACCTTCATCCTCAAAATCTCCGAAAAGGTACCCTCGACCGCGCTTCGACTCGCCGAACTGCTGACAGAAGCGGGCCTGCCGGACGGTGTCATGAATGTGGTCAACGGCGACAAAGAGGCGGTCGATACCCTGCTCACGCACCCCGATGTGGCCGCCGTCAGCTTCGTGGGCTCGACACCGGTGGCCGAGTACATCTTTCAGACAGGCACCCATCACGGCAAGCGCGTACAGGCCCTGGGGGGCGCCAAGAACCATATGGTCGTGATGCCTGACGCGGATATGGACCAGGCTGCCGACGCCCTGATGGGGGCGGCTTATGGCTCAGCCGGTGAACGTTGCATGGCGATCTCTGTGGCCGTCGCCGTGGGAGATGCGACCGCCGACGCCCTGGTCGAAAGACTGGCCCCCCGCGTGGAAAAGCTCAAGATCGGGCCCAGCATCGATCCGGATTCCGAGATGGGTCCGCTGATCACCCGGGACCATCGGGACAAGGTCAAAGGCTATGTCGACCTCGGTGTTGAAGAAGGCGCCCAACTGCTGGTCGACGGCCGCGAGTTGTCGATTGAGGGACATCCTGATGGCTTCTTCCTCGGCGGCTGCCTGTTCGACCGCGTGACCACAGAGATGCGCATCTATAAAGAGGAGATCTTCGGTCCTGTCCTGTGTGTGGTCCGCGCAGCCGACTTTGAGACCGCATTGAAAATGGTCAACGATCACGAATATGGCAATGGCACCGCGATATTCACCCGTGACGGCGATACCGCACGCACCTTCGCCTCGCAGGTCCAGGCCGGCATGGTCGGTGTCAATGTGCCCATACCGGTACCTATGGCGTTCCACAGTTTTGGCGGCTGGAAGCGTTCGTTGTTTGGCGACATCCATGTCCACGGCGCCGAGGGCATCCGCTTCTATACGCAACTCAAGACGGTGACGTCACGCTGGCCTACCGGCATTCGTGCCGGCGCCGATTTTCATATGCCGACAATGAAATAGCCGGCCAATCATTCGCAATAAGAAACCATCATCGCAACAGTTCAGGGGACAGCATGAGCAACATCGGATTCATCGGCACCGGCATCATGGGCCGGCCCATGGCGGGCCACCTGTTGGCCGGGGGACATAAACTATTCCTCAACCGGCATCGCACGCCTCCACCGGGCGAACTTACAGAGGGCGGCGCCGTCGAATGCGGCTCTCCCGAAGAGGTCGCGCAGCGGGCGGATATCATAATCACCATGGTGCCCGACACGCCCCAGGTGGAGAGCACGCTGTTTGGCGAGAATGGGGTCGCTGCAGGACTGAGCCCCGGCAAACTGGTAATCGATATGAGCTCGATCTCACCGATCGAGACCAAGGTATTCGCCTCCAGAATCAACGAGCTCGGCTGTGATTATCTGGATGCTCCGGTGTCTGGTGGCGAAGTCGGTGCCAAGGGGGCCTCTCTGACAATTATGGTCGGAGGCAGCGAGGCGGCCTTCGAAAAGGCCCGGCCATTGTTCGAGCTTATGGGCAAGAACATTACCCTGGTCGGAGAAAATGGCGCAGGCCAGACCTGCAAGGTGGCCAACCAGATCATTGTCGCACTGACCATCGAGGCGGTCGGCGAGGCACTCGTGTTTGCCTCCAAGGCCGGCGTGGACCCGGGAAGGGTGAGACAGGCACTGATGGGCGGTTTCGCCGGCTCAAAGATTCTCGAGGTGCATGGCGAGCGCATGATCAAACGTACGTTCGATCCGGGATTTCGCATCGGGCTGCACCAGAAAGATCTGAACCTTGCCCTGTCAGGGGCGCGCGCGCTCGGGGTCAGTCTTCCGAACACCGCTACCGCCCAGGAGCTGTTCAACGCCTGCGACGATGCGCTTGATCACTCCGCCATGGTTAAAGCGCTGGAAGGCCTGGCCGGTCACGAACTCGGTTAGCCTGCAAATTGCATGAAGGCGGACTGTAGATTGAAGTCTGCAGTATCATGGAAGTGTTTGAATAGTTTCAGCTTTCATTTTTGCAGTAGCAGTTCGTCCTGTTTGCAGGTTAGATCAACAAACATAGGGAAGAGTATTCATGCCGACCATCCATGCACGCATCGACCAACTCGATCACTCATCATCAAGGGGACAAGTGCGTGACCATTCCCTGGTCATGGACCGCCCCGAGCCAAAAGGTGGAAAAAACAAAGGCCCCATGGGTGGAGAAGCTTTACTGATGGGTCTTGGCGGCTGCTTCATGAGCAACCTGCTGGCCGCCGCCAAGGCCAGAGAGATTGGAATAAGCAATGCGCACCTGGACATTGCCGGCGAACTTGCCGATTCTCCGGCCCGATACACCTCTATTCACATGAAGATATCGGCACAATGCGACTCAAAAGAAGAACTGGACAAGCTCACCACCATCGCCGATCGCGGCTGTATCGTTGCCAACACCCTTCGTAATGCGGTCGAACTCACCATCGAGTGTACCGACTGAAAAACAGCCCTGGTTCTGTTGACCCGACCGCCCAATATGTCGGAATCAGCCGCACCCACAACAGCAAAAACTAATAAGCGAAATTAGCAGTCAGATCACCTGGCGTGCGATCATTCCGCATTAAGAATCAGGTTTCGGAATGATGAAGCCGGTCCGTGGATCACTGGTACAAAAGGCGGGGCCCAACCCGGGTTTCAGGCGCCGAACCCGTGATCAATCTGCTGGTTGGGAGATAACAAAGCTATGCCAATTCTCGTCTGGTCGGAAGAATACAGCATCAACGTTGCGGAGATTGACGAACAGCACAAGAAACTGCTCGAACACGTCAACAAACTGCACGCGGGCGTGGAGGAACAGATCGACAAGGAAGACCTGCATCAACTGGTTATGGACCTGTACGAATACACGCGCTTCCATTTCGCGTCCGAGGAAAAGCTGATGAAACAGCACGGAATGGGGCAAACCAAGAAACACCATAGAGAGCACAAGCTGCTGCTCAAGCACCTGCACCATATCTGCAATGCCATATCCGAGGGGAAACGTCCCGCTTTTTATTCTGAGTATGACGTGTCCAACGACTGGTTTCTGGCGCACATCATGGGTTTCGACAAGAAAATGGGGGCCTTTCTAAACACCAAGGGCGTTTATTGACTGCGAAGGCATGAGGATAGTCGGCGCCATACAACTGGCCGGACCGAGTTCCGGGTTTACCCCACACACCGTTCAGGAAAAGTATCGGTCCGACTGACACGAGCCCAGGAACATCCAGGCTACGTATGGTCAGGCCCGGATCTGATTTCGTCTATAAAAGCCACAAAGGCCATTACCAGAACAATCGCGACAATAATCGGAAATGCAATAGATTCGGTGTTGTCCCAGATCGAATAGGCCAACCCCCCTATAAACAGGGAGAGAATAACCATAGCCAGCGATCCGCAGAGGATATTAATCATGAAATTACGATGCCTCCCTTAACATAGTGTTGACCCTGCACTTTCTCAGCATTTATTTCGCTTCACTCGGCGACTCGCTGGACCAGCCAGGCTGCCGTACGTAACAGGCGGGCGTCATCGCCTCTGGCTGCCGTCAACTGCACACCAACAGGCATCCCGCTTGATCCCTGCAGGATTGGGAGCGATATACTCGGCACCCCGCACAGAGACCAGGGTGTGCAGAAAACAGGGCTACCTGTTGATTCTAGTCCAATCGGCGCCTCACCGGTTGTCGCCGGGGTCAGAATGGCGTCGTGCTCCAGCAGGATTTCACCCAGAGCCTCGTTCAATCTGGGGATCTGCTCCACCGCGTGGTTGTAGTCAACCGCCAGACACCGGCGACCGCGTTCTATCATCTCGCATAATGTCAGGCTCAGGCGGTCCCTCGCCCGCTCGTATTCACGTCGAAAACTCTTTGCCAGATCGGCTTCCATAATGGTGCGATGCCATTCGATGGCGTTCTCCAACAGCTCCGAGAGGTCCAGCTCTTCCGCCTGGTCTCCGAGGAAATCCAGCAGTTCGCCAAACCCATCCTGAACATCCTTATCTGCCTGATCCCAAACTGGCGTTTTAACGAATGCAAAGTGCGGCCGAGTCGGCGGCTCCTGGGCGGCAATGCCCACGAGATCCGGACGGGCCCTTGCACGCATGTCCGGGTCACGTTCGTCATAAGCCATCATCTGCTCTGCGATCAGGGCCACATCGCCCACGCTCCGCCCGAAAACGCCGACATGGTCCAGAACACGCGACTGCTGCAATACCCGATAGCGCGAAATCAACCCGTGGCTGGGCTTATACCCATAGACCCCGCAATAAGAGGCCGGGCGGATAACGGAACCATTGGTCTGGGTGCCGATAGACAGCGGCACCATATTCGCGGCCACGGCTGCGGCGGACCCGCTGGACGACCCACCCGGGGTACGATTGGCATCATGTGGATTGGTGGTTTTCCCCGGCGCATAGACCGCCAGTTCGGTGGTAACCGTCTTGCCCATGATGATGGCGCCGGCCTCTCGCAAAAACGCGACGGCCGTGGCATCGAAGGCAGGGGTACGACCCGCGTGCAGCACTGTCCCATCCTCGGTCGGCATGTCTTTGGTGTCGAAGATATCCTTGACGCCGACTGGGACCCCGTGGAGAGGCCCCAGCGCTGCCCCACTGCGCCGGTGAAGGTCAGCATCACGTGCCTGTTGCAAGGCGTACTCAGGATCCAGATGTACCCAGGCACCTACTGTATCTTCCTGGGAGCTCATCCGATCCAGACATGACTGGACCAGTTCCTCGGACGTGCATTCACCGGCGCGGATTGCCGCAGCAGCCTGTGCCGCGCTCATCTCAGATAGATTCATCAGTAATTTTCACTGCACAGCGTTGGGAAGAGCGCCGCCCGGCGGGAGCGGCGCTGTCTTTATGCTCAGCCAAACAGATATTTCGGCAGCCAGAGGGCGATTTCCGGGAAGATATACATCAGCGCCATGGCAGTGATGACGATCGCCAGATAGGGCATGATCCCACGGAAGATCTCCATCAGTTCCACGGTTTTCCCCGCCACACCCTTGAGGTAATAGGCGGACATCGCCATCGGCGGCGTCAGAAACGAGGTCTGCAGATTGAGCGCGACCAGGACACCGAAAAACAGCGGGTCGACGCCGAAGGTGCTCAGCATGGGCAGGAAGATGGGCACGAAAATGATGATGATCTCGCTCCATTCCAGCGGCCAGCCGAGCAGGAAGATAATGAGCTGGGCCAGGATCAGGAAGCCGACCCTGCCGACCTCCATCCCGAGCACCCACTCTTCGATCAGGCCATGACCACCGAGATAGGAGAACACCGATGCGAAGGTCCAGGAACCCACAAACAGCCAGCACACCATGGCCGAGGTCCTGGCACAGAGAAACACGGCTTCTTTCAGACGCTGCCATGTCAGGGCGCGGTACAACGCAGCCAGTAGCAGGCCACCGAGGGAGCCGACCCCCGCCGCCTCCGCTGGGGTCGCAATGCCGGCAAGAATCGAACCGAGCACACCCAGGATCAGGGCGAACAAAGGCACGAATGAGGTCAACAACTGCCAGAGAACCCGCCCCAACGAAGGAACGTCCTCCTCTTTCGGCTTCGGCGCCAGCGACGGATTGAGGGTGGCACGGGTGATCACGTAGATCATGTACATGCTGGCCAGCATGATCCCGGGGAACAGCGCGGCGGCATACAACCGCACCGGCGAAACCTGGGCAATGGCGGCATAAACGATAAGCATGATGCTGGGCGGTATCAGAATACCCAGGGTACCGCCTGCACAGATGACACCGGTCGCGAGCTTCTTTTCATAACCCGCCTTGAGCATGGCCGGCAATGCCAGCATGCCCATCAGGGTCACCACCGCACCGACAATACCCGTGGCGGTGGCAAACACCGCACAGGTCGCGAGCGCCGCGACCGCCATCGAACCCGGGACATGTCGGGTCGCGATCTGGATACTGAAAAACAGCCGGTCGACGATATTCGCGCGCTCTACCACATAACCCATGAACAGGAACAGAGGCACCGCCACCAGCACGTCGTTCGACATGACCGAGAAGGTGTTCTGGACAAACAGGTCAAAGATTCGGTTGTCGAAGATATGTTCCCATTGATCCGGCGTGGCATAGGCGTAGTAGCCGAAGCCGAGCCCCATGGCGATCAGCGTGAACGCAATGGGGAAACCGAGCAGGACGATGCCGATGAACAGCACCAGCATCACGATGGCAATCTGAGGATCGGTCATTTGGCCTCTCCCCCTTCAATGAGATCTTCCCGATGCTTGTGGATCGCCATTGTCTCGGTTTCCTCGACGTCATGCAGGCGTGCCGGCCATTCACCGGTCCGCAGGCACATGACGCAACGCATGGCTTCGGCGATCCCTTGCAGCAATACCAGGGCGCCGGCCACCGGGATCAGGGTCTTGAAGAAATAGATCTGCACGCGCGCAGGGCTGCTCCAGCTGACCTCCTTGTAGCGCCAGGAGTCGGCGGCGAAATCGTATCCGTACCAGATCAGCGCAAACACGCCGGGCAGGAGAAACAGGATGTACAGCGTCAGGTCGATCCCGGCCTGGACCCGGACGGGCAGCAGTCGATGAATGACGTCGCCGCGCACGTGACCGTTGCGAGACAGGGTATAGGCACCGGCCATCATGAACAGGGCGCCGTACATCTGAACGGCCATATCAAAGGCCCAGACGGTTGGCGCATTGAGGACATAGCGCACGAACACCTCGTAACAGGTGGCGAAGGTCAGCACCATGATGCACCAGCCGAACGCCTTGCCCACCCAGGCGCTGAGACTGTCTACGAAATACAGGAAGGGATTCATGTCAACGCCCAGAAAAAATTCAGACAACGCTAATCGGGGACGGCGCCGCGAGGCGCCGCCCCCATTTCAGGTCCGGAGACCGAACACACCGGACCGGGGCAAACACTTACACCGGCGAACCGAAGTAATGTTTATACGCACCCTCGTAGTCCGGCGCATTGACAAGCTCGAACGCGCCCACCCGCTTCATCCAGGCCTTCTGCGACTCCACGACCTTGGCGAAGTAAGGGTCTTCCATGAATTTCGGCAGCACCTTGTCCCAGGCAACGAGCTGAGCAGCCATGATCTCGTTTGGCGTGCGGTGCACTTTGACCCCATGCTCTTTCTTCAGCGCCGTCAGGTCGCTGGAGTAGCGGTCCTGGGCCTTCCACGACATATCCGACGATGCCGCCTCGGAGGCGTACTTGAGGATTGCCTGTTGCTCCTTCGACAGAGACGCGTACTTCTTCTTGTTGAAGATGATCTCGAACGACTCCTGCGACTGGTGGAAACTGGCCAGGTAGTAGTTCTTGGCCACGTCCTGCATGCCGAAGTCCTTGTCCGAGGTCGGGTTGTTGAACTCGGCCGCATCGATCAGGCCGCGCTCCATCGCCGGCTGGATCTCGCCACCGGGCAACTGCACCACCGACATGCCCATCTCCTGCATGACGTTGGCCGCCAGACCGACGGTGCGGTATTTCAGGCCCTTCATGTCAGCCACGCCCGCAATTTCCTTGCGGAACCAGCCCAGCGGCTGGGCCGGCATCGGGCCAGAGAAGAAGCCGACGATGTCCAGTTGCAGGATATCGCGCAGCAGCTCTTCGTAGAGTTCCCTGCCGCCGCCGTAATGGATCCAGCCGAGCAGCTGGTTGGCGGTCCATCCCCAGCAGGGGCCTGTGCCGAACAGCGATGCAGCCGCGTTTTTACTGTACCAGTAGGCGGTCACGAAGTGCGCGCCGTCGATGACGCCCTTGTGCACGGCTGTCTGCAGCTCGGCGGTCTTTACCACGGCGCCGACATCCAGATAGTCGACTTTGAGCGAGCCACCCGACATCTCGTTGACGCGGCGGACATAGTCTTCTGCGTACTCTTTGAAGATGCCACCACCCCAGGCGCCCTGGAGCTTCAGGACGGTGGGCGAAGAGTGCGAGGCGCCGGTTGAGATCATCGGGAAGCCGGCTGCGGCGGTGCCGGCAGCAGCGGCCAGGCCGCCCTTCAGAAACTTACGGCGGCCTTCCGACGCGTCTGCTTTTTCCGCAACATCTGACTTATCGATCTTTTTTTCTATATCTTTCAATGATCTATCCTCCAATTATTAGAATCTACTTCAATAACCTTTTTTTCGATTGTCTCCGCGAAACCGTTCCTCCTCCATCATTAGTACCACTTACACGAATCCCAGAGCCTCTTAAAGATAGCCTTGTTTCACGCCTTCCGTATACAAGGCATCCGGTCCCAGTGGTTCAGACCAATCTGTCGCGCGGCTCAAGACCCGAGACGATGGCATCCAGGTTATCCAGCGCGCGAAATCCCATGGCATCGCGCGTCTCCCGGGTCGCGCTGCCGACATGCGGCAGCAGAAAAGCGTTTTCGAGCTCCTTGTATCCGGGATCGATATTGGGTTCGTTATTGAACACGTCCAATCCTGCGGCGAACAATTTGCCCGTGCGCAGTGCGGCAATGAGCGCTTCGTCATCCACGACTGCGCCGCGCGCGGTATTGACGACAACCGCCTCGTCCGGAAGCAGTGCGATGCGCTGCGCATTCAGCAGGTGGTGCGTCTCCGGCGTTGCCGGACAATGAATGGAGAGAAAATCACAATGCGGCAACAGCGCTTCCACGCTATCGTGATAGACCGCACCGTGTTCCAGTTCAGGGGCCAGGCGATGCCGGTTGTAATAATGGATCTCCATATCGAATCCACGTGCCCGCTTCGCCATGATCTGACCGACCCTTCCCATGCCGAGGATACCGAGTCGCTTGCCGGTGACCTGAAGGCCTAATTGGTAAGTGGCGCTCCAGTCCGCCCAGGTCTCGGTCCGAATCTGGCGCTCACCTTCGTAGACCCGCCTTGCCGCACCGAGCATCAACAAAACCGCGATCTCTGCGGTGGCATCACTGAGGACTTCCGGCGTATTGGTCACGTAAATGCCACGTGCTGTTGCAGCAGTAAGATCTATGTGGTCGTAACCAACCGAAAAACTGCAGATCGCGCGCACGCTCTCAGGCAGACGCGCAATCACCTCCGCGCTGAGCTTTTCAGTGTGGCAGGGGATGATCGCATCGGCGCCTGCCGCGAGTTCGACCAGTTCGTCGCTGGTGTAGACCCGGTCCTCCGTGTTGAAACGGGCATCGTAATCACGCGCCAGCCGCTCTTCCACGGCCTGCGGAAGCTTCCTCGTCACCAATACAACCGCTTTCTCGCTCATCAACCCTTTTTGTCCTTCAGCGGAGCGTTCGGCTCAGCGAGCAATGCCATCCCGCCGTTCTTTCGCCGGTCTCTTTCTTTCTCATCGGCGGCAAAGCCGCGCGAGGAGCGGCTGGAGCGGGCATGTAACCCGTCTCCAATCCACGCTCAACGGCCTGGAGATTTCTGATTTTGAACTGGCACACGAGGCTTGTTTGATTTCTTATGATTATCTTCACAATAACTTAATATAATAACAGCCAAGAAAAGACAACCGTTCGCAGTATGCGAGATTGAGTCTGCTGTTACCAATCGCGCGCATCGTTTCTTATTTGAACGGAGGCGCTGCGACAGATTAATCAGTTAGCAAGTTAAAGGTTGCTTATATGTCAGAACTGACATTGAGTCAGGCGAACCAGCTGATTGGCGCCACGCTCGCTATGGCCCGCAAGATGGATCTGCCGCCGCTCGCGGTTGCCGTTCTCGATGCCGGAGGTCACCTCAAGGCACTGCAACGCGAAGACGGGGTCTCCTTCCTTCGCGTGCAGATATGCCAGGCCAAGGCATGGGGCGCGCTGGGGCTCGCGACTGATTCGCGCGGTATTGCCGAAAAATACCAGCAGGACGATCTACAAAAGGGCTTTATCAACGCGCTCAATGCAATGTCGGGCGGACGGCTGATCCCACTGCCGGGGGGCGTGTTGATACATTCACCATCAGGCCAGGTATCAGGCGCGGTAGGCGTGGCGGGTGGCCCTTCCGACAAAGACGAGATCTGCGCCCTGGCCGGCATCGATGCCCTCGGGTTGAAGTAACATCCTGCCGACCTACATCGGCACCATCACCCCTCCAGCAGTCTCACCCGGCAGGCCGGCGGTCATGCAGACAAGAACACTCGCCCTCCCTTCCATCTCCCGCGCAGCATAGGCGCTCATGCAGACTGGTGAATATCCATCACTGCGGCTGTCGTGGACGATCTGGGGCCTGGGTGCCCTGCTCTACCTGATCGGGTTCTACCAACGCGTCGCGCCCGGCGTCATGACTGTCGAGCTGATGACAGATTTCCGACTCAGCGCAACCTCCATGGGCAACCTGTCGGCTTTCTATTTCTATAGTTACGTCGCAATGCAGATACCCACCGGTCTGCTCGCGGACCATTGGGGGCCGCGGCGACTGCTTGCTCTCGGAGCGACGGTAGCCGGTTTCGGCACCCTGCTTTTTGCACTGGCTCCGGACGCGTGGTGGGCAAACACCGGGCGGCTCATGATTGGAGGCTCGGTGGCGGTGGCGTTTGTGGGCATGCTCAAACTGGCCAGTCACTGGCTTCCACCGAAGCAATACGCCATGGCGTCCGGCATGGCGCTGTTCTGCGGCATCATTGGAGCAGTCTTTGCCGGAGTGCCCCTGGGACTTTTTGTCGATTCCTACGGCTGGCGGCCGGTAATGATCGCGTCGGCCATCGCTACCTTCAGCGTGGCCTTGGGCATCTGGATTGTCGTGCGCGATGATCCGAAGGAAAAAGGCTTTGCCAGTTATGCTGCATACCACCGCGACGACGACACCCGGGTTCGGGATGGGGCGCTCGCCGGTATCCGGGCGGTGTTTCGCTACCGCAATACCTGGCTCCTGTATCTGGTACCGGGCGCCGTGGTCGGCAGTGTGCTGACGTTCGCCGGGCTGTGGGGCGTCCCCTTCCTGACTACTCACTACGCGATGGATAAGACGCAGGCGGCGGCATTGTGTTCAGCACTTCTGATCGCCTGGGCATTGGGCGGCCCGATTTTCGGCTGGCTTTCCGATCACCTGGGCCAGCGCAAACCCCTCTATGCACTCGGCTGCCTGGTGATCCTGGTGGGTTGGGGAATGCTGATCCTGATACCGGACCTTCCGGTCGGCGCTCTGGTCGCGCTTCTGATAGCGGTGGGATTCTTCTCCGGCAACATGATTATCGGCTTCGCCTTTGCGAAAGAGTCGGCGCCGGTGCACTTGACGGGCACGGCATCCGGCGTGGTCAACATGGGGGTAATGATGGGCCCGATGCTGCTGCAGCCGGCGGTGGGATGGATGCTCGACCGGTCCTGGGATGGACAAACGTCAGGGGGCGTGCGGATCTACAGCCTGGAGGCCTATCAGAGCGGCTTTGGCCTGATGCTGGCATGGCTTGCGCTTGCGATGGTCCTGATCCTGTTTACGCGCGAAACGCACTGCAGGCATATGGCATGAACCACTACCGGCATCTCGTGTTCGGGTTAAAGTGCCGGGATCCGGCATGCATGGCAGCGCGTATTTGAATAAATGAAAACACTCGACGGAGTTACCCTGGGGTTTATCGGGCTGGGATTGATGGGGCGTCCGATGTGCTTGAACCTGCACCGGGCTGGGGCGCACCTTGTTGTGCATAATCGCAGCCGCCGTGTGCTCGCTGAACTCGAACGCACCGGCATTGTGCCTGCCGGGACGCCGGCTGAGGTTGCCCGGTCGACCCAGATCATTATTCTCATGCTCACCGATACACCTGCGGTCGAAAACGTTCTGTACGCAACGGATGGCCTCATGGAGGGGCTGCAGGAGGGCTCTCTGGTGGTTGATATGGGCACCACGGCAGTAGCCAATACGCGCGAAGTCGCCACCCGCTTGAACCGTATCGGCAGCGATTACATCGACGCGCCGGTGTCCGGAGGTGAAATAGGCGCCATCGAGGGTAAGCTCACCATCATGGCTGGCGGTGAGCCGGATGCCATTGAGCGTGCCCGCCCCGTGTTCGAGGTACTGGGGTCCTCTTTCACCCATATCGGTCGCTCAGGCTCCGGCCAGGTTGCCAAGGCGGCGAACCAGATCATCGTCGGGCTGAACATTGGTGCCGTCGCCGAGGCACTGTCCCTGGTTGAGAGCGCCGGTGTCGATCCCGCCAAAGTTCGTCAGGCACTCATGGGTGGTTTTGCCGCGTCACGGATCCTCGAAGTCCATGGCCGGAGAATGATCGACAGGGATTTCAAGCCCGGTGCCAAGGTGACCACGCAGTGTAAAGATCTCAAGCAGGCCATAGAACTGGGTGCACTGAATCATCAAAGCTTGCCTGCGACCGAGCTGAACCTTTCGCTCTACCAGTCACTTGTCGACCGGGGACAGGGCGAACTCGATCACAGCGCGCTGATCAAGGCGCTGAGGGATGTTTCCGAATGAAACCGGAACGACGGCCATCTTTTTTGTTACTCCCCGGAGTCCGGAATTGACGGGCGAGCGGAGGGACAAGGCCCTGGCGCGCCTGAAGCATTTCTACCTCGCCCCGTTTCGGGTGATTGCAGCCGCTTTCAGGGTATTCAACCGAAATCGCGACCGCGTTCGCCGTTTCGTACGGCAGCCCAAGGTGGCGAGCGCCATCAAATATGGGATGCTCTTCACGATGCTGTTATGGCTTGCAATCGCGCTACTGAACAGAGACGAAGACGACAGCCGGCTCAACGACGCCCTGCAAGGTCTGTGGTCGAAATCTGCCGGCGATGAGCAGAAGCCAACTCGCCCTGCCGACTGAACAGACGGTTACAGCGATGCCCGCCAGACTCCGCGCACTTCGAGCCGACATTACGACTCTTCCGCTTGACGCCATTGTCAACGCGGCCAACCCGTCGCTGTTGGGAGGCGGCGGTGTCGACGGTGCCATCCATCGCGCTGCCGGGCCCGAATTGCTGGATGAATGCAGACGCCTTCATGGCTGCCGCACCGGTGATGCCAAACTCACCGCGGGCTACCGTCTTCCGGCCCGGTACGTGATCCATACAGTCGGCCCGGTGTGGCGGGGTGGCACGCGCAGCGAGGCCCGGCTGCTGGCTTCCTGCTACGCACAAACGATGGATCTGGCAGCGAGGCACGGCATACGCACGCTCGCATTCCCAAGTATCAGCACGGGTGTCTACGGCTATCCAGTCGATCAGGCAGCAATGGTTGCGGTGGACACAGTCCGGTCATCTCTGCAGAAATACGACACTTTCGAAGAAATCATCTTCTGCTGTTTCTCGATGCACGATCTGCAGATTTATCAAAAGCTCCTGGGCAAAGGTGCCGACTGCCCCCCCGATCGCCACTAAAGACACGAAATTGAGAAGCGCACCAGGCCGAAAGATCGCATAATGTTGCCGTCTGTCAGCGATACCGACCAAGGAGATTCCGATGTCGAATGAAGGCTATCACGAGCCCATTGATGAACTATCCGACACCACCCGAGACATGCATCGCGCAATCACCTCCCTGATGGAGGAACTGGAAGCGGTTGACTGGTACAACCAGCGAGTGGATGCCTGCAAGAATGCTGAATTGAAAGCGATCCTCGCGCACAATCGTGACGAGGAGAAGGAGCATGCGGCCATGGTACTGGAGTGGATAAGACGCCAGGACCCCACATTCGACAAGGAACTGAAAGACTTCCTGTTTACCGATAAAGCAATTGCGCATGATTGAACTGCTTCGGCGCTGTGATGAGACGGGCACGCTCGCGCAATGCCCTGAAAGCCGCATCTGCTGACTCGGGATGCCAGCCTTTTCGGGACCACCGGCTGCCGATGTCTGAGTTCGCATCACTCGAATTGCACTACTTCGCCTACGGCTCGAATATGTCCGTGCCACGCCTGCGCCAGCGCGTCCCCTCAGCACTGGCCCTGGGCGTTGCCGTTCTGTATGGGCATCGCCTCGTATTCCACAAGGCAGGTCGCGACGGCTCGGCCAAATGCGATATCGCTGTCACCATGCATCCAGCAGATGCTGTGTACGGAGTGCTGTACACATTGGACCCGAAGCACAAGACATTCCTGGACGAGGCAGAGGGCCTGGGCATGGGCTACGAGGTGAAGAACGTTGGTGTGCAGCGTGGCGATGGCAGCACCCTGGTCGCGTTCACTTACTGCGCCACCCGCATCGACCCGCAGCTGCAACCCTATTCCTGGTATCTTCATCACGTAATTCGGGGTGCGAAGGAGCACGAGCTTCCGGGGCATTACATCGTGTCAATTGCTTCGATTGACACGATCGATGACCCTGACCGTGATCGACACCAGATGGAACTGGCCATCTACGGTTGAGCAATCGGGTAAACAAAGGCACAGAGACGGCGCCAAAGTGATCAAGCGAAACATCGGCATTATCCTGACCATAGGTTTAGTGGTGCTTGCCTATTTATACGACCAGGGCCTGATTCCCGGTTATGGGTTCGAAACGGGCAGCGTTCAGTCCGGCGACCAGCTATCAGATAGCGATCTGCGTAAGATCGCCGAGGCCTACCGGGCGCAGCGCAGCGATGTCCAGGTCAGGGGTGCGGGCACGGTGAAGAAGGTACTAAGAGACGACCTTGACGGCAGCCGGCACCAGCGGTTCCTGCTGCGGCTCGACAATAACCAGACGCTGCTGGTAGCCCACAATATCGACCTCGCGCCGCGTATCGACAATCTGAGTGAAGGCGACCGAGTCACGTTTTTTGGCGAGTACGAGTGGAACAATCAGGGCGGCGTGTTGCACTGGACCCATCATGACCCGGGCGGGCGGCACCCTGGCGGCTGGCTCAAGCATCAGGGCCGAACCTACCAATAGATCATCACGGTGCGGGGGGTGCAGCCACTTACCGCGCCGTCCGACTCAGCACCAGCTCGGCTCACCCTCGATGTGCTTTGACGACATCAGTTCACGCAGATTCGAGGCAATGATGCGGTAACCCACATTGCCATACAGCAGCTGACGACCGTCGTTGAACACGTAGGTCGGACTGCCGAGCACCCCATAGCTCTTGGCCAACTGTTCATCACGATGCAGTGCGGCATATGCCTCACCGTTCTCAATCATCTCCATCACCGAGGCGACCGGAATACCTGTGTCGCCCAGCTGCTCGAGCAGGACAGGCAGGCTTGATATGTCTTTCGCCCGTTCGAAAAAGGCCGTGCGGGTTTGCGCCACAAGCTTGTCCAGCACCCCGCGCGCCTCGGGATTCGGGTCTTCATCGGCCCGCTCGAGGCCAAGACGAAGACTCACCGCCTTGAGAAAGACATGTGAGGTCGCACAACTTGTGGGGCGACAATCTGTCCAGACACCGCGGTGCAGGCGTGTATGTTCCCATCGTTCGCAGACCTCATGCATCTGACGCGCAAAACTCTCGAAGCCGCCCTTGTCCTTCCAGCCTTCACCGATCCGGGTCTGCGTATCCGCAAACAGCGGCACAAAGCGTTGCCGGACAAGAATCTCGCCAGCAAACTCCCGCTGCAGCTCGTCGAGCCGGATTTGACCGCCATAGGCCCACACGCACAGCACATCGGAAAAATAATCGATCGTGATCACGCCTGGACCTTATCCCTTTCTGTCGGCTGACTTAGCCAGCCGGAAACCGATTGACAAGATAGCAGGGCCATTCCTGACGGAATCGATCAGCTGCCCACCGCGCGGACGGCGCCGACGGAGGCGGTCGGCTCCCCGGATTCCGACTCCGACAGCCTGTCGCCCGATATCTCCACATAAGCGCGGTAGCGTTGGCGGATGTTGCGTACATAACTGACCGGCTCTATCCCGCGTACATAGCCATACCGCGCCTTGCTTGCATACTTCTTCTTCGACAGCAGCAACATCGCCTTTTCGGCATTGCCGAACCAGCGATCGCCGTCCCAGCCCTGCTGGCGCGCCAGCCTGCGTGCATCCTCGACATGACCGTGGCCCGCATTGTAGGCCGCCAGGGTAAACCACATACGCTCATTGAACGGGAGCGTGGGTTCGAAGCGATTGCGCACCCAGTCCAGGTATTTGACCCCGGCGTGAATGCCGTCTTCCGGCTTCTTTATTTTTTTGAAACCCATGAACTTCGCGGTACGAGGCATGACCTGCAAAAGCCCCTGCGCACCGGCAAAGGATTCGGCTTTGGGATCAAAACGGCTTTCCTGGTACATCTGCGCGGCAATCAGCCGCCAGTCGAAACCGTACTTTTCAGCGTACTTTTGCATGGCTTCGTCGTAAGGCGAGAGACCGCCGCCCTCTACACCGCCAAGTCGGCCAGCCGCAAGATTGCGGATATTGCGCTTATTGGTGAAATATTTCTTGTACAGAATGTTGTAAGTGACCCCTTTGTACTGCTCCTTGATAAAACGGTTCAGGGCAGCCAGCAGCTTCTTGTTTTCCGCACGCACAGCGACCGCGTGCGCACGGTCATCACTCAGCTTGAATCCTGACTTGACGGGCAGGCCTCGCGCCAGTTCTATATCCAGAAGATGGCCGTCGGCGACGGTTGCGTCTATCTCACCGGACGCCACAAGCTCGATGAGTTCTTCGGTCTCCATGTCTTCCGGGGCCGGCTCGATCTTGAAACTTGCCCCCTTTTGCTGCAGAGCGAGCAGATCCTGCCAGTAGGGACTGGAGCGTCTTACCGTGATCGCACGACCTTCCAGACGGGCCGCACAGTCGAGTTCATCATCTGCACGCACCACCAGGTGACGCGGGGCAAAATGGTAGGGCCTGGAAAACGCGATGCCACTTGCACTGAATTCATCATTCGGTTCGAGGAAACCGGCGGCCACATCAGCCCGCCCTTCCTGCAGCCACTCCAGTAGCTGCGCATGCGTATCTGGAACGATCACCTCGAGTCGCAGCTTGTTTGCCTCGGCAAACGCCTTGGCCAGCTCGTATTCGAAGCCGTGCAATTCGCCCTTGTAAAGAAAGTAGGAAGCCGCATTGTTGCGCAGAAGCACCCGCAGAACCCTGCGCTTTCTGATCCCGTCGAGGCCATCCGTATGGCGCGACTGTTCGTCTTCGGCCAGAAATTCAAGGTGCAGAAACTTGTTCAGTGCGGCCTGCAGTTGTTTGGCATCAGGACGGATACCCCACGCGATGTCGTCGGTGCCCGAAAGCTCGAAAGCCACCTTGATATCATCGCGATAAGACAGGTACATGGCGGCGATATTGCTGTCTCGTATGCTCGCATCGATCCGCCCGGCGGCAACCTCGTCAAGCTCGTCCTCATCGGACATCCCCGGCGGACGTTCAACCAACTCGATCCCCGGGTAGACCTTGCGCATTGATTCAAGCCGTTCCCAGAAAGAAGAACCACGATTGACCATCACGCGCTTGCCGTCCAGGTCCTCTTTACCACCGATACCGTCCTGCGAAGCGGCCACCAGCACCTGCTGCCGCACGTTGGTCAGCGGCACCGAGAAAGCAATCTGCTTGCGCCGGTTCTCGGTGATAGTGAGGTTGGCGGCGATGATATCGCCCCTGCCTTCGAGCAGCGATGGAATCAGATCGGTGAATTTCTCCACCACGACCAGCTCGGATTCAAGACCCTGCATCCGGGCAAAGTCCGCAGCGGCTTCATGTTGTGCCTCGACCGGCCAACCCACGCGCGGCAGATAAAATACGCCGCCAATATTGGCCGCGATCAGGATACGAAGCTTTCCGCGGTCCTTGAGCGTCTTCAGGTCCCCGGTAAAGACCGCCGGCACATCCGGTTCCTCTGACTGCTCCGATTCTTCCTGCTGTTCCGGTTCTACCAACAGCTGCCGGTAGGATGCCGCGGAACCGGCGGTAGCCTCCACAACATCCAGCGCCGTCTCCTCACTGCAGGCGGCGAGCACCAGAAGCGCGGAAAACAGGATGCAGCATCGCGGCAGAAATCGTCGAAAACGCAATAGTCTCTCAACCGATTCGTGGCAAACCTGTGGCTGAGTATAACGGCTAAAACGCCCATGCCGAGCGCTGACTGGGGTTGATGCAAGTCAATGAAGTAAATAAGAATTTGATGATTGTTCTTTTGTGACGGACCGCATTCCTGACCCGGTATTTTTGGGAAACCCGGTCGTTATTCAAAGGCACCGTCGTGGTTGGCAGGAGACCAGGGAAACGGCAGAATTCAATCATGGGCCGGGCTATAGCGCCTGCCCGGGGCTTTCTGCAGTTGGCTGGTGCCGTTGAGGATCCATTGCTCGGCCGCTCCTCGCTTGGTCATCTGCCCGGACACGGGTATAGATGCGGCGACCATCGTGCTGTGCAACCGAGACGAAACGGAATCTGATGATCAAACGGCAGGAAAGGAGTTGGAAGCGTGGCGCGCTGGCGCTGGTCCTGCTGGCCGTGTTGAGCCTGTTGGTCATCATGCCCCTGGCTGTGCTGTTTGGCGGCATCCTGCCGGGCGATGTGACAGAACTGGAACTGTTGCGTGAACTGCTGCGCGGCGCGCCGGTGCAACATGCCATTCTGCGCACCTTCGCGGTAGCCCTGCTCGCCTGTGGACTTGCAAGTCTGATCGCTATACCGCTCGCCTTCGCGGGCGTCCGGGCGGGCAAGCCTGCGCGGATCATGATCCAGATCTTCGGATTCCTGCCCCTGACAATGCCGCCGTTTGTCGGTGCGGCCGTGCTGCGAAACTTCACCGACGCCCTCGCCCAGGCAGATGCTACGCAGTGGCTGCCTGCCTTGAATATCCGAGGCAGCCACCTGGCGCTGATTCTGATCTTCGCCCTGCACTATCTGCCGTTCATCCTGTTCAGCCTGATGGCCGGGCTGATGCGTATCGATCGATCGCTCGCAGAGAGCGCGCGCAATCTCGGTGCCAGTCGTATTTTTGTCTGGCATCGCATCACCCTGCCCCTGGCCACGCCGGCCTATGTCATAGGTGCCAGCCTGATGATGTTGCGGATCTTTGAAGACGTAGGTACCCCACTGATGCTTGGGATCGAGGGCATGCTGGCACCACAGATCGTCTTGCGCGCCGGAATTGGCGACCTTTCCGATCCAATGCTCGGCATCAGCGCCCTGGTGCTGTTGGCTGCCTCCATCGTCATTACACTGCTCGCATGGTCCGCTCTCGCCGATCCGTTCGCCACGACCGGAAAGGAATGCAACAGTCAGCCGACTCGGTGGCGGGGTGGATCCGGCAGCGCGACAATCACACTTGCCGTGTTGCCTGGACTCGGCATGCTCGCCTTGGGGCCTCACGTGTGGCTGGTATTGATGTCAGTCACAACCGCCTGGTCCGACAACCTGATGCCGCTCGCGGTTGACGCGGGCAGCTACAGGCAACTGCTGGATGCCGCGCTCCCCGGCTTGAAGAAGACATTTGCCTATGCAGCGGCGGCGGGCATGCTGACCCTGTTGCTGGGCAGCGTATTCGGTTCGCTGACCCGATCCCCGGGTCCAATCAGCCGCATCACCCGTCTCGCCACGACTTCGCTGTTCGCTGTCCCCGGCCTCGTCCTTGCACTCGCCTATGCGCGAACGCAGGATATGCTCGATCCGCAGCTGAGTGGCTGGCCCGGCCTTGCTTGGCTGGCCCTGATACTCGTCGTCGCACTCAAACAACTACCCCTTGCCCAGCACCTTGTAGTCCGGCGGCTGCGCAAGCTGCATTCCGGCGAGCTGTATTCGGCACGCAGCCTGGGCGCTTCAGGAATCAGCACTGGCCTGCGAATCGGACTGCCATCGATAACCGCTGTCCTGGCTGCCATATTCCTCCTGGGCAGCACAGCTGCACTGGTCGAACTTTCTGCGGTGCTGTTGTTGATCCAGGATCCTGATGCGCCGCTCGCACTCAGCCTTTTCCAGTCGATGCTGTCACCCGTTGATGTCCAGACGGCAGCGACCCAGGGGGTATTGATGGTCGCCCTGACGTCGACGATGCTGTTGACGCTCTACGGGTTCCTGCGCAGACGTTGCTACGATCCCCAACCACCCAGGTCGCGCAAGCCCTCCGTCGCAAGGAGTACGTAATGACGAACACAGAGCCGGCCAGCCTCGAACTACGCAGTCTCGACGTTACCATCAACCATCATCAGATCCTGCGCGACATCGATCTGAGCATCCTGCCGGGCGAGCTGTTCGTGCTGCTTGGCGGCGCAGGCGCAGGAAAGTCGACCCTGCTGCGCGCATTCGCCGGGCTGGACCCGATCAGTTCAGGCGAACTTTGGATAGACGACCGCGAGATCACGCATGAGGCAGTGAACCGGCGGGGGGTTGCGCTGATGCTGCAGTCGTTCCCCCTGTGGACGCATATGAACGTGGCAAGGAACGTCGCATTCGGACTCAGGCAAGAGGGGCTGAAGAGATCCGAGATCCGCGCACGGGTCGAAGAGGAACTCGCGATTTTCGGCTTGAGCGACTTCTATCACCATCTCCCCGGGCAGCTCTCAACCAGCCAGCAGCAGCGTGTCGCACTGGCGCGAACCCTGATCGGCGGCGCCCGGGTGAAACTCTTGGACGAGCCATTCAGTGCCCAGGATGCGCAGCTGCGCGAACGCCTGGCAGGCGCCCTGAAGAAACGTCAGCAGCAATCTGCCATCACCACTCTGCTTACCACGCAGGACCGTCGTGAAGCCCTGCGGATTGCGGACCGCATTGCCCTGATCTACGAGGGCGAACTGCAACAGATCGGCACACCGATGGAGCTTTATGACAGCCCACGCAATCGCTACGTGGCGGAGTACATGGGCAGCGCCAATCTGATCGACGGTGAGATCGAATATGCGGGTGATCAACCCCTGTTTCGCACCACCAATGGCATCGTCATCCCTTTGTTCGACCATTTGGTCAAGCGCGCACGCACCGGTTCAGCGATGTTCCGCCCGCATGACCTGCATATCGTGAGCCGCGACCAGGAACCCTTCGGCGATCAGATTCGATTTAACGGCCGCGTCGAGCAGGTCGAGTTCCTCGGGGATACCGTGCGTTACTGCATCGACATAGCCGGCGAGGTAGTGTGGATGGATCTCGCCCGCGGATGTGGAAAAATGAGTCTGGATATCGGCGACCAGGTTGTCGTGGGACTGGATCCGGCCCATATCCGCATCCTCGAAAACTGAGGTCCGCGCAGCCAAGGCATCTGCTAGCCTTGCGCGATCAACCGGCAGGGGCCTTTTTGTATCGTGATGTGGACACTCGAAGCTGACAGCACACTGCTCACGGTCAACAACCGTCTCGCCATCGAGCTGCGTGCGCGCCATGACCGCAATCAGGTGGCTGCCGGCAGGAAAGTCTGGCCGAGTGCCGACATCCTGCCCTGGAAAGCCTGGCTGCAACGTCTCTACCAGCAGCTACTGGACGATGGATACACGGAACTCGACCTGCTGAGCCCCGCCCAGGAGAGCCTGTTGTGGGAAGACATCGTGAGAGATGCGGACGGACAGGCGGACCTGCTGCGCCCGGCCGCAGCGGCCGAGGCAGCACAGGCGGCTTTCGCACTCTACTGTGAATGGCAGCTGCGTGATCACCCGCTGGCGCTGCTCGGTGGGGACGAAACCCACCGCCTGCTCGGATGGATCAGATCCTTCGAAGACCTTTTGTCACGGCGAAAGCTGTTGAGTGCCGCTCAACTGCTGCCCATGCTCACCAGCGCATTCGAGCAACGGGCCCTGGCGGTCCCGACACGGCTTGTCCACAGCGGATTCGACAGCCTCTCACCGGCACAGGGTGCGCTGTTCGATGCCTTGCGCACGCTCGGATGCAGCATCGCGGAACACCGTGACGAACGCTACGAAAGCACCCTGCAGCGCCTGGAAGCAGACGACAGCGAGTCTGAGATCAGGCATGCAGCCGATTGGGCTCTTGCTCTGCTGCAATCCGAACCGGGGAGCAGAATCGGCATCGTCTCCATCCGCATCACCCAACAGCGCAGCGACCTCGAACGGCTGTTCACCGAGATCGTCACCCCTGCCGCCTGCCTGGCAAACACCCCCGAGCAGGCGATGTTCAACATTTCGCTCGGCGAATCCCTGTCAGAGCGTCCGCTGGTCGCGCATGCCTTGCTGGCATTACGCCTTCTGGCTGGCCCACAGCCTCTGCATGCCGTTGGTCAGCTGCTGCGAAGCCCGTTCGTCGGTGGACATGCCGGGGAATGGGAACGACGCGCCCTGTTCGATGCCGCACTGCGTGAAGACGGCCTGCCGATGCTCGACCTGAAGCGCCTGGCTTACCGGCTCAGCCGTTTCGACCGCGATGACCTGCGCCATTGTCCCGACCTGGCAGAGCGCCTGGAGAGGCTGCAGGCAATACGCCAGGAGCTACCGGCCAGTGATACCCCAAACAACTGGGCCGGCCACTTTCAGGCGATGCTGGGTGAGCTCGGCTGGCCCGGCGATCAGACACTCGACAGCCGCGAGTTTCAGCAACGTGAACGCATGCAGCGCGTGTTCAGCGAGCTTGCCGAACTGGGCAAGGTCCGTCCGCGCCTGCGGCTGGACGAGGCCATCTCGAGACTCGGCACCCTGGCGACCGACGCGCTGTTTCAGGCCAAATCGCCACCCGCACCCATCCAGATCCTGGGCCCGCTCGAGGCGGCCGGGATGGACTTCGACGCCATCTGGCTGCTCGGCATGGATGATCAGAACTGGCCTCCGGCGCCACATCCGAACCCCCTGCTGCCGACCGGCCTGCAGCGCGATCTGCAGATGCCACATGCCTCAGCCGCACGCGAGCTGCAATTCGCCGCGGCCCTGACCGAGCGCCTCACGCAGAGCGCCAGGACGGTCATCGCCAGCCATGCACGCATGGATGCCGAACGTGAACAGCGCCCAAGCCCGTTGGTCCGCGACTGGCCAGTGTTCGATCCTGAGGGTTCTGATCCACAGGCTGCGGCCAGCTTGCGCGGTGCCTGCGCAACTGCCGGCACCTTTGAGCCACTGCCGGTCGGAAACACACACAGTGCACCGTCGGATGCCCGCGGCGGTGCGGCATTGCTGGCTGCCCAGGCAGGCTGCCCTTTTTCGGCCATTGCCCGCTTTCGTCTGCGCGCAAGGCCACTCGAGGAGCCCAGTTTCGCACCCGACGGCGCCCTGACCGGCACCCTGGTCCACGAACTGCTGCAGCGCGTCTGGGCTGCGCTCAAGGACTCTGCAACCCTGGCGCAGCATGACGAGGCCGACCTCCATGCCCTGGTCGCTCCGCTCGCCACGGCGACGCTCGACGATATCGGCCGCCGCAGACCCGACCTGTTCACGGCGAGATTCCGCGCCATAGAGGCGGCACGCCTGACCCGTCTGATCATCGACTGGCTCGCCCTGGAACGCGAACGCAAGCAGGCCTTCAGCGTGGAAGCCCTCGAACAGGAGCAGACCATCGAGTTTTCAGGCCTGCGCCTCAACACGCGTGCAGACCGCGTAGACCGCCTGCAGAATGGGGGACTCGCGGTCATCGACTACAAGACCGGTCGCAACGTGCGCAACGACGGCTGGTTCGACGAACGCCTGACAGAACCTCAGCTTCCGCTTTACTGCCTGCACAGCAATGGCCAGGCGCGTGCCGCACTATTGGCACGGGTCAGACGCGACGGACCCGGCTTTGCCTTTGTCGGACTCAGCGAGGAGGAGGACTTTGCCTCCGGTGTCGATACCCCGAAGAACCAGCGTGGGGAGACCGACTGGCCGGGCCTGCTGGCTCAGTGGCAAAAGTCTCTGAGTGACCTTGCGGATGAGATCGGCGCAGGACGTGCCGACCCCACGCCTTCGATACAGGCCTGCCGGTATTGCGCCCTCGGCCCACTGTGCCGGGTACAGGAAATGATCGCGGGGGACGACGGTGATTGAGACCACGGCAGCCGATGCCCGACAACGTGAACAGGCGCTGGATATCAGCGAGTCGTTCATCGTCCAGGCGCCAGCCGGTTCCGGAAAGACCGAGCTGCTAACCCAGCGCTATCTCCGCCTGCTCGCTGAAGTTGATCACCCCGAGGAGATCTATGCGATCACCTTCACGCGCAAGGCAGCCGCCGAGATGCGCAATCGCATCCTTGCGGCCGTCGATGCGGCCACTGCCCCGCAACCGCCCGAGCCTCATCGCCAACTTACCTGGACCCTGGCGCGGGCAGCGCTTGAACAGGATGCGCGGCATGAATGGCAGATCACCCGTAACCCGAACCGGCTGCGCATCCAGACCTTCGACAGCCTCAGCCATGCGCTGGCCAGACAGATGCCCTTGCTCAGCGAGCTGGGCGCGCCACCCGCGACCACCGACAAACCGGAGGCACACTACCAGGAGGCGGCGCGCGCAACCCTGCGCATGCTCGAAGACCCGAAGCTGGGTCCGCATATCGAGACCCTTCTGGTACATCTCGACAATCGGCAGGGCTTACTCGAAGACCTGCTGCGCAATATGCTCGCGCGGCGTGACCAGTGGTTGGGTCATGCACTCTCATCGCCGGGTGGCGATGACCTCGACGAGGCGCTCGAGGATGCCGTGACCGCCCATCTGCGTCTGCTGTTCGACAACTGCCGCGCCGACTGGCTGCACCAGCTGATCCGCATTGCACAGAAAGCTGCAGACAATCTTGCTGGCGCCGGGCGGCCTGTTGGGTCACCAGACTCCCTCTCGGCCTGGCGGCACAGGGAACGCGCGCCCGGGACCGCGTGGACGGATCTGCCGGACTGGCTGGGACTGGCCCGGCTGCTGCTGACCAAGGGCGGCGAACTGCGTAAATCGTGGAATGCCGACACCGGGTTTCCGGCACCGAGCGAGAAAGGCATCTCTCCCGAGGTCAAGGCGCAGCGCAGCCAGGCCAAACATGCGATCAAAGCGTTGTGTGAACAGATCGGCGACCAACCCGAGCTTGCAGCACTTTGGGCTGGCCTGCGCCTCTTGCCGCATAACGGTCTGGACGACCAGCAACGTGCCGTGCTTTCCAGTCTGTTCCGCGTGCTGCTGCATGCGGCGGCCGAACTTCAGCTGGTGTTCCGGGATAGCGGTGAAGTCGACTTCGCCGAGATCCAGATGCGCGCACGCCGAGCGCTGGGCAGTCCGGAGCACCCCACCGACCTTGCCCTGACCCTCGACTACCGCCTGCAACACCTGCTGGTCGACGAATTCCAGGACACCTCGAGCAGCCAGTATGGCCTGCTGGAAACACTGACCGCCGGCTGGCAGAAAGGTGACGGGCGCACGCTTTTCGCAGTCGGTGACCCGATGCAGTCGATCTACCGATTCCGTGAGGCCGAGGTCGGTCTCTACCTCGCGGCGCGTGCCAATGGCATCGGCGGGCTCAGGCTGAGGCCGATCAACCTGGGCGTCAATTTCCGCTCAAGCAGCGGCATCGTCGACTGGGTCAACAACGGTTTTCCGTCGATCTTTCCGGCTCAGGTCGATGTCGGGCGCGGCGCCGTGCCCTACTCGCCCGCCACGGCCTATGACCGGTCGCCGGACGGCGCGGCGGTAACCATCCATCCCTTTGCCGGTGCCGATACCAAGGCGGAGGCGGAAAGGGTCACCGAACTGGTGCACACGGCGCTGGCGGAAACGGATGCCGGCCAGGTTGCAGTGCTCGCGCGCGCAAGAAGCCATCTGCGCGATATCGCCGCCGCGCTCAGGTCTGCCGGGATCGCGTTTCAGGCGGTCGATATCGACCCGCTGGCACAGCGCCCGGCGGTACAGGATCTGCATGCCCTTACGCGTGCCCTGCTGCACCCGGCCGACCGCCTGTCCTGGCTGGTCGTCTTGCGCGCGCCCTGGCTGGGGCTCAGCATGCAGGACCTGCTGGTGATCGCCGAGTCCACACCCCGATGCGTGCTCGCGCGCCTGCGCGATTCCCGGTTGCGTGCAAGCTTGAGTGACGACGGGCGCCTGCGTGTCGAACGGCTGTTGGAGGTCGTCGACCGGCAACTCCCGGCGCGCGGGCGCCGGCCGCTGCGCCAATGGGTAGAAAGTATCTGGCTGATGCTGGGTGGCCTTGCAGCGGCGCGCGACGGCGAGACCGATGCGCAGGCCTATCTTCGCCTGCTCGATCAGCATGAACAGGCCGGGGGATTGCTCGATTTCGTCCGCCTGCAGAACGCGTTGGAAAAACTCTACGCAACGCCCGACAGTGGCTCCGACGGCCGCGTGCAGCTGATGACCATGCACAAGTCAAAAGGACTGGAATTCGATACCGTGATACTCCCCGGCCTCGGGCGAAAGCCGGCGTCTGACAGCAGCGAACTGCTGTACTGGCTCGAACGCACCGGTTCGCAGGGACACGCTCAACTGCTCATGGCCCCGATCCGGGCTGCCGAGCAGCAAAGCGAAGCGATATCGGGCTACCTGCGCGAGTTGAACAGGGACAAGAACCAGCTGGAGACCTCGCGTCTCCTGTACGTGGCGGCGACCCGGGCGAAGCGCCGGCTGCATCTGCTGGGTCACATCGCCTTCAACGCCAAGGGAGTGGCGGTCAAACCGGCGGCAGCTTCCCTGCTGGCAAAACTCTGGCCCGTCGTCGAAGCCGATTTCGGCCACTTGGCAGCACCACCGATTGAAGTCGCCGAGGAGTCCAGCGTGCGCCTGGCGCAGCTACAACGGCTGCCGGCCAACTGGCGACCTGCCCTTGCCAGTCCTTTGTCATCGGTACCCAGCCAGGCCGACGATGAAATATTCAAAGCGCAGATCGAGTTTGCCTGGGCTGGAGATACGGCGCGCCACGTTGGCACGCTGGTCCATCGTCACCTCGAGCGCATCGCACGAGATGGTATCGACAACTGGCTGCCAGAACGCGTCGATGGACTCGAACAAACCCTGCAGCGCGGATTGCAGAACCTGGGAGTTTCCAGCAGCGAGCTCGATGCGGCCGTCGCGAAGGCCAAACGTGCCCTGCGCCAGACGCTCGCCGATGAGCACGGGCGCTGGATACTTGCCGACCACGCGGAGGGGCAGTGCGAATGGCCCCTTACAGCGCATGAGGAAACGAGCCGACACTATGTGATCGATCGCAGCTTCGTGGATGAACACGGTGTGCGCTGGATCATCGATTACAAGACCGGAGAACACCTCGAAGGCGATCGTGATGCCTTTCTCGACCAGGAGCAGGAACGTTACCGCGAACAAATCGAGAATTACGCAGGGATCATTCGTCTGCTGGAAGACAGACCGATACGTCTGGCACTCTATTTCCCCCTGTTTCCCGATTGGCGGGTGTGGGACTACGAAATCAAAGGCGCGGCCCAATGAAAATATCCATGCTCAGCGACGATTACCGACGCATCGGCGAACAGATCGCGATCATCCTGGGCCGCCCTCGTGTCTCCGGCCTCTATCTGCCCGAACCCGTGGCAGACGAGACCTTCCGCGACGAGTTCGGCTTCGTTTTTCTGGCCAAAGACGGCATCGGCCCGTTCTATGTCAGCATGGACAACATTCTGCCGGGGCTGTGGCAGCGCTACCCCAAGCCTGAACTTTGTGACGAGGACGCAATCTCCTTGCTGCAGGGGTTTGCAAGCGAAGACCCGAGCAGCAGGGCTCTGGCACTGGGCACCTACAATGCGCTGAGCGCAAAACTGTATCAGGCTGCAGGCTTCGAACCACCGGACCGCAAGCCGAATTCCGGACTGAGCGATGCGCAACCTGGAGGCCTTGTCGGCATGGTCGGTTACTTCTGCCCCTTGGTGGATAAACTGACCGCCCAGGGCTGTGAGGTCATGGTGTTGGAACGCGCTCCCGAGCGGGTTCCCGAGAGACCCGGGGTGTCGGTGACCTGCGACCCTCAGGATCTGGCAGGCTGCAAACATCTGCTCTGCACCGCTTCCGCACTGATCAACGACAGTCTGGAAGATTTCCTTGCGGCCACCGAACCAACGGCGTGCATAGAAATCGTCGGGCCCAGTGGCAGCGGCCTGCCGGACCCTTTATTGGCGCGCGGGGTCACGTCGATCGGCGGCATCAGCTTCGGCGACAGGAATCGGCTGATCGCGCATCTTCGCCGCGGTGGCTCCTGGGGTGAGGCAGGACGGAAGTATCAGCTGGACGAAACCAGCTACCCCGGGCTTGCGCAGCTGACTGCCAGGCTAACGGATCGTTGCGGTGACGCCGGCCAATCGTAGGGCAATCAAAACCACATGCGCCTGTTCGCCGGTCAAATTCACCCGACGGGCACCATTGAAAAACTTGTGCGTATCCAGATGCAGCTGCTCGATGATCACCGGATCCTGCGCACCGGCCAGTGCCGCCAGAACGGTTCTTTTCACCAAATCCCGTGGCGAGTCAACAAAATACAGGTAGCGCTCGGCGCGATCGAAATAGACACGCCGACCATCAAGGTGGAAAAAAATCTCGTTGGTGTTTTTGACCGACACGATCGACCGATCCTGTCTCGAACAGGCCGACACCATCGATTCGCTGACCTTGCCTATCCCGCCCGGCATGACTTATCTGTTCTCGTGACGATATTCGGCCCAGTCTAACCTGCAAATTGCACCAGTCGTTCACAGGCGGGCATGGAGGCCCCATTGTGAATGCGGCAGATCGCGATATCCTTGTGATTAACCGCCGGCACACCTTGTGAACCGCCTGTGACCTATCCAGGCCCTCGCTTGCACTTGGCCGGTGCGATCAACCCGGATACTGGTGCATTTTGCAGGCTAACTGGGAATTCTTTGAGGTTTGTTCATTCGATGGAAGCTGCTGGTCTGCATGCCTGGTGACAAATGGGTTCAGTAACAAGTTGCAGATGCCGATACCCTCAAAACATTGATTCTGAAACCAAACTAAGGGTGGGCGGATTGGACAAGAGCGAAACCTCGAACGAACGGCGGGGGAGTCAGGTAGCGATACCGGACGATGTCAAGTCCAGGTTGAACGAATTTCAGCATCAGACCCTGGCCCGACTTGAGGGTTTTGGCTGGTCGGTGGCCTTCGTGCGCCGACCATTGTTCCAGGATCAGGTTGTGGTTCTGTTCGACCCGGCCGGACGGCAACACGCCATCCTCAAGGACGACGGCTCCATCGACAAGGCGCCGGACGTCCAGATTCGCTAGTGCTACCATGCCCGCATGCCGCACGTCATCGTCGACCCTGAATCCACCTCGCTGCAGGAGCGTTTCGCCCTTATCAGGACGCCCCGCAAGTCGCGCAAGCGCTTTCCCGAGGCCTGTGTCGAGATCGTGAGTTCGGAAGAAGCCGCCCGCCAGGGGGGTGACGAATCAGCAAAACTGCACCCGGCGATCGTCTATGGGCCCTCGGTTTCGTCGGAAAGTCAGCGTATTTATTACCTCGTACGCTGGCTGTAAGCCGCTACAAGTCAGGAATTGGCCGCACAATCTGACGAATAATGTGCCCGACCACGACATGAGCACGGAGGATCCCCTTCAGGCCGCGTGCCCGCCATGGCATGGCATATGTCCACGAACGAGGTGGTCAGCACCCTCGAGACCAGCCTCTCCGGCCTCGGCACCGAGGTGGCCAAGGAGTCGGCTGAAATGGTGCTGACGGATGACAATTTCGGCGCCATCGTTCCCGGGTTTGAGCAGTTTCCGCTGACCCCGGTACAGATCCTCTGAGTCAATATGATCACCGCCGGGACCTTCGGCCTGTTCGTGTGATATCTGCAAAGCGGTGCCGGCATCGAGTATGCACGCACCGTGGCGGTGAATACCCTGGTGGCATACGAGATCTTCCACCTGTTCAACTCGCGTTTCATTCTCGAACCGGTACTGAACCGGCATGGACTGCTGGTGTTATTCCAGCTCGGCTCCACCTATATGCCCTCCATGCAGTCTCTTTTCGGGACTGCAGCGCAAAGCATAGCGCCCCCTTGAAACAACCGGGATCGACCCCATTTCGCCATCACGGGTGCCGCGAGGGCCCGTGAAACCGGCGGTTCAGACTGAACGCCAGATATCTTTTGTTGCTTTAGTTTGAGGACAAAACCATGACTGCATTTGATCTTTCTCCCCTGTTTCGTACCGCTATCGGATTCGACCGACTGGCCAGTACGCTCGAATCGGCCAACCGCACGGACGCCGGCGGTTACCCGCCCTATAACATCGAGTCCACCGGCGAGGACCAATACCGGATTACCCTGGCTGTCGCAGGCTTCGGCGCCGAGGAAATCGACATCGAGGCCCAGGAAAACCTGCTCAAGATCGTCGGTAGAAAAAATGCCGATGTCGCCGACCGCAAGTATCTGCATCGAGGCATCGCCAACCGCGACTTCGAACGCGCTTACCAGCTGGCCGACTATGTCCGGGTCGACGGTGCCGAGCTGAAGGACGGTCTGCTGCATGTCGACCTGGTGCGCGAGGTACCCGAGGCCATGAAACCACGCAGGATCGAGATCCGCGGTCAGGACGACAATCTGATCGAAAGCAAGGTCGAGGCGGCCTGATAAACGCAGACAGCCTCTCGCCCCCGGCAGCGTGGCTGTCGGGGGCATGTCGCCCCGAGCATATTTCGCGGGGCGAATCGTGAACCGAAGCACTCGCATCGTGGTCTGACGATCTGCCAACCCCGGTGCTATCGTATGACCTGGTAGTCTGCAGCCAGCCTGAAGATGTTAACGACCGTAAACCCTGCCCGTTATTTGATACTTGTTTTGTTGCTGGCCCTGACCAGCGGGCACGCACTTGCCGCGCTGCCGACACAGATCGGTGGCGAACCCCTGCCGAGCCTAGCGCCTATGCTCGAAAAGACCACGCCCGCGGTGGTCAACATCTCGACCGTGAGTGTCGTGCGCACCGAGGACCATCCGCTGTTGCGTGATCCGTTCTTTCGCTGGTTCTTCGAGAGACCGCTGGAACGCAGGAACAGGCGCAGTCAGAGTCTCGGGTCGGGCGTCATCATCGACGCCAACAGGGGCCATGTGCTTACCAACCACCACGTCATCGAAAAAGCGGCCGAAATCCGCGTCACCCTCAACGACGGTCGGGAACTCAGGGCCGAACTGCTGGGCAGCGATCCGGACACCGATGTCGCTCTGCTCCAGATACCGGCAGAGGATCTCACGGCCATTCCGCTGGGAGATTCCAGGCAGCTGCGCGTAGGCGATTTCGTGGTCGCCATCGGCAACCCCTTCGGTCTCAGCCAGACCGTCACCTCCGGTATCGTCAGCGCGCTCGGGCGCAGCGGCCTGGGTATCGAGGGCTACGAAAATTTCATCCAGACCGACGCATCGATCAATCCGGGAAATTCCGGCGGACCACTGATCAACCTGCGCGGCGAACTGGTCGGCATCAACACCGCAATCCTGGCGCCCAGCGGGGGCAACGTCGGGATTGGTTTCGCCATCCCGGTCAACATGGTCGAGGCCATCCGGCGTCAGATCGTTGACCACGGCGGCGTCCATCGCGGTACCTTCGGCGTCACCCTGCAGGACCTGACACCGGACCTTGCCCGGGCCCTGAGTCTGGTGCCGGACAGCAAGGGCACTGTCGTCAGTGGGGTCAAGGCCGGCTCGCCCGCTGCAAAATCCGGCCTGCGGGCGGGCGACCTGATCGTGAAACTCAACAAGCATGCGATCGTCAATGCCGCGGATCTCAAAACGCAGCTCGCACTGATGCGGGTCGGCGACCGCCTCAAACTGAGGATCATTCGCGACGGCAGCCAGAAAAGCCTCAACGCACGCATCGCTGATCCCTTCGAAGACTTTGTCGAGGGAAAGAAGGTGAGCCACCAGTTTCGCGGCGCCCTGTTAGGCGAGGTGGTCGACGAATCGAGTCTCGGCACCAACCCGGGAATTGCGGTCGGGCCGGTCGAGGAAGACAGTAATGCCTGGCAAAGCGGTCTGCGCGAAGGTGACGTCCTGTTCCAGGTCAACCGTTCCCGCGTCAAAACCCTGGATCAACTGCGCGAGGCGGCCGAGGATAAGGTCTACCGGATCAAACTGAGACGCGGAAACCGCCTGGTCACCTTGGTCTCCCGCTGACCCCTAGAAGCAAATTTCCAGCAGTTGAAACTGCAGACGGTTTGTTGCGATTACGGAAACGCCGGAATATGTGGTTCGGTGCCCTCGACGTCCGCATCCGGATGATGCACTTTCACCATCGTCTCGATCTCGTCGACACGCTCCTTTGGCACGTCTACCAGGAAAAGGACCTCGCCTTTTTCGATGGCCCCCTCGAATTGCTTTATCTGGGAGTTCACCACATCCACCCCGATCATGCTCGACAGCCAGGCACCGATACCCGAACCGGCAATCGCCGTCGCGAGGATCGCACCACCACCGAGTACGAGGCCCGCCGGTGGGAAGGTGACCGCGGCAACACCGGCGAGGATGCCGGTAACGCCACCTACCGCAAGTCCGCGCTCGACCGCGGGTATCACGTCACTGGTCTGAAGCAATGAAGCCTTGGGCAGATCGCCCAATTCTGCGCCTTCGCGCGCAATCACATGTATGTGGCGCTCATCGATGCGTGCCAGCAACAGCTCATCGGTTACCTTGTTGGCCGTTTCGAGGTCCGGAATCAAAAAATAGATTCTGCGCATGCCATTCTCTCCTTAGCAAAGTCACCGATAGCCCAGCCTGTCTGACTCGTCATCCGCCAGGTGGATCTGGTGATGCGACGAGGGTTGCACATTATTCTAGAACACAAACTCTTGGGCGTCCCGGTTGCTCGCATTGGCGGCAGCATGAGCACCCGCTGAAAAAACAGAGGTAACTGATCAAGATTGGCTGGGGTGGCCGAGCTAATCCCTCATTGACACGATGGTAATGGTGGTGGAGACTTTAAGCGTGATTTTTCCCGCTTCTGCGAGGTTGGCTGATGAAGAAGGTTGCGCGCACCCTCGTTCTGCTCTCACCTGTTCTGGCCCTGTTTGGCTGCGCCGAAAAACCGGCCCCGGTGAGCTACAGTACGGATGTAAAACCCTTTCTGGAAAAATACTGCCTACGCTGCCACAGCGAAGGTGGCGAGGGTAGTAAGGCCAGCGGTTTCCGTATGGTCAGCTACGATGCGCTGATGCAGGGAACCAAGTATGGACCCGTCATCAAACCCGGAGACAGTTTTTCCAGCGTCCTGGTGATGCTTGTCGAAGGCCGGGCCGATCCCTCGATCAGCATGCCGCATGACGACGGTGAAGCGCCGACGCAGGGCGAGATCGACGTGGTGAAAGCCTGGATCGATCAGGGCGCAAAAGACAACTGATCCCGGATCATGCGCGGAACCGGTCTGCGCTACCGGTTCCGTTCAATCGTGCGCCTCTCTGCACGATATGCGCATCCATGCCTGCCAAGCACTGTTGCTTAGCGACGCGGTCCGCGGAACCACACATGGCAAGAATTGCAGGTTGCGTTCAGCCTGCCGAACTCCTGGAGCACCTCCACAGGGACAAGGCCGACCGGTCGATGTCCCCACGGGCCATACCCCATGCGCCGTGGTGGGACCCAGTTGGCCGTTTGCTGAACGTCCTGTCCGGACGACGTTTTATCCAGGGCTTCAGCCAGGCGTGCCGCGGCCTGCTTTGCCGCTTCGGCGTAACCCCTGAAAGCACCGAAGTTTCTCCAGGCCGAAGGCGCCGTGCGCGAACCTGCGACGACGGTACCCGGTGCGAAATGGCCAATCAGGCTGTCGCCAAAGCCTGCCTCGAGCTCACGAGCAAGACGGACCGCCTCGGTACGATTCAGCATGCGTCGCCCTTCCAGCATATCTGCCAGTTCACTCATCGTATAACCGTGCCCGCGCATCATGTTCTGGCGCTTGTAAACCATGGCGCCTGAACCATACGGCCGGTACCAGGGATCGCCATACCAGGCACTGGCCGTGCCCGGAATCAGCAGTCCCGCCGCAAGGGCGGCTATACCGAATAATCCTGCAATGCCCGCTTTATTCATCTCGTTCACCCATGTCCGTTGTTTACGCCCTCAACGCCTGTACTGACAATACAGCCAAGACGCACTCGGTTTTATATTAGTCGAATCTTATATACATCCAAGCTGGCGCACTCGCCCAACTACAGTCCTTAATACCTGATGTTAAAGGAATTATCTCGACTGCCGCTTTTTTCTCTACCAGTTTCCAGTTTTTACCGATTGGATCGCCAGATAGCGGACATTTTCCGAAAGAAGACGTGCACATGAAATGCGAGAATATGAAGAGTCCGATAGGGGAAGGATTCGACGCCCGGGCTGACCTGCAAAACGAAGAGAATAGGCCCTCTTTCCGTGGGGAAAACCGAAGCCATCCTCGGTTCGCTTACCCGGTACGAACATCTGTCGAACTGCCATTCTTGCGGACCAAAGAGTATGGGATCTGTGATTTCTCACGAAGCGGCATGTTCTTGGCATTCACAGACTTCCGCGCGACAAGGCTAACGCTTGAGCGGAATCGTATTGGGCCTGGAACAGACCTGGTTGTTCGATTCACCGTCTCGCTACCGGATGCAACACACTGCTGTCGTGTTCAGGCTCGACTTACCCGAATTACCACGTATGGAATCGGCATCAGGTTCACGCCGCGTAATCCCTGGCAGATTGCGGCGCTGGCAGATTTGCTTTCCCGCGCTCACGAGGATGCAGAGCCTTCTGATTGATTCAGAGATCACAGCGGCCAAGCTGTTGGTAAGGACTGCAGACAGTCAAGAGTTCGGCATTGATGAGCGGGCCGCTAATCTGTGAAACGGTCCACTGATCGGACTACAACTCAGTCACCCATACACCCACGTCGAGACTCGCCCCCGGTGGTCCGATGTAGGAGCCCGCGACTGGCGGCACCGACTCGGGCAACATCGCAACTGCGACGGCGATATGATCGGCGCCCACGATATTTCCTGTCGTGGGATCGAACCCTTTCCAGCCCGCACCCGGCAGGAAAACCTCGGCCCAGGCGTGGGTCGCGCCGAAGTCAGAAGTCGACGGTTGCGCGTGGAGATACCCGCTTACAAATCGAGAGGCAAGGCCCAGGTATCGTGCGGCCTCCACAAAAAGATACGCAAAATCGCGGCAGGAGCCGGTGTTGCAGGAAAGTGTTTCAGCTGCGGCCTGAACCCCGGGCTCCTCGCGGCGCTGATACGACAGCGTTTGCTGAATGTGGGTACATAGTCGCTGCAGCAACACGTAAGTCTGAATTTTCTCAGCCGGTTGCAAGAAACCCGCTACCCATTCCGCCAGCATGTTATTCGCCGTATTTCGAGCGGCTGCCATGTAGGGTGACAACAAAACCGTATCCTCGGGTCGATAGCTGAACGGAAAATCTATCGCGTAATCGGCAACCAGGAAATCCAGGGGACCCTCGTTGAACTGCTGAATAATTACTTCACTCTCAATTGACAGTTGATTGGTGGGGCTGTCGAAGGTCGCTATCGCAACAGAGTTGTCCTCCGCATCCCGGTGCCAACGGAGAGTGGCCGTCGGGCTGATATCCAGGGTCGAGGACTCGATGTGCAGTTCATGACCTTCTCTGGGGCGCAGGAGCAAAGAATGCGGTTCGAGGTGCACAACGGCGCCGAAATTGTAATAGGTGCGGTGCACGATCTTATAACGTTGCATGCGGCATTTTACTCTTTAAACTGCGCCACCATCGACGCAATGTTTATTCCGAAAACAGCAACCGACTGTAATTCTTGACAAAACCAATCAAATACGGGCTCGTTTTATAAAACCCACTGACACCCGATCAACGCTAAATGATCGAAGCGTCACGTGCTGCAACGGTAGGTTATCTGATTTGTTCAAGACCGAAGGCTTGGGCTATCCGACGCCCGTCACTTCTTCAGAACGCGCGCTCCCGGGCTCGTTCAGCTTAGATTCAGCTTCCCTCTCCGAGAATGAAGTCAAGGGTCCACGTTGGACCTGTTCAAGGAAACAGGAGAATTCAAAATGAAAAGTCCAAAAACGATGGTCGCAATTCTGGCGGTCTCTACGTTGAGTCTGGCCAACCTGGCGATCGCCGAGACCCAGGAGGTCGAAGGTGGTGCGAACAGCGCGCAGACAGCAACAGAACGCGCAGAAAGGAACCGCCAGCGCCGCATAGAGCGTAATCAGTCTGCCGATTCAGAACGCCAAAGTGCCCGACAGCAGCGCCGAGATGCCAACCAAGGCATCGAAGGTGAATCCGATGCGAACATCGAACGCCAGGCAAGGAGGTCACGTACTGACCCGAACAGCAACGCCGGTGAGGATGGGCGTCCGAACAACAGGCGCGTCGATCGCCGGCAGGCAGCAGAAGGGCCGTCAAATCGTGGTGGATACGACCGGCGGGTAGACCGTTACGACTCGAATCGCCATGCGCGGTTCGGTGACCGCAGGAACAACGACGATCTGAGTCGCAGGGGATTCAAGCGCACACATGGAGACCAGCGCAAAGCTGCACGTGCAGAGCGACGAGGCGATGATCGCTCTCACGCGAAACGCAGGGGCTTCGGCAATCGGGTCGATCGCCGGCTGTCCAATCAGCATGCGCGCACGCGTGCAGGTTGGGAAAGTGGCGACCTGACGCGCAAAGAGCTGAAGAGAGTACGCAAGGACCAGCACAAGATCGCCCGGATGGACAGACGCTTTGGCAGAGACGGTCGTTACTCGGGACATGAGCGTCGCAAACTGAACAAGGCACTGGACCGTGCCAGCCATCGGGTCTATCGGGCAAAGCACAACAGCCATGTGCCCCGTCAGACGCGCTCCAATAAGCGCAGATGGTAGAAGACCGTAAGAACATCAACGACAAGATCTTGGTTTGCAATTCGTAAGGAGACAGGACCATGAAAAACTTCAGTTATCTTTTGGCGATCATCGTTGCCGGCACGCTTGGAACGACAACGCTTGCGCAGGCAAGAGGCCACGGCATGGGTTACGACGGGGCACCCCTCAGCATAGGATCGAGAACCGTATCGACCGACGCCAAACCAGGCAGAGGGAGCGAATCAGCGACGGCATCGACAGGGGGGACCTGTCGCGCAAGGAGACCAAGCGGCTGCTCAAAAACCAGCGGCAGATCGCCCGAATGGAGCGTCGTTTCGAGAGGGACGGATATTACAGCCCGCGGGAACGGAGAATTATGGAGAACGCACTGGATCGCGCCAGTCATCGTATTAAACGTGCGAAAAACGACGAGTATTCCCCCCGCTATGGACGCCACCGTCATGGGGTGGCGTGGTGGCCATCACAGATATCAGGCCGACCCATACGCATATGAAAATTACGATGAAACCTACGTTGCTGGCAGTTCATCGAGCACCACTATCAGTGCGCAGGCAGACGGGTTCAGCGTCAGCTGGAGCACTTCCGATCAGGAATAAACTACGACGAAAAAATGGCCTCCTCAACTTGTGAGGAGGCCCTGGTTCATAAGAAACTGTATGCATGCAAATCAAGTCAGGACTCCGGTTGTTCGTCATCGCGTTGTCGCTGGCGGGGTGCGTCGACAGCAATTCGCTGACGCAGCGAGAGCTGGAAAATCAAAACCGAGTGGATGCCATCGTGTCCGGCACATTGTTCGAGCATGAGCTTGATTCAGCAGCACCCTACAATGTGAGAAAAAACGGATTTGTCGTCATTAAATTCGACGAGTCAGTGTCCGGAAAAAAGTATACGGAAGTCGTCAAGCTGCTTCGGTCCAATCCCGGTATAGAGGGCGTCCGGGCCGAACAAAGTGGACGAGAGGTGTGCCCTTTGCGATTTTGAGGGACGACTCAGAAGCCAGGTTGCGTTCTGGGGCCAAGCGATACGACCGGCAACTCCCAGGCGGCGGGAGAGTCACTGAACTGAGCCAACAAAAAAACCCGGCACTGCGGCCGGGTCGTCCGGGGAAACCAGGGTAACTGAATCGAGGGATTACTTCTTGCCCTTTTTTCCTTCTCTTTCCCTTTTTACTTTTTTTCTCTTTTTTGGCCTTCTTGTCTTTTTTCTTCTTGCCTTTTTTCTTGTCACCCTCTTGACTGGCCACATCAGCAGTCTCTGATGCACCAGAGGTATCAGGAGATTCAGTTACCGGGACTTCTTCAGCCACATCCTTGTTCTCTTCCTCATCGTTCATTTCAATAAATGGCCTGTTGGTTGGTGGAACCGCGAATACTTATCGAATCTCTGCCGTATGGCAAGCAACTTCGTTATCGATGGCATTTATAAACCGGGGCTGTCCGTGCTCATGAAGGGCCAAGCCATTCTATGCGACAAGTGTTCTGGCACGCCGAAAGCCTTCCCGGCGTACGCCTCCAGGATCGACTCCAACCCACCAAGATCTGATAATGTTAGGCAGATCAAAGACTCACAATCACAAATAATGAACTTACAGAGCTCTGAACAGGCGATCGTCAACGCCATCTATGCCGCAATAGCCTGGTTGACTCTCGATTTCGGACTTCTGTTCCTGAATCACGGGAAACAAACACTTTCCATTCTGGTCTCCCGGCCTGAAATGGCCGCAGGGGCGATCATCACGATCGCCTGCATTGCGGGACTTTTCTACAAATCCCGCTTGGCCGCCATAGTGCTCTTCCTGGTCTTCTTGCTGCCTCTGATATTACGCACGGTACAGGGGGCTCTTCCCGTCTACCATTTTCATGTTGTTCTCTCTGATTCTGCTCTATTTTTTCCTCACCGCCGTCTTGGGCACCTTCAGTTACCATCACCTGAAGACATCCGATCGAAATATGAAAACATCCGATTAGGGACGGTTACACCCGCGCCCAACCCTTCATACCACTCGGCCCAGCTAGCGCACCGACTTGAACAGGGACTTGCCGTTCGTTTTCTGCCGAACTTGGGTGACATCCATGCTGATATGGTGCGGTGTATAAACAGTCGTCCTGATAAGCCAGTCGCCGGACGGCATTTTTGCCTGTTCGGTCATGGTCCTGATCTGCGTCGTATCGTCGTAAACATCTTCGACAACATCGTATACAAGTTTCATTGCCCTCTCCTTTTCACTCAAACGTGATCCCGACCTGCAGGGATCGATGCCTGCCACTTCTTAACGATAACGCCAAACCGGTGCCTGCGCGAAAAAAATTATAACGGCGATCTCACCGAAAGCCAGGCAGCTTCCGGGCATATCGGTCATCCGGAAGACCCGCGAGGTCTCTCGAATCAGGCTCAGGCCGTTGCAGCCAAGAAAAGACGGCTGCGTGCCACCCGATGTCAGTCCTCATCGACGCCCTGCCGAAACGCCCCGCACAGCTCGCGCTGCAGCGGCTCCGGAACAGGTTCGTACTCGGCAAGTTCGAGCGTGTAGCTTGCACTACCGCCTGTCATGGCCTTGAGCCGCTCGGGGTAGTCGTCCAGTTCAGCCAGCGGCGCCTGCGCCATGACGACGATGCGGCCATGCGGCAACGATCGTGTACCGAGCACGCGGCCACGTCGGCCGGCCAGGTCGCCGGTTACGCTGCCCACGGCATCCTGTGGC
>CAVWYD010000020.1:0-23318 GCA_963759055.1 uncultured Gammaproteobacteria bacterium
GCAAACGCGGAGATGATCAGCGAAAGCGGCGCGGTCATCTCACGACGCTCGCCATCCTGCTGCCACACCGTCTTCATCGACATCGAATCCTTGCCGACCGGTATCGCGATTCCGAGTGCCGGGCAGAATTCCATGCCGACCGCCTTCACCGTTTCAAACAGGCGTGCGTCTTCACCAGGATGACCAGCCGCCGCCATCCAGTTGGCGGACAGCTTCACGTCGCCGAGCTTGTCGATCGCCGCAGCAGCAAGATTGGTCAGTGACTCGCCCACTGCCATGCGCCCGGACGCCGCCGCGTCGAGCAGGGCCACAGGAGTGCGCTCACCGATGCTCATGGCCTCGCCGCAATAACCGTCGTAGTCGGCGACCGTCACCGCGACATCGGCAACAGGAACCTGCCAGGGCCCGACCATCTGGTCGCGCGCAACCATGCCGGTAATGCTGCGATCACCGATCGAAATGAGAAAGGTCTTGTTGGCTACGGTGGGCAGGCGCAACACGCGGCCGGCGGCCTCCTCGACACTCACACCTTCCAGATCGAGTGGCACCAGTGCCGGGCCGACCCGGTTGACATCGCGGTGCATGCGCGGCGGCTTGCCAAACAGGAGTGACATTGGCATATCAATCGGATTGGACTCGAAATGACGATCGCCCAGTAACAGGCGCTGATCGTCCGTTGCCTTGCCCACCACGGCATAAGGACAGCGCTCGCGTTCACAGATCGCCTCGAACGACTCCAGCCGCTCCTGAGCCACCGCCATGACGTAGCGTTCCTGCGACTCGTTGCACCAGATCTCCATCGGTGCCATTCCGGGGTCGTCATTGGGCACCTCGCGCAATTCGAAGTCGCCGCCGCGCCCGCCGTCATGCACCAGTTCCGGCAGCGCATTCGACAGGCCGCCCGCGCCGACGTCATGGATGAACAATATCGGGTTGTCTTCACCACGCTGCCAGCAGCGATCGATGACCTCCTGGCAACGCCGCTCCATCTCCGGATTGGCGCGCTGCACGGAGGCGAAATCCAGGTCTTCAGCGGAAGTTCCCGAGGCCATCGAAGAGGCCGCTCCACCGCCGAGACCGATCAGCATGGCCGGGCCACCAAGCACGACCAGCGGTGTGCCGGCGGGAAATTCCTTCTTCTCGATATGTCCAGCCCGGATATTGCCCAAACCACCCGCCAGCATGATCGGCTTGTGATAACCGCGCAGTTCCTCGCCACCGCGGGAGGGCACCTGCTGTTCAAAGGTACGGAAATAGCCCAGTAGATTGGGGCGCCCGAACTCGTTGTTGAACGCAGCCGCACCGATCGGCCCTTCGAGCATGATATCCAGGGCATTTTCAATGCGATCGGGCTTGCCGAAATCAGTCTCCCATGGCTGCTCAGCCCCGGGGATCCGCAGGTTTGAAACAGAGAATCCGCACAGACCGGCCTTCGGCTTGGCGCCAGTCCCGGTCGCGCCCTCGTCCCGGATCTCACCGCCGGCCCCGGTGGCCGCGCCGGGATCAGGTGAAATGGCCGTGGGATGGTTGTGGGTCTCCACTTTCATCAGAATGTGGATATCCTCATCATGCCGCCCGTAAACACCGGTCTTTGGATCGGGGTAAAAGCGATACGCCTCGCAGCCCGTGATAACCGCGGCATTGTCCTTGTAGGCGGACAACACATCGGTGGGCGCCAGCTCGGTCGAGTTGCGGATCATCGCGAACAGGGAATGCTCCCGGGCCTCGCCATCGATGGACCAGCTGGCATTGAAGATCTTGTGACGGCAGTGCTCGGAATTGGCCTGCGCGAACATCATCAACTCGACATCACTGGGATTGCGACCCAGGGTGGTGAAACTCTCGACCAGATACTCCACCTCGTCGTCAGACAATGCGAGGCCAAGAGTGCCATTGGCAGCGCGCAGAGCCGCATGCCCCCCTCCGAGAATGTCGACGGTGCCGAAGGGCTTGGGATGAGCGTGCCGGAACAGCATCTCGGCGGCAGCCATGTCTGTAAGTACAATCTGGGTCATGCGATCGTGCAGTTCGGCTGCGATCTCCGCCTGCATGGCCTTGTCAGGCGCGCCGCCGGACACCCAGTAGGCGATACCGCGCTCGATCCGCCGCACCTGGTCGAGACCACAGTTTCGGGCTATGTCGGTGGCCTTGCTCGACCAGGGCGAGATCGTGCCGGGACGTGGCACCACCAGAAACATGCGGCCCTCCTCAGAGGCCGCTTCATGTGCCGGGCCATATTCCAGCAGCTGCTCAAGGATCTGCGAATCGGCCTCTCCCAGCTCGCCATCGAGTTCGACGAAATGCACATAGTCCGCACTTAACCCTATGTCGTCGCCGACAATACCGGTCAGACGCATCAGGAGTTTGTTCAATCGGAAATCGGAGAGAGCGGGCGCGCCGCGCAATGTCAGCATGGGAACCCCAGGTTGGTGCCGGATGGGAAGAAAATCATGATACTGCAGCGTGGGGTCGGCGTCAGGATTCGATCGCAAACCAATCGCTCGCCCGGTCCTGGATCAGCAGGCTCAGACAACTGCACAGGTCCTGGGAAACCAACTCCAGTGCCTGGCGCGCGAGTGCCGGTGAATTGTTCTTCTCACTGAGATGCCCTGCGACCAGGTGGCGCAAACGGCCGTGATCGATGCGGCGCAGAAAATCAGCCGCCTGAGCATTGTTCAGATGGCCGTAGTGTCCCCCCACCCTCGCCCGCAGGCTCGGCGGATAGGGGCCCGAGGCCAACATATCCGTATCGTGATTGCATTCGAGCAGCAGGGCGTCGACGCCGTCAAAGCTATTCAGAACCCGCGGCGTAATGCTGCCCAGATCGGTCAGGACCCCAAGCCGAAGACCGTCTCGGGTGAATACGAACTGTGTCGGTTCCCGCGCGTCGTGAGGCACGGGTACCGGCGTGACCTGCAGATCGCCGATACGGAAATCGCCGTCATGGCCGGCGAACAGATTGAGGTCCGCAATGGACCCAAAATCTGCCGAACGCCAGGTACCATGCGTCATCCACACCGGGATACCGAATCGTCGCGCCACGGCGCCCACACCCCGCACGTGGTCACCATGCTCGTGGGTGACCAGAATCGCTGACAGGGCGCGGGGATCGAATTCGAGGGCCTCGCAGCGCGCCACGAGTTCGCGCGCCGCAAAACCGCAATCGACGAGTACGCTGGTAGAGCCCGCCTCGATGACCGTGGCATTTCCGCGGCTGCCGCTGCCCAGCGAGGCGAATCTAAACCCCACGACCCTCAGCGACGCCCCGCGCTGAAGGATTCCGGCTTCTGCAGGGAAAAACCCAACGCCATCTGCCGTCCCCTCAGCGAATCTGCTCTTTCAACAGGGTAAGAATACGCAGCGCAGTCGGCGATTCTGATTGCTGACCGTTCTCGTCCGCCACCGTCACCACCGTCCGTTCTGCGGCACTTCCGACCTTTACCTGGTAGCGGTTTACCTTGTCTACGTTCTTGTCATCAGACCAGAAGGCAAGGCCAGACAGCCAGCCTTCATCCGCATCCTGCTTCGATGGATCGTTGTAGCGCACATAGTAGACACCCTTCGAGCGATCACGATCCTCGACCGCGAATCCAACCCTGTCGAGCGCCAGTCCGATCAGACGCCAGGCACGACTGAAGCTTTCATCGATCAACAGCTGGACACCATCGCTCGTCTTCATCATCTGCGAACGCGCCACTCTACGTTGTTTACCGGCAGCCAGCTGCGCCCGTGCGCGCTCATCGGCGGCACCCAGGAACACCATCAGTTGGCGCATCATCTCGATTTCCAGATCGGGGTCACGCTCGCGCGGCACCCAGACGGTATTTTGGACACCGCCTCCTGGAGTCCTGGATCACTTGCTCCTCCATGCCGAAATGGGTCATGTAGATCTCGGTCATGTCGCTGTCGGTGCGTTCAAGCCTGACGCGATACTGATCGCGGGTGCCCGTCTCGTACAGGCCGTCAAATGCCTTGCGGATGGTATCGGTGATGATATCGCGGCTGATCTCGGCGCGATTCTCCAACCAGGATGTGCGCATTATTCCCACGGTCGGATCCTCTTCCGCCATCAGAATCCCGTTCTCCTGCCAGAAGTCGATCACGCGCGGCCAGACGTCGTCGACCGGAGCGTTGACCAGGAGCCAGCGCACATCACCGTCCCGACGGACCTCGACGTCCTTGATACTGGGCAAGACGCTGCCCCCCACCGCCGAACGCGGGCCACCATCGGCACCGCGCAACTTGCGGTCGGTGACGAATTCCGTATAGCTGGTGGAGACGCCGCCAAAGGTATCCGGAACGCTCATCCGGTCGTTGATGCGATCGGAGGTGAGATCCGGCGGTATCTCGAGATTTTTTTCGGCCTGGCGTTCGCGCTTGTATTCGACCTTCTTGTCCGGCAAATATTCATCTACGTTGACGCTGCCGCATGAGGCAAGGCCGAGGGCGAGCACCAACAACACCAGGTTGAACGACAGTTTTTTAATCATCATATAAGGCCCACAGCGCCGCACCGAGGCGGCGCAATTCAGACAAAATCAAAGGACACCGGCCTGTTGCATCGCGGCACGCAACGGCTCGTGAAAACCCTCGGATAACCAGGTGAGAGGCAGCCGGATGCCGGCTTCGATCAGCCCCATTTCAGCCAGCGCCCACTTGACGGGAATCGGGTTGGCCTCGAGAAACAGCTTGCTGTGCAGGCCGGCCAGGGTTGCATCGATCCGGGCCGCCCCGGCGCCGTCACCGGCCAGGGCCGCGGCGCACATGGCATGCATGCCCGCGGGCGCCACATTGGCGGTCACCGAGATGTCGCCGTTGGCCCCCAACAGAATGGCCTCGCGTGCAGTGGCATCGTCTCCGGAGTAGATGGCGAAATCCGGCGAGGTCAATTTTCGCAAAAGCGGTATACGTTCGAGCAGCCCGGTGGCCTCTTTCACGCCGATGATGTTCTCTATCGCGGCTATTCTTGCCACCGTTTCCGGCAGCATATCCACAGCGGTTCGACCGGGCACGTTGTAAAGGATTTGCGGAATATCGACGGCCTCAGCAACCGCCTTGTGATGTTGAAACAGTCCTTCCTGGGTCGGCTTGTTGTAATACGGCGTGACCAGCAGACAGGCGTCGGCACCCGCATCCCGCGCACAACGTGTCAGCGAGATCGCTTCGCTCGTCGAGTTGGCGCCGGTTCCGGCGATCACAGGGATCCGGCCTGCTGCCTGCTGCACCGCAAGCGCGATGGCCTCGCAATGCTCTTGCTCGTCCAGCGTGGCCGATTCCCCCGTTGTACCGACGGCGACAATCGCGTCCGTACCCTGCTCCACGTGCCAGTCGATCAGTCGGCGGAATGCGTCATCGTCGACGCCGACCGTCGGGGTGCATGGGGGTTACTATGGCGACCAGACTACCCTGGATCATCCGTTGGCTCCGCTGGAATTCAAGCTGCGCATTCTATCGCGGCCGCTTTTCCGCTGCCAAGAAACATTCGGGCTGGAGGCCGATTCAATGCCCCTATTAACACGGTCAGCTTGAGGTCCGGGGCGGCCTGACGGTAGATAAGGACCCTTTCCGGCAATGAGTGGAAACTGGCGATGAGCGATTCCGGCGAGATTACGCGTGAAATCAGGATCAACCCGATTGTCCCGACCGAGTCGGTTCTGGTCGCCACAGCGCGGGGTATGCGGCCGAAAGAGGCCGAGGAACGCCTGGAGCGCGATACACGTGCTGTCGTGGACACCTGTCCCTTCTGCCGCGGCAACGAGGATCGCACCCCGCCGCCGATCAAGTCTTATCCCGAGAGCGGGGACTGGGACATTCGGATCGTACCCAACCTTTACCCGGTGCTTGGCGATGACCGTGCCCAGCCCAATATCGCCTTCGGGCTGCAGCAGGTGATCGACGGTTACGGTCGTCATGAGGTCGTGATCGACAATCCAAATCACGGAATCGCGCTGCATGAGATGGCACCGCGACACCTGGCCGACCTGTTCACCGTCTATCAGCAACGTATGGCCGAACTGTACGAGTCCGACCCTCGACTGAGATATGTTCTGATATTCAAGAACTTCGGAGCGGCCGCAGGCGCCAGCATTCCGCACACGCACAGCCAGATCATCGCCACACCGGTGGTGCCGGAGAATGTGCAAAACGAGGTCCACCACAGCCGCGAATACCAGGGCAAGTTCAATCAATGCGTGTTCTGCTCCCTGATCGACGAGGCCCTGACCTACGAGGCAACCATCTACGACCGTGAATCCGGCCAGATCAGACGCAAGGTCAACGTCGGCCAGTATGTGGTGGAGCGCGGTGAGCATTTCGTTGCGATCAAGCCGTTTGCCAGCCGCTTCGAGTGGGAAATCCATATCCTGCCTCTGAAACACCAGGCCGATTTTCTCAAAGCCAGCCGCACGGAGCTGGACGATTTTGCCCGCGTCCTGCGTCGAACCATGGCACGCCTGGACAAGGTGGTGGGCGGTGTTCAGTACAACTTCTTCCTGCACTCCGTGCCGCACGGCCGTGAATTCGACGACTGTCAGGAGAGCTACCATTGGCATCTCGAGATCTGTCCGCGTACCAGCATCCCGACCGGGTTCGAGCTCGGATCTGGACTTTTTGTCAGCACGGTAAGCCCGGAACTCGCTGCCGAGTCACTTCGCAATGCGGATATCGACGGCGATTGACCGTTTTTTGGCTGCCTGAGTCTGGTCACCGACCGAGACAAGGCAGATACTCAGCAGTACACTCTCCTCTTTCATCCTCAATACGCTAGCCGTTCCACGCCATGCCACCGAAGAACAGTCACCTCGTCATTTCAGCCCTGGGCAAGGACAGACCAGGTATCGTCAATCAGCTGTCGAAGGCGATTTACGAACTGCAATGCAACATCACCGACAGCCGGATGACGGTCCTCGGCGGCGAATTCGCGATCCTCCTGATGATTGAGGGACCCTGGAACCAGCTCGCGAAACTGGAAGACCAGGTACCCGAGCTGCAGGAAAAACTTGGCCTTACGATCACCACCAAGCGCACCGAGGAAAGGTCGGCGAATGCCAACCTGCTGCCTTACGGGGTCGACGTCGTTTCTTTGGATCATCCTGGCATTGTCTACAATCTGGCCAGTTTCTTCTCCGATAAGAACATCAACATCGAGGACATGACGACCAGCTCCTATGCCGCGGCACACACCGGCACACCGATGTTCTCCGTTCGGATGAATATCGGCATCCCCGCGAATATACAGATTGCCGTGCTGCGGGATGAATTCATGGACTTTTGCGACAGCATGAACATCGACGCGGTGCTGGAACCGATCAAGGGCTGAACGACACTGCCATGGCCGTCATTGCTGCTGGGAAACAAGTACCCGAAGTATCACTGCACCTTACCGGAGACCGCCTGGTGAATCTCTCCGATTACCGCGGGAAGCCGCTGGTGCTGTATTTCTATCCCAAGGCCAGCACCCCGGGCTGCACGCAGGAGGGGCTCGACTTCAGTGCAGCCATCGCCAGATTCCGGCGCCAGTCCTGTGTGATCCTGGGGGCCTCCCGCGATGGCCTGAAGGCGCAGGAGAACTTCAAGGCCAAACAGGGTTTTCCGTTCGACCTCGTCTCGGACAAGGACGAAGCACTCTGCAATGCCTTTGATGTCATCAAGATGAAGAACATGTACGGGAAGCAGGTACGCGGTATCGAACGCAGCACTTTTGTTATCGATGCGGACGGCATATTGCGTCACGAATGGCGCGGCGTGAAGGTCAAAGGGCATGCCGAGCAGGTGCTCGAGGCCGTAAAATCGCTGAAGAAGTAACCCCACTCGGATCCAGACCCCGGAGTACCATGGGCATAAAATCGCGCGACGAAAAGAAACTGTTCGTACTAGACACCAACGTGCTCATGCACGACCCGACCGCGATTTTCCGCTTCGCCGAACACGATATCTTTCTGCCGATGGTTGTGCTCGAAGAACTCGACCGCGCCAAGAAAGGCACCTCCGAAGTGGCGCGCAACGTGCGGCAGGTCAGTCGTTTCCTCGATGAGCTCATGACATCGGCATCCAAGCAGGACATCGACTCAGGTCTGCCTTTGCCATGCACAAGCTCCCTGCGCGCCAATGGCGATGATGACGCCGACTGTGGTCATCTGTTCTTCCAGACTCAGCTGCAGCCGCTGCAATTACCCCACACACTGCCCGGGAACACCCCCGATAACAATATTCTGGGTACTGCCCTCGCCCTCGCGGAGATGGCGCCGAAAAGACACGTCACGCTGGTGTCGAAAGACATCAATCTCCGCATCAAGGCGGCGGTCGTCGGCATCCATACCGAGGACTACCACAACGATCAGGTGCTGGACGACGTCAACCTGCTTTACAGCGGCGAGGCGGAACTGCCCGCCGATTTTTGGGACAGCCACAGCAAGGACATCGACTCCTGGCAGGAAGAAGGCCATACCTTCTACCGACTCAAGGGAGACGACACCGCCACATGGTACGTCAACCAGTGCCTCCACATGGATGGGGAGCAACCGTTCGAGGCCATCGTAAGGGAGAAAGACGCGGACGACGCCATCATCGAAATCGTCAACGATTACCGCTCCAGCAAACACGCCGTCTGGGGCATCAGCGCACGCAATCGCGAACAAAACTTTGCGCTCAACCTGCTGATGGACCCGGATATCGATTTCGTCTCCCTGCTTGGCACTGCCGGGACCGGAAAGACCCTGCTGGCCCTGGCGGCCGGACTCGCCCAGGTACTCGATCAGAACCGTTTTCGCGAGATCATCATGACCCGCGTCACCGTGCCCGTCGGCGAGGATATCGGTTTCCTGCCAGGCACCGAAGAGGAAAAGATGACGCCCTGGATGGGCGCCCTGATGGACAACCTCGAGGTGCTCACGCAGACCGAAGGGGGTGAGTGGGGGCGCGCCGCGACCGATGACCTGCTGCGCTCACGCATACGAATCCACTCGCTCAACTTCATGCGCGGCAGGACCTTCCTGAACAAATACATCATTCTCGACGAAGCGCAGAACCTGACGCCGAAGCAGATGAAAACCCTGATCACACGTGCCGGGCCTGGCACCAAGATCGTCTGTCTGGGCAATGTTGCACAGATCGATACACCCTACCTGACCGAAACCACTTCTGGGCTGACCTATGTGGTGGATCGCTTCAAGGACTGGCCACACGGGGGTCACATCACCCTGCAGCGTGGAGAGCGATCCCGCCTTGCGGATTTCGCCTCCGAGGCGCTGTAAAAAATACTGCAGAGGCTCAGGCTGAAGAGTGATTCGCCACGTGTTCCCTCAACGCCGCCTCGGCGGCGCCGAAAGCGGCATCGACCGCCCGGAAGGCCGCCTCCGCCTCGGCAAGATTACCGCCTCTGGCCAGCCGTTCTGCGTCCCGGGCCAGTTCGGACAACTGCAATGCACCGACATTCGCGCTGCTCGACTTCAGCGAGTGCACCGGCAGAACCATGGCTTCAACGTCACTCCGGGTGATCGCCTCGCGCACCTGCGCAACCAGCTGCGGCGCGTTGCGCAGATAGGTTTGTAGCAGCGCGAGATAGTCATCATCCATGATCTCCCGCAGTTCATGCAGCACTTTTTCGTCGAGAACCGGCATTTTTTTCTGTTCCTGTATGAAGGCTACGGCCGCCTCCAGCTCCGCACGCTGAGGCATCTTGGCCGCCGTAGCCAACCAGGCTGATACGCAATCACGCAGCTGTTCCAGACTCACCGGCTTGGCCAGATAATCATCCATACCCGCGGAGATACATTTTTCGCGGTCACCCGCCATGGCATTGGCTGTCATTGCGACAATGGCCGTGGGTGTCCTGCCGTCAGCATTTTCGAGCACCCGGATCTGTCGAGTCGCCTCGTATCCATCCATGACCGGCATTTGACAGTCCATGAGGATCAGATCGAAACGTTGCTGACGAAACCGCGTCAGGGCCTCACTCCCATCGCCGGCAGTCTCGCATTTCAACCCGAGTTTGGACAGCGCCCTCTGAACCACGCCAAGGTTCACCGGATTGTCTTCCACAAGAAGCACCTGTCCCGAGAATTCGCCCTTGGGCGTGACCGCCGCACCATGATCCAAGGCGATGCCTGCTGCGGTTACATTCAGGTCATCATAGATCTCTTCAGCCCTCAGGTCCGGGCTGCCAAACTGACGGCTTTCCACGTCGAACACGCGATGCAGAATCCGGCGCAATGGCTCGGGACGCAGAACATCAGTCAGCACATGGACCCCGAATTCGCGTTTGATCTTGTGCGCCAGCGTCTCGGATCTCACCGAAACCACGATATGCATATTCTTCCGGATCTCGATGTCGCGGATCTCCGCCAGCAGGTTCGGCAGACGCTGTTCGATACCTGCGCCGTCGATCAGGGCGAGTTCATAGCCCCAGCTTTCGCCAAGGGCGGCGGTGGAGTGTAGTTTGGACAGCGCCTCCGCAGGCTCCCTGGCAGCTGTCTCTACCACTCCCCAGCCACTCAGGTTTTCCGAAACCCGCGCTGCGAGTTCTTCATCGCTTATCAAAGTCAGTATCCGAACGCCTTTGAGGCTGTGCCGCGCGGATGGCACCTCCATGACCGACTTTCGCAGCGGAATGAGAAACCAAAAGGTCGATCCCTGTCCGAGCGTTGAGCGGACACCGATTTTGCCACCCATCAGCTCGACCAGCCGTTTGCAGATAACCAGACCCAGCCCGGTACCGCCATGTTTGCGTGTGGTCGAGGCATCGGCCTGGGTGAACGACTGGAATAGCCGATCTGCCGTTTCGTCCGACATTCCTACGCCGGTATCAGCCACGGCGAAAAGCAGCTCTACCTCCTTCTGGCTCGTCTGCCCGCGCGACACCTCGATACGGACGCCGCCCTCTTCGGTGAACTTGATCGCATTGCTGACCAGATTGATAAGGACCTGACGCAGTCTCATCGGATCACCCCGCACAACCTGCGGCACATTGTCCGCCACGCTGGCGCTGACTTTCAGATTGTGATTGCGCGCACTGCCACTCATGAGCTCGGTCACCGAGCCCACCAGATCGCGCATATCGATCTCAATCGTCTCCAGCTGTAATTTGCCGGATTCGACTTTGGCGAAATCCAGTATGTCGTTGATGATCCTCAGCAGATGACGGGAAGAGCTCTGCGCCGTACCAACCAGCTTCAGCTGTTCAGCATCCAGTCGGGTTTCGCGAAGCATCTCGAGGATAGGCAGTATCCCGTTCAGTGGGGTGCGAATCTCGTGACTCATGGTCGCCAGAAATTCGTTCTTCGCGCGACTCGCTGACTCGGCAAGGTCGAGGATCTCGGCCAGCTCGGATTCAAGTGTCACGCGCTGAACCTCGGCTTCGTCAACCTGCGCCTGCTTTTCGCTGATCTGCTTTTGCAGCTCAGAAAGCTCATACCGCATGAAGTGCGAGTCCGCCCTCGCAAGATCGAAGCGACGCGCATACACGGCGGCCATCAGCGCCAGAATGGTCAATGCCAGCCACAAGCCCAGAGGCAGCAGGAAAGCCTCGAGGCCGTACTCCGGAAAAAACGCAAACGCCACCGTGAACAATAGCTGGACGCCCAGCTGCATTATCAGCCCGGTCAACCAGAACAATACCGGCAACAACGCACAAGACAGCGCCAGCCACGCAATGACCAGCAAGACCAGCGAGGAGGGCTCGGAGCCCACGGCAACCGCCGAGGCGAACGCCCAGGCCGTGCTGTTCAGGGTCATCACCGCGACCATTGCCAGACGCCATCGGGTAAGAAAGCGAAGACTCAGAAGCTGCTTGGCGAGGTAAGGCCCGCCGAAAGCAGCCACGATGGCAGATATTGCCGCCCAGGTGAGCCAGTAGCTGTCAAGCCGCGTGAACGAAGTACCCAACCAGGCAACCAGCGCCAGCAATATCAGCAATACGCCGCCGGAAAAACCGGCAAGACGGGCGCTGTGCCGCAGGCTCTCGATACCGACCAGCCCCTGCAGTGCATAATCACCATCGAGCGTTTCGGCTGCCTGCGGTTTTGACTGTCCTGCAATCAGACTCACTGTGCGGGTGCTCTCCTAGCGGGATATGGGCGAAACCCGCCCCATTGTGTAATTGAAACAGCGCGTTAGCATGTATCATTGTGGCAGACTGTCGGGAGATAGCATATCGTTGGAGCGTGGTGCCCGATCCGCACTTCAGACTAGCCGGAAATCATTGAAAAACTTAAGAAGGACTGAACGCAATGGCGCCACCGCCAGATGAAAAGGGCTCAGATTTGCCTGTAGAAAAAGATGTATTTGTCCAGCAATTGCCAAAGCGCATTGCCGCGATAGAGGACATCTGGGCCAAGCTCACCAGCGGTCCCTGGGATCACCTCCAGCTAGAGGCCCTTTACGAACGTATTCGCGAGATATCCGAGAACAGCAAGGTCTTTTCGCTGTTCCAGCTCAACGAGAGCGTGTTCTCCCTCGAGGTCTACCTGAGCTCGTTCATCGGCTCTGATATCAGCCCGGGTACCGCTCAGATCGATTCAATTACCGGTTTGCTGCGCGCGCTGAAGACGGCCGCCAACCTGACGGCCGCCGACCAGCAGGCTCCGGCCGCCAACTCGAGCGCCGTCAGCGTATTCATTCTCGGCCACAAAGACCGGGCTCATGGCAGAACTCGCCGGCGCATTGCGGGAGCTCGAATGCGAGCTGCAATATTTCGCGGATACCGAGTCTTTACTGACTCAACTCGAAATTCAGCCGCCGAAACTGATCGTCGCCGATACTGCCGAGCTGCCTCATATGCCGCCATTGTCCGCCGAACTCGTTCGGCTGCAGAGCCACATGTCGATAAAGATCCCCCTGATCTTCATCAGCAGTTCAACCGCGCTGCAACTGCGCGTCGACGCGATCAGGGCCGGTGGTGATGGTTATTTCGTCACCCCCTTGGATGCCGTCGCTGTCGCCACGCAGATCCGCGACATGGCCCTGCCAGGTCAACAGAAGCCATACAGCGTGCTGGTCGTCGAGGACGACCCGACCCAGGCAGACTTCGCCGCATCCATCTTGCGCAAGGCCGGCATGGAGGTGCTCCAGGTCACCGAACCCGTCAAGGTGATCAAAAGTCTGCGCGATTTCAAACCCGACCTGATTCTGATGGATATCTACATGCCCGAGGTCAACGGTCTGGAGCTGACCACAATCATCCGTGATCACAAGGAATTCGTAACCATCCCGATCGTCTTCGTTTCCGGCGAGCAGAATACGGACAAGCAACTCGATGCCCTTAGCGTGGGCGGTGATGACTTCATCGCCAAACCCATCCGCCCCAAACACTTGCTCGGCATCGTTGAGACAAAGATCCGCCGTGCCCGCCAGTTGCTTAGCGCGACCGGTCAACCACCCAAACATGACCGTGTAACGGGACTCTTCTCACGCCAGCATTTTCTCGACCACATCGCCAAATTCATAGACGACGACACGGCGCCCACACCCGCAGGGGTCATCCTGGTGCAACCTGACAAACTGGCGGAACTGCGGGACAAGGATCGGCGTGGGCGGGGTCGATCACCTGTTGTCGGAACTCAGTACGGTGATCACCGAGCAGGTGCGTGATCAGGACCTCGCGGCGCGCATCGATGAACACAGCGTCGCGGTCTTGCTCAGGCGCGATACGGAAGAGGCGATGATCGACCAGGCTGAACAGATACTCAACCGGATCTCGCAGCACCGTTTTGCCGAAGGCCTCGAGGTGACGGGCAGCATCGGCCTGTGCTTTATTGACGGCCACTCGGAGAACGCCAATGGCATTATCAGCCGTGCGCAGAGGGCTTGCGAACAGGCCGCCGCACACGGTGGCAACCGCGTCCATACCCATGCTGCAGAAGGAGACAGCGAAGAGATTCCAGCGACTCCTGGTGGGGATCTGGCGCACCGGCTCAAGACCGCACTAAAAAACGACGCCTTCATCATCCAGTATCAACCGATGCTGGATCTGCAGACCCGCGGCAGCGAGACCTATGAAATCGTGCTGCGTGTGCAGAACGCCCAGGGTGATCTGATAGGCGACCGGCCACTGATGGACGCCGCCGAAGATGCTGGCGTATGTGAAGAGCTCGACCAATGGATACTCGATCGCGCGATCGACATACTGAAACAGCGGCGTGAATCGGGCCGGCGCACCCATATCTTCGTGCATCAGTCTGCGCACAGTGCATTGAACGTCAACCTGCCCGCCTGGCTGCTGGGTCGCCTGCGCGCAAAACAGGTAGTTGGCACCGGACTTGTCATAGACTTCCGTCTGCCCGACCTCTCACAGGACCTGAAGATTGCTCAGAGCACCATCCAGAGTCTGCGCGAGATGGATGTTGATGTCTGCCTGTCACGCTTCCCGGAGAAAGAGGCGGCGTTCAAGGTATTGAGCTTCCTGCACGCGCGCTACATCAACATTGCGCCACGCCTGCTAAAGGCGGACCGGCAGGTGATCAGCAATGTCATAAAGATGGCACACGATGCGTCTGCGAAGGTGATCGTATCCAACGTGGATGACCCGCGCAGTATCGATCTGCATTGGTCTTCGGGAGCCGACTTCCTGCAGGGTAACTTTATCCAGCGCCCGCTGGAAAACATGGACTACGACTTTTCGCAGGTTGTGATCTGATGTCCGCGTCATGTTTGGCAGTGACCGAAAATTCCGGCAATCGGCGAATCGCGGCGGACCCCGCGACCTCACGCGAGGCCCTGCAGACTGTCGATCGCTTAGGTGATTAAGTCACTGAACATGGATTGACCACGGCCGAAACTGGTCTCACCCACTTCATATACAAGCAACTCAGGAGATTGATCATGACCAAAAATGTCGGAAGTATCGACCGCGTTATACGCATCGTGGCCGGTGTGGCCCTGCTGGCATGGGGCTATATGGAACAGAACTGGCTTGGCGCCATAGGTCTCGTACCGCTTGTTACGGCGGCCATCGGTTGGTGTCCTGCGTATGCGCCTTTCGGCATCAAAACCACCAAAGGCTGATCGATACCCATGAGGTGATGATTCGAACGTCACCCTGTCAGGCCGGCACAGGGTCGGCCTTGCTCTTCGGCCAGGCACGCAGAACGGCATTCACCAGGGTCGCAAGGGGTATGGCAAAGAACACGCCCCAGAATCCCCATAGACCGCCGAACACCAGGATCGCCACGATGATCGCGATTGGATGCAGATTGACGACCTCACCGAACAGCAGCGGCACCAGGACATTGCCGTCCAGCGCCTGTATGACCAGATAGGCTATGGTCACCCAGATAAAATCCTGCCCCCATCCCCATTGGAACCAGGCCACCAGAAGTACCGGGAAGGTCACGACGGTCGCACCAACGTAGGGGATCACGACCGAAAGCCCGACGATCACCGCCAGCAACATCGCGTATTGCAGGCCGAAAAACGAGAATGCAAGAAAACTGGCGGCCCAAACGATGATGATTTCCCAGAACTTGCCGCGCACATAGTTCGCGATCTGGCGATCGACTTCGATCCAGACCATATCTGCAAGCCCGCGCTCGCCGGGCATGAAGCTCACAAACCAGCGCATGATGTCGTCCTTGTCCTTGAGAAAGAAGAACACCAGCATGGGCATCAGGATCAGATAGACGAGAAGGGTCAGAACGCCGACCACGGATGAGATCGAGATACTCAGCACATCCTGACCATAGCTACCGACCTCGCGCCTTATCCCATCCAGTATCTCCTCCGCCTGTTGCGGAGAAATAACTTCAGGAAAGCGTTCCGGCAGGGCCATCAGCGCCTTCTGTCCCACCGCGATCATATTTGGAAGCTGCTGGATCAGATCGGTGACCTGGCGCGACAACAGCGGTAACAGGCCGAACAGAACCAGCGTCAGGAAAAGCACAAATGCCAAAAAAACCAGGGTGGTCGCGATCGTCCGCGGTACCCCCCGATCCTCGAAGATCACCACCAGGCCTTCGAGCAGATAAGCGATAACCGCGCTGGCCAGCACAGGGGCGAGCATGTGGCCCATCGTGAGAATAACCGCGAACCCAATCGCCAGCACGAGCGTCAGGAATACGATCTGTGGATCAGAGAAGGTACGTTTGAACCAATCGGTAATTAGTCGCATAGGGTCGCTTTCAGAAACTTAAAGTCGGCGACAGCCGACCGATAACCAGAATCTGCAGATTTATGGCATGAATCGCAAGCTATGACCAAACATTGTTCATAGTAAGGCGATTTTTGTTCTCTACATCTCCGCGCTCTGCCCTACCCGTCCAAGGTCATAGATGGCTCCGGGCAATTCAATAACCCTGTCATGCACTTGGGTCGGGCGGCCCCCGCCGCTATTGATCGACCGGGGTACTGACGCGCTCGTAATGCCGCCGAAAAACGACTTCCAGCTCGTCGATAACCTCCGCTGCCGGCCTGCCCTGCATCAGATGCGCGGTCATCAACTCCGAGGCCTCGTGCAACAAGTCACTTTTGTCGAGCATATGAAAAGTCTGCGACAGGCGGCGCATTGCCGCCACGACGGTCTCAGACTGCGGCCGGGGAATATCCCGAGGCGACTGCTCCGCTTCTGCTGGCTCAACCAGCCCTGCCCCGCGCTCGAGGAGGAACTCGGCATAACTGAGCAGACTGCCCTGATCAGATTTCGAAAGCTGCCGGAAAAGATTGATCAGGCGCTGCTGCTCGGGTGGCAACTGAATCTTGGGTGGCAACATTGCTGAGCATGCAGGCCGCGGGTTAGACCTCGCGATGCTTCTCGCAATAGGCACGGGCGAATTCGAGCAATTCTTCCATCACGCGCACACGAAACTTCTGCTTCTGATGGACGAAGGAGAAAGGACGTTCCAGTGGCGGATCGAGTTCGATCGCAACCAGGGTATCCAGGCGCAGCTCCTTCTGAATGGTCGCGTTGGATACCACCGAGATACCCATCCCAGCCTCCACGGCGCCCTTGACTGCCTCAGGGCTGCCGAGTTCCATCGCCACGTTCATACAAGTCTGACTTTTGGACCAGCGTGCCATATGTTCGGCTATGACCTCGCGCGTACCGGAACCCTCTTCGCGGCAGATGAAGGGGTATTCGAGCAATTCGTCCAGCGTGATCTTCTTGAGGTCCGCCTTTGCATGACCAGGCGGCACAATGGCCACGAGATAATCACGCCGACACTCGTCCACCACCAGATTCTTGTTGCTCACAGGGGCCTCGACCACACCGAGATCGATGGTGTTGTTCTCCACCATCGAGACGATGCCGTCGGTATTGGAGACCTTCAAGTGGATACTCACATCAGGATACTTGGCGCGGAAATCACCCAGCAGGGCCGGCAACATGTACTCCGCAATCGTGGTACTCGCCCCGATGGTCAGGGAGCCACTAATCTCGCCGGTCATCTCCCGGACCGCGTTCTCCATCTCACCGTACAGCTCAAAGATCTTGTCTGAAAACTGGAATACACGCGCACCCGCCTCGGTCAGACTAATGCGATTGTGCGTGCGGTCAAAAAGACGCGTATTGAAATATTCTTCCAGCTGCCGGACCTGGAAGGTCACTGCAGGTTGGGTCATATGCAGGGACTCGGCAGCCTTGGTAAAGCTGAGAAGGCGGGCCACAGTATGGAAGACTTGCAACCGACGGTCGGCCATGGATCAAGTACTCTCAGTGGTTCAATAAGCAGGCTTTATATTATAGCCAGTTAATAAAGCAAAGTCTGCCGCGCCTTTTGCACCTTTTGGGGCCGCGCACAGACACGACTTGGTTCACTCGGATGACCGCAGTCGAGGTGGTATTCAACATGCTTATGTCCTAGCCTCATGGGTTTGGTCGGACGCGATGTTGCGTCGCCATGAGCCGACGGCAGCGAATCATCAGGGGGTGGGGACCGAGATGTCGCAGGGGTTGGAAATCGGACACACGGTGCGCCTTGCACTGGCGGTCGGTGGCCTGGGCCTGGCGGGCGCAACAACGGCAAACGCTGCGGGTTTCGCCTTGATCGAGCAGAGCGTGCCCGGAATGGGCACCGCCTATGCCGGAGCGGCGGCTACTGCGGATTCGGTCGACACACTCTATTTCAACCCCGCCGGCATGACCCGGCTGCCGGGTACCCGCGCAGGGGCCGCCGTACATTTGATTGAGCCAAACACGGAATTCAACAACGAGGGCACTCGCGACGCTGTCGGCAACCCCATCCTGGGCGGCGATGGAGGCGATGCAAGCGACCTCGCGGCGGTGCCACATTTCTATCTCACCCATAAGCTGAACGACAAGATCTGGCTCGGGCTGGCGGTGAACGCGCCCTTCGGCCTGACTACCGAGTACAAGAGCGACTGGGTGGGCCGCTACCACGCCATCAAGTCCCAGGTGACTACGGTCAACATCAACCCCTCAATCGCTTACAGGGTCAACGACCAGTTCAGCCTCGCCCTGGGTGTGAGCGCCATGTACCTTGACGGTGAGTTCACCAACGCGGTGGACTTTGGCCTTATCGTGAACCCAGCATTGGCCGGACAGTTTGACGGCAAGTCCAAGATCACGGGCGACGACTGGGCCTGGGGCGGCAACGTCGGTGTGCTGTATCGAGCCTTCCGAGGATACCCGTATCGGCATCCACTATCGCTCCGAGGTCAAACAGAAACTCGAGGGCGACGCAAAATTCAGGCTGCCTACCGCACTCGCACCACTGCTCGCGCGCTTTCTCCGACACGCGACATCAAGGCCGACGTCGACCTGCCGGCCACAGTCTCGGTCAGCGGCTTCCACCAGCTGAATCGCGAGTGGGCGATCGTCGGCGACTATACCTGGACCGGATGGAGCAGCATCCCCGAACTGCGTTTCAATTTCGACAACAGCCTGCCTGATGGCGTAACCACCTTCGATTGGAAAGACACCAGCCGGGTGGCGATCGGCACCATCTACACCCCCCAAAACTCGGATTGGACCTATCGCCTCGGCGCGGCCTACGACGAATCACCGATAAAGGACGCGGCATCGCTCAGCGCACGGCTACCGGACGCGGACCGCATCTGGCTGAGCGTCGGCGCCGGCTTCAACCCCAGCGCAGACCTGCGGATCGATTTTGGTTATGCCCACCTGTTCAAGAACGACGCCAAGATCTCCAAGACGGCAACCGGCGAAGACCAACTGCGTGGTGCACTCAACGGCAGCTATGAAGGCAGCATCGACATCCTGTCGATCGAGGCGCAATACACCTTTTAGGGATCAGAGGCATTGCTACACAGCGTTCCGTCTGCTTGGAGCTTCAGGCACAAAAAAGCCACCCGCGCAGGGTGGCTTTTTCATGTTGGTCTGAATCCGGTCAGATATACAGACAGATATCCGATTCACCGGCGAATTCGAAGAAGCGTGCAGCACCTGCGTACTCCACGCCCTCGATGAATGCCGACGAGTCCATATCGAACAGATCCACCGTCATCTGACAGGCAATCAGACGCACCTCCGCCTCCTGGCAGAGCTCACGCAGCTCTTCCAGGCTGGCAACACCCTTGCTCGCCATCTTTTTCTTCATCATGGAAGTCATCATCGCTTCCATGCCCGGCAGTGCCGTCAAAAGCGTCGGGAACCACTTTTCCATCCCCATGGGCATCGGCATGCCCGGGTTGCCCAGCGGGGTGACCTTCAGGTCGAGATCTTTCTTCAGCAACTGCAGGCCGTAAAAGGTAAAGAAGATTTCGGTCTCGTAACCCAGAGCCGACGCGGTCGAGGCCAGAATGAAGGGCGGATATGCCCAGTCAAGAGAACCCTTGGTCGCGATAATGGCTAGTTTTTTCTCATCCATCTTTACACCCTCCTAACGTGAGGAAGTGAATCTGCCCAAAGAACCTGAAATCAGGCTTTCTTAATGAGGAACAGGAACTTACCGCCTTCTTCCTTGGATTCCATCAGCTCGTTGCCGGTCTGACGGGCGAAGGCCTCAAAGTCCTTAACGGAACCCGGGTCGGTAGCAATGATGTGCAGTACCTTGCCTGCGTCCATACCGGCCAGCGCCTTCTTGGCGCGCAGGATGGGCAGCGGGCAGTTCAGGCCACTTGCGTCCAGTTCTTCGTCGAAATCAGCCATGGGCAACCTCCAGGATGCTCTGTTGTCTTTGTCTAGGGTATAAACCGGTTAGATCCTTATATTCGAAGCGTCTAAGAAACGCAAGGATCACATCATGCCCGCACGCTGCTGTTGCGGCGCAGCAATTTCGTAGCCCAGGCGTGCCCACGCGATGATTCCGCCATGCAGGTTGATGACGTTGTCCACACCCTGCTGACCGAGGAAATTACAGGCATGGTAGGAGCGAGCACCGCTGCGGCAGTAAAGCACCACGTCCTTGTCTTTGGGCAGGTCCTGCATGCGCAATGGTATTAGATGCATGGCCAGATGCTCGGAATTCGGCAGAATGCCCTGCGCAACCTCGGCGTCGCTGCGAATATCGATCAGCGCGATATCCTCACCGGCGTCGATTCGTGCCTTCAATGCTGTCGCATCGATCTCTTTTACGAACATCGTGGCCCCTCAAAATTGTCTGGGAAATAACAATCCTCGATAGTATATTATGATTTCCTCATATATTCAACGCGCCGGGGCGTTGACGACATAAATAGTGACGGTAAAACAAGGCCATGGAACATTTACCGATTTTCCTGTCCGTACAGGATCAGTTCTGCGTCGTGGTCGGCGGCGGCGAGATCGCGACCCGCAAGGTCTCCCTGCTGCTGCGCGCGGGCGCGCATCTCCAGATCGTCGCACCAGAACTTTGCCCCAATCTGGCCGCGCTGCGTGATGAAGGGCGCATAGAACACCTTGCACGCGGTTACCGGGACGGTGATCTGGATGATGCCTATCTGGCCATTGCAGCCACCGACAACGCCGAGACAAACCACGCAGGTGGCCGCAGCCGGACGCGCCCTGGGTATCCCGGTCAATGTCGTCGACCACCCCGAAGACGGCAGCTTCATCATGCCCTCCATTATCGATCGCTCACCGGTGATCGCGGCGGTCTCGACCGGCGGCGCCTCACCCGTGCTGGCACGACTGATCCGCTCACGCCTCGAGTCCCTGATTCCCGCCGGCTATGGTCGGCTGGCCGAACTCGCGGGAAAGTTTCGGGAGCGCGTGAAAGAAACGTTCCAGGACCCTGCCGACCGACGCCGGTTCTGGGACTGCATCCTGCAGGGCCGCGTCGCCGAGCGTGTCTTTTCCGGCCATATGCGGGAGGCCGAGGTGCTGATGGAGCACGAACTTGGCAGCGGCACCCTGCAGCCCGGCATGGGCGAGGTCTACCTGGTCGGCGGCGGCCCGGGTGACCCCGACCTGTTGACCTTCCGTGCCCTGCGCCTGATGCAGCAGGCCGACGTGGTGGTCTACGACCGCCTGGTCGCCAAAGCGGTTCTGGACATGACCCGCAGTGATGCCGAGCGCATCTATGTCGGCAAGGAGCGCGACAATCACGCCATGCGCCAGGAAGAGATCAACCAGCTGCTGGCCGACCTCGCCAAACAGGGCAAACGCGTCGTGCGTCTCAAAGGCGGCGACCCGTTCATCTTCGGGCGCGGCGGCGAGGAGATCGATACCCTGGCGAGCCAGGGCGTGCCGTTCCAGGTCGTACCCGGCATTACCGCGGCATCCGGCTGTGCCAGCTACAGCGGGATCCCGCTGACGCATCGTGACTTCGCCCAATCGGTCACCTTCGTCACCGGTCATCTCAAAGACAACACGATGAACCTGAACTGGAACCAGCTCGCCCAGCCCAACCAGACGGTCGTGTTCTATATGGGCCTGAAGGGTCTGCCGATCATCAGTCGCGAACTGCAGGCCCATGGCATGCCGGCCGACACACCCGCAGCTTTGGTTCAGCAGGGCACCACCCATCAACAGCGGGTGTTTACCGGCACCATCGCCTCTCTGCCAGAGATCGTGCAACGTGAACGGCCCAAACCACCGACTCTGATCATCGTCGGCGACGTGGTGAAGTTACAGGAGAAACTGTCCTGGTTCGACGCCCCGAGACACTCGCAGCAGGGGGCGACATCCCCCGTCACCCCGGGTACCGAACTGTAAGCCCAAAATTTGCAGAGGCGTGGTGGAATTTCGGGAATTCCCCGTTCTCAAGGTAACGCAGAGATCGCAGAGTATTCGCAGAGAACGCAGAGTTTTCTGTTGCACATACGCCTCCGCGGCCTTTGCGCAAACTTTGCGCACTCTGCGTTCCAAGCCTGCTCGCAATCCCTGCCGCGATTTGCCCAAGGCAGACTCTGCCGCCGGTACAAAGCGATTGGCTCGGTTTTAGTCGGATACCGCACCACGGCCGCAGATGTTTTCCTCTACGGCAATTACCGCGGCCTCGACGCGTGAATGCACGTCCAGCTTGCGCAGGATGGCCTTGACGTGCAGCTTTACCGTGCCGTCGGAGATACCCAGATTACGCGCGATGACCTTGTTGCTCTGGCCTTCTGCCAGGTGGCAAAGGATCTCCAGTTCTCGAGGAGTCAATTCAGCCAGTGCCCGATGGCTCGGGACAACGGATGCCACGTCACCCTGCACAGCCTTGGCCAGCACGACGGTCAACTCCGGGGCCACGACAGTCTGCCCGGCTACGATATCGTTCAGTGCCGTGATCAGATCGTCGGGTTCCATATCCTTCAGCAGATAACCGCGCGCGCCATTCTGCAGCGCATTCACCACGTCGCTCTCATCTCGACTGGTGGTCAGCATGACCACAGGCATCCCGACCTGCCGGCGCCGAAGTTCCTGCAGGACCTCAAGCCCGCTCATGACCGGCATCCGCATGTCCAGCAGAACCACATCGGGTGAATTCTCTTCGACCCACTGAATGCCTTTTTCGCAGTCCCCAAGAGCAGCAACCACCTCGATACCACGCCGTTCCAGCAGTTCGCTCAATCCCATCCGGAACAGTGCATGATCATCGATCATCAGAACGCGCATCAGACAATCCAGCGTCGGTCAGACTTACTGCGTTCGGGTTGTGGCTGGTAAGTCAATTCCACTCGGGTGCCCTCTCCCATTTCACTCTCGATGCGCAGGTTACCACCCAAGCGTCGCGCCCGCTCTTCCATGATCGAAAGACCAATGTGCTCACCGGGCCTTCCCTGCTTGGAATAGTTTTCAAATCCGACGCCATCATCTTCGACCAACAGGGAATAGGTACCCATACCGCGACAGCTCAGCATGACCCTCACCGTGTGCGCCTGGGCATGCTTGCGGATGTTGGCAAGGCATTCCTGCGCCACGCGCAACATCTGCATCTCTTCGGCGGAGGAAAGATTCGGTTCGCGACACTCATTCTGAAACAACACGTGGATGCCGGTTTCACGAC
>CAVWYD010000021.1:0-56862 GCA_963759055.1 uncultured Gammaproteobacteria bacterium
ACCCGCGGTTAGTCCCTCTCTCACACGCTACTGTTCTTTCCCAACCATGCAGGGAAGTTAGGTCTGCGGCATGCGTCCCGACGTTTCTTTGATCCGTTGGCTTTACCGCTGTGCTAAATATTTATCCTTTGCCCAGCAATTTTTCCCCATGCTAATGTTTTTACAGCCACGTGGAAGGCTTGAGACTGTACATCTCAACGCACTACGACCGAACGGGACCAACATCAAGCGAGAGCGCGAATGCCGAATCTCTGGGAAATGATTCATCGACCCTATCTGAATGGCAGCGCACATTTCTTGCGAGGAATCCCCAAGAATGACCAGAAGACCGTTGTTCGCTCTTAGTGATCATGTCAGATAAAACTTCACAACGGGCACACAATTGCCATCCCCTCCTACCCCGGCTGATTCGTCTACGCGACGCGCCCTTCTATCTGGGCATGGACCGCAATCGCTTCAACGCCGAGGTGCGGCCTCACCTCACCGAAATTCCAATCGGCGATCAGGGCATCGCCTTCGACCGAGTTGAACTGGACGCCTGGGTGGATCACTATAAATCCCGCAACGGGCGTCCTGCCTCTGAACCGAAAGGAGAAGAGACATGGGACGCAAAAGAAGTCCGGGGCTTCGCAACCGCGGCGGGATCTGGCACATCGAGAAACAGATCCTCGGCCATAAGGTTTGCGAAAGCACTGGAACAGGCGACCTTGAAGAAGCCGAACTGATACTCGCCCGTCGTATAGATGAGATCCGGCAGCAAAAGCTGTACGGAGTCCGGCGCCAGCACCTTTTTCGCGAAGCCGCGGCGCGGTTTCTCGAAGAGAACCTGCACCTGGCATCGATCCGTACATATGGCGTGTGTCTCAGACAGTTGGACCCTTACATCGGGGACCGGCTGCTTGAGCAGGTCCATTTGGGGTCACTACAAACCTTTATTGCTGATCGAAAGCGGGAGGGTGTTAAGAACCGGACGGTGAATCTGAGCCTGAGCGTGGTGCGCCGCATCCTCAACCTATCTGCCCGGCTATGGCGGGACGAAAATGGTCGACCTTGGCTGGACACACCGCCCCTGATCCAAATGCTGCCGTTGAACGATGCTAGGCGTCCCTACCCGTTGGGATGGGACGAGCAGCGCGAACTATTTAAGGAGCTGCCTAGTTACCTCGCGCGGATGTGTCTGTTCAAAGTTAATACCGGAACGCGGGATCAGGAAGTGTGTCAACTGCGCTGGGACTGGGAGGTGCAAGTACCAGAACTCAACACCTCGGTGTTCCTGGTGCCAGGCGAGTTTGTAAAAAACCGCGAGGACCGGCTCATTGTGTTAAACCGGGTGGCCAAATCCGTGGTGGACGAGGTCCGCGGTCAACACGAAGAGTACGTTTTCATCTATCGAGGGAAGCCGATCTTCCAGATGAACAACACAGCCTGGCAGCGAGCACGCAGAGAGATTGGGTTGCCAAAGCTGCGGATTCACGATCTGAAACACACGTTCGGGAGACGATTGAGGTCAGCTGGAGTATCCAACGAAACGCGCAAAGTTTTGCTCGGTCACCGCAATGGCGACATCACTACGCACTACTCCGCCCCGGAGTTGGAGGAACTGATTGAGGCGGCAAACAGGGTCTGCGAACAGAAGTCCGGCAAAACTCCGGCACTGGTTGTTCTGAAGCAGAAAGTAAAAACCCGCTAGACCAGCTAAGCTACTGATCTAACGGGCTTTATATGGTGGGTCGTGGGCGATTCGAACGCCCGACCAATTGATTAAAAGTCAACTGCTCTACCAGCTGAGCTAACGACCCGAAATTGTCTTAATCCTGGCTGGGGGTGCCGGAAAGAGGGCGCATTATACAGGACCCAACGACCCGCTCAACCCTCTTTCGGACGCCTGTCAGATGGCCTCGAGCTTGCGCATGCTCTCGGGCAGCAGGTGCAGGTCGACCAGGCCGGTGATCAGGGCCTTGCCGAGGCTGGCCTCGTCTTCGTAGACCATCTTGTAGTACTGCACCTTCATGGTCAGTGCACTGCCGAGGAAGATGGCGCCGAAGGTGACCATCGAACCGATCGCCAGGGTCGACACGCCGGTGATTGCCTGCCCCACCGTACAACCCATCGCCAGGGTGCCACCAAAGCCCATGAGCACCGCACCGATGATGTGGTTGAGGGCATCGGACCCCGAACTGAACCATTCGATGCGGAAACTGCGGCTGATCAGTGACCAGAGCAGGGAACCGAGCAACACACCCAACACGGCGACCACACCGAAGGTGAGCAGTGCCCGTTCGAAACCGCCGGCGCCGTAGGCCAGTGTCTGGCCAAGAGGATTTATGAAAGTGTATGACTGCGCGGCCAGGGGACGCCCCTGCGCCGGCTTACCCTCATCCGAATCCGCGAGCATGTCCCATTCCTGGTAGTAACCCGACAGGCTCAGCGGCCCGTCTTCGGTCTTGACGCCAATGTTGGTGCTCAGGTACCAGGCACCCAGCACCGCCAGACCGACCACCAGACCACCGAGGATATTGTCCCGGTTGCCGCGGAAATCGGTCGACTTGAACGCAAAACCGACCAGCACCAGGCCAAGCACGATGCCGATCACCAGGCGCGCAATGCCGGCAGAGTCACCGCCGAGCAGGTAACCGAGATCCTGCGACTCGCCAAGATCCACCGACAGGGGCCGGATCCAGTCGTAGAACAGCACGCTCATCAGCGTCTTGTCCGACCCCGGGAACGGATTGATCATGTAGTAGGAGATCACTCCGATGATCGCGAACACGACGATCGACTTGAGGTTGCCGCCGCCGATCCGGATCAGGGTCTTGTTGCCGCAGCCGCTGGCCAGGGTCATGCCGATCCCGAACATCAGGCCGCCCAGGACGTTTTCGGCCCAGATGAAGTTGCCGGCACGGTAAGGCGGAAAGGTGCCGGTAGCATCGACCAACCCGGCGTATTCGAGTATCGCCACACCCAGCACGGCCACCGCGATGGCGAACAGCCAGGCACGGATGCGCCCGGTGTCGCCCATGTTGACCAGGTCGGACACCGCACCCATGGTGCAGAAATTGGTCTTGTTGACCACGACCCCCATTACCAGGGCAATCAGAAACGCGCCCCACAGCAGGGCCGATTCGGCGGCCACGAAATTGTCGAACAGCATCTTGCCCCTCCCTGAACCTGCCTCTATTACCGGGCGGTCGTTTGATTTGTGAACCAGGGTACCGAATCCCAGGTTGCGACGGAACAAGCCGACGCTTTTTCGCCCCGAACATTTTCTTTGGGAACGCAGAGGGCGCAGAGAAGCGCAAAGGGCGCAAAGATCTTTTGTTTCAACCCCGACGAAGCAGCTGCACCCGTCTGGGCTGCCCGAAACCCTGGTGCAAAACCTAGAAATACTCTGCGCCCTCTGCGTGCCTTTGCGTCCTCTGCGTTCCGATTGAAAAACCCCCGACGCCAGGGAAAACGGTTCAAGCCCGGTAACGGGTCGGGTCGGTGACACCGGCGGCCTGGAAACCCTCGGAACGCAGGCGACAGGAATCGCACACACCGCAGGCAATACCCTCCTCGTCCGCCTGGTAGCAGGACACGGTGAGGGCATAGTCCACACCGAGTCCGACACCGGCCCGGATGATCTCGGCCTTGCTCATCTCGATCAGCGGCGCATGCACCTTGAACTCGCCACCCTCGACACCCGCCTTGGTGGCCAGGTTGGCCAGACGTTCGAAGGCCTCGATGAAGGCCGGACGACAATCCGGATAGCCGGAATAGTCGACCGCATTCACGCCAACGAACAGATCGGTCGCGCCGAGCACCTCGGCCCAGCCCAGCGCCAGGGCCAGGAACACGGTGTTGCGCGCGGGTACATAGGTGACGGGAATGCCCTCGCCGCCCGCCTCGGGCACATCGATCGAGCTGTCGGTCAGGGCCGAGCCGCCGATCGCATCCAGAGAAAGTGGTAGCACCTTGTGCTCGCTCACCCCCAGCGCCCCGGCGACCCGACCAGCGGCCGCCAGCTCGGCATGATGACGCTGACCGTAGTCGAGGCTGAGTGCATAGCAATCGAAACCCTGTGCCCGCGCCATGGCAAGCACGGTGGCCGAATCCAGCCCCCCGGACAGCAGAACAACGGCCTTGCGCGCGGTCTGGTTCATCGGCCCGGCCGGTCGCCCCACAGGATCTTGTGCAGTTGCAGCTGAAAGCGCACATCGAGCCGGTCACGCAGGATCCAGTCGGCCAGCTGTGCGGGTGGCAGGTCGCCGGCGACCGGCGAGAACAACACCTCGCAGCGCGCCGGCAGATCCCAACGCAGGAGCTGATCACGGCTCCATTGGTAATCGGCCTCATCGGTGATCACGAACTTGACCTGATCCGCTGCGCGCAGATGCTCAATGTTGGCGTACAGATTCTTGTCCATCTCGCCCGAACCCGGTGTCTTCAGATCCATCACCCGGACCACCCGCGGATCGACGGTCGAGATGTCGATCGCACCACTGGTCTCGAGCGACACCCGGTAGCCGGCATCGCACAAAGCGGCAAGCAGATTGACGCATTCGGTCTGTGCCAGGGGCTCACCCCCGGTGACCGTGACATGGCGCGCCTCATACTGCGCCACTGTTTCGAGGATATCGTCGATCTCCCACCAGTCACCGCCCTTGAATGCATAGGCGGTGTCGCAATAACCGCAGCGCAGCGGACAACCGGTGAGGCGCACGAAAACGGTGCGCCAACCCACGCTGGCACTCTCACCCTGCAGGGAATGAAATATCTCGGTGAGACGAAGCCGCGCCATGAGACAGATGCCGCCAGGGCAGCAAGTTAGCGGCCCGCGCCAAGTTGCTCGAGACGTTGCCCGGCAAGGCCAGCCGCGGGTGAGTCGGGATAATCCGTCAACACCCTTTTAAAACTTGCGCGCGCTGCGTCGTTTTTGCCTGCCGCCTGCTGCAGGCGGCCGATCTTGAACAGGGCCCCCGGGGCCTTGGTGCTGTCAGGATATCGCTCAACCACAAGCTCGAACGCCTGCTGTGCCTCGGCATTGTGCTGCGACACATAGTTGGCCTCGCCCAGCCAGTACTGCGCATTGGGCGCCAGCGGATCCTGCGGATACTTTTTCAGAAAGCTGGCAAACGCCTTGGCGGCATCGTCGTAACGCCGTTGCTGCGGACTCAGCAGGTCATAGGCCGCCTGGTACTCGGCCTGGATCTTGGACCGGTTGCCGGAGGCGACAACTGGCGCCGGTGAACGGTCCTCAACCGCAACTGGGGCCGGGTCTGGCCGGCTTCGGGCGTCGCGGCCGGTTCCTCCGCCGGCGGAGTGCCAGCACCCTGGCCGCCGCTGAGACGCTGGTCGATATCCAGATAGATATCACGCTGTTTGCGTTTGAGCTGCTCGATCTCGTAACCGAGGTTTTCGATCTCGCCGCGCAGCTGACGATTCTCACTCCGGAGCTCGTCCATTTGCAGCGTGAGCTCGGTAACACGACTCACGCGGCGCTCGAGCACGTCGAGACGCTGCGCCGTCGTCGGTGCTGCCATCAGGGTCGCTGATGACAGCAGGCCGGCCATGGCCAGCGCAATTCTGAGTGCTTTCATACCGGTTCAGACGTCTCAGTAGGCCAGCACACCGCGGCGATTCTCGGCCCAGGAGGCCTCATCATGGCCAAAGGCGACGGCGCGTTCTTCACCGTAGCTGATGGTATTGATCTGAGACGGGCTCACACCCTCTGCCTCGAGGAAGCGCTTGATCGTATTGGCACGGCGCTCGCCCAGTGCGATGTTGTACTCGCGCGAACCACGCTCATCTGCGTGTCCCTCGACCATGACACCGATCGAGCGATTGGTGTTCAGGTAGGCAGCATGCGCACGCAGCACGTCAATGAACTCGCTGCGGATTGTGCTCTGATCGAAATCGAAATAGATCGTCCTGGTGGACAGCAGGCTGTTGGGGTTGTCGAGCGGATTACCTGTCCAGGCGCCACCCTGACTGGCACCCATGGTGCTCGCACCGCCGTCTTCAACCGACGCGCCCGGGTCGTCGCCCTTGCTTCCGGTACTCGAGCAGCCGGCAAACAAAAGTGCCGACAGGGCAATGGCCAACCAGGCCGATGTGTTGAGTTTCATTTAGCGAATCCTCTCCTGTTTATGGTGGGGCGACCAGACCGGCTCGCGCACGTCACCCTGCTGAATGCGAAGGCGCTGTTGCACCCTCCCGTCCGTAGAGACGGCGGCAAGCATGCCTTTGTCGTTAACCCGCGTTGCGTAAATTATCATGCTGCCATTGGGCGCGAAACTGGGCGATTCATCAAGTCGACCAGTGCTCATTACGCGAAAGTCACGTGTTTCGAGATCCAGTGTCGCAATGCGGTACTGGTCGTTGACCCGCGTGACCATGGTCAGCATACGCCCGTTGGGTGAAAACGAGGCACGCGCGTTGTATTTGCCCTCAAATGATACCCGCGTGGCCTCGCCGCCGTTTACGGAGACCCGGTAGATCTGTGGCGAGCCGCCACGGTCCGAGGTGAAAACCAGCGATTTTCCATCGGGCGCCCAGGCCGGTTCGGTATCGATCGACCCGTGCCGCGTGAGCGGGCGCAGGCTGCGGCGCGCGACATCCAATATGAAGATATCCGGGTTGCCGTCCTTGGACAGCGTCAGCGCCAGGTAGCGACCATCCGGGGACCAGGCCGGCGCACCGTTGATACCCTTGAAGGAAGTCACCTTCTCGCGCTTGCCGGTGAAGACCTCCTGCACCCAGATCGACGGCTGGGTATTCTCGAAAGATACATAGGCCAGTTTGCGTCCGTCCGGTGACCAGGCGGGCGACATGATCGGCTCCTTCGACGAGACGATGGTCTGCGGACTGTAACCGTCGGCGTCGGCGATGCGCAGTTCCACCCGCTCCTCGCCCTTGGCGTCGCGCTGAGAGGTGACATAGGCGATCCGGGTGGCGAACGCACCCGGCTGCCCGGTCAGGGTCTCGTAGATGATATCGGCGATGCTGTGCGCCGTGGCGCGCAGATCCTGCGCCGTGGTGGGCATGCTGTATCCGGTTATCTGCTCACCGCGGAAGACGTCGTACAGGTAAAACTTGACCATGTAGCCACCCGGACCGTTCGGGCTGATGTCACCGATGACCAGGTTTTCCACGTTCAGCGCACGCCAGTCGCGAAAATCGACCTCTTCGCCACGTGTCGGCCGGGCCAGCATCTCGTCAGTCGACAGGGGCTTGAAGCGCCCGCTGCGGCGCAGATCGGCCGCAACCACATCCCCTACTGCATGCGGCGGCGGGCTGGCCGCGTCACCGCGCCAGGCAAAAGGCACCACGGCGATCGGCAGTGCACCTTCGACGCCCTGGGTGATTTCGATGGTCAATGCTGCCTTCGTCTGCAGGGAGGCGCAAAACATCAAGACCAGAAACAGTATTCTCTTCATAGGGATGTCAGCTCAATTGCCGGGTTCAAACTCGAATTGGATCTCACGAAACTGCGTCAACAACCGCTTGGACTGGGGCATGGGCAGCGGATCGGCCTTTTGCACGGCGGCCTCCACCGAGCGGTCGAATGCGTTATTGCCGCTGGACTTTACCACGGTGACAAGCAACACCGAGCCAGTCCCACCCAGGCGCACGCGCACCGTACAGCGCAATCCCAGTTCACTGGTGCCCAGGGGGCGCCGCCAGTTTCGCTCGACCTTGGAACGGATAAGGCCAACCACCTGCTCCATCTCCGACGCATCCCTTTCGGCCTGAATCTGCGCCGCCAGCTCCGCCTCACGCGCCTTGCGATCGGCACGTGCCTTGGCCTCCGCCTTGCGTTTGCGTTCGGCCGCGGCCTTTTCCTTCGCCTCGGCTTCTGCTTTTTTCTTGGCCTCGGCTTCCGCTTTCTTCTTGGCCTCAGCCTCTTTTTTCGCTTTTTCCTCCGCCTCCTGGCGCGCGGCCTCTTCGTCTTTTCGCTTTTGTTCTTCGAGCAGGCGTTTCTTCTCGAGTTCCGCCTTGCGTTCTTTTTCCTCGGCCTGTTTCTTTTCCTCTTCCTTGCGTTTGATCTCGGCCAGGCGCACCTTCTCGGCCTCTATCCGTTTCTGTTCCTCGGCCTTTTTACGCGCCTCTTCCTGCTTGCGCTGCTCACGCTTCTTCTCGATCTCCGCCAGCTTGCGTTTTTCCTCGGCGCGCCGCTTTTTCAGCTTTTCCTGTTTCGCGCGCTCGGCCGCGGCGACTTTTTCAACTTCGGCGGCCTTCTTCTCCTCAGCCACCGCCTCGAGCTTCTGCTGATCGACCAATGTGGCCTGGACCACCACCACATCGGCTCCGATTGGCTTGATCGGGTCGCGCCAGTCGACCTCGAGTATCAGGAACACCGCCAGCGCAACATGCAGCAGTATTGCCAGCCCCAGGGCCACCGGATTGCGTCTCAATACTGCAAGCACGACTCGTTAACGCCCCTTGGCGGCTGACTCGGGCGGCTGGGTGATCAGGCCCACACTGGGCGCACCCGCCTGCTGCAGGATGACCATCGCCTGGACCACCCGGTCATAGACGACCGCTTTGTCTCCCTTGATGAGTACCGGGATACCGGGGTTGTTTTTGATGATTGCGGTGCTCTTTTGCAGCAGTTCCTGTTCGTCGACCTTTTGGATCCTGTCGTCGTCGTAGGTGATGGACAGATCTCCGTTCGGCCCGACGGTGACCACGTAAGGCCGCTTGGCGTCCTCTTCGATCGGTTTCGCATCCGCCTCGACCAGATTCACCTTCACCCCCTGGGTCAGCAGGGGTGCGGTGATCATGAAGATGACCAGCAACACCAGCATGACGTCGATATAAGGGACGACGTTGATCTCGGACATGGGACGCCTGGTTTTTTGTCGGTGGGCCATGATTCAGGAAATCCTGGAACGCAGAGATCGCAGAGAAGCGCAGAGGTCGCAGAGTTTTTCCTGTTCACCAGGGTCAACGATCCCAGCACAAAAATTCCTTTGCGCCCTCCGCGAACCTTTGCGTCCTCTGCGTTCCCTATTCATAAACTCATTGCTTCTTGGCACGCGTGTGGGCCTGGCGCTGCAGGATGTTGGAGAATTCCTCGACGAAATCGTCATAGCGGTTCTCCAGTCGCTGCACGGAGTTGGCGTATTTGTTGTAAGCGACCACCGCGGGAATGGCTGCGAACAGCCCCATGGCGGTGGCGATCAGTGCCTCGGCGATCCCGGGCGCGACCAGATTCAGGGTTGCCTGCTTGACGTTTCCGAGCGCATGGAAAGCATTCATGATGCCCCACACCGTGCCGAACAGGCCGACATAGGGACTGGTCGATCCCACCGTGGCGAGAAAGGAAAGGTGGGTTTCGAGCGTATCGATTTCACGACTGAGTGCCACCCGCATGGCGCGCCGTGCGCCCTCTACCAGGGCCATGGGGTCTATGCCGGTATTCTCACGCAGGCGCACAAACTCACGGAATCCAGCATGGAAGATCGCGCTGGTACCACGCAGGGTCTCTCGATCACGATCAACTGCCCGGTAAAGGTCTCCCAGATCGCCGCCGGACCAGAAGCGGTTCTCGAAATCTTCCGCCTCGCGCCGGGCTTTCTTCAGTACCCGTGAGCGATCGAAGATGATGGTCCATGACAGCACCGAGGCCAGCAAAAGCAGGGCCATCACCAGCTGCACCACCACACTGGCATTCAGGATCAGGCTGAAGAAAGAAAGGTCACTCGTGGGCATTTTTCAACTTCTCGCGGATATTGGCCGGTATGGCAGTCGGGCGGAATCTGTCACTGTCCAGGCAGGCCACCTTCACGGTGGCCCGGCTCAGCACGGTGTCCGGCGCACGTACGATGCGTTGCACGAAGGTCAGACTGGCCTTGCTGGCCGATCCGATCTCGAGCTCGACCACCAGTTCGTCATCAAGACGTGCCGGCAAAAGATAGTCGATTTCAACCCGTCGAACCGCGAACAGGATCCCGGAGTCGCGCATCAGTGCGTCCTGTCCGAACCCAAGATGTCGCAGCCACTCGGTACGCGCCCGTTCGAGATATTTGAGGTAGTTGGCGTAATACACCACGCCACCGCTATCGGTATCCTCGTAATACACCCTCACCGGCCATTCAAACACGCTCAACGTCCTGCCCTGCTGTGATCGAAGGGATGGAAAAAAGTTCAGTCATCTGCCAGATCGGCAAACAGATCCGGTGAATCGGCGGCTTTGGGCGGATTCAGGCCAAAATGTACGAACGAGGCCCGGGTTGCCATGCGCCCACGCGGCGTGCGCATCAGATAGCCCTGCTGGATCAGATAGGGTTCGAGCACGTCCTCGATGGTCCCGCGCTCTTCGCCGATCGCGGCCGCCAGACTGTCCAGACCGACCGGGCCACCATCAAATTTCTCAATCACCGTCCTCAGCAGGCGACGGTCCATCTGGTCGAATCCGTTGGCGTCCACCTTCAGCATCTGCAGCGCGGCATCGGCCACTGCGGCAGTCACCTCGCCGTGCAACTTGACCTGGGCGAAATCGCGCACCCGGCGCAGCAGGCGGTTGACGATACGCGGCGTCCCGCGTGAGCGCCTGGCAATCTCGGTGGCCCCCTCTTCGCTGATCGCGACCCCGAGGATGCCTGCCGAGCGGCGCACGATCCGCGACAGCTCGGCCTCTGAATAGAACTCCAGGCGCTGCACGATGCCGAAGCGGTCACGCAGGGGCGAGGTCAGCAGACCGGCCCGGGTCGTCGCGCCGACCAGGGTGAACGGCGGCAGATCGACCTTGATCGAGCGCGCGGCCGGGCCCTCGCCGATCATGATGTCCAGCTGGTAGTCCTCCATCGCCGGGTACAGCACCTCTTCGACCACCGGGCTGAGACGGTGGATCTCGTCCACGAACAGCACATCGTGCGGCTCGAGATTGGTCAGCAGCGCCGCCAGATCTCCCGGGCGCTCGAGCACGGGACCCGAGGTCTGGCGCAGATTCACGCCCATCTCGTTGGCGACGATGTGCGCCAGGGTCGTCTTGCCGAGGCCGGGCGGGCCGAAGATCAGGACGTGATCAAGCGCTTCACCCCGATCCCGGGCCGCCGGAATGAAGATCTCCATCTGCTCCCGCACCGCGGGCTGACCGACGTAATCGGCCAGGGTCTTGGGCCGGATGGCGCGATCGATTGCCGCATCGTCGGCGGCGGACTGGGCACTTATGAGGCGATCTGGATCTTGCATCGGCTGATTATGTAGGAATGGCGGTCTGGCTTCGAGTGCGGAATAAGGGCAATCTGCGGGCAATCGGGATCGGATTGGGCTCCGAGTCTCGGGACGCAGAGATCGCAGAGGCGCAGAGGACGCAAAGTAAACGGATGTGTATGCCCGCTCCGGAGGGGTCATAAGGGCCGCCGCCCATCGACTACCGCACAAATTCTGCCGACAGCTTTTTTCCTTGATAGACCTCTGCGTCCTTTGCGCCTCTGCGTCCTTCGCGTTCTGCAACACCCAAGTCAGCCAGCGCGTACCCAATATGGGCCTACTTTACGGTCCCCTGCAGGGCCGCCTTGATGATCGACTCGGTGTCCATACCCTCCTCGAACACCTTGCTGACCATGCGACTCGCCTCCGGCGGCCGGTAGCCAAGCACCACCAGGGCACTGACGGCGTCCTGGTCTGCACCGGCGGGGGCCGTGGCGGGACCCACGACGCCGCCACCGCCCGTTGGCAGGATTCCGATCCTGTCGAGCTTGTCGCGCATCTCGACCACCAGGCGTTCCGCGGTCTTTTTGCCCACCCCGGGCAGCCGGGTCAGTGCCGCCAGATCGCCGGTCTGCACGGCCTGGCTGAATTCCTCGGCGGTCATCCCCGAGAGCACGCCGAGCGCCATCTTGCCGCCCACGCCGCTGACCTTGAGCAACGCCCGAAACAGGGTACGGTCGGCCTCGCGGGCAAAACCGTACAGCACATGGGCATCCTCACGGACCGAGAGGTGGGTGTGCAGGGTCACCTCCGCGTCGCCCTCCGGGAGGACGTAGAAGGTCGACATAGGCGCCTCGATCTCATAACCGACGCCATTAACCTCGAGCAGCAGGAAGGGTGGCTGCCGGGAAACAATCCGGCCACGCAGGCGCCCGATCATTGCGCACCCTCGATGTGCCGGCGTGTGGCATTGCTATGCGCATGGCACAGGGCTACCGCCAGCGCATCCGATTCGTCCAGGGCCATCCTGCCCTGCATTCCGAGAATCACCCGCACCATATGCTGTACCTGCTCCTTTTCGGCCCGGCCGTTGCCGACAAGACCCTGCTTGACGGCCGCCGGGGTGTATTCGAAAACCGGAAGATCGAGGGTGACGACCGCACTGATCGCCGCACCGCGTGCCTGGCCCAGCTTGAGCGCTGAAGAGGCATTGCGCGAGACGAACACCTGTTCGACAGCCACCTCCAGCGGCTGCCATTCGCCGAGCACCTCGCGCAGGCCGCTGAAGATCTCACCCAGGCGCTTGGGAAAGTCACCCGAAGTGGTACGGATGCATCCGGAACCCAGATAGCGGCTGCGCACGCCGTCGCTCTCGATCACACCGAAGCCGGTCACCCGCGAACCGGGATCGATGCCGAGTACGCGCGTCATGCGATTTTACGCCTGAAGCTCATCCATGATTTCCGGAGCGATATCGGCATTACTGTAGACCTCCTGCACATCGTCCAGATCTTCCAGGAAATCGACCAGGCGCAACAGCTTTTCCGCATTGTCCCTGTCCAGCGGAGAACTGTTCTCGGCCTCGAAGGTCACCTCGGCATTGTCCGGCTCGTGCCCGGCCGCCTGCATCGCGGCCAGGACATCGGAGAAATCGTCCGGATCCGCATAGACGTCCACCGAGCCATCGTCGTTGCCCACCACGTCTTCCGCTCCGGCCTCGAGTGCGGCCTCCATGATGGCGTCCTCATCGGCACCAGGGCCGTAGCTGATGATGCCCTTCTTGCTGAACATATAGGCAACAGAGCCATCGGTACCCAGATTGCCGCCGTGTTTGGTGAAGGCATGCCGCACCTCAGAGGCGGTACGGTTTCGGTTGTCGGTCATGCAGTCGACGATGATCGCGACACCGCTGGGACCATAGCCCTCGTAGCGGATCTCGTCGTAGCTGCTGTCGTCTTCACCGCCGGCGCCGCGCTTGATCGCGCGCTCGACTGTATCGTTGGGCATATTGGCGCCGCGCGCCTTGTCCACTGCCAGCCGCAGACGTGGGTTCGCGCCGATGTCGCCGCCGCCCTCTTTCGCCGCCACCGTGACCTCGCGGATCAGTTTCGACCACAACTTGCCGCGCGCCTTGTCGGTCGCTGCCTTCTTGTGTTTGATATTGGCCCACTTACTGTGACCTGCCATGCCACTACCCCATCCGAATGTCTTGAATTTTGCGTTGAATTACGCGAATTCCGTGATTTTAACATCGCCAGCGTCTCGGCGGCAGCGTTCAAGTCGGGGCCTTTTCGGCCTCCAGGCAGGAATCTGCAAAAGACCAAACACAATGAGACGACCGCCGCCAGCTGGCAGCATGAGGAGCAGGAAACACTCACCGCGATCGCTGGCGGGCATGAAGAAACCGTTCGGACAATGAACATCCTGACACCCTGGTGAATCGCAGGTTGAACCCGCCTGGCGGGCGTGCAAACATCCGCGCGCAGCCAGACCGGAGAACCACACTTGAGCGAGCAAAACAAAGGTCCCCAACCCACCGAGATCAATCTTCATCGGAAATCCCGGCTGCTGAACATCACGTTCTCCGACGGCAAGAGTTTCTCCCTGCCCTGTGAGTACCTGCGTGTCCATTCCCATGCCGCCGAGGTGACCAGCCGCAGCACACCTGAAACGGGCAAGGAAACCGTCAATATCGAGCGTATCGAACCCCAGGGCAGCTACGCGATCCGTATTGCCTTCGACGACGGTCACGACACGGGCATCTATTCCTGGGAGACCCTGTACGACCTGGGCACGAATCAGGAAAAATACTGGCAAGCCTATCTCGACCGGCTGAGCGCGGCCGGTTATGACCGTGACGGCCGACGCCTCGCCGGCGCGCCGGACGAGGAACGCAAGATCCAGGTGATGTATTTTGCTTACCTGGCCAACAAGATGCGCAAGGAATCCGAAGAGCTGACTCCGCCGGACAGCGTCGAGGATGTGCAGCAGCTGTTAGGCTGGCTGCGCCGGGTCAAGGGTGATCGCGGCTACCTGTTCGCCGATGAAAACGTGCGCGTGACCGTCAACAAGCAGTTCGCCGAACCCTTTACCCGCCTCGATCCGGGTGACGAGGTGGCGATCGTGCCCAACTCACCCAATCCGCCGCCTCCACCGGTGCAGCCGAAACGTAAAACTGAAGACTGGTGACCGGGGTACAAAACGGCCCTGCAAGCGCGGGCTAATAAAAAACCCGCCTGTCAAAGGCGGGTCTCAGATTGATCCGGACTACACATCTGATCATGGTGTGGGCGCATCGCCCGCACCGGCATCAGGAAATGAGTTTCTTGGCCTGCTCCACCCACTTGTCGCGGTTGATGCGCCCGGAGAACTTGATGATCTCTTCCTCCAGGTGAGTGATATCTGCATCGCTGAGCTCTGCGATCTCATGGAGGGTGTGGATACCGGAGTCTTTGAGTTTCTTTTCCAGACCCGGGCCGATGCCGGCGATCTGCTTGAGATCGTCATGCGCCACCGCCGATTTGCCCGAAGCCTTTTTGCTCTTGCTCGAGGATTTCGCCTTTTTCGTCTTTGACCCGCCTGCGGCCGCCTTTTCCGCCGATTCGGCAAGCGCGCCCAGGTTATCGAACCAGTGACTCCACAGCCGCTGCTGGGTTTCGATAGCTTCCGCCATCGCTTTTTCGATCTGGTCGGAGAGTTTTGTAATTTCCTTGCCCGAAAGCTTTTTGACCTGGGTCATTTCCGACCAGTCCTCCAGCAGGCCCATCTGACGCTGAATGGACTCCTGTACGGCAGACTGCCACTGCGCAAACTCGGGCAGTTTGTCCGGGCCACCGGTCCCACGCAGAACCTGGAGCCATTGATCCCACAATTGATTCTGCGTGTCGAGCCAGCGTTGCGTCGAATTTTGTGCCTCCGCGCTCAGTCCGGCGAACGACTTGGGTTTGAGCTTCTTGCCGCTGGCCCGCTCCGCCCATTGATCAAGCCATTCTCGCTGGAGCTTGAGTGAGTGGCTGACGGCCTGCCCAACCATGCTGTTTACGCTCTCCAGGGTTTTCTGCTGCCAGTCGTCCATGCCGCTCGGAAACGCAGACCCGGGAAACTTGGCCATCGAATCCTTCCACAACTGATCCTGCATGTTGCGCAGGTCCTTGAACATCCCCATGTAGTCTTTAAACATTTGTTTTCGCTCCCGTGGTTGTCTGAAGTCTGACATAAAAAGGAAGTATAGGGAGAATGCAAAACGTTTCCCCCTAAAACACCGGACATCCGACGCCCCCGCGCACCGGCTGCTGTCCGGTCATCGCACTGGAACAGGGCGATAACCTGGCGCCCGCGTCTGACCGGTGCAACACCGGGACATCCACTCACGGATTATGTTCCGGTTGGTCCACGACGTTGCCCGCCGTGCCGCGTAATCCGCCTGCATCCAACGGTATTGACGGTGCTCTTTGGGATTCAGCCTGATGGTACGACGCGACGTCAATTCAAGCAGAAACCAATGCTCATGATTGAAACGTTCAGTGGGTGCGTAACGCGCCCGCCATGGGTGAACGATCGGAAATCTGACCCCGGCATGCAGATCAACAAGTCGGCCCCCGCCCTTTAACCCGGTCTCCTCGCTCAACTCGCGTATTGCTGCCTCGCATGCAGACTCGCCCCAGTGCAAAGATCCGGTTACCGACTGCCAGAAACCGTGCGGTCTGCTGCGTTCCATCATCAAGACCTCGCCGGCAAGGGTGGCAACCAGTATCAGTACCGATTCCGGCCTTTTGTAGGATGGTTCCAAGCTCGAAGATTCCCGTTCTGATTTACCGCGATCACTAAAGGCTAACAGCTTCGGGCCGTTAGCTTGTGAACATAATAAGGGTACCTCGGTATACTGAATGGCCTTCGACGCGACCATTCCAATGTCAGAGTGCACGGAGGCATTCACCCGGTCGATCCTGGACAACATTGCCGGACCGCATATCCTGCTCGATCAGGATATGCACATCGTGGCGCTCAACGCCGAGGCCAGCCTTCTGTTCGCGTGGCATCACGCCGATGCCGAAGGTCAGCCGTTTTCAGTCTTGTTCAACTCAGCCGAAGATCAGCACACGGCGAATGGGATCCTCCGCCAGACAAGCTGGCAGACCGAGATTTGTCCGGGCTCCGGAAGACGTATTCCGGCCCAACTCACCCGTTCAGTCGTCCAGTCCACGCTCGGCCTGCGTTACCTGGTGTCGGTCCGTGAACTTTCCTCACAGCAAGGCTTTGAAGACAGGCAGCCTGCGCCAGATGCTTTTTCACAAATCACGCTGGATGCTGTCAGCGATGCCATACTGATCGCCGACAGAAACAGCGTGATCAACTTCAGCAACCGCGCGGCCCGCCTGCTGCTCGACCGCGCGGAAGTGGATGTGCTGGGTAGCAGGCTGGTCGACATGCTCCGGTTCCGCAACCCGCAACACCAGGATCAGCTTGAGGCGGCTGCTTACCAGGTATTAAAAAGTGGCGGATCGCTGCATATCAATGAAGCAGCCGAATTGATGCGTCGAAAGACCGATACGGTCTGCATCGATGGCAAGCTTGTCGCCCTCAAAGACCACAAGGGAAACATAAGCGGTTTCGCAACCATCATGCGCGACCTGTCTACGGAGCGGCGCATGCAGGCACTGCTTTCGTTCAAGGCAAGCCATGATGAGCTGACCGGACTCATCAATCGTCGTGAATTCGAGCACCGCCTGCATGAGCTGGTGCGACAAAGCGGATCGACAAAGGCCCCCAGTTCCGTCCTTATCGTCGACCTCGACCGTTTCAAACTGGTCAACGACAGCCATGGGCATATGGCGGGCGACCTGTTGTTGCGACAGCTCACCGACACCCTGTTGAGTGAAATCCGCGGCATCGACACGCTGGCAAGAATCGGCGGCGACCGGTTCGCCGTGTTGCTTCCCGGCTGTGACAGCAAACCCGCCGGAGCGATGGCTAAAAAGCTATACGACGCTGCCGGGGACTTTCGTTTTTGCTGGGAAGACAAACAGATTCAGATCGGTGTTTCGATCGGCGTGGTGGCCATTGATCAGCACATGTTCGGCCCCGGCGACGTCGTCACGGCCGCCGATGCAGCCCTGGCCATGGCCAAGGAAAAAGGCCGCGGCCAGATCGTCGTCTATCAACCGGAGAGTCCGGAGGAACAGCGTCGGCGCGGTGAGGTACTTTGGGCCAGCCGGATCAGGGAGGCCCTCGACAGGGATCGTCTGCGGCTTTATTGCCAGCCGATCGTCCCCGTGGAACAAACCCGAAAGGGGGAATGGAGCTGTGAGGTGCTGGTGCGCATGCTCGACGAATGCGGTGAGCTGATCCCACCCATGGCCTTCATACCCGCCGCGGAGCGCTACGATCTGATGCCGCTTGTGGACCGCTGGGTGATTGGCTCCGTGATACAGCACTGGCGATCCCAGCCCGGAATCTTCGACCGGATCGGAAAGTGCAACATCAACCTCAGTGGACAGTCACTGGCACAGGAGGGGTTTCTGGATTTCGTGCTCGGCGCGTTCGAAAAGAGTGGATTCCCGCACCGGATGGCCTGCTTCGAGATCACCGAGACCGCCGTTGTCGCCAATATGGCCAATGCACAGCGGTTGATTCATGAACTGTCGGCACGCGGCTGCCTGTTCGCACTGGACGACTTCGGCAGCGGCCTGTCGTCGTTCGCCTACCTCAAGCATCTGCCGGTCGACTATCTGAAGATCGACGGCAGTTTCGTGCGCGACATGCTCAACGAGCCCATGGACGCGGCCATGGTGCGGGCGATAGCAGACATCGGCCACACCCTTGGGCTGAAGACCATTGCCGAGTTCGTTGAGAACGACGCGGTTTTCGCCGCACTCCGCCGCGCGGGGGTGGACTACGCCCAGGGATTTGGCGTGCAGAGGCCGTTCCCGCTCTGCGAGCTCGAGAGCTACCGGCCGTCAACGCCCAGGTGAAGCAGGGGCTCAGCCCTCGGAACCGGACTCTGGTGCGGGTTCGGCGGCAAGCTGCGGACGACGCACCCGCAGATGCAGGTCACGCAGCTGTCCCTGGGACACCTCGGACGGTGCCTGGGTAAGCAGACAGTTCGCATTCTGGGTCTTCGGGAATGCCATGACCTCGCGAATCGACTGAGCGCCGCTCATCAGCATCACCAGCCGGTCCAGACCGAAGGCAAGACCGCCATGTGGCGGGCAGCCATACTTGAGCGCGGTCAACAGGAAGCCGAACTTCTCCTGTGCCTCTTCCTCGTCGATGCCGAGCAGATGGAACACCTTTTCCTGGACGCTCTCCTGATGGATACGAATCGAACCCCCACCCAGTTCGGTGCCGTTGAGGACCATGTCATAGGCACGCGACAGACAATCACCGGGCGCAGTGTCCAGGAGCTCGAGCTGGTCTGCCCTGGGTGCCGTGAAGGGATGATGCAGGGCCTGCCAGCGCGCCTCACCCGCATCCCATTCAAACATCGGAAAATCGACCACCCAGACCGGCTTCCAGTCACTCGACATCATTTCCAGATCTTTGCCCAGCTTGACCCGCAGGGCACCGATCGCCTCGTTGACGATATGGGCCTGATCGGCGCCAAAGAAGATCAGGTCACCGTCCTGTGCACCCGTTCGTTCCACGATGCCGGAAACCGCACTGTCCGGCAGAAACTTGAGGATCGGTGACTGCAGCCCCTCGCGGCCCTGCGCGACATTGTTGACCTTCACATAGGCCAGGCCTCTGGCGCCATAGATAGCGACGAACTTGGTGTATTCATCGATATCCTTGCGGCTGAGGGTCGCGCCATTGGGCACCCGCATGGCAACCACCCGTCCCTTGGGGTCCTTGGCCGGACCCGCAAACACCTTGAATTCGACGTCGTCCATCAGATCGGCGATGTCGATCAGCTCCAGCGGGCAACGCAGGTCCGGGCGGTCAGAGCCGAACCGCTTGATCGCTTCGGCATAGCTCATGCGCGGGAACGGATCCGGCAATGTCACCCCGAGGGTGGTGTCGAACAGATCCCGTATCATGCTCTCCATCAACCCCATGATCTCGTCTTCATCCATGAACGACATCTCGAGGTCGAGCTGGGTGAACTCGGGTTGCCGGTCGGCACGCAGATCTTCATCGCGGAAACAGCGCACGATCTGGTAGTAGCGATCCATACCCGACATCATCAGCAGCTGCTTGAACAATTGCGGTGACTGCGGCAGGGCGAAGAACTTGCCGGCGTGGATCCGGCTGGGCACCAGATAATCTCGCGCTCCCTCAGGGGTCGCGCGCGTCAGCATCGGCGTCTCTATATCGAGGAAGCCATGGTCATCCAGGTAGCGGCGCAGTGTGCGTGTCGCCAGCGCACGCAGGATGATGCGTTCCTGCATCACCGGCCGACGCAGATCGACATAGCGGTAGCGCAGGCGCAGTTCTTCGGAGGTGTCGTCGTCATCGAGCTGAAACGGCGGGGTCTCGGCTCGGTTGAGAATCTCCAGCTCCAGGCCCAACACCTCCACCTCGCCCGTCGGCAGGTCTTTGTTGACCGTTCCTTCCGGCCGGGCACGCACGCGGCCCTTTACCCGCACCACGAATTCGTTGCGTACGTGCTCGGCGGTGGCAAAGACCTCCGGCAGGTCGGGATCGTAGACCACCTGTACCAGGCCGCTGCGATCACGCAGGTCGATGAAGATGACTCCACCGTGGTCACGGCGACGATTTACCCAGCCGCAGAATTCGACGGTCTGGTCAATGTGGGCTGTGTTGACTTCACCACAGTAATGGCTGCGCATGGTGCTTCCCGGACTCTAAAAGACGAGGCGCCCCGACTCGCAGGGCGCCCCAGATTGCGTTGATTAAATTGCTCGATCTTCAGTTGCAGGCGGAACAGCCACCCGTGGCGCAACTGTGGCCACCGGACGATTTGCCGTCAGTTGCCTCGGCTTCCTTCTTTTTGGATTTTCCCTTGAAATCTGTTTCGTACCAACCACCGCCCTTCAGGCGGAAGCCGGCGGCAGAGACCAACTTCACCAGTTCGGGTTTTTCACATCCCGGACAACCGGTTAGGGGGGCGTCGCTCATTTTCTGCATGGCCTCGAACTCGTGCCCGCACGACCCGCAGCGATATTCGTAAAACGGCATGTCGTCAATCCCATAAGTTTGTCAATCGCGGGATTTTATCATACGGGGAATCGGCACGAGAAGTCGTCGGGGCGCCGCGCCGCGCGAATCAGAAATACGGCCCCGAAATCATTGCGGCCTGGCGATTTTTACCCGGTTTTCGCCGGACGGCCGGATTTCTACAGCGGAAGGGTGGCGTCGACCTCATCACTGTCCTCGGCCGCAAGCTCACCTTCACGAAGACGATCGACCAGGCGCCGCATCTCCGAAAGCTCATGCTCGGGCATCCCGAACCGCAGAAATCTGTCGGTGATCCGCAGCAAGGCCTCAAGTCCCTGGCAGCGTTCGTACAGATAGCGCAGCGACATGGCGATATGGCGCGGATCACTGCCCTCCACACGCATCGCCTCGGCGCCTGCCAGAGCTATCTTCAGTTCATCCACATCCGGTTTGCGCATGCTCATGCCTCCCCATTCTCCTGGCGATCCCTCAACTGATCACTCTGGCGCCGCAGCAGATGCCGGATGAGCAGTTCGCGATCCTGTTCCCGGATATGGCTGAACTCGATCCGGGCAATGTGCTGATAACCCGCTGATGGATCCTCGTCCCCGGCCGGATCGCACTCGACCACAGTCCCGTAGATCATCAGGCCCGTGAAAGACGGGAACAGCAGCATGCGTATCTCAATGTCAGTACCGGGTTCGTAGTGCTCTTCGACACCGGCACACATCCCGCCGGCGCTGAGATTGACGGGCGCCGCGGCTTGAGCCACCAGCTCGGGCTCAGTGGCAATGAAGGCGCGCCCGATCACCTCGATCTTCTGGTCGATCGCGCGCAGGTAGGCCGCCAGATCCGGGTCATGGTTTTCGATCCGTCGCAGACCGGCGGCCATCTGCGCAGTAATGGCGGACAGACTGGAGAGCACGGTAAAATTGCCGGCAAGATCATGCTCAAGCCGGTCCAGTCGGGACTGAAGCTCCTCGCGCGGGACACGTCGAATGCTCATGCGCACCGTGTCGTCAATCCGGAAGAAATTGCGTCGGTCTTTACCTGCCATTATCTGCGGCTCTTGCTCTGTCATTGCCTTTCGCTTGTTTCAATTCAATTTCAGGTCGTTGAGATCCTGAATCTGCTCGTCAATCCCACGCGTCAGGATGAGCTCGACACGACGGTTCCTGGCCCGATTCTGCGGGCTGTCATTGTCGACCAGCGGTCGCGTATCGGCGAGCCCCTCCACCACAACCCGGTCCTCGGCGATATCCTGGTTACGCAACATGGAGTGCAGCACCGTCACCGCGCGGGCCGAGGAGAGTTCCCAATTGGAGCGGAACCTGCCGGTACTGATCGGGATATTGTCGCTGTGGCCGGCAACCGTAATCTTGCCCGGCTTGGCCGCCAGCACCTTGCTGATACGCGCCATCACTTCGTGGAATTCGGGATCGAGGCGGGCACTGCCCGAACCAAAAGAGCCTTTCTCCTGGATCCGGACGATGATGCTGCTCTCTTTCCTCTCCAGCGTGACCAGACCCTGGTCGACCTCCTGGTTGAGGGCGTCCTGTAACTCGTCCATTTGTTGTGCGAGTTCGTTCTGCAGCTGCTGCTCGGCTGCCTCTATGGCCGCCTGCTCGTCGATCTCCTGCTGGCGCTTTTCCTGTTCCTCCTGCTGTTTCTGCTGTTCCTCGGCGTCCTGCATCTTGAGATGCTCCTGCTGAACCTCGCTGGTCTCCTGGCGGATCTCGGTGATCACCGACTGTTCGGAGACCGTCGGACTCCATTCCTGCTTGATCACGCTCACACCCATGACGATTTCGTTCGCCGGGATCTTTCGCTGAACACCGAAGGCATCCTGCATCGACTCGGCCATCTTCTTGAAACGCACGGCATCGATGGTCGCGAACGAAAGCAGGAGGACAAAGAAGCACATCAACAAAGCCATCAAGTCGGCAAAGGTGGCCATCCACGGCGGGAGTCCTTCTTCGCATTTGGGGCAATCATTTGCCATTCATCGGATCCTCACAACTGCTCGGGACGTTTCTTCGGCGGCAGATAGGTGCCAAGCATCTGTTCGAGTACCTTGGGATTCATGCCTTCCTGTATACCTGCAATGGTTTCCAGAATGAGTGACTTGTTGGTCTGTTCGAGTTCGCTCGCGCGCCCAAGCTTGTCGGCCATGGGTTGTGCAAAGGCATTGGCGATAATTGCACCGTAGAGTGTAGTCAGCAGGGCAATTGCCATTGCCGGCCCAATGGCTGACGGATCCGACATATTGGCCAGCATCTGGACCAGACCGACCAGGGTACCGATCATGCCCATGGCCGGCGCCATGGTTGCCATATTCCTGAACATGCGCTGGCCCACCTCATGCCGCTGGATGGTCAGGTCGATGTCTTTGATGAGCATCTTCTGGACCAGTGCGGGATCATGACCATCCACGCACAGACCGACTCCTTTTTCCATGAAGGGGTTGCTTATCTCCTGACCCTCGAGCGCCAGCAGCCCGTTCTTGCGGGCCACGTCGGCCAGGGCCACGGCCTCTTCGATCAGTTTTTTTGGATCGTCAACCTTGTAGATGAAGGCCTTGAGGCCAATTGCGAACGACCCCAGAAAATCTCCCAGCGACACCTGCATCAGTGTGATCATGAAGGTGCCGCCGACCACGATCAGGATCGAGGGTACGTTGACGAAAAGCATGACGTCGCCGCCGGTCGCGATTGCGCCGATAATGATGCCGAAGCCGCCGAGCAAACCGACGAGCGTAGCAATATCCACCAATGAACCTCCTTCCGAGCGCCTCCCGGGACATGCGGCTGCCAGCCAGGAGAAGTTATGAGCTCAGTAACGGAAGCGCGGGCGAAAACTTTAGTTCTGCTTTTGTCAAAAAAGGACTGCCATGCACGACAGATCGATACTGATAACAGGCTGCTCCAGCGGCATCGGGCGTTGTGCCGCGCTGGGGCTCAGGGACCGTGGATATCGCGTATTTGCGACGGCGCGAAGACATGAGGACCTGCAGGAACTGGAACATGAGGGACTGGAGGCCGTCCACCTGCATCTCGATGACCCGGCATCCGTCGCCGACGCGGTCACAAAAGTACTCGAGGCCAGTGGCGGCCACGTCTACGGCCTGTTCAACAACGGCGGTTACGGCCAACCCGGGGCTGTCGAAGACATCACCTGGGCGGTGCTCGAGGAGCAACTCCGCACCAACCTGCTTGGCTGGCATGAACTGACCCGCCGACTCATCCCGGGCATGCGCGCGCGTGGCGAGGGCCGGATTATCCAGAACAGCTCGGTGCTTGGCCTGGTCGCGATGCCTTACCGCGGTGCTTATAACTGCTCGAAGTTCGCCCTCGAGGGGCTGAGCGACACCCTGCGCCTGGAACTGCATGGCAGTGGCATCTGGGTGAGCCTGATCGAGCCCGGACCGATCAGCAGCCGATTCCGCGAAAATTCGCATGCCAGGTTCAAACAGAACATCGACGCCGAAAACAGCGTTCATCGTGCCAGCTACCAGGCGATGGAGGCCCGGCTGGCCCGGGAGGGTCCAACGACGCGATTTACCCTGCCCCCGGAAGCAGTGCTGAAAAAAGTGATTCACGCCCTGGAAAGCCCGCGGCCGCGTGCACGTTACGCGGTGACCACACCCACCTATGTGTTCGGCGCACTGCGCCGGGTGCTGAGCACCCGGCAGCTGGACTGGTTGTTGCGCAGGGCCTCAGGGGGTGGGAGTCGTTAGGAATGCAATTCTGCGGGCTTGATATTGAAGTGCGCCAAGGCGCGCCTACGCCCTATTGCCGAATCTCAGCAACCGAACCCAGGGCCTGGCGAATCTCCCGCAGGGTCGGAGGGTAGAGTTCGTAAGGCTGCGCATAGACGCCGAAACAGCTCATGCGTCTCACATCTGGTTGGTTGGCCGAGGTAACCCAGAAATGGTAGCCGTCGTAATAGGATTGCGAGCCGCCATCTCCCAATCCCCCGACAAGGAATAGTGCGGCAACCTGAGCAGGCCGCCTGCTCACCACCGGTTGCGTCGATCTCTGAACTTGCGTTACCACAAAGCTATCCGCATTTATGGTGAAACCGTCATGCATCACGCTTCGGATCTCGAAAGAGCAATGCGGCTGGTAGCTATCGAATCCCTGAGAGACCTCGCCATTCTGAAAGAATACGCGCGCCTTGCCGGCAGTCACGATCAGTTCCTGATTCAGAACGATGCTGGCACCTTCGAGCTGCGTGAATCTGTCAGCACGCGCCTCATCGCGAACATATGCGCTACTGCCACCCTGACAGGCACCGAGCACAAGCGCCGCCAAAAGAATCACGAAACGTATTTTCATAAAATTCACCCCGCCGGCCACAATGCAGAGACATCGATACCGGCGAAAGGTTTCACGGACTTGCTTTCGATAACGCCTTTCTCGACCTGCGTCCAGGACGACCGGCCGTATTGAGACACGTTTTGACGCCGACTACATGACCACCTCCCAAATATGGCCCCTCAGGTTTGCGCGAAGTATTCCTCAAGAAAAGTGTCAAAATCGGACTGTGGCTCTGCCTCGAGCCGGCGTTGTTCGGCCAGTGAGCGTGCCGATTTTTCGTCCAGCTGGGCGATGGTTTCAGGCGACAGTCGGCGTTCCAGGAAATACCGCTGATGCTGATGCGACAGCCGGCGCGCAAACTGGTAGAAACCTTCCCCCTTGTCGCGCATCTCCTCCAGCATCTTCGCCGACGGGGTCAGTTCCGGGGCACGTACCTTGGCGATCTGATCGTCCATCGCATCCTCGAACCAGGCTCCACCTTCGACCGCGTCGAGCATCTCGCACACGGGCAGCATCGATTCGAGAATCTCGAGCGCCCATGCGCGCATGGGCAGGCGGACACCACGATGCTGCAAAACAAGACGGGGCTCGCGGCCACGGTGCGCCACGTCCAGCAGATTGCGGTCTATCTCTCGACGCTCACGAGCATCGATCATCGGACTGTCAGCGAACAGACAGAACAACAGAAACACCTCCAGGAATCGCCCCTGGGTTTCGTCAAGACCCAGCGGATGGTAGGCATTGACGTCGAGGGACCGGAGTTCGATGTACCGGATACCACGCTTTTTCAGCGCAAGGCTCGATTTTTCCAACCCCTTGAGCACCTGTTTGGGCCGCACCGTGCTGTAGTACTCATTCTCAATCTGCAGAATGTTGGCATTGAGTTGACGGTACTCGTCACCTTCGCGCACCCCCAGCGCCTCCCAGGCAGCCGCCGGTTCCATGGTAGCCCTGAGCAGGCTGTCGGCATACGACTGCACATCGTCGTAACAGGCCTTGATACCCAAACCTTCCTCACGACTGTTTTGGTACCCGATATCGCCCATGCGAAGGGACGTGGCGTGCGGTGCGTAATAGGTTGTCTCATCGAACGAGGGCAGATTGGTTGTCTGCCCCTGAAAGAATGACTTGCACACGGCCGGCGAGGCGCCGAACAGGTAAGGAATCAGCCAACCGAAGCGCTGCAGGTTGCGGATAAGCGCCATATAGCGCTGATCTCGAAAGTCGCGCAGACCACACACACGTCCCTCGATCAGCCGATAGGCCGGCCACAGATCATCGGCGAACGACCAATTGAAATGGACCCCGGCAATCACCTGCATGACGCGGCCATAGCGGTTACCGAGGCCGACCCGGTAAACATGCTTCATACGGCCCGCATTGGAGGTGCCGTAACGTGCAACCGGGATATTGTGATCACCGGAAAGTACACAGGGCATGCTGGTGGCCCACAGAATTTCGTTATCCAGCCGATGATAGACGTAGGCCTGCAGATCGGCGAGATAGTCCAGCGCATCGGCGACACCGGGTAGTGGCGGTGTGATGAACTCTATCAGCGCCTCGGAGTAATCGGTCGTGATGTCGGGGTGGGTCAAGGCCGATCCGAGCGCCGTGGGATGCGGTGTCAGCGCCATGCCGCCCGTCGCCGACACCCGCAGGCTCTCTTTTTCAAGGCCAAAGCGGGCGTCGCGTAGCAGCTTGATATCGGCTTCACTGGCGAGCCGTGCAAGCCGGCCCTGGACAGAATCGAGCAAGGGGGTCCCCTGATGTCATTGAGCCTGGAAACCGTGGTCGGCCACAGCGTCAGCAGTGGTCGCGACAGGGCGACTGACAGACCACTGAGCAGCGCTTATCTTCGATCGGGGCCAACCGGCCTTTCCAGGTTTAATGCTGGGAATTATAACCCGCCTTGGTCATGCAGAGATGCTCGCATTTGCGATCGACCGAAAGCTGAGCGATCATTCACCGCCATGCAGATTCGCCCGCTCGTCCTCGTCACCCTATTCTTCACCCTGCTGCTGCCCGCGACCGACAAGGTTATGGCAGAAAGCCCATCTGGCGACCGAGCCCTGCGACTCTGGGAGCAGCTCGACACGCGCAAACTCAAGCTACGTTCGAAAGCGGCTCTGGTGGTCGACCATTTCGGCAACACGCTTTATGAGCGCGAGGCCGATCAACCGGTGCCTATCGCGTCGGTGACCAAGCTGATGACCGCAATGGTGATCCTGGATGCCGGACTGCCCACAGACGAGAAGATCGAAATCACGAAGGCCGATCGCGATATGCGCCGACTTACCGGGTCGCGTCTGCGCTTCGGCTCGAGTCTGACCCGCGGCGAGTTGCTAACACTTGCGCTGATGGCTTCGGAGAACCGGGCCGCGGCCGCGCTCGGGCGAACCTACCCCGGCGGCACCGACGCCTTCGTGGACGCCATGAACCGCAAGGCAGATGAGCTAGGCATGCATCAGAGCCACTTTGCGGATGCCGCGGGCCTGGATGCCGACAATGTCGCCACTGCGCAGGACCTCGCCCGAATGGTATTTGCCGCCATGCAGTATCCGGCCATCAGGGATGCCACCACGCGATCCAAGATCGATGTCAGGCCGCTGAAGAAACGTGGCCCGCTACGCTACGTAAACACGAATCGTCTGCTGCGCAACGGGAAATGGGAGATCCAGGTCAGCAAGACCGGCTACATCAACGAGTCGGGTCGCTGCCTGGTTATGCACACCGAGCTGAACGGCACCCCAACCGTGATGGTCCTGCTGAATTCATTCGGCAAGCTGACGCCCTTCGGCGATGCCAACAGGGTGCGCAAGTGGGTAGAGAAAGGGGTCAAAAGCAAGGTTCACCAGCGTGCGCAGGCAAAGCCCGGGCGTACCCCCTCGACCTGAGGAGTTTCCCCGACCCGTCAGTTGACCAGAGCGGTGCGCGGCCGCATTGCGATGATGTGATCCGCGAGGATGTTGGCCGACTCTTCGAGCATGATGCGCTGGATACCCTCCGGGTCCTTGTCATCTTCGGCGGAGACATCCTCATCCTCTTCCTCGTCGAGACTGGCAAGCGGAGGCAGGTTACGGAAGGCACGCAGCCGGTTGCGCCTGTCGAGTCGCTCCTGTTCACGCCTGTCCCACTCTGCCCGACGCACCGACTCGTTCAGTGACACCGTCGTTTTCTTGTCCAGTTCGATCAGGTCATCCTCCTCCTCGAGGAGGAACCTGAAGCCGGGGTTGCCGGCAATCCGTTCCTGCGAGGCATCACGCAGACCGGTCAAGGGGGTCGCCCCCAGAAACTGGTGCTCGGCCGCCTTTATCGACGCCCACGGCAGGGCGTTGTCGAGCGCTCTCTCGCCGTGATCGGCTGCGCCCTTGGCGGTCGGATAGACGATATCCGGCATCACACCGCGATGCTGGGTACTGCCACCCTGCACGCGGAAGAACTGTGCCATGGTCAGACGCAGACGGCCGATGTCCTCGCGCGAGCGCAGGAAGCGCCCGAGGTCGACCAGTGTCTGTACCGTGCCTTTACCGAAGGTGGGTTCACCCAGGATCAGGCCGCGATTGTAGTCCTGAATCGCACCGGCGAATATCTCGGAAGCCGAGGCGCTGTTGCGGTCAACCAGCACAGCCAACGGTCCGGCATAGACCTGCTCGGGATCGGGGTCTCGTTCGACCTCGATCCTGCCCGAGGAGTCCTTGACCTGGACCACGGGTCCTTTCTCAATGAACAGCCCGGTCAGCTCGGTCGCCTCGGACAGCGAACCACCGCCGTTACGGCGCAGATCGATGATGATGCCGTCCACCTTCTGCGACTGCAGATCGTCGAGCAGCACCCGCACATCGCGCGTGGTACTGCGGAAATCCTCTTCGCCCGCCGCCTGCGCACCAAAGTCACGGTAAAAGGCCGGCACCTCGATCACACCGAGCCGCACCCCGTCAGTGGCCTCGATGATCTCGCTCTTGGCCGCCTTGTCTTCCAGCTTGATCTCGTCACGCACCAGCAGCACTTCGCGGGTACGGCCATCGACCCCCTGGCTTTTCGGCAGGATGTTCAGACGTACGACACTGTCCTTGGGTCCGCGGATGAGGTCGACCACATCCTGCAGGCGCCAGCCGATCACGTCTTCCATCTCGCCATCGGAACCCTGGGCAACGCCGACGATGCGATCGCCACCCTTGAGCTCACCGGAACGCTCGGCAGGCCCGCCAGGCACGGTGCTCTGGATCTGGGTGAACTCGTTCTCGTTACGCAGCACCGCTCCGATACCCTGCAGCGACAGGCGCATGCCGATATCGAAATTTTCCGACAGCCGCGGTGACATATAACTGGTATGCGGCTCGACGCTCAGCGTGAAAGCATTGATAAAGGCCTGGAACACATCCTCCGGCGCCATCTGCACCACCCGGCGCGAGATTCCCTCATAGCGCTTGCGCAGCGTCTCGGAGATCTCTGTCTCATCCTTGCCCGCCAGGCGCAGTGAAAGGATGTCGTTCTTCACCCGCCGCCGCCAAAGATCATCGAGTGCCGCGGCATCGGGCAGCCAATCCGCTTCGCTGCGGTCGAACTGATAGGTCTCATCCGCGGTGAAATCGAAATCGTTGGCCTGCAGGAGCTCCTTCGCATAGGTGACTCGCTGTTCGACCAATTCCCGGAAGCGACGGAATATGCGGAATGCCGGGTCGAGCTTGCCGGTGCGCAGGCTGTCATCGAGTTCGTCGCGGTAGCGTTCAAACCCCTTGATATCCTTGGCGCTGAAAAAACTGCGATTGGCGTCCAGTGATTCGAGATAACGCTCATAGACCGCTATCGACATGTCATCGTCGATGCGCGGCTTCCGATAATGAAATTTCTCCATCACCTGGGTGATGATCAGGGCGGCCTGGCGCTGCTGCTCGTTCGCATGCAGCTCATCGATGGAAACGATGGCAGGTTTGGCCAGGGCCGCGCCGGCCAGCAGACAGCCCAGCAGCATCGGCACATAGATCAGGCGGAATTTCATAAAACGCACCTCGTCGCGCGACCCTGTCGCACCCAGAAACCGGGGCCTAAAACCCGGCGTGAATTCTCACCTTGCCGCACAAATACTGCCGCGGCAAGAGGTTGAGGGGATCTCAACCAGGCCAAACAGGGCCTGGCGGAGGACCCAAAATCCTGTAACGCGCCGCCACCCACACATGCCAGACCGGCCGATTGTCGAGCCACCGGGTCTTCGTTCGCCGCCTGCAGGCCCTTAGCCAAAACCCGCTAAACCGCGTGGACAAGGCAGTCATCGAGGGTCGCCAGGGGCTGGCGCAGCCCCAGGACCAGCGCCAGATACTCTGATGACTGCGGTTCCATCCAGCCGTGCCGTATCAGAAAATCAATAACGACCAGATTGCAGTTCAGCTTGAATTCGTCGGTTTCACGGACGATTGATGCCACCTCGGCCAGCGGCATCAACATGAACTCCTCCACCTCGCCGTCGGTGTTGACCGGCACGAAGCCGTCCGGGAGTTCCAGGTCGTAACAATAGAGAACATCACGGCGAAAGCCGCGCTGTGCGACCCGATTGTACGAAATGGCCCCGACCGGAACCGCCTTCCTTGCCAGTTCCTCCGGCACACCGGCCTCCTCTTCACACTCCTTGATCAGGTTTTCCTCCAGACCCAGCGAGTGCGGCAGGCCGCCGGCCACCATATTGTCCAAAGCCCCCGGGAACAAAAGCCGGTCGCGTGCACGGCGGCCGATCCACATGTGGATGCCATCTGCCCTGCGCACGAATCCGTTGAGGTGCTGACCAAACGATCGCACACCGAAAAAGGCCGCCGCCGAACGATCGACCACGCACAGCGCCGATTCACGCCCACCCGCGGTAACGGCATAAGGCTCGCCCATGTAGGCGGGTGTCACGCCGAGGTTGGCCAGTTCGCGTGCCGCGCTCTCGATCGCCGCGCTGCGCTCTTCAAATCCCTGCAGCCCGGAAGCGAGTCGCAGTTCACGATCGCCGAGCTCGAAAACCTCCGGAAAACGCCTCAGCTCAGCCGCAAAATCCGGCCTCACCCAGCCGACCGCCAGATCGTCGATGTACCAGGGCCAGAACTCCTCCCGTACCGGCGGGTTGCATGCCTCGACATGTCGAAAATAGCTCATCCGTAGTGACCGCTGATCTGCTGCAAAGTTTCTTCCATCCAGTATTCCCGGCACATCTACTCGGCAAGGCGCGCATCGCTGACCACGGCGGCATAGCGGCGCGCCGTGTCGACGCTCATCGGGCCCAGATCGGTGCGTAACTGGACCGTCCTTCCGGCCGCAAGCGGGCGATCGAGCCGGTAGGAGGCCTTCTCACGGATACCGCCACCAACCGGTACACCGACCACCACGCGCACGCCCTTTACCGCCAGCTCGGCCTTGTTGCTGACCCTGACCACCAGATAGCCGTCCTGACTCAGGCCCAGCGTCGCCTTGACATAGCGTGATGGATTGTCCTTGAGATCAAGCCGTGCCAGCTGCTTGCCCGCCAGCGCACCCGCCTGTGAATCAGAGGTCGCTGCCCTGCGGAAATAACCCACCGCCTGATCGGACTTCCCGCTGAGTTGTGCCACCCTGCCCAGCCCGTAGTAACCCTCGGCCGTCGGCAGCAGGGCAACGCTGCGCTCCAGATCACTGCTGGCGCCGCTCAGGGCGCCAACCTGACGGCGGGCCATCCCGCGCACCAGCAGCGGCCGGTAATAATCCGGATTCAGCACGACCGCCCGGTCGAGGTCCTTCAGGGCCGTCTTGTCCTTGTCTTTGGCCACATTGATCTCGCCGCGCAGGCTGTAAAAGCTCGCCTCCTTGGGCTCGATCCGGATCGCCCGGTTGACCTTGGCCAGGGCCGTGTCGAGCTGACCCTTCTTCAACGCCGCCCGGGCCTCGTCGTAGGCCTCATAGGCCGGCTTGGTCCGTTTCAGCCGCGCGATCGCCTTCTGATAGCGCGCCTCACCGAGCTCCCCGCCGGGGTTGCCGAGAGCTTTGACCTGGGCGCGATTGGCAGCGACGCGCGCGCGCGACGGCGGGTGACTGGCAAACAGACCTGCCAACCAGTTCGACTCCTTGCCCTCGGCCAGGCGGACAAAGGTCTCCTGCAACTCGACCGCCGCGGCCGGGTCATATCCGGCCTTGACCATGTAACGCATGCCGTAGAGATCGGCCTCGCTCTCATCGTCTCGGCCGTACTTCTGATTGGTCAGCTGCGCGCCCAGGTTCGCCCCCATCATGCCAAGATCACGATAGCTCGAGTCGCCCAGGGCCACGCCGGTGGCCACCAGTGCCCCCTGCAGAAATACGCCGCGCTCCATCGACTGTGCGCTGTGGCGTGCGGCGGCATGTACCACCTCGTGCGCCAGCACCGCCGCCAGTTCGGCCTCGTTGTCCAATTCGACCAGCAGGCCGCGGTTGATCGATATCTTGCCACCCGGCAGGGCCCAGGCGTTGGGTGACGAATCATTGATGACACTGAATTCGTACGGCAGCTGGCGATCACTGACCTTGACGATACGCTGGCCGACCGATTGCACGTATCGGGTCAGTTCCGGTTCGACCACGTAGTCACCGCCCTGTGCCTGGCGATAGGGCCCGTAGTTTTTCTGACCGATCGCCGTCTCCTGTGCCTCCGAAACGAAGGCGATCTCATTTTTCCCGGTGACCGGGTTCACCGCGCAAGCCGTCATCACGGTGGCAAGCGCGGCCAGTATCAGTCCTCGCAGGACATAAGCCATCGGCATTGTCTTTTCTCCCCTCTCACGGTCTCGACCGGCAGTCATGAGACCCTCGCTTGCATTCTCAGGTTCCGGATTCCCGTTGCTTGACCGCTTCCCAGGCGTCATCCAGCGCCTGCAGCGACAGCTTCCGCATATCCTCGATCCCCTCGGCCAGCAGCTGCTGCTCCATGTGGCGAAAACGTCGCTCGAATTTCTCATTCGCCCGGCTCAGGGCCTGTTCGGCATCCATGCCCAGCAGGCGCACCACGTTCACCATGGCAAACAGCAGATCACCCAGTTCGTCCTGCAGCCGCGACTGATCACCGCTTTCCATCTCGGCCTGGACCTCGTCCAGCTCCTCGCGCGTCTTGTCGAAGGCCCCGCGCGCATCCGGCCAGTCGAAACCGACCCTTGCCGCACGTTTCTGCAGTTTTTCCGCCCGGATCAGCGCAGGCAGCGCGCGCGCCACCCCGTCCATCTGACTGGTCTTCGCCGTGGCACCGCGACCGGCGCGCTCTTCGGCCTTCTTTGCCTCCCAGGCCTGACGCAGCTGCTCGTCGTCCGCGTACTCGGCATCGGCAAACACATGCGGATGACGCCGGATCATCTTGTCGCAGATCCCGCGTGCGACGTCATCGAAGCCGAAGTGTCCCTCTTCGCGTGCGATCTGGCTGTAGAACACGATCTGAAACAGCAGGTCCCCGAGTTCGTCGCGCAGCTCGCGCATATCACCCCGCTGGATGGCGTCGGCCACCTCGTAGGCCTCCTCCAGGGTGTAGGGCACGATGCTGCCGTAGGTCTGGCGCTGGTCCCAGGGACAGCCAGTGTCGGGATCGCGCAGGCGCTTCATGATCTCCAGCAGCTGCGTCATGGCATCCATCAGGACTCCACCGGTTCGAGCAGGCTGGCCGCGTCCGACTTGGGACTGTTCACCGCGCGGCTCACCGGATAGATCTCCAGTTCCGGGGCCTGTTGCACCGCGAGCAGGGTCTCCAGCGGCTGCGGTTTCTGCGCATGTATATCCAGCCACAGATCGAACGAGTCCGGCGTCATGATCACCGGCATGCGCTCATGCACCGTCTTCACCTGTTCATTGGCCGCCCTGACCAGGATGGTGCAGGACTCCAGCTCGTTGCCGTTGGCGTCCTGCCAGTGCTCCCACAGACCGGCAAACGCCAGCGGGACACCGTCGCGGGGGCGCAGGACATAAGGCTGTTTAGCACTGCCCGCGGCGCGCCACTCGTAAAAACCGTCGGCCGGAATCAGGCAGCGTCGGTAACGGAAGGCGGTGCGGTAGGCCGGTTTCTGCGCCACCGTCTCGACCCGCGCGTTGATCATGCTGAAGCGGCTGTCCGGCCCTTTCGACCAGGAAGGGATCAGGCCCCAGCGCACCAGGACCATCTCGCGCCGTCCTGCGGGATTCTGGCGTATCACGGGTACTGGCTGGCTGGGCGCAATGTTGTAGCGGGCCGCCAGCACAGGCATGGGCATCTCGCCGAACAGGGCGCTCAGTCTTGTCTGGCCGTCGAATGCAGGAAATAGCGACCGCACATGCCTCATCGCCCCCGGGCAGTGAAATACCGGTCACTTTCTTATACAGGCTGACCGCATACGAATCGGTCATCCCGGAGACAAAGTCAGTCAGCATCAGAAGACGCTGGTAGGCATCGTCCGCCGGCACGCGGTCCGGACCGATGAACTGTTCCGGAACCAGTCGGATCAGCATGAGGCTGTGCGGCGATGCACGTTCGCCCCTGTCGGCGACATCATCGACCACCCGGGTGAAGCGTTCGAGCAGGTCGCTGATCACCTGGAAACCGGCGGCCTGGATACCGACCACCTCGGGTGCGCAATAGATGCGCTGGCGCGCGTTCTCGATCAGCGCATCGAGCGCATCGCGCGCCGGCAGCTCCTGCAACAGCGGAACGTCGAAACGGCCGGCCAGGATGTCCGCCTCGTTGTCCATGAAGCATTCGAGCACCTGACGGATCACCTCGTTGATGACCTTTGCGCGCAGAAACTCGACCCGGTCCTTCAGATCGCGGATTTTCTCCAGGCGCGGGGCCTGCCGCTCCTGGTCGCTGATCAGCGGCCAGAACAGGTCCAGCACCTCCTGGTAGCTGAAATGGCCCAGGCGGTAACCGTCCTCGATATCGATCACGCGGTAGCTGATGTCGTCCGCCGCCTCGACCAGAAACGCCAGCGGATGACGGCACCACATCGCATGGTGGTTGTTGCGCGGGATCAGACCGACCGTCTCCGCGACCGTCTCAAACGAGGCCGCGGTCGGCGGCGGCGAACCCCTGCTTCTTGGCACTGATACCCTGGTATCGGCTGCCGCCAAGGCAGGACTCGCGCGGATACTTGGTGAACGCGGCCAGGGTGGCACAGGTCAGCTGCAGGCCGCCCTCGTTGTCCGGGTTCTGCAGGCGCGTGACGATGCGAAAACCCTGCGCATTGCCCTCGAAGGCAAGAAAATCCTCGCGCTCACTGCCCTTGAGCATGGCCACGCGCGGCGCGCCGTATTCGGCGGTGTGCGCCCAGTGCCTGATCGCATCCTCACCGGAATGGCCGAAAGGCGGGTTGCCGATGTCATGCGCCAGACAGGCGGCGGCGACGATACTGCCGAAATCGGCGGCCTCGAAATCGCCCAGTCCATGCCGCGCGATCACCTGTTCACCGACCAGGGTACCGAGTGAACGGCCGATGCTGGACGCCTCCAGGCTGTGGGTCAGGCGGGTGCGGACATAGTCGACCTTTGACAGTGGAAAGACCTGGGTCTTGTCCTGCATGCGGCGAAACGCCGAGGAAAAGACCACGCGATCGAAGTCACGTTGAAAATCGGTGCGCGCGGAAGACGCCTTGGGCGGCTCTTGCGACCCCAGGCGGGCACGCGAGAGCAGTTGCTGCCACTGCATTTGTGTCTTTTTCCCAATCGGTCTGGCGTTGCGCGGTGGACTGTAACACCGGCCGCGAAGGGGTGACCACTCGGCCACGAGTATCGCGCAGTCGGCCCTGTGGACCCTCTACCCTGCCCCCAGACCCTCTCGACCAGTGAAAGTCGTTCAGGAATACAACGATTTAGCGCCTCATAACAAAAACACCCAACCAAATAAGTTTTGCTTATATTAATATATTAATGTATAATTCAGCGGTCAGTTTCCGGACTCTCCACGGCATGTCGAGAGTCCCAGATCCCGTCCATGCTGCAGCGGGCGGCCGGTAACAATGATTTTGTCGCACGAAGTGCTGTGCGACTTGAAAACAAATTGACGGTCCCTGACCGAACCCGGGAGTCTGTAAAGTGAAGCTAATCAAGTCCATCTTTGCCGCAGCACTGCTTACGAGCCTTGGCCAGGCGCTCGCCGCCGACAGCACCAACCCCGAGTACAAGGTGCACAAGGTCAGCCGCGAATCCCTCGCCCTGACCGTCTCCTTCGCAGGCACCGTATCTGCCGAAAAAACCCTGCAGCTCACGGCCCAGATGCCGGGGCGCATCGCCCGGATCGCCGGTGAGGAAGGCGACCGTTTCGACCAGGGGTACCGTGCTGATCGAACTCGATGACACGGCGCTGCTGGCACGGCTCGAGGCCGCCGTCGCCAGCCGCGATTCCGCTGCCGCAGACATCCGCAACGCCCGCGTGCAATTGCAACGCGAACTCTACTCTCCGCGCTCGAACTCGTCCGGCAGTGCCCCGGGCGGCATGGGCATGCCGGCGATGATGGATCAGGCGTTCACCAATCCGATGCAAAGCATGATGGGTATGCGCAACCGCGGGTCCGAACGGGCCTCGGACCTGGTCGGTGCCGAGACCACGCTCGCCCAGGCCACCACGCGCTACAAGAGCGCGGAGGCCAACATCAAGGAGATCCAGTCGATGCTGCGCGACACCCAGGGCGTGGCGCAGTTCTCCGGCGTGATCCAGAAGGTGCACGTCGAGGTCGGTGATACCGTGCAGCCGGGCCAGCCGCTGCTCGACTTCAGCGAATCCGCAGCCCTGAAGGTCGAGGCCGACCTGCCGGTGCGCCTGAGCAGGACCCTGCAGCCCGGCCAGCTGCTGGACGTGGCGCTTGGCGACACCCTGCTGCAGGCCCCTGTCAGTCGTATCCATCCGGTGGCCGATCCGCGCCAGAACACGGTACGCATCGAACTCGCGCTGGACGTCGGCAGCGGTGCCACGCCCGGCCAGTATGTCGAGATCCGCGTCCCCGACAATGCCGCCGACCTGCCCGCCCAGCTGACGATTCCCAAGAGCGCCGTGATCACCAAGGGCGGCCTGCCGCTGGTGTACGCGATCGACCGCGAGGGCAAGGCCCGCCTGCGGGTGGTACGTCTGGGCAATGCACCCGATGGCCAGACCCAGGTGGTGCTGTCCGGCGTCAACGCCGGCGACCTGCTGGTCGACCAGCCGCCGCCCGGACTGCGCTCCGGCACCCAGATCATGACCCCGGCTCAGCCGGCAACCGTCCAGAACAGCCAATAAGAAGGGTTAACCGTGTCAGACATCGACCGCAAAGAAGACGCGGCCGTCGAGCTCGGTCTCGCCGGAAAAACCGCACGCGCATTCATCCATTCACCGCTGTCACCGCTGCTGTTCCTGGCGATGCTGGCGATGGGGATACTCGGCCTGATGGCCACCCCGCGCCAGGAGGACCCGCAGATCTCCGTGCCCATGGTGGATATCTTCCTGCAGTACCCGGGGGCCTCGGCCGAGCAGGTCGCGGCCATGGCGGTCGATCCGCTGGAGCGGATCATGAGCGAGATCCCGGGCGTCAAGCACGTCTACTCGGCCAGCATGCGCGGCCAGGGTATCGTGACCGTGCGCTTCAAGGTCGGCGAGCAGACCGGTCCTTCGCTGGTCAAGGTGCACGACAAGCTGGCCTCGCACCTCGACAAGATGCCCACCGGCGTGCAGATGCCGCCGCTGGTCAAGGTCAAGGGTATCGACGATGTACCCGTGGTCACCCTGACCCTGTGGTCACCCGAACTCGACGGCGGCAGCCTGCGCCGGCTCGGCGTGAACCTGCTGCAGCAGCTCAAGCAGATCCCGAACACCGGCCAGGGCTTCGTGGTCGGCGGTCAGCAGCAGCAGATCAAGGTCGAGATCCTGCCGGACAAGCTGTCCGGCAAGGGCCTCACCTCGGGCGAGGTGATCCAGGTGATCCGCGGCAGCAATGCCGAGCAGATGGTCGGCCGCTCGGAGTCGGACAACTTCGAATCGCGCATCTATGCCGGCAGCTTCCTCAAATCACCACAGGACGTCGAGAACCTGGTGGTGCGCGTGATCGACGGCACACCGATCTATGTGCGCGACGTGGCCAACGTCCGCTGGGCCAACGAGGATGCCAGGCACTACGTCAACTATTTCACCGGCCCGGCCTACGAGCAGGCCTATGGTGAGGCCAAACAGTCGGACGGCGATCTGGCCATCACGGTCGCCATCGCCAAGAAGGAAGGTTCCAACGGCGTGACCGTGGCCAACGACATCCGCGCGATGGTCGAGTCGCTGAAGGGCCGCCTGATCCCCGAGCAGGTGCATGTCGAGATCACCCGCAACTACGGCGACTCGGCGCAGGAGAAGGTCAACGACCTGCTGTTCAAGCTGGTGGTCGCCACCGGCATCGTGACCATCCTGGTGTGGTGGGCGCTCGGCCTCAAACCGGCGATCGTGGTCACCGTGGTCATCCCGGTGGTCATCCTGATGACCGTGTTCGCCGCCTTCGTGATGGGCTTCAGTATCGACCGCGTATCGCTGTTCGCGCTGATCTTCTCGATCGGCATCCTGGTCGATGACGCCATCGTGGTGGTCGAGAACATCTACCGCCGCTGGCTGATGAAGGGCGAACCCTCCACCGAGGTCGCGGTCGACGCGGTGCGCGAGGTCGGCAACCCGACCATTCTCGCCACCTTCACCGTGGTCGCCGCACTGATGCCGATGGCCTTCGTCAGCGGCCTGATGGGCCCCTACATGGCACCGATCCCGGTACTCGGCTCGATCGCCATGATCATCTCGCTGTTCGCCGCGTTCGCCTTCACCTCGTATCTGGCGATGCGCATCCGGCCGTCGATGGCGCAGCTGGAGAAGGCCGAGCAGGCGGAACACGCCAGCAACGAAAAGCTCGAAAAACTGTTCCGCAAGATCATTCCCAAACTGCTCGACAGCAAGGCGGCCGGCTACGGTTTTCTCGCCGGCCTGGTGGTGCTGTTCTTCGCCGTGATGGCGATGTTCTACACCACCGCGGTGACGGTGAAGATGCTGCCGTACGACAACAAGCCGGAATTCGCGGTCGTGATCGACATGCCGGAGGGCACCGCCCTGCCCGCGACCACCAACATGGCGCGCGAGATGGCAGAGAAGCTGCGCGAGATCCCCGAGATCACGGCACTGCAGACCTACGCCGGCACCGCGCGTCCGTTCGATTTCAACGGCATGGTGCGTCACTACTACCTGCGCGCCGACCCCTGGCTGGCCGAGATCCAGGTGCAGCTGCTGAACAAGAAGGAACGCAAGCGCAGCAGCCACCAGATCGCCGAAGAGGCGCGCGCCCTGCTGACGCCGCTTGCGCGCGAGGTGGGCGCCAAGGTGACCGTCGCCGAGATGCCACCCGGCCCACCGGTCGTGCAGGCGGTGGTGGCCGAGATCTATGGCCCGGATGCCGCGACCCGGCGCCAGGTGGCGACCGACATGACCGGCGATGTTCGAGTCCACCGATGGTCTCGCCGATGTCGACAACTACATGAGCCAGCCCTACGAGGCATGGCGATTCGTGATCGATACGCAGAAGGCCTCGACCAAGGGCGTCTCGCCCAGCACGGTGATCGAGACCCTGTCGACCGCGATGGGTGACTACAAGATCACCGACGTGCGTGAAGGCTCGGCCCTGGAGCCGACCTGGATCGTGATCGAGGCGCCGCTGGCGCTGCGCGCCAACCCGCTGGCACTGAGCGACCTGCCGATCCCCGGCGCCGGGCGGCACCACCCTGCCGCTGGCCGAACTGGGCAGCTTCGAGCGCATCCAGGAAGACCCGATCATCTACCACAAGGACCTGCGTCCGCTGGAGTACGTGGTCGGCGATGCGGTCGGCCGCCTCGGCGCACCCATCTACCCGATGGCCAAGATCGACGAGAAGCTGGCCGACTATGTCACGCCGGACGGCCAGACGATCTCCGGCACCATGATGGGCAAGCCCGAGGACAACGGTCTGTCGAGCTTCGAGTGGGCCGGCGAATGGACCGTCACCTACGAGACCTTCCGCGACATGGGTGCGGCCTTCGCCGTGGCCCTGGTGCTGATCTACATGCTGGTGGTCGGGATGTTCGGCAACTTCCTGGTGCCGGCGATCATCATGGCGCCCATCCCGCTGACCCTGCTCGGCATCGTGCCGGGCCACTGGCTGGTCGGCCTGCTCAGCGGCAGCAACGCCTACTTCACCGCCACCTCGATGATCGGCTTCATCGCGCTGGCCGGCATCATCGTGCGCAACTCGATCCTGCTGGTCGACTTCGCGGTCGAGGAGGTACGCCAGGGCATCGACGTGCGCGAGGCGGTGCTGCGTTCGTGCAAGGCGCGCACCCGGCCGATCATGATCACCGCATTCGCCCTGATCGGCGGCGCCAGCGTGATCCTGACCGACCCGATCTTCCAGGGCATGGCGATCTCGCTGATGTTCGGGGTGTTCGTCTCGACCGTGCTGACCCTGCTGGTCATCCCGCTGGGTTGTGTCTCGGCCGCCGAGCAGCCTGCGCGAGATCGCCGCGGCGCGCGATGCCGAGGCTAGCTCGAGCTAGATCGGGCTATGCCCGATATTTTATCGGCGGGTTGAACCCGCCCTACGATAGCGCGTGTAGGTCGCGTCAGTGACCCGACGTCTTGCCGATTCGTCCGCTGTCACCAGCCAGGATGTTCGAAATACTGTGGATACGTACCCAAGACCGCCTGCATTCGTGACAGTGCGCTATTCGACTCAGCAGGCTCTCGGGCCAGCGCGGCCGCCTCGGCCAAACGTCCGATCAGGATATGCAGGTTGGCATCGGCTTCAGGCGCCAAACGGCAATTTGTCACCATGAATGCGATGCTGTCATCGACGGTGTCGGCCAGCCGTTTCCCCGGCGAGGCGTCGAGACCGCCCGCGGCGTTGGTGTGGCTGGCCGCCTCGACAACGGCCGTGCGGATGCGCTCCATGCCTTCGCGCAGGGGGGCGTCGGTTCGCCAGCGCTGTCCGTGGTCAAGTGTCAATTCAGCCGTCTGATGATCGGCATGTTGGTGCGAGGCATGTTCATGGGCGTTGCCGGAGTGGTGCAGCGCGTCCTCTGCATGACTCGATGTGCCGAGCAAGAGCGACAGGGTGATCGCAATCGGTGCTGCTGACTTGATTGGGAGGTGGGGCATCGTAGTTACTCCGGAAGTTGTGACATGACTCAACAGGATCTGCATCTTGTGTCGGTGCCGTTCACGCTACGCCTCGTCCTTCAGCCTTTCTTCGTCGGTCACGCCGTCACGGATGCGTAGACCTGTGAGCAGGTCCATGTCGAAAACAGCATCGACGTTGTTCAGTCGCCGTCAGAAACCGCCGGCGTGCGGGACTCTTCCATCCCGGGCTCCCACAGTTCCCAGCATGATCGCAATCGCCCGGGTTTCGGGGTTGTTCTCCAGGGCCAGCTTCAGGGTCATGGTCAGCGGCACCGACAGGATCATGCCGACCGGCCCCAACACCCAGCCCCAGAACACCAGGGACAGAAACACCACAAGCGTGGAGAGCCCCAGGTTGCGCCCCATCAACTGCGGCTCGAGCACACTGCCGATCGCCACATTGATCGCGAGATAGCCGCCGGCCACCAGCAGGGCATCGGCAAAGCCTGACTGGATGATGGCCAGGAGCACGGCGGGCAGGGCCGCGATGATCGAGCCGATGGTCGGCACGAAGTTCAACAGGAAGGCGGTAAGCCCCCACAGGACCGGGAAATCGATACCCAGGATCGACAGCACGAGCCAGACCAGGAAGCCGGTGGCGAAGCTGGTCATCACCTTGATCGCCATATAGCGGTTTATCGACTGGATGATCCGCTGCACCTGCTCGCCGCTGGCCTCCGGGTACCTCGAGATCTGCTGCAGCTTCTGCGGAAAGCTCGAGGCCTCGAGCAGGATGAACAACAGCGTCAGCACGACCAGGAAGGTATTGGAAAGGACGCCACCAAAACCGGTCAGCGTGCGCTTGATCATGCCCATGACGACATCAGGGTTCAGGGTGTCGTGCAGGAAACCCTTCGGTAGCGCCAGGCCATAATCGGTCAGCAGTTGCTGCACGCCACCCAGGCGTTGCTCGAGACTTTCCTGGTAGACCGGCAATTGCTCGCTGAAACCGCTCACCGAGGTATTCAGCAGAGAGGTCAGGGTCAGCAACAGCAGGACCACGGCCGCCATGATCAGGAGGATCGAGACCGGCGAAGGCACGCGGTGTCGCTTCATCCACGCCAGCGACGGTGCGCAGAGGATGGCGAGAAACACCGCGAGCAGGAAAGGAACGACCAGGCCCTCCGCCGCCTTCAGACCGGCGATTACGACGATGAACGCGGCGATGCCGACGAGTAGTTTGTGGCCCATGATCTGCGGTGTCCGCCCCTTTGTTCAGTCCCTGGTCGATGCCCGTTCCGTCCCCGCAGGCTAACAGTTGCCCCGCGCATCGGCCAGAGATTCGCACCTTCCCTTTGCTGTCTATTGCGTCCCCTGCACCGGCAGGGAAAGCAGCAGCAAGGCCGTGAAAAATGCTGCGAAAACTGCAATACTCGCCGCCGGCCCGTTGACCGCAACCCGCCTCTCACAACTTTTTTCGACTCACCATCTGTGGATGGCTTCTCGTGTACAGGACACGCAGGCCGTCGCTCAAGGAGCTTTTATGACACCCAGCAAACATTTTCTGATCGCAGCCACCGGCCTGGCAATGGCCCTGAGCCTGCCTCTGGCAAACGCCGCCGACAACGCCGTCGAAGGCTATGTCAATGCCAAAGGCGACTCGGTCTGGAAAACCGGCAGCGGCGAGTGCCTTCGCACCCAGTTCCAGGACACCAACGAGTTCCGTGAGGATTGCGGCTACGAACTGGTCGTGGAAAAAGCCGCCGTCGTTGAATCGACACCGACCGGGACCGCGGTCACGGTGGGTGGCGCTGCCGGTGTCGTGAAAGACGGCAAGTTGGTGGCCAGAAGCGGCGTCGTTATCGAACAGGTCATCGTCGACAACGTCCAGTTCGCGTTTGACAGCGCCGAGCTGACGTCTCAATACCGCGCTGCGCTCGATGACGCCTCTGATGCACTGAAGCCGCACCGGCAGCTGCTCCGCGGGGGTCTCGCAATGCTGAACGTCATCGGTTATACGGACTCTGTAGGCGACGCCGAATACAACCAGAAACTGTCGGAGCGTCGCGCCAGGGCTGTTGCTGATTACCTGATCAAGCAGGACCCGACGCGGGTAGAATTCGTCCTCGCCATGGGCAAGGGCGAACAGGATCCGATCGCCAGCAACGATACCGAAGAGGGTCGCGCACAGAACCGTCGCGTCGTGCTCCAGGTCATCGGAAAGTAATTCCTGCCGGGATCGCAGGTCTGTCTGCCAAACGGCCTCCCATTCTCTGAGAGTGGGAGGCCTTTTTTTGCGTGAGCTTTGCCCCCGTCTGCCCTGCATGGCGGCCTGCGGATCGGCGCTTCCCCCTGCCCGGAAATCAACATTTAGTGGAATAGAAGCCACTTTTGACGGTCTAATGGGGTCGGGCAGATATAAAACAAGACCGCGAAAGCGTGCGATGCCCGATTACGATGATAACTGCACAGAGAGGATTCCAATGCAGCCGATCAACAAGGCGCGCCGCCGCCTGGTCCAGTGGATGAGTGCCGCCGGCGGACTGTTTGCGCTCAACGAGGCACAGGCACATCACACGGACACCCATTTCGAAGACAAGTCGGAGCACCAGATCGTCTACCAGTGCAACAAGGCCGATGCCGACTACCTGTCACACATCCTGTTCTCGGTCGGCGAACTGATCCGCAAATACGGTGACAACGTCGAGATCGTGGTGGCCTGCTTCGGGCAGGGCATCCATCTGCTGGGCGATCCACCGGCGCGCCCGATCGCCGAAGGAGATTCGCCAGCGCGCCTCTTCACTGGCGGCCTACGGCGTCGCCTTCCACGCCTGCGGCAACACCATGAAGAGCCTCGGCTGGACCGAGGAGAACCTGGTCGACTACGCCAAGGTGGTACCGATCGGGGTCGAGGACATCATGCTGCTGCAGGAAAAGGGGTTCAGTTACTTCAGCTGGTGAGCGCATTCGCCTCGCCCTGCGACCTTCACTCCTGGAGCCTGATTGGGGAACGCAAGGACCCGATGGACCGCAAAGAAATCACCGCCCGTATCAGTGAAAATCCCGCGACACCACGGCCAGACCGCCGAGCAGGTCGCTGTGATCCTCGAGGCGCCGGCAGACCAGGTGCTGCACACCCTCGGCGCGCTGGATCTCCGCCACCACACCGAGCAGCTGCGCACCCAGCAGGACCTTGCGCTGACGCTCGGCGAGATCCGCCCAGATCAGCAGGTTGAGCCCACCACTCTCGTCCTCCAGGGTAACGAAGATCGCCCGCCCGTTGCCCGGACGCTGGCGGATCAGCACCAGGCCTGCGGCACGCACGATCTCACCGGGCGCGCGCAGGGCGACCTCGTCGGCGGACAAGAAAACCGCGTTCGCGCAGTCGGCCCCGGATCAGCGCCAGGGGATGATCACGCAGGCTCAGGCCCAGCTGGGCATAGTCGGCCAACACCGCCTGACCGGCATTCGGCGCATGCAGGCGCGGCGACTGTTCATTGAAACGACCCAGTCCGTACAGCGGCATGGCATCCTCGACACCGGCCACCTCCCAGGCCGCATGATGACGATGCCCGGCCAGCCCCTTCAAGGCATCGGCCGCGGCCAGCGCCTTGAGATCGCCGCGGTTCAGCCCGGCGCGCCGGGTCAGATCCTGGACATTGGAAAATGCGCCTGCACCACGGGCCGTGGCGATGCGCTGTGCGGCGGATTCAGATAGACCACGAACAAGCCTTAAGCCCAGGCGTAACGCAGGCGCATTTCCAGGGCCGGGATCAGGTTCGAGGTTCGAGGTCGAGGTCAGGAAGCGGCTATGCAGCACTTTCAGCTCAGGAATATTCACCACGAAGGGCACAAAGGTCGCGAAGGAGGTGCGGAGGCTCGCAGCACTGTGCAGAGGTCTCGCTTAGTGTTCTTCGTGCCCTTTGTGGTTTTACTTACACGCTCAAAAGCTGCTGCATGCCTCTCCGCGGCCCCGTCTCCTCGCCCCTCGCTCCTCGCCCCTCGGTCCTCTAAGGATGCAGTCCCAGTCACTGCGGTTCACATCGACCGGCAGCACCTCGACGCCGTGCTCGCGCGCATCGCGCACCAGTTGCGCCGGGGCATAGAAGCCCATCGGCTGGCTGTTGATCAGTGCCGCGCAGAAGGCCGCCGGGTGATGACACTTGAGCCAGGCCGAGACATACACCAGCAGGGCGAAGCTGGCGGCATGTGATTCCGGGAAACCGTAGTCGCCGAAGCCGAGGATCTGGCGATAGACCCGCTCGGCAAACTCACGCCGGTAGCCGCGTGCCTGCATCCCGGCCAGCAGTTTTTTCTCGTAGGGCTCCAGGCCCCCGCGCCGCTTCCAGGCCGCCATCGAGCGGCGCAGCTGATCGGCCTCGCCCGGGCGTGAAGCCCGCCGCCACCATCGCCAGCTTGATCACCTGCTCCTGGAAGATCGGCACCCCCAGGGTGCGCTCCAGCACCGAGCGCACCTCTTGCGAGGGATAGTCCACCGCCTCTTTGCCCTGCCGACGGCGCAGGTAGGGGTGCACCATGTCGCCCTGGATCGGCCCCGGGCGCACGATCGCCACCTCGATCACCAGGTCGTAGAAACAGGCCGGCCGCAGGCGCGGCAGCATCGACATCTGCGCACGCGACTCGATCTGGAACACGCCGACGGTGTCGGCCTGCTGGATCATCGCGTAGACGTCCGGGTCCTCTGCGGGAATTGCGCGAGCGTCAACGCTGCTCAGGGCCGAGGGCCGAGGGCCGGGGGCCGAGGAACCGGGTGTGCAGATCCTGTAGATCAGGAATATTCACCACGAAGGGCACAAAGGTCGCGAAGGAAGAGGTGTTGAAGACCCGCAGGCCTGAACAGGGATTGTCATCCTTAGTGTTCTTCGTGTCCTTTGTGGTTAAACCTGCAGGCTCGAAAGCCTCTGCATGCCTCTCCCCGGCCCCCGGCCCTCGGCCCTGGAATCCGTTTATCAGATCCAGGGCACGACGGATCGCACTCAGCATCCCCAGTGCCAGCACATCCACCTTGAGCAGACCCAGCGCCTCGAGATCGTCCTTCTCCCACTGGATCACGGTACGCCCCTGCATCGCCGCGTTCTCGACCGGCACCAGTTCGTCGAGCCGGCCGGCGGCGATCACGAAGCCACCGACATGCTGCGACAGGTGACGCGGAAAACCGCGCAGGGTATTGACCAGGATACGCAGACGCGCAAGCGTGGGGTTGTCCGGATCGAAGCCTGCCTCCGCCAGATGCTCGGGCTCGATCTCACCGTGCCGGCGCCAGGCCGAGACCGCCGACACCAGGGCCTCGATCTGTTCCAGGCCCAGTCCCAGGGCCTTGCCCACGTCACGCACCGCGCTGCGCGTGCGATAGGTGATCACGGTCGCCGCCAGTGCGGCGCGCTCACGTCCGTACTTGGTATAGATGTACTGGATCACCTCCTCGCGACGCTGGTGCTCGAAATCGACATCGATATCCGGCGGTTCGTTACGCTCGCGCGAGATGAAGCGCTCGAACAGCAGGTTCATGCGCGCCGGATCGACCTCGGTTATCCCCAGGCAGTAACACACCGCCGAGTTGGCCGCCGAACCGCGCCCCTGGCACAGGATGTCGCGTTCACGCGCATAGCGGACGATGTCCCACACGGTCAGGAAATAGGCCTCGTACTCGAGCTCGGCGATCAGTGCCAGCTCGTGTTCGATCTGCGCACGCACCCGCCCGGGACAGCCGTCCGGCCAGCGCCGGCCGATACCCTGCTCGGTCAGCCGGCGCAGATAGGCGCGCGGCGTGAGACCCGCCGGCGTGACATCGTTCGGATATTCATAGCGCAATTCATCGAGCGAGAAGGAACAACGCCCGGCCACGGCCAGGGTCTCGGCCAGCAGTTCCGGCGGATACAGGGATGCCAGATCATCGAGCGTGCGCAGATGACGCTCACCATTGGACAGACGCGCATGCCCGAGACCGGCCACCGGGGTGTTCAGGCGAATCGCGGTGAGCAGGTCCTGCAGTGCACGCCGCCCACGCACATGCATGTGTACATCACCACTGGCCAGGCGCGGCAGCCGGTAACGGCCAGCCAGCTGTTCACTGCGTTGCAGACGCCCGGCATCCTGTCCGTCACGCAACAGCTCGACCGCCAGCCAGGCGCGCCCGGCAAAGGTCCTGGCCAACCAGGCAATCGATTCATCGGGTTCGTCCAGACCCAGCGGCAACAGGGCCAGGCAGTCCGGCAAGGTGCCTTCGAGATCGGCCCGCTGCAGCCGGTAACTGCCCTTGCCGGCATGCCGGCGTCCGTGCGTGATCAGGCGGCACAGCTGCCCATAGCCGGCACGGTTGGTCGCCAGCAGCACCAGGCAGGGCCCGTCGCTCAGGCGGATCTCGCTGCCGATGATCAACTGCAGGCCGAGCTCGACCGCCTTCTGATGCGCGCGCACCACCCCCGACAGCGAACACTCGTCGGTGATCGCCAGCGCGCGGTAGCCCAGCGCATGCGCACGCTCGACCAGTTCCTCCGGATGCGAGGCACCACGCAGGAAGGTGAAATTGCTCAGACAATGCAGTTCGGCGTAGGCCGAACTGCCAGGGCCGAGGACCGAGGGCCGGGGACCGGGGAAACGGACGTGCAGATCCTGTAGATCAGGAACATTCACCACGAAGGGCACAAAGGCCGCGAAGGAAGAGACGTTGAAGACTCACAGCCCTGAGCAGAGATTGTCATCCTTAGCGTTCTTCGTGTCCTTTGTGGTTTCTCTTGCAGGACAAAGGGAGACTCGAGGGCCGAGGAGACCGTCCCCTCGAACCTCGCCCCTCGAACCTCGCCCCTTACATGAACAGTCCATGCAGATACCAGCCGCCGCCGCGGCGGTCGCGGAACACCCACAGGCGCTCACCGGCCGGGCTGTACGCCACGAAATAATCACGGGTGATGTCGAAGCCGTCCCACCAGCCGGCCTCGATGCGTTGCGGCAGGTTTTCCAGGCGCAATGCGCCGCCGTACTGCGGCTGCCCCCGGTGTTCGGACAGTGGACGCGGCTGCGGCAGCAACCAGGGTGGCTGGGGCTGTCCCTGCTGCGGCGATCCGTTAAGGAGATCAGCGGCCTCACCCGGATCACACAGACGCCAGGCCCGCTCCGGGCGATGATCGGCCAGGCAACGCAGACCGCGCACACAGCGCCCGCCCAGACGATTGCCCAGACGCTCCAGCAGGGCCTGGTCAGCCCGGGCCGGGGCGTCGAGCAGGGCCAGGTTGCGCTCTTCGAAGGTCAGCCATTCTTCCACCCGCAGGCCGATCGTCAACACCGGGGCAGGCAACTGCAGGCGCTCGATACGCTCACGGAACACCTCGAGCATATGGTCCGGGTCGCGGCTGGGGTCGAGCAGTCCCTGGGCGAAACGGGTATCCGGATGATCACGGTGCGACAGCCGCCACTGCAGGTTCTGCGCCCCACCGCCCTGCCCGCGCAGGAAACCACACAGGGCCACCATCAGGCGGTGCGCCGGAAACACCAGCGCCGTCGCGTATTCGATCTCACCCAGCAGTTCGATGATCTGCTCGAAATAACGTGGTGGCTGCCACGGCGGGCGCGGGTCCGGCGCCAGTCCGAGCAGACGGTCCAACAAACCCGATAATTGCGGTCCGACCCGCCGTGCAAGTTCAGAACGTGGCAGGGCAAGGGCATCGTCGATGCTGTCGAGACCGACATGGCGCATCAGGGTGCGGGCGTTGTGGTCACGGGTCAGACGCGACAACGGCAGCCGCCCCACTGCCCCCTGCAGCTGTCCCTGCGTCGACGCCCGACAACCGGGGCGGGTACGTGCCAGCAGGCCGGCCGCGGTCGGTGTGGGTGCGAGCGCATGCTGTGCGCCATAGCCGATCTGTTCGAGTTCACGCTGCAGTGTCTCCAGCAGGGCCGGCAGGCCACCGAACAGGCGCAGGCTGGCGCCGACCTCCAGCAACAACAGCGAGGGCTCGAAGCTGATGCCTGAGCTGAACTGGTAGGCCCATAGAGCCAGTCCATCCAGGGCCCGGCGTTCGCGCGCCCGATCCCGCAGCTGCACCGAAAGCCCGGCACACAGGCTCAATGCCGCCGGCAGTGAAGCCCCGGGGCGAATTCCATAGGCCTGCGCCGCCACATTGCATCGACTGACGCGTTCACGCCCGCCAAGCTGCTCGACGATCGCCAGTGCACCGGCCTGTTGCCGACCACGCACGAAGACCTCGAGCGGCAGTTGTGGGAAGTACAGGGCGAGCCAGAGCATGGAAACTAAGGGACGAGGATCGAGGGACGAGGATCGAGGTGGAGCAGACACAAGGCATACAGCACTGATCTGCCTATAGCGCGCACCACGAAGACCATGAAAATACGCTCTTGATAAAACGTCACCCTGAACTCCCTTCCTCGGACCCCGAGCCTCGATCCTCGAACCTCGCCCCTCGATCCTCGCTCCTCGACCCTGCGGCGATTGGCACGATGCAACTCCCCCCAGCCCAGGAACCACGCCGCTTGAGCACCTCGACCTCCAGTCCCAGCGGCGAGGGGCGCACACGCAGGCGCAGGGCGGCAGGCGAGCCCTGGTTCGCGGCACGTTGGGAGCGAAACAGGATGCCCGGACAGGCACCCTGCTCTGCCGCCAGCTGCAGACGTCGCAACTGTGCTGTCTGTACCCGCTCCGGCCATACCAGCACGGCACCACAGGCGCCTGACTTGAGCGCCTGCTCGGCGGCCCAAAGGCGCTGCTGTGCCGACACATCCTGTACCAGCAGCAACTGCTCGACCCGGATACCGCGGGCCAACAGGGCCGGTGCATAGGGCACGTAGGGTGGTGCGATCCAGACCAGCCAGCGCGTGCCCTCACCCAGGCGGGCCAGCAGCGGCAATACCAGGGGCAGGCCCTGGTGCGCGTCGCTCAGCACCTCGACCAGGGCGGCACGCGGCCAACCGCCACCGAGCAGTTCATCCAGCACCGGCCAGCCGCTGGCCAGCACCCGGTCCGATTGCGGCATACGGCGACGCCCCTGCCACAGGGCGCCGTCGCGTTTCAGTTGTTCGAGATTTACCACCTGCATCGCAGCGCGCAATAGGTTCGGCAGAAGATAGAGAACCAATATAGAACAAATAAGCCCGATGCACGAGCTGTGAAAGTCGGGCAAACGGAGAAAAGACGGGCGGGCGGAATCGAGCCCTCTCTGACCTGGACATCAGAGCGCAGCCGCCGAGGACTTGTCCAATGTGCCCCGCTCAGCCTCAGGTCGAGGCTAAATTTAGAGCTGTTTCAATAGGCTAACAGTGGATAGAAGCATCACTCGCACGTAAAACCTCTCTCAGGAGCTTTTTATGTCTTAGTTTTGTTCAGCATTGTTTTCTTGTTTTCTATATTTTGTCTGCCATTATTCTCTTCAACGCGGTCAAAACCGCTACATTGGAGAAAATAAATGGACAAAATGTTTTCAAACAAAGCCTCAACCCTGGACGGCCGTTTGTGCATGGCCTCCATCGCCGGCGTCTACTCGCCGCTCATCCTGATCCTCGCTGCGGCGCTGATCCTTTTCTGATCCGCGCTACACAACCGCAACCCACTACGGAGACACAGCAATGAAGAAGACCCTTATCGCAATCGCTGCGGCATCCGCGATCACCGCCACCGGTATCGCGTCGGCACAGTGCAGCTTCCATCAAGCCCACGGGTACGGGACTGCCGACAGAAACGTCCTGACGCCGATGCCGGCCCGCGCTGGCTTCATCCGTACCGGCGGCTACCAGAAGATGCAGGCTGCCCAGCCTGACATCGTGGATACCGCGGTAGCCGCAGGCTCTTTCAATACACTCGTTAAGGCGGTGCAGGCAGCCGGTCTGGTCGAGACCCTGAAGGGCGATGGTCCCTACACGGTCTTCGCGCCGACCGATGAGGCATTCGCGAAGCTGCCCCCGGGCACCCTCGAGGGGCTGCTCAAAGACAAGGAGATGCTGACGAAAGTCCTTACCTACCACGTCGTCCCGGGCAAGCTCGATGCCAAGGCCGTTACCAGCATGAGCAAGCTCGCGACCGTCGAGGGTTCAGACCTGCCGGTGGCAAGCATCGATATCGCGTCCACCGACATCATGACCTCCAACGGTGTCATCCATGTGGTGAATGAAGTACTGATACCGCAGAGCTGACAACTCAGATGGTCGGAACGGCTCGACAGATGCCGTTCCGATCATCTTTGCGACCACATCCGGGCCGCTTGAGGATATTCGGAATGCAACTTTTTCAAAAACTCCCGGGAAGCCGGCGCGAGCCCCCCGGACTGGAACGGCGGATAATGGCCAAACTGCCCCTGCTCCTTGCTGCCGGAACCGCGATACCCCTTTTCTGCTACATCATCGCCGACCGCTTCCCGCCGTCTGATATCACCGCCGAAAAATACGTCACTGGCGTCGGGATAGCCGCTATCGCCGCCGCGCTCACGGCATGGACCGCTGCCTTCACGACCGCAATCGGCTGTCTCATTGTCATGATCATGAAAGGGCCGGCCTATGTCGCAGACCGCTACCCCCTCATCGACGCCGAAGAGCCGCGGCAGAAACCCGCGTCGGAAGACGAGCCGCCGGGTCAATAGGCCGCGTGCTCGGCGCTCAACTCCGCGATCATCTCCCCCAGACGCACCACTGCACGCTCTATCCGCTCGTCCCAGGGGTAGCCGCAGTTGATGCGCACGAAGTTGCGGAATTTACGGGTTGCCGAAAACATCATGCCCGGCGTCACGCTGATATTTTCACGCAGCGCACGGTTGAGCAGTTCCAGCGCATCGATGCCGCGCGGCATCTCCACCCAGAGGACGAATCCACCCTGCGGTTCGGTGATCCGAGTCCCGTTCGGAAAGTGTTGCGCCAGCATGAATCGCATCTTGTCGACCTGCAGGCGGTAGGCGCTGCGCAGTCGCACCAGGTGGCGGTCGTACTCGCCACTGCGCAGGTAGTCTGCCATGGCCATCTGCGGCAGGCTGCACATCGCCGACGAGGTCGCGTGCTTCAACTCCACCACATCATTGCGGTAGCGGTCGGCAATTACCCAGCCGATGCGGTAACCGGGTGCAATCGTCTTTGAGAACGAGGAGCAGGTCAGCACCATGCCCTTGCGGTCGTAGCACTTGCCGATCGCCGGGCGTTGCTCGCCGAAATGCAGATCGCCATGGATATCGTCCTCGATCAGCGGGATATCGGCCTGTTCGAGCATGCCGACCAGCCGCTCCTTGTTCGCATCCGGCATCAGAGAACCGACCGGGTTACTGAAGTTCAGCACCGCGACCACCGCCTTGATGTCCATGGTCTCGATGACGCTCTCCAGGGCATCCAGACAAAGCCCGGTCTCCGGGTCGCTGTCGATCTCGACCGCGAGCAGGCCCATGCGTTCCATCAGGCGCAGGACCGAAAAATAGGTCGGTGACTCCACGGCGACGATATCCCCGCGACGCGCAACCGCGTGCAGGCTCAGAGAGAGTGCCTCGCTGCAGCCGGACGTGATGATGATGTTTTCGGGATCGACCGAAAGACCCAGATCGACATAGCGCCTTGCGATCTCGTGCCGCAGATCAAGATTCCCGGGAGGGAAACAGTAGTTCACCGCGTGTTCGGGCTCCCTCGCTGCGGCCCGCTGGGTCGCGCGCAAAAGCCCTTTGACCGGCATCAGATCGACAGACGGCACAGCTGCCCCCAGCGGCACCACCTGCGGGTCATTGGCGACACTGAAGATCTCCTCGAACAACTCACCGAAGCGCAGCCTGCGCGGCTGCTGGCTGACCGTGGTCTTGCGCGGGACCCGAGAACCCTGCTGCCGACTCACCTGGCCGTCGACGAAATAGCCGGATTGCGGGACGGACACGCAGCACACCGAGTTCCTGCAGCGCCGCGTAGGCCTGGCTGACGGTCGAGATACTGACGCCCAACTGCTTGCTCAGACCTCGGAGCGAAGGCGCGCGGTCACCGGGCTTGAGAACGCCCTTCTCAACCAGGTCAAGAATATGTCTTGTCACCCGATCATATAGAAAACCATCACCGGCCACGCTTGCAGAAACTGTCATTCTTATACCCAAACTGTACTGATAACATTTTTCATATTTTGTGACTGTTATTGTAACAGTAGTCTAACTAAGATGAGAATCCTATGAAGTCCCTGCTCGAGGACCGATACACCGCCAAACCAGGAGAACCCTATGAGCACTTTGACACTGAGCCACCGCAGATATACCGACCGGCCCTGGCAGCCTACGACAGGCTATCTGGTGATGCTGCTGAACACCTGGTATCAGCGCTCACGCCAGCGTCGTCAACTGGCGGAGCTGAGTGAAGCCCAGCTGAGAGACATCGCCATCAGCCCGGCCCAGGCGCTTGCGGAGTCGGCGAAGCCATTCTGGCAGGCGTGACTCACAGGCGACTCAACGGCCTGCCGACCATAAAGGCACGGTGTGGATTGCGCCGGGATGCGCCGCATACCCCGCCGAAGCGCTGTCTCAGGCGGCCCGGTAGCCGCCGCTGCGCAGGTAACAGGTACCGTCTTCCGAGGCCATGCAGGGCCCGCAGGGTGAATCGATATGGCAGTCGACGGAGAACTGTCGGCAGTCGGCCGGCTCCTGCTTCCCCAGCAGCACGGCCGCGCATTCGCATCTATCCGGCATCTCCCCGGTGCTCTGTTGCAGCTCGCTGCGGTAATCGGGGTGACGACTGTCTGCATTGACGACGTCGTAGGCAAAACGCAGGCGGAAGGCGGTCCGTTTGACCCGCCCGACACCGCGCCAGACACCATCGACGATATCGAAAACGCGATAAAGGCGGTCGAGCGCCATGGCATTACCCTCCGGCCGCACCATCGGCTGATAGCAATTGTCGACACGCGCCTCGTCCGCGCAGCGCTGTCTCAGCATCGCATGAATTGCCGCCAGGATACCGGTGCTGGTATAGGCCGCCACCGCCGCAGGAATATGAAAATGCTGCGCCATATCTTCCCAGGCAGCCGTTCCTGTCACCGCGCAACGATTTCCGGGTAACAGCAAGGCGTCAAAACCGGGATTCTCGGAACTCAGGATCTGTTCGAGCAGGGGTTCGACCCGCCTGCCACACAACAATACGCAAAGGTTTTCGGGTAGACCCTCCAAGACCATGCCGGCAAAAGGCGCCAACAGGGTCTCGAAACCGGCGGCGAAAAACACCATCTCGCGCCGCGGTTCGGTCTGGGCGATGAGCACGGCCTCGATCGGTGCGGATACGATGCGCACATCGGCGCCCTTCAGTTTCGCCTCAAGCAGTGTGCGAGGTCCAAAAACATGGCGACCCAGGGGCAGCCGCAGCATGTTGTCCGACACAAGCAAGGTCACCGCCTCACGCTGGACCAGCTGGATCGCCTGGTAGAGATCGGCCTCGGGGCAGACGCTCGCCGCACAGCCGGGACCGGACAACAATCTGACCCGGCTAGGCAGCGCCCTCCGCATACCGGCCAGCGAGATCACGCGCTCCTGATCACCACACAGGTTCAATATCCGAACCGGGCCGGGCAAAGGCAGTGCCTCGATAGCAGCAAGCACCCCGCGCAGAGTATTCATGGGAGCATGTGGCGACATCGAGGGCCTCGGGACGATAGTTCGAGTGCCGCGACAAAAGCCGTCACACTCAACATGGACAACAGGTCGGCAAATGCTGACGCAGAATTCAAGGCCGCCTCAACCGGAATCGCCCCAAAAAGCGGCGGAAATCGTGTCAAAGCTGATCCGGGTCAAATGGGGACGGTGGCTACGGCCACGAACGCGCCTCCCCTTGGCGTGGCTTCTGCGCCGCGGCCAGAAACGCTAATATCTGCCCAAATTTTGCCATCCAAGAAGGACCATGAACCTTAACAAGACACGATTCACAAAGCGGCTCGCGAGCATCGGGTTCGCACTTACGGCTTGCGCTGGATTGTCCGGCGCCGGCACGCTGCAGACCGGCGAGGAGCTGCTGCAGGCGATAAATCAGCGTATCAGCAACGTCACCACGCCGGAACTCGAACAAATTCTGCAGCAGCAGCCCAATACCGTATTGATCGATGTGCGCTCACCCCGCGAGATCCACCTGCTCGGAGGCATGATCGATGGGCCTCGCAGCTACAACATACCGCGCGGCTGGCTGGAGTTTCGCGTACCCGAGACGGTGCCGGACAAAGACACGCCTATCGTCGTCTACTGCGGCATAAACCAGCGCAGCCCGTTGGCGGCAGATACGCTGACGCAGATGGGCTACAGCAATGTCAAAAACTACAGCGACGGCTTCTTCGCCTGGCGCAATGCCGGACTGCCGGTCGAAGCGCCGGACCTGGCCCTTGACTCGATGCTGTACAGCAAACCGCAAAAGGTGGCCGACGGACTATGGTCGGCGATCGGGGCCACCGAACCGCCCAGCTACGAGAACTCCGGCCACAACAATAATCTGTCTTTTATTGTCAGCAACGACGGCGTGCTGGTCGTGAATGCCGGCGACAACTACCTGCTAGCACGCGCGCTACATGAGGAGATCAAGGCCGTCACCGATCAGCCGGTGAAATACGTGGTGCTCGAGAACGGTCAGGGCCATGCCGCCATGGGTGCCGCTTTCTGGAAGGAACAGGGGGCGACCATCATCGCCCACGAAGACGCACTCGCCGAGCTGCAGGCGCACGGTGACGCGATTCTGGAGCGCGTGCTGCGCCGCTCACGCGACAAGGGTATGGGTACCCGGCTGGTGCTGCCGGACGAAACGTTCGAGGACCGCAGGGTCATCCAGATGGGCGATACGCGCATCGAGCTGCTGCATCTCGGCCCTGCCCACAGCCCGGGCGACATCTCGGTATGGCTGCCGCAGCAGAAGGTCGTCATAGCCGGCGACATTGCCTTCCACCAGCGCATGCTGCCGGTGTTCGAACACACCGACACCGCGGCCTGGGTCGAGACCTGGGAAAGCTTCGAGGCACTGGGTGCCGAAATCGTGATCCCCGGTCACGGTACCCCGACCGACATGCAAACAGTCACCCGCTACACGCGCGACTACCTGGTGGATGTACGTGGCCAGATCGGTGCCCTGATCGAGGCCGGCGGCAGTCTGGAGGACGTGTATACCGTCGACCAGTCGGCCTACCGTCATCTCGACACCTATGATGAACTGTCCAGACTGAACGCCAGCACCATCTTTCGCGCCATGGAATTCGAGTAGACCACACACGGGGCCGCAGGCGCTCAGTCAGGGCGTTTCTGCGCCGCGGCCGGTTTGACCGGCACCGTCACAGACAGCTCGCTGTCACCCATGCCGGCGACAGGACCGGTCGCCTTATCCGATGCGGTCGGCACGTCGTCGGTGGCGTGCCGACTGTTGGCGAGCGCAACACCGGACAACACCAGGGCCCCGCCGAGCAACATGAGCAGGGTGATACGTTCATCCAGCAGCAGCGCTCCCCAGGCAAACGCGAATACCGGAATCAGGTAGGTGACGGTCAGGGTGCGGGTGGGCCCCACTTCGCGGATCAGCTGAAAATAGATGATAAAGGCCAGCGCGGTGGACAATACCGCCAGTGCGAGCACGGCCGCAATCACCAGCACATCGGGCGTCTGCGGCGGCGGAAACACCGGCAGCAGCGGCAGCAAAAAGACCGCCGCACCGAGTTGGCTTCCGGTCACGAAAACGATGGCCGGGATCTGGCTCAGGCGGCGTTTGGCGAAGTTGGCCGCGAACACGTAGGAAACGGCAGCCGCCAGCCCGGCCACCACCGACAGTACGGGCGGTGGCGAACCATCCTGCGGCAGCCCCACGAGCACCAGGACCCCGACAAAGCCCAGCGCGACACCGGCGAGTCGGCGTGCGTCGAACGCCTCCGCATAGATCGCAATACCGATCAGCGCCGCGAATATGGGAACCGTCGCGTTGAGGATCGAGGTCAGCCCGGCGGTCAATTCGAGCGAGGAATAGGCCAGCAGGGTGAACGGCAGCGCTGCGCTCAGGAACCCGACCCAGAGCAGGCGACCGCCGTATTGACGCAGCAGGCCCAGCTGCCGACGCTGCAGCAGGAGCGGCAACAGCACCAGCCCGGCGATCAGCACCCGCAGGGCGATCAACCACACCGGTCCGAGCACCGGCGCCGCGACGCGCATGAACAGGAACGAGCCACCCCACAGGGCCGCGAGCAGAAACAACGCCGGGTAAAAGGGGATGGTCACGGGGTGGCTTGTTACCTGCGC
>CAVWYD010000022.1:0-42661 GCA_963759055.1 uncultured Gammaproteobacteria bacterium
GACAGTAAGCCGGGGCGTACGGGCCACACCTGGGTACTGCATGCGGCGCCCGACTGGAGCGCAGCGAACCTGGAGATGGCCGCAGCGGAGGTCATCGCGGATCTCGGCGCTGCGTTTTGTACGGCGACCGGGATGGACCCGTCCCGAAATCCGGGCCGGATCCGCTCATCGCTGGCTTTATTCGCTCGTGCCTTCGCCCCTCGATGTCGGCGCACTGTGGCATGCTGAGCTGCGGCTCGGCGTGTGCGGCGACTGGTGCAACGGCGCGCGGATAGAAGGCGCCTATCTGAGTGGCCATGCGGTCGCGGGCCGTATCCTCGGGCATCTTGCTCAAGGTGCGGTGGGCAGTAAATAGCTCATCCGGCCCCTTTTGGCCTGGCAGGACGGGTCTCTACTTGGTCACGCCGCTATTCGAGATCGAAAGCCCCAGGGCGTGGCCGGGAAGGCAGAATCGATCAGAACAGCGTCAGCAGTGCCGCATTGACGATCGCGAACACCAGCAGGAACACGCCAAGCGCGATGATCGCGTAGCCGACCACGAAATAGAGGATCCGCAGCGGGACCGGTGGCGGTGCTACCAGTGCCGCGTCGAGGCGGCCTTCCTTCTCCAGTCGTGCGACCCATTCGGGGTGCTCGTGCTGTGCATCCTCGAGATCGATCGAGCCATCGAACATGGAGGCGTTGTAAGGGAACGCACTGGGACGCCAGTGTTCGAACGATGAAATGGATGGTGAAGATGTGCCCCATGGCCAGCACTGCCTCGATACGGTGCACCCAGAGCGCGACATTGAGCAGCCAGCCCGGCATGAACTCGCTGGTCAGCACCGGATCGTACAGCATCAGTCCGGTGACGCCGACGATGATCAGGCCCCACCAGACCGCCCAGTAGTCGAACTTCTCCCACCAGCTCCAGCGGTCAAAACGGGGGTGCTCTTTGAGACCGAAGATCCAGCCCAGATGGGCAAAGAACCCCTTCACGTCCACCCATTGGAAAACCAGGGTCTCGGGACCCATCAGGGATCGGGGGAAACCCTTCCAGTCGATCTGGGTCAGCATGTAGACGATGTGGGCGACAAATCCTGCCATCATCACCAGTCCGGCGATGCGGTGCACCTCCAAAGTGCCCTGGTAGCCACCGAAAAGGCTGGCCAGGCCGCGCCCCCAGGCGGTCTCGTAATACATCCAGGCGATGCCGGTCACCGACAGTGTCATAAAGACCAGGACGAGACCCAGGTGCCACAGGCGGTCCGCCGGGGAGAATCGCTTGAGTCGGGTGCGTTCCTCAGTCATGACGCAGCTTTCCTCTCAGTTTGGCGAAAAACTCCCGTATCCACCACAGGGCGGTATAGGGCAGAAAGATCACGAACACCCCGCCCGCCAGGATCAACATGAACCAGATGCCGTAGTAGAGCAGCGGAAACGATTCGCGGGATTCGGAGGCGAGGGGGTTCGGTTCGTGCACCATGTACGACGCGAATGAGGGCGTTGCGCCTTCGTGGCACTTGGCGCAGACATACGCATGTCTGCGGATCGGATTGAGCGGTGAATAATAATGCAGGATACCGGCGACCGGCACGTTGCGGTGACACTGCACGCAGGTAATGTCCATCCTCAAGCCGTGCAGATCCCTGGTCTCCGGGGCGTGGCATTTCTGGCAACGCGTCTGCGGGCTGTAGTCTGCCACGTCCGCGTGCGCATCCGCATTGAAAGTGGATCGACTGATCTTCTTGCGAGTGGGTCCCAGGCCCCATAGCCCGGCCTCGCCGCCTGGAAGTTGCTGGTAGAAACGGAACGAGCCCGGCAGGGTGTCCTGGTCGCGGAAATACCCCGTTCCGGCCAGCTCGTCCGGCTTGTCGACGGCCTGCCCGAAAGCGGGCAGGGCCATCAAGCAGTGTCACCAGTAGACAGAGACTTGTGTCGCCAATTCGCATCGTACCTTCCCGTGTCAGGTTACGGTCAGGTTACTGGTTGGCTTCTACCATCACCTTCCCCGCGGCAGGCTGCCGCTCGGTCAGGGCGTCCCAACGCTTTTGCAGATCGGCCAGGTCTTCGTCCTTGTGCTTGTGACAGGTCTGGCAAGAGTTGGGGATCTTGGTCTCAAGCGTGTCCTTGGGCAGCAGGGCCGTGAACACATGGCTGCGTATGTCACCGGATTCCGCGCTCTTGGCGATCCTGGGCATGTGACAGTTGGCGCAGTTGCCGAACGAATGCACGGAATGGGCACCGACCTGGGCGACCTGCTCGTGGCAGGAGGTGCAGAGCTTGTCACCCTCGAGCTTGGTCTTGCTTCGGAACAGCGGGTTGCCGAGTTGGTGGACCACGTGGCAGGACATGCAGTTCACGCCGCTGTCGGCATGCTTGGAGTTCTTCCAGTCGATGTACTGCTGGTGGTGTCCCTTGGAGAGACCGGTCGGAATAGAGATGCTTGTCGTCGTCGACGCGATCGACTTGTAGTAGGTCTCCAGTGCCTTGCCCGGGCGGTAGCCGACCGGCCAGCCGGCACCTTTCGCCTTGGTCGCCTTGCCGCGGTTGTGGCAGGAACCGCAGATCTGTACCGCGACACCGCCGGTCAGCTTGCTCGGGTTGACGATGTTGGCGCGCTTCTTGAAAGTCTCGGCAGCAGGCAGGGCGGCGTGGTGCGATCCGGGGCCGTGGCAGGCCTCGCAGCCGACACCCGGCTCGATGAAGGTTTCCTTCTCCAGATCGACGCCGGTCGCGTGACAGCCACCACATTTCTTCAACCAGGGGCGCTCGTCCCAGTCGTGCTCGTGGTAGTTGACCCAGCGGCCCTGTATCGATATTGAACTGGGTCGGTGCGATGAAATAGGTACCGTCCTTCTTGCACCAGATAGCGCTGTTTCCACTGGCTGCCGATGGTGTATTGCACGTCTTCGCGTTTGGGAAAATAGATCTGGTCCAGCGGGACCTTCAGCTTCTTCTCGATCTTCTTGAAGTCCTCTTTCATCACCTCGTTCGTCAAGTTCCGTGACGATCACGTCCTCGTTCTTGGAGACGTCCTGGAGCATCTTGCTGTGCAGTGTCCGCTGCCAGGCGTCATAGTGTTCCAGGTGACAGGTGCGGCAGATCTCCGAGCCGACGTAGGTGTTGGGTTCCGCGAGAACCTTCTTCGCGTCCAATTGCTGGGCGAAGGCTGACGGGAGAGAGAAAATCGAGACTGATGCGAAAAGAAAGACAAGCCTGGACAAGAACGCCATCGTTTTACTCCTCGATATCCCTATCGCACTGGTTGGTGGAAAAACGCAGAAGAAACTGCACAGCCAACTGCGGATACTGTTGAAAGCAAAACGTCAGCTCACAGTCTCACTGTCTAGACTCAAGGGCCATGCGATACAAGCGTTTTCGAGTCCGGTGGGGTTTATTTGTATCCGCTTTGATTTCAATCAAACAAAAGAACAGCGGTGAGCCCGATCGATAGCGATCAGGTCATGGTGCGGGATGGTTTCACGACTCTGTGGGGTGTGGCCACCGCCGAGGACGATGTGACGCGCAGGCCGTGCGCCGCCGCATCGAAGAGGCCCGTTTTGATCTGGTGTGGAAGCCGCTTCCTGAACGAGCGCAAGCGATCGCCTTGTGCAGACACACGAGGGGCACGATGAGGTTTCCTCGCTATGGCCACAGGCCGGCTCGCGCTATTTACCTTTGCTTTGATGCGCTGCACAATGACAGGCTCTGGTAGTGCCCAAGCCAACTCAACATCTGGAATGCCAAAATGTTTCGCAAAGAGCTCAAGGTTCTCGATTGTACAATCCGCGACGGTGGACTGATCAACAACTACCAGTTCTCCAAGGACTTCGTGAAGGCCGTCTATCGGGCAACCTGCGATGCGGCAGTGGATATCGTCGAACTGGGTAAAAAGCTGGAGGAAAGCGACGAGTACACCCGGGAAAAATACGGCGCGTGGAACTTCTGTGACGACGATGACCTGAAAGAGGTTATTGATTCATACGATGCGAAATACAGGCCGCTGGTGGCCGTCATGTACGACGTTGGTCGGGTTGACGTCAGCAAGCTGCAGCCGCGCGACCAGGGTCCGATCGACATGGTCCGCGTCGCCTGTTATGTGCACCAGATCGACAAGGGCATCGATCTGATAAGGCGCTGCAAGGACCTGGGCTACGAAACCACGATCAACATCATGGCGGCCTCTGCAGCGATAGAGACCGAACTGGTCCAGGGTCTGGAAGAGATCAACAATGCCGAGGAGGTGGACTACCTTTATCTGGTGGACAGTTTTGGCGCCTTCTATTCGGAGCAGGTGACCTACTATCTGGACATGTACAAGAAGTACGCCCCGAACAAAGAGCTGGGCTTTCATGCCCACAACAATCAACAGCTGGCATTTTCCAACACCCAACAGGCGATCATCGACGGTGTGAACCTGCTGGATGCCACCATAAACGGGATCGGTCGTGGTGCGGGCAACTGCAATCTGGAACTGCTGCTGAACTTCCTGAAGAACCCGAAGTTCAACGTGAGGCCGGTCTACAAGGTTATCGAGGAGCATTTCGTGCCCCTGAGAGATGAGATCGAATGGGGCTTCAACGATATCTACGGCATCAGTGGTCACCTGAACCAGCATCCGCGCGACGCCATGAAGTTCCGTGCCGACAGGGAAAACAAAGACAACTGTTACGACTTCTATTTGAAATCCATCGACGCCTGAATCGAGACGCCGGGCCATTCCTGTGGCCCGGCATTTCGGTATGAACGATCAGTACGCGGGTGCCGCAGCGTCATATTTGAAGCCTTTTGCCGCCGCCTGCTCGCGAACCGCGCCATAGATGCGGTCATCCAGTGAGGCCGCCGCGCCACCTTCTGCCTCGACCTTTTGCTTCAGGAAGTTGCTGCGCTGCTGAGCGAGCTCGCGGATCTCCGACTGCAGTTTCTGGCGTTGCTCCGCCTTTTCGCGAATGGCGTCCTTGGCCGCGCCAGGTGCCATCGCCTGCAGGGGCTCCGGGAGCTCTTCCGGCTTGATCGCATCCAGGTCGATCCGCCCACTGCTGACGTCGTCGACCAGCTCGTTGTCGCCAAGCAGGTTGGCCTCACCGCTGCCCGAGGTATTGAAGGTGGCCCTGCGCGCCCTGGACGCCACAGATGCCGATTCGTGCAGCTTGCGTGTTGCAGCCAGCTTGCTCTCCTTCTCGGCGCGCGTCTTGCTGTCGCCATAGTAGAGGCGGGTGGCATCGAGCTTCTCTGACAACCGCGCCAGCTTCTTGTCATAGGGTGTGGCGATGGCAACTGCACTGCCGGATGTGTCGACCTGGAAATACTCGCCCGCACCGAGTGCCGCGATCCTTTGCCATTCGCGGCTGGTGGCGTGTGACGCGCCGGCCTGTATTGCATTGACCACGATCCCGCGGGCCTTGGCCTCGGCAATGATCTGCGGATACTGCCTTTCATCCTGGTAGTCGCTGTGTGGTGGGGCGTCGCCGACCAGGAAGATTGCCTGGTAGGTGTTCTGGTCCCGGCTCCAGGTGATCTCGCGGAGCGCATCATGCAGTGCCTTGTTGACGCTCTCGGGCGTGTCCCCGCCACCTGCCGCGTCAAAGTCCATCAGGGTCGCGTAGAGCGAATCGAGATCTGCGGACAGGCCGGTCACCCGGGTGACGTAGTTGTCACCGCGATCCCGGTAGGCCACCAGCCCCATGCGAATCTCCGGCGCGGACTCGGCCTGTGCCAGGGAGCTGGCGATCGACCAGATCTTTTCCTTCGCTGCCTCGATCAGGCCGCTCATGCTCCCGGTGGTATCCAGTACGAACACCACTTCGATCTTTGCCGCATCCGTCAGTGGAGCGGGATGCTCGATCACTGCAGGCTGAATCGCACCGGTACTGTAGCGCATCGGTATCATGACCACTGCGGCGGCCGTCAGGGCGAACAGGGTGATGCCAAAGAGTTTCGTTTTCATGATTGTTTCCTCGATGTATCTCAAATCAATGGGTCGACAGTTTGCGCAACGCCGTCTCGGCGCTGCGGTGGGCAAGCTGAAATCGATCAGCTTGTTGTTCGGAGAGGCCGTTGCCGTTACGGCTGCGATTGCTGAGCGAGGGGATGCCGACAAACACCGCCTGGACCAGGAAGAAGGTCCATACACCCATGAACACGCTGTCCGCGTGCAAGAAGGCCCACAGCCCGGCCATCAGGGCAAACAGGTTGAGCGCCAGGTCGAGCAGCGCCGCCAGTGGACCGGGCTGGTGATAAAGCACGCGTACCAGCCAGATCAGACCCAGGTGCAAAGCCAGGTAGATCAGCGGATCCATGACCAGGAACCAACTCATGCCTGCGAGCAACAGCCAGATGGTCAGTGTGACGATGCGACCGGTACGCTCGGAACTGCGGTGCAGCAGGTAAAGCACGTAACCCAGGCCGAGCCCCGCAATCAGTGCGCGCGCTGTCCATTCCAGACCGAGCACGCCAGGCAGCACCGTATAGGCCACGCTGGCGAGCAACCCGGCGGTCAGCGCCAGGACCACGCCTTCGGGAAAGCTCGGGTTCTTCATTTTCCGGCCCTCCGCTGACGCTCTTTTAGCAGCGCCACCTCGACGTCCTCGTCGCGCACGCGGACATCGATACCGGACCATGCATCCGCGGCATCGGTGTCCCGATTCTGCTCATCGAAAAGTTCGGCCTTCTGCCGCATGCTTTCATAGCGCGATCGGTTGTCTTCCCGGCGTTGAGCCAGCCGGTTGAGCTGTGTGGTGATTGTCTCCCGGCGTCGTATCAGCAACTGCAATGAACGCTCGGTCTCGAGTTTGCGGCGCATCAATGCGCGTGCCAGGTCCTCTTTGTCGGCAGAAAAGCAGACATCGAGTTCCTCGGCCAGCGATCGGGTCAGTTGCTTGAATTCGCTTTCGCGTTTGGCGAGCTGCTCTCGTTCGCGCTCATGTCTTTTATAGGCCTGCTCGTCGCGCGCCAGGTCTTCTTCCATCTCGCGGATTGCCTGACGGAGCAAGATCTCGGGTTCCTCCACACGGTCCAGGACCGCATGAAAGTCCGCACGAAACAGGCGTGTCATTCTGCTTATCAATGCCATGATTGTTACCTCTGTAATCTGCTGACTGATTCGGTGATTTCAGTCTAGGAAGCCACGAGGCTTGGGCGTAGACACGGTTTGGTAAAAACTGGCGGCGCTGATTTACAAAACGTTTACATGTGTGTGCCGGGTACAGCTGATAGGCTTCAGAATCAGATTCGCGTTTCCGGTTAAAAGCGGGCCGCCGGAGGCCGACAACACAAGCGTCACGTTTAGCCTGGATAGTTTATGAACGAGAAGCCACGTATCCTGATCGTGGAAGATGAGGTCGCCATACGCACCGGGCTGATCGACGTCTTCACCTACCACGGTTACGAGACGGCGCACGCAACGGAAGGCCCGGAGGGCCTGCGCATGGCGCTTGGTGGCCGATTCGACCTCGTCCTGCTCGACGTCATGCTGCCGGGTATGGACGGTTTTGAGATCTGCCAGCGCATTCGTGAACAACACCCCGACCAGGCGGTGATCATGCTGACCGCCAAGACCGAGGAGGAAGATATCGTTCACGGGCTTTCCCTGGGCGCGGACGACTATGTCGCCAAGCCGTTTTCCGTGACCCAACTGGTATTGCGGGTACAGGCGGTGTTGCGCCGCACGCGTCCGAGCGCACCGGTGGAACAACACATCAGGCTCAGTGAACACCTGGTGCTTGACGTGCTGAACCTCTCCGCCAGCAGGGACGGCGAGGCGCTCGGTTTCACGCGGCGCGAGATGGAGGTGTTGAGTTATCTCTTTGCCAACCGGGAAAGGCCGGTGTCGCGCGAGGAACTGTTGACCGGCGTTTGGGGCTACGCCCGTGAACTGGGTATTGAGACGCGCACGGTCGACATACATATCGCAAAACTGCGGCGCAAGATCGAGGACGACCCCAGGTCGCCGAAGCATCTGTTGACGGTACGTGGCGCCGGTTACCGTCTGCTTGCCGACTGACATGCCACTTCGCCGCAACAGTGGTTCCAGCAAAGACCGGTTGCGTCGGCTGCTGGGCCTGTTCTTCATCGCACTGACGATACCCAGTGCGATTCTCACCTGGCAGGCCTACAGCCGTCTGCAGTGGGAGAGTTTTCATCAGTACCAGCTGTTGGCGGAGGAACTGCTGGGGCGGATCGACCGGCGCATGCGTGACATGATCGCCCGGGAAGAGGGTCGGGCGTTCACCGATTACCGCTTCCTGGTGGTGGAGGGCGCGCCGTCCGCCAATTACCTGCAGCGCTCGCCTTTGTCGGGGTTTCCGGTCAGAAGCGATATTCCCGGTTTGCTGGGTTACTTTCAGGTCGATGCAGACGGCCGCTTTACCACGCCTCTCTTGCCGGATGATCCGAAAGTATCAGCCCTGGCCTACGGCATAACGGATGCCGAGTTGCGACAGCGTCAGGCGCTTCGTGAGCACCTGTTGGAGATCCTCAGTCAGGAGGGGTTGCTGACGGCACAACGGCCTGACGAGAAGCGTGACAAAGACATTGCTGGTCTGGTCGGCACTGATTCGGAGGCAGATCAGAGGTCGCGTCGGATCGAGACTGCACCAGCCTTTGCGCCCGGCGAGCCCGTGCTGCAAGACGATGTAGGCTTTGGGGTGGCCAGTCGCTCAGCTACGGCGCCTTCTTCGGCGACTGATCCGGTGCCCCCGCAAGAGGCCGAAATCGCGTTGCAGGAGAAGAAGCTCGCCCAGGCTGCTTTCGACCGGCTCAGCGAGGAGTCGCCACGTCTGCGCAAGTCCAAGAAGCAGGAAATCTCGTCCGGCAACATCGGGCGCGTGGACCAGCTCAAGCTTGACCGGGCCTTCGAGAGCGAAAAGGCGTCGGTGCAGGCGAGACGAGCGCTGCCGGGTTTCAAGGAGCGGGTGGAGTATGGTGCGGCAAGCCGCGAGCAGGACGCTTCACGGTTGCCTTCTGCTGCTTCGCCTGGTCCGGGCGACGTCGAGCGGGAGTCGGATCTGGTCGCGGCATCGCCGGCGCTGGTGCGGATGTTCGAGAGCGAGGTGGACCCGTTCGAGTTCGGCCTGGTCGGCAGCGCTCATTTCGTGCTCTATCGTAAGGTATGGCGTGAAGGGCGGCGGCATATCCAGGGTGCCGTGATCGAGAAAACGGCGTTACTTCGCGAACTGATCGAAACGCCATACCGTGAAACGGCGTTGGCCGGGATGAGTCGTCTTGGAATCGTATTCGATGAGGAGATCCTGTCTGCTTTGGGTGGACAGCAGGGCCGCAGCTATCTGTCCAGCACCGAAGAGCTCTCCGGCACGCTCTTGTATCGCGGCAAACTTTCGACGCCGCTGAGCCGGCTGGAACTGATCTTCTCTGTAATCCGGATGCCCCCGGGTGCGGGCGGTGGATTGATCATCTGGGTCGCGCTGACATTGGGGCTGGTGCTTAGCGGCGGGCTGGTGCTGATGTATCGTCTGGGCGCCAAACAGATCGAACTAAACCGGCAGCAGAGAGATTTCGTTTCAGCCGTCAGTCATGAGTTGAAGACGCCGCTCACCTCGATCCGTATGTACAGCGAGATGTTGCGTGAGGGCTGGGCGGACGAAGAGCGTCGGCGCAGCTATTACGATTTTATTCACGACGAGAGCGAGCGACTTTCGCGCCTGATCGCCAATGTCCTGCAACTGGCGCGGATGAGCCGCGATGAACTCGTGGTCGAGCCGCAAACCGTTGGGGTCACGCAGCTGATGGACACGATCGAGTCAAAGGTGGCGACGCAGATTGGTCAAGCCGGATTTAGCTTGCGGCTGCACTGCAGCGACGAGGCCGCAAAAAAAACTTTGGCGGTCGATCATGATGCCTTTGCGCAGATCATGATCAACCTGGTGGACAATGCAATAAAATTCTCTGCCCGGGCGAATGAAAAGTTGATAGAGGTGTCCGCCAAAGCACTTGGGGACGACCGGGTCGAATTCGCGGTCAGGGATTATGGCCCGGGTATCGCGCGCGACCAGATGAAAAAGATCTTCAAACTGTTCTACCGATCAGAGAACGAGTTGACCCGTGAGACCGTGGGTACCGGGATCGGACTGGCACTGGTGCATCGTCTGGCTACGGCGATGGAAGGCGAGGTTGACGTGGTAAACCGCGAACCTGGAGCCGAGTTCCGGGTTCGTTTCGCTGTTCTTGGGGGGCAATGAGATGCCAGTATGGTGTGTAGTGAGGCGCGCGGTTGCAATTCATAGGAAGGTCAGATGTGGGGTCTGCGAGCAGGATGAGGCACCCTTATGAGTAGTTTTCCCGAAAAGCTTCGGCTGAAGGCGTTGGCTGAGGAGGACATCTATTTCGCCAAGCGCGATCGCGAGTTGATCAGGGCTTTGCACGAACGTAAGTTGGCGAAGCATCTGAAGTTGGAGGCAAAGAAGAAGAAAAAGAAGGCGCAGGTATTGGAGGATAAGTATGCAGCTGCCACGGTCGAGAACGGGCACAAGCTCAAGAAGCTCGCCAAACGCTACAGATCGCTGATTGACAAGGCATTGAAGCTGATAAAGCGAAAACGGCGATGAAAGTGGTCTCGTTGCGATCCGGGTTGACGCGCTTTATTCCCGTGTCTTGAAAAAGACAGCCGCAAGAAACGCCGCCAGGGTGGCGAGGCCGATCACGAATCCGCCTTTTGTGTAAGCTTCGGGCAGCATGGTCTCAGCAATCATGGTCAACATGGCGCCTGCCGCCGGAGGGGAGTCGTCGAAGCATCCAACCCGGCATCACAGTGGCCATACGAGGAGCAGCATCGGGATACTGACCGCCACGACCAAGATCTCCATTGGCAGTCCCAACCGCCAATAGTCACCGAACTTCAGCCCGCCCGGGCCGAGGATCAAAGTGTTGTTCTGATGGCCGATGGGCGTAAGGAAGGCGCAGGAGGCGCCGATTGCAACCGCCATCAGGAAAGGGTCGGCGCTCACACCGAGTTGTTGTGCGCCACTGATCGCGATTGGACACATGACTGCCGCGGTTGCGGCGTTGTTCATGAAATCTGACATGGTCATCGTGACCACCAGCAGCAGGACCATGGCGATCACGGGCGCCCCCTGCGCGAGTTCATTCAACAGCGCATTGGCCAGCAGATCGGCAGTGCCGGTGCTGGCCATGGCACCCGCCACCGGAATCAGTGATGCGAGCAGAACGATCACCGGCCAGTCAACCGCGGCATAGAGGTCACGCGGTGGGATGATGCCCGACACGCCCATCAGCAGCACACCCATTGCGAAAGAAGCCGATGCAGGCAACAGTCCAAACGCGGCGGCACCGATGGCCAACACCATGATCGCGGTGGCCGAGATCGCCTTGCCCCTTTTCGGCAGACGTATATCGCGGTCCGCCAGCGGGGCAAGTTGATGTTCATTGGTGAATATTGCCAGGGACTCCGGTGATCCCTGCATCAGTAGCAGGTCACCGGCCATGAAACGCATGGTTCTTACCCGGCGCACGGTACGTTTGCCCTGCCGTGACACTGCCAGCAGATTGATGCCATAGCGTTCGTCCAGCTTGATCCCACCTGAAGACCGGCCGATCAGCCCCGATCCGGGCATCACCACCAGTTCCTGCAGGGCAACCGGGTCATCTGAACCTCGGCTGGACTTCTCATCTCCGGAGACAGCCACTTCACCATCGACAGACTGTTTCGGCCCGCCCAGAGTCAGCTGCAGATCGGATACGACCTTGCTCAGGTCGTCGGGTTCGGCCTCGATGATCAGGATGTCACCCGATCGGATCTGACGCTGCGGGTTGGGCGCATAAAGCCGGACATCATCGCGTATCAGACCGACGATCTGGGCGCCTTCGTGGTCAAGGGTGGCGTCCGCCTGCTTCAATGTCTTGCCGATGGTGCTGCTGTCCTCGCGAACGCGGGCCTCCGCCAGGTATGTCCCGGTGTCGAAGTCGCCGACACTGCCTTTTTCGCGTGCCGGTACGAGACGCCAACCCAGGAACACAATGAATACCAGTCCAGTCACTGCGACGGCGCCACCGACGGGCGAGAAATCGAACATGCCGAAACTGCCACTGCCGGCCGCTTCACGGAAGCCCGCGACGATCAGGTTCGGCGGTGTGCCGATGAGCGTGGTCATGCCGCCCAGGATGGTGCCGAAGGCCAGGGGCATCAGGATGCGACTCGGCGCCATGTCGAATCGTTTCGATAGTTGCAGCGCGACCGGCAGTAACAAGGCCATGGCGCCGACGTTGTTCATAAATGCGGAGAGCACGGCGCCGAGCCCGGCGAGCGCCGCGATGCCGGTGATCAAGCCCATCCCTTTTGGCAGCAGCCATCGCGTCAGCCGGTCTACCACACCTGTGGTTTGCAGCCCGCGGCTGAGGATCAGTACGCAGGCCACGGTAATCACCGCGGGGTGACCGAAGCCGACAAAGGCCTGCTCCGCCGAAACAAGGCCCAGCAGCAGGCAGGCAATCAGCGCAGCCAATGCGACCAGGTCATGGCGCCAGCGCCCCCACAGAAACAGGACCACTGTTGCGGCAAGGACGAGCAGAATCTCGATCTGGGATATGGTCATGGCGTGATGTCCGGGACGATCTCAGTCTGCGTCGGTATCGGATGCAGGATTGTCTTCCTTGCGCCGAATTTTCACCTTGTCGATGCTGCGGTGGGTGGCTTCGTGGATCGATACCTCCAGTCCGTCGATGACAAAGCTCTCGCCGGGCGCCGGGATCACCTTGATCTTTTGCAGGACCCAGAGGCTCACGGTGTCGGTAGGTTTGCCCGGTATTTCGATATCGAAATACCGTTCCACGACGCGCAGCTCGGTGCTGCCATCGACCGTGATCTCGTCCTCTGAGCCGTCCTCGAGGGAGGGCGGCCTGACATCGCTTTCGTCATAGATCTCACCGAGGAGTTCCTCCATCAGGTCCTCGAGGGTGGCGATGCCGCGGACCTCCCCGTATTCATCCACCACGATGGAGAAGTGGCGATGATGGCGCCGGAAGGTCTCGAATACCTCGTTGAGGGACTGAAACTGGGATACATAGAGCGGTTGGTGGGCGATGCTCCCGATACGCACGTCCAGCTGCTTGCTGACGGTGGCGTTCAGCAGATCGCGCAGATAGATCACCTTGACGATGTTGTCAGGATGGTCTTCATAGACCGGGATACGTGAAAAGGGCTGCTCGGTCACCAGCGGCACCGCCTCGGCCACGCTCAAGCTGCCATCGAGAACAAACAGCATGCCCTTCGGCGTCATCACGTCCTGCACTTTCAGATCGTTGAACTCAAAGACCCGCTCGATGATCTCGCGCTCGCCGCGTTCGATCTCGCCTTCCTCCACGCCGTGGCCGAGCATGCCAATGAGTTCTGACTCCGTAACTGTCGGCTCCTTTTCTCCTCCTGACAGATGGTGCACCCACGCAGTGAAATGGCCGAACATCCAGACCAGGGGGTACATCAGCTTCATGAACAGCAGCAGAGGCATGGCGGCGAACAGGGAGATGCGTTCCGGGTAGCGGGTGGCCAGGCTCTTGGGCGTGATCTCGCCGAACACCAGGATGAACAGGGTCAGGGCACCCACCGCAATGCCCGGACCGGCATCGCCGAATTCGCGGGTGGCGATCACCGTCGCCATCGCGGACGCGCCGATATTCACCAGATTGTTCCCGATCAGGATGGTCGTCAGCATGCGGGACGGGTCTTTCTTGAGCTGGAAAAGAGCCGTTGCACCCGCCCTCCCTTCATGGACCAGGGCCTCGGCCCGGGCCATCGACAGGGCGACGAGTGCAGTCTCGGATCCGGAAAAAACTCCGGAGAGCACGAGCAGGCCGGCCAGGGCAACCAGTTCGGTGAGCTCAGGGCCCATGGTGCAACTCCGGCGTGATGATTGGGTTGGATTTGGTCAATGCTTTGCGGTCCCCGGCCATCGCGCCGGGCGTGAGATTTTCGTTTGAGTTTCCAGCACTTGCTTCGAAAGCGACCCCAAGAAGATTTGACACGATGGATTCTTGCCCACATTCCTGTTCGTCGCAATGCCGGGCAGTCGAATTTCGGCGGGGAACCTGCATGTCATTTCAGCGATTTGGCGTCAGAAATCAGCGGAACGGGTTCATACGGCATGCCTCGGGTTGATGCCGGTGTGCGCTCTTTTCCAGGCCAACGCCGAAATTCGTCACCGCCAAGCTCTGTAATGATTTCAGTCGTTTATTGCCGAGCCAACATTGTATTGCCTTGTCATATTTCCTTAATATGCGCGATCACCAATAAAGGCCATAAGGTCACCGGGGAACGTTTTGGACATTACGCTCGTCATCGAATTGGTTCTGTTCGCGGTCCTGATGCTGCTTTCAGGTTTCTTTTCCAGTTCCGAGACGAGTCTTTTTTCCCTCAACAATCTGCAGCTGGAGCAGATGCGGCGTGACGACAATCCGCGGATCGCTCTGATCGAGCGCATGCTGAGTGAGCCGCGTCGGCTGATAGTGACCATTCTGATCGGCAACGAGTTTGTCAACGTCGCGGCATCCGTCATCTCCGCGGCGATCGTCATCCAGCTCTTTGGCGCCGAGAACAAGCTGGTCAATCTGTTCATCATGGTGCCGATCCTTCTGCTGGTGGGTGAGATAACCCCGAAGACGCTCGCCATCAGAAATAACGTGCAATTTGCCACCTATCAGAGCCAGCCCATCGACCTGTTTGCGCGGTTGATTACCCCGCTGCGCTGGGCGGTCCGCCTGGTCGCGGAATGGTTCACCACCCTGATCGTGGGACATGAACTGAGCCGCGGCAGCATCGTCACCCGCGACATGGTCCGCACCCTGGCCCAGGAGGCCGTGGGAGATGGTGTGCTGGACGAGGACGAGGCGCAGTACATCGAGCAGATCTTCGATTTCGGAAACCGCACGGTCGAAGACCTGATGACACCACGCTCAAATGTGGAGTTTCTATCGGCAGAGCTGCCGATCGGTGAGATGGTGAAAGAGCTCAAGCGTACCCGTCATACCAAGTTCCCCGTCTACGCCGGGCACCGGGACTCGGTCAACGGAATGCTGCATGCCAGGGACCTGCTGGCGGCCGATCTGGACAGGCTGGAACTGCACCCCGAGACCCTGGCGGATATCCTGCGTGAGCCCTATTTCGTTCCAGAGACCAAATCCGCCTCGGAACTCTTCCACACGTTCCGCAAGCGACGGCTGTCGGTGGCGCTGGCAGTCGATGAATACGGCGGTATAACCGGCCTCATCAGCATGGAAGACCTGCTCGAGTGCATCTTTGGCGACATACCCAGTCCCTCCGATGGATTTTCCGAGTCGGATGTTGCGATTTCGGACGACGGTATCCGACGGGTGGATGGGGCACTCCCGATCACGCAGTTCAACGAAGAATTTGATGCGGCGCTCGAAGAGGGTGAATTCGAGACGGTCGCCGGGCGCATCCTGCACGAGCACGGTGAATTGCCCGCAGAGGGCACTGTGATCAGCGTGGACGGGTTGACCTTCACGGTGGAAGAGGTCGAAAGCAACCGCATGAAAACACTGGCGGTGCATGTTGAAGACAGCGTCGGTGATGCGAGTGTTGAGCAAGAACCGGGCCCGACGGAACCGCTCGCAGACGATCCCGCCAACGGGGGGGATCGCTGATGGATATCCTGATCACAATCGGCGTGATGGTGTTCTGTCTGATCTGCGAGGGCTTTTTCTCCGGTTCCGAGATCGGGGTGGTCAGTGCCGATCGAATGAAGCTGCGGCACGAGGCGGCCAAAGGGTCCAAGGGGGCGAAGCTCGCGCTGCTGATGCTCAAGAAGCCGGAATGGCTTTTGTCCACCACCCTGGTCGGCACCAACATTGCGGTGGTTACCAATACCACCATGGCAACTGCCCTTATGCTTGAGCTTTTCGGGCCGGGCGCGAGCTGGTTGGCCATCGTCCTGGTGGCGCCGCTGATATGGGTATTTGGTGAAATCGTACCAAAAAGTATTTTTCAGCAGCGCGCCGATGTGCTCACGCCGCGCGTCATTTTTGCCCTGAAGTTCTTTTCCTATCTGTTCTACCCGATCCTGATGGTGTTCAGTTTTCTGGCGCGTATGCTTGGCCGCCTGTTCGGTGGCAAGAGCGGCGGAAAGAACCCCTTTACGCTGCGCGAGGAGATCCAGACCATGATGCAGATGTCGGCCAACGAGGGCGACATCGAGCAGACCGAGCAGGACATGATCCGGCGCCTGTTCAATTTCGGTGAGACGACGGCGCACGAGGTGATGATGCCCCTGATCGATCTGGCCATGGTGGAGCGGTCTGCTACCTGCGCCGAGGCAAAGGAAGTGGCGATCGAAAAATCACATGCGCGAATTCCCGTTTACGATGACCGCGTCGATCACGTGGTTGGGCTGGTCGATACCCTGGAGCTGTTGGGGATAGACGCGGACCAGCCGATCGAGCCGTTCATCAAGCAGGTCACCTACGTGCCGGCCGGCAAGAGGATCCAGGACCTTCTGCTCGACATGCGCAGGACGAGAGAACAGGTGGCGGTCGTGGTCGACGAGTTTGGTGGTGCCGAGGGTATCGTCAGCATCGAAGACATCCTGGAGGAGGTGGTGGAGGACATCCAGGACGAATACGATTCCGCAGAGCCGGAAGTGCAGCTCCTCCGTCGTCAGCCTGACGGCACCCTGCTCGCGAACGCCCGGGTTGATCTGGATGATCTGGCGGAAGAACTGGGTGTCGAACTGCCCAAAGGTCGCTACTCGAGTCTGGCCGGTTTTCTGTTGGAGAAGGCGGGTGAGGTCCCGGCGGAAGGCAGCAGTGTGGAGTACAAGGCGCTCATTTTCACCGTGACGCGCGGGTCTGCGCGGTCCATCCAGGAAGTGAAAATCAGCGTAAAGTCGGATTGACAGTCAGGATGAAGATCTGCGCCGCACGGGGATTTTTTTCATTCGTGAGGTGGGCCAGTAGTCAATCATGCCTCCGATCTTGCGAGTATGATGCGGCAATACGGTGTCGGCGCTGAGCTGATCGGCCTGTGAGTACTGCCTCTTTGGCCGTCTCCCAGCGGCCGATGGCCCTCCTCCGGCAGTCCCCTGATAGGTGCAATTCCCTGATTTCAGGCGTAAAATCGCCGCCCCTTTGCAAATTTTTAACGCTATGGCGGGCAAACTCTATATCCGTACCTTCGGTTGCCAGATGAACGAGTACGACTCGCGCAAGATGGAGGACGTCCTGCGCGAGTCTCACGGGCTGGAGCTGACCGACGATCCGGAACAGGCTGACGTGTTGCTGTTGAACACCTGCTCGATCCGCGAGAAGGCGCAGGAAAAGGTCTTTTCGCAGCTCGGTGTCTGGAAAGACTGGAAACAGGCGCGTCCCGACCTGGTGATCGGTGTCGGCGGCTGCGTGGCCAGCCAGGAGGGCGAGGCCATCCGCGAACGCGCACCCCACGTCGACCTGGTCTTCGGTCCGCAGACACTGCACCGCCTGCCCGAGATGCTGGCGCGCGCGCATGATCAGCACCTGCCGACCGTCGACATCAGCTTTCCGGAGATCGAAAAATTCGATTGCCTGCCCGAGCCCCGCGCAGAAGGGCCGAGCGCATTCGTATCGATCATGGAGGGCTGCTCGAAGTACTGCACCTTCTGTGTGGTGCCCTACACGCGCGGCGAGGAGATCAGCCGCCCGTTCGACGACGTGATCGCAGAGATCGTGCAGCTTGCCGCCCAGGGTGTGCGCGAGGTGAATCTGCTGGGCCAGAACGTGAATGCCTATCGCGGGCCGATGCATGACGGCGAGATCGCCGACCTGGCCCTGCTGATCCGGTACGTCGCCGCGATCGAGGGCATCGACCGCATCCGTTACACCACCTCGCATCCGGTCGAGTTTTCGGATTCACTGATCGAAGCCTACGCCGAGGTGCCCGAGCTGGTCAGTCATCTGCACCTGCCTGTGCAGTCCGGCTCGGACCGGATTCTGGTCGCCATGAAAAGAGGCCACAGTGCGTTCGAGTACAAACAGAAACTCAAGCGGCTGCGTGCCATCCGCCCCGATATCAGCCTGTCGTCCGATTTCATCATCGGGTTTCCCGGCGAGACCGAGCAGGATTTCGAGCACACCATGAACCTGATAGAAGAGATCGGATTCGACCACTCGTTCAGTTTCATCTACAGCCGGCGCCCGGGTACGCCTGCCGCCGATCTGCCGGATGATGTGCCGCTGACGGTCAAGCAGGAGCGGCTGGCGAAAGCTGCAACACCTCATCAACGACAATGCCCAGCGCATCAGCCGCAGCATGGTCGGGAGCGTGCAGCGGGTGCTGGTCGACCGGCCGTCGCGCAAAGACCCGGACGAGATAGCCGGGCGTACCGAAAACAATCGCGTGGTCAATTTCCCGGGGCCGCCTGATCTGATCGGGCATTTCGTGGATCTCCGTATCACCGCCGCCTATCCCAACTCGCTGCGCGGCGAGCTGCTCGATGAAGGAAAGTCCGAGGTCGCGAGCGCCTGATGCCGGTTAATCTTCGAGTATTTGCGGTCGTCCGGCAGCTGTTTGCCAACGGGACGACTGGAGCTTTTTATGTCTGAACATCCCGATTCGCTCGATCTGGTCCTGGAGCCGTTGGACAACGAGCGTCTGCGCAATGTATGTGGTCAGCTGGATGAACACCTGCGCCAGGTCGAGCGCCGCCTGGGTATCGAGATCAACAACCGTGGTAACAGTTTTCGCCTGCTCGGCGAGTCGGCCGCGATCGCAGCGGGTAGCGAGGTGTTGCGGGGCTTGTACGACGCGAGTGCGGAAGAGGAACTGAGCCCGGCACGGGTACACCTGTTTCTGCAGGAGTCCGGCGTGGATGCATTGTTGGCAGAAGCGGGTGACGTCCCCGAAAGCATCATCAAGACACGTCGCGGTCTGATCCGCCCACGCGGCCCCAACCAGGCGCAGTATGTCCACCGGGTGCTGACCCACGACATCAATTTCGGTGTGGGGCCGGCCGGCACCGGCAAGACCTACCTGGCCGTCGCCTGTGCCGTCGACGCCCTGGAACGCGACCAGATCCGCCGTATCCTGCTGGTTCGCCCGGCGGTGGAGGCCGGTGAGCGCCTGGGTTTCCTGCCGGGAGACCTGGCACAGAAGATCGATCCCTATCTGCGTCCGCTGTATGACGCCTTATACGAAATGCTGGGCTTCGAGCGCGTGCACAAGTTGATCGAACGCAACGTGATCGAGGTGGCGCCACTGGCATACATGCGTGGGCGAACCCTGAATGAGGCCTTCATCATCCTGGATGAGGCGCAGAACACCACCACCGAGCAGATGAAGATGTTCCTGACCCGCCTGGGTTTTGGTTCGACCGCCGTGATTACCGGCGATGTCACCCAGATCGACCTGCCGCGCGGGCAGAAGTCGGGCCTGCGCCAGGCGACCGAGGTGCTGCGCGAGGTCGAGGGCATCAGCTTCACCCTGTTCGGTGCGCGCGATGTGGTGCGCCACTCGCTGGTGCAGAAGGTGGTCCAGGCCTATGACCAGTTCGATCTCGAGCAGGGACAGGATCATGACGCTCGTGGTTGAGGTGCAGATCGCGGCAGCCGATGCGTCCCTGCCTTCGCAGCGGCAGCTGAGTGACTGGGCACTTGCCGCCTGGCAGGAGGAAGGGGCGCGGGACGCCGAGGTGGTGGTGCGGGTGGCCGACGAGGCCGAGAGTCGCCAGCTCAATCACGAATTCCGCGGCAGGGACAAGGCCACCAATGTGCTGTCGTTTCCGTTCGATCCGGTGCCGGAGATCGATCTCAATCACGTCGGCGACCTGGTGATCTGTGCACCGGTGGTCGCCCGCGAGGCGGTCGAGCAGGGTAAGCGGGCGGAGGCGCATTGGGCGCATATGGTGGTGCACGGCATGTTGCACCTGCAGGGCTATGACCATGAAACCGACGAGCAGGCCGGCGAGATGGAGACCCTGGAAACGCAGATCCTGACCGGCCTGGGTTATCCGGCGCCCTATGCCAAAGATCATGGCGCCTCGGGCACGGTCGAAAAACCCGGCGGAAGGGGATAAGCGGTTCCATGAATCCCGCCGCCTGGCCTGCCGCGGCCCAGTTGCTGCTGGCCTTTGTCGCGGGTGCGCTCACCGTGCTGGGTTTCGCGCCTTTTGGTTTCGGCATCCTGCCGGTGTTGACACTCGCCCTGTTGTTTTTTCTCTGGCGCAATCCGGCGCGTGCCGGCCTGAATGCGTGGACCGGCTACGCGTTCGGTCTCGGCCTGATGGGATTCGGCGTATTCTGGATTCGCATCAGTATCGCGCAGTTTGGCGGCGTCCCGCTGGCCCTTGCCGTGGTCATCACCCTGGTGTTCATCCTTTTCATGGCCTCGTACTACGCCCTGGCGGGCTGGCTGTCGGAACGGTTGCGCGGTGAATCCGATGTTGTCTGGCTGGTCCTGGTGCTGCCCGGTTCATGGGTGCTGATGGAGTGGCTGCGCGGCTGGCTGTTCACCGGGTTTCCCTGGCTGGCCCTGGGTTACAGCCAGATCGACCTGCCCCTGGCAGGATACGGTCCGATTGCGGGCGTCTTCGGCATCAGTCTCGTGCTCGCCCTGTCGGCCGGGCTGCTCAACCTCTGGCCGCGCCTGCCGGCGGTCTTGTGCCTGCTTGCCTTGTGGGCGGGGGGGCTGGGCCTGCAGCAACTCGCCTGGACCGAACCGGCGGGTGAGCCCATCCGGGTCAGTCTGTTGCAGGGCAATATCCCCCAGGAGCAGAAATGGCAGCGCGCGATGCGTGTGCCTTCGATAAACCGGTATCTCGAGATGACCGGGTCCGTGCCGGACAGCCGCATCGTGGTATGGCCGGAGACCGCGGTTCCGGCATTCGATTCCGAGGTTGAATCGACCCTGCTGGTGCCTTTGCACGAACAGCTGCGCGCGCAGCAACGCGACGTGCTGCTCGGTATCGTGGCGGGCAGGGATGATGCCGATTACTACAACGCCATGATGAGCCTGGGTGTAAGCGGTCGGGATCATTACCACAAACGGCACCTCGTGCCCTTCGGCGAGTACCTGCCGTTCGATGAGTGGACCCGGCCGGTTCTGGACTTTCTGCGCATCCCGATGTCGGATTTTTCCCCCGGCGGCGATGGCAAGCCACTGGTCACGCTCGCCGGATACCCGGCCGGGATCGATATCTGCTACGAGGATGCCTACGGCAACGAAATCATTCGTGCCCTGCCGGAGGCCGCGCTGCTGATCAATGCCAGCAACGATGCCTGGTTTGGTGACTCGCTCGCACCGCATCAGCACCTCGAGATCGCGCGCATGCGCGCACTCGAAACCGGTCGCTTCCTGTTGCGTGCCACCAACACGGGCATCTCGGCAATCATCGATGAGCGCGGCAGATTGCGTGCCAGTTCTCCCCAGTTCGAACAGGCGATCCTCAGCGGAGACGTCGTGCCGATGCGCGGCAGCACGCCTTTCGTGTTCTGGGGCAATCTGGCCGTGCTCGTTCTGGTGGGACTGATGCTGGTATTCGGGGTATGGCAGCGTCAGCGCGTTGGCGCCTGATCCCGGCCCAGCAGTTCGTCCAGGTGTCGCTGTTCCCGTATGTGCTCGTCGAGGCTGTGTTTCAGTGCCTCGGCCTCCTGCAGGGCCTCGAGGTAGGTGTCGCCTATCGGCTCGGCCGCCTGTTTGGGCGGTGGATTGTCCTGACAGGCTGCCAACAGCAGGGCCAGTGCCAGACTGGGCAGGGCATACGGCTTTCGATACAGTGCACGCATGATCCGAGCTTAGGGCCTGTTCACACCAAAAACACGCAAGCGTTGCTGCCCCAAAACGGGCCCTGGCTATTTTCAACCGCCTGGCCATGACACAGGGCCTTCGCGGCCCGGTGTTCAACTGCGTGGTTCAGGCCCGCTTGTGGCCAATTTCTTAACCTATCCTGTCAGGAGCACAACCGCATGAGTCGTGAAATCATCAAAACAGATCAGGCGCCCCAGGCCATCGGTACCTATTCACAGGCGGTGAAAGTAGGCAGTACGGTCTATCTCTCCGGCCAGATAGCCCTGGATCCGCAGACCATGACCATGGTCGACGGTGACACCGAGGTGGAGATCCGCAGGGTGTTGGACAACCTTCAGGCCGTGGCCCGGGCGGCGGGTGGGGGTCTCGATGACATGGCGAAACTCAATGTTTACCTGGTTGACCTGGCCAACTTCGGTAAGGTGAACGAGGTCATGGCGGAGTATTTTCAGGAGCCCTTTCCGGCGCGCGCGGCGATCGGTGTAGCCTCCCTTCCGCGCAACGCCAGCGTGGAAATGGATGGTGTCCTCGAACTCGGTGGCTGAGGCGACGCACCATTCACGCATAAAGCCCAAGTTCGGCTGGTGGACGGGTGCCGCGCTCGTGCTGATCCTGTCGTGGTACCTGGGCGGGGTTCAGCGTGAATCACTGCTCGACGAGCTCGAGGTCCAGGGCAGGCAGGAACTCGATCTGTACGTTTCCCACCTTAAAGGGCAGCTCGACCATTACGCTTTTCTGCCACGCCTGCTGGCCGGCGACTTTCGGCTTCAAAGCCTGTTGATTGCACCGCGCAACCTAGATCAGCAGCATCAGGTCAACCTGTTCCTCACCCACGTCAACGAGATTGCGGGTTCGCTCGATGTATACCTGATGGACACTGCCGGTCTGACACTGGCGGCCAGCAACTGGGAGAACGAGCTGACATTCGTTGGCAGTAATTTCAGTTTCCGCCCTTACTTCGTCGATGCCATGGCGGGCCAGCCCGGACGTTACTATGCCCTGGGCACGACCTCGGGCCGGCGCGGGTATTATTTTTCCTATCCGGTCGGCGAACCTGACGAGCCGCTTGGCGTGGTCGTCGTCAAGATCGACATCGACACCCTGGAGGACAACTGGCGCAACAAGGACACCGAACTGGTCGTCAGCGACCCTGACGGTGTCATCTTCGTTTCCACACGGCCTGAATGGCGTTACCGCACGCTGGTGCCGCTGTCGGCAGCGGCGATAGCGCGTATCCGGGAGTCGCGGCGTTACCCGGAGGTCGGACTGACGCCGGTGTTCTACCAGCAACAGCAGACACGCCCGTCCGGCGCCGAGATCTTGCAGGTCGGTGAGCCCGGTGGCACGGGCTATATCAGTATGGCGACGGACATGCCGCAGGCCGGCTGGCGGGTTCAGCTGCTGCTCTCGCAGAAAGCGATTGCACCCCAGGTGTGGCAGGCCCGCCTGTTTGCGATGACCCTTTTTCTGCTGCTTGCGGCGGGCGGGTGGCTGTATGCCGCCCGCAGGCGTCGGGCGCGTGAGCGCGAGTCGGAAAAGCGCGTCGCCATGGAGGAGGCGCTAGTCGAGCTCGAACGGCGGGTGGACCAGCGCACGCTGGACCTCACCGAGGCCAACCGCCGGCTGCGCCAGGAGGTGGAAGAACACGAGCGTACCCGCGACGAACTGATACAGGCCGCCAAGCTGGCGGCGCTGGGCCAGATGTCGGCAGGCATAAATCACGAACTCAATCAGCCGCTGGCTGCGATGCGAACCTATGCGGACAATGCGCGTACCTACCTGGAGCGGGAGAATCTGGAGCAGGTCGGTTGGAATCTGCAGCAGATCCGCCAACTGACCGGCCGAATGGCCCAGATCAGCGGACAGCTGAAGGTTTTTTCCCGTAAGTCCAGTGGACAGCGGATCCGGGTATCACTCGACGCCAGCATGGCCGGCGCCCGGCGTATCGTGCGGACCCGGCTCGAACAGGCGGGTGCGCAACTGTTCATCGATCTGCCTGCAGAGGATCTGTTTGTGGCCGCGGACTCGGTTCAGCTGGAACAGGTGCTGGTAAACCTGATTGGCAATGCCTGTGACGTGCTCAAACAGCAGTCGGACAGGCAAATCAGGGTGAGCGCACACCAGGATGGCGCCAATGTGGTCGTGCGGGTGCAGGACAGCGGCCCGGGCATCGCGACGGAGAACCTCGAACGGATTTTCGACCCCTTCTTCACCACCAGTGAAGGCGGACTGGGGCTGGGGCTTTCCATTTCACACACCATCGTGCAGCGACTCGGGGGGTCGCTCACGGCCGGGAATGCGCAAGATGGCGGGGCCGTCTTCACCCTGACCCTGGCCGCCTGGCCCGATGCCGAGGCGACCAGGCACCCACAGTGACTGCGGGTGCCAGGAGGGTGTCTACTCCGCGCCTATCTTGTTCATCAGGCCGAAGCTCTTGACGAAGGGGCCGGCCATGCGCGGATCCTTGATCATGCCCTTGAAATCGCCGTGTACAAATTTGAGTTTGCCCATTGCGAACGCGGTCCCCATGCCGGCCATGCCGAGTCCGTTCTCGACCCACTTCATCCAGTCTTTGCGAGAGGCGCGCATATCCCAGTCGGGTGCTTCGTCGGCATAGTCCCCGGCTCTCACGCATTCGCCGTTCTCGACCACGAATACGCCACGCGGCCGGTCTTCGTCTTTGAAGCCGCAGGTAATCACGGAATTGAAACCAATCTCGGCAAGCTTGTCGCGAACCTCCGGTTCGTCGTTCCAGGCATCCTTGAGTTCGTTCATCCATTGGGCAGAGAACAGTTCGGCCATAGCGCTTCTCCTCGTTGGTTGGAAATTCGAGTATGCACCAGATTACACCAACTGGACCCACAAGCCAGAGTCCAAAAACAGGCGGTCGATCGATGATCGAATTCGACCAATGGGTGATTCATGACCGATGCCGCAGTAAGCTCGCAACATGAAAGCGACCAAACTCCCCCCGGTTATGCTGATCGACGATGAGGAGCATATCCGCGTGGCGGCTACTCAGGCACTTGATCTGGCCGGTTACACGGTGCACGCCTTCGATCGGGCCGAGAAGGCGCTGCAGGTTCTGGACCGGGACTGGCCGGGCGCGGTCGTCAGCGATATCCGCATGCCGGGCATCAGTGGCATGGAATTTCTTCAGCTCTGCCAGGCGAAGGATCCCGATCTGCCGATTATCCTGATTACCGGCCATGGTGATGTGAGCATGGCGGTAGAGGCCATGCGCGCCGGGGCCTACGATTTCATCGAAAAGCCGTTCGCGGTCGAGGATCTGGTCGACACGGTCGGTCGTGCACTCGACAAGCGCACCCTGACAATAGAAAACAGGCGGCTGAAGAACGAACTGGCGTTGCAGAGCAAGCCGGGGCCGCGAATCATCGGAAACACACCGGCAGTGCAGCGTCTGCGGCTGACGATAGGCCAGATAGCGGACACCGACGCCGATGTGCTGGTCAACGGCGAGACCGGTACCGGCAAGGAACTGGTGGCGCGTTCGCTGCATGAGAACAGCCGTCGCCGTGATCGCAATTTTGTCGCGGTCAACTGCGGTGCGGTTGCCGAGAACCTGATCGAAAGTGAACTGTTCGGTCACGAGGCAGGCGCCTTTACCGATGCGAGGTCGCGACGAATCGGCAAGTTTGAGCATGCCAATGGGGGTACCCTGTTTCTGGACGAGATCGAGAGCATGCCGATGCAGGTCCAGGTCCATCTGTTGAGGGTGTTGCAGGAGCGGGCAATCGAGCGTCTGGGATCGAACGAACTGATTCCGCTGGATCTGCGTGTGGTGGCGGCGACCAAAGTGGATCTGCGCGAGGCGGCCACCCGTGGTGAGTTCCGGGAAGATCTCTACTACCGGCTCAGCGTGGTGACGATCGATATCCCGCCGTTGCGCGAACGGCGCGAGGACATACCCCTGCTGTTTCAGCATTTTGTGCTGGTGGCCGGCGCACGTTATCAGCGCGAGCCACCGAACCCGGGCCCCGAGCAGCTCAATCAACTGATGATGGCCGAGTGGCGGGGGAACGTGCGCGAGTTGCGCAATGCCGCAGAGCGTTACGTCCTGCTCGGTGAATCCTGTGGTTACGATTTCGAGCAGATGATGAACGGCGATGCCGATCGTCCCGCGATCACACTCCCGGAGCAGTTGGAGTGCTTCGAGCGCGGCCTGATAGAGCAGCATCTGAAGGCCAACAACGGCAGCATCAAAGCGACCATGGAATCGTTGGGGCTGCCGCGCAAGACGCTGTACGACAAGATGAAAAAATACGGCCTGGACCGTGACAACTACAAATAGTTGCAATGAAGCGGTGCCCTTTCTTCTATCTCATGTTGCCTGCCATCACCCTGGTCTATGCCGGGAGTCTTGGTGCCACAGGCTACCCTCTGCCTGCGGCGGGTAACGATCTGGTTGGTGGTCTGCAACTGGTGCGGGCCAGCCGCAGCGAGACTCTGCTCGATATCGCGCGCATCCATGACGTGGGCCAGGAAGAAATCCGGCTCGCCAATTCCGTGGTGGACCGGTGGCTACCCGCAGAGGGTGAACCCGTCATGATACCGAGTCACTACATCCTGCCGGATGCACGGCGCCAGGGGCTCGTGCTGAACCTTCCCGAGATGCGGATTTACCACTTCCGCGCAGCCGTCGGGGGCGCCCCCGGAGCAGTGGATACCTATCCGGTAAGCATTGGGCGCATGGATTGGAAGACCCCTCTCGGCGCGACCAGGATTATTCGCAAGCAACCCAATCCAAGCTGGCATCCGCCTGAATCGGTCAGACAGGAGGCCGCGGCCGAGGGCGAGGCGGTGCCGGAGATGGTGCCTCCCGGGCCTGACAATCCCCTGGGGGCCTACGCCCTGCGCCTGGGACTGCCCGGCTACCTGATCCACGGTACCAACAAGCCTTATGGCGTCGGGATGCGGGTGACCCATGGATGCATCAGGCTGCTGCCGGAGGATATCGCCGAGCTGTTCGATCGGGTCGCCGTGGGGACGCCGGTTCAGATCCTGAACCAGCCGGTCAAGACGGGCTGGCAGGACGGCGTGCTCTATGTCGAGGTTCATCCGCCGCTGGATGAGGATCCCATACCCCGGAGTGATCTGCTGCGATACACCCTGGAGCGCGTTTACGCCGAACTGAAGAAATATCCCGTGGTTCTGGATGGGCGTGCCCTGCGCCGGGCGGTGGATGAAATGCACGGGGTCCCGGTCGCGGTTTCGAGACCGGGCCTCGTTGGGCGCCCGATCACCAACCCTCTGTTCCGTTGATGCCTGGCTGACCTTCCCCCCACCGGTTGCCGGCCGGGGGGGAAGGTGCCGACACGAAGGCTTACTTGTACATCGCTTTCTTGAACATCCGGTCGATCTTGGCCTCGGTCTGTTCCGACTGGGCCTTGGCGCTGGCTGCGGTGTCCATTGCGGCATCAGCGCGGGACTGCGCAGCAGCGGCGTCGGCGGCCGCTTTCTCTGCGATCGCACGAACCTCGTTGAGCTGATTTTGCAGGTCCTTCTGTTGAGCCGTGGCGCAACCAAACAACAGGCCGCTCGCGGCCAGCATGACTAGGGTTCTGGTTGGGGCTGTCTTCATCAATGCGTCCTCTCATTGCGGTATTTCGAACGGCCGGCTTTGTCCCTATCAAAATCAAGGGATTGTCGGCAGATTAAAGCACGCCTCAGCGGATTTCCACTGTCATGCCGACGCGGGCCCAAGACAGCAGGGCGTCCACCTGTTCGTCGGTAAGCGCGACGCAGCCGCGGGTCCAGTTCGTGGTCTCGTGCAGGCGGAGATCGCCCAGGCCGAGCCCATGAATGCCGATATTTCCGCCCAGCGCCGTTTGCTGGGGCGGGGGCTTGCCCAGTCGATGGGCGCGAAGTATGGCCTGCAGCTCACGCTGACTGATGACCCCTTCCCGGTGACCCTTTTCCGCGTGTTCAATCCCGGGATAGTCCAGTCCGATGAAGCGGTGGAAGTTTGTTTCGCGGCGGATCTCGGTGATGCGGAAGTGCCCCAGAGGGGTCTTTTTGTCACCGCGGCGCTTCTCCAGGCTCGTGCCATAACGCCCGATGGAGATATTGTGCAGCGTCATCCGTGGATGGTCGTCGTGCATGACCGTCAGCGTCAGTTTCTCGGTGTCCACCAGCAGCCACGGCTCACTTTGCGGCCCGGCGTCCGCTGCGGAAGCAGGGTGCGGCACGAGGCAGACGACCAGCAGCAAGAACGAAAAACGCCCGCCCGCTACGCCCCCACCGGGGCTATGCAGGATCTTTTTGAGCCTTTCTCTTGCTGACTTCTTCACGGAGAATCGTCATGTCACGCGGAGCGTCGATGCCGAAGCGTACCTGACCACCTTTGGTACTGACCACCGTAACCTTGACACCGTCACCGATGAAAATCGACTGACCTTCGCTGCGGGTGAGAACCAGCATCGCTGCTACTCCTTATAACGCCTTCAACTGAAATTTGCCTGCAACAAATTCAAACTGCATTGACAAATGATCAAGGCGCGGCGGTGCCGCACCTCCGGATCAGCCCACTTCTTTCCATTCGGTGCCGCAATCCACGCAGTGATGGGTGTGTGGCTCGGGCTCCGGGGTCTTCATCGTGACCAGTTCCTCGGCGCTGATCGGGTGAATGGCGACGGTGCTGTCGAAGTCGGCCTTCGTCGCACCCATCTTCACCGCCACGGCAAAACCCTGCAGCATCTCGTCGACGTTGTCGCCGATCAGGTGAATGCCCGCCACGTGCTGCTGTTCTCCCACGCAGACCAGCTTCATGGCCGTGGTGACCCCGTGCGCCGAAAGCGCATGCCGCATCGGCGTGAAGTCGGTCTTGTATACGGTGACCCTGTCGTGCTGTTCACGCGCCTGCCTTTCGGTCAGGCCGACCGTACCGACCGGCGGATGCGAGAAAACCACACTGGGGATGTTGCGGTAGTCAACCCGGCTTTCGGGCTGGCCGTCGAACAGGCGTGCGGCCAGTCGACGTCCTGCAGCGATCGCAACCGGGGTCAGCGGTGCGCGCCCGGTGATGTCGCCGATCGCGTAGATACCGGAGATATTGGTGTTCTGAAATTCATCGGTCGGCACCAGCCCGTTGGCGCGGGTCTCCACGCCCGCTTTGTCCAACTCGAGGTCTCGCGTGTTCGGTGCACGCCCGACCGCCCAGATCACACGATCAAAGCCGTCGAGGCGCTCACCGTCGCTGGCGTCGAGCGCAATGCCCTGGTCGGTCTTGGCCAGCCCGGCGACCTGGAAACAAAGGTGCAGATCGATTCCCTGCTTGCGCATCTCGTCCATCAGCACTTCGCTGATCATGTCATCGAAGGTCTCCAGAACCCGGGCTTCGAGTGCGACCACGGTCACCTCGGATCCCAGCGCGCGCAAAACCCCGGCGAGCTCGACGCCGATGTACCCGGCGCCGATAATCGCGACCTTGCGCGGTTGCTCGGTCAATTCGAAGAAACCGTCCGAGGTGATTCCCAGCTCCGCGCCCGGCACCGGCGGGATGATCGGACGCCCGCCGGTCGCGATGACGATATGGTCGGCCGTGTACTGCTGACCGTCCACGTCGATGGTTCGCGCATCGACGAATCGGGCAGTGCCGTCGATCCGCGTCATACCGGTTTCGACAACATAACCGTCCCAGTAGCGCTTAATCCTGTCGATGTATTCCTGGCGACCGGTGACCAGTCTCGTCCAGTTGGTCGGGCCGCGCTGTGTGGGGATGCCAAAGTCGTTCGCAGCATCGACGGCGTGTGCCAGGCTGGCCGCGTACCACATCACCTTCTTGGGCACACAGCCGTTATTGACGCAGGTACCGCCAATCTTGGCTGACTCGATCACAGCAACCTTCCTGCCCGACTGGGCCGCCGTTTCGGCAACCGCGAGGCCGCCGCTGCCGCCGCCGATAGCGATCAGGTCGAAATGCGTATTCATTGTCGTGCTCCCGGTTTTATCGGTCGGTACGGACGGAAGACCCGTCCGCACCGAACATTCTTTCGTCAGGCCGCGGCCTTCATGTGCTCCGCCAGGTACGTCTCGAGCTCATCCGAGCCGCCGATATGCCCGCCGTTGATGAACACCTGCGGGACTTTCGACACACCGGCAACCGCGCGCAGCGTGACTTCGCCGTAATCGCGGTTCAACACCAGTTCGCCAAACTGGATGCCTGCGTCATGCAGCATGCCTTTGGCCCGCACGCAGTAAGGGCAGCCTTCGCGGGTGAAGACCGTCACATCGAGCGGCTTGCTCGCCTCCGGCGCGATATAGGCAAGCATGGTATCCGCGTCGGAGACCTCGAACGGGTCACCCGGCAGGTCCGGCTCAATGAACATCTTTGCGATCACGCCGTCTTTCACCAGCATGGAGTAGCGCCACGACCGATCGCCGAAGCCCAGGTTCTCTTTGGCAACCAGCATGCCCATGCCGCGGCTGAAATCACCGTTGCCGTCTGGCAGGAAAGTGATGTTGTGTGCTTTTTGCTCGGCGCGCCATTCGTTCATTACGAAAGCGTCGTTGACCGAGACACAGATAACCTCGTCGACACCGTTGCGCTTGAGCGCCTGGGCCAGCTGGTTGAAACGCGGTACATGGGTCGAGGAGCAGGTTGGCGTGAAGGCGCCGGGCAGGGCAAAAACTACCACGGTCTTGCCTTTGAACACCTCGTCAGAGGCTACATCGACCCACTCGTGGTCACGCCGGGTGCGGAAAACGACGTTCGGTACGGGTTTGCCTTCGCGATTCTGCAGATTCATTTTGCTTCTCCATTTGGGTTTCAAATTTCAGTGGGCGCAGTATCGGTCCCCATAGTCGATTGATGAAATGAAATGTTCCTAAAGGGTCGATAGTTGTTGGCTAATTGATGCGCTGGCCAGGTATCTGCATTGGCTGGCCCGGCCTTACCCGAATGGGCACGGGAATCCTGGGTCTGAGTCACGGTCATTCTCGTTTGAGCAGTTTCTCGGTAGACTGCGCGCACATTTAGATACGATATGGATTGCATGATGCGCACAATTTTTTCCACTTTCCTCCTGCTCCTCGCCGGTTCACTGCTTTCCCAGACTACTTTGGCGGCAGATGCCGAGCCCGTGACCTACGGCGATTGGGGGTACAAGTGCGACAAGTCCCCGGATGGCAACCAGGAACTCTGTTACGTGTTTCAAAACGTAACTAAAAAAGAGGGCGGTCAGCTGGTTTTGGGGGCGCGAATCGCTTACCGCGAGGGTCAGGGCGACCCGTTGATCGTGGTGACGGTGCCGCTTGGATCGCTGTTGCCGCCTGGTGCCGCCCTGGTGATGGAGGGGGTGGAGCCGGTCAAGCTGTCTTACTTCCTTTGCGCCAATGAAGGTTGCACCACGATAGCCACCGCGCTGACGCCGGACATGGTCACGGCGATGAAAAAGGGTGAAAACGCGGTTATCCGTGTGGCCGCGCCCAACAAACAGGTGGTCGGGCTGCCTCTCTCGCTCAAGGGTTTTACCAAGGCCCTGGCCTCGCTCAAGAAGTAATCGCCCCGCCGTCTGCGCAGCTGAAGGCCGAATCGATGGCCTTCAGTCGCGTATCGTGACAATCACCCGCCGTTCGTGCGGGCGATATCGATGTTCGTACAGGTAAATCCCCTGCCAGGTACCGAGGGCGCAATCCCCGTTGCTGACCGGCAGGGTCATCTCCATTTTCGTCAGTATGGCGCGCACATGTGCCGGCATGTCGTCCGGCCCTTCCAGCACATGGTCGTAGATCGGGTCACCGTCCGGCACCAGTCGCAACATGAACCGCTCGAGGTCACTGCGTACGCTCGGGTCGGCGTTTTCGCATATGATCAACGAGGCGCTCGTATGCTGCAGGAACAGATGACAGAGACCGGTCTGAATCGCCGCATTTTGCACTGCTGTACGTACCTGTCCCGTGATGTCGTAGGTGCCGCGTCCGCGCGTCTGCTGGCGAATGGTTTTCTGATGAATCATTTTGTCGTTTATGTACAGATGCAATGGCACACAGTGTAACCTCGAAAGTTGGGCCGGGCAGGTCAAAACATCATTTCTAAGGCCCCGGGACAGCGCGGGAGGATTTTGTAATGGCAATCGGTTTCAGGTTCTCTGCGGTGGCCGGATACCCCCTGCCCAACCCGGGCAGGCATGATGTTCGTTGTTGACGACCCTTTTATGGCGTTGATCCTCCGTTTCGTCGTGGATACGGAAGACGAAGGCGTTTCCAACGAGGAGTATCTGCAACGCCAGCTGAAGACGTTGAGAAAATACCTGGCTCCTTTCCCGGAGGCCGAACACCGCACCAGGGCGATGGAGTGGATCGCCGAACACGCAGCCAGATTCCGGCGTGACTGGGAAAGGAATACCGTGGCCAGCGGCACCCAGTATCTGCGCTGCGCCGACTGCCCACTCGCGGATGTCGGGGCCAGCGAACAATGCGAGATTCACGAGCAATGGCTTTACCTGCTGCATCTATATCTGACCGACGAGACGACCTCTCAGGAGTACATCGAAGATGCCCTGGTCTTGCTCGGAAAATACAAGGAGCAGCACCGGCAGCGTCTGACCTTTGCGGCCATCAGGTCTGCGGGGTCGAACGAGGCGAAAAAAGGCGAAGGCAAGAAGAACAAAAAAAAGAAAAAGCAGGGAAAGGGAAAGAAAGAAAAAGCCTGAAACAGGCTGTCCGGCGGAAGTCAGCCGGGTGAGACTTGGTCCAACGATCGGATACAATCAAACCACCACCGAGCCAGGAGAATTCGGATGACCAAAAGGCTGGAACTCGAGGAGTATCTGTACCGACGCGCAATCGACATCATCGAGTCCGCGGACACGGATGATGAGAAAGAGCAGCTGCTGTTTCAGGAGGTCTGGCTCCCGCTGGCCGAGTTGTATGCAGACAAGATCGCGGCAGCCACGCCGCAGGGCGGATCCTGAAGGCAGACCCGCGCCGCGCCTCCCTGGTGTGACAGGCGCGGCTTCGATCGCGTTCGCGTTCAGTGCATCTTTTTGAAACGCTCGAAATTATCGAAAATCGTCTTGACGATGCCAGCCGTTTCCACGCTGCGCCGCGGCCATTGCTTTCCGGATAGGGCAAAATCTTCGGGTCTTCAGCCGCAACTCGAGGTGTGGTTCAGAGGGCCCTGAATGAACAAACCGGGCGACATTGATAGAAGTCAGTAAACGACGATCCCTTCGTTGACAATGCTTAATCTTGCTCCGCTTAATGGAAATGAAAACGGATAGTTATAAATAGATACGGAAACAGGGGGTTAGGCAGATGGACAGATATGCATCGGCTGGAAGGTGCGCAACGGTCCTTTCCATCACGTTTGTTCTTGCAGGCCAGGCGTTCGCTACCGGTCCCGAGATCACACCGGACCGGTTTTCCGATTACAACCCGGCACACACAGTTATCAAGTGCCCCTACCTGCCGGCAGGCATGAAAGACATTCCGCTTTGCGGTGGAAAGCCCGCGACCTGTGTTGGCACCGAGGGGGCGGACCTGATTCTGGGTACCGATGAAAACGACGTTATCGTTGCCGGTGATGGTAACGATGTCGTGCATGCTGATGCGGAGGACGACATCGTCTGTGGTGGCCCCGGAAACGATTCCCTGATGGGCGCCCGAGGCCTTGACCGCTTGTTTGGCGGGCCCGGTAATGACTGGTTGTTCGGGGCGCCGGGCGACGATGAGCTCGACGGTGGGGAAGGCGATTACGATGTGCTCTGGGGTGGTCCCGGCTTCGACAAGCTCAACGGCGGGCCAGGTGCGTACGACGTCTGCCTGTTACAGCGGGAAATGGGTGATTTTGATGCAGAAGGCTGCAATACGGTCTACCCACCGCCGGGATACGTGCACGACGAAGAGCCCGACCCAGGCGTACTGCGAAAAAGAGAACCCTTGAAGCTGAAGTAGCAGGATCAGACTTGCTACCGGAGGCAACGCGATGACCCTGGTTAGAGCCGAGGGGCTGCGCAAAGATTACCGAGTTGGTGAGTTGGCGGTACCCGCCATTCGCGGTGTCGATTTCGCCATCGCCAGCGGTTCCTTCGTGTGTTTTGTGGGGCCATCTGGCAGCGGCAAGACCACGTTGCTGAACATGATCGGCTGCCTGGACCGGCCGAGCGCCGGACTGCTCAGCGTGCTGGATACACAGGTCGCCGAGCTGGATCGACGGCGGGCGGCGGCCTTCCGCGGTGCGCATATCGGTTTCGTGTTTCAGGATTTCAATCTGATCCCGGTGCTTACGGCCTACGAGAACGTGGAATTCCCACTGATCATGGTGCAGAAGTGGTCGGCCGCTGAGCGCAGAAAGCGCGTGCGCAGCCTGTTGGCGGCCGCAGGCATCGAAGAGCAGGCAGACAAGAGGCCGGACCAGCTTTCCGGCGGACAAAAGCAAAGGGTGGCGGTTGCACGCGCCCTGGTCACCAACCCCAAACTGGTGCTTGCCGACGAACCCACCGCCAATCTGGACCATGAAACCGCGTACCGAATAATCAACCTGATGCGTCGGCTGCGCGATGACTTCGGCACCAGTTTTGTGTTCTCAACCCACGATCCCAAGATCATGGGCGAGGCGGAGGTGACCTTCGAGTTGGAGGACGGTCGGCTGGATCAGCAGGCTGCGGGGGCTGCGTCATGATCGATATCCTGAAGATCGCCGCCCGCAACCTGCTGCGTTACAAGCGACGCACCTTGCTCACCGCGTTGTTGATAACGGTCGGCCTGGTGGCTGTGTTGCTCTTCATCGCCGTGGCCGGATCCTTTAAATCCATGATGGTGGCTCAATTCACCGACTCGATGGTCGGGCATCTGCAGGTGCACCGGCGCGGCTACGTGGGCGCGATGGAGAGCCTGCCGGTAGACCGCAATATGCGGCCCCGCATGCTGGTCAAACTGTATGAGACGCTGGATGCCGCCGACGGCATCGAAGCGTGGTCACCGCGCGTCAAGTTGATGGCTATGTTCTCCAATTTCGCCAATACGACCAGCATACGACTGAACGGGGTGGACCCTGTGCGCGAGTCGGCCACGGTCCCTTTGGTGGCAAACCGGGTGCTGGAAGGCGGCCAGGTCGCACCGCTGATTGAGCCGGGTAAGATCCAGGTGCCGGAGCTGATAGCCAAGGGTATGAAGGTAGGCGTTGGCGACACAGTGGTATTGGTTGCGACCAACAAGAAGGGCTCAGTCAATGGGATGACCTTCCTGGTGCAGGGTATTCTGGAAAGCATCTCGGGTCCTGGTGGCAGGGATGGTTATATCCATATCGATGATGCCCGAAAACTGTTGCGCATAGAGGACGAGGAAGTAGAGGCCGAGGTGCTGGCCCGGCACGGCTATGTCACCCTGGCGCCCGAACCGACAGAGCCGGATACGCTCAAACGTCAGGACAGTCTGAAGGTCCAGGATCCACTAAAGGCCTCCGATCCGCTCAAGGGCAAAGACCCGTCGAAGTCGACGTTAGGAGACCCCTCCGAAGAGGAACTGGATCTCGATGCCATGTTGGCCGGCGTAGTCCCCGGCCCGCCCGAGCGAGCGGGCTACCTTGCCGAGACCAGGACACTGTTTGCGGAACGCGGTTGGGGAAGCCCGGCTGAGGTCAGCGAGATTACCATTCGGCTCAAGCGGCCTGACGCCCAGGAGACCATGTTGGCGGCGCTCGAGGCGCAGGTGGCGGATCTCAAGAACCGGCGCGGTTTGAGCATCTTCCAGGTTCACCCCTGGGAGAAATTCGTGCCCTTCTCCAAGATTGCCAAGATGATCGACCTGATGACGCTGTTTATCAGGATCATCCTGATCTCAGTGGTGTTGATCAGCATCATGAACGTGCTGGTGATGGCCGTGTACGAGCGCATTCGTGAGATTGGCACCATGTCGGCGATAGGCACCCAGCCCGGCACTGTGCTGGCCCTTTTCCTGAGCGAAGGCTTTCTGCTCGGGCTGGTTGGCACCCTGGTGGGCATCGCGATCAGTCTTGCGGCTGTTTGGGTGTTGAATTCCGTAACCCTGACTTTCTCTTTCGGCCGTCAGGAGAATTTGATCCTGGTCCCGACAATTGCTGCCGGAGATGTGATCTCCACAGCTTTGCTTACCATCCTGGTGGCGGTGTTTGCGAGCCTGCAGCCTGCCTGGAAGGCATCGCGAATGGACCCGATTACCGCCCTTCGGCATGTCTGAAGGTGGGACGGTGTTTTGAAAAAGGGCCGGGAGGCCCAGAACCGATCGAGGAGGCCCGAGATGTCTAACATTCATCGCTTGTTCGTCTCGCTCCTGCTGCTCTTGCCTCTGGCGGGTGCGGCTGTAGCAGATAAATTCGCCATTGCTGCGGATGGCGACCAGGCTGTCGCCGAAATTGCAAAATTGGCCGGCGTTGCCCCTTTTTTCCACCTCTATGACCCAAATGGCAATCTTTTGGAGATATTGCCGAATCCGCACCTGGATATGGAATACGGTATAGGCCCTGCTGCTGCCGCAACCCTTGCGGATATGGGCGTAACCGTGCTGGTCGCGCGCAGGATACCCGGGCCTAAGATGGAAGAGGTGCTCGTGGCCCGTGATGTCCGCATCGTGCGGCGGGTCGGGACCGTCCAGGAAGTTGCCGACGAGCTGAAAGAGTAAACCATGTCGCAGCGCGCCTTTATTCTTTGCCTGCTCTTCGCGGTCTGCCCTGCCTGGGGGCAGGATGGAAATGCCATCCTGACCCAGGTCGATCGCAATCTCGCCCCGGATTCTTACGAGATGTATCGCAAATTGATCAACCAGGAACCGGACGGAAGCCGCAAGGAGTTCGTGCTTTACACCGCCAAGAAAGGGCGGGAAAGCATGATTGCACTGTTTCTGGCTCCGCCCACCGATCTTGGTCGCACGACCCTGCGTCTCGGAGAGAATATGTGGCTGTATATCCCAGAGGTGGGCAAGCCACTGCGCATCACCAGCCTGCAATCGGTGGTAGGCGGGATCTTCAACAATTCCGATCTGATGCGTCTGGAGTTCAGTATCGAATACGAGGTGCAGAACACGGATGAGCAGGAAGACGAATACGTGCTCGACCTCAAGGCCAGGACCGACGCAGTGGCCTATGACCGTCTCAAGATGCGCGTTGACCGCAAACTTCTGTTACCGACAGTCATCGAGGCCTATGCCGCAAGCGGCCTGTTGGTCAAAACGCTGCGTTACAAAAAGATAAAGGACTACGGTAACGGGCTGGTGCGGCCCTCGGTCCTGGAAACAGAAAGCCCGCTATATAAAGGCTATAAGGCCGTCATGTTGTTTGCCAAGATCCAGCCCCGGGCCTTCCCGGACGAGGTGTTTAGTCTCAACTATATGCCTCGGGTCCAGGAACTCAGGTAGGTCGCAGACGATTCATGCACCGTCCCTGGACACTACTGACACTGCTCTTGACCCTCAGCCCAATGGTGATGGCGCAGGACGAGGAATTCACCTTTGACGCGGAGGAGTTCGAGCCCAAGGTTTTCGAGTTCTCGGGATATATAGAGGGGGAACCTGAGTACGCGCGGGCCAACCGTGATGGAGCCTTGTACCAGCTGCAGTTTTTCGGTCGGGATCCGGACAAGGACATCGACCGCTTTACCGGCACCCTGGAACTGGAAGGCCACCTGCGCAAAGGCATCGCCAGTCTCAACTTCCAGACCCATTCCGAGGCCGTCTGGGACTACCTGGGAGAAGAACAGGACCATTCACTGTACCAGGGCTATCTGAGCCTGCAGCCAGATCCCGGCTTCGCCTTCGACCTGGGTAAGAAGGCAGTCCGTTGGGGCAAGGGGTATGCCTGGAATCCGGTGGCCTTCGTGGAACGGGCCAAAGACGCGGGTGACCCCGATCTGTCGCGGGAGGGCTACTGGATCTCTGCCGTCGATTGGGTAAACCGCTTCGATGGGCCTCTGCAGACCTTGGCCCTGACGCCGCTGATATTGCCCGTCCATGATGATACGAATCAGGATTTTGGCGAACCCGGCCACAACAATGTGGCGGCCAAGCTGTATCTGCTTTATCGGGATATCGACCTCGATTTCATGTTTCTCAGCAACGGCAGCCGCAGTTCACGGTTCGGTATGGACTTTTCGAAAAACCTGGCGCCGAACTTCGAGATCCACGGTGAATTGGCCTATTTCAACGATGTCGTCCACCCCACGCTGACCGCAGGATGCAAAAAGGGCAAGCCGCGGGAGGAAGACGAGATCAGTTATCTGATCGGTACGCGCTACCGCACCAGCGACGACGTCACGCTGATCTGGGAGTACTACCAAAACGGGCTGGGCAACGAAAAGGACGACCAGGAGCAGTTTTATCGCTGCGTGCACCAGGCCTGGGAGACGGGCGATCAGGCCCTGCTCGACCGCCTGCCTCTGGGTAAGGACCTGGACAAGGGCCCATTCAGCAAGCCCAACCCCATGCGCCGGTACATGAATTTCCGTATCTGGTGGGAGGAGCCTCGTAATCTCCTGTATCTGACCCCGGGTGTACAGGTCCTTTACAATTTGGAGGACCACAGTTTTTCGGTCTCGCCGGACATCAGCTATACGGGCCTGGAGAATCTCGAACTACGTCTGCGCGGTACCGTTCCGGTGGGCGATTCACTCACCGAGTGGGGAGAAAAACCCAACAAGTACAAGATAGAGCTGCGCGCGCGATACTATTTCTGACGCGCTCTCGGAAAGACACATAAGCCGCGACGGCTGGGGCCGGCCACCGGCGTTTGGTCAAGAACCCCGCATCGCTGATGAATGCCTGGCGGATGATCGTGACGCGGAATTTGTGTGTCACTGTCATGCGTAGTTCCGCGTCGGCTTGTTGCTGCGCCCGGGCTTACGTATCCTGCCGCCGTGATCCAAGCCGTCAAAAGCCTCGCAGATACGCCTGTTACCGCGCTGAAGGGTGTCGGCCCAAAGAGTGCCGAGCGCCTGCACAAACTGGGCATCGACAGCGTCCAGGACCTGTTGTTTCATCTTCCTATCCGTTACCAGGACCGTACCCGTATCGTGCCCATCGGCAGTCTGCGTCCCGGCGATCAGGCGGTGATCCAGGGCGAGGTCGAACTGGCCGATATCCGTTTCGGCCGGCGGCGTTCGCTGCTGGTGCGCCTGGCCGATGGGACCGGCAGCATCATGCTGCGCTTTTTTCATTTCAGCGCGGCACAGAAGGCGAATATGGCGCGCGGCGCGTGGTTGCGCTGTTTCGGCGAGGTTCGCAACGGACCCACCAGTTACGAACTGGTGCATCCCGAGGTGCAGCGGGTGGCGGAGGGTGAAACGGCGGAAGTCGAACAGGCGCTGACACCGATCTATCCGACCACCGAAGGCATGCACCAACTGACATGGCGGGAACTGAGCGGTCATGCGCTCGACCTGCTGGGGCGGGGAGGGCTGCAGGAACTGTTGCCGGAAGACGTTCTGGCCGAATATCGGATGCCGCTTCTTGGCGATGCCGTGCGTCTGCTGCATCGGCCGCCGCCCGAGCAATCCCGGCAGTTGTTGTCGGACAGCGGTCACCCCGCTCAGCGCCGGCTGGCGCTGGAGGAACTGCTTGCGCATCAGTTGAGCCTGCGGGTTCTGCGCCAGCGGCAACGTCGCCGGGGCGCCCCACCCCTGAAGGGAAGCGGCGAACTGCAGCAGGCTTTGCTGCAAAGGCTGCCTTTCACGCTGACCGGGGCGCAGAAACGCGTGCTGGAGCAGCTGCGTGACGATCTGGCCCGGCCTCATCCCGCCCTGCGACTGGTGCAGGGCGATGTCGGGTCCGGCAAGACGATCGTGGCTGCGCTGGCGTCGCTGTGCTGTGTCGAGGCTGGCTACCAGGTGGCCCTGATGGCGCCCACGGAACTGTTGGCCGAACAGCACCTGCATAATTTTTCCACCTGGCTCGTCCCGCTGGGCGTGCAGCCGGGTTGGCTCAGTGGGCGGCACAAGGGCAAGCGCCGGCAGCTTGTGCTGGACGGGCTCGCCGGGGGGGCGATCCAGGTGGTGGTGGGTACCCACGCACTTTTTCAGGACGACGTGGTGTTCGAGCGTCTTGGCCTGGTCATCGTGGACGAGCAACACCGCTTTGGCGTGCATCAGCGTCTGGCGCTGCGCGAAAAAGGGGCCGATCTTCAGGTTCCGCACCAGCTGGTGATGACCGCCACCCCGATCCCCCGGACCCTCGCCATGACCGCCTACGCGGATCTGGATCTGTCGGTCATCGACGAGCTGCCGCCGGGGCGGACCCCCGTGAGCACCGTGGTGGTGACCGACGGTCGGCGTGATCAGGTGGTCGAGCGGGTGGCCGGGGCCTGCCGGGAAGGGCGCCAGGCCTATTGGGTCTGTACCCTGATCGAGGAGTCCGAGGCGCTACAGGCACAGGCGGCCGAGGATACCGCGGCCACGTCATTGTTGTCCCCCCCCGCCCAGTCGCAATTAACACCAACAGCAACGCATCGCGCCAACGACGGCGTAGAAGAATTTGGACGTGGCGAGCCACGAGATGAAGCGTGGCAACGACGATCGAAACAATGGGTGATACTGGTAGACGACGAGGAGTCAATACGCAAATCTGTCGGCCAATTTTTGTTCGACGCGGGATACCAGGTTACTGCCTGTGCTGATGCCGACACAGCCCTAAAGATATGCAGGAGTTCTCGAACAGACAGTAATGACAGCGAGGAGAATAGCAGTCCATCACTGCCAGATGTTATTGTGAGTGATATCCGTATGCCAGGCAAGGATGGGTTGGAGTTGCTAAGTGATATCCGATCTGATGATCACTTGGTTGAGATACCTGTCGTCTTGCTCACTGCCAAGGGATTGACAGAGGATCGAATAGCCGGTTTCAAGGCTGGTGCTGATGCATACTTGCCCAAACCATTTGATCCAGAAGAATTGCTGACAATTATTGATAATTCGATACAACGCCATGAAACATTGAGCGGAGGCAGTGTCGAGGTGGATGATTTGAAGAGAGATTTAGATGAGATCAAGTTCATGTTGCTCGAACGTGGCGGTGGCGGCGTCGGAGGTGGATGGGTCGAGGCAACCAATGTATTTCTTGCCCCAGATGAACGAGAAGTACTGGAACTGCTTTGTAAGGGACTAATGAATCGGGAAATCGCTGAAGAGTTGTTTACATCAACTCGACGCGTCGAGCAACACTTGACAAGCATGTTTCGCAAGACGAGTACATCCAATAGAACTGAGCTGGTCCGATGGGCAATATCGACGGGTAATGTAGAAGTATGACACTGCGCCCACAAAAACATACAAAAAAGTACCAGGTACATGTATCTCTTAGCTACAACCTACTCTAGCTTTATGATCATTCTTTCTCCATTTCTTTTAGCAATTCTTCTCGGTGCATGGCCCTCATCGGCGGCGCAAACATTGACACTAAGCCATCGTCACCACCGGTATCAAAGAGCTTGGATATTCCATGCTCGGACTGCTTACATCTATGGTCCGTCACTCGATCCTGAGGAAAATTGTACGTACGAATCCGTTCGCTTCTATCACCACCACCCATTAGACTAGCCTTGGCATCTCCGCGCTCTCTCGCTTCCTCTTCTCTCTGCTTATCACGTACGCGCGCTGTTATCAATTTGAGAGCCTTAGCCTTATTCCTGTCGTAAGTCAGAAAGTGGAAGGAAAGAGAGGCAGGCATGAACGATATTGAAATGACATAACAACAGTAAGGCACTGTTGTGACAAGATATATGCTCTACCTACTTGTGCTGACTCCTCTCATCTTGAATCGAAGCAGTAATGCCAGTGGGTATATGAGTGATGCGAATAGCACTCTCCGTCTTATTGACATGCTGCCCACCAGCACCAGATGCTCTCATGGTATCAATCCGAAGTTCATTAGCAGGCAACATGTCTTTGGGATTACCACCAGATTCATCAGGTGCAGGCAGCACGGCGACCGATGCTGCACTGGTATGAATTCGAACGTCATTGACCGGAACGCGCTGAACACGATGAACGCCGCTCTCAAACTTGAACAGACCATATGGTCCCAGCCTATCGAGTGAGTCTAGATCGATAGCATCGTCATCATCACTCCCACCACCGTATGAAGAATATCCACCACCTCCTCCTCCTCCACCAACAGATCCAGTAATCGAAGCAGCAGCTTCCTTGATACCACCCAAATCCGTCATCGCTTTACCCAAGCTCTCAAATCTCCACCCCCTACTCTTGGCAGTCTTCTCATACACAGCCAACAACTCTGCCGCAAACAAGGCGGCCTCATCTCCACCAGTACCGGCGCGAACTTCAACAACTGCATCCGTACCAAAATCATCTTCATCGGTTGGCAAGACGGCATAAACCATCCTGGATTCAACAGCGCGCAATTCGTCCTCAATCCGTTCCATTTCAGTTACGCACTCCTCCTCCATCTCCTTGTCTTCCATACTCCTGGCTTCGGCCAGTAGCTCACCAAGCGATGTGGCCTCCTGTCGCAATGCCTTGGCCTTTTCATCCAGGCTTGCCACCGGCGCCAGACGAGAAAATTCCTTGCCCAGAGAGGCCGATTGCTGTCCCGAATTGAGAAGTTCGGTAAGTTCCTCGTGACGTGATACCATGGATTCTACACGTTGGATGACGGCTGGCGAGGCTGCCGATACTATGCATCTGTGGAACTGATGTATCCGCACTTGTACCGGTACCGGTATGTGTGGACGACGAGCTGTTCTAAGTATCGTACTACGAATAGAGCTAGCAGATCTACATGTAGTGGTAGTGACACTTGACGATGACGACGAGGAAAGGGCGTGACGAGTGGCAACGCATCGAAGCAGAGTTGATGGAGCTACCCGACTTTGCATGTTGATGATCAATCACAAATGTTGCGTGGTGCTATTGCGTGCTATTGCGCTCTGCGCTTTGACCAGCAACATGACCAGCAACAGAGCGAGAGCGGAGAGGATGATGG
>CAVWYD010000023.1:0-29313 GCA_963759055.1 uncultured Gammaproteobacteria bacterium
CCGCCGGGTGACGGCTGCTCCTGCAAACACATACCAGTTGTTCACTTAGCGCCACCTGACCGGCAGCGGAAATCTCTCTGCTGCCGATCTCATGCGCTCGCCACTCTCGGGCTAAGCCCCTCACGACCTCCGTGACCTGCTAATGTTTGGCCCATGACCAACCGAACCCTCACAATTGACGACCGATTGTATCGTTACCTGCTCGACAACTCGTTGCGCGAGACGCCACTGATGCGCGAACTGCGCGAGTTGACCCTGGAACAAGAAATGGCGCGTATGCAGATTGCCCCCGAACAGGGCCAGTTCATGGCGCTGCTGGTCGAGCTGTTTGGTGCCAGGAAGATAATTGAGATCGGCACCTTCACTGGGTACAGCGCCTTGTGCCTGGCCCAGGCGATGCCTGCAGACGGCAGATTGATCTGCTGCGACGTCAACCGAGAATGGACGGCCATCGGCCTCGACTTCTGGCAGCAAGCAGGATTGCAGAAAAAGATCGAATTGCGGATCGCGCCGGCACTGCAGACACTGGATGACCTTCTCCGCGGCGGAGAGGCGAGCTGTTTCGATATGGCCTTCATTGATGCCGACAAGACAAATTACCGGGGCTACTACGAACGTTGCCTGGAGCTGCTGCGGCCCGGCGGCCTGCTGATGCTCGACAATATGCTATGGAGCGGCGCGGTGGCTGATCCAGATGATCTGGGCGAGGATACCCTGGCGCTGCGCGAACTGAATAGTATGTTGCACCAGGACATGCGGGTGAGCATCAGCTTGGTGCCTATTGGCGACGGCCTGACTCTAGCGCGCAAACGCTAGGCTGATGTGAAAACCGCAGAGAGCTTGGACTTGTAACGGTCGATGCTCGAGCCGGTCAGGCCCTTCTTGGAGAGCCTGATCAGGCCGTCATCGACTATGTATTCGTCGATCGCGGTCACCGGCTGATCACCAGTGGGTGGCGAATTGGTAATTGTCACCCGAAATCGATCACTTAAACAGTCTTGTTCCTGGACGCAAGCATCCCTACCCTTCCCTGCCATAAAGGATCTGCTGACACTCCTCCTCCATCTTCTGATAACGATCGCCAAGCTCCTCGGACCAGGTGGCGCGAAGGCAGTCATCGCCGACAGCCTACTCATGAAACAGCAACTCTTGGTCATCAACCGCTCTCGGCGACGTGCGCCCAATCTATCGGCACTAGTAAGCCGTCATGGCTGAGCTTCCTGGGATACACGAAGGACAGCCTCTGGAGCATTGACCTGTTTCGCTGTGAATCCATTCACTTGAAGAGCCACTGGGTGCTCGTGTTCATTGATCACTACACTCGGCGCATCATAGGTTTCAGTGTGCATGCCGGTGATGTCGATGGTGTGGCCTTGTGTCGAATGTTCAACACGGCGATTTCTAACCAAGGTGCTCCGTATTTCCTCAGTTCTGACAATGACCCGCTATTCCGATACCACCGCTGGCAGGCGAATCTGCGCATCCTGGAGATTCAGGAGATCAAAACCGTTCCCTACGTGCCCTTATCGCACCCTCTCATCGAGCGAGTGATCGGGACCATTCGCCGCGAATTCCTTGACCATGTGATCTTCTGGAATGCCAATGATCTGGAGCGAAAACTGGAAGGATTCCGGCAGTATTGCAACGCGCATCGCGTGCACACTTCGCTCAGCGGCGACACACCATCAGAAACCACTGGCGAAACCACCGGTCGCTGTGCTGACCTCAACCAATTCCAGTGGAAATCGCATTGCCGCGGGCTATAGTCAGTTACCTGTAGCCGCTTGAATAACAATTCGCCATGGACACGGTGCTGGGCACGCCCCCCTTAAGATAAGGGTCTATGACGCCTGCGCACCGCCAAGCTGATCAACAAACTCGCTTCGCTGATGACTGGTTATTAGCAGCTTTTCCGTAGAACGAGTCATGGCGACATACAGCAGCTTTGCTTCCCCAACCTGGTCACTGCCTTCCGCAGGCATGTAACCGAGCCCCGAGACGGCAACAACCGGAAACTCCAGTCCTTTACTGCTGTGCATAGTCATCAGCTTCACGCTGTCTTCTGCCAACTTGAGCTGTCTTTTTGCTTTTGCGTTACTCAACCACTGGCACGGCAGACGCTCGGCTGAAAACGCCTCCTTCAGCTTTTCACCCATCCAATTGCTGCGATAGGTGACGCACATATCCGACCAGGGTATGCCCTGCTCTTCATTGAGGCGCCTGAATACATGGACGATATATCTCGCCTCTTGATCGTAGCTATCAAGTACCTTCAGCGCGGGCGCTGGCCCATGCCGCCCCGCAGCTTCAGGTTCGACCAGAGGCACATGGTCGTCGTCTGAGGTAGTCGAGCTCAGATAACGGCTGGCAAACCGATACGCGAAACCCAGAATCTCGTCGGTATTGCGGTAGTTGAGCTTCAACACGGTGGTACGCCCACGCGCCTGGATCCCAACGGACGACAGACTGAAATCCAAACGCGATTTCTTGGCATAGATCGATTGGGCGTCGTCGTACAGCAGCAGTAAGCTGTTTGTATCGGGATCTACCATGCCGACGACAAGCGTTAACCATTCAGGCTCAAAATCGTGCCCTTCATCGATCATCACTGCGCCGTACTGCGCCCGAGGAATGTTACCTTTCTCGGTGGCTGCCATGACGGCCTCAACGAGACGGTCGAAGTAACGGTCTCCTGGCTTGGGCCGTTCGACGTTGTACAGCCGTAGCTGTTCCCCACACCAGTCGTGAAAGTGATAGACATTGACCTGGCCGCTCATGCCTCGCTCAGCCATCAGCTCCCGCAATCGAGCCGCCAGTGTAATGTTGTAGCAAAGCACCAGGATCGGCTTGTTCAAGATTTTTGCCAGGTAGAGACAGCGGTAGCCGAGAATCAGTGTCTTACCGGATCCTGCTACACCATGGATTACGCGATGCCCTTCCCCCAGGCTTCGCGCGAGCAGCTCCTGCTGCATATCCATGACTTTTACAATATCCGGCAGAAGCTGGTCGATACTCTCCTCGTTCGGCTCCTCGGGAAACAAGCTTGCCTGATCGCCGGTATTGATTCGGACTTCAGGGAAAAGGTGCCAGCGGATCCGGTCGATCTGCGGCAACGTCAGTGGTGTGCGGAACTGAACGTTGAACATGTTCCAAAGGCGCTCCTGGAAAGCCTCTGGATCCACGCTCTCGACCATCTCGTCCTTGCAGATTGTCTGATGCTCAGGCAATAAAGCACCAAGATCCATCGATTCAAACTGTTTGCGTGTGATGTTGCTCAACACCACCCCGTATCCGTAAGGGAGGATCAAATTGCCCTTATACCGCCCTGCGGCATGAGCCAACTGCGGGTCGGCCTGCAGCCGGTTAACGAGTTGGTAGGTGCACTGGCGAACCTGCTCCAGTGGATTGCCTACCGACTTGAGCCCATTGGCCGTAAGAATCGTCGCAGAAACCCGGTCGATCGACTGGATAGTGTCAATCTTCCAGTCTTTGACCTCCAACAGCAGCAACCCACGTGCAGGGTGGAGGATGATGAAATCGGAATACCGTTGGCGTTTACCAACTGGCATTTCGTACCAGCAGAGGTAATCGTCCTCCAGGTGGCTAGCAAGCCGCCAGGCGAAGCGCTTTTCGCCGGACTGCATGCGGCCAACGCAGCTACTCAGCGATGGAATTAGGTTGGCCATCCTTGAGAATTTCCTTTCGAGCCGAGGGATCGTCTGATATCGATAGAACTCTTATCGGCACAAGATTCAGACTATTTATTCCCGCCGACGCCCCGCCGCTACCGTCGAGGCCACGTATTTCGGCTCGCCGCTAGCGGCGTGGCCCCACAAGCCACCTTTCAGAACCAGTTCGAATCATTGGCAGCCGAAGTTTGCTCACCACCGATTCGTATAAGTCTATTGACGACTGCAATTTACTCAATAAGACCAGATTTGAAGCGCGATCTTTGAAAACTTTCGGAACGTTCTTCAACGGCGCCGAAGTCAAAGCGGCGATCCGCATAGTCGATACAGATATTTTTCGTCAACGGAATATTAGACTTTTCATACTCGTTCAATTTCGCTACGAACGGGTTGTTGGAAGCGATGATGTGGGGCGCCCCGGCAAGCAGGGTGAAGTTCCCGATCCTGTTTACTTGAATCGTTGCCATGTTTGTGCCTCTATTGTGCGGAGGTGAATCGGGAGGCAATCAACAGGCATAAAAAAAGGGCTCAAGATCTCTCTAGAACCCTTGTTAATACATCAACTTATCAAACAAAGTTCATGTAAATATTTGGTAGCGGGGGCAGGATTTGAACCTACGACCTTCGGGTTATGAGTTCGGATATGCGCTCAAAACCATCGTTTAATCAACTACTTGCTGGGACGCCCGTTGTCACGCAAGCAGGATAAAGCACAACAATGCAGGACTGAGTCCCGCAAAAGTCACGCACGACCACAACGCTATAACTGCAGTTGCAGCGCAATTTGACAATCCGCCATCCACAGGTCGTCCGCTGCAGGTCACTGAATGGCGGGTTACCGATAAGGAACCGGCCGCACCGCTACGCTGGCTGTCGATCCAGTCCTCGGCCAAAACAGCCACTGGAGGTCCGATCGGACCGCTTCCGCTATGCATCGGTTACCGGACGTAGGCGAGGAAATCTCCCCGAAAGCCAGCTTTCTGATTTCCTGAGCAACCGGACACGACCCTGTATAGATACTCCGTCCCACTCTCCGTGATACTGGACACAGCTGACAGGTCGGCCAGAGCGGACGCAGTCGGCGCGAAGAGAGCCAAGCGTTCCTACTTGCGCCCAGCGCGCGGTGCCGGCATCTCGACCGGAGATCGTCGATTGGCGATTTGCCCCCCGGCTCTGAGCGGAAGGAAGCCAACACGGCGGTGACCGGTATACTCGCGGCATGAGTCAGGTCTCAGGGAAATACGGCGCCCAACACGCCGAGATGCACAGCCACATAGCCGCTGCCAAACGCCGTGCCCACCGATGCAAGGTCGCCGCCCTCGCATGTGCGCTGATGCTATGCCCGGCCATCGCCCTGCCCGCCGAGTCCTTGCGCACACCGGCCGACCCGGCGCTGACCGAGCTGGCCGCGCGGATCAAGGACCGGGTGCAGTTGAGCAGCGAGGAGCGAGACTGGCTGGCGACCGGGCCGCGGGTGCATGTGCGGGTCGGGGACTACCCACCCTTTCACTTTGTCACCGATGGGGTACCGCTGGGCCTGGGCATCGACTACATGCGCACGATCTGTGCTGCTTACGGCCTGGATTGCGACTATGTATCCGGCCTGAACGTCGCCCAGTCCATACGCTCGATGACAGAGCCCGACGGCATTACCGTACAGACTGTCTGGCAACGCAACGCCGAGCGGGAAAAGGTGGCGATCTTCACCCGCCCGTATGTCGCATCACCCTTTGTCATCTTCCAGCGCAAAGGCAGCGAACGTATCCTCGGAATGGAGGACCTTGCCGACAAGCAGGTGGTGGTGGAAAAGGGCTATGTCATTCATCAGCAGCTAAAGCGCCAGTTTCCAGACATTCAGTTGGTCGAGGTGGACTTCTCACATACCGCATTCAAGTGGTTGGCCAGTGGCCAGGCCGATGCCTACGTCAGCAGCCTGATGACAGGGCATTTCCTGAGCCAGAAGATGGGGTTGTCCAATGTCCTTATAGCCGCACCGGCCCCATTCGAACCCAATCGCCTGGCGATCGCCGTGCGGAGGGACTGGCCTGTACTTGCGTCGTTGATCGACAAGGCGCGAACCGCCATCAGCGAAGACGAACACCGTGGCCTGAGAAACCGCTGGTTGAATCTCGCGCCGGGGGGCGTTTTTTCCCGAGAGCACGTTGTGCTCTACGGCTCCGCGGCCAGCGCATTCATCGTGCTGCTGCTGCTGGTCGCGGCCCTGTTGACCATCCGGCGCATGCGCCGCCAGATCGAGGCACGACGTGCTGCCGAGCATCGCCTCCAGATCAGTGAATCACGCCTGCTAGCTGCGATGGAAGGCACCGAGACCGGTCTTTGGGAGTGGGAGCCCCAGAGCGGCGAGGTCTACCTGGACCCGGTCTGGTTCACCATGCTCGGCTATGCGCCCGATGCCAAGCCGCACACCTTCAAGACATTTGAAACGCTCCTACATCCTGACGATCGGGACGCCACGCTAAAGACCATTGCAGAGACAGTCTCCAAAGGGCACGAGCGCTTCGAGGCCGAATTTCGTCTGCGTCACAGCGACGGCAGCTACCGCTGGATCCACTCCAAGGGCAGAGTTCTGGAAGCAGGCCCGGACGGGGTGCGATCCCGACTGATCGGCGTCCATATGGATGTCACCGAGCGTCGGCAGGCGGAGGAGCAATACCGGGCGTTCTTCACCGAGAATGTCAGCACGGTCGCCTGGCTCGAGTTCAAAACACCGATACCGATAAAACTGCCTGTCGACGAGCAGGTCGATAGGATCTTCAGCGAGGGCTTCATCAAGGACATCAGTGAGTCCTGCGCGCAGGACTACGGATTGGCCAGGGAGGCCTTTCTCGGCCGACCCATAACAGCGCTGTGGGCCCCCGGCAATTTTGAAACGGCTGATAGCGATCTGCATCAGTATGTCCAACAGTTCGTTCGCTCGGGCTACGTCGACAAATCGCCCGAACCACGCCGCGAAATCAACCGGCTCGGCGAAGAAAAATGGTTTCTGATCAACATGAAAGGCGTGATCGAGAACGGTCACCTGGTTCGGATCTGGGGCTCGCAGACCGACGTAACCGAAAGCAGGCTGCACAGGGCAGAACGTGACGAGCTTTTCGACCGCCTGCAAAAGATTGCCGCGAATTTACCCGGATTCATCTACCAGTATCGACAGCGGCCCGATGGCAGTTCTCACCTGGAGTACGTCAGCGGTAATCTCGAGAGCATATATGGCGTCAGCACAACGATGGCGGCGGATGATGCCGCGTCCCTCTTTGATGCCATTCATCCCGACGACATCGAGCATTTCCGTGCCTCAATTGCCCAATCGGCCAAGGCCCTGACAGAATGGCGCGAGGAGTATCGGGTGGTGCACCCCTCCGGGCGCATGATTTGGGCCGAGGGGCGTTCGACACCGCAAAAGATGCAGGATGGCAGCATCGTCTGGTACGGCTACCAGAGCGATATCAGTGAACGCAAGCAACTGGACCAGAGGCTTCAGGAATACCAGCAGCAGCTCAAGTCGCTGGCGGGCCAGCTCACCCTCGCCGAGGAACGCGAACGCCGGCGCATCGCCGCGGACCTGCACGATGATGTCGGTCAGTTGCTCGCCCTGACCCGCCTGCAACTGGCGGCCGCGCGCAAGGGCCTGCCGGCCGAGGAGCCGTTGGCGGCGCAGCTCGAGGACATCTCGCAATCCCTACTGCGCGCGATTCAGGAAACCCGGCACCTGATCTTCGAACTGAGCTCCCCTGCGTTGGATGAACTGGGCCTCGGGGCGGCTATATCGGACTGGAGCGAGGAACAGGCCAGCGGCCGGCATGGGCTGGACGTTGAGGTATTCGACCACGCCAGACACCTGATTCTCGATGCCGACCAGCGGGCGATCATGTTTCGCAACGCGCGGGAGCTGATCAGCAACGTGATCAAACATGCCCAGGCGAGTGCCCTGTCCATATGGCTGGAGCAGGAGGAAGACGAACTGGTCGTCACCGTCCAGGACGACGGCGTTGGCTTCGATCCGGCCACAACGCTGCACCGGGTCGACGGCGGAAGGGGATTCGGCCTGTTCAGTATCCAGGAGCGCATGACCGACCTGGGTGGTAACCTCGAACTCGTGTCACAACCGGGTGCAGGCTGCAGGGCGATCCTGCACCTGCCGCTCCAGGCCCCAACCCCGGAAGCCCACGCATGAGCAGCCAGATCGGCGTCCTTCTCGTTGATGACCATGCCCTGTTGCGCAAGGGCTTGGCCGCACTCCTGGGTGCGGAGTCGGGTATCAGAGTTGTCGGCGAGGCCGGCGGCGGCGAGGAAGCGATCGCCCAGGTGCGTGCGCTGCAACCCGACGTGGTGATCATGGACATCAGCATGCCCGGGCTCGGCGGCATAGATGCCACGCGGCAGATCCGCGCCGATTCGCCAGACAGCAAGGTCATCGCCCTTTCTATCCATTCCAGCAAGCGCTTCGTCGACGACATGCTCGATGCCGGGGCGGCCGGTTATCTGCTCAAGGAGAGTGCACCCGAGGAACTGGTCCAGGCAATCCACGCGATGATGCGCGGCGAGATGTACCTGAGCAGCGCGATCACCGCCACCGTAGTCTCGGCCTACCTCGACGGAGTGGCTGCGGAGGGAGCAACGACAGACCCGGGCGCAGCGGCAGGCATTCTACGAACCAAGCTGCATCGCCCGCCAGCGCCGCAGGACCTCGTGCCGCGTACAAGGCTCCTGGAAAGTCTCGAAAGCGGGCGCGTGCGGCCGCTGACGCTGGTCTCGGCCCCGGCCGGATATGGCAAGAGCATGCTGATCAGCAACTGGCTGGAAAACGCCGATTGGCCCAGCGCCTGGCTTTCGCTGGATGAGGCTGACAGTGAAATTCGCCAGTTTCTGGGCTATTTCGTCGCCGCCGTAAAAAGCATCTTTGCGGATACATGCGAGCAAAGCGAGGGCCTCAGCAACGCAACTTCACTGCCCCCGGTGGGCGTCGTCGCAGCGACCCTGGCCAACGAACTGGATGCGCTCGAACAGCCTTTCCTCCTGGTGCTGGATGACTACCACCTCATCCATGCCTCGTCCCCGGTCAATGACCTGCTCGGCCAGCTGCTGGCCCGTCCGCCGTTACCGCTGCACCTGGTGATCGTCTGCCGACGTGATCCCGCGCTGCATCTGGTCAACCTGCGCGCCCGGGGCCAGCTGAACGAGTTACGCATGCAGGATCTACGCTTCAGCCGGGAGGACACCCGGTCAATGCTGCGGCAGCACGTGAAACAAGGCCTGAGCGATAAGGCGATCGAAAGACTTGAGCAGGAGCTGGAAGGCTGGGCGGTCGGACTGCGCCTGGTGACCCTGGCGATGAGCCGGGTCGAAGATCCGGAGACGGTGTTGAGGCAATTGAGTGCAGGGTTCACACAGGCGCAAGATTACCTGGTCCATGAAGTGATCAATAACCAGCCGGCAGCGCTGCGCGACTGGCTGCTGAAGAACGCCATACTCGACCGCTTCTGTACACCGCTATGTGATGCGATATGTGCGCAAGACAATGGCACCGCATCCAGCGAACTCGTTGGCGGCCGCTTCATAGAACTGCTGAGAGAGAGCAATCTGTTTGTCATCCCGCTGGATGCGCAGGGCAAGTGGTTTCGCTATCACCATCTTTTCCAGCATCTGCTGCAGAATCAATTGGAGCGGCATATTACGCCCAAGGCGATTACGCAGCTCCACGCGCGCGCCAGCGAGTGGTTCGAGTCAAAGGCTCTCATTGACGAGGCGCTCAGCCATGCCCTTGCAACCGGGGACTCCGAGCGCGCGGCGCAGATCGTCGAGCGAAACCGTCAGCATGTTCTCGACACGGACCGATGGTACGACCTGGAGAAATGGCTCGCGCGCCTGCCGGAAGCGCTCGTACAGCAACGCGTGGGACTCCTGATGGCTCAGGTGTGGATTCTTTTTCTCCGATTCCGATTCGAGGGCGTCCCACCGATACTCGAAAACGTCGAATCCATCCTGGGTGACAACTCAGACGAGCGGGCATTACGTGGGGAAATCTCGCTGATGCGAGGTTACATCCTCTTCTTTCTCGGTGAAGGCACCAGCAGTCTGCAGCATATCGAGGACGCGCTTCAACGGGTTCCTGTCTCGTTCGGCGAGGCGCGGGCTCAGAGCGAAATAATCTTCGCATTGTCGAGCCAGATGGTCGGGCGCAAGAAGCGGGCGCTTGATAGCCTGAGCGAGTCGCTCGAGTCGTATCAGTCGCCGAACGAACTGAGGAAGACCCGTCTGCTGGTCAGCTACGTGTTTATCCACCTGATATCTGCCGATCTGCCCGCAGCCGGGATCGCGAACCAAAGACTCAAGATGGTGGTCGACAGAAACCGCTACGCCTACGCCGAGTCGTGGCACGACTATCTTCAGGGCCTGGTCCATCTAAACCGGTACGAGCTGGACGCGGCCGTCGAGTTCCTGGAACGATCTGTCTCCAACCGCTTCATTCACCACCAGAGGGCCGCGCTGGACTCGATCGCCGGACTCATATTGACCTATCAGGCCCTTGGGCGATCGGACGAGGTCGAGACAATGTCGCAGTTGTTCCGCGACTACGTCGCCTCCCTCGATGATCCCCAGTTCTGGGCGCTGCTCGACTCCGTCGAGGTGAGACTTGCGATTCTGCAGGGGCGGGCGGCGCCCACCCTGCGTTTGCTTGAGGCGAGCGCGCCGCCCGAAGAAAAGGCGATGCTCTGGTGGCTGGAGATTCCGTGCATAAGCCGTTGCCGCGCGTTGGTCAGCGAGGGATCATCCGCCAACCTCGACGATGCGCAACAACGCCTGCGCGAATACGTAGAGTCAACCGAGGCCCGGCACAACAAACTGCACCTCATCGGCATCCTCGCGCTGCAGGCGGTCGCGTACAACAAACAGCACAAGCTCGAGGATGCACTGGCCGTGTTGGCGCGGGCCTTGACCCTTGCTGAAAAAAGCGACCTCATGTTCCCGTTTCTCGAGCTCGGCCAGCCAATGATCGAGTTGCTCGAGCACCTCGCAGACAAGAAGGGTTTCACCGATTTCGTGAACCGCCTGATCGACAGGTACCAGTCCGTCAAGAAGCAACACCCGATTGCCGCTGCCTCCAGGTCTGAATCCAGCAGAGGTCTGACCACCGAACCCCTCACCAAGCGCGAACTCGATATCCTCGCGCTGTTGGCGCAACGACTGCAGAACAAAGAGATCGCCGCCAAGCTGTTCGTCTCACCCGAGACAGTGAAGTCACACATGAAGAACCTGTATCAAAAACTCAACGTAAGCAACCGACGCGACGCGGCGGTCAGGGCCACGAAAATTCTCACCTCGATCGAGGCATCGCCCGCCGATGATGGAGCCGACCGGGGCCCCTGAATCATGCGCAGACAGTATCCAGTCTGCACGCGCAAGATACACGGGCCGCGGCTTAATAGGTGACGTTCGCTTCTCCAAACTCCTGCACGACCCGCTGCTGCAGTTTCTTCAACAAACCCTGTGCAGGTGCGCTCAGCGTCTGGCTGCCAGGCTCATGGAAATGCAGGCGTGTAAAACCGTCCTGCATTCTGATGCGCGCATCGATGCGGACCTGTTTGGTCTGAACGTACTCAAACCGCATTCGGTATTCGCCATCCTGCTGGACGACCTTCACATCCCGCCGGGCATTTGGATCGTGAATCGGGATCCACTCGTATCCCAAATCACCAAGCATGTCGGTCAGTTCGTCCGGCACATGCTGCCGCCCCGCTACGTCCTGCATGTCGATCTTCAGGGTTTGCCCACCACCGCTGGCACACCCAAGCGCCAGCAGCACAAAGGTCATAAAAAATAGGACGCACAGATTACGTAACACTTCGCCTGCCCCCCTGGACCGGGAAAATATGGGGATGGACCGTGAAACCTGTGTGCCTGGAAACGGATACCGGGCTATGGCCCAGTTACCGGCTGCAGTCGACGGCCCGGTGTCTCAGGCACTCGCCGGGCGGCTGTCTGCAGCCCGCGAGCCCTGTTTCGCATGCGATCACATGCTGTCGAGAATCTTCTGCTTCTTTGCCTTGTATTCCTGCGGCGTTATGTAACCACCTGCCGCCAGCTTGTCCAACTCATCCAGACGCTGCTGCGCTGACTTTTGAGCGGGCGCTGCCGAAGGTACCGGCCGCTGTGCTGCGGGCTGCTGAGCGGCCGCCGCCTGCTCCTGTGCCTCGGTATTCTCCCTGATACCGCCGATGAGCTTGGTGGCAAAAACCCCGCCGATAAAGGCACCGGCATCACTGGCCGCTACCGGTGTGCTCATGCCAACTGCGCCAGCACCCAGGATGCAGGCCAAAGCGACCGAAGCGAACTTGTCTTTAATAGCCATTAAAATTCCTCCTCAAAGTGCCGTGCAGGCGCCAAATACCAGAAAACTGACGGCATCACCGACGCCAGCCCCGCTCATGCGGCCGCTTTTGGTATTGATTGCCACGTCCCAACCACGACCATTTTCCACACCTTGCAGCAGCAGATGATCGCCACTACGCTCGGCGTTTTTGACCGGGGAAACAGCATCGTTACCGCTTTCATAAGCTGCCCGCAGCACCTTCTTTTTCGCATCCAGGATCACGAACTCCGGCAGATCGAAACTGCTGGCCCTGCCTTGAATGCAACTACCCTCTTCCGCGCAACCGACCACATCGATCACGGCACAGACGATGTCACTCGAGCCATCCATCCCCGCCGCCGATACCGCGGTTGAGACAAAGGGCGTGGCCACAGCCATGCAGGCCGCGACGACCCAGGAATGGGTTCTGTTTCGCATCTTTCTTCTCCTCTTGAAAACGATTGACGATGATGTTGTCGTTTGAAGACTACCCTCTGATGGCAGTATCGATCCGAAGGGGGACCCCGTTCTGGCCATATTGCGCCAATGACGCCACGCGGGACGTCGACCAAGTCCAGCGATGCAGGGCCAATTGCCATCCATTGCGTCCTCGCGGTGGTCGAATCCGTTGCAGGGACATCAACCCCGCTTACTGCACGGCCACATTGCCGCCATGTGCCGTCAGAAAGCGCTGGAACTCCGGATTTTTTCGCAACAACTCTCGTCCTGCGGTAGTCAACCTGTCCACCTGCTCGTCGCTAAGGTCGAAACTGGTCGGGACGCGGTTGAAAAACTGGAGTGTCGCCGGCTGTACGATGTCCTGGAAACCCACCTTGATAAAATAGGGTTCGACCGGCCGATCCGGTGTCGACAGCGCCTGCGTCCAGTCCTTCAGTTTCATGTTGATCAGTTCGAGGGTGTCGACATTATAGCGGTGCAGCTGAACGCCACTCATCGCACTGACGGTTTCGCTGAGCGAAGGCTGTTTACTGCTCTTGTCCATCTTCGGTTCGGGATCGGTAGAGGCGTTCACGGAGATGATCACCAGGCTGCGCGGGGTCTTTTCACCCATCACGGCGACAAACGACTTGGCACCGCCAGCCGTCTCTATGATCTCGTAGATCGCGCGCAGGCCCAGATTGTCGGTAATGCCACCGTCCACGAAGTGTGCGTACTGGCGGCCTTCCTTTTTGAAATAGCTCTCCAGGCCATTGACGACTTCGCTTAACTGCACGTCACCCTTTGCCCGCTTTGCCGCGCTCGTCAGCCAGCCAGGCATTGTCTGTTTGCAGTCCTGGTAGTTCTCGACCACCACGGGGTTGAACAGCACCGGAACCGCAGACGACGCGGTGACTGCCCTGGCTAAAGGGAAAGAGGAAATATCCGAGCACAGCAGATTGAAATACTCCTGGACAAAGGAAAAGCGCACGCCGTAGCCGAGATCGGATGCGTTGATCAGGATCAGCGGCCCCTGCGCCCGTTGCATATCCGCGAAGGTCGCGTTGTGGAACACTTCCTCCTCGTAATAGCCCACCGCCATCTCGGTTCGCCCCTTCGAGCTGAACCACCGCAGCGGATTGAACAGGGATTTGATCAGATGACCCTGAAAATTGCGCCGCAGAAATACGTCCTCGAAATCTTCGAAGACCCGATCGCCATAGAGTCCGTAGTAGGCCGAGGTGAAACTGCCGCCGGAGACCGAGCTGATCGTGTCGACCTCGTCGAGGAGCCGGGACGGCTGTCCGTCGACCAGAACGCTGGTGTCGCGCAGTTCCTGAAGCACGCCATAGGCCAGTGCGGCTGCTCTTGACCCTCCGCCCGAAAAGGCGAGTATCAGTGCGATATCCCCGCTACCCTTCTTGCCACCCAACGCCTCGATCGAATACGACTGCCCGGAACCGCCCGCAGTGGTCGGCTTGTTGTCGATCACACCATAGGACGAGCATCCCGAAAGGAGCAGCAACGCAAGCCAGAGGCTTAAGAGCTTCGACACCGATCACCTCGCCCGACTCGTTTCATACTTGCAAGGATGACAAGCAACACCGAAAAAAACCAGTCATTTCGCGCCGATCTCCCAGATCCTTCGAACTTACCGCCCACCTTTTGCGCACGACGGTCCGGCAGCTACAGCAAGCTGTTGGTCGACCGAATCGACATCTGGTTCAAAGACGCCGGAGAAGGTTTGGATTCAGTCGCTTTCCAGGCACACGTCGGAGAAATAGTCTCGCCTCACAATTTTGGAAAACTGACCACCCTCGTTGGCGGTCAGCGATAGTCATTTACATGCCGCATTGCTGTTTGATCTCAGCGATCTTCTTGTCGATCATCTTGTTGTATTCGCCACTTGCAACCTTGGCCTGGTCACCTTCGGTGCCGCTGGCAACATTGACCACAAGGCTGATCGGCAGAATGGACTTGACTCCGGCGGCCGCCTGACTGCTGGCGTGCGCTTTCTCTGCATTCAGAGAGCGGATATCCGCCTCGGCATTGCCGCAATTGACAGGACTGGCCAGATCCTGTTTCGCCTGTTTGGAGATCGGGGAGGCACAGCCGTTGATAACCAGCAGTACGGAAGCGATCAGCATCAATCTTTTCATCGTCTTTTTCCTCTGTTTTGTTTCAGTCAGTTTCACTTAGATTAAGATTTGGTTTCCGGCGCGCCAGCGGGCCATAAAGTCACAGGTGCCCGCGCCGGTCGATCTGCAGGCCGGTCAGAAGCGGATCTTCACCCCGGCGTACGGGCCCTTGATCGTGATGTCGTCGACGGAATTGCCACCAACGTCATAATCCAGATAACGGTATCCAAAGATCGCATCGACGGTGTCGAACCGATAGCCCAGCCCCAGCCGACCCTGCCAGGTCAGATCGGTGTCCCCGGTGCCCACATCGCCGTAATAGCTCATATACCACTTGTCAGAAAGCGCTACCTTGCCCCTCGCCCCGACGATACCGTCCCAATGATGCTCGGAGGGGGAAGCCTTTTTCTTGATCGGGCCGAGATCGAACGTGACGGGGATATCGATCCAGAAATAACGTGCACCGGCGAGCAGGTCGATGTTGAACCGGTCGGTCTTCATCACCTCGTAACCGCCACCTAGGGTGATGATCCAGTTCTCCAGTTCAACTTTGAGCTTCGTAGGAACACTTCGGCGAATCAGGCGCGCCGAGCCTGTCTGCTCGTCCTCGATATCCAGATAGATAAGGTCCGAATATAGCGACCACTTGCCCTTGCGCGCGCCAAAGCCGCCCATGAAGGCCATGTCGAGGTTATCAATAATGTCGCTGAAACTGATATGGATGTTGTCCCCACCGACAGGCTTGGCATCTAGGGAGGCGCCCCAGAGGTAGACATCCGCTTCGAACTGCCATTCGTCGGCGCTCTTGGAATTCGCAGCACCAACAGGCGTCATGAGCGTCACCAGCAGTAGAGCACCCAGGCCCCAGCTATCGAACAGAAAACGAAATTTCACAGTAATGCACCCCTACGGTATATAACTCATGCAAGTCAGTATAAGTTGATCAATCTCGATAGCCTCATTTAGGGAACAGCAGTATCATGCTGAGTTGCACATTGTAGTCAGCACCCTGGTCGGGTTTGATGACATTGCCATACACCGCCGCCTTCAGGTTGACGTGCTGTTTGCCCAACTTCATGACCCTGCCAAAACCACCCCCAATCGGCACGGTCCATTGCTCGCCGTCCGCTTCCCAGTCTGCCGTGATCACTGGCGCGATGGACACGTACCAGCCCTCGCTAAAGTTGTAATTGATGAATGGCTGAGCCGTCAGCTGGCTGATATCTTCGTTACCGGAGTCGGTGATATCCCAGACCTGGGATAGCAGTCCACCCACCACCCAGTGTCCGGGTGTGGTCAACACAACGGCAGCCGGCCCGGCTGCCCAGCGGTTATTCCCCAGGCGGCTGTCTGTGTGAGTGGGCAGTTGAATCTGCGGCCCGATCCCCCAGATCACCTTGCCCGGCTTGGTCGGCGTGAAGAATCCCTGGTAGGTGATGTCGCCAAGGCCGTTCTTGCGATCATTGTCCCGCGTGCCACTGACGCCCGGCTGTGAAATAACCGGGATGATGGCGCGATTGATCAAGGTCCACTCATCACCCAGCTTCACCGGAATAACCGGCTTGACGTTCAACACGTTCAGAACCTTGTCATCTGGTCCGGCATTGAAGTTTGCGTTGTTCTCGAACGGCACGCTGATGAGATTCGCGACCGGGTTCTGTGACGCCTTCGCAAGCGCCTCCGCATCTGCCGCATGGGCGGGGCCAGCGAAGGCTGCCGCAAGGGTCAAGGCACTGGTGCTAAAAACGGTTGTTGTCGTGCGCATTTGAAGTAGTCCTGTTCAAGATGGCAAAATTGCCAACGCGTTCATAACGTCGACTACTCGACCAATTCCACATCGGCCAATTTGAAGGTCTTGTTGTAGAAGGCCTCCTCAGGGCCGTAGAAACGGAACATCGCATAGGGCTTTTTGCCCGATGTCGGGATCCAGTTTGCCTCCAACCCTTTGGGCGCCTTGGGACCGAAATAGAGCGTCACCCCGCCATCGGCGTTTTTGGTCATCTTGCCGGTATCGCGCGAGGACAGGCCAGGCAGCATCTGCGGCGAATAGATGAACGCCCAGGTGTCGCGGTCATAGATGGTCAGTGACCAGAATTGCTTGACCGGCACGTCCTTGGGCACGGTCAGCGAATAGGTCTTGCCGGCCTCGAACAGGTCACCGTTCGCATCGCGCATCGTGGCGATGTACATGGTCGGCGGCTTGTCCGCGACCTTGGCGGGGAAGTAGATGGCCGAGAACCAGGGACGCACCGCGCGCATGTCGTAGTCGACCATATATGGATCAGTGGTCTCCCACTTGAAACTCTTGTTTGCATCGGAGAAGAAAATGTCGCGCCACTTGCGATCACTCCACCACGCCTCGCCCGGCAGTTCCTGCGCAAAGGTCTCCTGCATGTAGTGATAGGCATCCACCACGGCCTTGCGATAGATCGCCCTGGTCTTGTCGTCGGGCTTGTAGGGCTTGCCCTTCTCGATCCCGATGGTCTTGAGCATCCCCATCATGACCATGTCACGCGGTCTCGATGGCTCGACGCTGATCACATCATGGAGGTCCTCGAACCAGCGCTCGTCGTAGCGCGCCAGGGTCGGCCACTGCATGTTCAGCGGATCGATGAAATTGGTCGGCTTGGGGCTCGGAAGCTCGGACAGGTAGTACATCTTCATTTGTTTGCCCAAAGCCTCGGCGTCCGCCGGGCCCCCGGCGGGCGTTGGAATCGACCGGATGGCCATGTCGGGCCGGAAGCTGACGCTCTTTACTTCGACGTAACCCGCCGGCACCTTGCCGCTGTAACCGGGCGGGGTGAGCAGGAGCTTGGCGCCCTTGCCCTTGTCCACACCGATCGGGCCGATATCGACGAAGGTCTGGTACCAGTGATCTGCGATCTGGCCGAACATCGTCGCCTTGTCGTTGGCCGCGGGTATCTCGAGCACGACCGGCCCTTTTCGAAGGTCGGTCATCGCAAGCACATAGGGCGAGACGTTGTTGGGCGTCAGGGCCTCGAACTTCGGCGTTGCCCCGGCAGACCAGGTGAGTACGACATTTTCGCCGCCGCCGATGGCCAGTGTGCCGCGCCGCAGGCCCAGCTTGTTGACCATGGGCACGGACCACAGAACGGCCTCGAAGGCGCGCTGATACAGCACCTGATCCTTGAAGGTTGCGAAGTCGGTAAACGAGGGCTGCGTGCCTGCCGGTGGTTTGCCCCCGATGGGGTCGGTCGGCAGCTTGTCTGCCCAGGTGGGCATCATCAGGCTCGTTGCCAATATTCCGCCCAGGGCCAGCTTGATCAAAGACTGCGTCTTCATCGCTTTCTCCGTTCTCTCTCGTTCGATAAACGGCCGCCCTTAATGGACGGCCGGAGGACTAACAGTTGTATACGCCTACCGCACAGCGCCGCACCGTTCGCCTTGCTACCCCGGCAACACTGACTGGCGTCAGTGGGCGCCCTACCCTGGCTTCAGCCGTCGGGATCAGACTGTGAACGCCGGGAACGGAAAGCCGCTCTCCCAGTTCAGCGCCGCAAACCATGATGACCCCGGCAATCACAAAAACACCCAATCGCTTCGACACGCTCATTTCAATTCTCCTATCGTGAAATGGTCCGGCAGCTCATCCGTACCCTTCAGATTCTCGAGTTCCACCTTCTCGGCGTTGGTCGGGTTCTTGAAGCTGAAATCAGCAGCTGCGACGTCGTTGCCGGTTTTCCAGTTCCTGGTCTGAATGGTGTATTGCGGTGCACCTGCGATGAAGTTGGAGGTGATGGCATATCGGCAGGGATACGGACGCTCACCTTGAGCGATCCAGATCTGCCAATCGACCTCCCCTGCCCGGAAAGCGAGGTAATCGCATTCGACGCCGCCGACTACACCGCTACCGAGATCCTTGATGTCGACGACATCGCGCATCATTTCATCGTAGGAATTCGACAACAGCAGATCCGCCGCAGGCAGCGGCCTGTTGTGTTTGACCCTCAACTCATCAACGAGATGATCGACCGTGCCGGGCACGGCAGTCTGCGCAAAGAGGTTCAGGTTCTTGCCCAGCAGGGTCAGCGTCTTACCATCGAAGGACATCTCGACATCCGCAAACCCGCCGCTACGCGTGACCCGGATCTTGTCGGGCCGGTTGAGACTGACGCTACCTGAACTCGCCAGTGCGAGTTTCTGCTCGTCCTTGGTGACGACCTCGAGGGTGGCATCGTAGTCGAATGAGAGTGCCTTCTGCGCCGCCATGTAATCGGACATGGATTTGAGCAACCGCTTGGCATCTGCCTCATCGGCTTGCACCGCCAGGGACGTCCCCAGCATAACGATCAGGGACAGCCCCGCGGCAGACAGGCCGCGCAGAGAACGTTTAACTGATTTTCGTGATGTATTCATCTAAGTGCACCTCGTTGATTTGCAATCCATCTGTACTGATATCGCCAATCCGACTACATATTGTTCAGGAGCGCCTGTTTCTTCTGCTCGTACTCGTCCTCAGTGATGAGGCCCTTGTCGTACATGTTCTGAAGCTCTTGCATCTTCTGCTCGGTGGAACTGTCTGACGATTGCACCGGTTGCTGCACGACTACCGTCGAAGGCTGCGTGGCAACGACTGCGGTAGTGGCGGCACCGCCATAGACAACGGCTCGCCGGGTCGTCCGCCTGGCAACGCCGGCAACGCTTACCGGCGTCAGTGGGCGCCCTACCCGGGCGTCGGCAATCGGGATCAGACTGTGAACGCCGGGAATGGCAAACCGCTCTCCCACTTCCGCTCCGCAAACCACGATGACCCCGGCAATAACAAAGACGCCAAATCGCTTCGACACGCTCATTCAGATTCTCCTATCGTGAAATGCTCCGGCAGTCCTGCGCTCTACGGCTGCCAGACTAGACGTAACGGCGGTCAGCTTCTGGCCATTCCATGCCAAAGGTGTCCAGGCGGAAATCTGATCAGCGTTTCATAAATGGGAGAGACCACTGTTGCCCGGTCTCCGATCCGAGGCAATGGTGGTGTACCCCCGTATTTGTGGCCCTCCTGCTATTTGATTTTTTGTATCTTGTTCATCGGGAAGGTTTGATCGAAATAGGCCTGCTCGGGGCCGTACAAGTCTCAGGTAGACAAAGAAGGACTGCCCTTCATTGGTCTGGATCCAGTTCGGCTCTTTGCCTGTCAGGCGCCTTTGGCCCGAAGTACAGGTCAACCGAGCCGTCCGCGTTCTTGATGAGACCTTCGGTACGGGATGAACGGTCTGATCGTTTGATTTCGTTGCGGATGATCAAACGGTTCTCGATGTCGTAGACCGTGATGGACCAGAAGTTGGCCGCCGGCGGATTGGGCTCAAGGTGGAGCTTGTAGTTGTTGCCCCCCATCAACGCATCGCCGTCGGCATCGTAATACGATCCCAGATAAGCCGAGCCTTTGCCGGGAACGCGTGACACCATACCGGCCGACGTGGTGGTCGCCTCAAAACCATAGGATGCCCGCTCGTTGAACATGGAGTAGGTCGCCAGATCGATCTTCGGGTTCATCCCTGCCATCGCATCTTCAAAACCGGAATCCTTTCCATAGATCGACGTTGGGAACATATTTCTGGTTTTATTGAAAGAGATGGCCTGCGACATGGCCATGCCCACGTCCAAACCCGCTTGCAATATCTCTTTTTGATAGTCGGTTGGCTTGAACGGCTTACCTTTTTCGATGCCCAAGTCTTTCAGCCACGCATAGAAGAACCGATCACGGTCAGCCATCGGTTCACGCTGAACATAGGTGTTCACCAGTTCCCAGAACTGCATGTCGCGCGGCTGGGTATTGAGCGCGATCTTGTCGCCCGGCTTCGGCTCGTATTTGACGAATTTGGTTTTCGGTGGCTTGGCAGCGTCCGACAGCTTGTAGGCCTGAACTGCGGTCCTTAGCTTTTTGGCCTTATCGCCGGTGCCAAGTGCGCGGTAGAAGTAGAACACCCGGAACGTGTCGGACTGGATAATTTTGCCGTCGAAATCCTTGGGATATTTTTGTCCCGGCCCCACCAGCAATAGTTTCCCCGGCTTGCCTTCGATCTCGTGAATGGGCTGCATCCACGCGTTGTCCACCACGCCGTAGATCGCGCCGGGGGGCAGATCGACCACAATTGGTCCGGTTTGCGACAAATCCGAGAACCCGATGGTGTAAGGTGTCGTAACGTTAGCTGTCATGAACGGATAAACGCCGTCATATCCGTCATACAGGCCAAAGAAGATATCCTCCTCCGAGACATCCATGCCGTTAGAGGTTTTCAGGTTGGCATGAAGCGCCGGATATAGCTGCTCGAAATTCATCATCGGCATCGCCCACGTCACCAGCTGTGTGGCGCGCTGCTCTAGGATCCGGCGGTGCAGGAACTCCGCAGTCTTCTTGGTGATGGACTGATCCTGATATTCGATCTTGCCAGCATAGGTGTCCTGGACTTTGCCCGCCTGTACCGGTGCTGCGATGGCAACTGAGAGCAGACCGCCCACAGCAAGCGCGATAAGTGTTTTAGGTTGCATGTGTAACTCCTTCGTGTATTCGGCAAATTTCTAAGGTTTGCCATAGCGCGCGGGCCACACAGGCACCCGCACTACAGGCATAGGCGTTCCAGTTACTTGACAAGCTCGAGCTCACTCGGACGCCAGGTCTTGTTGAGCCAGGGCTCCAGCGGTCCATACATGCGCAGGATGATGAACCAGCTCTTTCCGGGGATGGTCTGGATCCAGTTCTTATCCTTCATCGCTTTGGGGGAGAAGTAGATGTCGATAGAGCCGTCTGCGTTTTTCTTGATGCTCCCGTCCAGGCTGCCAAGGCCGGCAGCGGGCTGGTCAGTCTGCATCATGGAACGGGTCTGGGTATCGTAGATAGTCACTGACCAGTTGTCTTTTACAGGGACATTGGGCGGCAGGTGCAGCTTGTAGGTCTTGGCACCATCCAGAGGCTGGTGTTTAGAGTCCATTCCGGCGATGCCGTAGTCAGAACCAACACCTGGTTTAATGCCGGCCATTGCCGGTGTGACGACCACGGCGTTGTAGTGCATCCACAAGCGCGCGTCATAACGACGGGCACCGTCTTCCAGGAAGAAGGCATTCCTCTCCGGGAAGGCCATCACCCACTCGCTATCCGGACCGTACATACGCTGCGCGGGATCACGCGGAAACACGGTGTTAGCGCGGGCGTAGGCATTGCCTATAGCAACAGCATCGTTGAGGATTTTCTTCATCCGGGCATCCGGCTTGAAGGGCTTGCCCTTGACGATACCGATGGCCGCAATCAGACCACGCGTTTCGGGTTCGATGAAGCTGATCGGCTCTTTCTGGACGATCTCATTTACCCGCTCAAAGTAGCTGAAGTCGTTCGGCGGAATCGTGTTGTAGTACTTCCCGGTCATATTGGTGAATTCGGTCTTCGGCGGATTGTCCTTCTTCGCCAGCGGATAGACCTTTAGGTTGTTGAGTATATTGTCCGCCGCCTTCTTGACGTTGGCGGGGTCCTGAACACTGCCCCGCACATAACCGCGCATGAAGTTCCAGACCACGTTGCTGGTGGACTTGACGACGAAGTAGCCCTCCGGCACCTCACCCTTGTAGCCCGGAGGCAGAACCAGATACTTGCCGCCCTTGCCCTTGTCCGGACCGGCCGCACCAAAGTCGCTCAGGTAGCGCATGTAGCCGTCGTCGAATACGCCCAGCACATCGGGCGGAACCTCAACTACGGTCGGACCATCTTTATCCAGGTGCAGAAAACCCCAGGTGTAGAGCGAGGTGTTGTTGTAGGTCAGCACCAGTGCCTTGGAGTCTCCCAGCTGCTCCCAGATCAGGATCTGGTTGCTGGCGGTTGCCCCCATGTCGAGGTTACCCTGCAGCAGGCTGTAGGTAGAGACTGCCGGTATCATATCAACGTAAACCTGCACCGCCCGTGCCCGGTCCATGTAGTCATAGACGACATCTGTTGTGTCACCTATGGGAATACCATCGAAGAACTTCAGGGTGCCAATCGACGTCTCGACCTTGTCCGGCGTGGTGATGTTCTGCGGAATCGGTGTGGTCATTTTCATCGCAGGCTTTTGCGTGATCATTTTCACATCGGGTGCTGCAGCCCAGGAGACGGTCACCAGGCTGGTCGTGAGCATGGCGACCGATGCCAGTGTAAACATACGTCGGTTTTTCATGGGTTTCTCCTTTCAATACGCCTGTCCCGGCGGCCGTGGTGCTGGCTGCGGTATCCGGTACTGCGTCTGTCCCGGCGACCGAGAAGCTGGCTGCCGGGTATCCGATGCCAGCGCTACTTAACCAACTCGATCTCACCCGGACGCCAGGTCTGCTCGATCCAAGTCTTCTCCGGACCGTAGATGCGCAGAGCCAACCACCAGCTCTTGCCGGGAATGGTCTGCAACCAGTTGCCTTCCTTTCCTTTCGGTGCTTTGGGACTGAAGTAAATGTCATAGGAACCATCGGCGTTGGTCTTGATGCCCTTGGTCTGACTGCCCAGTGTCGGGAATTGCTGATCGGTTTGCAATTGTGAACGTGTCTGAGTGTCATACATTGTCAGCGCCCAGAAATCCTTGGCGGGCACATCCTTGGGCATGGTCAGCTTGTAGGTCTTTGAACCGTCAAGCGCCTGCTTCTTGGAATCGAGCGCGATCAGAGCGTAGTCTGATCCCTTGCCGGGAATCGTGACTGCCATGGCAGGCGACACAACGATATAGCCAAAATGAAACAGCGCCCGTGCCTCAAGGTTAAACGCGCCATCCTTCAGGAATGCCGTGTCCTTGTTGGCATAGGCCATGATCCATGCACTGTCTTTGCCATAAAGCATGTTGCCAGGATCACGCGGGAAATAACTGATGGCGCGAGCGGCTGTGTTACCGATAGCCGCGGCATCCATAAGGATTTTTTTCATCCGTGCATCGGGATTGAAAGGCTTGCCCTTTTCAATACCGATCGCCGCCATCATTCCCTTGGCTTCAGGGCCGAGATACTCGTCCGGCTCTCCCTGAATGAGATCATGCAGCTTCACGAAAAAACTGTAATCGTTGGGGACGATCGTGTTCATGACCTTGCCCGACACATTGATGAACTCTGTCGCTGGCGGATTGTCCTTTGACTTCAAAGGATAAACCTTCAGGTGGTCGCGGATGTTCTTTGATGCAGCAGGTATCGCCTTGTCCAAAGGCAGCTTTTTATCAAGATAGCCGCGCGTGAAAACCCACACACCGTTGGTCTTGGAGGGCACTACAAAATAGCCCTTCGGCACGTCGCCTTTGTAGTTCGGCGGGAGCACCAGGAACTTGCCGCCCTTGCCTTTGTCGGGGCCAGCAACACCCAGATCAGTCATGTAGCGGAACGCCATATCGTCAAGCACACCGAGCATGCCGGGCGGCAGATCGATCACCGTCGGACCATCTTTTGCAAGATCGAGAAACCCTACCGCATACATGGTCGAGGTATTGCCGGTCAGCAGGATCGTTTTGGAATCCATCAGGTTATCCCAGATGGCAATCTTGTTGCTTGCGTCGGCCCCGATGCTCGCCTGCCCCTCGCGCAGCATGTATGCGGACATCATTGGAATTGAATTGATGAAGACGTTGACCGCACGCGAGCGGTCGAGAAAGTCATATCGCGGTTTCACCGTCTTATCGCGTCGGTACACCATCGAAGTATTCGATCGTCCCGATGGATGTCTCCACCTTGTCCGGCGCGGTAATCGACGCCGGGATCTCGGTGGTCATTTTCATCTTTGGTGGTTGCGCTGCAGCCACACTGGCCGCCAGCAACGTGGCCGCGCCCAGCATCGTTGAATTTTTGAGGTTCATCTCTCAATCTCCTGGATAGGTTCGCTGCACAGGCACCGGCCTCTTTTTTGCCGGCGCCTGTGGATCTCAGCCGTTCTGTTACTTCACCAACTCGATTTCACTGGGTCGCCACTTCTTGTCATACCAGGCCTGAAGCGGGCCGTAGATGCGCCACAGCATGTTCCAGCCCTTGCTCGGATCCGTCTGGATCCAGTTCACCTTGCCGTCGGGCTTCTTGGGGCCGATGTAGACGTCGTAGGAGCCGTCGGCGTTCTGCACGGTAGCCTTGTCGATACTGGTGACGCCCGGATAGGGATTGTCGGTCTGCAGCAGGGAACGCGTCTGGTTGTCGTAGACCGTGATGTCCCAGAAGCGCTTGGCCGGAATCTTGGGTGGAATGTGGATCCGATAGGTCTTGCTGCCATCCAGATCATTGCCCTCGGAATCGCGCAGTCCGATCACGTACGATGAGCCTGCGCCAATCGGCGGTTTAACCATCGCCGGCGTGATACCGGTGGCGTAGAAGTGGAAGCGGACCCGGTCATCGATCAGGCTGACGCCGTCATGTTCGAATGCGTAGCTGCCGCCGGCAAACCCGACCTCCCAGCTCTTGCTGCCAGGCCACATCACGACACTCTCGTCGCGATTCCGCCAGACGATGGATCGCTGTGCGGCGGTGCCCACCTTTGCGGCATCGGCCAGGATCTTCTTCATCCGCGCATCGGGCTTGAAAGGTTTCCCTTTCTCAATGCCGATTGCAGCCAGCAGCCCGAGCATCTCGGCATCCTGGGCCGAGTTTGGCTCTTCCTGAACGGTCGTATTGACCTCTTCAAAGAACGTATGATCCTGGGCGTGCAGGGTGCTGAAATCCTGCATGGCCGTGTTGACCCACTTCACTTCCTTGGGCTCACTGCCCAGCGGGTAGAGGCGGAATTTCTCCTTCATGTTTTTGACCACCGGATCCGGATCAAAGTTTTTCATGAAGCCGCGCATTGCCAGCCAGTGGCCATTGGTCTTGGATTGCCTGACCAGATAGCCGTCGGGAATTTCGCCCTTATAGCCCGGTGGAACCAGCAGGTACTTGCCGCCCTTGCCCTTGTCCTCTCCGGCGTCGCCAAAGTCGGTCAGGTAATGAAACCAGGCGTCATCGATTATGCCGAGCACGTTGGGTGGGGTCTCCATCACCATCGGGCCATCTTTCAAATCAATCCACATGAACGTGTAAACGACGGTGGTATTGCCTGTCAGCAATAACCCTTTGGAGTCCAGTCGACCGTCCCAATAGATCATGGTCTCGTTGTCCGGACCCCACTTCTGGATGCCCTTGCGGAAACCCTGCAGGGAAGCGGCCGGAGTCGTCATGATCATGACTTCCACGGCACGTGCGAAATCCAGCTGATCCCAGACCTTCTGCGCGGTCTCTTTGGTGGGTACACCATCGACGAAATTCAGGGTGCCAATGCTGGTTTCCATCTTGTCGGGTGTGATGACACTCGCCGGGATGTCGGTGGTCATCTTCATCTTGGGCGGTTCGGCCGCCAACGCCGCAGTCATACCGGTCAGTAACACTCCGGCAACAAAGGGCAGGATGGCGCTGCGCGCGCTCATCGAGCTGGCTGACATCAACGGGCTCAGGGCCAGGGCGGATAATTGTCGGGCTTTCATGAATGGCCTCCTTGGAAGTTCTGTTGTCATGGGACTATTTCGTTCGTTTGCTCTTACGAGCCGATGGGACGGATCCCGACAAAGTCTCGCGGCCATACAGGGTCGAGATCCAGATTCTTGTCAGTGACTCGCACACATCATCTGGGTTGCCGCGCGGCCGCTGGCCGAACTGATCGATAATCAAGGCCGCATCGAGACGATTCAGGGCCACGGCAATGGGACGCGCTGCCAGCGGCGGCACGAGGCCGGCGGCCTGCTGTTGTTCGATCCGCCCGGCAACCGCATCGTCGAAGGCCTTGAGAAAGTTGCGCCAGCCCTTTTCGAGCATTGCGTCTGTGGGCGCGGCGTCGGCAACGGCGCGCAAGATGGGTCCCCGCCGATAGCACACTTTCACCAGCCCGGTCAGGCTCTCCCGGAGCAATGGCAAAGGATCGCCCTCAGCAATTAACCAGGGTGCAGCGGCACTCATGATTTCGTCCCGCAGGTCATCCAGAAGAACCTCCATCACCTGGTGCAGATCAGTGAAATACTGGTAAAACGCGGGTCGGCTGGCCTCCGCCATGACCATCAGCTCACCGACCGTGAGTTCCCGGAAAGGCTGCGTCCACAGGAACTCCAGCGCTGCATCGAGGATCGCCTGGCGGGTTCGCTCCGACTTGCGCGGCGAGACCCCCTCCCTCTTTAACCGTCTACGGCGAGCACCCGCAGCTACGTTTTCTGACATGGCGTCAGATAATAAGGAACTTTTTTCATTTAAGCAATGGCGTCGGGCAGCAACACGAATAGGGGCTACTTCGTATTGATCCTGGCCATCAAAGCCGTGGATGGGTGCCGATTCCGGACCCGCGAATACGATTTCGATAATCTCGGCTTCGCGGGTACCTTCGCGGTCTACAGTCCCGACAACGACAAACCTATGGTGAGAGGCGGATGAAGGACACGCTGAAGACCAGCCTGATGCTGCCGGTTGAGCATTCCGCCGGCGAGGACATCGCTATGCGCTTTGCAGACATGCTGGAAGTCGCTGGCCGCGCCGGCAAGCGTCAGCGCGACCAGACGCCCCTGTTCGGCCTCACGCAAAATCTAGGCGGCTTTCGGCACCAGAACGTTCGTTCGGTGGTGATCGTGGGTGGGGAAGGGGCGTGAAGGTGCCTGCAGCGCCATCAACGCGGCTGCGGGGGCTGCGGCCCAATCGATGTCGGCTTCGCCGTTTCGGTCGGCGTCGGCCTTGCGCCTGCAGGAGCGGGCTCAAACCCGCTGTTGATAGCTGCCGAAAAGTGCTGATGGTTGGTGAACTCGATACGGCGCAACACGACGGTGCGAAGAACGGCTAGAAGCGGACGCCGAACTACCCTCCAACACCGCCTGGGTACCAAACGGTAAAATAGAGATCCACGTCGTTGAGGTCGCCTCATGTATCTGCCAAGCCACTACGAAGAAGCGAATGATGAGGAACTGCTGCGAACGATCGAGTCCATCTGCTACCGGATTGCCGTGGGGCCCATCGCTGGGCGCAAGATCCTTCGGCTGCACACCCCGGGACCCGCCCTCGAGGGACCGGGGCGGTAGCAGCCGAAGCCCTTCACAGCCGCCCGTGAATGTCTGAAGCAGTACTTCGTGTACTACAACTCAGAAAGACGGCATCAAGCGCAGAGTTTCCTGTCGCTACACGCGCGAGTGAACAACCTGTTCCGGTACGGCCGCCATTTGATGAGAGCAGTGAATCACCGGTTGTTCCGGGCGAAGGCTTTCACGACATGGCGCCAGGTAACGTGTGCCTAAACCAAGGGGATCGGCGTGCGCCTTCGGGTCATGCTGGGCAGCGACTTATGAGTTGACAATACCCATGACACGCCGCTTCCCTCGATGAAGACATGGATATCAGGACCAGAAACCTTCGGAAAACTGGGGTCCCGGCTTAATCATCGATCCTTTAATGCTGGCCCAGGTAGCGATTGAGCGTGGCCTTCCATTCGGCGTCGCCGGTATCCGCAAGCAGGGCACGGTTGAGGTTCTCGCTCTGTGCGAAGCCAGGCTTCATGCCAAACGCATAGTACTGTCGTTCGATCGAGTGCGGCAGGATCTCTATCCCGGGTTCGGCATCCTTGAGCAGGTAGCGCAGCAGCGGCTCGTCATAGACCAGCGCATCCGCACGGCCCTCTCTCAACAAAGCCAGCCCTTCATCAGCAGTCGCCACCTGCAGCGTGCGTATACCGCGTTTACGCAGAAACTGTTCGCCGGACGATCCATCCACAGCGACACTGCGCACCCGGTTCAGGTCCTCGACGTTATGCACTACGATACCGAGTTGTTGCACGGTAAGGGCGGAGGCGATTGCAGCGGTAAAACCAGAAATCGTGATGATGCCGGCGAACATCCAGACCGTGGCCAGAGCCCGTCCGGTGAAGGTGACCGGGGCCTTGTCGCCATAGCCTACCGTGGTCATGGTAACTGCCGACCACCAGAAGCCGTTGCCGATACCTTCGCCTGGGGAACCGCCAAACTGATCGGGATTGCGCTTGCGCTCGACCAGCCATATCAGGGCGCCCACCGCCAGCAGAAGCAGGACCAGCACACCAACGGCGCTCAGAAAAGCCGGTGACAACAAGTGCCTGAACACGCCGACCCAGCCACCCTGTCGCACCGGGGCGGCTATAGCCAGGCCGGTGGAAAAGAATGGATGGCTGAAATCCATCACCGCTTCGCGCTCCGGCGTCATCGACAGTGCACCCACGGCAACGTCGATGCTGCCTGCAGCGAGGCCCTCGATCTGGGCACGGGGGGTATCCAAGGTTACCCATTCCGTGTCCCAGCCCTGTTGTCCGGCGATGCGTTGCCACAATTCCACGGAGATGCCGGTCCAGCCGCCCGCGCCGTCCGGCATGGAAAAGGGCGGTGCCGGCTTGATGCCGACCCGCAGTGTCTCCGCTTGCGTCGGGACGAAACAGAGCGTCAGCAACAGCACAAAACAGGCGAAATACTTCATGAAAGTCTCCCGGTGTCTATCGGCGTTGCCTACGGCAGCAGAAAGATTGGCGCATGTCGTTGCTCATGCCGAAAAGTATGGCCTGATAACGATCAGGCCGGCAAACTGTTTTCATCGCCTGGTGTTCCAGGCCTTGCGAGCACATCGAAGAAAATGTGACTTCTGCCTGCGCACAGCAGTTTAACCTGATGGCAATTCACCCATTTGAAAACTCCGCCGGGGGCATTGCTTCAATTTGCGGATTAGG
>CAVWYD010000024.1:0-22669 GCA_963759055.1 uncultured Gammaproteobacteria bacterium
GCTGGCCGAACTTGCAGACACATCCAATGAGGCCTAGGGCCTGTTCACACTACAAACACGCAAGCGTTGCCGCCCCAAAATGGGCCAGGCAAGGCGCGAGGAGAGACGTTTAGTGACTCTAAACGAACGACGAGCAACACTGCATGGCCCATTTTGGGGCGCAACCCGAAGGGACGGGGCCATTTTCCCGCAGGCCTGCGTTGCAATTCGCTCATGTACAGCGAGTACAAAGCGCTCACTGCGCCTTGTCCTGCAAAAAAATGGCCGCCGTCGCTACCGTGTTTGTAGTGTGAACAGGCCCTAGGAGCAAGCAATGACGGACCCCGTTGAACCGCAGCCACCTGCGGATGAAGATCCGACCATGACAGCGAATGCGCTCAAGGCGATGGCGCATCCTCTGCGGTGGAAGATCCTGTGCACGCTCGGTGACCGCGAACTGTCGGTGGGCGAGATCGTCGAACAGACCGGTACCTCGCAGAGCAACATCTCGCAGCATCTGGAACAGTTGCGCAACAAGAACATCGTGACCTCGCGCAAGGAGGCCAATCGGATCTATTACCGGATCCGAAACGGCAAACTGCTGGAACTGGTGGGAACGATGCGCAGTGTGCTTTGCCCGGCGAATCTCGACGATCGCTATCCTGGCAGCTGAGCTGCGCAGGAACCGGCTGCGATCCTATCGCGGGCTTCCATGTCACTAGTCTCCGAGTATGAGTCCCGCCTGGTGGCGGAGGGGCTGACCTCCGATCCCGACCAGCTGCGCGTGCTCGAGTCGCTGCAGCGACTGACCGATGAATTGGCGCAGTCCGGGCCGCAAGGCCTGAAGCGTTTCTTTCGGCCTGCACCGCGGGCGATCAAGGGGCTGTACATCTGGGGTGGTGTCGGGCGCGGCAAGACATGGTTGATGGACCTTTTCTACGACCAGCTGTCCGGAACCTCGAAGACAAGATTTCACTTTCACCGTTTTATGCAGCTGATCCACAACGAGCTGACCTCCATCAAGGGTAAGGCCAATCCCCTGGAGATCGTTGCCTCGCGCATGGCGCGTAACTGGCGCCTGCTGTGTCTGGACGAATTCCATGTGGTGGACATAGGTGATGCGATGATCCTGGCCGGTCTGCTGCGCAGTCTGTTCGAGCAGGGGATCGTGCTGGTGACCACCTCGAACGTCCCGCCCGACAGTCTTTACCGTGACGGTATCCAGCGTGCGAGTTTTCTGCCGGCGATCGACCTTCTGAATACCCGCACCGAGGTATTGGAACTGGGCGGTGGCCGCGATTACCGCAAGATGATCCTCGAGCAGGCGCAGGTCTACCATACTCCGCTGGGTGCCGAGACCGATGCGAGCCTGCTCGAGGAGTTTCGGCGTCTGGCCAACACCGAGCTGGAAGGTCCCGGTGACCTGTTGATCAACGGTCGGTCCATGCCCTACCGATACGCTGCCGAAGACATGATCTGGTTCGATTTTGAGGCCCTGTGCGGCCCGCCACGCAGCAAGAACGACTATATCGAACTGGCGCGCTGCCATCAGACCGTGTTCATGTCGGATATCCCCGTCATGGGGGGGTCGCGCGACGACCGCAGCCGCCGTTTCATCTTCCTGGTCGATGAATTTTACGATCGTCGCGTCAAGCTGGTTTTGAGTGCGGAGGCGCCCGCCCAGCGGTTGTATATCGGTGAACGCCTGGCATTCGAGTTTCAGCGCACGGTCAGTCGTCTCACTGAGATGCAGACCCCGGCCTTCCTCGGTCGGCCGCACCTGGGCTAGTGGGCTGCTTGGTAAGTTCTGAACTTACCAAGCAGCCCACTAGTGTCCTGTCCGACAGATTTACTAAATTTATTCAGGGGCTTAGCGCGCGTTTGCCGGCGGATTTAATCGACCCGGGTGACTTGAATTTCCAATAAATATAATCTATATTAGGAAATGTTAATATTATATCCGGGATGTTTGTGATGATCGCAGCCGCGCGTTGGTTTATCGCTGGAACCCTTTCCGTCTGGATGCTGGGCCTGACTCCGGTCTTGGCCGAAGGGCTGGATACCGTGCCGGTGGCGCGCGCGGATCTGCCGCGGGTCTATCGGCTCGACGGTGTGGCCGAGGCGGTCAATCGCGGCACCGTCTCCGGGCAGACCTCCGGTCGCGTGATCGCCGTGAATTTCGATGTCGATGACCATGTGAGCCAGGGCGATGTGATCGTTCTGATCGAGGATACCGAGCACCAGTCGCGTGTCGATCAGGCGCTGGCCAATCGCCAGGCGGCGAGCGCCAGGCGCCAGGATGCCGAGAGCGATTTCAAACGCGTCCAGGGGGTATTCGCCAAGCAGGCAGTCTCAAAGGCCGAAATGGACAAGGCCACGACTGCACTCAAGCAGGCCCGCGCGGGCGAACAGGAAGCCGAGGCTGCCTACGAGCAGGCCCTGCAGCAGCTCGAGTACACCCGGGTCAAGGCGCCCTATAACGGCATCGTGACCGAGCGTCTGGTCGAGGTTGGGGAATCCGTGCTGCCCGGTCAGCCTTTGGTTTCCGGGCTGTCGCTCGACAGCATGCGCATCAGCGTGGACGTACCGCAGATTCTGGTCGAGTCGATCCGCAAGGAGCGCAAGGCGCAGGTGAGAATCGGCGCCACATGGGTCACGGCCGAGGAACTCACCATTTTCCCGGTTGCTGATCCGCTCTCGGTCACATTCAAGGTCCGTCTGCAGCTGCCTGACGGGATCCAGGGTGTGTATCCCGGGATGTATACGAAGGTCGGCTTTGTCGCCGGCTCGCTGCCCAGCCTGGTGGTGCCGCTGTCCGCGGTGGTGTTGCGATCCGAAGTGGTTGCCGTCTACGTGGTCGATGGTGAGGGCCGGGTGCACTTCAGGCATATCCGGCTCGGTTCGCCGGCAGGACAGGACACATGTCAGCGTTCTGTCCGGGCTGGATGAAGGCGAACTGGTGGCAACCGACCCGGTGGCCGCCGGGATCCTGCTGAAATCGCAACGCACGGCAAAGGTGCGCGATGAATAAGCTCGGCTTTTCCGGGTCCATCGCCGCCCGCTTTCAGTCTACCCAGATAACACCGCTGCTGGCCCTGGTCGGCCTGCTGCTTGGCGTATTCGCGGTGCTGGTCACGCCGCGCGAGGAAGAGCCGCAGATCAACGTCACCTTCGCCAATGTGTTCATTCCGTTTCCGGGTGCATCTGCACGCGAGGTGGAGAGCCTGGTTGCGTCGCCGGCTGAACAGGTGCTGGATGAGATCGACGGTATTGAGCATGTGTACTCGACCTCGATGCCGGGGATGGCGGTGCTGACCGTGCAGTACCTGGTAGGCGAGGACCGTACCGACGCGATCGTGCGCCTGTTCAGCAAGATCAGTTCGAAGCAGGACTGGCTACCGGCGGGGGTGGGGGTCGGCCAGCCGATCGTCAAGCCCAAGGGCATCGATGATGTCCCGATCGTCACCGTTACCCTGTGGTCCGAGGACGAGTCGCATGGGGCCTTCGAACTGGGACAGGTGGCGCATGCGATCGAGTCGGAACTCAAGCGGGTGCCCGGGACCCGCGACATTTATACCATCGGTGCGGCGGAGCATGTGGTCGCGGTGGACCTGGATCCACAGGCACTGGCGTCACGTGGACTCGATCCGCGTGATCTGCGCCTTGCCTTGCAGTCGGCCAATGTGACGCGCGATAACATCCGCGTTCTGGCAGACGACGGCGAGCTGCTGGTACAGGCCGGCGTCTTCCTCAGCCATGCCGACGAGATCGATGATCTTGTGGTCGGTGTGCATGACGGTAAGCCCGTGTTCCTGCGCGATGTTGCCACCGTTCGCCCGGGTGCAGATATCCCCTCGACCTACGTCTGGACCGGGGCCGGGCCGGCAAGCGCGGACGTCGAAACTTCGGGAAGCCGTCGAAAGGCCTGCGGTGACGCTGGCGATTGCCAAGAAGCCCGGCACCAATGCAGTCGAGATAGCAAAGCGGGTGATCGATCGGTTCAATCAGCTGGAAGGGATCTATATTCCCGATGGTGTCGGGGTCCAGGTGACGCGCAACTACGGCGCAACGGCCGATACCAAGGCGAAAAAGCTGATCACCAAACTGGTGTTCGCCACCGCCTCGGTGGTGCTGCTGGTCCTGTTCGCCCTGGGCTGGCGCGAGGCGATCATTGTCGGCTCTGCCGTGGTGGTGACCCTTGCCGCCACCCTGTTTGCATCCTGGGCCTGGGGCTTCACCCTCAACAGGGTGTCGCTGTTCGCGCTGATCTTTTCGATCGGCATCCTCGTGGATGATGCGATTGTCGTGGTGGAGAATATCCATCGCCATCTGGAGCTGGGTGCCAAACGCCTGTCTGAAGCCATTCCGACCGCGGTCGACGAGGTAGGAGGGCCGACGATTCTGGCGACCTTTACCGTGATTGCAGCGCTGTTGCCGATGGCCTTTGTCAGCGGCCTGATGGGGCCCTACATGAGTCCCATTCCGATCAACGCCTCGCTGGGCATGCTGATCTCTCTGGTCGTCGCCTTCGTATTCACGCCCTGGATGAGCCACCGCATGCTCGCGAAGGTGGCAAAAAAGTTTGAGGGACATAAACACGAACACGAAAGCAGTCCGGCCCTGGAGCGGTTTTTCAACCGCATCATGTCGCCTTTCCTGGTTGGGGTGCAGGGCTATCGCAACCGCTGGAAGCTGCTCGTCGGGGTGATCGCCCTTATCGTGCTTTCGCTGCTGCTGGTGGTCGGCAAGGCGGTGGTGCTGAAGATGTTGCCGTTCGACAACAAGTCCGAGTTTCAGGTGGTGCTGGATATGCCGGAGGGTACCAGCCTCGAACGCACCACACGTGTGTTGAGCGAGATTTCGTCCTACCTGGCCGAGGTGCCGGAAGTGACCGATTACCAGGTGTATTCGGGGACAGCGGCGCCGATCAGCTTCAATGGCCTGGTGCGTCAGTATTACCTGCGCGAAGGTGCGCACCTTGGTGATATCCAGGTCAACCTGGTCGACGCGAAGCTGCGTAAGCGCAAGAGCCACGAAGTGGCACGTTCAGTGCGCGAGCCGATCCAGGTTATCGCACTGCAATATGGCGGCAATGCCAAGATCGTCGAAGTACCGCCCGGCCCGCCAGTGATGTCGCCGTTGGTGGCCGAGGTCTATGGCCTCGACTACCTGGGCCAGATCGCCGCAGCCAAAGCCCTGCGCGAGACCTTCGAATCGACGCCCGATATCGTCGATGTCGATGATTCAGTCGAATATCCGTCGGAAAAGGGCGTAGTCATCGTCGATCGTCCCAAGGCGTCGCGTCTGGGGGTGCCGCAGAGTGCCGTGGTCGATGCCCTGGGCATCGCACTTGGCGGGGAAGACATGAGCTTCCTGCACGCGGGCCATCATAAGTATGCCGTACCCATACGGGTGCGTTACAGCGAGCGTGATCGGGCCGAATTGTCACAGGTCCTGGCGCTAAAGGTGCGCAGCGACAGTGGTGCCCTGGTGCCCCTGTCCGAGGTCGTTGCGGTCGTACCCGCGGTGCGAGAGTTCAGTATCCATCACAAGGATCTGTTGCCCGTGGTCTATGTCACCGGCGATATGGCGGGCGAAACCGACAGTCCCCTGTACGGCCTATTTGAGATCTCCGAACGTCTGGAGGAGCAGGGTGGCCCGGAGCAATGGCTGCTGTCACAGCCGCTCAACCCCTACGATTACAGTATCAAGTGGGATGGGGAATGGCAGGTGACCTATGACACCTTCCGCGATATGGGGATCGCTTATTCGGTTGGTCTGCTGCTGATCTACCTGCTGGTGGTGGCGCAGTTTCGTTCCTATCTGGTACCACTCGTGATCATGGCGCCGATTCCCCTGACCATCATCGGCATCCTGCCGGGACACGCCATCATGCAATGGCTGACGGGGGCGGGGCAGTTCACTGCAACCTCGATGATCGGCATGATCGCCCTGGCCGGGATCATCGTACGCAACTCGATTCTGCTGGTCGATTTCATCAACCAGGAGGTCCGTGATGGCGTGCCTTTCGACCGCGCGGTGGTGCGGGCGGCGGCCGTGCGGGCAAAACCGATTGTGTTGACCGGGCTCGCGGCGATGGCCGGCGCCTTCTTTATACTCGACGACCCGATTTTCTCTGGCCTGGCGGTTTCGCTCATCTTCGGTCTGTTCGTGTCCACCATTTTGACCTTGATCGTGATCCCGGTGGTCTACTTCGGGGTGATCAGCAAACGTATGAACAGCATCCGCGAAGCTGCCTGAACAACCTTCATAGCTGAGGTAGGGCTTCGGGATGGCGCACAGAACAAACCCCGCGACCGCGGGGCTTGTTCTGCACAGCTTTTCGGAGCGGGGTTAACCAGTCTCCACGGGAGTTTTGCAGTCTGTCGATCCTTGGAGAGTCCACCCGCATAGGTTGTCAGTTCAGTCCAGTAAGGTTAACCGCGACCTGCGGCCCGAACCTCCTGCTTTTCACTGGCCCACGAGGGCGTTCCCCAAGTGCATCGACCTCGCCGTTCCCTGTCGGCGAACTTTTCTGGCCGAAGCCAGCATGAGTAAGCCTAATGGTTGTGGCCCTCATGTACAGAGGGACAATTACCTAGGGGAAATCCCGATGCCGCGATAAGTCCATGAGCGGCAATGATTTGTCGCAGCCAACCAGATCGAGGTTCTTGCTCAGGCGTTAAGTCGGTCATAAATCAGGAAACCCGCGATATAGGTTCCCGCGGCCGAGCCCAGGGTGCTGAGCAGAAACACCAGCAGGGTGCGCGAAACGCGGTTACGCCACCAGCCACTCAGTTTTGTGGTGTCTTGTCGCAGGCTGCTGAAGTCGGCGACCCGAGGTTTGCGCAACCAGAGTTCTGCCGCAGCAGTGACCATGCCGGCGCCGATGGTCGGATTGAGCGAGGTGATGGGCGCGGCGAGAAAGGCGGTTGCCACGGTCAGCGGGTGCGCCGCGGCCAGCAGGGCGCCCAGGGCCGAGAGCCCACCGTTGATCAACACCCAGTCGCGAACCAGTTGCCAACCGAGATCCGGATTGCGCGTGAAGCCGAGGTAAAAACCGGTCATAACCAGGGCCACGATGGCCCAGGGAATCAGCTTTGGCCAGCGCGACTTTTCGGGCACCGCATCGAGTTCGCGCAGTGCCGAGGACGGTTCGTCGAGGTCGTTCAGGTGTTCCGCGATTCCTTTGAGGTGTCCCGCGCCGACCACCGCCAGAATGGGCCGTCCGGGGTGTTGCTGCGCGGCCTCACGCAGTTTGGCCGCCATGTAGCGGTCGCGTTCTGCGATCAGCGGTTGGTAAAGGTCGTCGCGGTCGTGGGCGAACTCTGCAAAGGTGGTCTCCAGCACATCACCTTCCTTGAGGTGTTCGATATCCTCTTCGCTGACCTCTTCGCGTGAGACCAGGCTGGTTACCAGCCCGGTAAACAGGATGGCACGGCGCCACCAGCTGAGGTTGCGCGCTGTGCGCCTTAGGGTGATGCCGATCTCGCGGTCGATCAGCACCACCGGGAGGCCATGTACCTCTGCCTGACTGACCGCCATGCGCATCTCTGCGCCGGGCTCGATCCCGAGTTGCTCGCCGAGGCGCTGTTGGTAGGCGGCCATGGCCAGATTGGCCATCACCATCGCGGCCTTGCCCTGTCGCAGGACCTGCATCAGGTCCAGCTGCGCCAGCCGGTCCGGGTTGTTCAATGCATCGAAGCGGCTCGGGCAAAGCTCGATTGCCACTGCCTGATAGGCCTTGCTGTCCAGCTCGGCGGCCACCTGCTCGGCACTGCTTCGCGACACGTGTGCGGTGCCCAGCAGGGTAATCAGCGTATCTCCCAGTTCAACCTCGCGCAGCAGGTCAGTCGACTGCTCCGCGCCATCGGTTCTGGCGTCCTCGACTACCGACATGAGCGACTCCTTACCTGGTGTCCTGGATACTAGAGCGCGACATCATAGCAGCCCCGGGGCGGTGACAGTCTGCCCAGTGGTCATTACCATGCGGGGACGAAACCAATGGAACCGTTCACCATGCGTTATCTGCTGCTTGCCATGACCCTGCTTTCGACCGCCTGCATGACCAATCGTTTTGGCGAAGTGCCGGATCCACTCGGTTATCAGGTTCGGGCATTTGAGAATGTCGTGCGCTGGGGCGCCCTGGAAAAAATGTACGCTTTCACGAAACCGAACCCGGGCAAACGGGTCGAGATCCCGGAGGGCCTGGGAAATGTCCGGGTCACCAGCTACGAACTGGCGAACCCACTGGCCAAGATTACGCCCACCCGCTGGACGCAGACCGCGGTGATCGATTATGTGCTGACCGACCGTCAGATCGTGCGTCAGCTGGTCGACCAGCAGTTCTGGGTCAGCGACGATGAAGGCAAGAGCTGGTATCGCGAGAATCCCATACCGCAGTTCCGCTGACCGGGGCGGCGCGATCGAGGCCTCGATTAGCCCGCATGTTGCACGAAGGCGGTTACGCGCATTCAGTTTCGTGCTGTCAATATAGGCATTTGATTGAATGTTCTGGGCAATTTGCGCAAGGTACAGTTTGTCCTAATCGGTTTTCTGAAAAATCTGGCGTTGCATCTTGAACGATCTCCCTCGATCCATAGCTACGGCTATGGCTTTTCGGGCGATAGTCCAAGCTGCTTAGCCAGCTTTCCCAGAAATTCCGATTCCTTCATGCAACATGCGGGCTAGGGCAGCCGGGTTAGTATTCACGTCCCCTTTCTCGAATTCGGAAGTTCGATGGCGATCCCTTTCAGCCAGCTGCCCGGCCGGCACGAGCGACATTACCGGCGCAAGATCGACAATCCATTGTTTACGGGAGCCCCGATGGCGCTGGATGAGGAGGTGCTGCTGGAGATGCAGCGCCTCGATCATGAGGAACTGCTGGCGTTTCTCGATAAGTTGCGCGAGACGGTGCAACGCGCGGTCGATCTGAGACCGAATGAGGGCAGTGAGCTGGTACTCGAACTCAAGGAGCAGCTCGACCGGTTTTATGAGGTATCGGCCGGACTGGCGGATGACCATGGTGGCAACCAGGCTGCGATCCGTCAGCTGCTGGAGGTCATCATGCGCAACGTCGAACGCGGTGCGGCGGGGGATCCACAGGCGATGCATGAACTCGCGCAGGAAAAGATCGCGCGTGCGGCGCATTTCGAGCTGCTCGGCACGCCGCTGGTGGCTGATCTGCTGCACCCGCAGAGCGTTATTGATGCCGGGGAACTCGCGCCAACCCTGCTGTCAGAGAACGAAGAGGGGCTCTCTGCCGCGCTGCAGCTGTTTGACCTGCAACAGCTGAGCCTGTTGTTCGCGGATGCCGAGCGGTGCCTGGCGCGATGTAGCGCGCCGCCACCGGGTGCCGCGGCACGTCTGCAGCAGATTGCTGATCAGCTGGTGCGCCTGAAACGGCATTCGGCGCCCAACTGATGCCCGGCGGCCCATACTAATTTTCGTCGAGTTCGATCTCGCCGTTGATCGAGATTGTCATCTGCTGTGTTCCTGCCTCTATCGTCGCCGGGGCCACACGATTGTCCGCGCTGGCTTCCATCATCATCCCGCGCGCCACCGGCATGGGGTTGTGGCGGCTGTCGTTGATGTTGATGCGGACCACCCGGTAACCGCTGCGGCCGAGCGATTTGGCGATATGCATGGCGCGATCCCTGAATCGTGCCAGTGCTTCCTCGGTCAGACCGTCCAGATGTTTCCTCCGCTGCTCCTCGGAAACCTGGTAACCGATCGATTGCACCTTAAGCTGTTCCTGGAGCCCGGCGATCAGGTCTCCCAGTTCACGGCTGTCCCGGCTCTCCAGGCGCAGTGACTGGTTTACCCGCCAGCCGCGGATATTGCCTTTGTTGTAGATCGCATTGCTGTGGTAACCGAGGGTCTGCACTTTTACTCCGGCGTGGCTCTTGGCCATAGCCATGGCCCAGTCCATGATGCGGTTGACCTCATCGGCGGGCGCAGCCGCGTCGCGCCCCTCCGCCTGCGCAAACAGGACAGCGACCAGCAGATCATTGTCGACCTCGGTCTGCGCGGATTCGTTCAGGCTCACCCGGTTGTATTGCGGTTTTTCCGAGTGCGCCAGGGCACTGCAGGAAAACAGCGTAATGATCAGCGCGAGGATAAGCGGAAAGGGCATGGGGGTTCTCCAATATCTGTTTGAGCCTTAGTTTGCACGATCGCCGGCGCCGAATGAATGACTCCTTGACCAGGCAAAGACTGTCGGCATCGAATTATCCTAAAGATGCGCCATACCGACGTTGAACTGGGTCCCAGACCGTGATTGCCGGGAAAGATTTCAGGCGCAAAAAACCCCGCACCATGGTGCGGGGTTTTGTTTGTGGCCGCCTGGGCGGCCGGGGTTCCTGCCTGTGGGCGGGACTACTCTGCAGCGACCGGCTCAGCAGGTGCTGCCGGTGCGACAGGAGCGGGGCCATAGCCGTAAGGGGCGTAGCCGTAAGGGCCACCCCAGTACGGAGCGGAGTAGTTGTAGCCGCGGCCCCAGCCGTCGCCGGCACCGTAACCACTGCCGTAGCCGCGCATATTGGTGCGACCGCGGCCGGAGAAGTTCATGCTGAAGTCGCCAGACCCGGCAGCATCGCCCACGCCGTCAAAGACGCCGTTGGTGTAGCCGTTGCCGTAGCCATAGCCGTTGTTGTAGTTGCGATCCCAGCCATTGCCGCCCCACCAAGCCGAAGCCTGAGCTGAAGCAATGACAGCAACGATAGCGATAATCTTTTTCATAGTCGTGACCTCCGAAAAGTCTTGGTGAGCATTGGCTCGAACAGTGTTTGGGTTGCTGCCTGCGGGGGCAGCCGGCGATACAGCTGCCGATGACTGATAGTATATAAGCAAATACTTACCTGTCAATATACTCACTCAATTTTTCCTGGGTGCCGGCATGGACTGGCGCTCGCACGCAAGCGGACCTTGCCGCATTGGAAAACGATGCAGGTACCGCCTGATCTGGACGGATAGCAGGATGGCGGCTGGGCTTTTGGCCGTCCACAACCAATAATGAGGCTTGAATCCGTCGAAGCGATGCCGATGCCGATGCTGTTGCGCCATTCCCACACCTCGCCCTTCGTCCGAAAGGTGACCGTCCTGTTGCATGAGACCGGCCTGGCTTCGCAGGTGGAAATCGAGACCGTCGACGGCTGGTCTGAGCCCGACCGGTTGACTGCGGACAACCCGCTGTCAATGGTGCCGACGCTGGTGCCTGATGATGGCGGCAGCCTCTACGACAGTCCCGTGATCTGCGATTACCTGGATCGCCAGCACAGCGGACCGAAGATGATTCCCGATGACGGCCCGGCACGCTGGCGGGTGCTGCGCGAGCAGGCGCTGGCAGACGGCATACTCGACAGCGCGGTGCTGATCTTCGTGGAGACGGTCAAGCGACCGCAGGAAAAACGCTGGGACTGGTGGCTGGAGCTCAAACAGCGCGCGATCACGCGTTCGCTCGATCTGCTCGAGCAGCGGGTGGATGAGTTCACCGGACGGGTGGATCTCGGGACCATCAGTACAGCGGTGGCGCTGGCCTATCTGGATCTGCGCGGTGCGGTCGGCGAATGGCGTGACGGACGCCCCGGGCTGAGTGCCTGGTTTGCTGAATTTGCCCGGCGGCCTTCCATGATCGCGACTGCTCCGCCGGTCTGAAAGTTTCGTGTCCCTGGCTATCGTCTGGTTTCGCCGTGACCTGCGCCTGAGCGACAATGCCGCCCTGGCGGCTGCACTGGCAAACCATGACCGGGTGCTTCCGGTTTACATCCATGCGCCGGAAGAGGATGCGCCCTGGCAGCCGGGTGCCGCCAGCCGATGGTGGCTGCATCATGCCCTGGCGGACCTCTCCACGCAGTTGCGGGATCGCCTGCTGATTCGGCGCGGAGACAGTCTGGCGACCCTGCGGGACCTGGTGCAGCGCAGTGGTGCCCGCGCGGTCTACTGGAACCGTCTGTACGAACCGGCGGCAATTCGCCGCGATACCGAGGTCAAGCAGGCGCTGCGCGCGGCAGGCGTCACGGCCGTGAGCAACAATGCGGCCCTGTTGTTTGAGCCCTGGGAGGTGCAGAACAGGCAGGGGGGGCCGTACCGCGTTTTCACCCCGTTCTGGAAACGCCTGCTGGAATTCGGCCTCCCGCAACGGCCGCTGGTCGTGCCCGGACTCGAAGGACGGCTGGTCGGTCCGGCGGCACTCGTCGGCCTGAGCGGCTGTGCGCTGGCTGAACTCGACCTGTTGCCGCGGATCTCCTGGGATCAGGGCATCGCAGGCGCATGGCACCCGACACGTGCCGGGGCGGAGGCCAGGCTGGATGAATTCCTGGCCACGGGCCTTAATCACTATTCCCATGGTCGTGATCTGCCCGACAAAGATCAGGTATCGCGTCTGTCACCTTATCTGCATTTCGGTCAGCTCGGGCCGCGCGAGATCGTTTCGGCCTGCCGCGACAGCGGGCACGCCGCTGCCGATTTTCTGCGTGAACTCGGCTGGCGCGAGTTCGCCCATCACCTGCTGTTTCATTTCCCGCATACCAGCGACAAGCCACTCGACGAACGCTTTGCGAGCTTTCCCTGGCGCGACGATCAGGTGGTCATGCAGGCCTGGCAGCTCGGCAAGACAGGCATTCCCCTGGTCGATGCAGGCATGCGCCAGCTGTGGGTCAGTGGCTGGATGCACAACCGGGTGCGCATGATCGTGGCCTCGTTTCTGAGCAAGAATCTTCTGCAACCCTGGCAGGACGGTGCGCGCTGGTTTTGGGACACCCTGGTCGATGCCGACCTTGCCAGCAATAGCATGGGCTGGCAGTGGACCGCGGGTTGTGGTGCCGACGCGGCGCCATATTTCCGGGTGTTCAACCCGGTTCTGCAGGGCGAAAGGTTCGACCCGCTCGGCGGTTATGTAAGGCAATGGGTACCGGAACTCTCGGGCCTGCCGCCGAAATGGATCCATCGGCCCTGGGAGGCACCTGCCGATGTGTTGAGCACAGCCGGACTGACGCTGGGTGAGGGCTACCCGTATCCCGTTGTCGATCTAAAGGCGAGCAGACAGCGCGCGCTGGATGTCTGGGCAAAGATAAAGTGACGTCTGTCCGGTTGGCCGGAGCCCGGCTCTGCGGCTGCGGCCCTTTTCAGGCCGTGCCCTTGCCCTTTGCCGCGAGGGTGCCTGCCTGCGCGGGAGTGCTGCTGCCGGCCTGCATCTGGTAGGCCGCACGGCGCTTGAGATAGGCGCCCTTGCGCAGATCTCCATGGTGGGGCTCGGACGATCCGGCGGTGGAATTCTGGCTGCGCTTGTTTTTTGTCATCTTTAAGTGCGAAAGGGGGATGGGTCCTTCCGGTATGTCCCTGTCTGGATTCAAACGGCTAAGCCGGTTGTCGGCATCCGCTCGCCAAGCTATAGCCCCATTTCCATCCTGTTGCCCTTTTTCATTACCCGCTATGTGCGTCAGGTCGCAGTTTGCCTGGCACGGAGCAACGCGGAGCGGTTTCAGTTGACCTCATTCTTGCTGGCGACGCCGCCGGGAATGGAGATGTTTTCGACCTCGGCCAGTTTCTCCAGGGCCACTTCCATCAGCCAGCGCGCGCGCGCGGTCATCTGATGCAGATAACCGTGCAGCGCGGCATCCTTGCGGGTACTGACTTCGCAGCGCGCGCTGTAGTCCTCGAACGCCGCCAGCTGTTCGATCACGCTGGACATGTGGTGCGGACATTCGCACTCGAGGCTGGTGGTGACATCGGACAGGTGTACCAACTGTTCTTTGGTGAAACGCTTGGGCGGGATCGGATCGCTGCTCGCCACCCGCGGATCCCAATCCGGCGGGCTCCAGTCGATCTGGCGAGACTGGCTGAGCTGACACTGCTGCCAGATATGCTCCAGGGCAACCGGTGCACGCAGGGTCTGCAGGCCGTAGCGCTGCAGCTGGCTGACGATGTTCGAGGGGCTGAAGGCGTAGATCACGAGAATGCGTCGGGCGCGCTTGCGTAGCTCGGGCGCATTGAGGTCGCGCGCAATGTTGCGATCGAGGAACGGAAGTTCGATCACCAGGGTATCGCATTCGGTTTCGTCTTCCAGAAAGGAATCGATGTCCGTGTAGGCCCCTGCCATCTCCAGCCCTTCCGGCATACCTTCCGTGTTGCAGGCCCTGACAGAGATTGCCTGGCCCACGACGCAGACCTCGTGTTGTCCACTGCCCATCGGTGGCAGGTTGGCCGGCTGCGCCGAGTTCAACCGACGGTTCAGCTCTTCAAGCGGAAGGTTGGCGACGGTGCTGATCGCATAACCCTGGTCGACCAGGGTCTTGATCATGGTCAGCCGGGTCACGTCCTGCTGGCTGTAGAGGCGGCCACCCTTGGGCGTGCGCCGGGGCTCGACGACCTCGTATCGACGCTCCCAGATCCTCAGAGTATCAGGGGATATCCCGGTCAGGCGTGCGACCGCGCCGATGCGGTAGGCGCTGCTCGTATCTTCTGCAGTGGTAATCATGTCGGTTTCCTCTGGTCTGTAACTGAAGCTTGGGTTGGTTTAGGGGCGCTGTTCTGCGGCGCGCCGAGGCGATGGCGCAGGGCGCGGAAGAGGCGTCCGAGTATCGGGAGCGTTTCGTACAACTGGCTTGCCGGGTCCCAGTAGTCGCGGTGCTCTGTGACCCGGCCGTCGGGCGCAAACTGCACCCGGCTGACCCCGAGCACGGTGCGGCGCGAGCCCGGGCTGCCGAAATTGAAGCGCCAACGCAGATACACCAGCTGCCCGTCCCCGATGCACTCGTCGACGCCGAATCGCGGATCCTCGCAGGTCGCAAACATGTGCTCGAACACCCGCCGGATAGCGTCGCTGCCGCGCACATCGTTGAAAGGGTCGACGAAACGCGCCCGCTCGGCGAAACAGTCCGTGAGCGCCTGCAGCATGGAAGGCTCCAGCTGCTCGAACACCTCGATATACCGTTGCACGTGTGGCGCCTTCATGTGGCGAGCACCCGGCGTCGAATGAATCCGAAGAAAAGCGCGTAGGGCAGGCAGCGCAACAGCTTCAGCGGCCATATCAGCCGGCGCGGAAAGCTGATCTCGAAACCGCTGCCGTCGAGCGAGTCGACGATTCTCTGGGCCGCATCCGGTGCCCGCAGGAGGCCCGGCATCCGGAAGTCATTCATGGCGGTCAGGCGGCTGTCGACGAACCCGGGATTGATCACCCGCAGGCGGATACCCCAGAGTGCCGCCTCGGGATGCAGCGCCTCTGCGAGGTGGATGGTCGCCGCCTTGGGCGCGGAGTAGGGAGCGCCCTGTGGCAAGCCACGGTAACCGGCTGCGCTGGCGTTCAGCAGTATCTGCCCGCCGCCCTGGTCGCGCATCAGCGGCATCACGGCGCCGAGGACGTAGACCGCGCCGAGATAATTGACGCGGTTGAGACGCTCGAACAGGTCGATGTCGAAATCGCCCAGTGCCATGGGCCGGTAATCACCTGCATTGACCAGGACCAGGGTGGGGGGGTGCTGCGCGTAGAGCCGGTTTGCGCAGTTGGCCACCGCCTCTTTGTCGGTGACGTCCAGCGGGAGGGGCGCGGCACCGATATCGGTTGCGGCCAGGTTCAGCCGGTCAGGGTTGCGCGCGGAAAGCGTCACTTTCCAGCCGGCCGCGACCAGCAGGCGTCCGACCTCCAGTCCCATGCCGGAACTCGCACCGACCAGCCAGGCGTGCTGTTTGGATCCGCTTGTCATGGCGCGGTCCCGGGCGCGGCCAAGGCGGCTGCCAGCAGCATCACGATGACCAGGGTCGAAAGCCGGAGTCGCAGCTGGCGATAATCATCGTCCAGCACCGGCAGCAGGTGCCGATCGACGGCCAGGATCAGCGTGAAAAGGGCTGCAAAACTGACCAGGGCCACGCTGTCCGGCAAGCTCAGAAGGAACCATGCGATGACGGCGGGTGTGACCCCCCAGGCCAGTCTAATGGTCTGATGTTCCTGCCCGTCATTTTCCGAGGTCCCCCAGTGAACGGCGCCGAGGAATGCCGCGATCAGTGCCGCGTAATTGAGCATGTTGTCCGTTGCATGGTCGTGCCAGCTGCGATCATCCGAAAACAGCATTACCGCAAGACAAGCCGCAAACGGCAGCAGACCGGCATAGCCAAGGATGCGGCGCTGTTGCCGGAAGTCCCGCTCCAGGACTGCCGCGAACGAACTCACAACAGCTTCTCCACGGCATTGACGATGGTAGCGCTTTGAGGCGAAGTGAAACTCAGATAGTTATCAACCACGCGCCCTTCGCGGTCGAGCAGATACTTGTGGAAATTCCATTTAGGGTAACGCCCGGCCGACTCTGCAAGGGCGGTAAACAAAGGGTCGGCTTTGCCTTTTTTAACCTCGGTCTTGGCGAACATGGGGAATTTCACGCTGTAGGTCAGGCGGCAGAAATCCTTGATCTGCGCCTCCGAGCCAGGTTCCTGGCCACCGAAGTCGTTGGACGGGAAGCCCAGCACCACCAGCCCGCGGTCGCGGTATCGGGCATACAGTTCCTCGAGCCCTTCGTATTGGCCCGTGAATGCGCACTTGCTCGCCGTGTTCACGATCAGGACAACCTTCCCGCCGTAAGCCTCCTTCAGATTTACCCTCTCATCGCTCCCCAGACGCCGCACGTCGAAGTCCAGCAGGTCCTTTGCCGGACCAGCCTGACTGGGTGTCATTCCAAAAATCGCCAGTAAAGTCAGCATCTTGATCGGGAATTGTACAGATTTCATACCGTTTCTCTTGCATTTTCGTCCAGAACGTATAAGTTATGTATAGTGATTTCGCTACAAGAAGTCAATATTCCTTCGACATAAGCGGGTAATAAATGAACAAAAACAGACGGATTGCGATCATCGGGAGTGGCATCAGCGGAGCATCAGCCGCCTGGCTTCTGCGTGACCACGCGGACGTGACCCTGCTTGAGGCCGGACCACGTTTCGGCGGACACACTCACACCTTTTCAGTGCAGGAAGGACAGCAATCTGTGGCGGTGGATACCGGCTTCATGGTGTTCAATCGCCGGAATTATCCTTTACTGGTCTCGCTGTTCGAGCATCTTGGGATCAGCAGCTACCCCACGGACATGTCCTTCTCCGCCTCCTTTGATCATGGTCGGCTGGAATATGCCGGGACGGATCTCAACACTTTGTTCGGACAACGTCGGAATCTGGTCAGCACGCGGTTCTGGGGGATGCTGCTCAGCATCGTGCGATTCAACCGCCTGGCGCAGCAGGCGCTGCAAAAGCCGCCTTCACCGCAGCTGGGCCTGGGGGCATTCCTCGAGCGCCATGGGTTCAGCGATAATTTCCGCTCGCGTTACCTCTACCCGATGGCGGCGGCCATATGGTCTTGCCCGCGCGAGCAGATCGCCCGCTTTCCGGCAATCAGCTTTCTGCGCTTTTTCGCCAACCATGGCCTGATCCAACTGGCCGACCGCCCACAGTGGCTGACGGTAGCGGGGGGCTCGAGCACTTACATGGACAGGCTCATTGGCGACCTGGGGCCAAGGGCGCGGCGCAACGCCCGTGTGGCGCGGGTCGAGCGAGGAGGGTCCGAGATCAGCCTGGTTTTCGCGGACGGCGCGCGCGAGTCCTATGACGAAGTCGTGTTCGCCTGCCACAGCGATCAGGCATTGCGTCTGCTGGCGGACCCGAGCCCCAGCGAGCGGCGCTTACTCGGTGCCATCCCTTATCAGGCCAACCGGGTGCTGCTGCACCGCGACCCGGGTCTGATGCCGCGCGAGCGTCGGGTGTGGTCGTCCTGGAACTATCTGAGCGGGTCGGCAGAGGAAGAGTCGCAGGCGGTCAGCGTCACCTATTGGATGAACCGTCTGCAGCGCCTGGCGACAGGAAACAACTACTTCGTCAGTCTCAATCCCCTGAGCGAGCCGCGTGAGGAGAGCATTGCAGCCGAGTTCGAATACGAACACCCGGTGTTCACGACGGCGGCGCTCGAGGCCCAAAAGCAATTGCACCGTATCCAGGGGCGTTCCCGGACCTGGTTTGCCGGGGCCTGGACAGGATACGGTTTTCACGAGGACGGGATGCGCTCCGGCGTTGAGGTGGCACAGGCGCTTGGGGCGCCGCTACCCTGGGACGCCGGGCAGGTCAGGGCGTCGAGAAACCTGACCCTGGTACCCGAGCTGGTGCGGAAGGCGGCATGAACGCTACGTCTGACATGGCCTGTGTCTACAGTGCGGAGGTGATGCACCAGCGCTTCATCAAGGCGAAGTACCGTTTCAGGTATCGCATCTTCAGTGTGCTGCTCGACATCGACGAAGTGGACCTGGCAGCGGCATCCACCCGCCTGTTCTCGCGCAACCGGTTCAACCTGCTGAGTTTCTATGATTGCGATCATCTGCCTCCGGGACAGACGGATCTGCGCGCGTGGGCGGAAACGGTGCTGGCCGGAGCGGGCATAGACGGCAGCCGACTCAAGATTCAGCTGTTGTGCTTCCCGCGGCTGCTCGGCTGGGTCTTCAATCCGCTCAGCCTCTGGTACTGCGAGGATGCACAGGGGCAACCGGCCGCTGTTATCGCGGAGGTACGCAACACTTTCGGAGAGCGCCATTGCTACCTGCTGCAACCGGGCGATCCGAAGTCTGGCTGGCCGCTGCGCCAGCGTCATGCCAAGGATTTTCATGTCTCTCCTTTCATCGGCATGCAGGCGGAATACGAGTTCCGGCTGTCACGTCCGGGCGCGCGCCTTGGAGTGTCGATCCGCGAATACCAAAGTGATCAGCTGATGCTGATCGCAAGTCAGACCGGCTCGCGCCGGCCCTTTAACGACCGCCATCTGCTGGCGCAGGTCCTGCGCGTTCCGTTTCAGACCTTCAAGGTCCTGGCAGCCATCCATTGGCAGGCGCTGAAGATCTGGGCGCAGGGCGCCCGTTTCCACAGAAAGCCCGCACCACCGATCGAGGAGATAAGTTGAAATGAATTCTGAAACTGGTTCACTGGCCGTCGATCTGCCGGCGCTACCCCGGATGCCCTGGTATCAGCGTCGACTGGTCGATCAGCTCAGAAAGCTGCAATTGGGATGCCTGTACATCAGTCTTGCGGGCCAGCCGCCTTTCAAACTTGAGGGCGCGGCTCCGGGGCCTACCGCGGATATAAGAATCACGAGACCGGGCGCGGTGCTGTGGCGCCTGTTTTGGCGCGGTGATCTCGGGTTTGCAGAGGGCTACATGGCTGGCGAGTGGGATTCGGACGATCCGGCCAGGCTGCTCGAGCTGTTCTCGCTGAATCTCGATGCCTATGCGGAAACCGATGCACGCCACAGTCTGGCGAAGGTCCTGGCCCGTTTCCGTCATCGCCTGAACCGGAATTCGCGCCGGGGCAGCCGCCGCAATATTGCCGCTCACTACGACCTTGGCAACGATTTCTACGCCCAGTGGCTGGACTCATCCATGACCTACTCGGCCGCCCTGTTCGACCAGGGCGGGCCGCTGGTCGAGGCGCAGGAGCGCAAGTACCAGCGCATGCTGGAGCAGATCGAGCCGAAGCCGGGCGATCACATCCTGGAGATCGGGTGCGGCTGGGGCGGTTTTGCCGAATATGCGGCACGCCGCGGGATGCGGGTGACCGGTCTCACACTGTCGCAGGAGCAACTCGATTTCGCCCGGCGTCGGATTGCAGCGCAGGGTCTCGGCGACCACGTGGAGTTGCGACTGTGCGATTACCGCGATTTCGACCAGCCGGTGGACCACATCGTGTCAATCGAGATGTTCGAGGCGGTCGGCCAGGAATACTGGCAGGGTTATTTCTCGACGCTGGCGCGTTGTGTGCGTCCCGGCGGACGCGTCGCTCTTCAGGTCATCACCATCGACGAGACACAATTTGACCACTACGCGGAGAATCCGGGCGGGTTCATCCAGAGTTATATCTTCCCCGGCGGCATGCTGCCCACCAAGGCGCACCTGAAGCGCTTGTCCCTGGACGCGGGCCTGCGATGGCGCGGTATGGAGTGTTTTGGCGTCGATTATGCCGACACGCTGCAGGTCTGGCATCAGCGTTTCAATCGCTGTACGAACTGGCTGGAAGCGCACGGCTACGACCGGCGCTTCCGGCGCATGTGGCGCTACTATCTTGCGTTCTGCGAGGCTGGATTCCGCGCCCGTCAGATAGACGTGGTGCACTGCGTGATGGAAAAAGGCTGAGCGCCCGTGACAGAGATGAGGTCAACGCTGCTGCTTTATGCCATGCCCGCTATGCCTTTGGCATTCCTTGGCCTGCCGCTGTACGTCTATCTGCCCGCGCACTATGCGGCATTCCCCGGAATCGGACTGGCCGCGGTTGGCGTGGTGTTGTTGCTGGCGCGTTTGATCGATCTCGTGACAGATCCTCTGGTCGGCCTGCTGGCGGACCGCTCGCGTCACCGGCTCGCGCCGCAGTGGCTGATGACGGTCGGCGCTGTGCTGATGCTTGGCGGCGCCTGGTGGCTTTTCAGGCCGGTGGAAGATGCTGACGCCTTGTATCTGTTCATGATGCTGACGATCACCTACCTCGGCTGGACGCTTCTTGCCATTCCCTATTACGCGCTGGGCGCCGAGTTGGGCGCCAACAGCGGTCAGACCCGGGTCGCGGCCTGGCGCGAGGCCGGCATGATCAGCGGGACCCTGCTGGCACTGCTGCTACCCGTGCTGCTGCACGCAACCGACAATCTGGCGTTCAGCGCCTCGGCCCTGTTGTGGCTGGTGCCGACGGCCCTGGCAGCAAGTTGGCTGATACGCCCCGGTGCCGTGGTCAGGCCTGCGGGGGCCAGGGCAGGTCTGCTTGCCATGTGGAGAGACACCAGCCTGGCGGCACGCCAGGTTTTGTCGATTCATCTGCTGAACGCACTCGCCGGCGGAACCGCGGCGACCCTGTTCCTGATTTACACGCGCGAGGCGCTGGGCCTGGACGAGCGCTCAGCCGGGCTGCTGTTGCTGCTGTACTTTGTGGTCGGTCTCGCTGCACTGCCGTTTTGGGTCGTCGTGGCACGCCGGATCGGCGAGGCCCGCGCCTGGCGCGCGGCGATGCTCCTGGCGGCGGCCGGGTTCATGCCGGCGGCCCTGCTCGGCCAGGGTGACAGCACAATCTTCGCCCTGGTGTGTCTGGTCACAGGCGCAACCCTGGGTGCGGACATCGCGCTGCCGGCGGCGCTGCAGGCACGCGTCGTGGTCGATGAATCACAACGGCTGTCACGGCCCCGCGGCGGTGCGCTGTTTGGCTTGTGGGGTATGGCAAGCAAGCTCGCGCTGGCCTTGTCGGCCGGTCTGGCGCTGCCGTTGCTGGCGTGGCTGTCGGCGCCCGAGGCCGGTCGTCCGCAGGCCGTCGTGGTGCCTTGGCTTTATGCCGGTCTGCCGGCGGTCATCAAGCTGCTGGCCGTTCTGGCGTTGCAGCGTTCCGTGCTCATGTCGACCCCTGTGGGCGACCCTAATCACTCAGAGGAGGTTCCGGATGCGCACCATCCGTCTGCTGTTGTTAACCCTGCCGTTGGCGCTTCTCGCCGGGTGTAGCGGGATGCAAGCGAAAGATTTTGAGGGCACGACGCCGCGCTTCGACCTGTTCGATTACTTTGCCGGCGATACGCGTGCCTGGGGCATCTTCGAGTCACGCTCAGGTGAGCTGAAGCGCCAGTTTACGGTCGATATCCGGGGCGAGGTCGAGGGGGATTCACTGACGCTGACCGAGGATTTCGTGTATGCAGATGGCGAGACTCAACAGCGCGTATGGCGTATCAGAAGGCTGGATGAGCATCGCTTCGAGGGGCGTGCCGATGACGTGGTTGGCACAGCGAGCGGACTCGCCTACGGTCAGGCGCTGAACTGGCGATATACCCTCAGGCTGCCGTTTCGCGACAGTACGCTCGAGGTTAAATTCGATGACTGGATGTACCTGCAGCCGGATGGCGTGCTGATCAACCGCGCCACGGTGAGCAAGTTCGGATTCAAAGTCGGTGAAGTGACGCTGTTCTTTTCGAAGGGGGCGAAGGCGGTATGAAAAAGACGTTCATTGCGATTGCGCTTGGTCTTTCCCTGGCGGGCCCGCTCTCGGCCGGTGAGGCGATCGAGGTCGACGGCCAGCGGCTCGAGCTGAAGGCGCAGGCGCGCGCCTGTTACCTCGGGTTCGTTGAGTTGTACGATGTCGATTATTTCCGTGGCACGGCGGGGTCGGCAAGCTGCGTGAGGCTTTCGTACCTGCGGGATATCGAGGCGGCCACCCTGGAGGAGGCGACGCGAAAGGTTTTTGAAGAACGCCACGGTGGCGAACTCGTCAGCCGATACCGCGCGGAGTTGGAACAGGTTGGCAAGGCCTACCGGTCTGTCGGTCCGGGTGACCAGTACCTTTACTGCGTGGGGGCGGACGGCGCCGGATCGCTGCTGCGGGAGAATGCACCGGTCGTGCAGCTCGCATCGTCCGACTTCGCACGCCGTTTTCTGCAGATCTGGGTGAAAGCTGACGATCCTGCCGACGCACCGCAATGGGGCTTTGGCCGCTGTTGATGATCGCAGCCGCATCCGTCGGCGCCGGGCAGTCCGGATGACGGCCTATCCCTCGATGGCCCGGTAGCCGAGTCCCTCACACAGCAGCTGCACGAGCTCAGTTGCGAGGGCCGCCTGATCGTCTGCGATTCCCAACAGCCGGGTGCTGGTCACCTCGAGCCCGGCATGACCACAGGGATTGATGCGTCGAAACGGTTCTAGGTCATTGCTCACGTTCA
>CAVWYD010000025.1:0-76124 GCA_963759055.1 uncultured Gammaproteobacteria bacterium
GAAAGTCCGGATCGTTTTTGTTTTCCGCCAGATGAAAGCAGACGCGGCCCACCTGATGCCACTGCGGCGCCCTCTTGGCCAGCAAGGCATCGAGTCCGCCGGCGACCAGGATCTGTGCGCACACCCAGTTATCGAGCGCGGAACGGATCTCCTGCAGGACCCCGGCAGAGAGATATTCGGCCCCGCGCATCGGTGGTGCGCTCATGAGCAGAGGCAAGGTCTCGCTGGCAGTGAACGGAGCGACGGGCTCTGGCCGTTGTGGGTCTGCCGGCGCCACCAGGCAGCGATCACTCAGGTATCTGCGGGCGAAGCTGCGCCAGTAACGCAAAGACGGAGAGAGATCGGTGCCGCTTTTTCTTGCCGCCAGGGCGAATAGGCCTTCACCCTGGCTACGCGCAAATGCCTCGCCGATAGCGACAAACTGCATCGCGTCGTCTGTCGTATCGTCCGCTATCGATGGGAAGCAGTGCAGATGCCCTGACGGCAGCAGGCCCAAGTCGAAAGTGCTCATCCCACCATCTATTCTCGATGCATGTTTCAATCTGGCTGTTCAACGATTCACATGAAATTGATTATGGAACCTGCCGGACCGCCAATCATATAGGAGATGATCGAAAAGCATTGCAATCCTGCTCAGCCTTTAGCAGAACGTCGCCGAAGGGGACTTTCTCCAGGCTTCCAAACAGCGTATGACCGCTGAGTTTGCCGTGGCTTAGCCGGGGCGACGTGATGCCGCACAAGAATCGGGCCAGTAGCCGTGGACTCGTCAGTGCCTTTGGTCGCGCCTGCTGCAGTTCGCATGCTTCTCGCCAGATATCTTCGTTGATCGATGCCGACTTGCGTGGAAACAGCTCGCTCTTTCCGCGCAGACACCAGCCACAGTGCCCGCAGGGTTCTTCACGTTGTTCGCCGAAGTGTCGCGCAAGCGCGTTGGTCTGGCATCCGTCGAGGTCGATCAGATCCATGGTTTGTTGAACACGATCTATCTCGGCCTGTTCCCGCTGGAGGATTCGCTGATGGAGTTCGCAGGCCAGTTCTTCCTCGGAGGTCGGCTGTTGCAAACGTCTGTACCGGTGGCGGACACCGGCGACTTTTATCTCCATCAGCTCTTGTTCGCCGAGCCAGTCCAGCGCCGTTACGATTCGCCCGCGTGTCGTATTCAGGGCGGCGGCCGCCTGTGCTGGATCGAGGCTGAACCAGGACCGCCCCTTGACCGTCTGGCGAAACAGGGCGGCGAGAAAGTCACGGCGCTCGCCCTCGAATCGGGACAGGATCTCTGTTGAGCTTTGCAGGGGCTTGAACTGATAGTTGGCGTAGAAGGGCGTCCCTCCCTGCAGATAGCCCCCGAGTTCAAGGTAGGTGAGCAGTGTGCGCAGCACCAGTTGGCGAATGTCGTGATCGGCCGAGAGCGCATAGAGGCTGACATCAAACTCATCCCCAGAGGAGAAAATCTCAGCGAGCAGGCTGCGCAGTGCCGACTCTTCCGGGGTGTCGCCATAAATGAAGTTCTCCAATACGTTCACGTCATCCACGCAGGCCAGCATCTGGCAGATCGAGGGTTCGCCGTCTCGTCCGGCACGGCCTATCTCCTGCGAATAGTTCTCCAGACTCTTTGGCAGGTTGTAGTGGTAGACGGCACGGATGTTGGATTTGTCCACACCCATACCGAAGGCAATGGTGGCGACCACGATGGCATCATCGCTTGCCATGAACCACTCCTGAATCCGGCTGCGTTCGTCCGCCTTCATCCCGGCGTGATACGCACGAGCAGGCCGGCCCGCATCGACCAGCGTCTGCGCGACGGCTTCGGCGGTTTTCTGCAGGGTGACATACACAATGGCTGGACCGGGTGAGTTTTCCCGTATGGCTTCGAGCAATGCGCCGTCGCGCTCAGATGCGTCGACGACGCGTGTATCGATTCGAAGGTTGGGACGGTAGAAACCGGTTCGGGTGGCACGGTCGGCTGAGATGTCGAAGGCTCGGCACATGTCCTCCAGTACAGGTGGCGTGGCAGTAGCCGTTAGCGCCAGGATACGCTCAGCGCCGTATTCCTGGGCGAAGCCCGCGAGCTTCAGGTAGTCGGGGCGAAAGTTGTGACCCCATTCGGAGATGCAGTGTGCCTCGTCGACGGCAAACAAGGAGATTCGCACATTGCGCAGGCTCTCGCGGAAACGCTCGTTGTTGAATCGCTCGGGGGCAACGTAGAGCAGACGCAGTTCGCCGCTTCGAAGCTGCGCCGTTACCTCTCTGTATTCTTCAAGGTCGAGGCTGGAGTCGAGCCGGCTGGCATTGACACCCTTTTTTCGCAGGGCGTCGATCTGGTCCTTCATCAGCGCGATCAGTGGAGAGACGACCAGCGTCACGCCGGGTAGCAGTAGGGCAGGCAGTTGGTAGCAGAGCGACTTGCCGCCGCCGGTGGGAAAGATGGCGGCTGCCGAATGGCCGGCCAGCAGATGCTCGATCACCTCCAACTGACCGGGACGTAGCTGGCTGAAGCCAAAGATTTCCTGCAGCGTTGTCTGGACTCTTTCGTTCACGGGGACCTCCTGTCCGTATCAGGGTGCCAAATCCCTTGGCGTTGATGGCTACTTGAGTATGACAATAACATGTTGCCGAATAAGTCAAAGCGCCGCCGGCCCATGAATACGGGCCCGGCCAGGCTCGATGACAGGGGGGCAGTGATGTGCAAAGTTGTTCCTGCTTTAGTTTTTGATCACGGTACTTTTCGCGTTTGGCTCGGCTCGTGCCGTCCTGCTCCCCGCTTCGGGAGTTGGCACACTCAACGTCAGCACCTCTGACCAAAAGGATTAGCCGGAAATCAGAAGGTGTGTTTGGGTTTTTCAGGGACAGTTTTAACGAATTAGTCTTCGCTCGAGTAATGATGGTATGTCCCTGCGACCATCAAGGATGCAGTGAATGAAAACGTTCTGCCGGATCACCTCATAGATGACACGATACGGTTTGAAGTTGACCTCCCGATAGTTTGTTACACCGATCCGATCCAGCTCGGGCGGAGCGTGGCCCCGCTCGGGCAGCTCGGCAAGCCGCGAGCAGAGGGATTCCAGCTGATCCAATACATAGTCTGCATTCTCCACGGAGTCGTGGAGTGCAATGTAGCGGTAGATATCGATCAGGTCCTGCTCCGCATCTTCGGTAAGTCGGACACGATAGCGTTTCACTCAGTGAGTTCCCTGATGTGCTTGCGAACATCGGCAAAGGCTTTCCCGATGGGCTTGCTGCGGCCTTCCTGAATGCTCTTGGAGCTTTGGGCCAGCATCTTGAGCAGCGCAAGAGATTCCTGCATTTGTTCATAACTGGCTATGTCCTGGAGCACTGCCTTGGCCTCGCCGTGTTGGGTGATCACGATGGTGTTCCTTCCCTCACTGACATCGCGGAGTACCTCTGCGGTGTGACTTTTCAAGTAGCTGATGGGTTTGACCGATTTACTAAGTTTCATGGCCTGTGTTTCCTGACCGGTTCGAATGGTACTAAATTTAGTCTATATTTAGATCTAATGTAAAGGTGGGCGGGTACGGTGTCTGCTAGGGCTCTGGCTTTGAAAAGTGGCTCAATCTCCGGTCAAGGCGAAGGCCTTGGCCGATCCGGGACTGCTGGACAGCGTAGTGGAGTTCAAGCAGCGTTTCTTCCAAGGGGCTGGGCCAGATACGATTTGGCGAAGCCGGGTACCTTGGTACTGGCACCGGAAGGCCATGTGTTGGCCTCTGTCAGGTCTGATTATCGAGCAATGGAAAATATGATCTGCGGCGAGGTACGAGATTTCGAGGAGATTCTGGCGGTGCTGCAGGCACTCCAAGAGGAAACAAATACGCCATTCGATAAAATATAGACATATTTTTCCAAGAAATTATTGATAATGGTATTTTTCATTGTATTGCCGCATTCCCTAACAAATAAATCATTGATATTAAAAATGAAAAAATGCCTCGTTTACAATCGAGTGGGAATAGTCACCGAGTGAGCGCGTCTTCCGGTGATGAGCGCTTTATGCGGCGAGCGCTGGAACTGGCGCAGCGCGCGGAAGAGGCGGGCGAGGTGCCGGTGGGTGCGGTGCTCGTGTCGAACGGTGAGATCATCGGCGAAGGTTGGAATCAGCCGATCGGGTCCCACGATCCCACCGCGCATGCTGAGATCGTGGCCCTGCGCGCAGCGGCGGACGCTCAGCAGAACTACCGTCTGCCCGGCACTACCCTCTATGTGACCCTGGAACCCTGTCCGATGTGTGCAGGGGCAATTGTTCACGCGCGTGTGGATCGTGTAGTGTTTGCCACCGTCGACCCGCGCTCCGGTGCTGCGGGGAGCACCTTCGATCTGTTGCCGTCGGATGCGAGATTCAATCACTACACATGTTGTGAGGGCGGTGTGCTGGCGGATGAGAGTGCGGCCATGCTGCGCGGATTCTTTCGCGCCCGTCGATGATGGAATCAGCCACTGGAGTTGCTGAAAATGAAAAAATGGATCCTGCTTTCTGCGATTTTGCTGCCTGGCGAGGTGCTGGCCGCCGGTTATCCGCCGGTAACGGTGGATGTGTCGATCGAGCGGGTGTCTGAACACGCATACTACGCGCCGGGCGCCGCCGGCACGGCGACCGAGAACGAAGGCTTTATCTCCAATGCCGGTTTTGTGGTCACCGATGCAGGTGTGGTGGTATTCGACAGCCTGGGCTCGCCTTCGCTGGCCTGGACATTGCGCCAGCGCATTCGGGAGATCACCGACAAGCCCGTGGTCAAGGTGGTGGTGAGCCATTACCACGCGGATCACATCTATGGCCTGCAGATCTTCAAGGACGAGGGTGCTCAGATCCTCGCACCGCGCGGTGCCTACGAATACCTCGATTCAGCGGTGTCGGCGGAGCGGCTGGAGGAGCGTCGTTTGTCACTCGCGCCGTGGGTGAACGACGATACGCGCCTGGTCCGGCCGGATCTCATGATCGAGGAGCTTCACCAGTTCTCACTGGGTGGGATCGATTTCCAGCTCAACTACCTGGGCAGCGCACATTCCGATGGCGACCTGACCATGTATGTGGTTCAGGATCGGGTGCTGTTCTCTGGAGACATCATCTTCGAGAGTCGTGTGCCTTTCGTAGGGGATGCGGATACCAAACGGTGGCTCGAGACCCTGGAAGCCCTGGAGACCGATGAACTGGTTGCGCTGGTGCCCGGTCATGGTCCGGCCGCGAGCGATCCGGTCGGGGCGGTCTCACGCACGCGTGAATATATTGCTTATCTACGCGGCGTCATGGGTTCTGCAGTAGAGAACCTGGACGACTTCGCAAAGGCTTATGATGCGGCCGACTGGAGCCGGTTCGAGAACCTGCCGGCGTTCGATGCGGCCAACCGACGCAATGCCTATCAGGTGTTCCTGTCCATGGAGGCGGAAGCACTCGGCCAATAGGTCAAAACATCATGTCGAGTCATTTTCCGGCGCCAACAGGCGGTCGCGGGTTCTGCGATCACTGGTCGTGGTGTACCAGACCAGCAGGTCGTAGTAGTTGCGGATATTGTCCACGTAATTGACCGGTTCGCGTCCGCGTGCGGCGCCATGACGAACGGTTTTGTAGTACTTTTTCTGTGCCAGCAAGGGCAGGCGCTGCTTTACCTCCAGCCACAGGTCCGGGTCGGCACCATCGCGTTCAGTCAGGATGCGCGCATCCTCGAGGTGTCCGAATCCAATGTTGTACCCGGCCAGGGTCAGCCAAAGGCGATTCGGCCTCTTGATCCGTGCGGGGATTTTTTTCTCCACCACCCGCAGGTACTTCGCGCCGCCGATGATGCTTTGCTTGGGGTCACTGCGGTCTTTGATCCCCATCTGCTCCGCGGTTGCCTGGGTCAGCATCATGATGCCGCGCACGCCGGTCGGCGAGACGGCATCCGGACGCCAATGTGACTCCTGGTAGCCAATCGCGGCGAGCAGGCGCCAATCGATACCCGTTTTTTCCGCTGCGTCTTCGAAGTGAGGCATCAGTTCCGGGAGGCGATCGCGCACATGCCGCCAGAAGTCGCGCGTGTCGACAAAGTTGAGACGATCGGCATGGTCGAAATAACGGGCGCGCAGGCGCCGCAATCTGCCATCTTTCTCAATCAGCTGCAGAAAATCGTTGGCCGCATCCATCAGGCTGTCGTCACCGATCCTGCTGGATGCCCAGGCGATGGCCTGTGGTTCACCCAGTTCGAACGCGATTGCCACATGCCTGAACACCCGGCGAGACAGCGCTGCTTCGTCGGAATCGGCCACGGTCAGTCGAAGCAGGCCCTGGTCCAATGCAGATAAAAGGCGCTCAGTGCTGTTGCCTGGATGACGCTGCCAGGAAAGGGTCGGGTACCCGGTCTCCCTGAGTCGGCGGAGTGTCTCTTCATGGCTTGATTCGGCCACCACGTGCAGATCATTCGGGCCGACCTCGTCAAGCGAACGCGGTTTGTCGGCCCCGCGACGATAGATGAGTTGCTCGGTCACGAACCGGTAGGGCAGGGAGAACGCCAGCAGCTGTTCACGCGGTTGCGTAATGGTCAAACCGGCCGCCGCCAGGTGCACGCTGCCGCGAGCCGTTGCGTCCAGTAGTGCCTCCAGGGTGTCGGGGAAAATGAAACGGACTTTTACACCCAGATGTTGGGCAAACTCCTGAACGAGTGCGTATTCGAAACCGTCAGGCCCCTTTGCGCCGTCGTGGTAGGTGCTGGGGCTTCGGCGCGTGGCCACCACCAGAATGCCCGAATGCTGGACCCGTTCCACGATGGACGGCGCACCCTGCCTCAGCAGGACGAAGAGACCCAAGGCGCCCGCGAGCAGAAGAAAAGTAGCGATCGACGCAGCGTGAAAGCGTCGTTTCCCGGCAGCGATCCCCATCAGCGAATGCGTATTACCCTGATGGCCAAGGTGCGGCTATAGTTGTCGGCCAAGTTTGATCCCTTGATGTGAACGGGCGTAACGTCCGCCAACACCGGAAGATAGTCATTGCCGCGACAAAAAGCCACCCGGGACCTGCTTCCTGATCTGCCGATACATGGCAGCCTGGCTGCACTGCGAGTCGCACTGTCGCGGGGTCACGCCGTGCTCACCGCGGAACCCGGTTCCGGCAAGACCACCCTGGTACCGCTGCTGCTCCTCGACGAACCCTGGCTGGGCGACCGCAAGATCCTTATGCTGGAACCACGCCGGCCGGCTGCACGCATGGCCGCAAGACGCATGTCTTCGCTCCTGGGTGAAGCGGTGGGTGACACCGTGGGGTACCAGGTCAGGTTTGAGCGCAAGATCTCTGCCGACACGCGGATCGAGGTACTCACCGAGGGCTTGCTGCTGCGCCGTCTGCAGGCTGATCCCGAACTCAAGGGGGTAGGTCTCCTCATCTTCGACGAGTTTCACGAGCGCAACCTTCAGGGCGATCTTTCTCTCGCACTCAGCCTGGATGTGGCCTCGGGGCTGCGCGATGATCTGCGCCTGCTGGTCATGTCTGCTTCCCTGGACCCACGCCCCCTGGTGTCGATGATGCCTGCAACGGCGATCGATGCAGCAGGCAGGGTCTATCCGGTCGAAGTGACTTACGCCGATGCGGATGGCGAACTGAGAGACCCTGTCCCGGCCTGCATGCGCGCGCTGAAAACGGCGATTGATCAGACAGATGGCGACGTACTGGTTTTCCTCCCCGGCCGCCGCGAGATCGAGCGGATGCGCTCCGAGGTGCAGCAGCGCTGGGGGAAAGACCTCGATGCACAGGCTTTGTACGGTGACATGCGGGCGGCGGACCAGGATGCGGTGCTGCAGGGTGGCGGTGGTGAACGCCGTCGGGTGATCATGACGACCGACATCGCCGAGACCAGCCTGACCATCGGCGGCGTGATCGCGGTGGTCGACAGTGGCCTGGCACGGAAACCGGCCTTTGATCCCAATACCGGACTCACGCGTCTGGAGACGCGTCGGATCAGCAAGGCGTCGGCGCTGCAGCGGGCAGGGCGCGCCGGACGCCTGGGACCGGGTTGGTGCTACCGTACCTGGACAGGCGCGCGACAGGCGCGCCTGGAGGATTGGACAGCCCCCGAGGTGGTGGAAGCGGATCTGGCGCCACTGGTGCTGGAACTGGCAAACTGGGGAGTCGTGGCAGCCGGCGGATTGAACTGGCTGGACGCGCCGCCGGCTGCACACTGGCGCCAGGCGGTCGAATTGCTGAATCAGCTGGGCGCCGTCGATAAAAACGGGAGAATCACCGCGGCGGGAAAGCGGATGGTCCGTTTCCCGGTCCACCCGAGGCTGGCGCATGTTCTGGCGTCCGCGGGCACCCCTTATGACCAGGCCCTTGCAGCTGATGTGGCCGCCCTGTTGTCTGACAGAGATCCCCTGAAGCGTGGAGGTGCGCTATTGCGCAGTGCTGACCTGGGCATCCGCGTCGAGGCGCTGGCGGCCTTGCGCCAGAAGCAGCCGTTATCAGCCGATTTCGACCGCGCGACGCTGCGACAGGTGGATCGCGTGGCGCAGCAATTCCTGCGTCTGTGTAAACAGCCGGCAGAGAAAGGAACCATGCGGATGAATGTCGGGCAATGCCTCGCCCTTGCCTATCCGGATCGGGTGGCGATGTGCACATCGCGTGATGGTCGGCGTTATCTGATGCGTAACGGCCGCGCCGCACTGCTGGATGAATCGGACGCGCTCTGTGGCAGCACCTTCCTGGCGGTCGCCGGTGTCGATGCCGGGAGGCGTGAAGGGGTGATCTGGCTTGCTTCCCCGATGGAGTCGGATGAGTTTGAGCGGCTCTTCGGGGATCGGATACGGGCGCAGCGCGAGGTGCGCTGGGACCCGGTCCGGCGCGATGTCGTGGCGCGTTCGGTGCGGCGCCTGGATGCCCTGCTGTTGAGTGATGAAGCGGTCCAGCTGCGCGCCGATGATCCGGTGACTGCACTGCTTATCGAACAGATTCGCGCACAGGGACTGGCCGCATTTTTCGATGACCCGGCCGGTCTGCGGGCTCGTGTGCAACTGATTCGAACGGTCGATAGCGTTAAGGAGTGGCCGGACTTTTCCGAGCAGGGCCTGCTCGCCAGTCTGGAGGAATGGCTGTTGCCCTGGCTCAAGGACGGCGCTGGCGTGCGCCAACTGCGGAGCATCAGTATTCAGGAAGTCCTGGTGGCCTGGCTTGGCTGGGAACGCGTTCAGCGTCTTGACCGATGGCTGCCGACGCATTTCGAAACACCCGCAGGGAGTCGTCGCCGTATTCAATACACCCTCGATGCGGCGCCATTCCTGGCCGTCCCACTGCAGGAGATGCTGGGCCTGAGCGAGGGCCCGACGCTGGCCGACGGCCAGGTGCCGCTGGTGCTGCATCTGCTGTCACCGGCGGGTCGTCCCCTGCAGGTGACCACGGATCTGGCCGCCTTTTGGGCAGGTGCCTACATGGAGGTCAAGAAAGAGATGCGTGGTCGCTATCCCAAGCACTACTGGCCGGATGATCCGGCAGATGCCAAGGCTACCCGTTTTACCAAGCGCAGAATGCACAAAGACGGTTAACGAACCAAGTGTAGAAGGCTGGGGTCTATGCGTTCTGAACGGACGTGCGGGCGCGTTTCTGGCAAACTGGACCGGCAACGTTCGTTAAGATTCTGCGCGGTGGAACCAAGTTGTCCGAAGAAAACCGAGAAACTGAAAAACTTTCACTGCCCCAGGTTTTCGGCAGCGTTATGTCGTCTTTTCTGGGGGTGCAGAAAAATGCGAACCGGGAACGTGATTTCAAACGCGGTCGGGCGCGCGACTTTATCATCGTGGGTGTCGTGTTGACCCTATTGTTCATACTCTCGGTATGGGGCGTGGTGCAGCTGGTCATGCACTTTGCGATCCCGGGTTGAACGGAATCGCGCCGGTCACGCATGCGGGACCCGGATGCACATTCAACCAGTCTTCAAACGGGCGCGTATATCGGCCTTTGCCTGATCGATGATGGATTCGCGGTCCAGGCTCTCCAGAATCTCGCGCACGGCAAGCTTGGGGCCGGCATCACCCCAGGATCTGCCGTTGGCGAGGTAACGTTCGGCGGCCCGTCCCACGACAAAGGTGCTGTAATAGGCCACGGCCCCCTGGGCACCGCCGGTTACGACGGCCGACAGGCCGCCGGTGCCAAGTTTGAGCGCAGAAGAGACCAGGTGCATGGCCCAAACGGTACCCATGAGGACCAGCATCTGGGCACCGATGGTCTTGACCAGGCCACCGGCCTCACTGCGCGTCAGGGGCAGACCGTAGGTGCGTGAAAGGTGAACGACCATGCTGACGTCGACCACCGCCGCTGCAACCAGGTCGGCGACCGGCACGGGGTTCAGGGCTACGGCAACCCCTTTGGCGACACACCAGGTGCGAATCACCCTGTCACCCAGGGTGCGTCGCGCGATCAACACCCGCTGCGCGACCTGGTCACTCAGTTCGCCGGCAAACAGCGAGGCATTGAGTGCGGCCAGGGTTTTTCCTTCCTGCTCCAGGACCTGCCACAGACGCGCCTTGAGGTCCGCCACATCCGGCGGTGCCTGGCGCTGGCTTTCGGTCTCCTGGCCGTCCTCATCCACCATGATCACGCGCTGCGGCGCCGGTTGGGCAGACGCACACACCAGGTTTTCTGGCTGAAGCAATGATGTGCCGTGACCCTGCAAGGCACTGAGCAGGCTGGCACGCTCGTCGTTGTTGTAACGGTCGATCTTGTTGAGGACGACGATCAGGGGGCGACGCAGGCTGGCCAGGGTCTCCAATGCATCCAGTTCAACCTGGGTCATGTCACCATCGACCACGAACAGCACCAGGTCGGCACGGCTGGCCACCTCGCGTGCCAACAACTCGCGTGCCTCGCCGTCGACTTCATTGATTCCCGGCGTGTCGATCAGGTAGACGTTGCCGTCATGGAACTCCTGCCATTGTCCCCGCTGAACGGTCGAGGTTTCCCCGTGCAGTGGGCTGGTTGCAAAGCGCTGTTCACCGAGCAGGGCATTGACCAGTGCAGACTTTCCGACGCTCACCCGTCCAAACACCGCAATATGGATGTTTCCGTGTTCGAGCTTGTCCAGCATGCCTTGAACCTGCTGGTAGTCCTCATTCAGTGAGTCACGTACCTCCTGCGGAACACGCGGGTCGCTGAGGAGCTCGTTCAAACTCTCGCGCGCGAGCGCGAGGTGTGAATCGCCATCATCCTCGGTCTTTGTCGCCGTCGGCGCGCGTTTGCTCGATAACCACCCGGGCAAGGCTTTTCGCAGACGTCTCCATATTTTCACCAAGCTTCTCCTCGAACAATTTTGCGGTCTGCCTCGGGTGCAATTCACCGCGCGTCGCCAGAGTCGTCGTCAGCGCGCGACCCAGGGTGCGGAAGATAATGCCGTAGGCCACGGCGTGCAGTGCCCCGCCCGCCAGGGTGCCGATGCCGGGAAAGGCCTTGAGTCCGTTTCCGGCCACGGCCAGGATCAGGGTGTGCGCACGACCGACATGTTGTTGGACAAGTTTCAGCAAAAGTTCGGTGTCTACCTTGCCCACTTTGACGTCGTAGAGGGCCGCAAGTTCTCGCACCATCTGGGTCCCCAGCCACCCCTGGATGAGCAGGTCCGAGCCCGGTGTTATGGCGGCGAGGGCACCGAATACGGCTTTGACCGAGTAGCTGTCGACCAGCTTTTCCGCCTTTTCCCTGCGTGAGTCCGCCAAAGCTGTGTCGAGTTGTTGTGATGCCAGAACGAAAGTGGCGCTGTCCCTCAGGCGGTCAAGTATCTGCTGGTTTCCGTCAACGAGCCTTTGCATTGCTTTGGCCAGCGCCTGCACCTGCGGCGCCACGGCGCGGGTCTCGGCCTGTTCAGTACCATCCGGCATCTGCCTTATCACCTGCTGGCTTGTCGCCGCCGATACTCGAACGAATTCCGTGTTTGCCTGGCCGCCAATCTGTTGGCTCAGTCTTGCCGACAGCTGCTCGGTTTCGAGCTGGTTGTAACGGTCTGTCTTGTTGAGTGCGAGTATGAGGGGTTTTTGCAGGTCAATAAGGCCCTGAAGGGCTGCATGTTGTGCACGCGTGATATCACCATCCGTGACATAGATGACGATGTGCGCACGTTTGGCTTCGTCGATCGCCAGCTGATCAAGTGCACCATTTACTTCGCCCGTGCCGGGCATGTCGGTGATCGACAGGGTGTCGCCGCCGGGGCTATCCCATCGGTAGCGCGTCAGTTCACGGGTGGTCCCGCCACGCACGTCGCTGTGAATCTCTGCGTCTGGCAGCAGGGCCTTGACCAGTGCCGACTTCCCGGTGGAAATCTCGCCGAACAACACGACATGGATCTCGCCGGTGTCGCGGCGGCGCTGCAACTCAGCGAGCTCGCGGCGCACCCTGCTGGTGTCGGCGCCCAGCTTCTCGGCTGCCTCCATTGCCGAATCGATCTGCGCTGCCGTGGGGGCGGTGTATTTCTCAGTCTGTTTATCTTCAACATTCGGCCGCCCCGGCCGGAGTATTCGCCAAAGCAACCACCCGGTCAGCAGGCCTGCAACCGTAATCAGGCCCCACCAGCCATATTTCAGCCAGGTTGGGGCATCCTCCAGATGTGCCTGGATATTCAGAGTGGCTTCGCTGATCGTCAACACCAGCAGCAGTGCGGCGAGGCTGAGTACCAGCACCGCCATGGCGATCAGTACCCGAACGCTGCGTGGCAGATTCATTTATTTGTCTCGGACAGGGCAACTTGTTGCGCTGACAAGGAAGCTAACCCAGCGTGCTTGCCCGGGCAATGGGTGCGGGACTGTCTGAATTCGAATGAGGCAGTAATGCGGCGGTAGAAAGGCCGCCCCGGTGGGGCGCCCTTTCGCAGGAAGGTGTTATGCGGGCGTATAAATGGATCTCGCCGGTGAGCTTACCTTCCCCTGCCGTTTCAGATAGGCCAGCGTCTGGGCGAGATTGTTCGCGACGACACCGCGGTTCTCCAGCTCCGCCTTGATCTCTTTGGTGGAGACTTTCTTGGCCTTGCTCACGATGTCGAGAACATGGTCGGTAACGCTCCCGCCAGCTGATGCACGGCGCTTGCCGCGGGCGCTGCGGCCGCCCAGTCCGCGGATCTCCGCGTCGATGGCCGCAAGTTCCTTCCGGTGGCGCGCGACCATTTCGCGCCTCGCATTGCGTAATTCTTCGATCTGCTCACGGGCGGCTTCTTTTTCCGCAGCGGCTTCTTGTTCTTCGCGCTCCTGCGCGAGTCTGTACAGTTCGTCAGAACTGAGGTCTGACAGGCTCTTTTTCGCCATTGGAACGGACTCCAAAATAGATATTGTTGACACCTCTTCAGAATGTGAGGTGGATGGTTGAGTAATCTGGCGGCGATAATATAACCGGGCAAAATATATTATGCAAACGGTAAACTCGTCTTAACGCATCTGTTGATTTGCGTACTCGACTATTTACTAAATCAAGAACATCTATTATTCGGTTAGTTCAGATCTTTTCGAAATCCTCACCAGGCATACCGGGGTTGAAGATGAGGTCCACTACCCTTTTCCAGCTGTTGTAGCGGTAAAAGCGGACGCCAACAATTCGCAAATGGTCCTCTCGCGGCCAAAAAACATGTCTGTCCGTTTCGGCCTGCTGTTTGTGGTGGCAGTTCAATCTGTTGCGTTCGATTGCGAGATACTCACAAGTCATCTCCCCGGCCTTGAACGTGTTCGTCAAATCTAGACCTGGCCCGTTCGCTCAATCTGATAGTTGTCGCGCAGGTAATCTAAAATCTCCCGCTGGGTGCCGCTGAACACGATACGTTGGGCTTTTTTGCTGAGTTGATATTCATACATGCCGTCGTAATACTCGTGCAGGAGATAGGCAATCCACGCTCTGTGTCCTTGCGTATCGCCGGTCCGGGCATGCAGTGCGAGGGCCTCCTGTAACATCTTGCTTACGCTTGCGTGTCGGTCGCCACCCAGCCGCCGGCGAATCCGGTCCAGGCTGTTCTGCAGATAGTCGGCCCACTCGCCGAAGCCCGTCTCGCTGTCGCCTGCGTCCTGAAAAGAGGCCAGCGAGTCGTGCACGTATTCCTGCAATGTGATTTCGACCCGCTCCTCGTCAGAGGCCTCGAGCAACACCAGCGGCGCGGTCTCGAGACGTGCGAAAAATGCCGGCGGGATGTGGCGGCTGCCGATGTTGCGACTTTCGTCCTCGACGGCGAAATGCCTGTTGCCCGCAGACACCTGTTTCATCAGCGCGATCGAGAAACTGTTCTCGAAGTCAATCTGGCTGGGCTGCGGCTGTGGATGATGACCGAAGGCCGAGCCGCGGTGATGGGCCAGTCCCTCGAGATCGATCTGCGCATCGCAACGGTGCAGCAGTCTGGTCTTGCCGACGCCCGTGCGTCCGCCAATCACGACGGGTCTGCAGATTGCGCTGTTTTGCCCGATCTGGTCTAGCAGGAAGCGTCGCATCGCCTTGTAGCCCCCGCGAACCCTGGGGCAGCTGATCCCGGTTTCCTCGAACAGCCAGCGCTGGCTGGTCTTCGAGCGCATGCCACCGCGGAAACAGTAGAGTACGGCGTCCGGGTGACGCTGCAGGAAGTCCTTCCATTGCCCGATGCGTCGTGCTTTCAGTTCCCCGCTAACCAGCTGTTCACCCAGTTCGATCGCCTGATCCTGGCCCTCGTCCTTGTAGGTGAGGCCGATTCGGTGTCTTTCATCGTCATCGATCAGAGGGTGGTTCTCCGCGGTGGGAAAGGCACCTTCGGCAAACTCTGCCGGCGCACGTACATCCAGCAGCGGGACGTCGTTGAGGAAAAGCCCCTGCAGGCCATCGATTTCTTTGAGTTCTGTTGACGACATGGTCGGTACTTACTCACCCAATCGGTTGTCAGCGGCGTTGAAAAAAGTCTGAATGAGGCAGAGAGACCCGATTCGCAGGTGTCCGGCAAATCCGGGAGGCTTCGGCGACGGCGGCTTTTCACCGGGCACTTTGTCAAACACCTGTTAACCCGGCATATTGGGCTGCCGGGCCAATAATATACATCGACGTGCTGCCCGAATGGGGGACTCATAGTTGGATTTTGAACGTCGTTTCGGTGGGATCAGCCGTTTGTATGGCAATTCCGCCTTGTCGGAACTGGCTGCTTCGAGGGTCTGCGTGGTCGGGGTGGGAGGCGTCGGTTCCTGGGCGGTGGAGGCGTTCGCGCGCAGCGCAGTAGGCCATATCACCCTGATTGATCTCGATCATGTGGCTGAATCGAATATCAACCGTCAGCTCCCGGCGATCGAAACCGAACTGGGGCGTGCCAAGGTTCAGGTTCTGCGCGAGCGCATCGGCCTGATCAATCCGGCCTGTCGGGTCGAGACCATCGAGGATTTCCTCACCGTCGATAACCTGGAGGCGATGATCGCCGCGGAAAACCACTGGGTACTCGACTGCATCGACAGTTTCCGTATTAAAGCCGCCCTGATCGCCTTCTGCCGTCGGCGAAAGCAATCGATCATCACCGTCGGAGGTGCGGGCGGACAGCGGGACTCCACCCGCGTGCGTGTCGGCGATCTGCGCAAGACGGAGCAGGATCCGCTGCTGGCCAGAACACGCAGGCTATTACGCCAGGACTACGGTTTTCCCGGCAACCCGAAACGCCGTTTCAATGTGCCCTGCGTGTGGTCGGACGAACCCCAGGTTGCGCCGGCGGATGCGTGCGAATCTGGGCCTGAAGGTTCGCTGAACTGTGCGGGTTTCGGCGCCTGCATGCCGGTAACGGCTGCGTTTGGACTGGCCGCCGCAGGCTATGTCATCGCAAAGATCGTGGATCGGAAATCTGTGCCGGGCTGAATCAGTTGCATTGGAACGCAGACAGATCAACCCTCATCGAGCCCGCCGTAGGCCTCGACCACCGCCGGGATGAAGCGGGCCAGTTCCATGCCCATGAGCGCGAAATCGGCATCGAAGCGCGCCGCTGCGTCCTCGGTGTCAACGTCCGCGGCCTCTTCCATGATCAGGTCAAGAAATCGCAGGCGTCGGATCCCGAGGTCGTCGCATAGGACGCAGCTGATGCGCTCCTGCCACTCCACGGCCAGCTTTGCGACCTGCATGCCGGCGTCGAGGTGCGACTTGACCTCCGCGCTGGCCAGGTCCATGCGCCGGCCGCGCATGACACCGCCTTTGTCCACCGGTTCTTTCAGCTCGCACTCGTCGCCGAGCTCGAAGCCCGGCGGGGTGGTTGTCTCCAGCCAGCGGGTGAGCACCGAGGAGGGGGCGTTGTTGACCGCCAAAGGTTTCAATTTCAGGCTGCCCAGCGTCTCGCGCAAGGCGCTGAGCAGTTCCTCGGCCTTCTTGGCCGTCCCCGCATCCACCACGGCCCAACCTTCCTGCGGGTCGATGTAGGCGAACATGTGGCTGGACCGCGTGAAAGCACGGGGCAGCAGGTCGGTTACGACCTCATCCTTGATCTGCTGTTTCTCTTTGCGGCCGACCGGGCGCGATTCAGCCAGCGAGATCGCCTCCGCCTTTTCCTCGACGTGTTCGCGAATCACGGTCGCGGGGAGAATCCGGTCCTCGCGCCGCATGCACAGCATCATCCGGCCATTGCACATATGGACCAGTTGCGAGGTCTCCCGGCCCGCCGGGGGAACCCACCCCATGCTGTAGGTGTCAAGTCCCGCACAGGGTTTGAAAACGCGCCCCGAGAGTGCTTCATGCAGAGATTCGGGGCTGTGTTTGAATGTCTCGATCAGGCGGTACAACTGCAGATTGCGAAACCACATGCGTTTTCGATCCTCCAAATGGGGCTCTTGGCGGTGTTTTGGATTGACCGGCATCCGTGTGCCGGGGAAGGGGCGCGATTATGGCCAACTGGTCGACGTGATGCCACCCCGCGCATCGCGATTGCGGGGCTTATTACTTCCAGTGCAGGCGATAGCCGCTACAATGCGCCCCCATTTCGATTGCGGAAGAGTGACGTGCAGGAAGATTTCGTTCCCGGACAACGCTGGTTGAGTGAGGCCGAACCGGACCTGGGCCTGGGCCTGGTCGAGGAGGTCGAGGCTCGTCACGTGCGCCTGAATTTTGCAGCTGCAGGGGAAACCCGTAACTACGCGGCGAACAATGCGCCATTGACGCGTGTCCGGTTTGCGCCGGACGACAGGGTCCAGGACAAGGAGGGGCGGGACCTGACCATCCAGGCCGTGGAACAGGTCGGTGGCCTTCTGATATACAGCTGTAGCGACAGCGCAGGCATCGAGTCCGTGTTGCCGGAGCAGTCGCTGAATGACCGCCTGCGGCTCAATCGCCCGCAGGACAAACTGCTGGCACGCCGCATCGATGCGGATGTCTGGTTCACCCTGCGCTACCAGTCCTGGCTGCAGGCTGCCGCAATGTGGCGCTCGCCGGTATTCGGTCTGCAGGGTCCCCGGATCGATCTCATTCCGCACCAGCTGTATATCGCGTCGGAGGTGGCTTCACGCGTTGCGCCGCGCGTGCTGCTGGCCGACGAGGTCGGGCTGGGAAAAACCATCGAGGCGGGCCTGATACTTCATCGTCTGCTTCTGACCGAGCGCGTGCAGCGTGTGCTGCTGATCCTGCCCGACGCGCTGGTTCATCAATGGCTGGTTGAGATGTTGCGGCGCTTTAATCTGCAGTTTGCCGTGTTCGACCAGGATCGCTTCGACAATGCCGATCAGGGTAACCCGTTTCAGACCGAGCAGTGTGTTCTGTGCAGTCTGTCGTTTTTGACCTCATCGCCACAGGTGGCGCAGGCCGCACTCGATGGTGAGTGGGATCTGCTGATCGTTGACGAGGCGCATCACCTGGCCTGGAGTGAGCAGGAGACAGGGCTCTCGTATCAGCTGGTCGATGCGCTGGCCGAACAGACCGCGAGCGTCATGCTGCTGACCGCCACGCCCGAGCAGTTGGGGAGGGCCGGGCATTTTGGGCGACTGCGTCTGCTCGACCCGCAGCGCTTCCACGATTACCAGGCCTTTGTCGAGGAAGAGGAGGCCTATGGTCCGGTTGCAGAGCTCGCAGCCTGCCTGCTGGACCATAAAGCGCTCGACGACACGCAACAGAGGCTGCTTGATCGGCTGCTGGGCGATGAGGCGGGGCTGGAGACGCAGCAGATCATCACCCGCCTGATCGATCGCCACGGCACGGGTCGGGTCCTTTTTCGCAACACGCGGCACGCGATCAAGGGTTTTCCGAGACGCCAGCTCAATACAGCCGGGCTGCCCTTGCCCACGGCCTATGCGGCGCACGCCTCGGAGCTTCAGCCCGAGGAGGGGTTCGGGCAGGGCTGGACCGAATTCGATCCGCGGGTGAGTTGGTTGCGGGAACTGCTGCGCGATGTGGTACCCGAGAAGGTCCTGGTGATCTGCGCCCGGGCCGATACCGTGATCGCATTGCGTGATCATCTGCTCGAACGCTGTGCAGTACATGCCGCAATGTTTCATGAACGCATGGAGATCGTCGCGCGCGACCGGGCCGCTGCGTTCTTTGCCGACCCTGAGGAAGGTTCGCAGGTGTTGATCTGCTCCGAGATCGGCAGCGAGGGGCGCAATTTCCAGTTCGCACACCACCTGGTGCTGTTCGACCTGCCGCTGGACCCCGACCTGCTCGAGCAACGCATCGGTCGTCTGGATCGTATCGGCCAGCGTGAGACCATACAACTGCACGTGCCCTATATGCACGGGAGCGCCGGGGAAGTCCTGATGCGTTGGTATCGTGATGGGTTGACCAGCTTCGAGGCCACCTGTCCAGCCGCCAGCGCGGTGTTCGACCGGCTCGGCAGCCGGCTGCTCGTGGCTCTGGATGAACCCGGGCAGGTCGACCAGCTGGTCAACGACGCAGCGCTCCTGACCGCGCGCATCAATGCCGAGCTGGAGGAGGGCCGGGACCGGTTGCTGGAGCTGCACTCGTATCAACCCGCGCAAGCGGCGGAACTGGTGAATACGCTGCGTTCGCCGGTCGGCACCATCTCACTCCACGACTTCATGGTGGCCTACTGGGATGCCTTCGGTGTTGAACATGAACGCGGACCCGGTGAGTCGACCGTGCTGCGGCCCGGGTCACACATGTTGAATGAACACATGCCTGGACTGGGTGGCGGAGCGGTGACGGTGACCTTCGGGCGTGCCGATGCACTGGCACACGAGGATCGCCAGTTTCTGACCTGGGAGCATCCGATGGTCCGGGGCAGTATGGAGATGCTGACCAGTGGCGAACTGGGCGCAGCGGCGGTCACTGTCTGCAGTCATCCTGAGCATCGGACCGGAACGGTCTTTCTCGAGGCCTTGTTCGTGACCGAATGCGCCGCGCCGCGTGGTCTTGAGATGCAGCGCTATCTGCCGTCGACCTGCCTGCGTTTCCTCCTGGACGCTCAGGGCGAGGACCAGTCGGCACGTTTCTCACACGAGCAGTTGACCGGGCTGTGTCTTTCCCAGAACCGCAAACTGGCGGATACGGTGATCAAGTCCCAGGGTGCGCGCATCAAGCTCCTGCTGGCGCACGCGGAGGAGCTGGCGCAACGCCAGGGTGCCGGGCTGGCCGAAGATGCCTTGCTAAGGATGAACGAGGAACTCGGCCGCGAACAGCAACGACTGCTCGCGCTGTCGCGCGTGAATCCGAATGTGCGGGATGAAGAGATCGAGCAGCTGGTCGTGCGTCGGGAGCTGATTGCGGTGCATCTGCGCGACGCCCGGGTCCGGCTGGACGCGGTGCGCGTGGTGGTGATGCGCTGAATCTGTCTATATCGGGTTTCAGGAACGCAGAGAACGCCAAGAAATCGCAAAGTTCGCAAAGAAAAGCCGGGAATGCTCGCGCTTGATGTCTGGACGGCGCTCACAATCTGCTTATTAAACAATCCAAACGTGGCCCGACAGCCTCAGCCCAAGAATCCTTTGCGCTCTGTGCGGAACCTTTGCGGCCTTTGCGTTCCCCTACGCAGATCGGGTAGGGCTACCTGCGACCTGGCAGTGTCATGCACATCAAAGTGCCCTGATTTTATCCGCCTGGGACGAGAGATCCTGCAGGGCGGCCCGGCCCTGGGTCATCTTGTCCCGCTCCTTCTGCACCACGGCCTCCGGCGCCTTGTCGACGAATGAAGGATTGGCGAGTTTTTTCTCCGTGCGCTCGATATCCTGGCGCAGGCGCGCCATCTCCTTTTCCAGGCGCGCCAGCTCGGCATCCTTGTCGATCAGGCCGGCCAGCGGGATCAGGACCTTCATGCCGCCAACCAGTGCGGTGGCCGATTCCGGACCGGCTTCTCCCGATTCGAGCACCTGGATCGATTCTGTGCGCGCAAGGAAGTCCAGATAGGCCCGGTGTTTGACCGCCCAGGCGCGATCGTTTTCGTTGCTGTCGGCCAGCAGCACAGGCACGGGTTTGCCGGGACTGATATCCATCTCCCCCTTGATTTTGCGGACGCCGAGGATGAACTGCATGACCCAAGCCATCTCGGCCTCCGCCGCATCGTTGATCAGTGCCTTGCGATAGATCGGGAAGGGTTGAACCATGATGCTGGTCGCTACCGACATCCTGTCTCCCGCGACATTGGCACTTCCCTGTGCGGCAGTCGCTACCGACATGCTGTCTCCCGCGGGATCGGCGTTGGCCACCGGGACCTTGCCCGCAAGGGGGGCCACCCGTTGCCAGATCTCTTCGGTAATGAACGGCATGATGGGGTGGGTCAGGCGCAGCAGCGACTCGAGGACGCGCACCAGGGTCCGGCGGGTTCCGCGTTTTGCGGCCTCGCTGGCATCGTCATTGTTCAGTACCGGCTTGCACAGCTCCAGGTACCAGTCGCAATACTCGTTCCAGGTGAATTCGTAGATGGCCTGTGCAGCCTGGTCGAACCGGTAGGCCTCGATGGCGGTCGCCACGTTCTGCTTGGTCTTCTGCAGGCGAGACAGGATCCAGCGGTCGGCGACTGAGCGTTCTACCTTTTCATCATCAAGTCCACAGTCCATGCCCTCTGTATTTATCAGCACGAAACGCGAGGCGTTCCACAGCTTGTTGCAGAAGTTGCGGTAGCCCTCGATCCGACCCATGTCGAACTTGATGTCGCGCCCGGTTGCCGCCAGTGCGGCGAAGGTGAAGCGCAGCGCATCGGTACCGAAACTCGGGATGCCATCCGGGAATTCCTTGCGGGTCTGTTTGTCGATCTTGGCCGCCAGCTGCGGCTGCATCATGCCGCTGGTGCGTTTCTCAACCAGCGCGTCCAGGCTGATACCATCGATCAGGTCGATCGGGTCGAGCACGTTGCCCTTGGATTTCGACATCTTCTGGCCCTGGGAATCACGCACCAGGCCGTGCACGTAGACCTCGTGGAAGGGCACGTCGTCCATGAATTTGATTCCCATCATGATCATCCGGGCAACCCAGAAGAAGATGATGTCGAAGCCGGTGACCAGGACGCTGGTCGGATAGAACTGTTTCAGACGATCGGTTTCGGCCGGCCAGCCCAGGGTCGAAAAGGGCCACAGTGCGGAGCTGAACCAGGTGTCCAGCACATCCTCGTCCTGGCGCAGGGGATAATCTGCCGCCAGTTCGTGTTTGACCCGAATCTCTGCCTCGTTGCGGCCGACGTAGATATTGCCTTCTTCGTCGTACCAGGCCGGAATACGATGGCCCCACCAGATCTGGCGGCTGATGCACCAGTCCTGGATATTGCGCATCCATTCGTAATAGGTGTTTTTCCAGTTGTCCGGAACGAAACGGATCTTGCCGGTCTCGACCGCCTCGATCGCCGGTGTGGCCAGTGGTTCGACCTTGACGTACCACTGATCGGTCAGAAACGGCTCGATCACCGCGCCCGAGCGGTCGCCACGCGGGACCATGAGCTTGTGATCGACGATGTTTTCCAGCAGGCCTGCGGCTTCGAGGTCGGCAACGATCTGTTTGCGCGCGGCATAGCGATCCATGCCGATATAGGCGGACGGGATCAGCTCGCCCTCATCCTCCTCGTTGTCGCGCACCGCTGCATCGATGGTGAAGATGTTGATCAGACCGCCATGCGCCTGTTCGGCGATCGGATTTTCATCACGGTGTCGCTGCCACACGGCATAGTCGTTGAAATCGTGTGCGGGCGTGATCTTGACGCAGCCGGTGCCGAATTCCGGGTCTGCATGCTCGTCGGCGACGATAGGGATACGCCGACCGGTGAGAGGCAGCTCGACCAGCTCTCCGATCAGGTGCCGGTAGCGCTCGTCCTCGGGGTTCACCGCGACCGCACAGTCGCCGAGCATGGTCTCGGGTCGGGTGGTCGAGACCACCAGATGACCCTGGCCGTTGGACAGTGGATACCGCATGTCCCACATATGGCCTTTCTCCTCCTCCGAGATGACCTCGAGGTCGGAAACCGCGGTATGCAGCTTGGGGTCCCAGTTCACCAGGCGTTTGCCGCGGTAGATCAGGCCCTCCTCGTAGAGGCGAATGAAGACCTCGTGTACTGCCTCGGACAGGCCATCGTCCATGGTGAAGCGCTCGTGTCGCCAATCCAGCGATGAGCCCAGGCGGCGCAGCTGATCGGTGATCTTGCCACCGGACTCGGCCTTCCATTCCCACACCCGCTCGACGAACTTTTCGCGCCCAAGGTCGTGGCGTGTCTGGCCCGCGGCCTCCAGTTGACGCTCGACCACCATCTGGGTGGCTATGCCCGCATGGTCGGTGCCCGGCTGCCACAGGGTGGGTCGGCCGCGCATCCGGTTGAAACGGATCAGCGTATCCATCACGGTATTGTTGAAACCGTGCCCCATGTGCAGGCTGCCGGTGACATTCGGTGGCGGGATCATGATGCAATAAGGGTTGGCCTGCGCGCCGGTCGCTCCCGGCGTCCTGCCTCCCGCGGCACTAGCACCTCCCTGTGCGTCGGTCTGGCCTGAGCCGGGCTCAAACCACCCACGGCTTTCCCAGGTCTCATACCAGCGTTGTTCTATTGCGTGGGGGTCGTAGGTCTTTTCCATCGGGGCGGGATCCGGCGAGTGCAGCGTCAAAGACGCGGGATTATACCGGTTTCGCGCCTTCCCCGGGACCGGGTGCACCGCTCATGTCTTGGTGGCCGGTCGAAGCAGCGGATTGCGCGCTTTCGCTGATCGTGGACCCGGGGCGGTGTATGATTCGGAAACATTGATCTGACTATTAATCGGTAAGCGGACATCGGCAGCCCAGTTGTTATCTCCCGCGACGAGCACAGCTTGTCACGCGCAAATATCTCGCCAAACGCGCTAAAGGTTCTGTACCGGCTCAAATCCGCCGGGTACCAGGCCCACCTCGTGGGCGGTGGTGTGCGTGATCTGCTTCTTGGCCGCGAGCCCAAGGACTTTGATGTGGCCACGGACGCCAGCCCCGAAGAGGTGCGCGATGTTTTTCGCAACAGCCGCCTTATCGGTCGCCGATTCCGCCTGGCACATGTGCAGTTTGGCCGCGAGATCATCGAGGTGGCGACGTTTCGGGCGGGGCAGGACGAGCAGCTGGCAGACCAGCACCAGACAGATGAAGGCAGGCTGCTGCGGGACAACGTGTACGGCAATATCGAGCAGGATGCCCTGCGCCGCGACTTCACCGTCAATGCCCTGTACTACAACATCGCCGATTTTTCGATCATCGACTATGCCGGTGGTGTCGAGGATCTGAACAACGGCGTATTGCGCCTGCTCGGTGATCCCGAGACCCGATACCGTGAGGACCCGGTTCGCATGCTGCGGGCCGTGCGTTTTGCCGCGAAGCTGGGCTTTCGCGTTGCGTCGGAGACGGAATCGCCGATCAGGGAACTTGCGCCGCTGCTATCCGACGTACCCGCAGCGCGGCTGTTCGAGGAAATGCTGAAGCTGTTTCTGGGCGGTTCCGCAGTCGGCAGTTTCGAAAAGCTGCGCCAATACGGTCTGTTCGGCCAGCTTTTTCCCGATACCGATAGCTGTCTGGCCGAGCTGGACCATGAGTTTCCGCTCACACTGGTACTGAAGGGTCTGGAAAATACGGATAACCGGGTCCGCGAGGAAAAGCCGGTGACGCCGGCCTTCCTGTTCGCTGTCTTGCTTTGGGAGCCGGTGAGGCGGCGGGCGGCCGAGCTGGAGGCCAAGGGTATCGTGCCGTTTCAGTCCGTGCAGCAGGCCGCCTCTGAGGTGGTTTCGCGACAGCTCAAACGGGTCTCCCTGCCGAGACGTTTCAGTACACCGATGCAGGAGATCTGGGCGATGCAGGCGCGATTTTCGCAGACCAGGGGCAAGCGGCCGCTCAAACTGCTGGCTCACCCGAGGTTTCGCGCGGCCTACGATTTCATGCTGCTGCGCGCCGCCTCGGGCGAGGCCGACCCGGAGCTGGCTGCCTGGTGGACAGAGTTTCAGGAAGGCAATGCGGATGCCCCGCCACCCACGGAATCCGGGTCGGCCGTGCGCCGTTCACGCCGTGGCGGTCGGCGCAGGCGTCGCAAGCCTGCCCCTGCGGGAGAAGGGTGAGCGCTGACGACGTGCTCGCCTTCGTCGGCCTGGGCAGCAACCTGGACGGGCCGGCAGGGCAGCTGCGCCGCGCACTGCTCGAGCTTGCTGACCTCCCGCACACCCGGCTGATCAGGCATTCGCCGCTGTACGGCTCGACCCCGCTGGGACCTTCGGATCAACCGGATTACGTCAATGCCGTGGCCATGCTTCAGACCACACTGGATGCACATTCGCTGCTCGACGCAGCTGCAGGCTGTCGAACAGAGACACGGGCGCGAGCGGGCCGATCGCTGGGGAGCCGCGAACCCTGGACCTCGATCTCCTTTTGTACGGCGACGAGCTGATCGACAGTCCGCGCCTGCAGGTTCCCCATCCGCAGATGCACCGGCGCGCATTCGTCCTGGTTCCGCTGCATGATCTGGCTCCTGACCTCGAACTGCCCGGCCTGGGGCCCTTGCTGGATTACATGCCTGACATGCAGGGGCCTGGCCTGTGGACATTGCCGGCGTCGCAGGGTGACTGATCTTCCGGCGGGGGCCCGTTGTTCATCGTGAACGCGGGAAAGTTCAATCCTCTCGGCAGTGACGCCGACGCTATTTCAACCCGTCACCACTGACGATAGACTGAAGCCGAGTCGCCACGGGCAGGTCCGAAGGAGGACAGGTGGACAAGATTACGATCAGCACGCTCGACCGCATGAAGGCCGCGGGAGAGAAAATCGCCGTTATCACCAGCTATGACGCCAGCTTTACGCAGCAGGTCGAAAAGGCGGGAATGGATGTCATCCTGGTTGGTGATTCGCTCGGCATGGTGGTGCAGGGGCATGAGAGCACCCTGCCGGTCACGGTGGGCGATATGGTCTATCACACCGCCAACGTGATGCGGGTGAGTGAACGCGCCCTGGTGATCGCCGACATGCCGTTCATGAGTCACGGCACCCCGGAGCAGGCGCTGAATACGGCAGGCCGTCTGATGAAAGAGGGCGGGGCACACATGGTCAAGATCGAGGGTGGTGCGCCGCAGCTTGAAACGGTGCGTCATCTGACCGCGCGTGCCGTTCCGGTGTGTGGTCATCTCGGCCTGATGCCGCAGTCGATTCACCAGTTGGGTGCATATCGTGTGCAGGGTCGCGAGGAACACGCGGGTGAGCGCATCCTCAAAGACGCCGTCGGCCTTCAGAAGGCCGGGGCGCAGATGCTGGTGCTCGAGTGCGTGCCGGCGCTGCTTGCAGAGGAGATCACCAGGGCCCTGGACATACCGGTCATCGGTATCGGTGCGGGTGTGGACACCGACGGCCAGGTCCTGGTGTTGTATGACATGCTCGGTATCACCCTGCATGGGACACCGAGTTTCGTGCGTGATTTTCTCGCCGAGGAGGGCACTGTACAGGGTGCCCTCAGTGCCTACGTCAAGGCGGTCAAGGCAAAGACCTTTCCCGCCAAGGAACACACCTTCACGTGATGACCGTAAACGAGATCAGCGAGCTGCGTGCCCGGGTTGACCTCTGGCGGCGTGGCGGGAATGTGGCCTTCGTGCCGACCATGGGCAATCTGCATGCGGGGCATATCTCGCTGGTGAAGGCGGCGCGCGAGATTGCGGACCGGGTCGTCGTGAGCATCTTCGTGAACCCCATGCAGTTCGGTGACGGTGAGGATTTCGACAGCTATCCGCGTACGCTCGAAAGTGACTCGCGAATGCTTGAAGCGGTGGGGACAGATCTGCTGTTCGCACCGCCGGTGGAGGTGATGTACCCCAAGCCCGCGTCGGAACAGACCCGGGTGGAGGTTCCCGGCCTGTCCGGGCTGCTGTGCGGTGCCTGCCGCCCAGGCCATTTTGTCGGTGTCGCTACGGTGGTGTGCAAGCTGTTCAACATGGTGCAGCCGGATATCGCCCTGTTCGGCAACAAGGACTTCCAGCAGCTGATGGTGATCCGGCGCATGGTCGAAGACCTGGCGATGCCGGTAAAGATCGTGGGCGTGGAGACCATGAGAGAGTCCGACGGTCTGGCGATGAGTTCGCGCAATGGCTATCTGACCCCGGAAGAACGTGCGACGGCCCCTGTCCTTTATCGGGTGCTCGGTGGGTTGGCGGAAAAACTGCGTGACGGCAGCGATGACTACGCCGGGCTGGAGGCGCAGGCTGCGCGCGAGCTCGATGAAAACGGCTTCCGGACCGACTATGTCGCCGTTCGCCGTGCTGCCGACCTGCTGGAGCCGGCGCCCGGCGAGCCGGAGCTGGTCATCCTGGGTGCCGCAAATCTGGGCAATGCAAGACTGATCGACAACATCGAAGTCGCACGTTGATCCCAATCAGGGCCTGGGATATGCGCCGCGCATTCCGGGCGGCTATCCGGTGTTGCGCATGCCACTGGCGATCGCGTTGATCGAACGTAGCAGCGGGTCCAGACTGGCCTCGCGATCGAGTTCGCGGGTCTCGGGGCTGCGATAGCGTTCGAGCAGTGCCAGCTGGATGTGGTTCAGCGGATCGAGGTAGGCATCGCGTCGGCTCAACGATGTCTTCAATAGCGGATTCTCATCCAGCAGCTCGTCGATCTGCGCGACCTTGCGTATCCACTTCACGGTGCGCAGATATTCCGCCTCGATCATTCTGAACACCTCGCGGCCGTTTTTCTCGTCGCTGCAGAGTTCGGCGTATTCCTGCGCGATGTCCATGCGTGACTTGAACAGCGCCATCTGCGTATTGCTGAGAAGCGCACGGAAGAAAGGCCAGTCGCGATACATCCGCCGCAGTATCCGGAGGCGTTTCCTGTCTCCCTTGCAACAGCCTTCCAGGGCGCTGCCGAGACCGTACCAGCCGGGCAGGGTCTGGCGCGCCTGCGCCCAACCGAATACCCAGGCGATGGCACGTACCGAAGATTTGGAACGATCTCCCTTGGCCCGGTGCGAGGGGCGCGAGCCGATGTTGAGCATCGCGATCTCGGACACCGGTGTGGCCTCGTAGAAATAATCCAGAAAGCCCGGGGTCTGCTCAGTGAGCTTGCGGTAGGCCGCCTCACCCTTGTCGGCGAGCTGCTGCATGGCGCTGTGAAAACCGGGATCGTCCGGTTTGGTATCACGGATCAGGCCGGTGCTCGCACTGACGACACCGGTCAGGCCCACGCTCAGTTCATAGATCGCCGTCTCGCGGTTGCTGTATTTTGACGACAGCACCTCGCCCTGTTCGGTGAACTTGATGTGTCCCAACAGCGTCCCGGCGGGCTGTGCGCGAATGGCGTCATGGGTCGGGCCACCGCCCCGGCCTATGGTGCCGCCGCGGCCGTGAAACAGACGAATACGCACACCGCGTTCGTTGCCGATGGCGATTACCTTCTGCTGCGCCCGGTACAGCAGCCAGGCGGAGGCCACGATACCGCCGTCCTTGGCCGAATCCGAATAACCCAGCATCACCTCCTGCAGGCTGCCATGCTTGCGCAGCAGGCGCTGGTATACCTGGTCATCCAGCAGCTGTGACATGACGGGCTCGATGCGCGACAGATCGTGGATCGTCTCGAACAGGGGCGAGACCCCGATGCGGCACAGAAAGGCCTCGCCCTGACGCCCGCACAGACCGGTCAGGCTGGCGAGGAGCATCACGTGCATGACATCCGAGGCCTGGTGCGCCATGGAGATCACGTAACGGCCGATGACCAGCGGACTGATCATGCGTTGCATCTCCTCGACCGTATCGAATACGCGCAGCACTTCCTGAGCCATGGCGCTGAGACCGGATCGGTCGTCGAGGGCCGGCGGATTTTCGATCAGTTCTCCAAGCAGCTGCAGCCGCTGCTGTTCGTCCAATCCGGCATAATTCTGTTCGATGCCCAGGTGGGATAGCAGTTCTGCCACCACCTCGGTATGCACGGTCGATTCCTGGCGGATATCCAGGCGAGCCAGGTAGAAACCGAATATGCGCGTCAGGCGTATAAGGTCGAGCAACTCGGCGTTTGCCGCATCACCGTCTCCGTGGCTGATCAGGGAGTCACGGATCAACTGCAGATCATGAATGAACTCCTCCTCCCGGGCATAGCCCAGGTCCACCGGTATCCCCGGTCCTCCCTTCCAGCCAGGCCGAGGCCCGTTGCTCCGTCTGGCGCAGGCGCAGGCCCATGATGTAGAGCTTGCGTCGGTACGGTTCCTCCGGAAAACGTGCCGGCCAATCCTTGTCGAAGCCCATCCGGTACTCGTCGTCTTCGCGCAGGCTGGCGAGGAAGGCGGGCGAGGGTGAGCAGAAATTCTGCGACTGGGTCAGGATGCCGATCAGCTTGACCACCCGATCGGTATAGGCCTTCAGAATGGTGACATGCTGGGTGAGCATGGCCTCGCGGGTGGTGTCCGCCGTGACATTGGGGTTGCCGTCACGGTCGCCGCCAATCCAGCTGCCGAAACGAAGCATTGCCGGCAGGTCGATGCCGTTGAAATCCGGGTGATCGTGGTAGGCGCGACTGATGGCACCATCCAGGCGCCGGTAGACCACCGGAATGGCGTCGAACAGCGCCTCCTTGAAGTGGTACATGCCCATGCGTATCTCGTGTCGGACATCCGGCCTCGAGGGGCGGACCTCGTCGGTTTTCCACAAGGCCTGGATGTGGGTGCGCAGCGCGCGGGTATGCGTCTCCTGGTGATCGATTGAACTCGATGGTGCATCGAGCGCCTCGTTGCTCTCGAAGATACGTCGCATCTGCAGCATGATCGACCGTCGCTTGGACTCGGTCGGGTGTGCGGTGAACACCGGCATGTAGCGGATCTCTTCGAACAGATCCTGCAGCTCATCCGGGTCCACGCCCATACCGCGCAGGTCGCGCAGGCAGGCATCGAACGATCCTTTCCAGAGTACGCCCCCCTGGGCTGCGATACGTCGCCGCTGACGGTGCTGAAAACTCTCCTCTGCATTGTTGACGAGCTGGAAGTAGATGCTGAAGGCCCGGATCACGGGGCGCAGTGCGTCCGGTGAAAGTCGGCTGATGAACTTTTTCAGCCGTGTCAGATGGACCGGGTCAGGGTTGTCACGCAGCTGCAGAAAGCCCTTGCGCAGGCGCTCGACGGTGCGCAGGATGTCTCCACCCGACTGGCTGCTGATCACATCGCCCAAAAGGCGGCCAAGCAGCTTGACCCTGCCGCGCAAGGCCTTGTCGTGTTTCACGCAGGCATCGACAAACGGATCGCTCACAGGTGTCACCACTCACTTGGCTGAAAAGCCGGTTCAGTAATGCGGGAAGCCGCTCATTGGCGGCGGGGCATTGGTATACTCTGACAAATTTGCAGTATTTTTGCCGTACAAATTCGGTCTGCATTCCATTAATTTTTTTAGAAGTATCCTCATGACACTGATCAGCCGTACCCCCGCATGGGACTCCCTGAAGCAACATTGGGCCGAAATTGCCGGATTGCGCATGCGCGATCTGTTTGACGAGGATCCGGGCCGAAGCGAGCGCTTCAGCCTTGAAACCTGTGGGATCTACCTTGACTACTCCAAAAACCTCATAACCGCAGAGACCATGCGGCGCCTGATGGCCCTCGCCCAGGCAGCGGATCTGACCTTCTGGTCAGACAGCCTGCTGCGTGGCGACAAGGTCAACAATACCGAGGGCAGGGCGGTGATGCATATGGCCCTGCGCAATCTGGGCTACCGCAACTTTCAGGTCGACGGCGGGGATGTCATGCCCGGCATACGTTTGGTGCTGGATCGCATGCGTGCCTTCTCGGATGAAGTCCGCAGCGGTCGCTGGGAGGGCTATGGCGGCGACAAGATCACCGATGTCGTTAGCCTGGGCATCGGCGGTTCGAGTCTCGGGCCTAAGATGGTGTGTGAGGCGCTGCGTTCGTACCAGACCCCGGGTCTGCGCGTGCATTTCGTCTCCAACGTTGATGGTGCCCAGCTGACCCAGACGCTCGACACGCTGGACGCCCGAACCACTCTGTTCGTTATTGCGTCAAAGACATTCACCACCCAGGAGACGATCGCGAACGCGGAATCGGCGCGTGCATGGTGCGTTCAGAAGCTGGGTGACGAGGCCGCGATCGCCCGGCATTTCGTTGCCGTATCCACCAATCGCGAGGCCGTCGCCTCGTTCGGGATCGATCCGGAAAACATGTTCGAGTTCTGGGAATGGGTGGGTGGCCGTTATTCGCTGTGGTCAGCGATTGGTCTGCCGATCGTGCTGGCGGTCGGCATGGATCAGTTCGAAGAGCTGCTCAATGGTGCGCACGAGATGGATGAGCACTATGTGGAGGCGCCACCCGAGCGCAATATGCCCATTATCCTGGCGCTGCTGGGCATCTGGTACAACAATTTTGGTGGTGCCGACACCCAGGCGGTGATTCCCTATGACCAGCAGCTGGAGCACTTTTCCGCCTACCTGCAGCAGGTCGACATGGAGAGTAACGGCAAGCGTGTCACGCGTGACGGTGTGCCTGTCGATTACGACACCGGACAGGTTATCTGGGGACAGCCCGGGACCGACGCCCAGCACAGCTTTTTTCAACTGATCCACCAGGGCACGCGCCTGATCCCCACCGACTTCATCCTGCCGATGCGCAGTCACCACCCGCTGGAAGGACATCACGACAAGCTGGTAGCCAACTGCCTGGCGCAGGCCCAGGCCCTGATGCGCGGACGCACCGAGACCGAGGCGCAGGCCGAGCTGCAGGCTGCGGGCATGTCGCCGGACGCGATTGAGAAACTGGTCCCTCACCGGGTGTTTCCGGGTAACCGCCCGAGCAACATGCTGGTGGTCGAAAAGGTCACACCGCGGGTGCTGGGTGCCCTGATTGCACTCTACGAGCACAAGGTGTTCGTGCAGGGCGTGGTCTGGGGTGTCGACTCTTTCGACCAGTGGGGTGTCGAACTGGGCAAGCAACTGGCCGGCCACATCCTGGCCGATTTCAGCCAGACAGCGTGCTCGCCCGGCGTCGATTCCTCCACGGCGGGCCTGGTGCGTCGTTATCACATGGAAATGGGTGACTGACTGGCAGCGCCTGCCCATCAACTGTTTTTCGTAGGGCAGGCTGTGCCTGCCGATAGACGGTCTATTCCACTGACGGATCTTTGTCCAAGACTCCCGCGTCGGCCTGGACGGCTTTGCTGGGTATCAGCTTCTGCAGGCGTCGGCGATATTCCTCGGTGACCTGCAGGGCCGCGGTGCTGTTGGAGATGGCGCGTGGCGTAATCAGCACGATCAATTCAGTGCGCTTCTGATTGTCCCGCTTGGTGCCGAACATTGCGCCAACCACCGGGATTTTGTGGAACCAGGGGATGCCCTGCTCGGACAGGTCGCGTTCCTCCTGGATCAGGCCGCCGAGGATGATGGTGTCGCCACTGTTGACCGCGACGGTACTGGTGATCTTGCGTTGTCTGATACGTGGGGTGAGCCGGTCCACACCGCTGGTCGACGGCGCATCGCTTACCTCCTGGTCGACCTCCATGATCACCAGCCCACCGGCGTTGACGCGCGGCTTGACTGTCAGAAGCACGCCGGTGTCGCGGTATTCGACGGTCCTGATAAAGTCCGTGAGGTCCGGATTGTCAAGCGTATTTATCGCTTGGGTGGCAACCGGGACCTCTTCGCCGACATTGATGGTCGCCTCCTGGTTGTTCAGGACCAACAGCGAGGGTGAGGAGAGGATGCTGAGGTTGGTCTCCTCGGCCAGGGTGTTGAGCACGAATTGCACGTCTGTACCGCTCAGCGCGTAAGAGAATCCGGGGACGACGCTGGCAATCCCGGCTCCGAGGTCGAGTTGGCCTTCGCCGGTCGCGGAGCCGAATTTGTTCCTGAAGAACCACTCGACGCCAAACGAGAGATTGTCGGACAGGGTGACCTGCGCGATGGTGACCTCGATCAGCACCTGCATTGGGCTGACGTCCAGTTGTTTCAACGCCGTGAGTATCTGACGGTACTCGGTGCCACGCGCAAGGATCAGCAGCGCGTTGTTGGGTTCGTCGGCAATGACCTGCACCTGTTCATTGCGGTTGATCTGTAGCCCCTCGCCGGGAGCTGTGCCCGTGGTGCGTGTCTTGGCATCTTTTTTGGGCGCATCCGAAACGATTTCGCGACGGCTGTCTGCAAGTGTCGTTCTGGTAGCATCGAGCGGATTGCGTGGTTGCTCTCCGATGGTGGCCGGGGTGAGCCCGGGTGCCAATGAGGCCTCTTGCTCGATCGTCTTGGTTTCGACGCCGAACAGACGGTTCAGTACATCGGCAAGGTCGGTTGCCTTGCCGTTCTGAACGCGATAGATGAACAGGCGCTGGCTGGCATCGCCGGTATTGCGATCGAGTCGCCTGACCCACTGATGCACCCGTGCAAGATTTTCTGCGCGCGGCGTCACCACCATCAGGCCGTTCAGGCGTTCAATCACGGTGAATTGAACCATGCCCGGCATCAGGCCGTGCTGGGGATCCGCCAGCAGGTTCTCGAGGTCGGTTGCGAGGGTCTCTGCATCCACGAAATCGGGCGTGAACAGCGCCACCGACATGCCCGCCATGCGATCGACATCGAACATGTGGATGGTCTCGAGCAGGCGCTCTATGTCGCCGCCGCTACCGGCCAGGATCAGCAGATTCCGGCTGCTGTCGACGCGGAGCAACTGGTTGTTACCGGTTACGATCGGTTCAAGAATCTGCGCCATTTCATCGGCCGAGACATAATGCAGCGGCACCACCCGCACACTGAACCCGGGGGGGAGCGAGAGTGTGGAGTCACCCAGCTGCGACACGCGGACCTCGGCCAGGGCCTTTGCAAGCGGCACCACGCGGTAGACGTCGTCGGTCGTAATCAGGGCCGCGTTGTTCATGCGCAACAGGAGTTCGAGTGTCGGGATCAGGTCGTCGCGGCGCAGGGCGCGCGTGGTCTGCATCGATACCAGACCCTGGACCGTGGGATCGACGGTGTAACTGGTCTCGAGCATGTCCCCCAGGATGACCTTGATGACCTCCAGCAGGTTGGCATTCTGGAAATTGAGTTTTATATCTCCGTCGGGTTGCGTACGGGCGTCCGCAATCGGCTCGCGCAGTGCCTCGGGAGGCCGCACCATCTTGCCGCTGCCGGGCAGGTAGAAGCCGGGATCATCCTTACTGCGGGCGTCCGCGTCGTCTTGCGTCGCCTGTGCTGGTGAATCCGGGACTGCCGTCGATGTCCTGTTGGTTATCAGTGAGTCTCCCCAGGCCGGTGGTCGATCGTCGATGAATCGGTCGCCGCCGCAAGCGCCCAAAACCAGACTGAGTGCGAGCGCCAGCATGAATGGGCCGACCCTGCGCGAGGACCTGCGGTCACCGGCTGCGACATGCTTCATTGGTCGGGGGGCGTAATCTGACATCGGCGAAGGTCCTGAATCTGAAATTAGGGTTTAACTGGAATCTGGTCTGATCTGCGGGCGCTCGACGAGGCGCGTGGGGCAATCGTTGCCGACGGGCGTCGTGTAACTCGCCGTTTCGTGACGGGCAGCCGTTGCCGCGCTGACCTGCCGGTATTCACGAGGTCGAACTGGTGCACCTCGAGGGTCTTCTGTTTTCCTTCTGATTCGATAACGATGCGGTCGTCCAGAATCTCCGCGACCTGCCATTCTCCCAGCTTGTCGCCCTCGTGCAGGATCCTGGTCTCCCCGGACTGATCTTCGACCAGGGCCGTCAGGCTGTCGGCTTCCTTCAGGACTGCGGTCAGCCTCATTCGTTCGGTATTTTGCGATCGAGCCGCCGGTTGCGGCTCAACCGGGCCCTGGACAATCGCAAGCGGCTGACGTTCGCGGTTGAACAGCGGACGTTCGACGATCGCATCGAAGGCCTCGATGCCCTTGATCGCATCGGGCGGTATCTCCAACGGCGGCAGGCCTTCTGCAGTCTGGCCGGAGACCCCTGCGGGGATGGATGGTACACGCTGCAGTTCGTACGCGCCCAGTGCGAGCGCGCCGATGTATCCGCCGATCAGCAGGAGCGTCATGCGATCAGCCATTCGAGGATTCCATGGCCATGGGGCGATCGTTGTCCCGCAGGCCGTGCAGCGTAAGACTCACCTCCAGGCCGCCGGGTGTCCTGGTACGCCGCCCGGCCCGGCGTGCATTGATGCTGAGGTCCTCGATGAACAGGTAGGGCCGGGCGGTTTCGATCCAGTAAAGCAGATCGCGCAGTTCCGGGATACCTGTCCGCAGTCGCGCCTCCACCGAAATGCGCTCCAGTGGGCCGACTGAGGCCGGGTTCTGAACCCGCAGGCTCAGGATGGTCACACCGTGTTTCGTGGCCGCGTCCTGCAACTGTTTCTGTAAGCCGGCTGCGGCCAGGGCCCGGTTTGTGCCCGCAAGCAGATAAGGCGCAAGTGGGCGCGTGCGTTCGAGGCGGGCAACGGCTGCCTGCAGTGCAGGCTGCTCGCCCAGCAATCGTTGATAGTGAACGATTTCGTCCCGCGTGCTGACCAGATCCTCTCCGGTGGAGGCATAGGACTGGAGCACCGGCCAGAGCACAAATTTCACGCCCAGAATCAGCGGGATCAGGAGCAATGACAAGGCCAGCAGACGGCCGCGAATGCCTGTGGGCAAGATCATGTGCCACCGTCCTGAGCAGCCGGGTCTAGGCGGGCGCTGATGCTGAACCGGTCCCCTTGTCCACGCCCGTCGCGCGTGATCGCGGCCTCAAACTTCACGTCCCGAAGCAGACTTGATGCCTCCAGGGTCTCAAGCAGCGCCGCCGGCGATGACGATATGCCGCGCAGCGTCAGGCGCTGCCCACGCAGTTCGAAACCCTGCAGCCAGGCCTGGTCGTCCAGCTGCTGAGTCAGTGCGTCGAGCAGCATCAGCGGTGATATCGCCTGCTCCCTGCGCTGGACCAGCCAGGCGGCCTGTGATCTGGCATGCTCGAGACGATCGCGCAGACGGCTGACCTCGACCGCGCGCGCACGGAGTGCGTCCCGGGTAAGGTCGAGCTTCGCCTGCGCCTGCTCGCGGTTATCGATATGCAGAACGAGCACGCCAAGCCACAGGGCGAGCAGGACGGTCCAGGCAATGCGCATCCGACGGTGGGAGGAATCGGCCTGCTCCCGCACGGACCAGGAGACCGTGATTGCCTCGCCGGGGGCCGGCGGTATCTTGATCGGCAGCGGATTGTCCGGTGGCGCTTGTCCGATGAGCCTCAGGGCCCGGGTGATGCGTTGACTTGGAACGGCAACCAGCCAAACCGACAGTGGCCCGTTGGCAGGGGAATCGGGTGTCTCACCGCAGGCGTAAAAAAGCTGATCGGCTTTGAATGGCGTCACTTGCGGTAGCTGATAGCTCACGGCCTCGTCGAGATGGGCCTGCGCGGCACGTGGCAGCGTCAGATGCTGCAGAAGATACTCCGCGGGGCCAAGCGTGAGACGAATACGCTGTGGGCGGCCGGGCAGCTTGGACAGAAAATCGGCCACTGCCTTCGGCTCGGACGCTTCATCCGCTGCACTCAGTTCGACGGTCGCGGCGGCCCCGGTTGGGGGTGCGCTGAGTTTCAGGCTGTCATGTTCCAATCTGAGCGCGAGCGTGGTTTTGGCACTGTGCCAGGAACCACGCAGCGGTGCCGGTACCAGCTCGCTCAGCCGGGTGCGCCACCAGTCGAAAAACTCAGCAGCGGTCATTGTCCGGCACCGTCCGGCTCAAGGCCGACGGGACGTATCTCGCGCGCCAGGAGCTGGTATCCACGGGCCCGGTCGAGGCGGATGACCGCATGCTCGCGGCGCATCAAGCCCTCGGTAAGGCGAACCTCGATGTCGATCGACAGGAATCTGCCGCCGGGCCTCTTGTCCAAATAACGCATCCCGTTCCTTAGGGGGGTGTAATCCAGCGTCCCGCCCTCGGCAAGCACGCGCTCTCGATGGGCAACAAACGTCTCGGCATCGTCCCGGTTTATTCCCGGCACGGCGGCCAATACTAACAAGTCTGCGCTTGCAACGTTAATACGGGGCTGGTGCGAGTTCACTGTCAGGTGGTCACTTGCGCGGTCGACCATCGCGCTGTCGAAGCCGATCACCTGGCTGAGTTCGCTGACCGAATCGAACGGCAGGTTTTTTGGGGTGTAGGTATAACCGGCCTGAACATAGCTATCGCGTTCGGCTCCGGCCGGCCCCGGCCGGTCATCACGGTCTCGCCAGTCGATGACGGCAGCGGCCAGGGTCTCGGGATCGCCGTCTGGAAACAGCTGTGCAAACAGGCCCTCGAGCAATTCCAGCGGTGAGCGATTGAGGTCGATACGGCCGCTCTCGGACCGCACTTTCACCTCGATCGTGGCGTCGGGCCAGGGCACCTCGTGGAGCCGCGTGTCGGCCTGCCAGCGATCTGCCGGGTCGCTGCTGGCGAGGGAGAGCACCGCCGTGTGCAGACCGGCGACTGCGGCTGCCTCGGCGCGTGCGATCGATTCCATGTCTGCAGCGACACGCGCCTCGTGACGCACCGCGTAGGCGAATCCGCCGGCCAGACTTGACAGCAGTACCAGTGACCAGATGACGAGTATCAGGGCGAATCCACGATCCCTGGGTTTCATTGCACGTCCCCGTCGGGCGTCCCCGTCTGCGCGGGATTCGAATACGGCCCCGTATCGCCCATCGGCTCGGTGCCCGTAAGCGGGCTCGCGATCAGGACCGGCCAGCTTGGAGCCCCGGCGGGTTTGACCGAAATCCGGATCAGGTTGGGGAGGTTGCCGGCGCTGTCCCAGCTGCTGTACCAGGTGGGGGCGGCGCTTCGCGCCTGCCGACCGAAGTAGGCGATGGCAAGACGGTCCAGGTCTTCCACCAGCACCGCCTGTTCGCCGGGTTCTTCGGACGCAGATACCCGCGTTTCGTCCAGACGCCGGCGGGTCAGGAGCAGCTGGTAGCCGTCGGCGGTCGCCATTGCGTTCAGGCCAATGCGCATCGGGCCGCCGATCCCGATATAGGCCGGCATATCGGCCACAAAGCTGAGCCTTTCCGGCTCGCCGAGGAAACCGGTGCGATCACGCGGGTTGTCCGGGTCTGCAACAGGTCGGGCCTGCGCAAGTGCATCGTGCAGAAACTGCCAGCCGATCCGCATGACCTCGGCCTCTTCGGCCTGCACCCCGAGTGCAGCCGCACTGCGCTGGCCCACACGAACGGACCCGTAGACCAGGCTGACGAGCAGCGCGGACACGCTGAGCGCCACCAGCATCTCGACCAGGGTAAAACCGCGCTGTGTGCAACTCATGATGCGACCTGCCTGGTAAGCAACAGGCTGTGCAGCGTAATCGACCGTCGTTCACCGGGATCTCCCCAGCTCACGGTCAGATTGAGATCGAGCGGTCCAATCAGGCTGCGCCGTTCGGCATCGTCTGATTCGTTCCCCCTGAGCACGGCCTGCCAGCGGTAACCGCCATCGAAAGCCCCCGCCAGGGTGCCGGGCCGGAGGTGGTCGTAAGCCTGCAGCTCGACCAGTTTGCTGCGTGCGAGGAAAACCGCATGCGTGTGCCCGGCGGCCAGCCGGGCGGTTCGCAGACCCTCCTGGAAGAGCTGCAGCAGGGTGCCGCCGACCACGGCAAACAGGGTAAGCGCGACCAGCAGTTCGACCAGGGTAAAGCCACGGTGGGTCCTCATGGCTCATGCTCCTGCACCCGGATCCGTCCGGTCAGCCACTCGACATCGACCTTGAGCGAGCGCTCGTCGATCGCCAGGTAAACCCTTCCGCCGGTTGAGCTGCCGTCAGGGAAAAAGTCGATGCCGCCCTCCGACTCGCCGGTGATCAATGATCTTCCGGTTGTCAGTGCGGCCTTCATTTCGTCCGGGAGTGCCCGCGGGACCTCCGCGCCCTGGATACCGAATTGTCCACTCCGTGTGTCGATCACGAAGCGTTTGCGGGTCTGCTCCGCCTGCGCCTGGCGACGGGTTTCGCGCAATGTCGTGGCAATCTCGCTGGCCGCCGCCTGCAAGGTGCGGACAGGCGAGGGCAGCAGCAGGGGAGCGAGTATGGCCGACAGGCTGACCAGCAGGGTGAACACGATCAGCAGTTCGATCAGCGTGAAGCCGGTCATGAGCGACGCGGACGAGTTGCCTTTCATCGAGCCCAACAGAGCTACTCCCAGCTGTTTATGTCCGCATCGTCGCCCTCACCGCCGGGACGTCCGTCACCGCCATAGGAGATCAGGTCGAACGGGCCGTTTGTCCCCGGACGTCGAATGACCAGCTCGTGGCCCCAGGGGTCCTGGAGCTGGGAAGGCTTGCGCACGTAGGGACCATTCCAGCGTTCCAGGCCCTGCGGCTGCCTGACGAGATCCATCATGGTTTCCGGATAGCGCCCGGTCTCAAGCCGATAGAGTTCGACGGTGTTGGCCATTTTTTCCAACTGGATGCCGGCCGATTTGCGGTTGGCGTCGCTGGCCTTGCCCAGCAGGTTGGGCGCGACCACGGCGGCGAGCACCGCCACCAGCGCGATGACGACCAGGAGTTCGATCAGGGTAAAGCCGGATGGGCGGGCGGATATCGACATGCAAGAGCTCCGGGTATCGGTCAAAAGGCAAGGTTGTTGGATTCGAGAACCATGAGGACGACGGAAAGTATTATCACGGTGATCAACAGCGCGATGGTGATGATGATCACGGGCTCGGCGAGCGTCAGCAGCCGCTTGAGCGACGTCTGTACATCGCGCTCATAGATATCGGCGACCTGCGCCAGCAGGTGCTCGAGTTTGCCGCTGGTCTCACCAAGCCTGATCAGCTGGGTTGCCAGCGTGGGCAGGATCCCGGCGTCCGCAAGCGGCTTGGCGAGGCCCTCGCCCTCGCGGACCCGCTGTGCGACCTGACCCAGGGCCTGCGCCATGACCGCGTTGCCCACGATCTCGCGGGCAATATCCAGGGCGGGAACCAGGTTCGCGCCGCTGCCGAGCAGCGTCGCCAGGGTACGACTGAATCGTGCTGTCTGCAGTTTGCGTATCAGCGGACCGACCAGCGGGAGTCGCAGCAGACGCGCGTCCCAGCGCCGCCGTCCGGCAGGGTCTGTCCAGTCGCGGTGAAGCCACCAGCCGCCGGCGCCCAGCAGCAGGAGCATCAGCCACCACCAGCCGGTGAGCAGTTCGCCGGCGCCCGCCACGATGCGGGTGAGCAAGGGCAGCTCGCGTCCGGCCTCGGCAAACATCTGGGTGAACTGCGGCACGACGAAGGCCAGGAGCACGGCCACCGCAACCAGCGCGAGCACCAGCAGAATGGCCGGATAGAGCAGGGCAGAGATCAGTGCCTGGCGCATCTCACGCCGATTGGCCCGGAAATCCGCCAGCCTGTCCAATGCGGCGTCCAGGGCCCCGCTGGACTCTCCCGCGCGCACCATATTGAGGTAAAAACGATCAAACCCCGGGTCGGCCTGCTCGAGCGCGGCGGACAGGGTTTTGCCGCCTCGCACCGCGGTATTCACCTCGCCGGCAATTTTTGCCATGGCCGGGCGGTCGGCGAGGCCGGTCAGGGTTTCGAGGGCCTGTCCCAGGGGCAGGCCGGCGCGCAGCAGGGTGGCCAACTCCAGTGTAAACAGATCGATGTCGACACTGCCGGCTTTCGACGATCGCCAGTGACGCGAATCGCGTACCGGCGTGACCGGCACGGGCTCCGTGTGGTCGATCTGAATCGGGATCTTGCCCTGGCTCTGCAGGGTGCGTGCGGCGGTCTCGCGATCCATGGCCTCGATATGGCCCTCGATCACCCGGCCATCGCCGCTGGCTGCCTTGTAACGGAACATGGACATGCGCTCAGTCGATCCCGCCGACTGACTGGGTGACCCGCTCGATCTCCTCGATCGTGGTCTGTCCCGATACGGCCTTGCGCAGACCATCGCTGCGCATGTCGACCATGCCTTCCTGCTGGGCGATACGCTGCAGCGAATCGGCATCCTTGCGCGCGACAACGGCCTGTCGCAGTGGTTCTGTCATCACCATCAGTTCCAGGATACTGGTTCGACCGCGAAAACCGGTGCCGTCGCAGGCGCTGCAACCGCCGGCACGGTAAAGCGTCGGCTTGTCGGACTGCGCATAGCGCTCGAGCCCAAGGGCTCGAACCCTCGAATCGGATGGAACATAGGGAACCCTGCATTCGGGCACAGGCAGCGCACCAGGCGCTGGGCAAGCACACCGTCGACCGTCGATGTCAGCAGGTAGTCGTCGACCTGCATATCCTGCATGCGTGTGATGCTGCTGGCCGCATCGTTGGTGTGCAGGGTGGAGAATACCTTGTGTCCCGTAAGCGCCGCCTGGACTGCAATGCGTGCCGTTTCCACATCACGCATCTCGCCGATCATGATGATGTCCGGATCCTGGCGCAGGATGGACCGCAATGCATTGGCAAAGGTGAGACCGATCTGTGGCCGGACAGGGATCTGGTTTATGCCCTCGAGCTGATATTCCACCGGGTCTTCCACCGTCAGAATCTTCTTGTCCGGCGTGTTCAATGAAGACAGGGCGGCGTACAGGGTTGTCGTCTTGCCGCTGCCGGTGGGGCCCGTGACCAGAACGATCCCATGCGGCCTTGCGAGCAGCTGCTGGAAGCGGCGCAGGGTGTCGCCCTCGAATCCCAGTGCCGCGAAATCAAGTCGTACGTCACCGCGGTCGAGCAGTCGCAGGACCACGCTTTCACCATGCAGCGTGGGGACGGTCGAGATGCGCATATCGATCTCGCGGCCCTCGACCCGGATCTTGATGCGCCCGTCCTGCGGCAGGCGGCGCTCAGCGATGTTCAGGTTCGCCATCACTTTGATGCGTGAAATGATCGCCGCGGGAGAGACGCCGGGGGGAAGGCCGGTCGGGCGCAGGGAACCGTCGACGCGGTAGCGTACCGATACCTCGCGCTCGAACGGCTCGATATGGATATCCGATGCATGCAGCTCGAGCGCGCGTGCGATCAATTCGTTGACGCGCCTGATGACGGGTGCTTCGCTGGCCATGTCTCGCAGCTGCGCGATCTCGTCGGCCTCGCTGCCCGCCTTCGGCCCCCTGCCGGGCAGCGGCTGTACCGCCTCGTCCGCGCCCGGGAAGTGTCTCGACAGCGCTGCATGGATATCACTGATGAGTCCAATGCGTGGACTCACGGGCCGCCCCAGCGCCAGCTTTATCGCCTCGAGCACGAACCCGTCACCGGGGTCTGCCAACGCCACCTCAACAGACCCGGTATCGGAACGCAGCGGAATTGCATGATGTTGACGCAGAAAGTCTGCCGATACCGAGACGTCGTCATCCGGCGGGTCGATATAGTCCGGTTTTCCGGCGAGTGTCCACCCACTTGCCTCGGCCATGGCCTCCGCGAGGTCGCGCTCCCCGATAAACCCAAGCTGAACCAGCAGCGGGCCGAGCAGGCCGCCTTTTTCAGCCTGCAAACTGACTACCTGTTCAAGCTGATCGGCAGCGAGCTTTCCTGCGTTGACCAGCCGTTCGCCGACGGCTACGGACAGGGGTTGGTCGTTTGTTGAAAGGATATCCATGTCTGCCTTCAGAATAACCCGATTCCATTGAAATTGGGGTGGAAGCCCTCTTATGTGTGACGCGAGGAGAATAGTTCGATTTTTGTCGGCACAGAGCCCGGTTCGCGTCTCTGCAAAAAACCCTGCGAAACAGATTGCCACCATCGTTATCCAGCATTTTGATATAAAGCAGCTTCAAGGCAAAAACAGTGCGATTTTATTTGACAGATGCCGCTATACGGGTCCATCTGTACCTGACAAAAAGCCAAAGGCGAGGAACACAAAGATATGAAACCAAAACAAGGCAGTCAGCCGATTCTTGTCCCGGTGGACTTTTCCGCCCACTCAACGGCCGCGCTGCTGAAGGCCTGCGAATTGGCGGAGTGCACCGGTGATCCGCTGCTGGTGCTGCATGTGGTTCACGATCCGGCAGAGATGCCGGGCTACTACGGTCAGGTAACCAAGAAGAAGAAGCTGGTCAGGATCGAAGACCTGGCGCGTGAGTCATTCAACGAATTCATGAAGACCACAGTGGCAGAGTACCCGGATGTAAAAAAACTGAAAAAGGTCGAGCAGATGCTCGTGGTCGGGCTGCCAATAAGCCGTATCATCGAGGTGGCCAAGAAGAGAAACGCGTCCATGGTGGTCATGGGCAGTCAGGGACGCACCGGGCTCAAGCATGTCCTTCTGGGCTCAAAGGCCGAACAGGTGGTCAGATTGTGTCCCGTTCCGGTGCTGATCGTAAAAAAAACCCCTTGAACCCTTAATCGCGAGGGGCTTCGATGCGAAAAGGCTGCGTTGAGCAGCCCTTTCGCTTTTCGTCTATTTGCGTTTTCCCGCCAATTCGGCGCGTCGTTTCTTGCCTTTCTTGAGTTGCAGGCGGGCCATCTTTATTTCCAGCTTCAGATGTTTGCGCTTGCCTGCATCTTTCTCCTCGGAAAGTTTTCGTTCCAGCTTCCTCTCCTTTTTTGCCATCTCCAGGAGCAGGTCATCGATGTGGTCAAGGGGCGCTTTGCCCTTCTTTTCGCCCTTTGACAGCTGTTTTTGGAGATTCTTGATCAGTTTTTTTATGCCCACGGGTTACCTTCCATCTAAAGACCCAATTACGAATTGCTGCGCGGCTACCGGATGTCCGGTAGCCGTCCCTTGTGTGACAGCAATGTGAATCCAAACAATCTCTGGCTTACCCAGACGCGCCCACCTTGCCGTCGAGCTCGATCTGCTCGTCCGGGGCCAGCACGGTTTTCGCCATTCTCTTGCTGAAGTAATAGATCCGCTTCTGTTTCTCGATGATATCGATCTCAGTGGTGTAAGCGGCAATCCGGTTGGGTTCTTCAGCCACCAGTCGGCCGGCCTGGTGTTTTGCAGCCGATTCGGCGAGCTTGGTGATCTCATCCTTCATCGTGATCACCTCTTCGGCCGCCTCGCGGCTGTTGTGAGCAACAGCCAGGATCGCCCCTTTCAAGGCTTTTTTCACGACCTTCTGGAAACCGTTCAGCACTTCCGCGGTGGATTCGCTGATCGAGAATCCGGCATCGATGCGGTCGTGCCCCAGAGCGACCAGGTTGGTCTCGATCGTGTCACCGATATTCTCCAGTTCGCTGAGGGCAGTCATCAGGTTGAGGAGTTCCTGGGTCTGCGACTCGGTCAGGGTGCCCTTACTGATCTTGCCCATGTAACCCAGGATCTGCTCGTAAAGAATGTCGACCTCGTCGTCCATCTGTCGGATATCTTCGAGGGTCTCCTTCTTGCCGCCGAGAATGGCGGGCATGATCCGATCGAGCATTTTCTGTACCGTCTCACCCATGTTCAGCACCTCCATGCGCACCCGGTCGAGCGCGAATGCCGGGGTGCTGAGCAGCTCGGGTTCCAGGTACTTGGCGCTGACGAGCAAGCCCTCTTCCTCGATCGGGCGATCCGGAACCAGTCTTTCGACAATGCGCGCGAACTGGGTGGTGAAGCCGATGAAGATCAGGGTGTTGGCCACGTTGAATATGGTGTGCGCGTTGGCGATCTGACGCGGCGTTTCCGCGCCGAGCCGGTCGATACCGGTCAGCTCCGGGTGCGCCGGAGACATCGACGTTACGAAGTCGGCGAGCTGCGGGATGAACAGGAACCATATTACAACGCCGGCTACGTTGAATAACACGTGCACCAGTGCCGCACGTACCGCCTCCCTGGGTTTGCCTATCGAGGCCAACAGCGCCGTCACACAGGTACCGATATTCGCGCCGAACGCCAGGGCGATACCGGCAGGCAGCGTGATGAAGCCCTGACTGGCCATCACGATCACGATACCGGTGGTGGCCGACGAGGATTGGACAAGACCGGTGAAGGCGGCGGCGATCAGGATGCCGACCAGCGGGTTCTCCATCTGCACCATCAGGTCCAGGAACGGCTGGTAGCTGCGCAGCGGCTTCATGGCGTCACTCATGACGCTCATGCCGAAGAACACCAGGCCCAGGCCCATCAGCATGCCGCCGTAGTGCTTGATCTTTTCATTCTTGGACATGAACAGCATCGAGAAACCGACGCCGATCATCAGCAGGGCCGCCTTGGTCACCTTGAAGGCCACGATCTGGGCGGTGATCGTCGTACCAATGTTCGCGCCCATGATGACGCCGACGGACTGCGACAGGGACATCAGGCCGGCGGTGATGAAGCCCACGACCAGCACGGTGGTGACCGAGGACGACTGGATGACCGCGGTAACGACGGCCCCGGTACCGGCACCCATAAAGCGGTTGGTGGTGAGTTTGGCCAGGATGGTCTTCATCCGTTCGCCGGCCACCGCCTTGAGCGCATCCGCCATCTGCTCCATGCCGAACAGGAACAGCGCCAGGCCACCAAACAACTGCATGCCCATTACGCCCCAGTTCATCACTTGTTCAGAGTCGCCGGCCGCGAGTACGGGGAAAGCGCCCAGGGTGACGAACAGGCCGAGCACAAAGACGACAGCCAGTCGGGTCCGGATATCAGGCAGTGAATTGAGGTAGGCCATAGGGGTTTCTCGCCTTCTGTTATGGTTTTGCCGGTGGGATTTGTTACTTGTTTGTTACAGCTAGACCCGGAAAATACAGCAAATGGCATTGTATATACAAGGTACATCTGCCGATGCATGCCGTGCAATTGGCTGCAATGGGTCGGGCGCATACCCTGCGATGGACTGAGGCCCCCTGGTCAGAAACGCATCAAGGTGGTGAGATTTACAGCTGGTCGAAACCCCCGGTGGTGACCAGGGGGTTTAAAAAAGGGAATGCTTGTGAGCAGAGGGTCTGCTGAAGAAACGTTTACCCGACGAATTTCCCGTCCTGCAGACGTTGGGCCTCCATCAGCTCCAGTTCCCTCGAGCCGGAGATGACGACGTCATGTTGGGGCACGAAATTGAGCTCGGGGTCCAGGCGCTCGTAGGGCACTGAGTTGAGTATCACCTTCATCGCGTTCAGACGGGCAAGGTGCTTGTTGTTCGAACGGATGATGGTCCAGGGCGCATGATTGGTATGCGTGCGCTTGAGCATGGCGTATTTCTGGTTCGTAAAGTCGTCCCATCTGTCCTGGGCCTGGACGTCGATCTCCGACAGTTTCCACTGACGCAGTGCATCCGTCTTGCGCCGTTCGAACCGGCGGTTCTGCTCTTCCTTGGTGACCGAGAAGTACAGCTTTATCAGAATCGTTCCCTGGCGCACCAGGTCTTTCTCGAAACCCGGGCAACCGACCATGAAGTTTTCATACTGCTCATCGGTGCAGAAACCGAAAACCGGTTCTACCACGGCCCGGTTGTACCAACTGCGATCGAACATCACGACCTCGCCGCCGCGCGGGAATTCGCGCACGTACTTCTGGAAGAACCATTGGGTTTTCTCTTCTTCCGTCGGTTTGCCCAGGGCCACGACGCGGTAGTGTTTTTCGTTCATGTAGCGGGTGACCCGGCGAATGGTCCCGCCTTTGCCCGCGGCGTCACGCCCCTCGAATAGGATAACCATCCGTTTCTTGTTTTCTTCGAGGTGCTGTTGCATCTTGATCAGCTCGGCCTGATAGGGCTTGAGTTCCTCTTCGCGCTTGAAGCGCTGTATGGCTTTCCCTTTGAATTTCTTGAGCTTGGCCAACTCTTCGCGCTGTGCCTGAATTTCCTGCGCCGACTGCTCTGCGCTCCTTGCCTGTTCGGTTGCCTCTGGAATCATGCCTTCGTCGTTCATCGTTTGCGCTCTCAGAAATTGCCACGGGATCCCACCATGATACCGATCTAAACGTGTTGAGGTAGGCCACTTGGGGGCAAAAATCGACCACAAGATGACGTGAAGCAAAAAGTCCGGTCGATATCGACCAAAAGCGGGAGATGAACGACGGGGGCAGACCCACTGCAGGCCCTTGAAAATCGGCACAAGGCTTGAATTTTGCCCGCTGCCGATTCCGAGGAGGCGCCCGCGGACGCGATACGCCCGCCAAGCCGAGACACCGTCAGGTAGTTTTTCAATAGTCGAATGATTCCCGCCGAAACAGATTCCTAGTCATTGTTTTATTTCCGAAAAATAAAAACGGCGTGTTTTTTGCACGCGGTAGAGGTGGAGAGCCGACTTTGCGAGAAGCCGGTAATGGACCAACAAAAATCATAAGTGAGACCAATTTGCCCCAAGCAATCGGTCGATCACACAGCGTGTTTACCAATGGATGAATGGAACCAATTCGATCACGACGATCTGCATCCGCACCTGAAGTCCATCGTTGACAAGGTGCAGCCGATGGGTGCGCAGGTAAGCTCGTGCGGCGCAGGCAAAATCACCATCCAGTGGCCAGATGGGAAAACAGTCTTTGTGCGCCGGTTCCGCCAGGGACCCTACCGATGGCTGCTTTTGATGACCTCCAGCCAACAGTTAATGCACCTGGAAGGCCGCGATCCAAGCATGAGCGAACTGCGAAGCGCATTGCAGGACCGACCACCCACAGGCAGCGTACCGAGACAGCCTGGCCCGCCCGTGTTGGGTCTGCGTTTGGATCGCCTGGAGCCAACCGAATTCAATGCGCCGTTCCGCGATTTGTGAGCCGCTTATCCCGGGTACCCGATAAAAAAGACAACTCCACCAACGCGTTTAGATGAAATATGAGTTCAAGCCGGAAAGGTGAGCACGGTAGCCATCGTCCATTCAGGAGTAAGCGGCTTTATGGCGCCAACGCGCATTGGTATTTCGATGCCCGCGAAGGAATGCAGTCCGGACCTTTTTCAAACCAGGAGGAGGCGAGAAGGGCGCTGGCGCTGTTCGTGGCACAAATTGTCTTTGACGGGACAGAAAACGGATTGAGTCATGATGATCGCCCCGGCGCACAGGATGGCATTGAATACCTGGTGCAGGAAGTCATCGACATCTTGCGCTGTCACACAGACTTTGGGCCGCTGGCTGCCAATACATGGGTGCTGAGCAGGCTCGAGGACCTCGAGCTGAATGGCGAAAACAATCCCACCACTTTTGAACGCATGGGTGTTTTGACTTATGCAATGAAGCATGGGGAGAAGTTGTTCGACTCCGGGCAACCAGGGCTGGTCCGGCCATGACCGGTCTGAAGCAACGTCGTCCCGAGTGACAGCTTCTAGTGGGCTTTCGCATGGGCGCACCCAACAGCTGGAACCATTCGTTGTGCGCGAACTTCACCACTGGCCTTTACGCCAACGCTTTGCTGTGAGCTTCTCAAGTTTTCTACGATACAACCCGGATTTCCACGATGCTTCAGGGTTGTTTTGCAACTCACGGATCTCATCCAGAAGCACCGCTGCAACAGCATGAATTGCCTCGTGGCGATTTAACCCCTGGCGAATCAATCTGGCAACCGTTTCGGGAACGGGCTCGACCCCCATTGCCACTTGATTCTCAACCATTACATGTACTGACGCGTGCGCCGCGATTGCCCCTTTTTCCAGTGGCTCTGCAGCGGTTTCATGGTACGCCCTTACCAAGTCGATTCGCTCCGACTCTGCAAGGCCTAACCATTCTTCTGCATCAGGCGTGTTTGATGGCTCGTATTTATTCATCCTCAGCAATGCGATCAGTGTTCTGTTGGCACACAAAAGCCCGACACGAAAGTCGGGCTTGGATTGTTTGGCTCCCCCGGTAAGATTCGAACATACGACCAACGGATTTACAGTCGAGATTTACCGCCCCGGGACAGCACAATTCACGGCATAGCAAAATGCTAGCGGGAGTGGTGCGGCGTGTCTAGTGGGCCATCGTCGAGATGGCAGGGAATCCAGAAATTCAGGGAGCGAAGCATGCAAGGCGTTACCCCGGAACTGCTCGCACTGATCAGTCGTGTATAAGATCCTGCAGGGTGATTTCGTAGGGCGGGCTGCGCCCGCCGAATGACAAGTTTTGACCGTAATCATTTCGTTACGGTCCATCTGTTCCTTTCTACCAATCGCCCTTGCACATAACTTGCCTGATCGATCCGGAAATCACTATCTGCCACGTGAAACGACCATACATCCTGAACCTGAACACTGCCCGTTCGCACTCGCCGCCGATACTTGGTGAAAAAAGCCAGGCTGTCGCGCTCAATAGACAGTATTTCTACGTCATTCGATTTTCCCGGGTTCTTACTTGAGGTAGGTTCCGCTCCACCGACTCCAAATCTCAACCAATTGTCTTTAATGGAAATCCACATGAATTGGAGTCCTCGAACTCCATCATCCCTGGTTGTATCCAGACGCAGTTTGAGAAGCCCATTCGAATACCAAGTGCACCGCGATTTCACTCGATAACTTCGTATCCTCTCGCGAACGGCGCTGTCAGGCCCAATGCAGATGATCTCTTTTCTGGTTCCAGACCATCTATCGGCGAAGCGACGCAATAGTCTTTCCAATAGCCGGCTCTCATTAGCCGCCAGCTTACGGGGCGAAATCGGATCGAATATTCCTGGTTCGCCCTTAACGATTCCCTTGTCCGGATCCAGGAGAGATTGAATCGAGCTAATGCAGGGAGCACTGAAGAGCGACAATTGTGAAGCTGCTGGCGATTGAGTTGTGTCGGGATCCGATTTATTCGCAGTCGCAGCAAACGCTGGGAATGATGCGGCAAGCAGTGCAATAGATAACAAGAAGAATCCGTTCGACATAATTCTCTCTTTCGGTTGATTCAATCTGAACTCCGTTTGCAGCAAAAAACACCCGCTAACAAGTTGTGGCTTGACGGGAATCAAGATTCAATCACCGCAGCGCACCAAAACGGCTGCTTAGTGTTGGTGGCCGCCTAAGCGCTGCACAAAAAGCAACGCCGCCTACGAGGGCGGCTTTCTTGTCTCAATCTGGCCGTATTCGCGGCGCTCTGTGAATTACCGTACTTCCCGCATGGCCCACTGGCGCCTTGCCCGGGTTCAGTCGTCCGGAAAAAACGGGCTGATGGAGAAGTACAGGATCAGCCCGACGATCAGGCTGTAAAGAATTACCTGGACCGGGTTTTCCAGGAAGTTCCGCAGGAAGGTCCGGTGCTGTCCGACGCGGCGCAGTCCCTCGTACGCAGCGCGTTTCTCGCGGAAGCGGTTTTCCTGGTAGTCATCCATCAGCGCCTTGGCGCGATCGTACTGGTTCTCGTCGTTCAGCCAGATGCCCGGTGCGGATATGCCCCAGGGTCCGCTCTGCGTCTCGTAGAAATCGATCCGGTGCTCCTGCAGCAGGCTGCGGATTTCCTGAATCTCGTCGTCGGGCGCATGGCGCAGTTTGATCAGCAGTCTGGACATGTTCCGGTGAGGTTGCCTGGTCGTGCATAGATCACAACAGTTCGTTGAATTGTATCCCCTGTAAGGTTCTGAAAGTTATGCGGCCTGTCGGGCGTGGATGATGCTTACGAGGGTCACGGAGCGCCCAAGCCGCGACTACTTCTGACACGGGCTGTCAGGTCGAGTCTGCGCCATTAGAGCTGAGGAGCTTATTACCCCTCGCTCAACCTCTGCCGATCGTTCCTGAATAGTTCCCAAGGCTAAGCAGACAAAATAAAAGGGTTTAGAGGTGGCCTCTAAACCCTTGTTATTTATTGCGAATTTGGCTCCCCCGGTTAGATTCGAACTAACGACCAACGGATTAACAGTCCGCTGCGCTACCGCTGCGCCACAGGGGAATAACTTCGAGCGCGAAGTTTAAGTATTTCGCCGGTTTCGGTCAATACTTTAGCCGCGTTTTCGGCCCCCGAAAAGGGCTCAGGTGCAGGTCACGGGGCGGTTGCCGGGCCGGCGTTTGTCGACCCTTGCGCGGCCGGTGCCGTACAGCACGACGGCGCGGTTCATACCGGGGTCATCACCCAGGCAGACGCTGAAGGTCGTGTTGGTGCTCCAGGCGGCGCCGTCGGGACGGAATCTGATCGCCGGTCGTCCTGCCGTGCTGTGCAGGCGCAATGGCTGCCGCTGCGCGCCCTGGATCCTTAAAAGGGTCTCACTCCCGGTGCGGTTTCGGTCGCCGTCTTCGTCGACGAAGATGATGATAGCCGCGCTGCCAGCCGCCGGGGTCCCTGGAGCAGGTGGCCCCGTCATCGCTCGGGCACAGGCTGATGGGCCGATTGCGGGTTACCGCCTCGTTGCGTGCATAGCGCAGGTGGGTGAGCAGCTGATTGGCCGTGCTGCTGATGTGCGAGCGGTTCGACAGACTCGCCCAGCCGGGCACCAGTATCGCGAGTGATATGCCGGCGACCGCAAGGGTCGTGACCAGTTCGATCAGGGTGAGTCCGCGAACGAGACGCGGCGGTGTGTTTTCGACTTCCATGTCGATCAGCCTCCATGCTGTTTGCGGCGTCCTATCCCTGGACGCCGGGTTCAGGGTGGGACCTGTCCAGGCCCCGGTGAATTCAGCCAGTCAGTTTTTCGATCCTGTCCAGGGCACCTTCGAGGTTTTCCATGCTGGTCGCAATCGAGATGCGCACATGCCCGGAAAGGCCGAAGGCGGTACCCGGCACCAGTGCCACACCGGCGTGCACGATCAGGTGCTCGGCCAGCTGCAGGTCGTCGTTGACCCCGTCGATCGCGTCGATCAGGCCCTTCACCGAGGGGAACACGTAAAAGGTGCCGTCGGTGGGCAGGCATTCGATGCCCGGCATCTTGTTGAGCCGCTTGACCACGTAGTCGTGCCGCTTCTTGAACTGCACCAGCATCTCGTCGATGCATTCCTGCGGTCCGTTGAGCGCGGCCTCGGCCGCATATTGCGAGATCGAGGTCGGGTTCGAGGTGCTCTGCGACTGGATCTTCTTCATCGCCTTGATGACCTCGGCGGGGCCGCCGGCATAGCCGATGCGCCAGCCGGTCATCGCGTAGGCCTTGGATACCCCGTTGAGGACCAGGGTGCGTTTGACCAGGTCAGGGCAGGCGTTGAGGATGTTGACGAAGGGCTTCTTCTTGTTCCAGCGGATATGCTCGTACATATCGTCGGTCGCGATCACCACCTTCGGGTGTTCGCGCAGCACCTCGCCGAGGGCGGCCAGTTCGTCGGTGGTGTAGGCCATGCCGGTCGGGTTGGACGGGCTGTTGATCACCACCAGGCGGGTCTTGTCGGTGAGCGCACCGCGCAGCTGTGCCGGCGTTATCTTGAACCGCTGTTTCGCATCCGCATGGATGAGTACCGGCACACCACCGGCCAGGATCGACATGTCCGGGTATGACACCCAGTAGGGTGCCGGGATGATGACCTCGTCACCCGGGTCCAGGATGGCCTGGGCCAGGTTGTAGAAACTCTGCTTGCCGCCGCATGAGACCAGGATCTGGTCGGGCGCAAAGTCGAAGCCGTTGTCGCGCTTGAACTTGTCGATGACGGCCTGCTTCAGGCTGGGCGTGCCGTCCACCGGCGTGTACTTGGTCTTGCCCTCGTTGATCGCCTTCTTGGCCGCCTTCTTGATGTGCTCCGGGGTGTCGAAATCGGGCTCGCCGGCACCGAGGCCGATGACGTCCTTGCCCTCGGCACGCAGGGCCGCCGCACGCGCGGTAATGGCAAGGGTCGGGGAAGGCTTGACGGCCTGTACGCGGCTGGAAAGCTTGATGGTCATGACTGTTTGGCGGGTCTCGTCGATTAGAACTCTGGGCAGGTGGATAGATTGGTATCATAGCGGATTGATCGATGCCCCATCATCCTATTTATGGCGAAAAAGACGTTTCAGCTGCACAGTCGGTTCGAGCCCGCGGGTGATCAGCCCACGGCGATCGACAGCCTGGTCGAGGGACTGGGTGACGGGGAGGCCGGCATGACCCTGCTCGGGGTGACCGGCTCGGGCAAGACCTTCACCATCGCCAACGTGATCGACCGGGTGCAGCGCCCGGCGATCGTCCTGGCCCCGAACAAGACCCTGGCGGCCCAGCTCTACGGTGAGTTTCGGGATTTCTTCCCCAACAACGCGGTCGAGTATTTCGTCTCGTACTACGACTACTACCAGCCCGAGGCCTATGTGCCCTCGTCGGACACCTTCATCGAGAAGGATGCCTCGGTGAATGAGCACATCGAACAGATGCGCCTGTCGGCGACCAAGGCATTGCTTGAACGGCGCGATGTCATCGTGGTGGCGACGGTGTCTTCGATCTACGGCCTGGGGGATCCGCGCCAGTACCTGAAGATGATGCTGCACCTGTCGCGTGGCGAGCGCATCGACCAGCGCGCCATCCTGCGTCGCCTGGCCGAACTGCAGTACAAGCGCAACGATATGCAACTGCAGCGCGGCACCTACCGGGTGCGCGGCGAGCTGATCGACATCTATCCGGCCGAGTCGGACGAAGAGGCGGTGCGCGTCGAGCTGTTCGATGACGAGGTCGAGGGTATCTCGCTGTTCGATCCGCTGACCGGCGAGGTCTTGCGCAAGGTGCCGCGCTACACCGTCTATCCCAAGACCCACTATGTGACCCCGCGCGAGACCATCCTGGCCGCGGTCGAACAGATCAAGGTCGAGCTCAAGGAGCGTCTGGAACAGCTGTACGAGAACCAGAAACTGGTCGAACACCAGCGCCTGCAGCAGCGCACCGTGTTCGACCTGGAGATGATGAACGAGCTGGGTTATTGCTCGGGTATCGAGAACTATTCGCGCTACCTTTCGGGACGTGCGCCGGGCGAGGGGCCGCCCACGCTTTTCGACTACCTGCCCGACGACGCCCTGCTGGTGGTGGACGAGTCGCACGTCACCATCCCGCAGCTGGGCGGCATGTACAAGGGTGACCGCTCGCGCAAGGAGACCCTGGTGGAATACGGCTTCAGGCTGCCCTCGGCACTGGACAACCGGCCGCTGCGGTTCGACGAGTTCGAGGCGCGTTCGCCGCAGACCATCTATGTGACCGCGACCCCGCGTGACTTCGAGCGTGAGCATTCGGGCCGGATCGTCGAGCAGGTGGTGCGCCCGACCGGGCTGGTCGATCCCGATATCGAGGTGCGTCCCGCCATCACCCAGGTGGATGACCTGCTGTCGCAGATTCATGCGCGCACCGAGATCGGCGACCGGGTGCTGGTCACCACCCTGACCAAACGCATGGCCGAAGACCTGACCGACTACCTGATCGAGCACGGCATTCGGGTGCGCTACCTGCATTCGGATATCGATACGGTCGAGCGGGTCGAGATCATCCGCGACCTGCGCCTGGGTGAGTTCGACGTGCTGGTCGGCATCAACCTGCTGCGCGAGGGCCTGGACATGCCCGAGGTCTCGCTGGTGGCCGTTCTCGATGCCGACAAGGAGGGCTTTCTGCGCTCGGAGGGTGCGCTGATCCAGACGGTCGGGCGTGCGGCGCGCAACCTGCGCGGCAAGGCGATCCTTTACGGCGACCGGATAACCGGGTCGATGCAACGGGCGATCGACGAGACCGAGCGTCGGCGCAACAAGCAGCTGGCATTCAACAAGGAACACGACATCACGCCGCAGACGGTGCAGAAGAACGTCGCGGATATCATGGAGGCCGCGTACCCGGGTGCGCCCTCGACGGCAAGGCGATTCGCCAAGGTTGCGGAAGAAACGGCCGAATATGCCGCGATGACGCCGGCGCAGATGAGCAGGCGGGTCAAGGAGCTGGAGAAACAGATGTACCAGCATGCCCGGGACCTGGAGTTCGAGGATGCGGCACGTGTCCGTGACCAGCTCAAGGAACTGCAGGGCAGGGGTCTGGTGGCCTGAGCAGATACGGTTTAAAGAATCATTTACGTTAGATCGTCCGCGAGATCATGCCCGACGGCCAGTTCGTCGAGGTCTTCGTGGATGCCTCGCTGGAGGTCTGCAAGGATCGTGACCCCAAGGGGCTGTACGCCAAGGCAGAACGCGGCGAGATCAAACAGTTCACCGGAATCGACAGCCCGTACGAGGCGCCGGAGCAGCCCGAGCTGCGTATCCCCGCCGGGGAGGTTTCGGTGGCAGAGTCGGTCAACATGCTGCTGGCCTATCTGCACGAGATCGGTGCCCTGCGGGCAGGCTACCGGCCGGTCGAGCAGGAAGGCTGAGCGGAACGGGGCGGGATGCCGGGTTTTCTGCCAAAAAAGGGGTGGTCAGCGGCGCCGCCAGCGACTTGTACAGTGCATGTCGGCTGTGTATTATTGCGCCTTCTTCAGGCGCGTAGCTCAGTTGGTTAGAGCACCACCTTGACATGGTGGGGGTCGTTGGTTCAAATCCAATCGCGCCTACCAGATTAAGAAAGGCTTAGCTTCCGGGCTGGGCCTTTTTTTTGATCCGGTCATGTCCGCGGTGCATGAACAACTGGCGCAAGTGAAAAGTTGCTAAATGGATCTTGAATTCAATCTCATGAAGCTGGCGCGGCCCTGTGTGCTGTTGCTCCATCTCGCAATGCTGCTGCCTGCGGCCGCGCTGGCAGATGGGGGTGATGGGGGCGAGGCGTTCTGTTTCAATGCCGGTGTAGAGAATGCCTGGGACTGCACGCTTGCGGAACAGGATGATGTGGTTGCCCCGACGCAGGGATACCACACGCTCAAAGTCGTGCTCTCGGGTGCGCAGGACAGTGCGACGCTCGATCAGGTGTTGCCGATCGAGCGGATCGGCGAATTCCCTTTGCCCAGTGGCGAGACCGTGGTCTTTCTGGGACGCTTCCGCGACTCGATGAAGGCCTTCCGGGTGGTGCAGAAGTGCCAGGAGGCGCACGCCACCGAGTGTTCCCAATTTGCGCCGAAGGTCGTTCGGATCGGTTCCCCGGAGGGGGGCGATGAAGAGCAGGAAAAAGCCGTTCGGGTTGCGGCACTCGACCTGCAGACCAAGGCCCCGGGCGACCTGGTCAAGGTCGACAATGCCTCGCTGGACCTGTCCGACGAATCGCTGGGCAAGGCGATAAACAGCACCCTGGGTACGCTCTATCCAAAAGGGATGCTCAGGCTGCCCGAGACCCTAAAACACGCGATCTGGGTGGACCTCAAAAATGGCAATCTGTATGTCCTTGAGCGCGCCGATGGTCAGTTCAAACTGACCGAAACCATGTCCGTCTCGATTGGCAAGCGTGGCTACGGGAAGTTAAAACGCGGCGACAAAAAAACACCGGTCGGTGTGTATCGCCTGATGGCGCATCTTCCGGACGATGATCTCGATGATTTTTACGGCAACGGGGCCTATACGCTCAATTACCCCAACGCCCTGGACCGGATCAAGAAGCGCAACGGCTCGGGCATCTGGTTGCACGGGCTGCCCAAGGGAAAGGATCACCGGCCCCTGCAGGACAGTGACGGATGCGTGGTCCTCTCGAATACCAAGCTCGATGACCTTGCGCGTTATGTCGATCTGCAGCGTACCCCGATCATCCTCGACGATGGACTGGAATGGGTGCAGGCCGACGAGGTGAAACCCCGCCGCCGCGAACTCGAGCAGGCCATTGAGGACTGGCGCCAGGCGTGGTCGGCGATAAACAACGATGGGTACCTGGCCTTTTACGCCGCCGATTTTACGGATTCAAAAAAGGATCTGGCAGCCTGGAAGCGCTACAAGACACGCATTCATAAAAACAAGTCGTTCATCAAGGTGGGCGTGTCTGAGCTGAGCCTGGTGGACTACCCGGGCGAGAAAGACATGGTCCTGGCGCGTTTTCATCAGCGCTACGAAAGCAGCAACTTTCGTGCTTCCGGATGGAAAGAGCAGCTTTGGCGCAAAGAGGATTCCGGCCAATGGCGGATTGTTTTCGAGCGGGGCTGAGTTGTCTGTGCCTGCTCGGGTGTCTGATCGCCCCTTCCGCCTTTTCTTCAGGCAAAGGGCATTCTGCTGACGCGGCCGGGGTGGACCGGCTTTGTGCCGAGATCGGGGGCAAGCTGGGCAGCGTGTCTGTGCGCGACTGCCTGCGTCAGGGTCTGCGCGAAACCGGCGCATATTCGGTAATGGGACGCCCCCTGGCGATGAAGGAATACCCTCCGACGGCAATCAAGCGGCCGCGGGCGCGTATCCTGGTTATCGGCGGCATTCATGGCGACGAGTATTCCTCCGTCTCGGTGGTGTTCAAGTGGATGGATATTCTCAATGTCCACCATTCCGGCCTGTTCCACTGGCATTTCGTACCCCTGAGCAATCCGGATGGGCTGCTGCGGAAAGATTCGCAGCGCCAGAATGATCGGGGGGTCGATCTGAACCGAAACTTCCCCACGGCAGACTGGGAGATGCAGGCGCACAAGTACTGGAAAGCGCGTGCCGGTGGCGATCCCCGGCGCTTTCCCGGCCCCGGCGCTGCGAGCGAGCCCGAGATCGCTTATCTGGTGAAGGAGATCGACAGCTTCAAACCGGACATCATTATTGCGATGCATGCGCCTTATGGCCTGATCGACCACGACGGCCCGCCCAAGGCACCGGAGCGGCTCGGTCATCTGACGCTGCGCCACCTGGGCGTTTTTCCCGGTTCACTGGGTAACTATGGCGGGGTTGACCTGAATATCCCGGTGGTCACGGTCGAACTGCCTCACGCCGGCATCATGCCGACGCCGTATCAGGTATCGCGCATGTGGACCGACCTGGTGCGTTGGCTGATACGCGAGCGCCGCAACAAGCTTGCAGGGTCCTGAGGACGAGAGCGTTATGCCCCAACCACGCGATTGACGCCTCAAATCCAGCCAAACGAGCGACTGAAGGGTTTGTAATGGCTCCCGGTGGGGGACACGTCGATAATCAGGGCCTCCGGGGTGAAACCTGCCGGCAGGCTGAGACCACCTTCGATTTCCTGGAAATGTTTGAAACCCAGTTTGTGTGGCTCTGCGCCGCTGTCGGTCATTTCCTGCAGGGACAGTTCCACGTGCTCACCATCGAGCTGACCGGAAACCCGGATACTGGCCTCGCCTTCCACTTTTCTCGGTGCGGGTGCGTCCCTGGACAGGGTGAAACGATACTGAAAGCGCTTGCCTGGCGTGGATTCGACCAATGTGTAGTCGGTGATCTCAATATAGGTGTCGCCATCGGAAACAAGGTCGCGCAATCTGGCCGCTTCACGCTCGAGCGCTGAAAGTTCGTTCTTTAAAGCGCGGATCCCGCCCTGGATCGCCTTGGTTGCCTGACGATCAATCTGGCCGCTGCGCTCAAACCTGGCCGACTGCAGCCTTAACTCATCGCGTTCCGCATTCAGCTCGGCGATCCGCTCGCGCAGCTCCTCGAAGGTCGAGGCACTTCGACTTTCCGCATATTGCGCATTTGAACGGCCGTATTCATAGACCTGCCAGGTCCACAATGCACAGGCAATGATGAGCACACTCCACAGCCAAAGGTTTGGCCCGGCACCAGACTGGACGATTTGTGGGGTGGCGAAACGACGGGATTTGATACTGGACATCGGTACTTATTGCAGAGAAAGGTTTCTTTTTAGCGGCTGATTTGGAAGCGGGTGTAGATGAAGGCTCTTCGGGCTGGGGCTGCCACCCGAAATCCAATCAAAAATGTCGGTAACTGTTCCAGTTGACGAGGTCATCCTTTCGCCGCGGTCGGTCGGCACGTCGCTCGGTCGATTCCATGCGCATGGCACCGCGCCGGTCGTGGCCCCGGCGCCGCTCATCACGCATGCGGCGATCCGGAAGTCCGATATAACTGCATATGCAGGCCGATGCCGTGCAATCGTGTACCGGGAGATGGGGTGCCTCATCGAAAGGAAAATGCTGCCCCGCCAGCCGGGATGAAGCCCCGCAGTGCGATTCGACGCTGACCCCCCAGAACTTGTCTGACTTTTGCAGCTTGTACAATTGTGCCGGCGGTGTGAGGCGCACCGGTTTTTCGATCTGCTCCGGTTCCGGTTCCTGCCGACGCTGCGCCCGGAAGAGCAACAGACCGATCAGTGTCAGGATTACACCACCCAGGGCGAACAGTGCGTATTCCATCGAACTCTCCGAAGACCTTGCGCCAGCGCGCATTCAGAACCAGATTCTCATAAAACACTCAAGGTAGCGGCAACTCAAACCCTTCTATGGGGCCATTGGGTATTCATAATAGGCCAGTATGGCTGATCTCGCAGGGTCAGTCAGTGGCTGGCCGAAATTGGGCGGTCAGACGCCGCCGCTGTGCACGATCTCGTAGTACACCTTCTCCAACTCGGCCTTGTGCTGTGTCTCCTCGTCGGCGAGAAAGGCGAACAGATCCCGGATCGGCCCCGGGTCGGTTGTCTCGGCCAGTTCGCGGTACTGTTCCATCGCGGCGTGTTCGCGACCCAGTGCATATTGCAGCACGCGGTGCGGTGACCGTCGGCGACCGAATGCACCACATCCGGCCCGTGCACCATGTCACCGGCCGCCCACAGCCAGGGTGCCGAGGTGCAGCCCAAGCATCGTGCCGCAATTGATACCCGGATCCTGTTCCGGGAAGATGCAACATGAAGTCGCGCAGCCGTAGGCCAGGTCGATATGTTCTCAACGATTGGACACGTATGAACGAGACAGCGTTCGAGGCGTTGGTGGCCCGCGACCAGGCATCGGTCTGGCACCCGTATAGCGGCATGGATTCCGGCATGCCGGTGTTCCCGGTCATCTCGGCCAAGGGCGTTCGCCTGAGGCTTGCCGACGGTCGTGAGCTGATCGACGGCATGGCATCCTGGTGGTGCATGATCCACGGCTACAACCATCCGGTACTCAACCGGGCGATCGAAGGCCAGCTGCAGGACATGGCACATGTGATGTTCGGCGGGCTGACGCATCCGCCGGCGGTGCAGCTGGCCGAGAAACTGATTGAAATCACCCCGCAGGGTCTGGATCTGGTTTTTTTCGCCGATTCCGGTTCGGTGGCTGTCGAGGTCGCTCTGAAGATGGCGATCCAGTACTGGCACAGCCAGGGCAAACCGGAAAAGCGCCGCTTCGTGTCCCTGCGCAATGGCTACCACGGTGACACCCTGCATGCGATGTCGGTCTGCGATCCGGTCACGGGTATGCACACGCTGTTCGGCGATGTCCTGCCGCAGCAGTTCTTTGTGCCTGCCCCCAGGGCGGGTTTCGAGGGCGGGGCCGACAGTGCCGATATCGAGGCGCTTGAAAAGCTGCTTGCCGAACATGCCGGCGAGATCGCCGCGCTGATCCTCGAGCCGGTGGTGCAGGGTGCCGGGGGCATGCGTTTCTACTCGCCCGACTATCTGCGCGCCGCGCGCGAGCTGTGCGACCGTTACCAGGTGTTGCTGATTGCCGATGAGATCGCCACCGGCTTCGGGCGCAGCGGCCGACTGTTTGCCTGCGAGCATGCGGGCATTGCGCCGGACATCCTTTGCCTGGGCAAGGCGTTGACCGGTGGTTATATGACCATGGCGGCGACGCTGGCCACGCGCACGATCGGCGCGGTCATCTCCGGCGGTGATCCCGGGGTCTTCATGCATGGCCCGACCTTCATGGCCAATCCGATGGCCTGTGCCGTGTCACTGGCCAGTATCGATCTGCTGCTGGCATCCGACTGGCAGGCCAGTGTCGCTAGGATCGAGCGGGGTTTGCATACGGGTCTCGCCGGCTGTGCGTCCATGCCGCATGTCGCCGACGTGCGTGTGCTGGGCGCGATCGGTGTGGTCGAGTTGACCCAGCCGGTCGATATGAAGACCGTGCAACCGATGTTCGTGGAGCAGGGTGTTTGGGTGCGGCCGTTCGGCAGGCTGGTCTATCTGATGCCGCCGTTTGTGATGGGTGACGATGATCTGGCTGCGCTGACTGCGGCGGTGGTCGAGGTGGTTGGTCGTCTTGTTGTCGATGGTGAGCTCTGTATTCCCGGGTCGTAGGTGTGTCGTCCCGGCGGGTCTGTTTGTTTGAACATGCGCCACCGCGCACATCAAAACCCACCCCGCGATAGCACACAAAAACCCAAACCCTATATAATGTCGCCTTCATTAAATTCTGAGATCACCGCTTAATCGCACGGTCTCTTCACGTGGCCTTTGGTAGGGGTCACCACTGATTATAGAGAGAACGCAACATGCCCGTTGTAACCCTTCCTGACGGCTCCAGCCGGAGCTACGACAACCCCGTAACCGTCGCAGAGATCGCGGCCGACATCGGCCCCGGCCTGGCCAAGGCGGCGCTCGCCGGCAAGGTCGACGGCGCGCTGGTCGATACCTCATTCACTATCGGCAGTGACGCCGAACTGGCCATCATCACCGGCAAGAGTGACGAGGCCCTGGAGCTGATCCGGCACGATGCGGCGCATGTCATGGCACAGGCGGTGCAGGAACTGTTTCCCGGTACCCAGGTGACCATCGGTCCTGCGATCGAGGATGGGTTTTACTACGACTTCGCACGCGAGGAGCCGTTCGCCCCGGCCGATCTGCAGAAGATCGAGGATCGCATGCGCGAGATCGTCGGCCGCGATCTGCCGATCGAGCGCGAGGTATGGGATCGGGACGAGGCGAAGCGGACCTTCGGTGATATCGGTGAGGCCTACAAGGTCGAGATCATCGAAGACATCATCCCGGAAGGTGAAGAGGTCTCGGTTTACCGCCAGGGTGAATGGTTCGATGTCTGCCGCGGACCGCATCTGCCCAGCACCGGCAAACTGCCCAAGGCGTTCAAGCTGATGAAGCTCGCCGGTGCCTACTGGCGTGGTGATTCGAACAATCCGATGCTGCAGCGTATCTACGGCACGGCCTGGCGCGACAAGAAAGAGCTCAAGGGCTACCTGCACCACCTCGAGGAGGCCGAGAAGCGCGATCACCGCAAGATCGGCAAGGCGCTGGACCTGTTTCATTCCCAGGACGAGGCGCCCGGCATGGTGTTCTGGCACAACCGCGGCTGGACCATCTACCTCGCGGTGCAGGAGTACATCCGCGACAAGCTGCGTGGTCACGGCTATGAGGAGGTGCACACGCCGCAGGTCATCGATCGCTCGCTGTGGGAGAAATCCGGTCACTGGGACAAGTTTCGCGACGACATCTTCATTACCGAGACCGAGGGCCGGGTCTACGCGATCAAGCCGATGAACTGCCCGGCGCATATCCAGATCTACAACCATGGTCTGAAGAGTTATCGGGATCTGCCGCTGCGCCTGGCCGAATTTGGCTCCTGTCACCGCAACGAGCCTTCGGGCACGCTGCACGGCCTGATGCGCGTGCGCAGTTTCGTGCAGGACGATGCGCATATCTTCTGTACCGAGGAACAGATCCTGCCGGAGGTGCTGGCGTTCAGCGATCTGTTGTTCGAGGTGTACAAGGATTTCGGCTTCGAAGACGTCCTGGTGAAGCTATCAACGCGGCCAGAAAAGCGTGTTGGATCAGATGAGATATGGGATAAAGCTGAGAAAGCACTTGAAGATGCGCTCAACGAGCGCGGCCTGGACTGGGAGCTGCAGCCGGGCGAGGGTGCCTTCTACGGGCCGAAGATCGAATACTCGTTGCGCGACTGTCTCAATCGGGTCTGGCAGCTGGGTACTATCCAGCTGGATTTCTCGATGCCGGAGCGTCTCGGGGCCTCTTATATCGCCGAAGACAACAGCAGGCAGGTACCGGTTATGCTGCACCGGGCCATCCTGGGTTCTATCGAGCGTTTCATCGGAATTCTGATCGAACACCATGCGGGCGCTTTCCCGCTGTGGCTGGCACCGGTGCAGGCCGTGGTGATGAATATCACCGATCGGCAGGCCGATTTCTGCAAAGAAGTGGCGAAAAGCCTGCAGGATAAAGGATTTAGAGCCGAAATTGACTTGAGGAACGAGAAAATTGGCTTTAAAATCCGCGAGCACACATTGCAGCGCACGCCTTATCTTCTGGTGGTCGGTGATCGTGAGGTCGAAAATCGCAGCGTGGCGTTACGCACACGCAGCGGTGAAGATCTCGGTTCCGTGCCATTGGATGAATTGATTCAGCGGTTTGAGGCGGAAGTCACCCAGCGCGCATGATGCAAAGCCCCGACGGTGCCCAATCGTGCGCCTGATGTCGGGAGTGTTCGGGCCTGAATCCCAGAAAGCACTGGCGTCTGCCGGTGCTTTCTTGCTTGTCAGGCCTTTGGTTTATTTAGGAGGAAGACGGTTATAGCCAGACAATCCGAGAAGCGGAATCGCCTGAATGGAGAGATCACCGTAAGTGAAGTGCGCCTGATTGGGCAAGACGGCGAACAGGTGGGTATCGTGCCGATAGCCGAGGCGATGACCATTGCCTCGGAAGCAAGCCTTGACCTGGTCGAGATCCAGCCGAATGCGGAACCGCCGGTCTGCCGGGTCATGGACTTCGGAAAATTCGTGTTTGAGCTCAAGAAGCAAAAACAGGAAGCGCGCAAGAAGCAGAAACAGGTACAGGTCAAAGAGGTCAAGTTTCGTCCCGGAACCGAGATCGGCGACTATCAGGTAAAGCTGCGTAACCTGCATCGCTTCCTCGAGGACGGTGACAAGGCCAAGGTGACCATGCGATTCCGCGGTCGGGAACACGCACACCGCGAGCGCGGTCTGGAACTGCTGCAGAGAATTGAGAAAGACCTCGAGGAAGTCTCGCTGGTCGAGCAACGGCCGATGATGGAAGGGCGCCAGATGATCATGGTGCTCGGGCCGAAACGGAACAAATAGAAAGCGGCCTTCAGTCTGAAGGTTGCGGGGCGGTCGGGCCAACAAGGCATTGCCTTGGCTGTCCATTTATAAACTTTGATAGTTTAAGGAGTAGAAAATGCCAAAGATAAAGACCCTTCGGGGTGCTGCAAAACGTTTCCGGGTTACTGCCGGTGGCGTTAAGCGCAACCAGTCTCACCGTCGTCATATCCTGACGAAGAAGTCGACCAAGCGTAAGCGTCAGCTGCGTTCGCCGTCCATGCTGCACAAGCATGATGTGGCAGCCGCGCGTCGCATGATTCCATACGCCTGATCCGGGGAGACTGAGAAATGCCAAGAGTAAAACGTGGTGTGCAGGCGCACGCCAGACACAAGAAGGTTCTGAAGGCGGCCAAGGGTTACTACGGCGCCCGCAGCACGGTTTATCGTGTTGCCAAGCAGGCGGTGATCAAGGCCGGTCAATATGCGTACCGCGACCGGCGGGTCAAAAAGCGCGAGTTTCGTGCCCTGTGGATCCAGCGCATCAATGCCGCAGCGCGGTTGTGCGACATGTCATACAGTCGCTTCATCGACGGTCTGAACAAGGCCGGCATCGAGGTCGACCGCAAGATGCTGGCCGATATCGCCGTGCACGACATGCCTGCGTTTGAACAACTCGCTGAGAAGGCCAAGGCTGCCCTCGCGAGCTGATGACGACTGCCGGGCGTTGTTGTCCGGTGCGTTTGTGATCGATTGAGAAGGGGGAAGGCCGTTGGGTCTTTCCCCTTTTCTAGTTTCGGAACAGAACAACAGGAACGCGCAGAACGCAAAGGAATCGCAAAGAACGCAGAGCTTTTCCAGGAAAATCTTTGCGGCCTCTGCGTTTCTCTGCGCCCTCTGCGTTCCAAAAGAATGAAGTTGGAAAGTCAATCATGAGTACCGATCTCGAAGCTCTCCTCTCCCAGTCGATAGATGCGCTGGAAACCGCCGCTGATCTGCGCGCACTCGATGAGGTCCGTGTGCAGTATCTGGGTAAGAGCGGGCACTTCACCCAGCGTCTGAAGCAACTCGGAAAGCTGCCGCCGGAAGAGCGCAAGACCGCCGGTCAGGAGATCAACCGGGCCAAGCAGGATTTCCAGCAGGCGATCGAGGCGCGCAAGACGGCACTCGAGGCCGCCGAGCTGGCGAATCGCCTGTCGTCCGAGCGTATCGATGTCTCGCTGCCCGGTCGTGACGTGGCCAGTGGCGGCCTGCATCCGGTGACGCGCACCATGCAGCGTATCGAGGCGTTCTTCGCCAGCGCCGGATTCGAGGTCGCCGAAGGCCCGGAGATCGAAGACGATTTCCACAACTTCGAGGCACTCAATATCCCGGCGCACCATCCCGCGCGCGCCATGCACGATACCTTTTATTTCGATGAGCACCTGCTGCTGCGCACGCATACCTCGCCGGTGCAGATCCGGCACATGAAAGATGCCGAGCCGCCGATGAAGGTCATCGCTCCGGGCCGGGTCTATCGCTGTGATTCCGACCTGACCCATACGCCGATGTTTCATCAGGTCGAGGGCTTCCTGGTTGACGAGCAGGTCAGCTTTGCCGATCTCAAGGGCATCCTGAACGCCTTTCTGCACGGCTTTTTCGAACGTGATGATCTTGCGGTGCGTTTCCGTCCGTCGTACTTCCCGTTCACAGAGCCTTCGGCCGAGGTCGATATCCAGTGCGTGATGTGCAGCGGTAACGGCTGTCGCGTATGCGGCCATACCGGCTGGCTCGAGGTGCTGGGCTGCGGAATGATCCACCCCGAGGTGTTCCGCCATGTCGGCATCGACAGTGAAAAATACCTGGGCTATGCGTTCGGCATGGGTGTCGAGCGCCTGGCCATGCTGCGCTACGGGGTCAACGATCTGCGTCTGTTCTTCGAGAACGATCTGCGTTTCCTGAAGCAGTTTGCCTAGTAAGAACAATAACCACGAAGGACACAAAGGTCTCTAAGCAAACGGCTCGCTTGATTGGGACTGGCGCGTTGATCGATGACGGATGCAACTGCTGTGTCTGTGAAGTGTGTCGCATTGCTCGCCAAAACAGCGCCTTCTTTGCGCTCTTCGCGGTCTTGGCGGTTAAAAATTGAGTTAGGAAATAACAATGAGATTCAGTGAAGCCTGGCTGCGCGAATGGGTGAACCCCGATATCGGCACCGTTGAACTGGCCGATCAGTTGAGTATGGCCGGTCTCGAGGTCGATTCGGTTGAGCCGGCCGCACCCGCCTTCAGCGGTGTCGTCGTCGGTGAGGTGCTGACCCGCGAGCAGCATCCGGACGCCGACAAGCTGAGCGTGTGCAGCGTCAACATCGGCACAGATGCGCCCTCACAGATCGTGTGCGGTGCAAAGAACGTCACCGCCGGCATGCGCGTGCCGGTCGCCACGGTCGGGGCAACACTGCCGGGCGATTTCAAAATCAAAAAGGCCAAGCTGCGCGGGGTGCAGTCGCTGGGCATGATCTGCTCGGCCTCTGAGCTGGGGCTGGCCGAATCGTCCGACGGCATCATGCCGCTGCCGGCCGATGCGCCGGTTGGTGCAGATCTCCGTGATTACCTGTCGCTCGATGATCAGTGCATCGATGTCGACCTGACGCCCGATCGCGCCGACTGCCTGAGCCTTGCCGGTGTCGCGCGCGAGGTGGGAGTGCTCAACCGCGCGCCGGTCAGGTCGCCGCAGATCGATCCGGTGCCCGCCAGTATCGATGATGTTTTTCCTGTCGCGCTCGAGGCCGGCGAGGCCTGCCCGCGTTACCTGTGTCGTATCGTGCGCGGGATCGATGCCGGTGCCAGGACGCCGGACTGGATGGTCGAGAAGCTGCGTCGCGGTGGATTGCGCGCGATCTCGCCGGTGGTCGATATCACCAACTTCATCATGCTCGAGCTGGGTCAGCCGATGCACGGCTTCGACCTGGCCAGACTCGACGGCGGTATTCGCGTGCGCATGGCCGAAGAGGGTGAAAAGCTGACCCTGCTCGACGGCAGCGAGGCGACCCTGCGCGCCGATACCCTGGTGATCGCGGATCACAGCCGGGCGCTGGCGATGGCCGGCATCATGGGCGGCGAGGACTCGGGTGTCACCGAATCCACCATTGACGTATTGCTCGAGGCCGCTTTCTTTGCACCCCTGGCGATCGCAGGCCAGGCCCGCAGCTATGCGCTGCACACCGATTCCTCGCATCGCTTCGAACGCGGTGTGGATTCGTGCCTGCAGCACAAGGCGATGGAACGCGCCACGGCATTGATGCTCGAGATCGTCGGTGGCCAGGCAGGACCCATCACCGAGATGAAGTCTGATGGCCACCTGCCGGTCGCAAAGCCGGTCGCCTTGCGGCGTGAGCGCGTAAAGCGCCTGCTCGGGGTCGATATCGATGATCAGATGATTGCCGACATCCTCACGCGTCTGGACATGCAACTCGAAGCGACCGACGAGGGCTGGATGGTGACCGCGTCCAGCGCACGCTTTGACATCGCGATCGAGTCGGACCTGATCGAGGAGATCGGACGCATCTACGGCTATGCCAATATCCCGGCCAGCCTGAGCTCCGCGCCGGTCAGCGTGACGCTGCGGCCCGAGGCCGAGTTCAACCTGGCAGCGGCCAAACAGTTGCTGGTGCACCGCGGTTACCAGGAGGCCATCACCTACAGCTTCATCGCGCCGGAGATCGCCGAGGTGCTGACGCCGGATGCCGAGCCGATCAAGCTCGCCAACCCGATATCGGCCGACATGTCGGACATGCGCGCCAGTATCTGGCCGGGCCTGATCCAGACTCTGAAGCACAACCTGGCGCGGCAGCAGACGCGCGTGCGGGTGTTCGAGAGCGGCCTGGCCTTCGCCCGGGTCGAAGGCAGGATCTCGCAGCTGCCCAAGCTGGCCGGCCTGATCTTTGGTGAAGCGGCCGTCGAGCAATGGGGACTGCAGACGCGCAAGGTCGATTTCTTCGACATCAAGTCGGATGTCGAATCGGTGCTGCACCAGGTGGCCGATGCCGCCGAGTTTCGTTTCGAGGCCGCGCAATTCCCGGCGCTGCACCCGGGCCAGACCGCACGCATCCTGCGCAAGGGCGAACCCATCGGCTGGGTGGGGCTGCTGCACCCGGCCGCGCAGAAGGCGCTGGACGTGCCCAAAGGCGTGTTCCTGTTCGAGATCGAGCTGGGCCCGCTGCGTCTGGGTGGCATACCCAAATTCGAGCCTTTGTCCAAGTTTCCGGCGATCCGGCGCGACTTTGCGCTGCTGGTCGACCGCGACCTTGCCATACCAGGCGGTGCTCGATTGCGTGCGTGAAACGGCGCCCGCGGTTGTGAAGGACATCCAGCTTTTCGACGTCTATACTGGGGAGAACATAGATTCCAGTCTAAAAAGCCTTGCTTTGAGCTTGATTTTACAGGAATCTTCTCACACTCTTACTGAATCAGAAGTCGAAGAGGCGAGCAGCGTGGTGCTCGCGGCGCTTGCACGAGCGTCTGTCCGCAAAATTGAGAGATTGAGTCCATGGCACTGACGAAAGCAGAGATGGCAGAACACCTGTTCGAGGAACTCGGGCTGAACAAGCGCGAGGCCAAGGACATGGTGGAGATGTTTTTTGAAGAGATCCGCATGTCGCTGGAGAACGGGCGGCAGGTAAAGCTGTCCGGGTTTGGCAATTTCGACCTGCGCGAGAAGAAACAGCGTCCCGGCCGGAATCCGAAGACCGGCGAAGAGATCCCGATCTGCGCGCGTCGCGTGGTGACCTTTCGCCCAGGCCAGAAACTGAAGGCACGAGTAGAGGCATATGCTGGATCCGAACAGCAGCAACATTGAGTTACCGCCCATCCCGGGCAAGCGCTACTTCACCATCGGTGAGGTCAGCGACCTGTGCCAGGTGAAACCGCACGTCCTGCGCTACTGGGAGCAGGAGTTTCCACAACTCAAGCCGGTCAAGCGGCGTGGAAACCGCCGTTACTACCAGCGCCACGACGTGGAGATGATCCGCAATATCCGCAGCCTGCTGTACGAGCAGGGTTTCACGATTGGCGGTGCGCGACAGCAGCTCGCGGGTGACGGGCCCAAACACGAAGAGCACTCAAGTCCGGAGCTGATCCGCCAGTTGCGCGGCGAACTCGAGGAACTCCTCGCCATCCTCAAGGCCTGAACGGCTTGTTTCATTGACAAAAAAGCGCCGCATCCCTAGGATGCAGCGCTCTTTCGGAGCGTAGCGCAGCTTGGTAGCGCACCACAATGGGGTTGTGGGGGTCGGGAGTTCGAATCTCCCCGCTCCGACCAATATAAAACAAAGGCTTAGGCGATAAACCTAAGTCTTTTTTTATGTGCAGAATCAAATCGGTACCGTGTTGTCTAGCGGCAGTTCAACTTCACGGAACTGCGTAAGGGTTTCGGCTTCCGGCGCCAGCCGGGATCCCGACGCAGAACCACGCTACGCGCGCGCCTCATCGGCAAGGGTCTTGATTTGCGCGGCATCACCCGTGAGATCCTCAAAGGCAAAGGGATTGAGGAACTGACGACCCCAGAGGAACGCCCGATCAACCGGGCTCAGGGCCGCCTCATCACAGACGTTTTCCCAATCCGCGATGAGCATCGTGAGTTGGTGCTCAACGATGGCGAGGGCTTCCTCACGTGAAAGCAGGAAATGCCCGGCCGCTCCCAGGCATGTCGAGATCCGGCTCATGCGACCCTGGTCGGTAATCAACATGGCCTGGGTGGCTTCATTGCCGGTGCGACCTTGCGGGCAGATGTCGTAGGCAGGTGTCAGCGCCAGCGCTTCGCCATCCCAAAAGGCGGCATGGTTGCGGGCATGGTCATCGGTGTTGCCGCACAGGATGTTGAAGACCAGCCGCCCGAAGAGTTCCTGCAGCGTTGCGGCGGCATGGGTGAATCGGTGGCGAATGATTTCAGCCAGACCGGCGTAGCCGGCATAACGCGCCATCATGTCATCCAGTTCCAGCAGGGTCAGGGCGGAGACCATGGCTTTGCGCTGCCATCCCCGGGCCGTGTGAAGGCGGTCGAAACGCTCGATGAGCAGCACGTCTCTGTGGGCAGAGGTCGTCAACGATACCGATGCGACATGCAGCCCGACCCGCTGTGCCAGGCGCATGGCGATGAACTCGGCTTTGACAAGGCTGTAGAGATCCGTTGTCGAAGAGAATTTAGCGATGTATTTGGTGTCGTGATCTTCGATTAGCGCCTTGGGGCGGGCACCGCCAATCGAGCTGCCATGAAACAGCGCCTGGTCGAGCTCGGCTGTCAGCGGCACGCCTTTCTCGACACGCTCGGCGGATCGAACAAGCTCTTCGAGCGAAACGTTGGTCGCGGCACGTGGGGCATAGTCGGTTGCCGAGCGCTGAAAATCCAAGGCACCAATACGATCGGAGCCGGACTCGAGGAGACAGGTCAGCTCGTCAAGGTCGACCGCATTGGCGTTGGCGCCTTTAAGGCCGAACTTTTTATTGATCAGAACCCGCCGTCCCCAGGCGTCGGGTGAGGCATCGCGGATGCAGCTGGGAATAGTCATGCCTGGCAGTAGCGGCAATATGCCCGGCTCTAACGGCAACTCCGGTTCATAGATGGCAATGGCATTGTCACGGGCCAGGTAGCTCCTACCATAGTTGAAGACGAGGTTCTTGCCCTCAGCGGTGAGCTTCCCGGCAACGACCGGTTCACATTCTTCGGGTAGCCAGATCCAGACAAAGGCTTCGCTGTAGGGCGGATCAGAAGTCATCGTCTACGGCATGTCTTCTGGGTTTGCGCACGGCGCTGGGCAACAAGGCGAGCTGATCCTCGGTGCGGGTGATATGGCCGGTGAGCGTCGAGTGCTGGGCATCGAACAGGCACACGCCGACGAGGGCCGCCATCTCAAAGACCAGCCCGATCGCGACCGACAGGTCGCCCTTTTCGATCTTCTGCAACGTGGCGCGCGAGATGCCCGCCCGCTCGGCAAGCTCGTGCTCGGTCCACTTGCGTTGCTTTCGTCCCAGGCGGATCTGCCCGCCGAGCAGAACGGCGGCCTCGCGCGTGTAGCTGGAATAGGTTCTGTCCTTTGCCATCACGCCAACCAAAAAATGACCAGCAAAACAGTCATTGAGTTATTTAATGACTATTTTTATAGACAAAATCGACGGGTTCGTCAATGCAAATGCCTGCGAAAATAGTCGCAAAGGTCAGATATGGCCATTTTTCTGATCACTCGAAACGCGTTCATCCGTTGACGTTTTTCATTGCTGGCGTCCGAAACAACCGCGGCGCTGCTGGTCGAACTGGCGGCCCAGGGATATTGGACCCTGCACTCGAGTTCGTATGCCGTGGAGGAGGCGCGGCGAAATCTGGAACGTAAATTTCCCGAATCCTTTGAACAGTACGAGCGCACCGGTACCACGCTCAGCCTCACGGAGCATCACCCCGACTACCGGTTTCCATCCGGCCTGGCCAGGAAGGATCAGCCGATATTTCAGGCGGCGATGGCATGTCGGGCGGACTATCTCCTGACTGGAGATCTGAAGGATTTCGGTTCATTCATGAATGCCAGGGAAAGAACCTTCGGCGTTTGCATTCTTACGGTCGCCGAGTTCTTGGCCGGAATAGGCGTTTAGTTGTAGTCAATTGATGATGTGCACCGTCGTCGTCTGGCCAACTATGACTATTTTTATAGCCACAATTGACTGATCCGTCAATGCAAGTGCCTGCGATAATCGTCGTGAAGGCCAGGTATGGCCATTATTCTGATCACTCGAAGCGCGTTCATCCGTTGACGCGTTTCATTGCTGGCGTCAGAAACAACCGCGGCGCTGCTGGTCGAACTGGCGGCTCAGGGATACTGGACCCTGCACTCGAGTTCGTACGCCGTGGAGGAGGCGCGGCGAAATCTGGAACGTAAATTTCCCGAATCCCTTGGACAGTACGAGCGCACCGGTACCACGCTCAGCCTCACGGAGCATCACCCCGACTACCGGTTTCCATCCGGTCTTACCAGGAAGGATCAGCCGATATTTCAGGCGGCGATGGCATGTCGGGCGGACTATCTCCTGACTGGAGAAACAGAGCACAAATCTGACTCGGAGGCGATCAATGCGATCGTGGATCACCATCAGTGCGTTGGTAGCACCGCCAGGGGCCGTATTTATCAATCCTGCGCATCCTTCAACAACGCAAGGATATCTTCCGTAGACAGTCTCGCGCTGCTTTCTGCGCCTTCGAGCAGGTTGTCAGCGAGGTCGCGTTTATGTTTGTGGAGCTCAACGATTTTATCTTCGATGGTGGCTTTGGTGACCAAACGGTAAATGGTCACGGGGCGCTGTTGGCCGATGCGGTGCGCGCGATCTGACGCTTGGTCTTCGACTGCCGGGTTCCACCAGGGGTCGAGATGGATCACATAATCTGCCGCCGTCAGGTTTAACCCGGTACCACCAGCCTTGAGGCTGATAAGAAACAGATCACCCTCTCCGGCTTGAAATGCATCGACGGCAACACGGCGCTTTTTCGCCGGCGTGCTGCCGTCCAGGTATTGATAGCTGATACCCTTGGCATCCAAGGCTTTGCGCACCAGAGCCAGATGCGTAACGAACTGGCTGAACACCAGCGCCTTGTGGCGGTTTTCCAGCAACTCGTCGACGACGTTCAGCAACACCTCCTGCTTGGCACTGGGCAGATTGAGTTCGGGCGCGATCAGGTTGGGATTGCAGCAGGCCTGGCGCAGCCGGGTGATCTCGGCCAACACCTGGAAGCGTTTCTTCTCATCCGGAACGCCATCATCTGTGAACTGTTCCACGGCCTTCTGCCGTATCGCCTCATAAAAGGCGGTCTCTTCTTTGCTCATCTCCACATGCAACACAATCTCAGTGCGCGACGGCAACTCCTCCAGCACCTGGGTTTTCAGGCGTCGCAACATAAAGGGTTGAACCAGGCGTTTCAGGCGCTGTTTGGCCACCTGGTCCTGTTGCAGTTCGATCGGGCCGGCAAAGCGCTCGATTGAATGATTGAAGTGAGCCCAGAAGGCCGGGGTTGAGAAAGTTGAAAAGGCTCCAGAGTTCACCCAGATGGTTTTCGACAGGCGTACCGGTCAGCGCAATCTTGAAGTCCGCGTTCAGCCTCGCAACGGCCTTCGAGCGTTTCGTGACCGGATTCTTGATGGCCTGCGCCTCATCCAGTATCAACGTCTGCCAACGTTTCTCTTGCAGATGATCGATGGATTGCTGCATCAGCCCGTAGCTGGTAACGATAAGATCGAAAGGTCCGGCTTCCTCGATCATTGATTGTCGGTCTCCGCCACCGAACAGGACCGGCTTCAATGTCGGTGCGAAGCGGTGACACTCGTCCAGCCAGTTGGCACACACAGAGGTCGGCGCAACCACCAGGCTGGGCCCTTCGGGGGCCTTTGAGACGATCAGCGCCAGCGCCTGCAGTGTTTTGCCCAGACCCATGTCATCGGCCAGACAGGCGCCCGCGCCCCATGTCGCCAAGCGGCTCAGCCACGCGAACCCCTCCTGTTGGTAGTCGCGCAGTTCTGCCGTCAAAGTGGAAGGGACAGGCGAGACCTGCTCTTTGGCCGTCTTCAGCCTTTGCAGTTGCTTCTTCCAGGCATCGTCCACTTCGAATACGCCGAATTCATCCCCAATGGCCTCAATACCGCCGGCCGTAAGCGGGTGAAACTGTATGCCTTTGCCCTTCCCGCCGGCGTAGCCACGCAATTCATCGAGCTGTTGTTTGAGACGTTGAGTGAGTTCGAGGTACTCGCCGTCATCCAGCTTCAAGAATCGTCCCTTGCTGTCCTGCGTCAGCTCCAGCAATCGTGCCAGGCTCAGGGTCAGCTTGTCATCGATGGTCAGCTCGCCTTCGGCCTCAAACCAGTCATGCTGCTGCCGCAGTCGCATCGACATGTTGCCGGCACCCACTTGTGCGCGAAGGCGGAGCTTTTCACCCCGCGGCCAGATGAGGTTGATTCGCTCATCACCCAGGTCCTTGCATTGGGCCAGGATCTCCAGGCTGTCCTCCGGATCATCGGTCTGCCAACGCCACCGGTCTATTTCGCAGGGTGCCAGCGCGGGACAGGCTTCCAGCACCTGGTTTCGCATTGGCCGTTTCCTTTCGATCGCTCGCGCACGGTGTGAAGTTTGGTGCCATCCACCTCCGCGATGACGCCTTTTGCACCTTCCCCGGGTTTGAAACCCGGCCCTTCGATCCCAAAAGGGTGGTTGAACATCTCGAACGACAGGCCCTCGGCCGCAGGCAGGATGTGCAGATAGGGTTTGCTGTCGGCCTGGGCTTCTTCCAGACCGTCGGACATGCCGGCGACTTCCGAGTGCACCGTCAGCATAGGTGCGATGTTGGTAATGGCTTCGCGCACACCAGGCTCTGCCTGCGATGGCACGGTAAGTTCGTCACCGATGATGCGGGCGATGCGTTGCATTGTCTCGTCGATCGGGATGACGCTAAGCCGGGTCGGTGACTGCCGGATGATCAGCAGCTCTTCATCAGGGTCGATGTTTGGCACCAAGGCCAGTCTCAGGTTCTCACCCTGCTTGCGTGATCTCCAGTATCGGGCTGGCCGTTTCGATCTCCACCTGCGTCGAAGGGGACGCCTTCAGGAATAATAGAGGATGACCGGCGAGCAGGGGGAGTGCCCTGTTCGGTATCGATTTCGTACTGATCTCTGTAGTAGTCGTAACTGTACCGAGCGTGGTTCCGGATATGTTTGACCACCGACAGCGTCCTGAGGGGTCAGGAAGTCCAGCTGATCCGATTCTTCGGCCAGGCGCTTCAAGCCCAGGGCACGGCCCTTGGTCCAGCCGCCTTTCTGGGTGGCCTTTTGTTCTTTGGGTTCGAGATAGATATCCCCAAACTCATCGAAATCCAAAAGCCAGATCAGGCGAGACAATCCCTTCTTGGTCGTTTTGGCTGGCGCTTCCGGTTCATGGCCCAACAACGCCAGCGCCTTCAAGGCGCGCTCCCACTCTTGCATCGGCTGCACGGCATCCACCAGATAGCGCACAGGGATCGGTGCGGGCTTTCCCTGGAGTCGCTCAGCGAACTGTTGGCACTCTCGGGCAATCCAGGCGTAGCCATTTTTTTTCGCAAGCTCCCCTGTTTCCTGGATCCGGCCAAGGGCCATTTCTGGCGGTAATTTTCCGCGCCATTGCCAGAGTAGGCACAAGAGAAGTAGACCTATACCTGGGTCAATGCGTTCAAATACCCAGTCATCGGGTGAAGCAGAGGCGTCAACATCTCCAAGCAGTGCATCGACCACCGTCGATAGGTTGTCGAGGTAGTAGGTCATCGCGTTGTCTTTCTGTTTCGCACCTTTTTTCAGCCTTTCCCGGAGTGTCAGTATGCGAGCCTGATCGGCACCGTCCAGTTGCGCGGCCACCAGAAAGATCCCAGCCAGCCCCTGGAAATAGACATTGCGTTTGCGGGTGCTCTTCAACAATTGCTCATAGGCCGTTTCGAACAAGACCCGCGCTTCGGGATAGTCGCCCTCGACCATGCTGGCCCAGGCGAGCTGGGCTGCCTGCTCAGGGGTGTCGGGGTGCCCGATCTGTTTTCTGGCCTCTTGCACTTTCCCTTGCAGCAGCAAAGCTTCTATCAGAATTTCCGGCACGATCCCAGTCGTTTTCTGTCACCTCATCTTGCAGCGCGTGGATCAAATGATCGACCGGTTCCAGGCGAAACAGGGCCCGCTCGAGCGGTAAGATCAAAAAGCTCAGGCGCAGTTCGGGAGAGAGACGTCTGAACCAGGGCTGGCTGAAATCACCGCCCCCCATACTGGCGAATACATCCACGTGGGGGCTTTGGTCCCGAAAGTATGACTGTCCCGCCCAATCTATCATTTCAAAAAAGTCCCCCAGTTCGCCGAGATAGATCGCAGCCCTCAGGTGACCCAGAAAATGTTCGTAAGACGAATAGGGTGAGAAGTAGCCCGGATGTCGGTGGCCCGTTTTTGATGCCGACGGCATCTGCAAAGCGTGTCGAATCTGTTTTCGTCGAGTAACGATTCACAAGCAATGTTGGCTAGATTGGGAGGACAAGCGATGGCCCGGTTTCTCTCCAGGATCAACTTCTTTTTAAGTAGATGATCCACAACGGATTTCATGTCGCCGTGTGCAAAAGCCCTGCCTTTTTCAGTTCTCAAGCCAAGACGGCGGGCAGCATCGAGCAAACCGGTCCTGCTCATGGGTGCATAGTGAACCGACAAAAGACAGATAACGTCTCGTTTTATCGGGTTGAGCTTATTGAAAAGCGAACGCGGGTCTGCGGCAGGCATGATGAAGGTACGATTGACATTAAACTCGCGTAATTTAACAGCATGCGGGAAACACCCTGCACCTAAGAAAAATGCCTCTCCTTCGCTGCCGGGGCTGTGATGTTTTTGGATCGCGCGAGGCTCGTCTGGCTGTGAAACCGATCATCACCTGCTGATCGAGATCGAGCGGCGGAACAGCGCGAGGCTGGCAAGCAGAAAGATCAAGCCGAGAACGGCGACGATGACGAATTGCGGCCAGACGATATCCATGCCGGCGCCACGAAAGATGACGGCCTGGGCAAATTCCATGTAGTGGCGCGACGGCAGGAACCAGGTCACCGGTTGAATGATTTCAGGCTGGCTCTCGATCGGGGTCAGGCCACCGGAGAGCATGATCATCGGTATGATCGTCATCATCAGCAGCAGCGCGAACTGCGCCATCGTGCGGGCGATGGTGCCTAGAAAAATGCCGATAGCGGCGGCGGCGAACAGATAGGTGATCGTGCCGCCGATCAGCAGTGCTTTGGACCCGGCAAACGGGACATCAAGCATGCCCTCGACGACAAAGACCGCCGACAGGGAGAAGGCGACCAGGATGATCAAGCCGTTGGCCCAACCTTGGCCATGGCGATCTGAAACGAGGTCAACGGCATCACCAGTAGATGCTCGATGGTGCCGTGTTCACGCTCACGCAGCAGTGCCGCGCCAGTCAGGATAATCGTCAGCATCGAGAGTTGATCGAGCAGTGCCACAATGGCACTGAACCACATCGCTGTGCCGTTGGGATTGAAGGCACGGCGCTGGACCAGGGTCACGGCGGTCGCGGCACTCTCGTCCGAGCGGCTATATAAATCGGTTCACCTCGGCGTTAACGATCTGCTGAATGTAGCTGCCGCCGAGGCTCGCCTGACCGACCGCCGTGGCGTCGATATTGATCTGCACACTGGGTTGGCGGCCCTGGCGCACGTCCTGTTCGAATCTGGGCGGGATCACCACCACGAACATGAACCGGTCCTGATCCATTCCCTCGTCAATCTCGGCGGGAGAAATCAGTATCGGTGTCTTGAAATAGGGTGGGTAGAGTGCGTTGGCGATGGCGCGTGAGAGCGTCGAGCGATCCTCGTCGACGATCGCAACGGAGGCGTTGTTGACCGTTTCGCTGATGCTGGTCGCCTGTGAATAGATCGAAACAGTGAACGACCAGATGATCAGTCCGACCAAGAGAATGTCGCCGAGAACGCTGCGCCATTCCTTA
>CAVWYD010000026.1:0-58634 GCA_963759055.1 uncultured Gammaproteobacteria bacterium
GAGGTCGCCAGGGGATGCCGCAGCAGGCTTTTTGGCGACATCACGATCAGCGGATGACGGAAGGGGCGCAACATCTGGCGTCGCAGCAGATGATATATCTGCGCCGGCGTGGTCGGCACGCAGACCTGGATATTGTGCTCGGCACACAGCTGCATGTAGCGCTCGAGTCTTGCCGACGAGTGTTCCGGACCCTGGCCCTCGTAGCCGTGTGGCAGCAGCATCACCAGTCCGCAATACAGGCCCCACTTGGCGCCCGCCGAGGTGATGAACTGGTCGATGACCACCTGGGCGCCGTTGGCGAAGTCGCCGAACTGCGCCTCCCAGACCGTCAGCGCCTTGGGATCTGCCGTGGCGTAACCGTACTCGTAACCCAGCACCGCTTCCTCCGAAAGCACCGAGTCGATGACGGTGAAGTTCGGCTGGTCGGCATGCAGGTGTCGCAGGGGGACGTAACTCCTGCCGGTATCCTGGTCGCGCAGCATGGCGTGACGGTGGAAGAAGGTGCCGCGGCGGCAATCCTGTCCCGAGATCCGGATAGGTACGCCCTGGTCCAAAAGGGTCGCATAGGCCATGTTTTCGGCAAAACCCCAGTCTGCGAGTTTGTCGCCCTGGGCCATGAGGCGCCGGTCTTCCATGATGCGCTGCACGCGTGGATGCAGATTGAAATCACCGGGTGGCGTGACGATCTGTCCGGCCAGCGCCTCGAAGCGCTCCCGGTCAAACGCCGTGTCGGCCGCATGATCCCAGCTGATGCCCCGGTAATCGGACCAGTCCACGACGTGCAGATCGTCGATCGGACATGCCCTGGGCCGGCCGACGCAGTTGCCTTGCTCAAACTCGGCACGGATCTTTTCGACATATTCCTGTGCCTCTGCGGGTGTGACCAGCTGGCTGGCGATCAGACGTTCGGCGTAGGCCGCGCGGGTCGGCTGATGACTGCGTATCTTCTGGTACATCATCGGCTGGGTGACCGCGGGCTCATCGGCCTCGTTATGGCCATGGCGGCGGTAACAGACCAGGTCGATGACCACGTCCTTGCGGAAACGGTTGCGATAGTCCAGCGCCATCCGGGTCACGAAGATCACGGCCTCGGGGTCATCGCCGTTGACGTGGAAGATGGGTGCCTCGACGACCTTGGCGACATCGGTACAGTAGGCCGTCGAGCGGGTATCCAGCGGGTTGCTGGTGGTGAATCCGATCTGGTTGTTGATGACGATATGCACGGTGCCGCCGACGGTATAACCGCGCGCCTGCGTCATGTTGAACATCTCCATGTTCACGCCCTGACCCGCGAAAGCCGCGTCGCCATGCAGGATGATGGGCAACACCTGATCGCCCACCCGGTCAGCGCGCCGTTGCTGGCGTGCACGCACCGAGCCGTGTACCACCGGGCTGATGATCTCCAGGTGCGAGGGGTTGAAGCCAAGGGTGATGTGCACCAGGCCGCCCGGGGTCTCCACGTCGCCCGAGAAGCCCTTGTGATATTTCACGTCACCGGAGGACATGATGCCTTCGTCGACCACGTGACGCCGACCGGCAAACTCATTGAAGATCTGCGCCGGGGGCTTGCCGATGATGTTGGTCAGCACGTTCAGGCGGCCGCGGTGCGCCATGCCGATCACCACCTCTTTGGCCCCTTCGCGTCCGGTGCGCTGGATCAGTTCGTCAAGCATGGGGATCAGCGACTCGCCGCCTTCGAGCGAGAAGCGTTTCTGGCCGACGTAGCGCGCGTGCATGAATTTCTCGATGCCCTCGGACGCGGTCAGCAGGTGCAGGATCCAACGGCGACCGTCGTCGTCCAGCTCGGGTCTGCCACGGTAGGTCTCGAGCCTTTGCTGTATCCAGCGCTTTTCCTCGGTCCTGATGATGTGCATGTACTCGGAGCCGACGGTGCCCGTGTAGGCCTCCTGCACGATCTCGAGGATTTCCCTGAGCGGCAGCTGGTCCGGCGCGAACAGGGAGCCCGTGTTGAACACGATGTCCATGTCGTCCTTTTCGAGACCGTAATAAGACGGCTGCAGGTCCGGCAGCGGGATAAACGGTTTCAGCTTCAGCGGGTCGAGGTTGGCGTTCTGGTGGCCGCGGACGCGGTAGGCGTTGATCAGACGCAGTACCTTGGCCTGGCGTTCGGCGGCGACGGCGGAAAGGCCGCTGCTGCAGGGAACCCTGGAATTCTGATCGCCTGCGAGCTGTAGAAAATCGTCCTGTACCCGGCGGTGCGACAGATCGTTGACCGGGCTGCCATTGACCGGGGGGAGGCTGTCAAAGTGCGTGCGCCAGTTGTCCGGAACGCTGGACGGATCTTTGAGATAAGACTCAAAAAGATCCTCGATGAAAGGCGCGTTGGCGCCGTAGTAAGCCGATGAACTGCGCAGTCGTTCGAGTAACTCGGACATTTTAGGACGATCACCCAAAGATTTGGCGGAAAAAGTAAAATTCCCGGACAGGCCGGGACTTAAAACGAGTCTAGCACAGCGCTTTTGCAGTTATAGGTGTATAAATTTTTATTCGGATCATTGTCTGATCATTGGGTTATGGTATTTTTCCAAAAATTTCGTGCAGTTTTCAGGCTGCTAGAATGAAAATATGAGCAAGCAAGCATCGGCGGTGTTGGACGGTCGACTGGATGTCTCTTCGCTGGAGGCGGACATGGCATTCTTCGAGGCCAGGCTATCGCTCGCCGGGGATGCGCCCGACACCAGCTACCAACTCGCGCAGATCAAGACGTACCAGACCCTGGGCCTGCTGGTCGGCGACACGCTCAAGACCCTGAAGCCCAAGCCCGGCTCAGCGAAAACCAAGCCTCCGGCAACGGCTTAGTTTTTCCAACCCGCCATTTCAGCGGCTGCGTAGCGCCCCTCGAAGGCCCAGCACCTTTTGCAAATCCCACCAGATATGGTGAAACGCCGGAATCAGCAGAAGCACCACGAAGGCCGAGGCGACGGTCCCGAAGCTCAGCGCAATGGCCATGGGTACCAGGAACTGCGCCTGGGCCGAGGTCTCGAACAACATCGGAAACAGCCCCGCAGTCGTGGTCAGTGAGGTCAGCACGATAGGGCGAAAACGGCTGCACGCGGCCTCCGTCAGTGCCGTCGGCAGATCGGCTGTCTGCATCTGGTTGTAGCGCAGGGTCAGCACCAGCGCACCGTTAACAACCAGGCCGCCCAATGCGATCATGCCGAAGATGCTCACCGAGCTGATATCGAACCCCATCAGCACATGGCCTGCCACGGCCGCAGCGACCGAGTAGGGGATGGTCAACATGACGATGACCCCCTGGGCGTAACTGCGAAACAGTGCGGCGGTGAGGCCGAAAATGATCAGGGCGACCCAGATCAGACCCTCGAATATGGCATTCAGCGCCTCATTACGATCGCGGCGACCACCGCTGAACTTCCATTCCAGTCCCGGGTAGCGGGCAGTGAGCTCAGGCAGTACCTCGTTTTCGAGGGTGGCGCGTATGCGGCGGGTATTGGCGCTTGCCTTGTCGAAGCTGCCGGTCACCGTCAGCGTTCGTTTGCCGTCCTCCCGGGTGATGCTGCTGTACGCATTGCCTTCGCTGAAGACCGCGGCGCGCGCCAGCGGAATCTCGACACCCTCGCGGCCACGCACGATAAAGTCGCTGATGTCCTGTATGGATATGCGCTGTTCGGGTGGCAGCCGCACCATCACCTTGATCTCGTAGCCGTCACGCAGCAGGCGCAAGGCCTCGGCACCATAGAACGCATTGCGTATCTGGCGACCGAGCGCGGCCTCGGTCAATCCGACCGCGCGACCCTGCGGGGTCAGGGTGAAGCCGATCTGGCGTTTGCCCTCGGCGATCCCGTCACTGATGTCCACAACACCCGTAAATTCGTTCAGGCGTTCCGCCAGCTCGCGTGCCACGGTTTCCAGCGTCGGGGTGGACACGTGCGAGAGATTGATGCGCAGGCCCTTGTTCCCGCCGGGGCCGATCAGGTATTCGAAGAACAGCGCCTTGGCCTCCGGGAGGTCGCCGATCTCTTCGCGCCAGACGCGCGTGAACTCCTCCTGGGTAAAGGGTCGTTGCTCGTCAGGCACCAGGTAGATGTTGACATCCCCGCTGTTCGGGTTGACGCGGGTGAACCAGCTCTCCACATGTTGATCACGACTGCCCAGTCGTTCGGCGGTGCGCAGGCCGGCCGCCTCGATGCGGCGTATGACCGCCAGGGTCTCTTTTTTCGAGGCGTCGACCGGCATGTTGAGTTCGGCGTCCACGCGGTTGCCGGGTATCTGCGGACGCCATGTCAGGTCGATGCGACCCGATTCGTACCAGGCGACCACGATTGCCAGCAGGCCGGTAAACACCAGCACCGTCAGGTAACGCTCACGCAAGGCGATCTGGAGCAGGCGCCTGTATGGGCCGTCACGCAGCCGGTCGAGGCTGCCCGCGATGGCATCGTGAAACCGTTTGACGCGACGGAAGCGGGCGAAAAAGCGTTGCCGGTCTTTCTGTTGTTCCGTATCTCCCTCGTTCAGGTGCGCCGGCAGGATCAGCAGCGCCTCGATCAACGAGACGATGAAGACGACGCTCGCCACGATCGGAAGATGCCGCATGAACTGGCCGGTCGGGCCGGGCACGAAGATCAGGGGGATGAATGCGATGACATTGGTGCCCACGGCGTACAGCACGGGCACGACCATCTCGTTGACGCCTGTGCGCACCGCCTCGCCGACCGGCATGCCCTGCAGGCGTTTGGCGTGAATGTTCTCCCCGACGATGATGGCATCGTCGACCACGATGCCCAGGGTGAGTATGAACGCAAACATGGAGATCATGTTCAGCGTGACATCGATCTCCGGCAGGATCGCGAAGGAACCGATGAACACGACCGGGATGGAGACGGCCACCCAGAACGCCAGGCGCGGGCTGAGAAAAATCCCCAGCGTGATGATCACAAGGGTCAGGCCGATGGCACCGTTCTTCAGCAGGATCTCGCTGCGTTCCGAATAGCGCTCCGAGCGATCGTTGTGCACGCTGATCGCAGCGCTGTCGGGCAGTTCGGCATTCAGTTCATCGACCAGACTCCTGATCCTGGCGGCCAGTTCGACAGGCCGCTGGTTCTCCGTCTGATAGATATCCAGCCGCAGGCCCGGACGCCCGTTGAACTCGAAGCTCTGCCAGGTCTCGCTGAAGCCGTCGATGAGTTGGGCGGCATCGCCGAGCAGGATACGCGAGCCATCCGGCAGGACCTTGATCGGGATGTCTGCAAACTCCCTGGCGCGCACCCGCCGGCCTTCGGTCCGAAGCAGGATCTCGCCGTCTTCGGTGTCGATCTGTCCCGCGGGGATGTCACGCGCGGCGTTGCGCACGGACGGCAGCGACATCGGCCAGGCTCAGGTCGAGTGCGCGCAGGCGTTCCTGGTTTATCTCGATCCTGATCTGCGGCGGTTGCTGGCCGCGAATGTTGATCTCGGACACGCCGGGCATGGTCAGGATCTCACGCCTGATCCGCTCGCTCAGTTCGAACAGGTCCTCCGGCGGAAGGTCGGCGGCAATCGCGATGCTGATGACGTAGAAGCCGTGCTGACTCAATCCGACCCGCGGCTGCTCGGCGTCCTCCGGAAACGAGGTGATCCGGGAAACCGCGTTGCGTATGTTTTGCAGCACCTCGCTGGGTTCGGCATCGTCGCTGAGCTCCGCCGTGACCCTGCCGGAACCTTCGCCGGCCGAAGATACCAGACTGCTCACACCGTCCATGCCGGTGAGTTCTTTTTCGATGGCCAGGATGATCCCTTCTTCCACCTCCTCGGGGCTGGCGCCGGGATAGGCGACCGAGACCCGGACGGACTCCAGGGTGAAATCCGGCGTGATTTCCTGCCGGATATCGGCGAAGCCGAGCAGGCCACCGAGCAGAAGCGCGAACATGAGCAGGTTGGCCGCAACCGGATTGCCGGCCATCCAGGTGATCAGGCCGTATCTGGGGCCCTGGTCAGTCATTTGCAGCCGCCGCGCTCTGTGTCTTGCCGCTGTCCGGGTCGACCACCCGGCTGCGCACGCTGGCGCCCGGGACCAGACCGGATACGCGGCTGACGATGATCCGGTCGCCTGCCAGCAGACTGTCCTTGTGCAGCAACAGCCGCTGTCCGGATTCCCATACCACCTCCGCGTCGCGCACCTGCAACACGCCGGCAGCGTCCACCACCCAGACGCGCCGGTTGTCACGCACGGCGCGACGTGGCACCTGGATCGCCTGCGTCACCACGCCGGCCTGAATCTCTGCCCGTACATAGCTTCCGAGCAGCAGGCGATCACCGGCGGCATTCTCCGCCGGTATGGCTGCGATCACGCCGGCCAGGCGCGAACCCGACGCGAGATCGGCCCTGATTCGCACGACCTCGCCCTCAAAGCTGCGGCCCCTGTCGTGCACGACCACGCGCGAGCCGTGCGATTCACCGGTGCGCGCGGTCAGGCGTTTCACCAGGAAAGGCTGGGTCCGCAGCTCCACCCAGTATTCGTCCGCGCGCGTGACCCGCCCGACCAGTTCGCGGGCCGCAACGACCTCGCCGCTGACCCGCGTGCGCTCCAGCACCAATACATCGTACGGCAGCCTCAGCTCGGTACGACGGAGGTCCAGCTGGGCCCGTTGCAGCTGGTTCTCGGCGACGCCCAGTTCCGCCTGCACCTGGCGCAACTGGGGTTTGCGCAGCGCCAGCGCCCGTGAGGAGGCGTCCACCTCGATCGAACCCTGCAGGATATCCAGCTCTTCGCGCGCAACCACCCGTCGGCCTTTCTCCAACGCGAGCGACGCGCTTGCCTTGGCGACCTCCGCCTCCGCTGCCGTTACTGCCAGGATGTATTCATCCGGCTCGATCTGCAGGATCGTGCTGCCAGCAGGGATTTTGCCACCGGGTTCAAAGTCGGGATGCAGGGCGAGAATCCTGCCGCCGACCTGGGGGCGGATCTCGAGCTCGAAGGCGCTGACGACCGTGCCAGCCGCATCGAGCGTGAGCGGAAAGTCAGCAGCGGCTGAATCGATGACGTCGACCAGGGCAACCGGTGCGGGAGGGCGTTCACGCTTGCTCTGGGGTGCGCTCGACAGGAGTTGCCAGACACCAAACCCGAATCCGGCCGACACCAGGACAAACACCAGCAGGCGCGCAACCGTTGTCGATTTCATATCCCTTCCTTCGAGACCCTTCAACCAATGGCACGGTGCAGGCGAGCGCGCGAGCGCGCGAGTTCGGCCTGCAGGGCGAGGTGGTCGCGCTGTTGCTGCTGCTGGCCGCGCAGGGCTGCCAGAACCGGCAGATAGTCACTGACTCCACGCTCGTAGCGTCGCCGCGCAGCCAGCAATAGCGTATCGACTGTCTTCAGGCGTTGTTCCGACAGCACGATTCGCTCTCGCAGCCTGGCCTCTGCATGCATCAGGTTATCGACTTCGATCACGGCTGCAAGCCATTCGGCGAGATATTGCTCGCCGGCAGCGGCGAGCTCCGCCCTCTGCTCTGCCGCGATGGCCACTTTGCGGCCACTGTCGACCAGGGTCAGGGCCGCATCGACCGCCGCAGAGATCACCGTGGTGACGTCACCGGACATGGCGCGCGTGATCACCTCGCTGGACAGACTCAATGTCGGCCAGCGGTCCGCCAGGGCCGCCGCAAAGCGGGCGTCTGCAGCCTCGATCCTGGCCCTGCTGGCACGCAGAGAGCCGCGCCGGTCCAGCAGCTCGACAGGTTGTATGCGCGGGAAATTGTCGGACACATCCGGCAGGGTCTGCATGACCAGAAAAGGTGCCTGATCGGGCGTCATGGCGCCGATCTGACGCAGCGCATTGGCGGCCGTTTTCTGTTCCAGCAGCGTGAGCGGGACCTGCTGACGCAGCTCGGCGAGATCATCGCGCTGCTGCAGCACGTCGACAATGGACGCGAGTCCCTGGCTGAATCGCAGTTCGGTCAGTCGCAGCAGCGTCTCGGAGACCTGCATCTGGCGTTTCAGCAGGGCGATCCGCTGTGTCGCCTCGGCGTTGTCGATCAGCGCGAACAGGAAGTCACGCGCCAGATCCGATCGCAGTTGATCCGCATCTGCGATCGTTGCCCGCAGCGAGGCGGCGGCGGCCTCGACCCGGTCTGCGAGGGCGCCACTGACATCCAATGGGACCGTACCGTCGGCGCCGACCGAGCGGCTGTTGCTGGTATCGCCCGACTCTTTGACCACCCGCGCACCCGCGCCCAGGGACAGGCTGGGGCCGGTATCGGCCTCGGCCTGATCCAGGCGGGCCCTTGCCGCGGCGATGTCGGCATCGGCCTCGCGCAGCTCCGGATTGGCCGCCAGGGCCTGCTCCAGCGGCGGCCATATCGTTTCGGAGACCGCTTTTCTCCACCAGGACCGGGTATCCGACGGACTGACCGGCGCACCCGGAAACTCCGCGCTGAAGGCCGCGTCCTCATTGATGGCTGGCGGTGCCGGTCGCTCGAGTCCCGATGAGCATGCGCTGATCAGCCAGGTCGACAGCGCCAGCTGGAGTAACAGCGGTAGCCGCCTATACCGCATGGCAACCGTCGATCTTGAAAAGGGGCAGGTATCTGGCCAGGCAGATCAGGCGGTCGTTCAAACTTCGACTCCGGAGTCCTCAAGTATGCGCATGGCATGGATTGTAGCGGCAACCGCGCCCGTCCTCGCAGTATTCCGGATTCAACCGCACCAGGCCGGCGGTCGATCAGAAGAACAGGAGTTTGACGATGAAGGCGGTCAATGCAATGTAAAGCACGCGGCGGATCAGGGTCTCACCGTGCCTGACGGTGGTGTGGGCCCCCAGCCAGCCACCGATCGAGTTGCCGACGGCCAATGCGGCACCGGTCCACCAAAGCAGCTCCAGTTGCGAGGCGAACACCGCCAGCGCGACTATGGTGAAGACCAGGACCACGAACACCTTGTGCATATTCACGCGCACCAGGTCGAGGCCCATCACCCGGTGCAGGATCGGCATCAGGATGAATCCGACACCGATCTGGATGAACCCGCCCCAGAAGCCGGCTCCGACCATCAACACATGACCCAGTAGCAGGTTTTTCGGCTGCGCATCGCCGCCAACCGGCTTGATCTTGTCGTGGCCGGTCGCCATCAGGATCAAGACCGCCACCATGACCAGCGCGAGTACGCGGTCGAACCATTCGCCGTCGAGATGCACGCCGACCGAGGCGCCGCCCAGGGCCCCCACCGCGGCGGCCGCCGCCAGGCTCAGGCTGAGCTTGAAGTCGGAAAAGCCGCGATTGCGGAAGGTGGTCACCGCGGTGATGTTCTGGGCCAGTATGGCGATACGGTTGGTTCCGTTCGCAACCGGCGCCGGAATGCCCATGAAAAGCATGATCGGTACGGTCAGCAGCGAGCCGCCGCCGGCCATGACGTTGAGCCAGCCGGCCATGATGCCGACAAGCGCGAGGACGATGATCTGCCAGATTTCCACCGTTGCCGACTCTTGCTGGAAACGAAATTGGCGCCCCCGAGAGGATTCGAACCTCTGACTTCACCCTTAGGAGGGGTGCGCTCTATCCTGCTGAGCTACGAGGGCGGGGCATGAACCTGAACGCACGGCGGTCAACTGCGAAGGGTATTTCACCCGGCGCAGTGCCATTTTGGTTCAGGTGGGGGGATTTTAACCTGCAAATTGCATGAAGTGTTTGGGAATCAGGCTGCGCTGGGTGCGATCGACATGTTGCAGCCAAACAGTGTTAAGTCCGGCAGGCTGTTAAACCTTGCCCAGGGAATAACTGCTTGCACCGCCGTTCTTGCGCCGCAGCATGCTGTAGGTGTCTTCTTTCTCGGAACGCCCGGTCAGGATTCCCAACGCGGTGCGGGTGGCACGCTGACCCTGGTTTGCCAGTTGACCATTCTGGTCATTGAGATTGGCGACGGTTTCCGCCAGCCGGGTCAATGCCTGCCAGTCGGTGGTCAGCTGCGGCAGATTGAGGGTCGCGACCAGGCCGCTGCCGCCTTCGAGTCCCTGTTCGAGACCGGCGGCCTTTTGCAGCCGATCACGCGCCTGAACGCTGTGTTCGAGTTGCTTGAGCAGGGCCAGCTTTTCCCGAACCACCTGTTCAAGCTGTGCGGGGTCCTTGCCGGTCAATGCAGATTGTTCACGTCTGAGCACGGGCTCAATCGACTGCAGGCCGTGCAGGCTGGCCTGCACGGTCGCTGTGAATGCCTTTATGAGCTGTGCGGTTTCCATTCGTTATTACGGTTTGCCGAGGCCGGCCTCAAAGGTCAGTACCTTGTCGGCGACCTGCGCCGGCTGAATCTCATACGAACCGGTAGCGAGGGTACGCTGCACGTCCTGCACGCGCTGGGTATCGACCACCGGCAGGTTGGCAATCTCGGCCTCCAGGGCCTGCAGCTGTGCTGCCTGATCTGACAGGTTCAGCTCGGTCTGCACCCGAGGCCCCGCCCTTGCCGGCAGCGCCTGCCTGTGGCTTGGCGTTATTGGGAGCTGTCGCCTGGGATTTGCCGGCACCGGCTGCCTCCTGAGGCGTTTGTCTGTTGTTTGTACTGATTTCGATGGCCATCTCGGTCACACCTTCACTTGAATCCTGTTCACTGTATCGTCCGACTTTTGACGGACTTTACACAGCGGGCCTAAGTGGTGAAATTCATTCCGAAAATAGTCGTTTCGGCATTAATTCCCCGCGCCGACACGCCATCAGTTTAGAACATGAATCACGCCTGTACCCGCCACGGTACCGGTGATCACCCGACCCGAGTTCAGGTTTTTCACCTTGATCCGGTCCCCGAGGCCGCCATCCGCCAGCGCTTTGCCCATCATCCGGACCTGCAGCCCCTGACTGATGGCGATAATTTCGACCTGGTTGCCGCGCTTTACCCGTTTGGCCCGCTTGAGCATCCCTGCGTGCAGCGTTTTTCCGCTGGCTATCGCCCGCTTGCTGTGCAGACCGATGACATCCTCCGCACGGCTGAAGTATGCCTTGTGGATTCCAGAGACATCGACCTCGCTCAGCCTGAGGTCTTCCGCGCTCAGCACCTGGCCGCGCACGATCGGGCGTTGACTGACCACCACGGATTTCATCAATGCGATCTTGACCGGGACGTAGATCTTCCAGGGCTTGCTGCCGTTACAGCGGACCCCGACGACACCACGACCGCCGTTCAGGCCATTGGGCGAATTGTAGGTTTCCAGTGGCGCGTCGCAGGCGGAAAGCTTGAGGCGGCTGTCGAGATTGCCGACGGTCACTTCGGGCCTCGATGGCAGGTCTGCGACCTCGCCGAGCGCGTGCTGTCGAGCGGCATCACGGATGCTCTTGTGCGATTGGGTTTCGTGTTCAGCCGCCATGAGCGGCAGGCTGACCAGTGCCAGCAGGGTGATCGCAACGGCGGCGTCGGTTTTTTGTCTGATCATAGTCATGTTTGACATGGAGCAATGTTCGTGCCGGATCTGGCTTGAACGGCAGTTAAAGCTCGAGATTCCCGGGCCGCTACGCAAACCATCAAGGAGCCCGGATGCGGAGAATCAGATGGCTGGATTACTCGACGGTGTCGATATGCGCACCAAGTTGGCGGGGCACAATCGACTCGAACTGCTTTTGTTCCGGCTCGTCGGGCGTCAGCGTTTCGGCATCAATGTGTTCAAGGTGCAGGAGGTCATTCAATGCCCTCAGCTGACATCGGTGCCGAAGTCTCATCCGGTGGTCCTGGGCATCGCCAATATGCGTGGCAAGACCATTGCGATCATGGACCTGTCGCTGGCGATCGGAGGCCCCCCGATTGAAAACCACCGCGACAAGTTCGTGATCGTTACCGAGTACAACCGAAACGTGCAGGGCTTCCTGGTCGATTCGGTGGACCACATCGTCAACATGAACTGGGAAGACATCCTGCCACCGCCCAAGGGTGCCGCGCAGGGAACCTATATGACCGCCGTGACCCAGGTGGAAAATGAACTGGTTGAGATCATCGACGTCGAGAAGGTGCTGAAAGAGGTCGTCGGCGGAGACCAGGATGTTTCAGAAGGGGTGATCAAGGAGCGCACCCATGATCTGCCGCAGCATGTCCTCATGGTCGACGATTCGAGCGTGGCAAGGAACCAGGTGACCCGCGTCCTGTCGCAGATGGGCGTCGAGTTCACGACCGCCAATGATGGTCAGCAGGCATTCGATCAGCTTCAGGCATGGCTGGATGAGGGCAAGGACCTCGAGAACTGGCTGGCGCTGGTGATCTCCGATGTCGAGATGCCGCTGATGGATGGTTACTCCCTGACCCGGGCGATCCGTGAGCATCCGAAACTGTCTCATCTGCACGTCGTCCTGCATACCTCCCTCAGTGGCGTGTTCAACTCGGCCATGGTTGACAAGGTTGGCGCCAACGATTTTCTGCCCAAATGGGAGCCGGATACCCTGGCGATGATGGTTCAGGAGCATTTGCAGCAACATGCTGAAGAACGCCAGACCGCATCCTGACACCGGGCCGGTTGATACCGGGATCGCGGTGGGAACCGCGAGCAATACCCTGACGTCACAGGACTATCAGTCGATCCACGATTTCCTCGAGGTGCAGGCGGGCATTCGACTGGGGGCGGGCAAGGAGTATCTGGTCACCAGCCGACTTGGACGCCTGCTCCCGATGTTCGATCTCAGTGGTTATGGGGCCTTGGCGGCGCGTCTGACGCAACCGGGTTCCAATCGGCTGCAGACCGCGGTGGTCGATGCGATGACTACCAACGAAACCTTCTGGTTTCGCGACAATGCACATTTTCGGGTACTGATCGAGGGGGTGCTGGCCGAGACCAGACAGGCACGCCTGCGAATCTGGTCTGCGGCGGCCTCGACCGGGCAGGAGGCATACACGACCGCGATCTGCCTGCAGGACGCGATGCAGGACGGTCGTCTGAGCCGGACGCTCGGCTATGAGATTGTCGGTACCGATATCTCCCCGACCGCCCTGGCCGAGGCGAAGGGTGCCATTTACTGTGGCGTGTCGGCCTCGCGCGGCCTGAATCCTGAACAGCGACGCCGTTATTTTCGCGAACAGGGTGGTTGTATCGAACTGTTGCCGCAGTACCGCCAGGGCATCAGTTTTCGCAGTTTCAATCTGCTCCAGCCGTTCGACGGGCTCGGCAGGTTCGATGTGGTTTTCTGCCGCAATGTGCTGATCTATTTCTCACAGGAACGTAAACGCGACATCATCGCCCGTATCGCCCGCTCGCTGAACCCGGGTGGTCACCTGTTCCTCGGCTCCACGGAGTCCATGAGCGGCCATGAGGACCTGTTTGAGATGCGCAACCTGGCCGGCGGACTCGTTTACCGGGTGCGTTCCTGACCGGCCTTATTGCCGCTGCCGCGGCAAGCACTTGCCGCTGATGCGTCTGCTGAACCGTTGAAAATCTCCTAACCCACTGAATCTGCGTCATTTGCCCTGATTGGCACGTCTCCTGCTGTAGAACGGGTGATGTCTTTGTTTGCAGGTCAGGAGCATGAAACTCGACGACGTATTCGGAATCCATGAAGAGGCGCTCAGGGTACGTGCGCGGCGCTCCGAGGTGCTGGCCTCGAATCTCGCCAATGCGGACACGCCCGGCTACAAGGCGCGTGACTTCGATTTCCAGGCCATGTTGCGCAACGAGATCCAAAATCCCGTGCGTCTCGCTTCGACCCATGCGGGTCATATCCGCAATGATCAGGGCATTGTCGCCTCCACCCAGATGGCCTACCGCATTCCTCAGCAGGCATCCCTCGATGGCAACACCGTCGAGGCCGAACGTGAACAGACCGAATTCAGCGCCAATGCGATGCGCTACCAAGCCAGCCTGCGCTTCCTCGATGGACGCATCAAAGGGCTGCTGACTGCCATTAAGGGACATAGCTCATGAGTAGCTTCAAGATTTTCGACATCGCCGGTTCCGGCATGAATGCACAGAACCTGCGCATGAACGTTGTCGCCAGCAACCTGGCGAACGTCGACGCGGTATCGAGCAGCGTCGGCGAAACCTACCGTGCCCGTCAGCCGGTGTTCAGGGCCCTGCTGGATCAGACCAATACAGCCAATCCGGCGGTGGGCGTGCAGATGGCGGGGGTGGTCGAGAGCCAGGCACCGCTGGTACGGGAATACGCGCCTCAACATGCCATGGCAGACAAGGATGGCTACATCTACCGGCCCAACGTGAGCGTCGTGGAAGAGATGGCCAACATGATCTCCGCCTCGCGCGCCTACCAGAACAATGTCGAGGTGGTGAATGCCACCCGGCAGATGCTCAGTGCCACCATCAACCTCGGGAGGTAATACATCGTGAGCGGAATCAATACACAGGAAGACCTGTTCTCCAGCCTCGGTCTGTCGACCCAGAATCAACAGTCGGGTCCTACCAATGACGCGACCGATCTGGGACTCAACACCTTTCTCAAGCTGATGGTGACCCAGCTCAACAACCAGGATCCGTTCAAACCGATGGAAAATGGTGACTTTCTCGGTCAGATCGCGCAGTTCGGATCGGTGACCGGCCTGGAACAGCTGAACCAGAGCTTCGAGTCGCTTGCCGGATCGCTCACCTCCGGCCAGGCGCTGCAGGCCGGCTCACTGGTGGGACGTGAGATTCTGGCACCCATCGATACCGGTTATCTGGCACCCGGCGGCAGCGTGCGTGGTCAGGTGAGTCTCAGTCAGAGCAGCCCTCAGGTAACGGTGCGTATCACCGATCAGGTGGGGCAGCTGGTGCGCGAGATACCGATGGGTACGGCACCCTCGGGCAACCTGAACTTCAGCTGGGACGGCATGGACGAGTTCGGCAATTTTGCCGTACCGGGTCACTACAACATCCAGGTCGAGGCGATACAGAACGATCGCGACCGTCGACCTGCAGACCAAGATTTTTTCCAAGGTCGAGAGCGTCAATCTCAGTGGCAGCAATGGACTGACATTGAATCTCGAAGGCCTGGGTCCGATCGCCTTCAATAACGTGCAACAGATTTACTAAGCGGAGAAGCCAACATGCCTTTTAATATCGCCCTCAGTGGACTCAACGCGGCTTCCACCGACCTGGAGGTCACCGGCAACAACATCGCCAATGCCGCCACCAACGGCTTCAAGGAATCGCGTGCCGAGTTCGCAGATCTCTATGCGAGTGCCATTCAGGACACCAGTGCCAATGCGGTTGGACAGGGTGTGCGGGTGGCCAAGGTTGCCCAGCAGTTCGGCCAGGGTTCGATCGACTTCACGTCGAACAACCTCGATCTTGCGATCAGCGGACATGGGTTTCTTTGTCCTCGAGGGGACCGACGGCACGCAGCAATATACGCGCGCCGGTGCCTATAGCGTCGACCGCGACGGCAATGTGATCAATCATGCCAATGACCGTCTTCAGGTCTACGGCGCAGCCACCGGTGTCGGTGGTGTAACCACCTTCAATACCGGCGTATTGCAGGATCTGCAGCTACCGACCACGCCCAGCGCGCCAAGCGCAAGCACCACGGTGACCGCTGCGCTGAACCTGGACTCGTCGCAGTCGGTGCCCACGGCCGCGTTCAACCCGGCCAACCCGGCCAGCTACAACGGTTCGACATCGACCACGGTGTACGACTCTCTGGGCAATGCGCACACCTCGACCATGTACTTCCGCAAGTCGGCCTCGAATGCCTGGGAACAGTTCTACTACGTCGACGGTACCGAGGTCCCGCCGGCCGGTCAGGCTGCAGGCACCCCGTTCACGCTCGCCTTCGACGGCACGGGTGCGCTGACCACGGTCAATGGCGCAGCCGCGACTTCGGCAGCGGCCGACCCCTACGACCCGGGCAACGGCGCCAGCCCGATCAACCTGACACTGGATTTCAACGGCACCACGCAGTACGGCTCGTCTTTCGCGGTCAACAATCTGAGTCAGGACGGATATACCTCCGGCCGTCTGGCCGGTGTCGATATCGATACCGAGGGCGTGATCTTTGCGCGCTACACCAACGGCCAGTCGTCGCCGCTGGGCAAGGTGGCGTTGGCGAAGTTCAACAACCAGCAGGGCCTGCGCCAGGTGGGTGATACCAGCTGGGCGGAGAGTTTTTCCTCGGGCACACCGCAGCTGGGCGAGGCCGGAACCTCGAGTTTCGGTCAGATCCAGTCCGGTGCATTGGAGGCATCCAACGTCGATATCGCCGCGCAGCTGGTCGCCCTGATCACCGCGCAGCGGAACTTCCAGGCCAATGCCGAGGTGATCTCCACCGCGGACTCGATCACACAGACGGTTATAAACATCCGATAAGCAGGAGCGAGGCTCGCGGTTCGAGGTTTCGAGGTAAATGAATCCCCGGACCTCGAGCCTCGGCCCGCGGACCTGTCGACCGAAGGGAGACCAACATGGATGACATGCTCTACGTGGCGATGAGCGGGGCGCAAGAGACCCTCGTTGCGCAGGCCGCCGCCACCAACAATCTCGCCAATGCCAGCACCACTGGTTTCCTCGCGGATCTCAACCAGTTTCGCAGCATGCCGGTTTTCGGCGACGGTTATCCCACCCGCGTTTATGCGATGGACGAGAGGCCGACGTCGACCTTCGATCATGGCAGCCTGCAGCACACCGGGCGTGACCTCGATGTGGCGGTAAAGGACGGTGGCTGGCTGGCGCTCCAGGCGCGTGACGGTGGCGAGGCCTACAGCCGCCGGGGCGACCTGCGGGTGACAGAAAACGGCCTGCTGGTGACCGGCAACAACTTGCCGGTAATGGGCAATGGTGGGCCGATCACGATACCTCCGTTCGAGAAAATCGATATCGGTTCCGACGGTACCGTGTCGATCAGGCCGCTCGGTGCAGCATCGCAGCAGCTGGCGGTTATCGACCGCATAAAACTGGTGGCACCGCAGTTCGATCAGATGGAGAAGGGCGAAGACGGTCTGTTCCGTCTGCAGGGGGGCGGCGAGGCAGAGGCCGACCCTGTGCAGCGCCTGGTGCCTGGGGCCCTCATGTCGAGCAACGTCAACGTGGTTGACGAGATGGTCAACATGATCGAGTTGTCACGGCGTTTCGAACTGCAGGTCAAGATGATGAAGACGGCCGAGGAAAGCTCCTCAGCCGCCTCGAGCATCGTGCGGCCGGTTTAAAGCTGGCAAGGGTTTTGCAGAGTACTTCGCAGGGCCATCGTAAAGCCAATACTGAATGAATCACTGGTGGCGATCCTGAACAAAAGGCCGCCATCCAACACGAGAGGTTTTCATCATGTACCCCGCATTGTGGATCGCCAAGACAGGACTCGACGCAGAGCAGACCCGTATGTCTGTGATCTCGAACAACCTGGCCAACGTCAACACCACCGGATTCAAACGTGATCGCGCGGTGTTCGAGGATCTGATCTATCAGAATGTCCGCCAGGCCGGTGCCAGCTCCACGGAGGATACGGAGTTGCCTTCAGGGCTCTATATCGGTACCGGCGTGCGCACGGTCTCCACGCAGAAGCTGCATACGCAGGGCAACATCGTGCAGACCAGCAACAGCTTCGATATCGCGGTGCAGGGCAATGGTTTCTTTCAGGTCAACCATCCCGATGGGAGCATCGCGTACAGCCGCGACGGTTCGTTCGGTCTGGACTCCAGCGGTCAAATGGTGACTCAAAATGGTTACCTGCTCGAGCCCGCCATCACGATCCCGGCCAATACCCTCAGTGTCACCGTGGGTTCGGACGGCACCGTTTCGGCACTGGTTGCAGGCAACAACACCCCGAACCAGATCGGCAATATCACCCTTGCGCAGTTCGTCAATCCCACCGGCCTGGAGTCGATCGGAGACAACCTCTATCGCGAATCTGCCGCCAGTGGTACGCCACAGATCGATACCCCCGGAACGAATGGTTCCGGGACCCTGATCCAGGGCTCGCTCGAGAGTTCGAACGTCAATGTTGTCGAAGAACTGGTAAACATGATTGAGACTCAGCGGGCCTACGAGATGAACAGCAAGGCGATCTCGACCACCGATGACATGCTGGCCTACGTAAGCCAGCAGCTCTGATCGGCCGCGACGCAACAATAGGTAAGCGATGATGAATGGCCAGGTCAAAGATAAACGCATCCCCTTGTTCGACGGCATGAAGGTACTGATCGTGCTGGTGATCGCAGGCTTGCTGCTTACCGGCTGCGATTCCGCACCAAAGCGCGATCCCGAGTATGCCGCCGTTCCACCTGCAGAGATCCCGCCGTTGCCCCAGGGCAACGGTTCCATCTACCAGGCGGGCTTCGAGCGTAGCTGGTTCGAGAATGTTCGGGCACGCCGGATCGGCGACATCCTGTTGGTCAATCTGGTCGAGGATACCGAGGCATCGCACACCAATGACGGCTCGGTGGATAAGGACAGCACCACCAACATCATCGCACCGACGCTGTTCGGCCAGGGTATCAGCTTCAACAATCCCTTTAGCAGCAATCCCTACAATTTCGGTCAGAGCCTGCAATCGAATACCACGTTTGCGGGTGACGGTGAGAATACGCAGAACAACGAGTTCAACGGCTCGATCTCGGTGACGGTCACGGATGTGCTTTCCAATGGCTACCTCAAGGTGCGCGGCGAAAAGCGCATCGGTATGACCGGAGGCAACGAATACATACGCGTGTCCGGTACCGTGCGGCCGGAAGATATTGACGTGAATAACACGATCGAATCGACCCGCATTGCAGATGCCACCCTGGTCTATGTCGGCGACGGTCAGGTTGCCGACGCCTCCAAGATGGGCTGGTTGGCGAGATTCTTCATCTCGGCCGTCTTCCCCTTCTGACCTGGTACAAAAAAATGAAAAACAGCAATCATCACAACACTTGCTCCAGGCTGATCACGCTGGCACTGGCCGGCATCCTGACGGTACTGGCATTGCCGGTGCACGCGGAGAGAATCAAGGATCTGGCGGTTATCCAGGGCGTGCGTGACAACCAGCTGTTGGGCTACGGCCTTGTGGTGGGTCTCGACGGCAGCGGCGACAAGGTCAATTCGTCGCCCTTTACCCGACAGAGCCTGCGCAGCATGCTGACACAGCTCGGCATCGTGGTTCCGCCGAATGTTACGTTGAACCCGAAGAATGTGGCGGCCGTGACCGTGCATGCCACGCTGCCGCCGTTCTCCAAGCCGGGTCAGCAGGTCGACATAACGGTCTCTTCGATCGGCGATGCCAAGAGTCTGCGTGGGGGCAGCCTGTTGATGACGCCCCTGAAGGGTATCGATGGCCAGGTCTATGCGGTGGCACAGGGCAGTCTTATCGTCGGCGGTCTGTCAGCGGGGGGTGAAGATGGTTCCAAGGTGACCATCAATGTACCGAGTTCCGGTCGTATACCCAACGGTGCAACCGTGGAACGCAGCGTCGCCTCGCCGTTTGGCCAGGAGGCAATGCTGACCCTGAACCTGAAGGAGGGCGACTTCACCACGGTGCAGCGCATGACAAACGCCATCAACAAGGCGATGGGCGAAGGTGCGGCTTTCCCTGTCGATGCGACGTCTATAAAGGTCAATGCGCCAAAGAACATCGGTCAGCGCGTCGGATTCGTATCGATGATCGAGAATCTCGAAGTCGATCCGGCCGAGGCGGTCGCGCGCGTAATCGTCAATTCACGCACCGGCACCGTGGTGATCAACAGCACCGTGCGGGTCAGTCCGGCCGCGGTGTCGCATGGCAACCTGGTGGTAACGATCAGCGAGAATACCCAGGTATCACAACCCGGTCCGTTCTCGCGTGGCGACACGGTAACTACCGCCCAATCGGATGTCTCGGTATCGGCGCCGGGTGACCGCCGCATGTTCCTGTTCAAGCCTGGCGTCACGCTGGATACCGTGGTGCGTGCGGTCAACCAGGTCGGTGCAGGCCCCAACGATCTCATCGCAATCCTCGAGGCCCTGAAGCAGGCGGGCTCGCTCAAGGCCGACCTCGTCGTGATCTGATGGATATCGATATGGCACAGGTCTATACCGACTTCTCAGGGCTGGCAGCCCTGAAGGCGCGTGCCCGCGAGGACCAGGATGCAGCGCTCGACCAGGTATCGCGTCAATTCGAGTCATTGTTTCTGCAGATGATGCTCAAGAGCATGCGTGACGCCAGTCTGGGCGGCGGCCTGATGGACAGTAAACAAAGCGAGTTCTATCGCGACATGTACGACAAGCAGATCGCCGTGGACATGGCGCAGACGCACGGCATCGGGCTGGCCGATGTGCTCAAGCGCCAGCTGGGCAGCGGCATCTCTGCACCCTACGGTGGTCTGTCGCCCGAAGAATATATTGGCATGCCTATCCAGGTCAGTCCCTCTGGCAAGGCTACGCCCGGCGCAGGGGAGTCTGGCGCGCCGCGGGAAAAAGCGGCAATGATGAAGTTCGACGGTTCTCCGGAGTCTTTCCTCGATCAGCTGTGGCCGGTGGCCGAAGAGGCGGCGGCCAAGCTCGATCTCGCACCTGAGGCATTGCTCGCGCAGGCGGCATTGGAAACCGGTTGGGGACGCCATGTCATGCAACAGCGTCAGGGGGACAGCAGCCACAACCTGTTCGGCATAAAGGCCGATTCGCGCTGGCAGGGTGAAAAGGTCCATGTCAGCACGCTCGAGTACCGTGACGGTGTTGCGCTGAACACGCGCGCCAACTTTCGCGCCTATGGCTCGTTCGAAGAGAGTTTCTCGGACTATGTCGATTTCGTGCAGCAAAATCCCCGTTACCGGGCCGCATTGAACAAAACCGCCGACCCCGAGGCCTATTTTTCTGCCCTGCAGGACGCAGGTTACGCAACCGACCCCGCATACGCGGACAAAATCAAACGCATCCTGGATAGCGAGCCCATGCAGCGTGCCAGGCAATCAGTCAAGGAGGGTGCGACGACCATCTGACCCTCAGATGGCAGGACGACAAGACAATGGCCAGCATAATCAACACCGGAATCAGCGCACTCAACGCCTTCAAGCGTCAGATGGAGACGACCGGGCATAACATTGCCAACGTCAATACCCCCGGGTACAGCCGGCAACAGGTCCAGTTTACTGCGCGTGAAGGAGAGGCGATTCCGCAGGGCTATATCGGTTCAGGGGTGGAGATTGCATCCATCACCCGCAGCTACGATGCCTACCTGTCGACCAGGGTGCGTGATTACACGTCTTCCTATGAAGAATTCAACGTTTACCGGAACCGCGCCAACCAGATCGATAATGTGATCGCGGATGCGTCCGCGGGCATCGACAGCAGTCTGCAGCAGTTTTTTGCCAGCGTGAACGATGTGGCGGATGACCCGACCTCCATTCCGGCACGATCCGTGATGATCGATCGCGCCAACCAGTTGAACGACCGTTTTGCGTCCCTGGACGGCTGGTTGGAGGATATGCGTCACCAGCTGAACCAGGACTTCGGACGTCAGACCAACGAGATCAATGCGCTCGCCCGCTCCCTGGCCGATGTCAACAACCGGGTACGCACCCTGAGCGGATCTACCGGTGGCGCGCCGAACGATATTCTGGATGAACGCGACCGGCTGATCGATGAGCTCAGTCAGTACACCAATGTCTCAACGCTGGAGCAGGACGACGGCACCATGAACGTGTTCGTCGGCACAGGGCAGGCGCTGGTGGTCGGTGTCACATACAACACGCTTGGGGTAATCGATAATCCCGAAGCTGCGGATCACAAGGAACTGGTCATCCAGCAGCCGGGCGGCATGGTGGTCAACGTGACCAAGCAGATGACCGGGGGAAGCCTTGGTGGTCTGGTCAGATTCCGCGACGAGGTGCTGGACGAATCGCAGAATGCGCTGGGTCGGATGGCTCTGGGCGTAGCCTCGTTTTTCAATGCCGAACACCGGACCGGTATGGACCTGGATGGTGATCTGGGTTCCGACTTTTTTTCTATGGCCGCGCCGGAGGTTCTGGCCGGAGCAGGCAACGGTGGGACCATCAGTGTCGGCTTTGATAACGTCGCCAACCTGACCACCCATGATTATCAGATGGCGTTCGACGGAGCCACTTGGTCGCTGACGGATCTCGACACCGGTGCAAGCGTGGCCCTGAGTGGCGCGGGTACCGCGGCCAGTCCCTTCGTTGCAGACGGGATGAGCATCGTCGTGAATTCTGCTGTCGCGGGTGATTCATACCGCCTGCGGCCGACCCGTGACGGGGCGTCCGGGATCGGCCTGCTGGTCACAATGCGCGCGATGTCGCTGCGGCAGAGCTGGTCAGCACCAGCGCGGCTGCCGCCAACAGCGGGACCGGCGAGATCGGTGCCGGTGCCTTGACCACGCGCAGCGGTAACACCAAGCTGCCGACGCCGCCTGGAATTGCCATCGACTTTCAGGCAGGCAACCAGCTGGGTCTTACAGCCGGACCTGCCGGTACCCAGTTCGTGGATGCAAACGGCAATGCCCTGGGTGCCAGTGTGGCCTTTGTGCCGGGGCAGACTTACCGCGTCGATATACCAAACCTCGGTGTCTACGATTTCACCATGACCGGCTCGCCGGCGGTCGGCGATACCTTCAGTCTGAGCGACAACACCGGCGGTGTCGGTGACAACCGCAATGCGAGACGACTGGCCGACCTGCAGACGGCGAATCTGATGTTTGGCGGTACCGCGAGTTTTGCGGATACCTACGGCGCCCTGATTGCAGACGTGGGTACCAAGACCTACCAGGCCGGCAGCAATGCCGATATGCAGGAGAGTCTGCTGGCCCAGGCAGAGGCGGCCAAGTCCGAGGTTTCCGGAGTGAATCTGGACGAGGAGGCCGCGGACCTGCTGCGCTTTCAGCAGGCCTACCAGGCTGCCGCCCAGGTCATCAATGTCGCCAACAGCCTGTTTGAATCGCTGCTGAATGCAGTGAGGGGTTAAACGGGTGAGGGTTTAAACATGCGTATCTCGACTTCACAGATCTTCCGGCAGAGCGTCGATGCGATGCTCGAGAAGCAGCGCGAGCTGAGCAAGACCGAACTGCAGGTTGCGAGTGGCAAACGTATCCTGAATCCGTCGGATGACCCCGCTTCGGCGGTCCGCATACTGGACCTGCAGGAGTCCCAGCAGCGACTGCTTCAGTATCAGCGCAACGCCGATGCGGCGACTGCAAAGCTCAACCAGGAAGAGGCGGTCCTGCTGGGCATGGAAAACCTGCTGCAGCGCGTGCGTGAGCTGGCGGTGCAGGGTAACAACGATCCCGCAGGTGCCGAGGGCCGTGGTGCTATCGCTGCCGAGATCCGCCAGCACATAGACAATTTCCTGCAGCTGGCCAATACGCAGGACGCGAACGGTGAATATGTGTTTGCAGGTTTTCAGAGCCAGACCCGGCCATTCGACCATGACGGGGCGGGTAACTTCAGTTACAACGGCGACACCGGCCAGCGCATGCTCAAGATCGGTGACAACCGCGAGGTGGCGATAGGCGATCCGGGGAGTGTCTTCATGGATTTCGCTGCGTCCGGCGGCGGCATGACCAACATCGGGGAGGTGCTTTATCAGCTTGCCACCAATCTCGAGGCGGGAAACGCCGACCCCAATGCACTGAGCGATATCGACACCGCGCTTGGCGGCCTGCTCAACGTGCACGCAAAGGTAGGTGCACGCATGAACGCGATAGATGACCAGAAGGAGGCCAACGATGCGTTTGACCTGGCCGTGACGAAGGTGCGCTCCTCACTGGAGGATCTGGATTATGCGGAGGCGATCAGCAGGTTCAATCAGCAGCTGGCGGCCCTGCAGGCCTCGCAGCAGAGCTTCATAAAGATCCAGGACCTGAGCCTGTTCAATTTCCTGCGCTGACCGGGTGACCAGGCAGGAATCAAGACAATCCAATACTCAGACCGCGGATATAGATCGCGCCAATTGTCTAACTTTATCCTGTACCAACTTGGACAACGGGAGAGGCGCATGACAAATTTTGAGAGACAGGTTCAGCAGACAGAGGCCTTCTATGACACGCAGATCGCACTGGCAGAGAGCGAAGGTCACGAGATTCTGAACTCGGTAGTCGAGGGAAGCAGGTTGCACGAGGTGCTGCACAACCCGCACGAGGAAGGCATCGCAGAAGGGTGAACGGCACAAATAGACGCAGGAATAGGAAAAGGCGCAGCCTATGACTGCGCCTTTTCTTTAACAATCATCGGTCTGGTTACAGACCGCCACTGTCGCCATCCGGCGAACTTTCGGGAACCGGTACCGGCGGCATCGGCATCATCGGGGGGGGATAGGGGGCGTAGCCACTGTACTGGTTGCCGTAACCACGCCCGTAGCCGTACCCGTCGCCGTATCCCTCACCACGCATATCGGCATTCATGCGTGCGCGCATCGCGATGTTGAAATCGAGATCGGCCTCGGCATCACCGGATGCGTCGCCCGAGGTGTCACCCCAGCCGTCGCCCCGTCCGCTACCGTAATTGCTGTTCCAGCCGTCATTGCCCCAGCCACTGCCACCCCAGGGCATCCAGCTGTTGTTGCCCCAGCCGTCATTGCCCCAGCCGCTGCCACCCCAGGGCATCCAACTGTTGTTGCCCCAGCCATTGTTACCCCAACCGTTACCGCCCCAGGGTGCCCAGCCGTTGTTCCAGCCGCCGTTACAGGGGCGATTCCAGCCGCCGTAGGGAACGCCGCCCCAGGGCCGATAGGCAGGTGGCGGGATTGCGCCCGGATGCATCCGTTGTGGAACCGGCTGCGCAGGCATGTCTGAAAACTCCGGCGCGGCCGGCATTTCCGGGCGCTGTGGTGCAGCGGGGCGAGCTTCGGGCGCTGCTGCCGGTACCTCGACGCATCCGGGGCATCTGGGGACGCTGCGGTGCCATAGGCGCTGCCATCCGGCCACGTTTTTCGCTCACCCAGGCCGGCGGTTCGGGTGCGGAGGGCACTTCACGCATCGGAGGCATCTCGGGACGTTGCGGTGCCACGGGCGCAGCCACCTGGCCGCGTTGTTCACTCAACCAGGCCGGTGGTTCGGGTGCGGAGGGCACTTCACGCATCGGAGGCATCTCCGGACGCTGCGGTGCCACAGGCGCTGCCATCTGGCCGCGTTGTTCGCTCACCCAGGCCGGTGGCTCATGCGTAGCAGGCATCTCGGGCATTGGGCGCATGTCGCCCGCGAAAGGAGTTTCGCCCATTTGCGCCCGATGTTGCTGCACCCATGCCGGTACCTCGGCAGGTGCCGCCGGCATCTCGGGCACTGCAGGCTTTTCCGTCACCTGCGGTGGCTTCGGTGCCTGCGGCGCGTCTGGCGTCGACATCCGTGCGCGGTGTTCTTTTACCCAGGCCGGAATTTCCGGAGGGGGAGGTGGCAGCTGGCCCGCTTGCAGGCGAGGCCGGCCGGTCGGCCGTCTGCGGCATTGCTGGCGGCTGGGGTGCAGCCGGCGCCGGGGCGCCTGCGAGTGACGCTCTTTCACCCATTCGGGGATCCGGGGCGGTTCCGCGGGTACAGCCGTCATTCCATAAGGTTGCCCACCCGGCGGCATACCGAGTTCGGCGTGGCGCTCCTTAACCCATGCCGGCAGCTGTGGCGCAGCGGCAGTTGCTGCCTGGGCCGGATCTGGTGTTTGTACCTGGGTTGCGGGGGCCTGCTCGGCCAGTACTGCAGGGGCGGTCAGTGCGCCGACCAGGGCACTGCCAATCAGCATGGGTTTGAACATCTTTCTCTCCTTACCTGTAAGGTCGAATTCGATTCAGTCCCGCCAGCGCGGGTTTTTCGCCAGGGCTCGAGACCGAGGCCGCGTCTGCCTGCTGCCGGATACTGCCTCGACAGGAGCAATCAAACCAACCTTAAAATTTACATCATAATTTCATCAAAATCTAATGCGTTTCGGCGTCGGGTGGTGTCCGCCGAGCCGTCCGCAGTATCGCTCCGGCGGCCGACTCATGTAGGCTATGCGCGGAAATTTGAACCTAACCAGCATCTTTCGATCACTCTGGCTGTCGAGATGCCCCTGCTAGACGCGCGTCCTGATGAACGATTCAAAAAATAGCGGATATCTTCTGCCGCACAACATGGGCATTGAGCGCCTGGTAAAGCGGCTGGGCGGCGAAACCCGTTGCCAGATCGGCGAGTCCGCCGATTTCACACTCAGATTTTTCGACAGCTTCGACTGGCGCCTGCATGCAGCAGGCCTGCGTCTGCTGCAGTTGCGCTCGCCCCGGGGCGCGTCCTTGCGGCTGAAAAGTGCCGAAGCTGGTGATCCGCTGGATGCGGTTGCATTCGATGCCGAGCCGGCCTGGCCGGCCGACCTGCCCGAAAGCCGGCTCAAGACCGAGGTCGAAAAACGGCTGGCCATGAGGGTCTTGCTGCCTGTCGCTACCGTCACCGGTCAAGCCACTGACCTGGCACTTCTGAATGAAGATGCAAAGACGGTGGTGCGACTGCAATTCCTGGCCATGCGTTGTGACGCGGAGGGTGTCGATGAGCCCCGCGCACTCTGGCCGCGACTGCGGCTGTTGCCGGTCAAGGGTTACCAGCGTGACCTGAGTGATTTCAGGGACTTCCTGGCAGGCGAGATGGAGTGGCCGGAGGCGCCTGAATGTCTGTTCGACGAGGTGGTGACTGCGGTGGGACGCGAGCCCGGCGATTATTCGTCCAAGCTCGATGTGTCGCTCAGGCCCGATCAGACTGCCGTCGATGCCACCCGCAAGGTGTTGCGCAGCTTGCTGAATACCCTGGAACGAAATATCCCCGGTACCCGTGCCGATCTGGATTCCGAGTTCCTGCATGATCTGCGGGTTGCAACACGACGCACGCGATCAGCGCTGTCGCAGGTGAAGCAGGTTCTCCCCGAAGACGTGGTAGTCGATTTCAAGCAGCGTTTCGCCTGGCTTGGACAGATCACGGGCCCGGTACGCGATCTGGATGTGTTTCTCCTGGAACTGCCGCGTTACCGTTCGAGCCTGCCGAGCTCGATGGCCGGTGATCTGGACGGACTCGAAGAGCACCTGCTTATTGCGCACGGCAAGGAACAGGCAAGCTTGAAACGCAAGATGGGTTCGGCCGAGATGCGCAGGCTGGTCGAAGACTGGCACAAGGTGCTGGATCCGGACACACTGCCCGGCGAGCCTGCCCCGCTTGCTGAACTGCCGATCGGGCAGGTTGCATCCAATCGCATCTGGCGTATGTACAAAAAGGTCTTGAAGGCCGGCAGGGCGGTCACGGCGGATGGACCGGCCGAGGAAATGCACGAACTGCGCAAAGACTGCAAAAAGCTGCGCTATCTGATCGAGTTCTTCCAGAGCATCTACCCGCGCAAGGAGCTGAAGGAGCTGATCCGTGCGCTCAAGGTGCTGCTGGATAACCTGGGTGAATTCCAGGATCTCGAGGTGCAGGCCGACAAGCTTCGCAGTTTTGCCAAGGATTTCGATCCACAGGACCCTCACAGCATGCCGACGGTCATGGCAATCGGCGCCCTGGTCGCCGATCTGTTACGTCATCAGCAGGCGGCGCATGACCGTTTTGCAGACTGCTTCGATGCTTTCGACTCTGCCGCCAATCGCGCACGCTATACGCATCTGTTCAAGGCCTGGGGCGAAGTGCAGAGATGAAGATAATCGGTGTCTACAACATCAAGGGCGGCGTCGGTAAGACTGCGACTGCGGTGAATATTGCGCACCTTGCGGCCAAGAGCGGGTTGCGCACCCTGATATGGGACCTCGATCCTCAGGCTGCTGCCACCTTCTACCTGAGGGTCAAGCCGAAGGTAAAGCGCAGCAACAAGCTGTTGCGCGGAAAAGGCGGGCTGGATGATGTCGTCAAGGGGTCGGACTATCCGAACCTCGATCTGCTGCCGGCGGACTTTTCTTACCGCAACATGGATCTGGTGCTGGGGGAGAATAAGAAGCCGACGATGCGCTTGCTGAGGCTGCTGCGCCCGTTGTCGGAGAAATACGACCTCGTGGTGCTGGATTGTCCTCCCAGCATCTCGCTGGTGTCAGAAAACATCTTTCGCGCTGCCGATGCCCTGTTGCTGCCGACCATCCCGACGACCCTGTCGTTGCGCACCATGCAGCAGTTGCTGGACTTCATGGAAGGCCACAAATTGAAGACGCCGGTTTATGCCTTCTACTCCATGGTCGATCGGCGCAAACGCCTGCACCAGGATGTGATCGCCGGTCCCAGTGACCCGCGCTGCACCGTCTTGCAGACCGTGATCCCCTATGCGACCGAGGTTGAGCGCATGGGGATCGAACGTCGGCCGGTCACTGACTATGTGCCGCGTTCTTCGGCCGGGGTGGCCTATGAGGCCCTGTGGGCCGAGGCGAGGGCGAAAGTGGGTGGGCTGAGCCCGGTGGTGGATCTGGACTCTTTGTTTTGAGTTTTGAGGCCGATGATGTTCAGGCCGTCGGGCTCCGCCGCCCGCCGAGCTGCGCGATGATGCGGTCTGCCACGCGGAAGCTGTTGGCGTAGATGGTAAAGGTGTAGGGCACACTGCCGCCCGTGGGCATGAAACTGCCGTCGCTGACGAACAGGTTTTCCACCTCGTGGGTCCGGCAGTCGGCATCCAGTACCGAATGCTCCGCCTGGCCGCCGAAACGGCAACCGCCGGCCTGCAGGTTCGGCGGCGGGGCCGGCCCCACCGACGACGAAACACGCTTTGCCCCCAGTTTCTTCAACAGCCGTTCACCCTTGTCTGCCAGCAGGTGACCGACCCGCTGGTCGTGCGGATGTGCACCGACGCGTACCTTGGCAACCGGGCTGTCCCAGCGGTCGCGAACCTGTCGGTCGAGCGTGACGAAGCAGTCGTCGTTTGGCAGCCAGTCGTTGAAAACCTCGAAGTTCAGCGTGCGGTCGGTCCGAAACCAGGTTTCCAGCCGGCGCTTGAGTGGCTTGCCCCAGACCAGTTCGCCGTTTCGCCATTTGGCGTTCTCCGCGCGCACCACGGCATTGGGGTGGTCCCAGAGAAACTCGATGATGCCGCCTTTGACGCGGCCGAGTTCAGGGTCGCTGAGGGTATACCAGTCATCCAGTGCGCGATTGACGAAAGGGCCCACACGACGCAGGTCCGCAACCCCGGCTTCGTCCTGATCGGCAAAATCCATATCTCCACTGCCGGCGCCACCGGCGGAGAAAAGGAGATTGCGGCCAACCTGGGCATGGTTGTTGGCCAGGCCGTCCGGAAAACGTGGGCCCACCGAGGCCAGCAGCAGGCGGCTGGTCTCGATCGCCTGGCAGGCGACCACATAGACCCTGGCGTCGACGCGTTGCACGCCCTTGTCCTGCGAAAAATAATCGACCGAGCTGATTCGGCCCTTGCTGTCCGTGCTGATCCTGAACACCTTGGCATGCGGTCGGATCTCACAGCGTCCGCTGGCGACCGCGTGGTCAAGCAAAGCGGCACGCGAACTTCCTTTGGCGCCACTCGAGCAGCCGAAGCTGCCGCAGAATCCGGAGTATTCGCAGGATCGTCGGTTCATCGCGGGTTTGGAGAGGATCGCGCGTGGCACCCGCAGGGCATGGTAGCCCAGCGATTCTGCAGCTGCGTCGATGCGCCGCGAGATCGGGTGTTCCACGGTGGGCGGGTAGGGAAAGTCACTGCTTGATCGCGGTTCGGCATTGGCGTGTGCCTTGGCCTCTCCGGAGACTCCGACCAGACGCTCCACGCGGTCGTAGTAGGGTTCGAGGTCCGCATAGTCGATCGGCCAGTCGACAACATTGGCACCTTCGATGGGCCCAAAGGTACTTTTCAATTTGAAGTCGACGGGCTTGAGGCGGTGAAAGTAGCCGCTCATGAAATTGCTCGAGCCGCCTACGCAATTGCCGTTCCAGAAGTTCCAGCCGGATTGCCCGGTCGCGGTTGCCTGCCATTCATCGGCCTTGCCTTTTTCCTCGATGACATGCTGTTCATCGTCCAGTCGAGGGGTGTATACATTGCGCCGGCAGCAGGCCAGCTCATCCTTGGTGAAGTGTGGCTCCTTCAGCCAGGGCCCTTTTTCCAGCACGATTACCGAGAACCCGGCCTTGGCCAGGGTGTAGGCGATCGGGCCACCACCCGCACCGCTGCCAATGACGCAGACATCGAAGTCAGAACTCAAAGTGGCAGCTCCGCATACCGCGTGCCCGGCCCCGGGAGCGGAAAGCCCGGTACGTATTCGAGCCAGCGCCAGCCGATTCCGTCGGTGTTGCCGCCGTAGGCCGGGGCTGTCAGCAGGGCCTCAAGCAGGTAGCTCAGCAGTGTCGAAACCCAGTTTTCACCGGCGGCCGAGCGCGTGATCTGTCGAAGTAGCGTTTCCTTGTCATCGAGGCCGAGTTCGATGAAGGGTTTGTTCGTCCTTTGGCGCGCAAGATCGTCGAGCCAGCGACTGCCCTGCAGGATAAAGTCGCGTTCCTCGGCGTCGATTCGGGGATCGGCCACCACGAAGCGAAGGTAATCGAGTGCGTGGATCTCTGCGGCGCCGGGGCTTTCCGGTTCGCTGGGGAGCATGTGTTCGAGTGTGGCCTCGAGTGTGGGCCAGGGATCGCCGGGTTCATCAGAGTCCGCGTTCGCGACGACCTTTTGTGCAAACAGCAGGGCAACGGAGCCACCGGCCGCCGCGATCAGAAACCGGCGGCGGCTCATAAGACCGCGATGCCAGGCTTTCAGCGCCAGGTTTGTTACTTTTGCATCAGGGGTGACAGGTTTCGCTCGACGAATCACGGTGCTTTCCCGGAGGCCTTGTCAGGATTATCGCTTAAATCCGACACCGCCGGGCTGGCACCGGGTCCATAACTGTCGCGGATTCAGTCGATCTGGGCCAGCAGTTCCTCGATCTGACGCCTATGATCGGGATCGCGCGCGCCGGCAAGCGCCTGTTTGAGCATGTCCCGCGCGCCGTCCTGGTCGCCGATCTCCAGGTAGGCCCGTGCGAGATCCAGGCTCATGCTGAAGGTGTCGTCCTCCTCCGCATGGCTGACCGGTTCGAGCCGAATGGGGGCCGGTGTCGGGCTGTCGGAGGGCCTTTCGCCGGACAACTGGTCGTCGAGTTCGGTCAGGATGCTCGGTATGTCGTCATCCAGCGAAAGCTGCTCGTCATTGGCGCTCTGTCCATCGACATGTTCGGCTTCGGTTCCCAGCTCGGCTACCCAGGAGGCGATATCATCCTCGCTGAAATCAGACTCCTTGACGGTCCTGTCGGCCTGCGGCTTGTCTGCGTTGTCCATCAGCTCATTCAAAAGAGAATCGCTGACCCCGTCGTCGATTTCGTCGTCGGCACGCCTGGCCGTCGTCGAGACCTCCAGTCCGGGCAGTTCCTCTTCGATCTCTGCGGCACTTTCCGTCAACTCTTGTTCGGCCAGTCGGCGGAAGTCCTCTTCGGCTTCGCGTAGGCTTGCGCCTGGCGGTTCCTGCCCCGGCGCAAGCGCGGCTGCAGCGCCACCGGCACCCACGTTGGGCAATTCCGCAATGGACGCATCTTCGGCGACTGCCCGCGGTCGGCGTATCAACATGAGCAGGGCCACCAGGCCCAAGAGGCCAAGTATCAGCCAGATCGCCCAGAGATATTCTTCGTACCAGGGGCGCGCCGCTTTCGGGGTGGTATCCGTGGGTAGTGGTTCGGTCTGCTCGATAGAGATCGGTGCCGTCGCTTTGTCGGCAGGCGTCCTGGCGGCCGTTTTCACGCCTGAGGAAACCGCGGGGGGCGCGGGCGGCTCGGCCGTCTGGGCAGCCGCCTGAATAGCCTCGCGTGCGGCCGCATCCGATTGCAGTGCCGCGATCTGGGCATCTTTCAGCTCGACCAGCTTCTGCATGCGCGTAATCTCTGCCTCCATGCGGGCCAGGCGTGACTCGATACCTTCGGTGGTGATCCGGTTGCTCTCGATTTCCTCCATGGTCACCAGAAGCTGCTTTTGCAGATCCTGCTGACTGCCGGCGGGGGCGTCCGGCATTTTCTTTTCGGCGGTCACGATACGAAGCTGTGCCTCGCTGCCCGGCGCCTCTTCTTCCGGCTTGCTTGCGGGCGCCTTTTCCTCTTGCTTGGCCGCGGTCTCGGTTTTTGGCTGCAGGACAGGCGTCCTCGTTATGGGTGCCTCCACGGGCCTCGGAGAGGTGGCGACGGGTGCCTGCCATGCGCGGGTCTGGGCGCTGAACTGGGCGCGCGCGGTGGCAGCGTCGAGCTGTTCGATGAAAGCGCGTTGCGGGATCGTAAGGGTCGCGCCGGCACGCAGCTTGTTTACATTGCCGTCGATAAACGCCTGCGGGTTGGCCCGCAGCAGTGCCATGGCCATCTGACGTGTCGTGATCCCGCTGGGTTTGAGCTTCTTGGCAATCGGCCAGAGGGTTTCGCCCGACCTGACCGGCCCGTAACTGCCAGTGTCCGCCGAGATCCTGGAGGCCGCCGGTTTGCTCGCGCGCGTCGCGCGGCTGGTCCGTGCAGCGCGCGCCGGCACAATATGGCGTGGGGGATCGAGCAGCAGCGTGTACTGTTTGATCAACTGGCCACCAGGCCAGGTCATCTGCAGCGGAAAGTCCAGGAAAGGCTCGGTCACCGGTCGTGTACTGCGTGCCCGCACGATCCAGCGCCCATCCGATTGCGCGACATCGAAGGTCAGTGCATTGAGAAACTGCGTGTTGCTGATGCCGAGCCGTTCGAAATGCCGGTCGTTCGCAATGCGCAGTCGCAGGTCCTCGTGTTGACCGGCAGCGAGTCCGATCAGGTCGATTTCCACGTTCAGGGGCTGGTTCAGATAGGACTTGACCCGAGCTTCGCCGAGTGTGACGGCCTGACTTGCCAGGGGAGCCAACAGGCTCAAGAACAGAAATAGTCGGAAAAGTTGGTGCATCGGCATGACGATCCAGTATTTGTTATTCCCTTGGGGAGGTGCTGTTATTGACCTATCGGCCAAATCGACTAATTCCTAAATCTTCCCCATCGCCTTAATGTCACTGCAATAGCGGTGATAACCGGGCGAGCTGGTTTTTTCGGTTGTTCCAACCCAGCTCGTACCGCAGTCGCCCGGCGAGTCTACCATGGAGGCGGCTGCGTAAAGCGCTTTGAGCATGCTGCGCACGGCGTCCCGGATTTTTTCAGCCCAAGCCTCCGATCTTTCGGGTACGGGGTAAAACCGGTTTGGGTATGAATTGGAGAGGTGCCTTTGTTACTCGGCTTGGCACGAAAGATCAATTGTTCGAGGGCCGGTTGCGGCGACCGGGCAGGATGCCTCGCTCAGGCGAGAGGCGATAAAGCCGGTCCGGACCGTGACCAGCGGTTTCGTATCGTCAGGCGGCTGTCTCGACTTGTTGCAGGAGTGCTTGTGCCGTTCTGTTCTCGGGCTCATTTTGCAGCACATAGTTGAATGCGGTCTTGGCCGCATCCGTGACCCCCATACTCTGGTAAAGCTTGCCCAAACGTAACATCACGGCAGAGTCCTGTGGTGCCTTGCTCAGGTAGTTGGTGTAGACGTCCGCTGCTGCCTCGGGTTTGCCCGACAGGCGAAGCAGCTCGGCATACTGTGGTTCGTAGGTTGGCGCCAATCCCGCCAGGGTCTCGAGTATCAGCAATGCCTGCTCGAACCATTCCTCCGCCATCGCGATGACCACCATGCGTCGCAGTCCGTCCTCCAGACGCGGATTCGGATCCTCCGACGCACCGTCGTTCAAATCCTTCTGCACCAGCTCGATCAGGTTCGCGTATTGGTCGAAGGCGGCCGCGGGGTCTCCACGGAGTTCGGTAAGATAGCCGCGTGCGAGCTGTTCCAGTTGTCTGGCTTCGCTGCCCTCCTGACGGAGCAACTGCTCCAGGGTGTTGGCCAGCTCGTCGGAATTCTGCTCTTTGAACAGGAGCTGCAGTTTGCTCCTGACCGGACCGAGCTTTGCCTCGGCGCGCACCTTTTCCAGATGTGATGTCTCGCGAGCCGCAATGATCTGCTCGAATGCACGGTCCATTTGCGCGAATCGGGTGCGAATTTCTTCGGGCATCAGTGCGGCTGTCTCGGAATGACGGTAGCGCCACGCCTGTGCCCGACCGGGTATGCCGTCTTTCTCCCATTGTGCCAATAGCTGCACGAAGTCCGGTGCCGCATCTTCCTCCAGCAGCGCAGTTCGCATGCGCTGCTGCGCCTCTTCGACGAGTTTCAACACGTCACGGGCATTGTCCCGATAAGCGGTGTAGTAGGTTTTGCCGGCCTGTTCAATCTCTTCGTCCGTCCATTCGCGGTCCGAAGGCGGCATGTGTAGAAAAGCCCGCGCGCTGAACATCTTGACGATCGTCGAAACGTCTTTCAGTTTGCTGTCGAGCTGGCGCTCGACCTTGTCCATGCGTTTCTTGAACTTGAAATCCGCGACCTTTCCGTTGCGACCGAACAGGCCGTCGTTGCAGTTCAATGCCTCGTCGGCGAGTTCGACGACTTTGCGCAAACGACCGTTGCATCGCGAAAGTTCCTTCTGCATCGCGGACAGGTTGCGGACGCGTAATGCCGTGGAATCCAGTGGCAGTTGTGCATGCAGCAACTCAAACGGGTCGCCAGCCGCCGGTTCGATATCGATGTCGTCGAGTGGGAGATATTCCACGCCTTCGATGACGGCCGATCCGGAGGCCGTGTTAATCGCCCTTATGCCCGCCTGCCTGGCGGCAGTGGCCTGTGCACCAAATGACTTGATGGCATTGAAGAAGTCCGGTGTCGTTTCCGCGCTTGCGCCGCCGTTGGTCTTCACGCGCATGCCTGCACCGCCCAGGCGCGGGCCGGCGTCATACTCGTTGCTGCCTTTGGCGTGTGAGAAACCCTCGGCGCTATGGCACAGGTCGATGCCACCGAAAACGATCCGGGTGAAACCCATGGCGCCGGCGAGACCAAATGCGGTGTTGGTCACGGTCGGCCCGATTGCACAGATATTGTTCACCTTGGCCTTGGTTTCCCAGGGATACAACCGATCCATGTAGACGCTGCGGCCGCGCCATTGCGCTAGTAGCGGGAAATAGACATGGTTCGCATGTGCAAAAATCACGCGGGGGTCGAGCAGCAGCAACTCCTTGCTGATGTCGAAACTGAGTTCGGTGGGGTCGATCGAGACCACGATATGCGGTGCCACACCCGCATCGCGCAGGCGCCGGCAGATGCGTGACACGGCGAAAATCACAATATCGTCCTGATGCTGTCGGACCCAGGGCAGTATGTCGTCGAGCGAGGGCCCGCCACCGAGCAATACGGCGGTGCCGCCGGCCATGGTGTCGCGCAGTGTGTCCGCCGGTACATGTTCTTCGATCAGATTTTTCAGCTGGCTGCGGATGAAGGTCGGGTTGCTGAGCTGCGCATTGTAGGCCCACAGGAGGCTGTCCAGCTGCTGTTTGATTTCGCTCGTCGCATGCCGGTAGTCGAACACATAGCCGTCGATTGCGCCGATGGACTCGTGCAGCTGGATAGCGCCGATGTTGGCGTAGTCCGGGAACCGTATATCTTCGAGTGAATCCGCGAGTTCATTCTGTCCGCCGAGATGGATATTCTCGTCGGATTCCTCGTCGGCCAGTTCGGCGCGGATGACCGGCAGCAGCTCATCCAGTTCGAGAAACAGGTAGCGTGAACCCTCCGGCACACCCCTGCGTTGAACGTGACGTAACAGCGCGCCGGAATCGGTGCCGATCACGATGTGCAGGGTGTCCTTGGCGAACAGCTTTTTGCCGAAATGCTGCTCGAACGCGGCATCTGCACCAAGGCGGTTGAACACCCCGCGATTCACGTCATGCAGATAGCGGTCACCAAAGCCGTTTACGAAGAACTGGAGCTTGTTCATTTCAAGCCTGGATCGTGACGCCCCAAGTCTAGCTCAGCAGCTGCAGCACGTTCTGCGGCAACTGGTTGGCCTGTGCCAGCATGGCCGTTCCCGCCTGCTGCAGGATCTGGCTGCGCGTCAGGTTGGCCGTCTCGCGGGCGAAGTCCGTGTCGCGGATCCGACTGCGTGCAGCACTTTGATTCTCGATGATGTTGGCGTTATTGCGCAGGGTTGCCTCGATACGGTTCTGCTTGGCGCCGAAGTCCGCGCGCTTTTGCGTGATGTTGTCGATGGCGGCGTCCAGCTTGCTCAGCATCAACAGCGCATTGCTGGTGTTCGAGATCTGCAGGGATGCCTTCACTCCGGTCGGCGACAATGAACGATATTCCGCCGTCTGGCCAAGCCTCTAGTGGCCATGTTGAAGGTCGATACCTTGATCTGGTACGAACCGGCGGTACCTGCCTTCCATCCGATCTGCAGGGTCAGCGAGTCGTTCGTGCCCAGCAGGTTGACGCCGTTGAACTCGACCGACTTGAAGATCCGGTCCATCTCGGCGCGCAGTTCCAGGTACTCGTCGTTCAGTGAGCGCTTGTCCGGCGCACTCACCGTGCCGTTGGCGGACTGCACGGCGAGTTCGCGCATCCGTTGCAGCATATTGCCGACCTCGTCCAGCGCACCCTCCGCGGTCTGCATCAGCGAGATGCCGTCCAGTCCGTTGCGGTTGGCCTGTTCGAGGCCGCGGATCTGCGCACCCAGCCGCTCGGAGATGGCGAGACCGGCCGCATCGTCTTTGGCGCCGTTGATGCGCAGACCGGACGACAGCCGCGCCAGCGAGGTCCGCATGCTCTCCTGTGAAAGGTTGAGTGCGCGCTGGCTGTTCAGCGACATCATATTGGTATTGATTACTTGTGGCATTTTCAGGGCCTCGTGTTTTTCCAGTTTTTAAGCAGCCCGCATCGGTCTCAAATCACCGGGCGGTTGCGTCACGTTTAATCCACAGCAAACTTGGTGCCAAGTTTGAATAATTGCTTCTTGAGGGAGCCAAGACGTTGTGATCGGCAATAAAAAACCCCTTGCCGCCGTTAGGCGGAAGGGGTTAAGGCTCGGAGAACTGCGGAGATCCTGTCGGTATCTGGTTCAGCGGCAATGGTTTGCCGCCTGTGCGGGGTAAAGACCGGCCGGCTATTGCCCGACCGGCAATCTCATTCGGCGCGAATGACCACGTTGCCGCTGAACTGATTCAGCTGCTTCTGCAGGCCGATGCGCTTGTTGGTGTTGAGCATGATGGGGCCCATGAAGTTCGCGTGGATTCCGCCATCCTTCTCGCCAGCGCGGGCCACGGTCACCAGCACTGCGACGTCAGCCGGGTCTTCCAACTGCAGGGTCTCCGCTTCCTCGTCGCTGAGCACGCATTCGTAGTTGACCTGATAACTGTCAGGATTGACGACCGGGAGCTGTACATCAGGGTCCTCGAGCGACTGCAGGTAAAACACGGACGTTTTGCCTTCTTCGTGGAACAGTTTGTAGTCATGCAGGTGTTCGAAGCCGGCCAGTCCCTGTGGGAAATGGATGACGGATGCCGGGTCGACCTCCTGTTTGCCAAAGTGGGTGTTGATCTCCATGCGGTTATCTCCGTCCTCGATAATGGGCTGGGCTGACGACATTGTTCGTTCCTCCGATATTTCGATCTGGCTGGTACGCCCTTTTAAAGGACCAATGGGTCGGTCATTCTGCGATACAGCAGAAATTTGACGCCTGGTCCCCGTTGCAACGATGTATGCAGGTTCGATGCCAACGCACGGAGGCACCGTCTGCCAAGACGTTTTCCGGTGCTGTGATTCGGCGCGATGAAATAAAGTGAAATTGGAGATTCTAGGTATTAAAGAATCCTGATGCGTCGCCGCTCTACTCAGCGAAGGCGGTAAATGCAGACATTAAGGTTCAGCATATCCCCTCGACACATGGCGATTCTTCCCGGCAGCTTCAAGCGCCGATCAATCGCAAAGAAGTTGGCAGTTCCCGCGCTCGATGCGCAGAATTGCACGGCCGCCCCAAGCGGCAACTTCAGAGTCCCGCGATCCGTGGGATTCGACCCGGCCAGCGTGCCACGTCGAGCTGATATAGCGGCGAAAGCCCCTCCTACTGAACCTGTTACCGCCTCGAAGATTCGGATTGGTGAGTTTCTCAGCAATCCAGGCTTTGGAAACAAAGCCAACTGGAGGCGGTAAATACGACATTTCGTATATCCGCCAAATAGCAACTCCCCGGTCAGTCCTAGATCGCTGACCGGTTATTTGGAGAATCAAAATGTCGGTAATCAACACAAATGTCATGTCCCTGAACTCGCAGCGTTCACTGATGAACACGCAGTCGACCATGGCCACCTCACTGCAGCGCCTGTCATCCGGTCTGCGCATCAACAGCGCCAAGGACGATGCGGCCGGTCTGGCCATCGCAGAGCGTTTCACCGCGCAGATCCGCGGCCTGCAGCAGGCCAACCGCAACGCCAACGACGGGATCTCGATGCTGCAGACTGCTGAAGGCGCGCTGGACGAAGTCGGCAACATGCTGCAGCGGATGCGTGAACTCACGGTGCAGTCGGTCGAACGGTACGGTCAGCGACGCACGACAAGAACTCGCTGTACGAACGAGTACAAGGAGCTCAAGGCAGAGATCGCCCGGGTTTTCGATTCGACCGAGTTCAACGGCGTGAACCTGCTTGGCGACAGACAAATCGATCAACATGCAGGTCGGCTTCAAGGCCGGTGCCGACTATCAGATCGCGGTGTCCACGGTGGATATTGGCGCCAAAGACCTCTCGGCCGGCGGCCTCGCATCGATTGTCGGCGACCTGTCGATCGGCTCCGGCGGCCAGGGTGGCCTCGCTGATCGCGCTGCTGGACGACGCGATCGACAACATCTCTCAGAAGCGCGCGGATTTCGGTGCCAAGCAGAACCGCCTCGAGTCCACGGTCCGAAACAACGCCAACATCATCGAGAACCAGAGCGCGGCACGCAGCCGTATCCAGGATACTGATTTTGCTGCGGAGACCGCCAACCTGACCCGCTCGCAGATTCTGCAGCAGGCAGCTACCGCGATGTTGGCCCAGGCCAACGCGCTGCCGCAGAACGTCCTGTCGCTGCTGTAATAAGGCACGGAACCTCGTGATTCGAGGTTGCCGTCCTGAGGACGAAAAAGCTTGAGTGGCGGAACCGCGACCATAAATCGCCAGACCGTCACATGAGTCGGACCGCGGGGGGTTCCCCCTCGCGGGTCCGGGAGACCGACCCGAACCGATAAGTCGGATCGATGGGTCCCCCGGCTGACAAAGGGGCACCGAAATGACCAATGACGTCGGGATGATCAAAGCAGTCCAGCCCTCGGTGGTGCAGACTCATCCCACTGCGCCCATAGGGCGAGCGGAAAAGGATGTCCAGGCAGCGCAAGATACCGATCCCGCCAGGCGAGCCGCGGAGGCGGCAAAAGAGCAGGAACCTCTGGACGAGGTTGTTACCGATCTGAATAACCTGGTACGCGATTTGCAGCGTGAACTGCAGTTCTCGGTCGACAAAGACAGTGGCAGCACCGTCATCAAGGTTGTCGACCGGCAGACTGACGAGGTGGTTCGGCAGATCCCCAGTGAGGAACTGATGAATCTGCGGAAACGTCTCGAGGAGGCGGCAGGAGTGTTTTTTGAAGACTCCGCCTAGGTTTACGGGCGACTGAACAGACGGGTTCGAAGGAGAAATTGACATGGCGATCACTGCGTCCGGCATTGGGTCGGGGCTGGATATCGAGTCCATTGTGTCGCAATTGATGACTCTGGAGCGCCAGCCTTTGGTCGCGCTGCAGCGGCGGGAATCGGACACGCGGGCACAGATTTCGTCCTACGGCACCCTCAAGAGTGCCATCTCGGCGTTTCAGGACGCGATGAAGGATCTGAGCACGCTCGACGCCTTTCGTGTCTTCCAGTCTGAATCGTCTGATGAGGCCGTGATGACGGCCAGCGCCGACGGCAGTGCAGCCGGCGGCATCTACAATCTCGACGTGACCCGCCTGGCCCAGAACCACAAGCTGGGGTCGGAAGAATTTGCCGAAACGACAACCTTCGGCGGCGGCGCCAGCGACGCGCTGACCCTCACCGTGGGCACTGAATCCCTATCCGTCGATCTGTCGAGCGCCCAGTCGCTGAGTGAAATACGCGATGCGATCAATTCGGCCGCGGATAATCCGGGCGTGACCGCGACCATTCTGAATACGGGCGCCACCGACGATGTGGTCAATCAGAGGCTGATCCTTACAGCCGAGGAATCCGGATATGAAGACCGCGTGGAACTCTCCTTTGCCGGTGGGGTGAACGCGGCGGCCTTTGGTTTCGTAACCACGAACCAGGACAGCCTGGGCAACAGGCTGGTAGACCTCGCCGAGCTCGATGCAAGCTACAGCATCGACGGTTTTGCACTGACCTCGGCCAGAAACGATATAACTACGGTCGTCGACGGTCTATCGATCGAACTCAAAGGCGAGGGCGCAGCGCTACTCAACGTTACCCGCGATAATGCCGCCATCGAGGAGTCGGCCAAGGCCCTGGTCGATGCCTACAACAATGTGTTTTCGACCGTAGATACGCTGCGTGAGGGCGAGCTTAGCGGTGATTCGACCTTGCAGAGCGTGGTGCGCCGGATGCGCGGTATCCTGAACACCCAGCCGACCGGACTGAGCGGCAGCTACAGCGCGCTGTCTCAGCTGGGTATCAAGACCGACCGGGATACCGGCCAGCTGGTGTTCAACAGCAGTGACTTTACCGAGGCGCTGGATGCCGATTTTTCCAGTGTGGCGCAGGTGTTCGCGAATGACGACCAGGGTTTCGCCTTCCGTTTCGAGGCCCTGGCCAAGAGCATGCTCGACGAGGACGGCCTGCTCGACAGCCGCGTTGATGGCCTGAACACCCGCGTGCGCCGGCTGGAGGATGATCAGGCCGAGCTGGAGCGCCGCCTGGATCTGCGCGAGATTGCGCTGCGTAAGGAATACTCTGCGCTGGATACCCTGGTTGGCAGCCTGCAGAGTACCAGCACCTTCCTGTTGCAGAACTTCACCCTTTGAGGCCCCCTGTCGGGACCCGATTGGTGACTCCAATTCCCTCAATTTCTACCGCGATGTGCCGTTAGCTAGGTTGTTCGGAGATCAAGCTGGAAAACGAATAAATGACCTACGGAAAAAAACGTTCAGGTGCAGCTCAGTACGGCAAGGTTGCCACGGAATCCGAGGCGGCCTACGCCAACCCGCATCGGCTGGTGCAGATGTTGATGGAGGGCGCGCTGGACAAGGTGGCCACTGCAAAGGGCTGTATCGAACGCAATGATCTCGAAGGGAAGAGCCGTCAGATAACCTGGGCCATGTCGATCATCAATGGCCTGCGTACCAGCCTCGATATGGAAGCCGGCGGCGCGATTGCAGTCAATCTGGATGATCTTTACGACTACATGGTCCGTCGCCTGATAGATGCCTCGGCCCAGAACGACGCAGGGGCCTTGAGCGAAGTGATCGATCTGATGCTTGAAATCAAGGGTGCCTGGGACGCGATGCCCGACGAGGTGCGCAATGGTAATGGGACCAAATTCGTTGCCGGAAAAGAGGCGGTCTGAGCCATGATCGCGTCGCGCCACCAACTGTTGGATGATGCGCTGGACATGAGCCGGCGCATGGCCAGCCTGGGTGACGCCGGCGAGTGGGATGCGGTGATCGAGCTGGAACCCGAGCGCAGGACCCTGCTTGAGCAGGCCTTTGCCACGCATGCACCGGCCGATGAACTGGTCGCAGAGCGTGTGCGCGCAATCCTCGATCTGGACAAGCGTTTGATGGCCCGGAGTATCGAGGCCCGCGATCGCGTCGCCGAAGAGCTGGGCCAGACCAGCAAGGGACGCAAGGCCGCCAGCGCCTATCAGTCCGCCCGCGGCTGAGCAACGCGTTCCTTTTTGCAATTCTGAGTAACGAACGCAGAGGCCGCAGAGGCGCAGAGAACGCAAAGGTTTCTCGTGACTCAGTAACCAAAGCCACTCAGGTTGCGATGAAGTTGAGAGAGCATACCCAGAAAACTCTGTGTCCTTTGAGGCTCTGAGTTCTCTGCGTCGGTTACTCGATGCCAGATCTCGGCACTGCCGCGTAGGGCAGGCTGCGCCTGCCGCCTGTCGGGCACAGCCCGACCTAATTACTTTGCGAACTCTGCGTTCCCGTTTCCTCCCGGCGGCTAACGCTGCAGCACCAGCTCGATAACTGCCTTGCTGCCGAAGTAGGCCAGCATCAAAACCGCGAAGCCGACCAGGGTCCAGCGGATTGCGGTGCGTCCGCGCCAGCCGAAGCGGTAACGTCCCCACAGAAGTACGGCAAACGCGATCCAGGCGACGATCGAAAGCACTGTTTTGTGCACCAGGTGCTGCGCAAACATGTCCTCGAGGTAAATGAACCCGGTGGCCAGGGCGACACTGAGCAGCACGAAGCCCAGGCTTATCATTTCAAACAGCAGCGATTCCATGGTCTGCAGCGGCGGCAGGGCACGGATGAACCCGCCCGGATGGTGGCTTCGCAGGTGGTTGTCCTGCAGGCAGAGAATGGCTGAGTATCTCTTTGCGAACTCTGCGTTCCCGTTTCCTCCCGGCGGCTAACGCTGCAGGATCAGCTCGATAACCGCCTTGCTGCCGAAGTAGGCCAGCATCAACACCGCAAAGCCGACCAGGGTCCAGCGGATTGCGGTGCGTCCGCGCCAGCCGAAGCGGTAACGTCCCCACAGAAGTACGGCAAACGCGATCCAGGCGACGATCGAAAGCACTGTTTTGTGCACCAGGTGCTGCGCAAACATGTCCTCGAGGTAAATGAACCCGGTGGCCAGGGCGACACTGAGCAGCACGAAGCCCAGGCTGATCATTTCAAACAGCAGCGATTCCATGGTCTGCAGCGGCGGCAGGGCACGGATGAACCCGCCCGGATGGTGGCTTCGCAGGTGGTTGTCCTGCACGGCCAGCAGAATGGCCTGCACGCTGGCCAGGGTCAGCAGGCTGTACGCCAGCATCGAGGTCAGAACGTGCACGCGCAGCGCCCAGCCGGCGTTCGGGCCGAGGAGATGACTGCCGGGAAAGCGCAGATCGAGCAGCACGGTGATGGCTGCCACCGGCAGCGCGAGGATGGCCAGGTTCTCAACCGGCTTGCTCAGTGCCGAAACAAGCAGCAGTCCGGCGACTGTCCAGGCCGCCAGTGACACGGCGTTGAAGAAACTCAGGTTCAGCCCATCGGCGGTGAACAGCTCGAAGTAAAGCATCACGCCGTGCAGCAGCAGGGCGCCAAAACCAAGCCCGATACCGAGGCTGCGGGCAGGGTGCCGGCCGCCCTCCGGGCTGAACAGCCGAATGCCAGTGCTGAGGCCGCCGGCGAAGTACAGGAAGGCGGCTGGAATTGCGATCAGAGTCATGTTCATGGAGGCACAAATCATGGCATAACGTTTCGGTGCCTGCATCCGTATAATGGCGCAATTGATGGGTCCACGGACCCGCCACAGACCGAAACCATGTTTACCAGTCTCTCCGACCGCCTCGGCGGTGTATTACAAAAAGTTCGCGGCCAGGGCCGGATAAGCGAAGACAATATCAAGGACACTCTGCGCGAGGTCCGCATGGCCCTGCTGGAGGCCGATGTTGCGCTCCCGGTGGTCAAGGAATTCGTCGAGAAGGTGCGCGTCAGGGCCCTCGGTGAAGACGTGTTGCGCAGCCTGACGCCGGGCCAGGTGCTGGTGAAGATCGTCAATGACGAACTGGTCCGCGTGATGGGTGAGGCGAACGAACAGCTCAACCTCACCGCCCAGCCGCCGGCCGTGATTCTGATGGCGGGTCTGCAGGGTTCGGGCAAGACCACGAGCGTCGCCAAGCTCTCACGTCTGCTCAAGGAACGTGAAAAGAAAAAGGTCATGGTGGTCAGTGCCGATGTATATCGGCCTGCCGCCATCGAGCAGCTCAAGACGCTTGCGACAGAGGTCGAGGCGGAGTTTTTTCCGTCAAGTCCCGATCAGAAGCCGCTGGCGATAGCGCGTTCGGCCATCGCGGCCGCCCGCCGGGCCTATGTCGACGTGCTGATCGTCGATACCGCCGGTCGGCTGCATATAGACGCCGAAATGATGGCCGAGATCCAGGCAATGCATGCGGAGTTGAACCCGGTCGAGACCCTGTTCGTGGTCGATGCGATGACCGGCCAGGATGCGGCCAATACGGCCAAGGCGTTCAACGACGCCCTTCCTCTGACCGGGGTGATTCTTACCAAGACAGACGGCGACGCACGTGGCGGTGCCGCGCTTTCTATCCGGCAGATCACCGGCAAGCCGATCAAATTTCTCGGTGTCGGCGAAAAGACCAGCGCCCTGGAACCGTTCCATCCTGACCGCGTGGCCTCACGTATCCTCGGTATGGGCGACGTACTGTCGCTGGTCGAGGAGGTCACCAGTAAAGTCGATCAGGAAAAGGCCGCGAAACTGGCCAAGAAGATCCACAAGGGTGAGGGTTTCACCCTGGCCGACTTCAAGGAACAGATGGAACAGATGGCCAATATGGGGGGCATGGCCGGTCTGATCGACAAGCTGCCCGGCATGGGGCAGGTCCCGGACGCGGTCAAATCGCAGGTCGGTGACAAGGAGATCAGGAAGCTGATCGCGATCGTCAACTCGATGACACCCCAGGAGCGCGCCTTTCCGGCGGTGATCAAGGGTGCGCGCAAGAAGCGGATTGCGGCGGGATCGGGCACTCAGGTTCAGGATGTGAACAAACTGATGAAGCAGTTTACGCAGATGCAGAAGGTGATGAAAAAGATGAAAGGTGGGGGCATGGCCAAGATGATGCGCGGCATGAAGGGCAAGATGCCGGGTGGTTTTCCGGGTGGCGGCATGCCGCCGGGTGGCGGGTTCCCGTTCTGAGCATGAGTTTCCGGATGTGTCGGTGGTTGCTGTGCCTGTTTGCCTGTGTGGGGCTCGTCGGTGTTTCACCGGCGGCCGATCGCTGTGAGGCCCTGATCGAGCAGAGCAACACCCAGCTGGAGGCAATGCGGCGCCATGCGGCATCGATCCAGGACAGCCTGCAGGATCTGAACGAAGCGCTGATCAGGGCTGAGCGGCGCAATGCCGAACAGACCCGCGAGATCGAGCGTCTGCAGGCCGAACTGCGTGCCCAGCGTGCAGGGGACCCTGGCGAGCAGGAGCGTCAACGGAGGGAATTCTATCGCGCCCTGCGACGGCAGCTGCCGGTCTCGGCCCTGTACGAGGTGCTGCCGGACCGCCTGGTGATCGCCAACGATCCGGTGTTTGTATTCGGCAAGGGTGAGATCGGCGCCGAGGGTCAGGACCGCTTGACGCCTCTGGCGGAGGTCTTGAGACAGCTGGTTTCGCAGCTGCCGGAGGAATTTCCCTGGCGGCTGCGCATCGAGGGCCACAGCGACAAGCGGCCGCTGCGTACCAACAAGAAATTTGAGAGCAATTGGGAACTGTCCGCGGCACGTTCGGTCAGCATGCTGCGGTTTCTGGTTGCCCGGGGCCTGCCGGAAGACCGTCTGTCGGCCGTCGGGCTGGCTGACACGCATCTGCGAGACCAGGGAAGCAGTTCGGCCGCACACCGGCGTAATCGCCGTATCGAGATCCATCTGGTCTATGGTTCGGCCGGGTCTGACTGAGCGCGCCGGCATTTTCGGCAGGCACAGCCTGCCCTGCAATGGTGTTTCAGCTGCCCACCAGCCGGCCAACCAGTTGAGCGCTCTCATCCGGCTGGTCGATGGCTTCGGCCGGTGTCCAGCTCATATCATTCTCGAGCCGATAAGAGCCGCGGAAGGGTTTCGGCGGCTGGCCGCCCCAATCCTCGGGCGACAGCATCGAGAAGGCCAGGCTGCCATCTGTTTCTTCGTATAGATGGTAAGTTTGGCCGGGGATGCGGCGGAACGCGCAACGGGCGCGATGGAGTCGCTGATCCTCATCTGCCTGGGCCAGAATCTTGTGTGCCTGGGCCTGCAGGGCCTTGACCTGCTCGGCAATCACCTGCAGCTGGGAGCCCAGGCGGGCGGAGACCATCTGATCCGCCTGTTCGATTTCGCGGGCAAGATCGACCAGCCCGAAGCCGGGCGCCAGACGGCTCACGGGGTAGGGCGCGCTGTGATCGGCACCCCGATGGATCACCGGCTTATCCCGCTTGCTGCCGTCGACGGCCATGATTTATCCTGCCCAACCCCTGATTTTTACTTCACAAAACACAAATTTTGCGTAAAATACCGCGTTCTCTCGGGCCGCTGCGCCCGGGTAAAACAGAATTTAGACTAAGGCTAACAGAAAATGGTATCGATTCGTCTTGCAAGATCGGGTGCTAAAAAGCGTCCTTTCTACCACCTCGTTGCTGCTGATTCGCGCCGTGCGCGCGGAGGCCGTTACATCGAGCGACTGGGTTTCTTCAATCCGATCGCGGTAGAGGGTCAAGAGGGTCTGCGCATCGATCTGGACCGGGTTGACCATTGGGTCTCCGTCGGCGCCCAGTTGAGCGACCGTGCGCGAAAGCTGGTCGACAATTATCGCAAGACCGCGCAGGCCTGATCTGTCGGATAGTCTGTCCGTACTGATGCGCCGGGGAGTTGTCCCGTGAGCGAAGAGGTCAGTACGGAATCCGGGACAACAGCCGAGGGTGACGAGCAGCGTTTCGTCACCCTCGGTCGCATTTCCGGGGTACATGGTGTCCAGGGCTGGGTCCGCGTGCATTCGGACACCAGCCCGCGCGAAAACATCGTTGATTACTCTCCCTGGCATCTCGTCCGCGAGGGCAGGCGGGAGTCGTGGAAGGTGAAATCGGGACGCCGCCAGGGCAAGGCCGTGGTGGCGAAGCTGGAAGGCTGCAATGATCGCGACGCGGCCGAGGAACTGGTCGGGGCGCTGATCAGCATCCCGCGCTCGGCGCTGCCGGACACGACGGTGCCTGGCGAGTATTACTGGGCTGACCTGGTCGGGCTGAGGGTGGAGACGGTTGACGGCGTCGAACTGGGCCGGATTGAGCAATTGTTCGAAACCGGCTCCAACGACGTGATCGTGGTGCAGGGTGACAAGGAACGGCTGGTTCCCTATATCTGGGAACAGGTGGTTCGCGAAGTGGATCTCGAGGCCGGCGTGATGCGGGTCGACTGGGACCCGGAGTTTTAGGGCACAGGTCATGCGTTTCGACGTTATCAGCCTGTTCCCGGAGATGTTCGCTGCCATGCGACAGGGTGTCACGGGGCGCGCCATAGAACGTGGCCAGGTGACCTTGCAGCTTTGGAATCCGCGTGATTATGCGGACGATGCGCACCGGACGGTGGATGATCGACCCTATGGCGGTGGCCCGGGGATGGTCATGATGGTCGAGCCGCTGCGCCAGGCGATCCAGGCCGCCAGGGCCGCGGTGCCGGAGAGCCGGGTGCTGTACCTGAGTCCGCAGGGCCGCAGTCTGGATCAGGCAGCGGTGCGCGAGATGGCCGCTGAGCCCGGGCTGGTGTTGTTGGCCGGCCGTTACGAAGGTGTCGATGAACGACTGATCGATGCCTTCGTCGACGAAGAATGGTCGATAGGAGATTACGTGCTGTCGGGGGGCGAGTTGCCCGCGATGGTGCTGATGGATGCGGTGATCCGCCTGCTGCCCGGGGTTCTGGGGCATGCGGATTCGGCCGAACAGGATTCGTATGTGGATGGTCTGCTGGATTGTCCGCATTACACGCGACCCGAGGAGATCGAGGGGAGCGCGGTGCCGGAGGTGTTGACATCCGGCAACCACGAGTTGATACGTCGCTGGCGGCTGCAACAGGCCCTGGGACGGACATGGTTGCGCAGACCGGATCTCCTGGAGGGGCGCCGGCTGAGCAGCGAAGAACAGGTTTTACTTGACGAATTTATCCGTGCCCATGGGGGCACCTGAGGTACAGGAGCAGCGGCGATGAGCAATATCATCCAGGAACTCGAAGCAGAACAAATGGGCAAAACCCTGCCGGATTTCAGTCCTGGCGATACCGTGGTGGTCCAGGTGAAAGTGGTCGAAGGTCAACGTGAGCGTCTGCAGGCGTTCGAGGGCGTATGTATCGCCAAGCGCAACCGCGGCCTCAATTCCTCGTTCACGGTACGCAAGATCTCGCATGGCGAGGGTGTGGAGCGTGTGTTCCAGTCCTACAGCCCCAGTGTTGCCGAAGTCACAGGTCAAGCGTCGCGGTGACGTCCGCCAGGCCAAGCTTTACTACCTGCGTGGCCTGACCGGCAGGGCGGCCCGCATCAAGGAAAAGATCAAGTCTACTTCCTGATTCGATCAGTCGCCTGAAAAGGGCGCTGAAAAAAAGGCCGCTGCGATAAATGCAGCGGCCTTTCTGTTTTTGCGCTGTGGATTTGTTCCCTTGGCGTCAATCAGTACCGGATTCTTCTCTGTGCCCTGAGCAGGTCTTCGGGCCTTCCAACGTCCAGCCAGGGTTCGTGCATTGGATACACGATAGTGCGACCCCCTTCTCCCTGGAGACGGGCGAAGAGCATGGGCATGTCACAATGCTCGCCGGGAGTCAGGCAATCCAGGGCGCTGGGCTCCAAGACATAGATGCCGGCGTTCACATGACTGAGCGTTATCGGCTTTTCCTCGAACCCGGCAATTTCGATGCCATCGGTATTGACGACGCCGAACGGGTGCTGCCATTCGTGCAGGCGCACCGCCATGGTTGCCGCCGCGCCTTGTCGGCCATGAAAGTCGAGCAGGTCGCCATAGTGGATGTCGCTAAGCACATCGCCGTTGGATACCAGAAACGGCCACTCGGGCCGCTTGTCCAACAGGCTGAGGGCACCGGCGGTGCCCAGCGGCTATCCTCGCGCAGGTAGCTGATCTGCACCTGCCATCGGCTACCATCACCGAAGTGCTCTTCTATCATGTGCCCCAAATAATTGACCGATAGCACGAAATGCTCGAAACCCTCCGATTTCGCGCGCTGGATAATGTGCTCCAGCATTGGTTTTCCGGCCACAGGCAGCAGGGGCTTCGGGCATTCCTCGGTGTGGGGACGCAAGCGTGTGCCTTTGCCGCCGGCCATGATCACCATGAGGTTGGGGCGCTTTTTCGGCTCCATCAGCCGGTCCAACACATGGAGCCCCACGACTTGACGGTCCTCGTTCACCACGGGCAACTGAAGGACTTTGTTGGAGCGCATCAGCTGCAGCACCATGTCGCGGCTGAATTCAGGTGGCACAACCATGGGATCGGCGTGCACGACTGAATCGATAGAGCTCGTAAGGCTGAGGCCGCGCAGCAGGCCCCGCCGAATATCACCGTCGGTGATCGTGCCCAACAGCACATCCGTCTCCGATACCACCAGGGCAATCTGCATTGCCGAGTCATCCAGATTCCTGATGGCCTCCTGCAAGGTGGCATTTCCAGGCAGTAACGCCTTGCGCCAGGCATCTGTTGGCTTCGGTGATAAAGGATCTTTCATGGCTTACTTACAGTTTGTCTGTTGCCCGTCAACGGGATTGATGTCGTAAAAGGATTTCTTTAGAAGCCCATCCAGCGGTACGTCGCGCAAGTCCTGCACGATTTTTTCTGAAGCACCACCTTCACCATAGGGGTTCTTGACAGCAGGCAGCATGGCCTGAAATTCTGCTGTGTAGATTTTTTGCAGTGCAGCCGTAATGGCGGCGCGCTCCGGCGCGCAATCGATCACGCTTTCGGCTTTGAGCCGACCGCGCTGGCGATCGCCTATGTTTACTGTGGCTTTATGGAAGCTCGGCACTTCGGCAAGACCGCTGGACGAATTGCCGACAACCGCATCCACCTGTCTGATACAAGAGAGATAACGCAGTTGACCCAGTGAGGTAAACGCGCATGCCGTGGTGCGCGTTGCTACAAACTGCCGGATCATTTCGAACAGTGCGCGCCCGTCCGTGTCGGCGTTGGGCATGGTGAAAATCAGGTGCGTATCTTCCAGTTCGTCCAACGCGGCAAGCAGTTCCGACATCTGTCCGACCGAGGTCGATGCTTCGAGGGTGACCGGGTGAAAGGTCACCAGCAGGTTCCGCGGGCCAAACTTGAAACCCAACGATGCCTCGAGCTCGGTGCGCTCAAGAAGCTTCATCTGATTGATGTTGTCGATCCCCAATCCACCGACCAGGTATACGTGCGCCGGCTGCTCACCCAGCTGAATCACCCTGTCACGGTATGCGGCTGCGGCCACGAAATGCAGATGGGACATTTTTGTAATGGCATGCCGCAGAGCTTCGTCGAAGGCGCCTTCAGTCGTTTCGCCGCCGTGCAGGTGTGCGACAGGGATTCGGGCTACCAGCGCAGCCGCGACTGCTACGAAGATTTCGTAACGGTCACCCAACACCAAAACCAGGTCCGGTCGAAGCTGCTGCAGCGTTTCGCCGAAACCGATCAGGCCGAGCCCCATGGACTTGGCGATTCCCGCCGGGGTGTCCGAACTGACCAGCATCTCCACTTTTTTGTCGATAGAAAAACCGTCGCTTTCGATATCACGGAAGGTATTGCCGAATTCAGGCGACAGGTGCGCGCCGGTTGCAACAAGCTGCAGTTCCAGTCCTTCGGTTGCGCGTATGCGTTCCATGACGGGCCGCAATAGTCCGTATTCCGCGCGGGTTCCGGTCACAACGCAGACTTTACGACTCATAGTTCGATCAACTCGTCGGGCGCAAAGTCACGGCGTGCGCGGCGGCCGAGAACCTCGTCCCAGCGCATGGCCGAGATGCCGTCGCCCGGCCGCTTGACCGCAAGACTCGACTCGGTGAAAACCTCGCCGCAGGGTATGGCACGTGCCGCGACGATGGACCTGCGTGCGATGGGGATGTTCTTGGCCTCACTCGGACTGGGCTTTTTGACGCCGTCGCCCAGAGCCAGCTCGATGTTGCGGATCGCTGTGACCATTGCCTTGAGCTCATCCGGTTCGAGGCTGGCTTTGTGATCAGGCCCGGGTAGATCGCGATCAAGGGTGAAGTGCTTTTCAATCACCGTGGCACCCAAGGCGACCGCCGCGATCGCGACCTCGATGCCCGAGGTGTGATCGGAATAACCCACCTCGACCTTGAAAGCATCACGGATGGTAAGCATGGCCCGCAGATTCACATCTGCCATCGGGGTCGGATATTCGGTATTGCAATGCAAGACCGTGATGCGTTCGCGAGGCGTACCGGATCGCTCAAGCGCATCGATTGCTGCTTCGATCTCGTCCATACAGGCCATGCCCGTGGAAAGAATGACAGGCCTGCCCTGGCGACCTACATGGCGAAGATAGGGCAGATTGGTAATCTCACCGGAAGGAATTTTCAAACGATCCAGGCCCAGCTCCAGCAACATGTCGACGCTTTCGATATCGAAGCCGGTGGAGAAGAAAGCGATCCCATTTTCCCTGCAGTGCTGGATCAGGTTTTCATGCATGCCGCGGTCCAGCTCCAGGCGACGAAGCATGGCATGCTGTGATTCACCCGTGTCGGTAGTGCGGGTCTGGTATTCGGCTTTGGGCGCCTGCGCAGATACCAGCCTGTCGGCGCTGAAGGTCTGAAACTTGACGAGATCGGCACCGGCTGCGGCGGCCACTTCGATCAACTGACGCGCCAGCGCAGGGTCGCCGTTATGGTTCACTCCGGCTTCGGCAATAATAAGAGTCTTCAATTCTTCTCCTTGCCTGCGGGCATGCGGTACCCGTCCGGGCAGTCAGCCAAAACCATCTGACCCATACCGATCAGACAATTCTCTCCGATTTCAATCGACTCACGCACGCCCGCGCCACTCCCGATAAAAGTTCCGGCGCCAATTTTTGCATCCCCATTGACAATCGCCGCTGTTGCAATGTGACAGTGGTCGTCTATCGCAGCGCCATGTTCTACAAGAGTCCGACTGTTGAGTATGCAGTTGCTACCGATGACCGCGCCCGCGTTGATAATCGCGCCGTGCATAACGATCGTTCCTGCTCCCAGGATAGCGTGTGGTGACACATAGGCCTTCGGTGAAACAATGGTCGGCATAACAAAGCCAATCTGTTCAGCGCGCTGAAAAAGAGTCATTCGTGGCTTTGGCTGTCTTGATCTGCCCAACGGTAACCAAAGCGTACTGAATCTCCTTTCGCAAATTCGGCAGATCTGAATCTGTGCCCAGCACAGGATAGCCGAATGTATTCGAGCCCACTTCCTGGGGCAAGCCCACGAGCCCCGCTATTTGAAACTTGCCTTCCTGTTCGATGACATCGATACAAGACTGGGCGTGCCCACCTGCCCCGATCAACAGAATGGACGGTTTACTCACTCTGCGCCCTCCATTGCCAGGTGCGCGCTGCTCGGTAGGTTGATCAAACGGCGCTCTAATGATTCAGCTGCTGCAAGCGGCATTCTCGGGCATTCACGGTAGGGGGGCAGCTTGTGCATGAGCGTCCAGACAGGGCGTGTCATGAGTCCCGTTTTCATTGGTGGCTGACAAGACGGCATCCCGCTGATCGGACACCGATTCATCCAGCACAAGCGTCTGCAGCCAATAGTTGCTCTGGCAGCCTTCCGGCTCGGAGAAGATCGTGGCAAGCGGCACTTCTTTGAACGCAACCCGGTAGCGCTCGAACAGGCGGCGCTTGGCCAGCAGGTAAGCCGGCAGTTGCTCCAGCTGGGCACAGCCGAGCGCAGCATTTATGTTTGGCAGGCGATAGTTGTATCCGACCTCGTCGTGCATGTACTCCCACCGATGGGGAACCTTCGCTGTGGTGGTGAGATGCCTGGCATGCCTCGCCAGCTCCGCATCGTTGGTCAGAATAGCCCCGCCGCCGCCTGTGGTGATGGTTTTGTTTCCATTGAAACTGAGCGTACCCAGCAGCCCGAATGTGCCGGTATGCTGTCCGTGATAGGTGCTGCCGAGCGACTCGGCGGCGTCTTCTACCAGTGCGAGTTTGAAATCGTGCGCAACGGCGAGGAGTCCTTCGATATCTGCCGGGTGGCCAAAGGTGTGCATGGGAACCAGCGCCCGGACAACGCGCCCGGTTTCACGGTTCAGACATTGCTCGTTGTGGAATTCCGTTGTGCGCCGCAGGTATTCGCGCAGTTCGCCCGGATCCATTCCCAGCGTATTCTCCGCACTGTCCACAAAATGAGGTGTTGCACCGCAGTAGGCGACCGCGTTGGCTGTGGCGACAAATGTCAGCGCGGGGATGAGCACCTCGTCGTTTGGCCTGATTCCGGCAAGTTGCAGGGCCACATGCAGGGCTGCAGTCCCGTTCACCACTGCCACTGCATGCCGGGCACCCGTGTATGCAGCGAGCTCGGATTCGAAACGGTCGACGTAATGGCCCACCGACGACACAAAGGTAGAGTCAAGGCACTCCTTGAGGTACGCCCATTCATTGCCTGCAAATCTGGGTTCATGCAGGGCCACGGGCCCGTCGCCGGCAACCGTTCGTATGGCGTCGACTACCTGTCCAGCGAGGTGTTTGGGGGAAGTCAAGGTGTTCAAAGATTGTAGATGTCCGCCTTGTAGCTGCGCAGGTTCGCGGGCTCTGAAAACCATTCAGCGGTTTCGGCCAGGCCGCGTTTGAAACCCTCACGTCCGCCGTAGCTCGGTTGCCAGTCGAAGAGACGCTCTGCTTTTGAATTGTCGGCCCACAGGCGTTCAACTTCAGAGTTTTCAGGCCGCAGGCGGGATTCGTCGGTAATGATCTCGATCTCCGTGTTCATGGCTTCAGCAATCAACCGCGCCGTATCACCGATGCTAATTTCAAAATTACTCCCGAAGTTGACAACTTCGCCCAGCCCCTGGTTTGAACCCAACGCGGCGATGAAGCCGGCGACCGTGTCTCGTACGAAGTTGAAATCACGTGTTGGCGATACCGCGCCCAGCTTGATCTGACGTTCGCCATTGGCTATCTGGGTAATGATGGTCGGGATCACGGCGCGGGCGGACTGGCGCGGACCATAGGTGTTGAAGGGCCGGGCAATGACGACCGGCAAACCGAAAGACGCATGGAAGGAGTAGGCCAACTGATCCGCCGCGATCTTGGTAGCCGAATAGGGCGACTGGCCTTGCAGTGGGTGATCTTCATTGATGGGTACAAAACGCGCGGTGCCATACACCTCGCTGGTGGATGTGTGTATCACACGCTGCACACCCAGTTCGCGTGCCGCCTGCAACACATTGAGCGTGCCTTTGACATTGGTGTCCACGTAAGTGTCCGGCGAATGATAGGAGTAGGGGATTGCGATGAGTGCGGCCAGATGCAACACCGCATCGCAGCTCTTCATGGCCTCGCGCACCCCGTGCGGGTCGCGAATGTCACCGGCAAATACCTCAAACTTACCTTTGACCTCGGGCAGGCAATGGTCGAGCCATCCCCAGGAGTTGAAGGAGTTATACAGCACGAAGGCCTTGACATCGTGTCCGGCGCGAACGAGTGCCTCGGTGAGATGCGAGCCGATGAAGCCATCGGCGCCTGTGACGAGAACTCTACTCACTGAATGTTTTCCTCATTAAGAATTCCACCCATTCCCAATCGATAGCCGAATCGATATCAGCGGACCGGTGTGCAGGCATCTCGTAGCCGAGGGTCTCCTCAGCGATGAACTGGCGCTGTTGGAGCAGCCAGTCGCAGCGGGCAAGATACATTGCGCCGTTGAGCGCATAAACCGGCGGCAGGTCCTGACGACGGCTGACAAGCGGCGCATCGGTAAAAGAAATCAATCGATGGTCAGCGCCGCACCGGTACATCCAGTGAGGATGTTTTGACACTTCACAGACAGATACCGCTGCCGGAGCGTCGTGTTCCAGACAGAACCGGATTATCCCTTCGATGTCATCTGCCGTGCGTAGCGGCGAGGTGGGCTGCAACAGGAGCACCCAGTCGTACTCAGGAAGTTCTGATAGCGCATGTAGTACCGGTTGCATGCCAGGCGTGTCATCTTGTGCCAGCTCGGAGGGTCGGAGAAAGGGCACATCCGCCCCCCATGCCCTGGCCACGTCAGCGATTTCCTCGTCCTCGGTACTTACCACGATTCGGTCCACGCCGGCGGCCTGGTTCGCAGCCTCGATACTCCATGCAAGCAACGGCCTGCCGAGCAGATCGCGGATATTCTTGCGCGGGACGCCCTTGGAGCCACCGCGGGCGGGTATTAGCGCCAGGAGTTTCATATCGATCGGCAGTTTTTTTCTGTTTGGGGTAAGGGCGCCAGGGCCATCTGCGTCGTCCGCCTGCTTGCAGTTTCCATGCGCGAAGCTGTTCGTTTCGCTTCGAGGGCTTTTCGCATTCGCCAGCGCCCGTCATCTGACCTTCTTCCAGGGCTTCAATACTATCGCAATCTTGGCAGTGGCTCTTGGATGAAGTATTTCGGCCGCTCTCGTTCAGAAGATAATAGTACCCCCGGGTATCTTTACGAATGCATGGCCGGCAGGGACTGACTCTTTCAGCCTGGCGACATCTGGCCAATCAGTTGTTTAAGGTTGCTGTCGATCGTGGCGGTATCCAAAGGGTTTGGGTCGATCAGTTCAAGGCGGGAGAGGCCGTCTTCGGGGGCTGCGATAGGAGACCAGTCGGTTTGATTGACCGCCAACCAGCCACTCTCGGTGAGAAAAAACCCTTTCTTGCGTTCCACGCTCAATCCACCGATGAAGGATTCGAGCATCTGTGCAGACCATGGCGAATCCTGACGAATGATCCAGCCGGCACGTCGGTAGCCGTCGCCGCCGCCCTCGATGAGAAGCCAGTCATTGTCCTTGCCGGCCAATCCGGATTCATCGTGAATCCCGGTTTCGACGCAGAAAGGCGTGGGCCTCGGGAAAGGCGGCCTGGCGCCCTTCGCTGCGGCCCAGGTCGAGCCAGGCGGTATCGATCATGCCCTGTTCGACACAGCCGATCTTGTGTTTTGCCGGTTGAGTTCGGCGGCAAAAGTTCTCGAAGGCCTGGGAGTCGTCCGCGGTATAGAGATCAGCCTTGTTGGCGACCAGGACGTCGGACAGGTGGATCTGATCCTGAAAGTTCTGATGCTCGCGGTGGCGTGGCGAGGACAGGTGACGCGCGTCCATCAGGCAGACCGTGGCGCGCACCTCGAGCGTCCCCGCGTACAAAGGCCCGGAAAGCGTGTCGAGGACCTGTGCGGGATGGCCGAGGCCACTGGGTTCGATCAGGATGCGATCCGGGCGATGTTGCCGGATGACCCGGTTCAGGCCGGTGGTGAAGGCCGGCGCGGCGACACAGCATAGGCAGCCACCGGCGACTTCCTGTACCACCACGCCCTGTTCCGCGAGCAGGGCGCCGTCCACACCCACTTCACCGAACTCGTTTACCAGCACGGCCCATTTTTCATCGGTCGGATGCGTGGCGAGCAGATGGCGGACCGCGGTGGTCTTGCCGACGCCGAGAAAACCGGTGATCAGGTTGACCGGGATGAGGTCCACATCCACCTCTGCACAGAAATCCGCTAGGGTTTTTTCTTTTCCTGCTCTTCTTCCTTGAAGTAGTAATCGTAGTTGCCGTGCAGGTGACTGGTGAACTCCCAGGCCTCGTTGTATGACAGACCGCTGTTCTCGGAGAAAATGACCTTCACATAGAGCCCGTTCTTCTTCTCTTTCGACAGACGCTGCAGGACCTTGTCGAGTTGCGAGCGCTTGATCTGCTGGTAGGCGCCTTCTCCGCCTTCGCGCCACGATATCAGGTACTGGCCGCCTTCTTTCCAGTAGCGTACTTCGATCAGGTGCCGGCCCGAGGAGCTGCGTGCCGGGCGCACCAGCTTGTCATACTTGACCTTGAGATTATCGAAGTCGGAGGCGAGCACCAGATAGCGCTGTTCGACCTCCTGCTCATCGAGTCTCGCCTGCTCGAGGCTCTCGCGCTGCTCGGCAACCGTGCGCTGCAGCCGATCCGCCTGCTCCTGTCTCTCTGCCACACGTGAGCGGAGCTTTTCCGTCGTCTCTTCCAGCGTCGTTATGCTGCGCTCCGCGGCATTGAGCCGGATCTGCTTGTCATCGAGTTCCTTCATGGCCGAATCGATCTGCGCCTGGCGCCTGGCGACATCGGCTTCCAGACGCTGCCTCAGCAGGGCCAGCTGCGCCGCCTGCTGGGCCAGATCGTCGCGCTCATTGCTGAGCCCCGAGATGGCGCGCAACTGCTCTGCGATCAGCGTCTCGCTGCGGAGCCCCTTCTCCCGCAGGCGCATCATTTCGAGCTGCATCTGCTGGACACGTTCTTCGGCACGGTGCAGGGCGCTGGAGATGCTGTCCTTTTCTTCACCGGTAGCGCGTGCCAGTTCCGCGGCGATGCGTTCGGCCTCCATGGTGGCGCGCAGCTGGTTCACCAACTCCATGTTTCGCACCAGCAGCACCACCATCGAGATCAGGAAGATCATCACCACCACGGTCATGATGTCTGTGAACGAAGGCCAGAAACCCTCCTGGACCTCGTCGCTGCCGCCCCCGTTCAGGCGCAGATCCGTGAAGCCGCCCTGGTTCATTCGTCGTCCCGCAGGCGGAAGCCGACGCGCAGCAGATGGACCATGCTGTCCAGGCGATCATCGATGCCATCGACTTTGTCACGGTACATCTCGAGCGTGTCGGCCAGTTGGTCCTGGGTGGCCTCGAAGCCCAGCTGCGATTTCTGCAACTGGTCGACCAGGCCCTGCAGGGAACGGATCAGACCGGTGAATTCATACAGGACGTTGTCGGTCTGGACCTGGAACTTGGGCATCAGGTAGGTGGTTGTCACCTGTTCGATACCGCTGATCAGGTTGGTCTGGGCATCGGTCAGGCGCTGGAAGAAATAGCCGAAGAAAACGTAACAGATAATGGCCGTGATCGTCGTGGACAGGGCGGTCGACATGCCATGGATCACCATCCCCATGCCCGTGGCGCTGACGGCGTTTTCGAGCACGTCCGATGCGCCGATCAGGGCTATGGACAGCGAGACGATGGTACCGAACACACCGGACAGTATCAGGATGTTGTTGATGAACCGCGGCAGGCCGTTGCGTGTGCTCTCGCTCGCGACCAGGGTCGCGGCGAGCGCATTCTGGTTGATTGGCGTGCGTGCCTCGTGCAGGCGTCGCAGGGTGGCGTAACGGCGGGCTATGATACTACTGGTGCTGACGCCCTTGATCGGATCGCCATCCTGACGCTTTTCGACATTGCGCACGAAGCGCGCCAGCGCGGCTTCCTCGCGCATGTAGCTGAGCAGGATGCCAACGGTCCGCAACAGGCCCATGATGAACAGGACCAGGATGGCCCCGTTGATGACCAGGCCCGTCGCGGTGAGCTGGTCTTTGAAGTAGACGGCATTGATCAGGTCGTATTTCCAGATCCCGATGCCGGCCGCAAGTGCGGCGAGCACGATCATGCGGAACAGGGTGTTACGACTGTAATGCCGCCGAAGGTTGATGCTTTCCAACTCAGTAACCTCTTGGGGTGCACCGGAGGCACCCCGGGCAAGTTTTGTGACACCGCCTTATATCCGGCGGATTCTAACATAAGTGGCTGCTTATGATGCAGCGGAGGCCAGATGACATCGAACGAGGTACATCACCACAGGCAGGCCCTGCTGGCCGCCTATTCGGTGGCGGTGCGCGCCGTGGACGGTGAGCGCGTGACCGCGGACTGGTTGCGGGCGAATCCTGCGGCTGGCCCGGTGGGGCTGATCGCTCTGGGCAAGGCAGCGGGGGCCATGGCCCTGGGTGCGCAGCAGGTCCTCGGAAAGCGGCTGTTGCGAGGTCTTGTGGTGACCAAACCGGGCCATGCAGACATCCGGGCACTGGACCTGGACCGCATCCGGATCTGTGAGGGTGCCCACCCGCTGCCCGACGAGACCAGCCTGGCGGCCGGCCAGGCTTTGCTCGATTTTGTTGCGGATCTGCCGGCGGATCTGCCGGTGCTGGTGCTGATCTCCGGCGGCGCCTCGGCGTTGGTCGAGGTGCTCAGGCCCGGCGTGAGCCTCGAGGGACTGGCCCGCGCCAACGACTGGCTGTTGGCAAACGGCCTGCCGATCGCGCAGATCAATGCGGTGCGTCGACGTCTGTCGCGCCTGAAAGGCGGCGGCCTGGCCGGGATCCTGGGG
>CAVWYD010000027.1:0-32266 GCA_963759055.1 uncultured Gammaproteobacteria bacterium
AGCCAGGTACTCTATCCAGCTGAGCTACGGGCGCTAAATTGTGAGGCGCGGATTTTGTTTGTTTTTGACAGTTCTGTCAATCAAACCAGAGGCATCCACGCCACTGAATATGGCGGAGAGAGAGGGATTCGAACCCTCGATGGAGCTATAAACCCCATACTCCCTTAGCAGGGGAGCGCCTTCAGCCACTCGGCCATCTCTCCAAAACTATGCTCGTCGCTCCAATGGTCCTGCGGACCATGCCGGGGAGCGCGATTATTCGGGACTACGTCCCTCACCCCTTCGGGGCCGCCGTCACTGCGCGACGGCTGTCTCTGCCAAAACTGTGTTTCACCGCAACGCCCCCTGCAGACCGATCCGGGGTGCGCCTATCGGGGACTCAATCCTTCGAGTCTCGGCGGCAAAAACGACTCGCTGCGACCCTTCAGCCGTCCGAACCGCCGTTTTCTGCCTTGATGCGTTCGTAGATCTCTTCACGATGCACGGAGACATCACGCGGCGCATTCACGCCGATTCGCACCTGGTTACCTTTCACACCCAATACAGTGACGGTAACCTCGTCTCCGATCATCAGGGTTTCACCAACCCTACGCGTCAGAATCAACATGGATTCACTCCTTTCCAACACACCGACGAGACCGCCATGATCCCTGGGAATCATCGGATGTGTCCGTTTGCCAACCTCGCCCCTTTATTATTATGGATCAGGAGCGCGGCGATTCTAGCAACATCCTAGCCGCAGCAGAAGGCAAAACACCGTTTCAGGCGGCAGATTCCTCGGCCAGATCAAATGCCTCGTGCAGGGCACGCACGCCCAGCTCAAGGTATTTTTCGTCCACCACCACCGAGATCTTTATCTCGGAGGTGGAGATCATCTGAATATTGATGCCCTCTTGCGACAGGGTCGCGAACATCTTGCTCGCTATGCCCGCATGTGAGCGCATGCCCACACCGACCAGCGAAATTTTTACGATCGTATCCTTACCGACAACTTCCGCTGCACCGAGTTCAGACGAGACCTTGTTGAGGATATTCAGGGCCTTGCCGTATTCGCCGCGGTTCACGGTGAAAGTGAAGTCGGTGGTGCCGTCCGTGGCGATATTCTGCACGATCATGTCGACTTCGATATTCGCTTCGCCGATCGGACCGAGGATCTTGTAGGCCACACCCGGCTGATCGGGCACGCCACGAATCGTCAGTTTGGCCTCGTCGCGATTGAACGCTATTCCAGCAATTTTTGCCGCTTCCACGCCATCTTCCTCCAGGGTGATCAGGGTGCCTTCGCCACCTTCCTCGAAACTCGACAGGACACGCAAAGGGACATTGTACTTTCCGGCAAATTCGACCGCGCGGATCTGCAGCACCTTGGAACCCAGGCTGGCCATCTCCAGCATCTCTTCAAAGGTGATGCGATCGAGTTTGCGTGCCTTGGGCTCCACCCGCGGATCGGTCGTGTAGACGCCGTCGACGTCGGTAAAGATCTGACATTCGTCTGCATCCAGGGCCGCCGCCATGGCAACCGCCGTGGTATCGGAACCGCCGCGACCCAGGGTCGTGATATCGCCCTTCTCGTCGACACCCTGGAATCCGGCCACCACCACGACGCGCCCGGCCTTGATGTCGGCACAGACACGGGCATGGTCGATATCCATGATGCGCGCCTTGGAATGCGCACTGTCGGTAAGTATATGAACCTGCGCCCCGGTATAGGAGCGCGCGTTACAACCGATCTTCTGCAGCGCCAGGCACAACAGCGCGATCGTGACCTGCTCACCGGTCGACACCAGCACATCCATCTCACGCGCACTGGGGTCGTCGGTGATTTCATTGGCCAGGGCGATCAGGCGATTGGTCTCACCCGACATCGCGGAGACCACGACCACCACGTCGTCGCCACGATCACGGTGCCTCTTTACTCGCGCAGCAACATTCTGGATGCGCTCCACCGAGCCCACCGAGGTGCCACCATATTTCTGGACTATCAGCGCCATGTCGCTACCGGGATCCTACTGCTGAATATCGCGGCCGACCGTTTGGCCGGGCCGCAAAGACGCGCGATTTAACACTATTTCAGCGTTGACTTAAAGACCTTCACGGACCCAGCTGTGGGTCAACTCCAGCGCCTTGGGCACTCCGCCCGGGTCGGAACCGCCGGCCTGGGCCATGTCCGGCCTGCCGCCGCCCTTGCCGCCCACCTGCTCCGCGGCGAGCTTTGACCAGGTCCCCGGCACGCAGACGGTCGGTCAGGTCCTTGGTCACGCCGGCGATCAGGTTCACCTTGTCGCCGTTGACCGCGGCCAGCAGGATCACGCCGCTGCCGAGCTTGTTCTTGAGCTGATCGAGGGTATCGCGCAGGGATTTGGGATCGACGCCGTCGAGACGTGCGGCCAGCACCTTGGCGCCGTTGACATCGACCGCCTGCGAGGCCAGATCCGATCCGGCCGCAGAGGCGAGCTTGGATTTGATCTGTTCGAGTTCCTTTTCCAGTTTCCTGTTGCGTTCGACCAGCTTGGACAGCTTGTCTTCGAGTTCGTCCTTGCCGGCATTGATCAGGCCACCGATACGCATCAGGCGGTCTTCGTCGGCCTCGATCCAGGCCAGCGCCCTCGCCCCCGTGACGGCCTCGATACGGCGGACGCCCGAGGCAATTCCGGTCTCCATGGTGATCTTGAACAGCCCGATATCGCCCAGCGCATTGACGTGGGTGCCGCCGCAAAGCTCGGTCGAAAAATCACCCATGCGCAGGACGCGCACCTGGTCGTCATACTTCTCACCGAACAGCGCCATGGCCCCCGCCGACTTGGCATCTTCGAGCGCCATGATCCGGGTCTCGACCATATGATTGGTGCGAATCTGCTCGTTGACCAGGCGTTCGATCTCGATCAGCTGCTCGCGGCTGACAGGCTCGAAATGCGAAAAGTCGAAACGCAGGCGTTCTGCCTCGACGAGCGAGCCCTTCTGACCCACATGGTCACCCAGAATCTGGCGCAAGGCCGCGTGCAGCAGGTGGGTGGCCGAGTGATTCAGTGCCGTTGCGCCGCGCTGCGCCATATCGACCTCGGCAGTCACCTGGTCACCGACACGCAACTCGCCCGCTGTCACCCGGCCGACATGGGTAAACACGCCACCGGACTGTTTGCGCGTATCGGACACGGCGAATTCGACACCGTCCGCGGCCCTCAGGTAGCCACCGTCGCCGGCCTGACCACCCGATTCGGCATAGAAGGGCGTGCGGTCGAGCACGACCAGCCCTCCCTGCCCCGCTTTCAACGAATCTGCAGACTGACCGTCGCTGAACAATGCAACCACTGTCGCCGTATCCTGCAGATGCTCATAACCGGTGAAATCGGTTGCACCATCGATTTCGAATTCAGCCGTCTGCTCAACACCGAATTGACTCGCCAGGCGGGCACGCTCGCGCTGCGCATCCATTTCGCGCTCGAAACCATCGCGGTCGATCTCCATCTCCCTCTCGCGCGCGATGTCGGCGGTGAGGTCCGTTGGAAACCCGTAGGTATCGTAAAGCTTGAATACGACATGACCGGGAATGACCTTGCCATCGATCCCGGCAATCGATTCGTCGAGGATCTTCATCCCATGCTCGATGGTCTCGGCAAACCGCTCTTCCTCGAGCTTGAGTACGCGCGCCACCAGATCTTTCGACTTGCGCAACTCCGGGTAAGCATCACCCATCTGCGCATCCAGTGCATCGACGAGCTTGTGGAAGAAAGGCTGCTGCTGACCCAGCTGATAGCCATGCCGGATCGCACGCCGGATGATTCTTCGAAGGACGTAGCCACGACCTTCGTTGCCCGGTGTCACACCATCGACCACCAGGAAGGCACAGGAGCGGATATGGTCGGCGATCACACGCAGTGACTTGGACTCGAGGTCCGTTGTACCGGTGACCTCGGCGGCCGCCTCGATCAGCGCCTTGAACAGGTCCGTCTCATAGTTCGAATAGACATGCTGCATCACCGCGGCCAGGCGCTCCAGGCCCATGCCGGTATCGACCGAGGGCTTGGGCAAAGGGGTCAACTCGCCGTCGGCATCACGGTTGTACTGCATGAAGACGAGATTCCAGATCTCGATGTAACGATCGCCTTCCTCTTCCGGTGTACCGGGCGGACCACCCCAGACATCGGCGCCATGGTCATAAAAGATCTCGGAACAGGGCCCGCATGGTCCCGTGTCACCCATGGACCAGAAATTGTCGCTTTCGAACGGTTTTCCGCCCGGCTTGTCGCCGATGCGTGCGAAATGGGCCGGATCCACCCCGATCTCTTCCAACCAGATCGTGGCGGCCTCATCGTCATCCTGATAGACCGTGACCCACAGCTTTTCCGCCGGCAGGCCCATGGTCTCGGTCAGAAACTCCCAGGCGTATCGGATTGCTTCGCGTTTGAAATAGTCACCGAAGCTGAAATTCCCCAGCATCTCGAAAAAGGTATGGTGACGCGCCGTGTAGCCGACGTTCTCGAGGTCGTTGTGCTTGCCACCCGCGCGCACGCAACGCTGCGAACTGGTCGCACGTACATAGCTGCGCTTCTCCTTGCCGAGAAAGCAGTCCTTGAACTGCACCATGCCGGCGTTGGTAAACAGCAGCGTCGGGTCATTGGCCGGCACAAGGGGGCTCGACTCCACGATTGCGTGGTCTTTACTCGCAAAGTAGTCGAGAAAAGCGGAGCGGATTTCGGCGCTGGTTTTCATACGGGGCTTTGGGTCGGACGACAAAAGAAGAATGGTATGCAGCTTGACCCGAAAAGTCACCCAAGTATCGTTTTAAAAACAGGGGATTTCGGTCGATTGGCTCATTGCGGATCACAGGGCATCCTTTGCGGGCAATCTCTATTGGCCATTGCAGCCTTCCCAAGGACGAGACGACTACCGGTCAGACGTCAGAAATCGCGCACCCGATTCAGGTAACGCCGCACCAGGCTGATCGGAAAACCGCGCTGCTCCAGGAAACGTCCGCGTTTCGCCAGGGTGCGCATATCCCCTGCCGGCGAGTCCCCGAACTTGCGTCCGGCGGCGTCTTCCAACACCTCACTCCAGTCATACGGACCTTCGTCGATCCATCGCGCAGCGTCTTCACCCCCGATGCCGCGCTCGGCCAGTTCGGCACGGATCCGCAATGGACCGTAGCCCTTGCGGCTGCGTTGGTCCACGTAGGCTTCGGCGAAGCGCTCGTCGCTGAGCAGGCCGCGCCGCTCGAGATCGTCGAGCACGGCCTCGATCAGATCGACATCGGCATGTCTTGCATTGAGTTTTCGGCGCAGCTCCTGCCGGCTGTGTTCCCGTCCGGCCAGGAGCTTTACCGCCGTCAGCTCGACGGCGATCGATTCATCCTGTTCCGGCAGGGTCTGCAGGTTCAAGCGTCAGAGTCCACGGACTTCGCGTCAGACTTGTCTTCGGCATTCTCTTCTTCCGGAATCAGCGCGGCGCGGATCTGGGTCTCGACATGGCGTGCGATATCCGGATTTTCCCTGAGGAAACTGCGTACATTTTCCTTGCCCTGGCCGATGCGATCGCCGTTGTAGCTGTACCAGGCACCGGATTTCTCGATCAGCCCCTGTGCAACGCCGAATTCGATGATTTCACCCTCGCGCGATACGCCCTCGCCGTACAGGATCTCGAAGTTGGCCTGCCGGAACGGCGGTGCAACCTTGTTTTTGACCACCTTGACGCGGGTCTCGTTGCCCACCACCTCGTCGCCCTTCTTGATGGCGCCGGTGCGGCGGATATCCAGCCGCACAGAGGCATAGAACTTGAGCGCGTTGCCACCGCTGGTGGTCTCCGGGCTGCCGAACATCACACCGATCTTCATGCGGATCTGGTTGATGAAGATCACGATGCAGTTGGAACGCTTGATGTTGCCGGTCAGTTTGCGCAGCGCCTGTGACATCAGGCGCGCCTGCAGGCCGACGTGCGAATCGCCCATGTCGCCCTCAATCTCGGCCTTGGGCGTGAGGGCAGCGACCGAATCGATCACCACCACGTCAACCGCACCCGAGCGCACCAGCATGTCGGTGATCTCCAGCGCCTGCTCGCCGGTATCCGGCTGTGATACCAGCAACTCGTCGGTATCGACCCCGAGCTTCTGGGCGTACGTCGGGTCGAGCGCATGCTCGGCATCGACGAAGGCACAGGTGCCGCCGGTTTTCTGCGCCTCTGCAATGATGTGCAGCGTCATGGTCGTCTTGCCGGATGATTCCGGACCGTAGATCTCTACAACACGGCCCTTGGGGACACCACCGACGCCGAGCGCCAGGTCGAGGCCGAGTGAACCGGTCGAAATGACCTCGATATTGCGAACCGCATTGGCGTCGCCCATACGCATGACCGAGCCCTTGCCAAATTGTTTTTCGATCTGGCTGAGCGCAGCTGCCAGCGCCTTTTTGCGATTCTCGTCCATTGAATTCCCCCGCTTGCGGATAGTGATGGCTGTTGTGGCCAGAGTGTAGTTCGTTCTCTTTTTGTTTTCTAGTGCAAATTTGTACTTTGCATTACTTCAACGGCCAGCGCCCGACCGGATGGTAGATGGGCGCGTCGCCCGGTCGCGATTCGACCAGCGCCAGTTCGGTGACCGGCCAGGTCAGGGGTGAAAGCGGCTGTACCGGGGGCTGCTTGCGTACCTTGCGTGCCAGGGTTACATGCGGTTTAAAGGCGCGCGCCTCGGTCTCTATTCCCAGTGCATTCAGGCCTGCACCGAGTCGTTCATGCAGCTGCGGCAGTTCGCCCGGCACAGAGGATGAGCCGGCCCAAAGGATCTGTGGCTTGCGCCAGTGACCGATCTGATCCAGGACCAGCGCAAAGCGCTGCGCGGCCTGTTCTTCCCCCAACTCACGCAACGGACCGAGAAGCGAGGCATCGACCTGCCCCAGAAAATGCAGGGTCATATGGAGATCGGCACGGTGCTGCCAGCGCACGTCAGCGGGCAGATTGTGGGTCTGCCAGTGAAACAGCGCCTGTCGCGTCGTGTCATCCGGCCACAGGGCAAAAAACAGACGCCGTGTCGACGTGCTCATCGCGCCCGCTGCAGCAGCCCGCGCAGCGCCGCATCGACGGTGGCGGCACGCACCGCGGCGCGATCACCGGAAAAATGCTCACGGACCGCATCCGCCCGCTCTCCGGATGCCCAGGCAATCCATACGGTGCCAACCGGCTTGTCCGGGGAACCACCGCCCGGCCCGGCGATCCCGGTCACAGCCACACTGAGCTGCGCCGCGCTGCGGGCGAGCGCGCCGGTGGCCATCTCCAGGGCAGTTTCACGACTAACCGCACCGAAAGCTGCCAGGGTATCGGCCGACACACCCAGCATCTCCTGTTTGGCCTGGTTGCTGTAGGTGACAAAACCGCGGTCGAACCAGGCGCTCGACCCCGCAACATCCGTGAGGGCCGCCGCGATACCGCCGCCGGTGCAGGACTCGGCACAGCTCAGCCACCAGCCGCGACGCAGCAATTGTCCAGCGAGTTCCAACACAGTCTCTGTTCGGTCCATTACCCGACTTTCCCTTCAATCCCTGCACGCATCCGGTAAACTGCGGCCCTCCCGCAATCTCGTGGACACAGCATAAGATAGGAAGCCTGGATGAGCGATATGCAGATCCTCCTCGAACGTAACCCCGCGCCAGTCAAACTGGAGGTGCTGGGAGTCTATGACTGGCCGATCTGGCGCAAAGAGGCGTCGAGTTTTCCCTGGACCTACCAGCAGCAGGAGACCTGCTACATTCTGCGCGGAAAGTTCACCGTCACCCCTGATGGCGGTGAGCCCCAGAGCTTCAAGCGTGGCGACCTGATCACCTTTCCCAAGGGCATGAGCTGCACCTGGGATATCGAGCAGGACGTCGAGAAGCACTACGACTATCAGTAAGGCTCCGGTTTTCCGCCGGGTCGATGATAGCTGAGATTCTGCAGAGGCCCGACCAGCCAGCCCGGCAGGCGCGGTGCGGCACCGATCAATGAAAGCAGCCCCGCCGCCGCATAGGGGATCCCCTGGATCAGCAGCATCAGCGACCACACCCGCACATCCAGCATCTCGCCGTCCGGCCGCAGCAACACCGCGAAAGCGGCCAGCAGCATCGCGCTCAAGAACAACAGCTCCTCACGCGCATCCAGCAGGGCCCGCACCAGGCCATGCGCTTTGGCCCGTTTCGGTGTGCGGAAGAACCCGACACCGCGCGTAACGAAGCCCGTCAACATCGCACGCGCGATCACGTGTGACAGCGCCAGACCGGCCAGACCGGCGGCCAGACTCTGTCGCAGACTGGCCTGCACCCGCGAACGGTAAAGAAAGAACATCTTCGATACCTTGAACACGAACAGCGCCAGAGGCAGCACGACGAAGATGATCGGGGGAGGCGCCACCGTTTCAGGCATCAGCACCATGGCGACCGACCAGCCGATCGCGGCGATATTGAAGGCCAGGTTGAAGCCATCCGCCAGCCAGGGAAGCCAGCCGGCAAGAAAGTGATACCGCTGACCACGCGTCAGCCCGCTCCTCTCCAGACCGAGCAACTGCGCCAGATGCTGGCGCATGATCAGCACCGCGCCGTAGGCCCAGCGGAACCGCTGCTTCTTGAAATCCAGGAAGGTATCAGGCATCAGGCCCTGGCCGTAGCTTTGCGGAATATAGGTGGCTTTGTAACCACGCTCGAAGATGCTCAGACCCAGTTCGGCATCTTCGGTGATGCACCACTCCGGCCAACCATCGACCTCTTCCAGCACGCGGCGCCGCACCATGGTCATGGTGCCGTGCTGGATGATGGCGTTACGTTCGTTGCGGGTCACCATGCCGATGCGGAAGAAGCCACGATACTCGGCCTGGCACATTGCCTTGAACAGATTCTCGTCGCCGTCGCGGTAGTCCTGCGGGGCCTGCACGATGGCCATCTTGGGATCTCCGAAGAACGGCACCAGGTCCCGCAACCAGTTCGGCTCGACGAGGTAATCGCTGTCGATGACCGCCACCACCTCGGCCGCCGGGTCTGTCTCGCGCAGCACATAGTTCAGGGCGCCGGCCTTGAAACCTGACAGCGGCGCGACGTGGAAGAAGCGGAAACGCGCACCCAGCAGCTCACAATGCGCCTGCACCGGCTGCCACACCGCCGGGTCCTGGGTGTTGTTGTCGATCACCAGGACCTCATAGTCCGGGTAATCCAACCCGGCCAGGGCGTCCAGCGTCTGGATCAGCATCTCCGGCGGCTCGTTGTAGGCCGGGACATGCACCGAAACCTTGGGCAACAGCTGATCCGGGAGGGCCTCCGGAATCGTCGGACGGCGTGACTGCTTCAGCCACAGTGCCTCGGCCCATTCATGCGCCTCGGTCAGCAGCACCAGGATGACACCCAGGGCCGCGATGCACAAAACCACCCCGACCACGAGCATCGCCGGGGTCATGTACTCCAGAGTGAAGTCGTAGAGCAGCCAGACCACGAAGGTCGCGATTGAATAGGCCACCAGGGCGAGAAACCCCCGCCCGCTGGATGAAAGTCCCGCGCTGTCGCGAAACAGCAGCGCCAGGATCAGAATCGACAGACCGACACTGATAGCGGCAAGACTGAACCAGTTGGGCACCGGGACCACCGGCGAGGTAAAGGCGAACTTGGGCTCACGCTCTGCATCGAACACCCCCCAATGGCCGCCGACGTCACCCTCGATCTGGCGCTTCCATGGTTGATCGAACGCCTCCATCAGGTAGTAAGTGAGCTTTTCGCGCTCTGCCACCGCGAGAAAGCGACGCAGAAACTTGGCCTGGTTGGCCAGACTCGCCACCGCTTCCTTGCGCGTGCGGCCATTGCTCGGCCAACCCACCTCAGAGATCACGACCTCCTTGTCCGGATAAGCCTGCCGCAGCGTTTGATAACGATTGAGTACGTGCCCGACGGCATTGTCGACCGAGATGCCCTCCCAATAGGGCAGCATGTGCACCGCGATAAAATCGACGTGCTCCACCAGTTCGGGATGCTTGAGCCAGATATGCCAGGGTTCGGCGGTGCTGATTGGCGCCCAAACCGACTTTCTTACCTGTTTCAGATGACCGATCATCTGCTCGACCGTCTGGTCTTCGCGCAATATCGCCTCGTTACCGACGATAACGCGCACCACCTGGCGATGGTTCTCGAGGTAGACCTCGACAAGCTTTGCGATCTCGGCATCATTGAGATCCGCCTTGTCCGTCACCCAGGCACCCAGGGTGACGTTCAGGCCATGCGCCCCGGCGAGACGCGGCACCTGCGCCAGGGTGGCCTGCACCGTGTAGGTACGCACCGCATGCGCGTCACCCGACAGCAGGGCCAGGTCTTCGTCGATCTGCGCGATATCCGGATATTCGGCGCCTTCCGGACTCTGCTCGCCCCGCATCGGCGAAAAGGAAAAACCCTCGACCTTTGCGGGCCATGGCGGCTCGATGTCGGGACGGTTGACCATACCCCACAGCAGCACCGTCAGGCCGCCCATGAGGAGGGCGATCAGCAGACTGGCACGGTTCATTGGCGGGCTCTCATTATATTAGCGACCGCTAATCTATATCAAAGCAACCCCTGGGTACAGCGCCAGAAACGACTTACATGAAACGCATCACAACCATGAGGCGCTGCAACGGGAGACTGTGAACTGCCGCTCACCGAATCGGCGGTCCGGCCTATATTCGAGGGGCCGCGATACCTGCCGCAGAAAGTCAGGAGTTCAATGGATCAGGGTCAAACCTTTGGCCTCGGTCTTTCCGCCCAATTCAACCAGGAGAATCCCGGCAGTTGGGAGAGCCGCTTTCCCTTGTACAGGGTGAGGGTCAGGATGACCGCGAGCGTGACAAGATGCAGCTCGGGATAACGGATCAAAGCGTGACCCAGCTCCTCATAACGGACGATGGGTATGCACAACACTGCCAACAGCAAGGTCCAGGCAAGCCGGAAAACGGCCGTGTGCAATCCTTTTTCGTCAAGCAGCGAATAAAAGCGATCGACCAGGGATGCAAGGATGACAATAGGGAGCAGGACGAGCTGACCACCCATCCCGATGTCGAAGTAATCCATCAAGCTGGCACTCGCACCGATACCCAATGCGACCAGGGTAAGCACCAGGGAAAGACGTGGCACCCGGCTGAGTTCACCCGGGATCACGGCACGACCTCCGACACCCAGCAACAAGACCACGGCGAGAACCACGGCCGCAGACTGCCACGGCACGTACACCAGCGACAGGGCCAGCAGCGTGGGGGTGAACACGCCGAACGAGCGGATCCCTATCACCTCGTTGAACACCGCGGTCAGCAGGGCGCCGAACGGCAACAGCATCAGCGCCGCAAGCATGATGCGTGTATCCAGAGGGAGACGCGTGAAATCCAGAACCTCGCGCCAGTCTTCGTGGGTCGATTCGGCCAGGTCCAACAAGGGGTCTGCATTGGCGATTGAGTATTCGACCCGGTAATCGCTTGTTGCCGCAAACCCGACCACATCCCTCGGACCTTTGACGAACGGCAGGTAGTTCGGCGGCAGGGCCTCGCGGTAACCAAACATCGGATCGAATGGTGTCCATCGGCCCGACTGATGAACCTCTACCCAGAAGTGCAGCCGGGCAGCCGCCGATTCCCGCAGGACAAGACCTTTGACCAGACGGGCGGGTATGCGCGCTGCCCTGCACAACGCAACCATGGTGAAGGCCCGCTCCCTGCCGTTTGCGCGCCTGCCGCTCAGTATTTCCGGTACTTCGAGCAGGCCTTCATCGGCCCGCTCGCGCAGCAATCGGACCCTGTCATAGATTGCGTCTGGCAATGAACCTTTCTCGTCCGCATCCGACGCCAGCTGCGCGGCGAGCCGGACCACTTCGGGGTGCTCGATCTGCAATACCGGATGGTCGCGCAGGTATGTCTCGCGCACCTCTACCTCGAGGGGCTTGCCGATGTTCTCCACACCCAGCCGGGGCGTTGCGCTTGCATGCACACTGAAGACGGCCTGGAGCGAAAGGTCTCCGTCTTTCGACGCTACAAAGGAAATCAGGCGTACCGACTCTGCGCCCTCCTGCTGGCGAAAGCTCTGCCGCCACGCCGGATGGCTGATATTCTGGCCGACGACCCGGAGGAAGCGCGTATTCAGAGGTGCCGCTATCTCGACGGATGTCTTGCCGGCGATCGCGCTGGCCCTGATGCTCAACTCAACGTCCCATAAACGGTCGCCGGGTGCTGCGGCCGCCTCCGGCTCGACCGTGTAGCGCCACGCTGTTAGGATCAGGCCGGCCAGGATCAGGACGACAATCATCGATCGCAATGAACGGTGATCTTCCGGTCGGGCGGCGTCTTGCTTGGTGGTGGCCATGCTGAATATCGCTGGTTGATTTCATCAAATCATGCATCAAAGAAGCGCCTGAGAGTACTGATTGCTTAGCCTTTTTTGAGCGCGCGCCTTGCGGGATGATTTCTCAATGAGCCGACCATACTCCCGGTGCCTTCTGATGCTATCCCGCCCCCTGTGCGGACTGCTCCTTTTGGCAGCAACCACAACAGTCGCCGGCGCCGGGGAAGGAAAAATCATCGGTTGGATTGAACAGATTTCAGTCACCAGCGATGCTCTGCTGCTGGAGGCCAAAGTCGATACCGGCGCCGACTACTCATCGGTGCATGCTGAAGATATCCGTCAATTCACCCGCGACGGCTCGCAGTGGGTGGAGTTCACACTGCTCGACCAAAGCGGCGAGAGACATGTCCTGCAAAGGCCTCTCGAACGTATCGCCAGGATCAAAAAGAAAACCAGCGGCTTTCAGGAGCGCCCCGTTGTCATGCTGGAAATTTGCGTCGGCGATGTGAAACGCATGGCGCAGGTCAATCTCGCCGAGCGTGGTCACTTCAAATATCCAGTGCTGCTGGGCAGAAGCTTTCTCAGCACCGGCTACCTGGTCGATTCAAGCGCCCAGCATCTGCTCCCGCCCGCTTGCCACTGAGCCTGCGGGTCAGCCGGCATCCCTGCCATTACCCCGAAGTCTGGCCCCAAATCTCTGCCGCCCATTGGGGCAGATGATAATATCCGCGGCCTGATCGGCATCCCCCGAGCCGATCAACAGTATCCGACATCAACCACCGAGACAGGCAGACCCAAGGCTGCATGAGCGACAGCAACGACCAGCACACCCCGATGATGCGCCAATACCTGCGCATCAAGGCCGAGCACCCGGATCGGCTGGTTTTCTATCGCATGGGTGATTTCTACGAACTGTTCTTCGATGACGCGCGCCGAGCCGCTCAGCTGCTCGACATCACGCTGACCCAGCGCGGCAAATCCGGTGGCGAACCCATCCCCATGGCAGGTGTGCCGTACCACGCCGCCGAGAGCTATCTGGCCAAGCTGGTCAAGTTGGGCGAATCAGTGGCGATCTGTGAACAGATCGGCGACCCGGCCACCAGCAAGGGCCCGGTCGAACGCCAGGTCATGCGCATCGTCACGCCGGGCACGGTGAGCGACGAGGCGCTGATGGACGAGCACAGCGACAACCTGCTGGCCGCCCTACTGGAAGAAGGTGGTCACTTTGGACTGGCCTGGCTGGACCTTACCGGTGGACGTTTTCATGTCCAGCAACTCGATGACGCCGAGGCGCTGGCCGGCGAGCTGGAGCGCCTGCGCCCTGCCGAACTCCTGCTGCCCGAGGACCAGGCGGAACCGCCTCGGCCGGGACGGGACGGCGGCATCACGCGACGCCCGCCCTGGCATTTCGAGCACGACAGCGCCGTGCGGCTGCTCAACCAGCAATTGGGAACCCATGACCTCAGCGGATTCGGCTGCGCCGGCCTGCCGCTGGCGATCGGTGCCGCAGGTGCCCTGCTGCAGTATGTTTCAGATACCCAACGCAGCGCCCTGCCGCACATCACGCGTCTACAGGTCGACGATCACGCGGACGGCATCATCATCGACGCCGCCACGCGCCGAAATCTTGAGCTGGTCGAGGCCGCCTCCGGCAAACGCCAGCACAGTCTGGCCGGGCTGCTCGACAGTACCGCGACCCCGATGGGCAGCAGGCTGCTGCGGCGCTGGATCAGCCGGCCATTGCGCGACCAGAACCGGGTGCGCGAACGCCATGCGACTATCGCCTGCCTGCTCGATCGCCACCTGGTGGAGGCGACCCAGGACCGGCTGCGCAGCATCGGCGACATCGAACGCATACTCGCCAGGGTGGCACTCAAGACCGCGCGCCCGCGCGACCTCGCGGTGTTGCGCGACAGCCTGTCCAGCCTGCCGGAGCTGCAGGCCAGCCTGCGCGATGTCGAGGACCCCGGCCTGCAGGCGCTCGCGGCCGACATCGCCGAACATCCGGAGACACTGGACCTGCTGAGCCGTGCGATCCTCGAGAACCCGCCGGTGGTCCTGCGCGACGGCGGCGTTCTCGCGCCGGGCTTCGACAGCGAGCTGGACGAGCTGCGCGACCTGTCGCAGAACGCCGACCAGTTCCTGGTGGACCTGGAACGCCGCGAGCGCGAGCGCACGGGCATCGAGACACTCAAGGTCAGTTACAACCGCGTGCACGGCTATTACATCGAGATCAGCCGCAGCAAGTCCGAGCAGGCGCCCGCTGAATATATCCGCCGTCAGACGCTCAAGGGCGCCGAGCGTTTCATCACCCCTGAACTGAAGGCCTTCGAAGACAAGGTGCTGTCTGCGCGCGAACGCGCACTGCAGCGCGAAAAGATGCTTTACGAGCAGCTGCTGGAATCCCTGATGCCTCCCCTGCCCGCCCTGCAGCACAGCGCGGACGGCATCGCCCGGCTGGACGTGCTCAGCTGCTTTGCCGAGCGCGCCCAGCGTCTCGATCTGTGCCGACCTCTCTTTCGCGATGAACCCGGCCTGGCGGTGAGCGGCGGGCGCCACCCGGTGGTCGAGCAGGTCAGCGAAACACCCTTCGTGGCCAATGATCTGACAATGGATGATCAACGCAACATCCTGATCATCACCGGCCCGAATATGGGCGGCAAATCCACCTTCATGCGCCAGTCGGCGTTGATCGTGCTGATGGCCTATGCCGGCAGCTACGTCCCGGCATCCAGCGCGGAACTCGGGCCGTTCGACCGCATCTTCTCGCGCATCGGGGCCTCCGACGATCTTGCCGGCGGCCGCTCGACCTTCATGGTCGAGATGCAGGAGACCGCCAATATCCTGCACAACGCCAGTGCGAGATCGCTGGTGCTGATGGACGAGATCGGTCGCGGCACCAGCACCTTCGACGGGCTGTCCCTGGCCTGGGCCTGTGCGGTGGAACTGGCCACGCGCATCCGTGCCTTCACCCTGTTCGCCACCCACTATTTCGAACTCACCACCCTGCCGGATGAGCACCCGGGAATCGTCAATGTGCACCTGGACGCGGTCGAACACGGTGACGGCATCGTCTTTTTGCACACGGTACGCGACGGGCCCGCCAACCAGAGCTACGGCCTGCAGGTGGCGGCGCTTGCCGGGGTACCCCGCAAGGTCATCGATTTGGCACGCAAACGCCTGCGGGAACTGGAGCAGGCCGCACAGCAACATGCACAGGCGGAATCCAACCAGCTGTCGCTGTTCCAGCCACAGTCGGAGCAGGAACAGCCGCATGGTGGCGACCCACTGCGCGAACGCCTGGCCGACCTCGACCCCGACCAGTTGACGCCACGCGCAGGCACTGGATGCCCTTTACGAACTGCATGCCTTACGCGATGCTGACTGAGGCCAAACTGCCCACAAGGGGATAAACGATGACCTTCGTCGTCACCGAGAACTGCATCAAATGCAAGTACACCGATTGCGTCGCGGTCTGCCCGGTCGACTGCTTTCACGAAGGACCGAACTTTCTCGCCATCGATCCCGACGAGTGCATCGATTGTGCGCTGTGTGAGCCCGAGTGCCCGGCCGAGGCGATCTTCGCCGAAGACGACGTCCCGAAGGATCAGCAGCATTTTACGGCACTGAATGCAGAACTTTGTGCCATCTGGCCGGTTATCACCGATCAGAAACCGCCGCCCGACGATGCGGAGGAATGGGATGGCAAACCGGATAAACTGAAGCTGCTGGAACGTTGAGGCGTCGACGATTCAACGGACTGGTCGGAGGCCAGGCTGTACCTGCCAACCCAATGTCGGGCGCAGCCCGAGCTACATCGACTGCTTCGGGCGAATCGTAGGGCAGGCTGTGCCTGCCGACGTCGGGCGGATCTCGACCTACTGACGTTCAGAGACGCGGACGCGCGAGGATGATGCTGATATTGTCTTTGCCGCCGGCACCAAGCGCAGCATCGGTCAGGGTCTGAGCCTGTTCTTCGAGGTCGCCTTCGGGATCGCGCAGTATCCTGGCGATGATGTTGTCCGGAACCAGGTTGTGCAGCCCGTCGCTGCAGAACAGGTAGGTATCGCCGGCCTCCAGCACCGCATCGCCGACATCCACATCCGCCTGCACATCCATACCGAGACTACGTGTGAGTATGTTGTCCTTTACCCCACCCTGGCGCGCCGCGTGGCGATTGAGAAACACACCGTCATCGATCACCTGCTGGATCAGTGAATGATCCCGGGTCAGGCGACGCATGCGACCGTAGCGCACGCGGTAAAGGCGCGAATCACCCACGTGAGCGTAAAAGATACGGCCCTCCCGGAAGATTGCCAGTACCACGGTGGTACCCATGCCCTGCAGCTCGGGACGTTCCAGGGACTTTTCCAACAACAGCCGGTTGGCGAATTCGGCCGCCTCGCCGACACGCATCAGACTCTCCATGTCGTCGGCCACGTCTTCGCGCTGCGCCGGCACAAGGGCGTCGATTACGGCCTCGACCGCAATACGGCTCGCCACCTCGCCACCGCGATGACCGCCCATACCGTCGGCCAGCACCAGGATCCCGAGATCGCCGTCCGCATGCAGCCAGTCCTGATTGCGTGAGCGCACCAGCCCAACGTGGGTACGCACCGCCACATCCATTGCTTGTACCGCCATAATCTGACTCAGCGATAAGTATCAGTCAGGGCCGGGGAAGACCGAGACCGTCGCCTCGCGGTCAACCGCCGGACTGCGCCCGGCGTGCGTCCAGCGCCTTGCGAAGCTTGTCTGCCGGCACATAGCCCGGCACCATTTCACCGCCTTCGAGCAGCAGCGCGGGCGTACCCGAGATCCGCATCGTCTGTCCCAGCGCATAGTGTTCATCGACCGGGTTTTCACAGGTCCTGGCCGGGATCTCCTGACCCGCTTTGGCCTGGTCCATGGCCACCTTGCGATCATCGGCACACCACACCGAAACCGCCTTGTCGTATGACTCACTGCCGATACCGGCACGCGGGTAGAACAGGTAGCGGATACGGATACCCGCTTCGTTGTACCGCGCCATCTCCGAATGCAGCTTGCGGCAGAAGCCGCAGTCGATATCGGTGAATACCGTAACGGTATCCTTGGCGTCTTCGGGACCGAAAATCACCATCTGATCCTCACCGACCTCGGCCAGCGCCGCCATCTTCAGCTCGGACAGGCGCTCCTCGGTGATCTCGGTGCGCGTCTCCAGGTCGATCATCTTGCCCTGAATCAGATAGCGACCGTCAGCCGTGAGGTAAACGAGCCGTCCTTCGAAGGTCACCTCATAGAGGTTGTCCAGCGGTGTGGCGCGGATTTCGTCCGGTTTTATGCCGGGCAGCAGGATCTTCAGCGAATTGCGAATCTGGTCTTGAATATCCTGGCTGACCTCTTGCGCCTGGGCGCTGCCTGCCAGCAGAAGAGAACAAAGGGCGAAAGCGAATATCTTCATGATGTTAGGAATTAGTCCCGAAAATTGATGTATTGCAGCGGCAGGCCAAAGTCCGCCTTCTTCAAGAGGGCAATCGTGTCCTGCAGATCGTCGCGCTTCTTGCCGCTGACACGTACCTGTTCACCCTGGATCTGGGCCTGGACCTTGATCTTCGCGGCCTTGATTTCCTTGACGATCTTGCGCGCGGTATCCGTGTCGATCCCCTGCCTCATTGTGACCGCCTGGCGCGCGCGATTATTCGCCGTCTCGGGCTGCGCGATATCCATGCAAGCGATATCGACCGAACGCTTCACCAGCTTTTTCTGCAGGATATCCATCATCTGATCGAGCTGAAACTCGCTTTCCGCCTGCAGATTCACCACTCCGTCGTCGAGGCTGAATTGGGCTTCACTGCCCTTGAAATCAAAGCGCGTACCGACTTCGCGATTGGCCTGGTCGGTGGCGTTACGCACTTCCTGCAGGTCGACTTCAGACACGACATCGAATGAAGGCATGAATAGGCTCCCAAACAAATCCGACGCAAGGCTATCACATGGCGCCGTCGGATTTGTGACCGGCGATCAGGAAATCGGCCCGAATTCAAGGCACCGCCGAACATAGCGAAGGGGCATCAGCTCCGCCACCTGGGGCCAGCGGGATCGGGCACCGCGCCAGTCTGGGAATCAGTTTCATCCGCGCGGATGGTGTTGGGCATGCAGTGCCTGCAGGCGCTCGCGCGCGACATGGGTGTAGATCTGGGTGGTCGACAGCGAGCTGTGGCCCAGCAGTAACTGCACCACGCGCAGGTCGGCACCGTGGTTCACCAGGTGCGTGGCGAAGGCGTGGCGCACGGTGTGAGGAGACAGGGTCTGACGGATTCCGGCGGCCAGCGCGTGTTTCTTTATCCGATACCAGAACGCCTGGCGGGTCATACCGCTTCCCCGCCGGGTGGGGAACAGGGCGTCGCAGGGTTGCCCGCCAAGGAGTTCGCGGCGCGCGCCGGACAGAAAGCGCCCAACCCAGTTCACCGCCTCATCGCCCAGGGGCACCAGGCGCTCCTTGCCGCCTTTGCCAACGACTCGCACCAACCCCTGCGAAAGACTCAGCTGGTCCGGTTGCAGACCGATCAGTTCGGACACACGCAGGCCGGTCGCGTAAAGCACCTCGAGCATGGCACGGTCACGCAGGCCCTCCGCCGTGCCCGTATCCGGCGCCTCCAGCAGCGCCTCGATCTCGGCCTCGCTGAGTGATTTGGGCAAAGGTCGTCCGAGGCGCGGGGCCTCGATCTGTGCGGTCGGATCCACACTCAGCAGTTGTTCGCGCAGTCCCCATTGAAAAAACTGCCGCAGGGTCGACAACCGGCGTGCGCTGGTGCGTGGCTGGATACCCTGGTCGACCCCAGCCGCCAGATAGCCCAGGAGCTGATCGCGACGGACCCGCAGCAGTTCGCAACCGGCGTTCGCCAGGAGCCAGCGCGCACAATGACGCAGATCCGACTGATAAGAGCTGAGCGTATTGGCCGACAGGCCGCGCTCCATCCAAACGGCATCTGCAAAGCGTTCGATGATCGACGCATCGGCTGCGGCAATGACGGCGTCCGGGTTTTCCACTGCGCACTCAGCGATCATCAAGCACCACCGGGAACCCAGCAATACAGGCTCCGGGCCATGATCGCGTGCTGCAACTCGCGGCAGCTTTCTACCGATTGTCGACCGCTCCGGAGACCCATGGCTCTTCCCTAGATTTCACACTATGTGCGTGCAAGGATAACCCGGGGACGTGAGCAGACGGAGATACCGTGCGAGATCAATTGAGCCAGTTGCTAAAGGCACTCGAGACAGAACTTCGCTCGCAGGGGCGATGGGGAAGCGACCCGCCGAGCGACGCCGCCCTGCTCAGTACCCAGCCGTTCGCTGTCGACACGCTCAGTTTCGACCAGTGGCTGCAATGGATCCTGCTGCCGAGGCTGCATGAGTTGCTGTTGCTTCAGATGCCACTGCCGACCAGCTGCGCTATCGCACCGATGGCCGAAGAGGTCTACGGACAGTCCGATTCCGCAGCGAATCGCATCATTTTGATCATTACCGACATCGACCTCCTGTTGACCGAGCATGGCGGGGGTCTCAACTAGACCCCGCAGGCATAATCTTTTCCACATTGCCTGTGGAAAACTCTGTGGGAAACATGCATAGAATGCCCCACAGGGCCCATTGCCACGTAACGGTCATCAGATTGACCAAAAAGTGATCAAAAGAAGAAAAGCGCTTTTTAAACATAATGTTACGACACGAATTTAAGGTGTCACCTGGCAAAATGCCGGCAACTTGGCGGCCAATTGAAGCCCGGTCCGAGCCTGTGCATAATCAGCCACTAATTTAGCCGCCCACAATCTCTTCGAGAAAGAAAAAACGCCTCGATGTCAAGCCCCACGATGCCCTTTTGGAAGCAAAAAAAACTCACCGAGATGACCGAAGAGGAATGGGAATCCCTGTGTGACGGCTGTGCCAAGTGCTGCCTGTACCGCCTGGAAGACGAGGACACCCAGGATGTCTATTTCACGAACGTACATTGTCGTCTGCTCGATACGCCGACCGGACGCTGCACGGATTACCTCAATCGTTCTGCGCGCGTGCCTGATTGCGTGACCATCACACCGGCCGTGCTCGAAGATCCCTACTGGCTGCCGAGGACCTGCGCGTACCGCCTGATCGCAGAGGGACGCGACCTGCCGGCCTGGCACCCGCTGCTCACCGGCGACCCCCAGACAGTGGTGCGCGCCGGGCATCGCGTGTGCGACCGGACGATCTGCGAAGACGAGGCCGACGAACTGGAGAATCACCTGGTCGATTGGATCGAGTAGCTCGACCAGGCCGGTTGCGGTCGCACCGAACCGTGGGAGTTGATCGCTTTCCAGGGATTTGCAGCCAAACAGTGTTAAGTCTGACAGGCTGTTAATATCCGCCCCTGTTGAGGAATCCAAGATTTCCAGGCAATCAGGACAATATGCAGGCCGACTCCATAACACTCCTTGAGTTCCTCGAACAGGCCGGCGCCACGGTGCGCGCCTACGATATCGGACGACGCATTGGCGCCCTGGGCCGCAAGCAGTTTCTCGCGTTCGAGAACGCGGATGCGCCGTATCCCCTGCCGATGCAGCGCAAGGCCTGGTTCGCCCTGGTGCAATTGCCAGCCGCCACACCATCCGACCCGGTCATCTGGTTTCTGCGCCTCGACCTCGACGAGCAGGGTCTGCTGGTACAGGCCGAACGCGACTACCTGCTCAACCGCCTGTTCGAGTCCGCGCAGGCAAAGACCCAGGGGTCCGACCCGCAGGCCTTCCTGCAGGACAACCCCTACGCGTTCACACCGCGCGAGGATCGCATGGCCCTGTTTCACGCCCTGCTGAGCAAGGACGTGGGGCTTTCTCCGTCACGTTTCTATGAGCACGCCCTGGATTATTTCCGCGGCACACCGGGTTGGGATCAATGGAGCTTCGTAGGCTACCAGGGCATCGCCGATGTTGCCTGCCGTCACGACGATGAACCATTGACCGCGGCAATCCCACACCTGCCCCGGGAACCGCTGGTCGCACTATGTCACTGTCTGGAAAGCCGACCACTCAGCGCCCGCCTGACAGAGGCCCTGGTCCGGCGCCTGACAGAGGCCGTGGAGCAACAGCCACCGGACATTCAGCTGCTTGCTGCACTGATTCGTGGTCTGTCGGCTGCCGGCAGTACCGGTGCCTCGAATACACATCCGATCAGGACCATCCTCAGGCATCCGGCCGGCAACAATATCGAGATACTCGCCGCTGTATCCGGACGCGCCTGGGAGACGCTGGATGATCGCGAACTGCTCGATACCTATCTGCAACGCCTGGCCGAAAACGACCATGGACAGGCGGCATTCGAGCACTGCATCGGGGACCTGCTCAGCCTGCCCTCGCTGGCCGACACGGTGCGCCAGGCATTGCGCTCGCCTGCGCAGGCGGCCACCGTGCGCGATGCTTTCGCTCGCATGAAGCCAGGGACCGACGCGCCCGCGTCAAAATAACTTTTCTAATCGAACAGCCAGCTCCAGCTGACCTCCAGTTCGTGCTGATCCATCTGCACGCTGCCCGTCTGCGGTCCGGTGAAATAAGGATTCTGACCCTTGATCTTTTCTTCGAAGGCCCTTGTATAGGCCAGGGATATGGCGCTCGACTTGTCGAAGCGGTAGGTCATCCCCAGGCTGGCATGGGTGCGCACGGTCGCCGGGGCCAGCACGTTGAACAGGGATTCACCGTTGTCGAACAGCTGGTCGGCATGGCTGGCGCCGGCACGCAAAGTCAGTTTGGGACTGTATTCCCACTGCACCCCCAGCTTGATGATGTCGATGTCGTTCCAGCCGAACCCCAGCCCGTCGTCCGAACCCGAGCAGATTACCGGGCCCGACCGGGGCGTCGTTGGGGTTGCTCAGCGCGTTCACGTCGCTGTAGAAGATGCGTTGCCAGTCGAGGATCAGGGTGACCTCGGGGGTGGCCTTGAAACTGAGTCCCGCGGTCACTGTCGGCGGCACGTCAAAGTCGCCCTGCTCGGCGAACAGCCCGGCGTAATCGTCGAACTCGGTCATGTAAAGGCGGGACTGTGCCGAGGCACCCAGCGCCAGGCGATCTGTCAGCTGCCCCAGCCAGCCGACCCTTATACCGTAGCCCCAGGAATAATCATGGCCGTTGTTGGTGACCTTGGTCGAGTCGGTCGACAGGCCCTGAAACGGTTCCAGCCCCTCCGCCTTGAAACGCTGCACGGCGACGATCGGCATGATGCCGACGGTGTGCTGTTCGTTCAGCCTGCGGGCATAGGGAACGCCGAGAAACAGCTGCGAGAAATCCACCCCGGTGGGTGAGGTCGCAATGTTGCTGCCGTTATTGAAATTGCGCCATACCGCGCTGCCGTACTCGGTGTTCATGCCACCGTTGGCACCCACCAGGACACCGATGCTGCTGACCTCGTCGATCTGCTTGTTCCAGCCGAAGTGCGGGATCAGAAAGTAATCGTTGCGGCTGTCGTAAGTACCGGGTGGCACGCTCGATGGATCGCCCGGCGCATTGGCGGAGGACCGGCATTGTTGTCGGCGGTAAAACCACGGTTCGGGGCAAAGATCGCCGCACCCAGATCGACGCGATCACCGACATACAGCATCCCGGCCGGATTGGTCGCACCCGCCAGGGCGTCCTGCGGCATGGCAACACCGGCACCGCCCAGGCCTTTGTTGGCGGTGCCGAATCCGGTCGGTGAATAACCGTTGGTCGCCTGAGCCACCGTAAGGGTGCCCAGGAGCGCAATGGCCAGAACTGATCGCCCAAATAACCTGCTGTCCATGCAATCTTCCCCAACGAAAACCAACCTCAAGATCCGCCCATATTAGTGATTTCTAACTGAGTTGTCTGCAAAACAAGTCAAGGAGAATTCACATCGACAGCTGAAACGAAGCAGTGCGTCAGGGGATGAATATGTCGGACCTCAGGGCAGAAAGCGCGTCAGCAGCGCCATTTCATCCGCTCCCACGGGTAGCTGCACCTGCACCTCCCAGCCGCCGCCCGGGGCCTCGTCGAGGGGCGTTCCATGCTTGTCCCGCATGGTCTCAAGGCGAAAACGCCGGTTACCCTGCGGCGACAGCAACTCCATCTCGTCACCAACACGGAACTTGTTCTTGACCAGGAGCCGAGACAGCCCGCTGTCGGCATCGAAACCGTTTACCTCCGCCACGAACTGCGAGCGGCTGCTGTTCGAAGCCCCCTGACGGTAACTCTGCAGCTCCTGGCTCTCGTGACGCTGGAAAAAACCGTCGGTGTAACCACGGTTGGCGAGATTCTCGAGCTCCGCCAGCAGCTCCGGGTTGAACGGCCGGCCGGTCACGGCGTCATCGATCGCCTGGCGATAGACCTGCGTGGTCCTCGCCGTGTAGTAGTGCGATTTGGTCCGACCCTCGATCTTCAGGCAGTCAACTCCGATCTCGGTCAGGCGATGCACATGTTCGACTGCACGCAGATCGCGTGAATTCATGATGTAGGTGCCGTGCTCGTCTTCAAAGATTGGCATGAACTCACCGGGCCGCTCACGTTCTTCCAGGTAATACACCTCATCCGCCTTCGGGTGACGCTTGATCTCGGCCAGTGGGATCTCGGCCACCGCATCCAGATCCTCACGCGCGATCTTGTAATCCCAGCGGCAGGAATTGGTGCAGGTTCCCTGGTTGGCGTCACGATGATTGAAATAGCCCGACAGGAGACAGCGCCCCGAATACGCAATGCACAGCGCACCATGCACGAATACCTCGATTTCCATGTCCGGGCATGCCTGGCGGATCTCCGCCACCTCGTCGAGCGACAGCTCGCGTGACAGGATCACCCTCGTCAGGCCGACCGACTGCCAGAACTTCACCCCCGCGGCATTCACCGTATTGGCCTGCACCGACAGATGGATCGGCATCTGTGGCCAGCGCTCGCGCACCAGCATGATCAGACCCGGGTCGGCCATGATCAACGCATCCGGCTGCATCGCGACCACCGGCGCTATATCGTCCAGAAAGGTCTTCAGCTTGGCGCCATGCGGCATCACATTGGTAGCCACGAAAAACTGCCTGCCCTGACGATGCGCCTCGTCGATACCGGTACGCAGGTTGTCTTCGAGAAAATCATTGTTGCGCACGCGCAGGCTGTAGCGCGGCATACCGGCATACACGGCGTCCGCCCCATAGGCGAAGGCATAACGCATGTTGCGCAGGGTGCCCGGCAGGTGCCAGCAGTTCGGGAGACTTCATAGGTATTGAACGGGCATCGGGTTCAGATGCCGCGATTATGTCGCAGATCCATCACACAAACACCCGGTGGCGCGCATAGACAATGAGCAGCAGGACCAGGAGCAGAGCACCCCAGATCACTCCGTAAAGGACGGTCGACTGGCGCGCCTTGTTACGTTCGTGCCAGGTGCGCGGTCGCACCCCTTTGGCCAGGAATACCACCTTCGCGGAAACGATCACGCAGACCACGTTGACCGCCAGCAGCAATACCGCGCCAGCGGCGAGCTGGTGATACCCGGCGCCCATCAGCATGCCCATGGTCGCCGTAGGCGGCAGCAGTGCCACCGCCACCATGACCCCGACCAGGGTGGACGATAGCCCGGTCGTCAAAGACAGCACGGCAGCCGCCCCTGAGACCAGTGCCAAGGTAACCCCGGCCGATCCAACGTCGGTGCGGGCGAGGATCTCACTACTGGCGATCAGGGCCTCCCCACGCCCGATATCGACTGGCCATACCATTCCGATGAACAGCGATACCAGAAACGCCAGGGCCAGGCCCGCCAGGCCGGTCTTCAATGCAGACAGCAGGAGTTTGCCGTCGCCCAGTGATGAACCAAATGACAAGGCAATCAGGGGACCCAGAAGCGGCGCGATCACCATGGCACCGACCACCACCGCAACATTGTCTTCGATCAGGCCGATGGCGGCCACCACGGTGGAAAGGACAGTCAGCAACAGATAGTTGCCGTCGATACGGGCACCCTTCTCGATCTGGCTGTATAGTTCCTCGCGGGTCACCGCCGCGCTGTGTTCCACGTCTTCCTGCGGACGCGGCAACACCGTATCGACCGGCAGCACCACGATGCGGGTTTCACCCGATGCGCCGAGGATATTCTGCAAGGCGTCCATCACTGATTGACGCTCCTTGTCGTTGACCAGCATCCGGAAGGATCGGCGTCCGTCTTCAGCGGTCGCGCCCCACCAGTAATCCGTGACCTCGTGTTGATCGGCGATCCCGGAAAGGGTACCGGTATGACCTTCATCAGCGACAATCTCGATCAGGCGCATCTTTGCTTATTACCCGCGTTTGAAATGCTCGAACAGAGATTCTAGCGCCGAATCCACCGGCGCAACGAAAAACACCGAGTGTCAGAACACAGAGGCCGCAAAGGCGCAGAGGACTAGGAGGCTTATTAAATCTGAACCTCGATGTGCCTCGCGCCTTTTCTCGGGGACTCCCGTGTGCCGGACGTTCGGGCGCCGTGAGGGGCACCAATTCGCACAAGGCACGGGATGTAAAGGTTCAGACGACACGAAGAGTATTGGGGAACAAGCCCTGGTTTTCTCTGCGTCCTTGGCGTCTCAGTGTTCTCTGTGTTCCGCAACTCCGGTGGCTGCAATATCAGGCAACCGACTGGTAGTACAGGTTCTGCGGATGCTTGGCCTCGGCGAAGAAGTACCAGCGTTCGGCCATCAGGCCAACGTACTGCCCGCAGAAAGCCAGGATCGGCAGGTTGGCGGACTCCAGGGCGTTGGAGGCCGCCAGCAGGCCCACCGGCACCACAAACACCATCAGCATGAAGAACAGTTTGACGAAGCCGAGGGTGCCCTCACTGGCGCCGTGGAAGAACTCGCGCGTATTGAAAGAGCCGCCCATGAAGCCCATGGACTTCTGGCGGATATTCGTATGGCGCACGCCGATCGCGCTGCGCAGGGTCGACTTGTGCTTGATGCGGCCGTTGCGATACATCGAGAACCCACGCGTGATTGCCGCGAGCACTGTAAAGATCACCGCCCAGGTACCAAAGAAACCGACCAGACGCACACCGCTCCAGGCGGAGAATGCGGCCGCCAGGGTAAAGCCCGAGGCCAGGCCGAACAGGATGAAATTTGTCACCGTCAGCGGGCTGTGCCATTCCTGCAGGAAGCGCAGACTGGCATAGATCATCGCAGTGCAGACATAAAGCACGATGGACATCAGCGCACCGACCACGCCCAGCAAAAGAGTCGGATCGACCGGAATCTGACCCTTGATCACGAACAACGGCTGGGTCAGCTGCGCGTAGTGCGCTACGCCGTAGAAAAAAACCAGCCCCATAAAGGCCGGCAGCGCCATCAGCTCACGCGAAAGCCAGGAGGTACGCCACTGCGTAATGCCACGCCAGGCACGCGTAAAGAAATAGCTTGGCTTGCCCAGATGGAAAACGGCCGCCACCAGACCGAGGCCCAGCAACGCCATCGCCAGAAGACTGCCCATGGCGTAGAAGCTCACACTGTCCTGAGGCTCGAGCAGATTGGCCAGGGAATAAACCTGACCGGTGACCAGTGCCATGAACAGTCCCTGCCCCGCGCCGATCAGGGTGGTTAAAAAAATGACTGAAAAAGCAGGATGCATTGTTAACTCCAGGGCCGGGGGCCGCGGGCCGCGGGCCGAGGGAAACAGGCACTCAGTCGCCTTCCCTTCGCCAGCAGCCTTGCCCGTGACAGCCTTTTGAAATTCATACTTAGAATCATCAACCCAATCGACTCACTTGCCTCTGGTTCTTTATCCACGGCCCTTGGTCCGCGGCCCCCGGCCCTGATTCAATACGCCACATCGTCGAGGGTCTCGCCTTCGGCAGCCGGCAGCGGCGCCTCTTTCTTCAACGGGTTGTCCGCGCGCTCCAGTTCGTCGTCGAAGATCTGGATACGCGTCTTGCGCCGCGGCAGGTAGTGATTGGCCGGCTGCGTGCCCCACTCCGGCATCAACTGGTAACCGCCGTTCTCGTGAATCGCGATCGACGCCTCGGATGCCGGGTCATGCACATCACCGAACAGACGAGCGCTGGTCGGACAGGCCAACACACAGGCGGGTTTGCGCTCACTCTCGGGTAGCGTCTGGTCAGTGATCCGGTCGATGCACAGGGTGCATTTCTTCATCACCTTCAACTGTTCGTCGACCTCACGCACACCGTAGGGGCAGGCCCAGGAGCAGTACTTGCAGCCGATGCACTTGTCGTAATCGACCAGCACCACACCATTGTCTTCACGCTTGTAAGAGGCACCGGTCGGGCATACCGGCACACAGGGCGGCTCTTCACAGTGCAGACAGCTCTTCGGAAAGTGCACCGTCTCCGTGTTGGGGTACTGGCCAACCTCGAACATCTGCACCCGGTTAAAGAAAGTCCCGGTCGGATCGGCATCGTAGGGACGCTGATCAACCAAAGTCCCGGCCCAGCCGGACGTATTCCATTCTTTGCACGAGGTGACGCAGGCATGACAGCCCACGCAGACGTTGAGATCGATTACCAGTGCCAGTTGTGTCATTGCCGTAATCTCCTCGGGAACGCAGAGGTCGCACAGAGGCGCAGAGGACGCAAAGGATTTTAGGTCAGGGCACATAAAACCTCTGTGTTCTCTGCGCTGTCTCTGCGAACTCTGCGTTTTCATACTCGGTGTTCACTCAATACCCGCCTTGCGACGGAAGACCCCGGCAAAGTAGGCCTGCCACTTGCCGCGCCGCCCGTCCTGTCCCGGTGCGCGGCGTTGCGGGCGGAACTGCGGGAAGGTCGCCTTCGGTTCGTTGTCGGCGGCCTTGTAGACCTTCACCCGCACGTCGAACCAGGCTGCCTGGCCTGTTACCGGGTCGGAGTTCGAAAGATGTGCGCCGGCCTCACAGGGCGGCAGCTCTTCGGCGATGATGTGATTGAGCAGAAATCCTTTCTGCGACTCGTTGGCCTTCGGGTGCAATGCCCAGGCGCCGGACGCCTTACCGATCGCATTCCAGGTCCAGACCGTGCCGGGTTCGACCGACTCGGAGAAGCGCGCCATACAACGCACCTTGCCGTGCGGTGATTCGACCCAGACCCAGTCGCCATCCTCGAAGCCCTGCGACGCACCCAGCTGCGGGCTCATGAAAAGGTAATTGTGGGTATGTATCTGACGCAGCCAGGCATTCTGGCTGTCCCAGGAGTGATACATGGCCATCGGGCGCTGGGTCAGCGCATTGAGCGGATACTCCTGGGTATCCACCAGCTCCGACTCCAGGGTCTCGTGATAGAAGGGCAGCGGGTCGAAATAGGTCTCGACACGCTTGGCCAAGTGTTCAGGCGGCTGTCTGCCGGGACGCTTTCCCTGCGCGGCCAGACGGAATTTCTGCAGCACCTCTGAATAAACGTGCACGTTGATCGGTTCGGCGTAACGCGTCATGCCGTGCGCACGGGCCCACTCGAGGTACCCCTTGTTCCAGTTGCGCATGTACTGGTATGACTTGGGCAACTCATAGTGGAACACGCAGTTGTTCTTCGCATACATCTCCCACTGACGCGGGTTCGGCTCGCCCTTGAGGAATTTCTCGCCGCCCTTGCCGCGCCAGCCCGAAAGGAAACCGATGCCGGAGCCGGGCGAGGTCTCGTAATTGATGACGAAATCCGGGTAGTCGCGGAACTTGCGCGCCCCGTCCTCGGTGACGAATGCCGGCAGACCCAGACGAGAACCCATCTCGATCAGTACTTCCTGGAACGGCTTGCACTGCCCTTTCGGCGCCACCACCGGGATGCGTACCGAGTCACAGGGACCGTCAAACTCAGAAATCGGACGATCCAGCATCGACAGGGCATCGTGACGTTCGAGATAGGTGGTATCCGGCAACACCAGGTCGGCGAAGGCCACGGTCTCGGACTGGAAGGCATCGCAGACGATCAGGAACGGGATCTTGTATTCGCCGTTCTCGTCCTTGTCGACCAGCATCTCGCGCACGCGAGCGGTGTTCATCGACGAATTCCAGGCCATATTGGCCATGAACAGCAACAGGGTATCGATCTTGTAGGGATCACCACGCCAGGCATTGGTGATCACGTTGTGCATCAGGCCATGCACCGACAACGGGTATTCCCAGGAGAACGCCTTGTCGATACGTACCGGCCTGCCTTCCTCATCCACGAACAGGTCATTGGGATCAGCCGGCCATCCCAGTGGCATGCCGTTCAGTGGCGTGTTTGGCTGCACACCCTCCGGGCCGTTGGGCGGCTTCGGACACGGTGGGATAGGCCGCGGGAAAGGCGCCTTGTGACGAAATCCGCCGGGCCTGTCTATCGTTCCAAGCAGGGTCATCAAGACACCCAGCGAGCGGATGGCCTGGAAACCGTTGGAGTGCGCCGCCAGACCGCGCATGGCGTGGAAGGCGACCGGGTTTCCGATCACCGAGTCGTGTTCGCGGCCCCAGACGTCGGTCCACTGAATCGGCAGTTCGATCTTCTGATCCCGCGCGGTGACGCCCATCTCGTGGGCCAGGCGTTTGATGGTCTCGACCGGGATACCGGTGATGCCTGAAGCCCACTCGGGCGTGTATTCCTCAACCCGTTCCTTGAGCATCTGGAACGCGGTCTTGACCGGCTTGCCGTCGACCTCGTAGCTACCCAACAGATAGGGGTCGCAGCCCTCGCAGCGCACATCGACCGGGCCATTGGTCTTGCGGTCCCACCACAATTTATTTTGCGGGTCGAAGCAGCCCTCTTCTACCGGCCTGCTGGTTCGAATGAACATGCCATAGTCGTCCGCCGAGGCATCCAGATTCACCAGTTCTGCCGAGTTGGTGTAATCGATCAGGAATTCGCGGTCATACAAACCCTGCGCGATGATCTCGTGGGTGATGGCCAGCATCAGTGCGCCATCGGTGCCCGGTTTGATCGGCACCCATTCATCCGCAATCGCCGAGTAGCCGGTGCGTATCGGGTTGATCGAGATGAAGCGTCCACCCCGGCGTTTGAACTTGGAAATTGCCACTTTGAGCGGGTTGGAATGATGGTCCTCGGCGGTGCCGATCATCACGAACAGTTTCGCGCGATCCAGGTCCGGGCCACCGAATTCCCAGAACGAACCACCGATGGTATAGATCAGACCGGCGGCCATGTTGACCGAGCAGAAACCACCATGCGCAGCATAATTGGGGGTGCCGAACTGCTTCGCAAACATGCCGGTCAACGCCTGCATCTGGTCGCGCCCGGTGAACAGCGCAAACTTTTTCGGGTCCTCGGCGCGCAGCTTGCTCAGCCGGTCTTGCATGATCTTGAATGCCTGATCCCAGGAGATCTCCTCAAAATCGGATTCACCGCGCTCGCCGCCTGGGCGCCGCATCAGGGGTTGGGTGAGACGCGCAGGCGAATACTGCTTCATGATGCCGGAGGCACCCTTGGCGCAGATCACACCCTTGTTGAGCGGGTGATCGGGGTTGCCCTCGATATGACGCACCTCGCCGTCGCGCAGGGTCACCCGTATGCCACAGCGACAGGCGCACATATAGCAGGTCGTATTCTTGACCTCCTTTCTCCCTGGCTCGGACTCAACGCTCAAAACGGGATCTAACATGCCCTAACCCTGTGTCTCCTGAACTGTTCAGGCTTTTTATGCAAATCAGGTAAGATTCTAATATTAGACGCCCCTAATATCAATCGACGTGACTTTTCTTGCCCAGCCGGCGGATTCCAGTCCTGCAGGGTGCAGTCTTGATTTCTAGCGGTGGGAAACGGCGGAGTCGGCCGGGATCAGCTCAGTATTGGAATTGGCGCACGACCGCGTAACCGTGCAGGTCAGGCTTCCAGCCCCAGAAATAGGCCTGCAGATCGCGAACCGCGTCCAGTTCCGCCGCACGATACGATTGCGCATGAAAGCCGCAGCCCATGGCGGAACGGTCCTTGCCACGAACGTCCTGGAACTCGCTGCGGATGACAATCACATAGCCGTGGTCATCTTTGCTCAGATTCTGTGCGCGCATCACATCCAGATGCTTGAGATAGTCCCCATAGCCTTTTTGCCGCAGCTCATCAATTGCTGCCTCCTGCGCCTCTGCCGGATGCGATTTTCCATGCACGAGTGCGTAATCAAGCGTCTGACCCTGGTATTTTGCCATTACACAGGCAGCCCCGCCGGCCAGGGAATGATCACCCGTCAGGAAGAGTCCGGCTAACAGTAAGATGTTGAGGCGCATACACATAGGTTTTGACACATCAGCGGGGGCTCCTGATGAAGATCGGTCGGTGAGCATCAAGCTTTAGCCCTGTTCAAAATTCTCTACCCCATCGTTCGCCATCATTCCAAGTCCGACGACATCGGCTGTATGGCGCCTGACAGCAGATCCCGTATGAACGCTCCCGGATCAGCCAAAGCCTGATAATGCCGAAAAGCCTTCACACCGAAACCGCTCGGGTCCAACGCATAATAAACCGATGACATTTCACCGACGCTTTCAAACGCCGCCGATTTGTATCGCTCGCAGATTTTCGAACGCGTTTCAGGTTCCATCGTGGACAACTGCGCTACATAAGCAATGTACTCGTGAGCAATCAACGACCTGGGTCGGATCTCCAGATTCTGACCTGCAATCGCATGGGCGATTTCATGGACGACGACGCTCATATAGAGCGGTTCATCCATTTGCATTCCGAACAGCGAATCCCCGGTAGTTTGACGCTTGGCCTGCTCGAAAGTCAGCAGATCGATCTGGTCCTTCTTCGCATCGTACAAACCGATATGCAAAGCGCGATTTTCGATTTCGGTCTGATGAAGCCGTAAACGGATCCGTCTTTTCAACCCGATTCCGTAGGACCGAAAGAATGCGCGAGCTTTGGCTGCCCCGGCGCATACCAGGGCGCGATCTCTTTCGGACTCGAAGCCGACGTCAACGAGTATCTTGGGACAGGTGGATTGATCGTCCTCTCCCGCAGCGACAGGCTCAACGATCCCGTTGATTCCAATCAACGCAGCAAGACAGAGAAAAGGACTCAGGCGCATAAGACCG
>CAVWYD010000028.1:0-32363 GCA_963759055.1 uncultured Gammaproteobacteria bacterium
AAAACGCTTGTATCGCATGACCCTTGAGTCTAGACAGTGAGACTGTGAGCTGACGTTTTGCTTTCAACAGTATCCGCAGTTGGCTGTGCAGTTTCTTCTGCGTTTTTCCACCAACCAGTGCGATAGGGATATCGAGGAGTAAAACGATGGCGTTCTTGTCCAGGCTTGTCTTTCTTTTCGCATCAGTCTCGATTTTCTCTCTCCCGTCAGCCTTCGCCCAGCAATTGGACGCGAAGAAGGTTCTCGCGGAACCCAACACCTACGTCGGCTCGGAGATCTGCCGCACCTGTCACCTGGAACACTATGACGCCTGGCAGCGGACACTGCACAGCAAGATGCTCCAGGACGTTTCCAAGAACGAGGACGTGCTCGTCACGGAAATTGACGAAAACGTGATGAAAGAGGACTTCAAGAAGATCGAGAAGAAGCTGAAGGTCCCGATGGACCAGATTTATTTTCCCAAACGCGAGGACGTGCTCTATACCATCGGTAGCCAGTGGAAACAGCGTTATCTGGTGAAGAAGGACGGTACCTATTTCATCGCACCGACCCAGTTCAATATTGATAAAGGGCGCTGGGTCAACTACCACGAGCACAACTGGAAAGAACGCCCCTGGTTGAAGAAATGTGGTGGCTGTCACGCGACCGGCGTCGACCTGGAGAAGGAAACCTTCAAGGAGCCGGGGGTCGGCTGCGAGGCCTGCCACGGCCCCGGATCGCACCACGCCGCCCAACCCGCGGCCGAGACGTTCAAGAAGCGTGGCACCATCGTCAACCCGAGCAAACTGACCGGCGGTGTCGCGGTACAGATCTGCGGTTCCTGCCACAACCGGGGTAAGGCGACCAAGGTCAAGGGTTCCGGGTGGCCGGTCGGCTACCGCCCGGGCAAGGCACTGGAGACCTATTACAGGTCGATCCCGTCCGACGATAAGAAGAAGATGTATCCCGGCGGCCTGTCCAAGGGACATCACCAGCAGTACATCGACTGGAAGCAATCCAAACATGCCGACAGCGGCGTGAACTGCATGTCCTGCCACGTGGTCCACCAACTCGGCAACCCGCTGTTCCAAAGCAAGACCAAGCTCGAGGGTGACAAGCTCTGCACCTCCTGCCACGAGCAGGTCGCCCAGGTCGGTGCCCATTCCGTGCATTCGTTCGGCAACTGCGCCAACTGTCACATGCCCAGGATCGCCAAGAGCGCGGAATCCGGTGACATACGCAGCCATGTGTTCACTGCCCTGCTGCCCAAGGACACGCTTGAGACCAAGATCCCCAACTCTTGCCAGACCTGTCACAAGCACAAGGACGAAGACCTGGCCGATCTGCAAAAGCGTTGGGACGCCCTGACCGAGCGGCAGCCTGCCGCGGGGAAGGTGATGGTAGAAGCCAACCAGTAACCTGACCGTAACCTGACACGGGAAGGTACGATGCGAATTGGCGACACAAGTCTCTGTCTACTGGTGACACTGTTGATGGCCCTGCCCGCTTTCGGGCAGGCCGTCGACAAGCCGGGCGAGCTGGCCGGAACGGGGTATTTCCGCGACCAGGACACCCTGCCGGGCTCGTTCCGTTTCTACCAGCAACTTCCAGGCGGCGAGGCCGGGCTATGGGGCCTGGGACCCACTCGCAAGAAGATCAGTCGATCCACTTTCAATGCGGATGCGCACGCGGACGTGGCAGACTACAGCCCGCAGACGCGTTGCCAGACATGCCACGCGCCGGAGACCCGGGATCTGCACGGCTTGAGGATGGACATTACCTGCGTGCAGTGTCACCGCAACGTGCCGGTCGCCGGTATCCTGCACTACTATTCACCGCTCAATCCGATGCGCCGGCATGCATATGTCTGCGCCAAGTGTCACGAAGGCGCAACACCCTCATTCGCGTCGTACATGGTGCACGAACCGAACCCCCTCGCCTCCGAATCCCGCGAATCGTTTCCGCTGCTCTACTACGGCATCTGGTTCATGTTGATCCTGGCGGGCGGGGTGTTCGTGATCTTTCTGCCCTATACCGCCCTGTGGTGGATACGGGAGTTTTTCGCCAAACTGAGAGGAAAGCTGCGTCATGACTGAGGAACGCACCCGACTCAAGCGATTCTCCCCGGCGGACCGCCTGTGGCACCTGGGTCTCGTCCTGGTCTTTATGACACTGTCGGTGACCGGCATCGCCTGGATGTATTACGAGACCGCCTGGGGGCGCGGCCTGGCCAGCCTTTTCGGTGGCTACCAGGGCACTTTGGAGGTGCACCGCATCGCCGGACTGGTGATGATGGCAGGATTTGTCGCCCACATCTTTTACATGCTGACCCAGATCGACTGGAAGGGTTTCCCCCGATCCCTGATGGGTCCCGAGACCCTGGTTTTCCAATGGGTGGACGTGAAGGGGTTCTTTGCCCATCTGGGCTGGATCTTCGGTCTCAAAGAGCACCCCCGTTTTGACCGCTGGAGCTGGTGGGAGAAGTTCGACTACTGGGCGGTCTGGTGGGGCCTGATCATCGTGGGCGTCACCGGACTGATGCTGTACGATCCGGTACTGACCAGTCAGTTCATGCCGGGTTGGTTAATCAATGTCGCGCTCTGGGTGCACCGGATCGAGGCAGTGCTGGCCATGGGGCACATTTTTACCATCCACTTCATCGTTGCACACTGGCGTCCCAATGCCTTCCCTTATAACGCCTCCATGTTCGATGGCTCGGTCGATCTCGAGGATGCACGGCACGAGCACCCCGGGTGGGTCGCACGGCTTGAGAAGGAAGGCCGCCTCGACGCGGCACTGGTAGCACCGCCACCGGTCCCGCTGCGAATCCTCTATTTCGGGGTCGGCTACGCGATCATCGCGCTTGGCGTGTTCCTGCTGGTGTTCGCGATCATCAATGCAGCGCTGTTGACGCTGTTCTGATCGATTCTGCCTTCCCGGCCACGCCCTGGGGCTTTCGATCTCGAATAGCGGCGTGACCAAGTAGAGACCCGTCCTGCCAAGCCAAAAGGGGCCGGATGAGCTATTTACTGCCCACGGCACCTTGAGCAAGATGCCCGAGGATACGGCCCGCGACCGCATGGCCACTCAGAAAGGCGCCTTCTATCCGCGCGCCGTTGCACCAGTCGCCGCACACGCCGAGCTGAAGCTCAGCATGCCAGAGTGCGCCGACATCGAGGGGCGAAGGCACGAGGGAGTAAAGCCAGCGATGAGCGGATCCGGCCTGAATGTTCGAGGGGTTCATCCCGGTCGCCGCACAGAACGCAGCGCTGAGATCCGCAATGACCTCGGCTGCGGCCACCTCCAGGTTCGCTGCGCTCCAGTCGGGCGCCGCATGCAATACCCAGGTGTTGCCCGCACGCCCCGGTTTACTGTCGTTGCGCGCCGCCCAGCGCAAGATGCCATCGTCGAAAAATAGTCCGTCGTAGTCCAGTTCGCCTGCATCCTCAAAAGCCAGCATCGCCGCCCAGGTGGGTGTGTACTGGACCGCTGATGCATGCCGCGCAATCTGCGGAGCCGCACTGCGCAGCAGTTCCTGCGCCTGCGGTGCCGGCGCTGAAACAATCAGGAGGTCAAAGACGCCCAGCTGCTCGCCCCTGTCGCTGCACAAGCATCCAACGACTTCCGACGCGCTTTGGCGGCTCCACCCGCATCTGTCTGCGGATATCGAGGTCCGCTCCGAGGAGACCGCCGAGCGCACTCATCCCCGGAACGGCGACGAAACGCTGCTGCTCGTCGGGCGACGATTGGATCCGACCGCCCCTGACCCGGCCCATACGTGCGGGCCAGCGTTCGACAACGCCGCGTTCGCACCAGGCCTCGACGACCCTGCGAAAGGCCGGGTCACGGGCCGTGAAATACTGCGCCCCGTGGTCAAAGCTGACGCCGTCACCGCGGCGGGTGGCCGCGCGTCCACCGAGGCCGCGGGATTTTTCGAAGATCTGAACCTGGTGTCCCTGGTCATGAAGCACGCGCGCTGCTGAAAGGCCCGACAGGCCCGCGCCGATCACGGCGATGCGTATCGCCTTGCCGGTTGCCGGCTGGCGCACGCGCGCCCGATAGAGGTCAAGATTCAAGCGGCGGGCGTGGGCTTCGGTCGAGCGTGCGCGCACGGTACCCATCACCGGTTTCCGCTCGAATGGACGGTCGAACAAGCCAAGTGACCACAGCAGGCCACCGTACGAATTCGGGTCGGAGCCATCAAGGGCATAGCGGTGATTGAGCTCGATCATGGTCTCCAGGGCCGATTGCGGATCCGGACGCCAGTATGGGATCGCCTTCGCCCAGGTCATCCGCAGGTTGTTATGCAGTTCACCGTGGATGCGCAGCGACGCCTGCGCCAGATCCCAGAGTTCGTCGTTGCTGCCGGAGCGCGCGAGGGAATCGTTGTCGACGAGTCGTTTACGAGCGTCATCCGCATGGTCGAGCAGTGTGGTCCGGGCCCACGCCGGGAGGGCATCAATCCGCTCCGGCTCTTGGGTGAAGAAGCAAAAGTTGAAAGCCAGCTCCCGCCAGACAAGCATCTCATCCAGAAACTTGCTGCAACCCTCGTTTTCGGTGGCCGCCGCCTCGCGTGCGATGCGAAAGGGGGAGACATGGCCGTGGTGCAGATATGGCGACATGCGACTGACGCCGCGCGGCCATTCGATCGCAGCATCGTTGCGGTCACACGCGTAACCGCTCAGACCCTGGCGCAGAAATGCCCGCCAGCGCCGGTAGCCGGCCGCGGCCCCACCCGGGGTGCCGGGTATCGGCGGCACGCTGTGATCGATAGCACAAGCGGCACAGGTCTCGGCGACGTCCATCGACGCGAGGTCCAGTGCGTCAAACCCGATTTCGCCGTCAAAGATCGGTTGTGTCGGGCAGACGACCGGCCACTGCCGCTGGATGCGCGAAGCGAATGCGCTTTGGTTGTGGCGCCGGAACTCGAAGGCGCGCTCGAAGCGTTTCGGCTGTGCCTGCATCGGGACGATACAGGCACTGTCCACTGCGATGGCCGGGCAAAGGTTCTTGCTAACGAGATTCGCCGACCAGCGAACGAACGGCGGCGCTGGGAAATCCTCTACCACCAGAATTGCAGCCCGTCGCGCCAGTGCGTGCAGCGGTGACGCTTCCTGCCCGCCCTTGTTGAGAAAAAACACCGAGCGTATCCCGAGGGCCCGCAGCTCGCGGTGCGCCTCGCGCGCGCCCTCCAGGATGAAGGTTTGGTGGCGGTCGTTGTTGTACCGGTGCGCACCGCTCAATCCCTGGTAGACCAGCACCGGAACCCCAATCCGGTTGGCCAGCTCGATTGCCGCATCCAGTGCAGGGTTTTCGTGCGCGCGCACGGCGTGATGCATCCAGTAGAGGACGAATTCGCCTTCCCGGGATGGAGCCCGGGAGCTCAGCAAACGGCTGCGTTCGGCCAAATTCGATGGCAGGCCGGCGACTAGCTCGGCGACAGTCCCACTCATTTTCGGCACCTCCCGATTGTTCGATGCGGCACCAGCCGGCGTGGAGCGGGTGTTGCAAACACAACCCTACCCCACTTTCCGGGATTCCCAGGCCTCCACCTGGCATGTGCCCGTCTGCGTGAGACCAGCCGCAACACCCTGGCGGTATGCTCCGTCGAGTGACCATGTAATGTCCATTTTTAAATCACCATAAAAATAGACATTATTTAAACAAGAAACCGTACTATCCTTCCCGGAAAGCTGACATTCCAGGACTTAATATGAACTCTCAAAAGCATGGCTTACCCACGGCCGTCCTATTAATTGGTGCTGTTTACGCCATTGCGCTGGTCGCCGCCCCCAATACCGGATTGTCGGCACAGCAACACAGGGGCGAACACGCCGGACAGCACGAGGCGGTTGCCTGCGGACCGCAAGGATCGTTGACGACCGCTCAGCCTGCGGCAGATCGGCCAGGGGCCGTTCAAGAGCCGGCATTCCTGCGGCGCTCCGGTGCGTGCTAGCGACCAGCTCACCCGCTCCCTAAACGGCCCCGCGCGGAAGACATCCGCAAACCTAACAGGAATCAAAACATGTCCGCGTACTCAGCTGTCATCAGAATCACCAACCTCAGGCTTCGGACGTATATCGGCTTCAATCCCGACGAACGGGCGAAGCGGCAGGACGTCGTGATCAACGTGGAAATACACCACCACGCGAGCGCAGCCGCCCTGAGAGACGACCTTGTGGACGGAGCCCTCGACTACAAGATCATCACCAAAGCCATCATCAGCCACGTCGAGCGGGGGCGCTTCCTTCTTCTGGAAAAGCTCGTCAGCGACCTGGTGGCAATCTGCAGCAAAGACCCGGCCGTCACCCGGGCCCTCGTGACCGTCGACAAACCGCACGCGCTGCGCTTTGCCGACTCGGTCTCCCTGACACTCGAGTTCGACAAAACACATACCCAGTCAATGAATGAGGACCATCATGAAATCTACCCCCGTACGCTTAGCAAAGCATCCTGAGGTCAGCTTCGAGGCCGCACTGGTTCGAGACACGCTTATCGAGCAGGGTCTCGAAACGCCCATGATCGACAACGGGCTGAGCAGTGATCAAAAGTACGAGCGCATCAGGAGTCTTATGACCGGAGTGATGAGTACGCTCGGGCTGGATCTGAACGACGACAGCCTGGCTGAAACGCCGCACAGGATTTCAAAGATGTATGTGCGTGAGATTTTCTCCGGGCTCGACTACACGAAGTTCCCGAAACTCTCCCTGATTGAGAACAAGATGGGCGCTAACGAGATGGTGAAGATCCGCGATATCGATCTCACGAGCACCTGCGAGCACCACTTCGTAACGATCGATGGTGTTGCCAAGGTGGCATACATCCCCGGCGACAAGATCATCGGCCTGTCGAAAATCAATCGCATCGTACGCTTCTTCGCGCAGCGGCCCCAGGTCCAGGAGCGGCTGACGCGCCAGATCCTGGTCGCCCTTCAGACCCTGCTGGGTACAGACAATGTTGCCGTAAGCATCGACGCGACGCATTATTGCGTGAAATCACGCGGCGTCATGGACAGCAACTCGCAGACCAGCACCACCGCGCTGGGTGGCTGTTTCATCGATAACATCCACACGCGCGCCGAATTTCTCAACCCATGAGCCCGGATCCAACACTGATCACCGGCGTTGGGAAAAGGGCCGGGTTTCATATAGCCCGGGCGTTCCTGCAACGCGGCATGCCCGTCATCGGTACCTTTCGCACGCGCTATGAAAGCCTGGGCGAGCTCGAACAAATCGGTGCCGAACTGTACCGGTGCGATTTCGAAGAGCGCTCAGAAGTCGAGAAGCTGATTGAAAAGATCAGAGCGCGGCACACGAGCCTGAGAGGAATCATCCACAACGCCTCGGACTGGCTCAGCGACGACGCCAGTTCCCCAGCGGATCAGATCATCGAAAAGATGATGCGGGTACACGCCCATGTCCCGTATGTCATCAATCAGGCGCTCACGCCTCTGCTGCTTGCTTGCAGGTCTTCGCATGCGGATATCGTTCACATTGGCGACTACGTGAGCAGCCGCGGCAGCACGAAGCACATCGCCTACGCGGCAAGCAAGGCGGCGCAGGACAATCTGACGCTGTCATTCGCCGCCAAGCTTGCACCCAAGGTGAAGGTAAACAGCCTGGCGCCCGCCCTGATCGTCTTCAACGAGGATGACGACGAGCGCTATCGCGAGAAGGCAATCAGAAAAAACCTGATGGGGCGTGAAGGGGGCCTGGAAGAATTGCAGCATGCAGTCGACTACCTGTTCGACAGCCGTTACGTCACCGGCCGCATACTGCCGGTCGATGGCGGACGGCATCTCAGATGAAAGCGCGTAAATCTTCATGAATGCTGCTAATTCGATACTGGATCGCGAGACCGATGCAGATCAACCGCTTCCGGGATGCGTTGTGGTAGCGGGTGCCTCAGGCGGCATCGGTAGCGCTTTTTGCCGGAAACTGGCGGAGCATTTTCCCACTGCCACTCTGGTGCGGCTGGCACGCGAAACGTCCAGCTTGGCGCCACTGGCCGTATCGACCATCGACATTGCCTTTGATATCGGCGAAGAGGCTCGGATAAAAGAAGCCGTCGCCAGGATCCCACAGCATTTGGCGGTCGATTGGGTGTTTGTTGCCACGGGCTGGTTGCACGATCAAGGCAGGGGTCCTGAGAAAACCTACAGGAGCCTGGATGCGGACAATCTGATCCACGCCTATCGGTTAAACGCGATCGGCCCCGCCCTACTTCTGAAACACCTGATCCCCAGACTCAGTGCCGCGCACAGATGCAAGCTGGGGATCGTATCCGCGCGGGTCGGCAGTATCAGCGACAACCAACTCGGCGGCTGGCACTCATACAGGGCGAGCAAGGCTGCGCTCAACATGCTGATCAAGAACTTCGCGATCGAATTAGCGCGCAACAAAAGAGGACACATGGTCGTGGGGTTGCAACCGGGCACGACCGACACGTCGCTTTCGGCGCCATTTCAGCGCGGTGTGCCGGAGGGACATCTGCAATCCCCCGATTACACCGCCGAGCAGTTGTTGAAGGTCATGACACACCTGCGGCCGGAAGATTCCGGCGGACTGTTCGATTTTCTCGGATTGCCCTTCACGCCCTGAATAGCCGTTTAGTCAGACACGCCCTTGTTGCAGTCGTCAGGCACGGGCAATGACTGTGGGATGAAGGACGAGTTCTTTTTCACCCAAGATCTTCGGACGTCAAGCGCCGATGGCCGTATCCTCAATAAACCCAAGCCCGATCAGTCCAGTTGCCGGAATCAAGCTCAGATGACGCGACAGCGTGCATTGAAGAATAGCAATGGTTTACGATCGAACAGCAATCGCGAGCCACACCTCCAACGCATCAGCTGCCGCGTCGAAGCATCAGGAGCTGCGATGCCCTTTGTACATGTTGCAGCCCTCACCGTGCCACGGCATCTTTCCTTTGAATCCGTGATGGCCGTGGCCATGACCGTGTTTGCCGTGGCCTGGCCAAGCATAGCCATGCTGGCCGTGATGCGGCGCCATGGTGTGCGCTTGGGCCGAGTGCGAGTCACTGCCGAGCGCAATCTGCATCACCTGTTCCTTACCGTTCCGCACGATGGCGACGTCCAGGGTTTCTCCCGGCGAGTAGCTGCCGAGAGCACCGGTCACGTCGGTTACCGCGGTGACGTTATCTCCGCCGATAGATACGATCACATCGCCGGCCTTGAGCCCGCCCTTTTTGGCAGCGGAGCCGCTGAGCACCTGTGAGACGAGGACGCCAGCATCACCCTGCGTTCCGAAGGCCTCTTTCAGCTCGTTCGTCATCTCCTGTATACGGACACCGAGAACTGCCTTGCCAGCAGGCGTTTTGCCGACCGGACCGGAGAATTCGGCTGGGACCTTCAGAGCCTCCTTCCCGCGCAGCAGGGCGATGGTCGATCCGCCCGACGCCTCGGCCACCAGATGCTGGAGGCGCTCGGGGGAGTATGCCGGTCGACCGTCGATTTCAGTGACGACGTCACCCGGTTCGAGTCCCGCTTTTTCCGCGACTGAACCTTGCAGCACGTCCTGTATTTTCACCCCGTATTCGATCCCCAGCGCATCCAGGTCAGCTTGCGGAATCGCGGCTATGGCAACGCCCAGCTTGGCCGGCTCGGTTTGCTGCGCACCCGGCTGCGTGGAACCGTGGAATGGCATGGAAGGCGGCATCTGCATGTGCACATCGTGGTGCGGAGCATGCCCGGCATGTGCCGATATTGACGCTCCACCAGCGACCAGGGCTGCGGCCAGCAGCGAAGTGGAAAGGGCTGTTTTGATCATTTGGGTTTTCTCCGTTGTTCGATAGTCGCTTGTTGGATCGGGCGGAGAGGCGGAAGTTCTGGGTGTGCGCCCAAAAGTCCCCCTGGATTAGTCCGGTTTGTCATGGGTGAGGGGAGAGAGCGCCGCCTTCGTCATGGCCGCTTGTTGTCCGCTCACGAAGACATCATCTTTGCCCCGGCTGGCATACAGGGCAGAAGAACAGACGGCGGCCCGCGGCCGTGTCCTCGACAATGCGTGTACCACACTTTCGGCACGGCTGTTGCGCGCGCCCGAAAACCCAATGTCGGTAGTGGCTTCGTGTCTCGCCCTGTCTTTTCAGCGTGCGTGCCAATTGAAGATCGCTGGTGACCCCGTTGTGGCGATATGACTGCCGGGCAACGGCGACTGCGGCATCGGCCAGCATCTCGAGCTCATCAGTCCCGCAATCCATCGGCCGCAGTCGCGGATGCAGACCGGCGACGAAAAGTATCTCGCTGCGCAGGTAATTACCGATGCCTGCAACGAAGTGCTGATCCAGAAAAAGCGAGCTGAATCGGCGTCGCCGATGTTTTTCCGAACTGAGCTGACCGAGCACCTGTTCCGATCCGACCGACAGGACGTCTGGCCCCAGAGTCGACAAAAATGGATGCGACGCAAGCTGGTTAGGATCCAGGACTTCGATATCCGACGCGCTGTACAGCAATGCTGAGCTTCTCTGGTTGTGGATTGCGAGTCTCAACTGACGCTTGGTTGCGGGATAGTCATAGGCATTGCGAATCATCCAACGCCCGTACAGCTGGTTGTGGCTGTATATGCTCAGGGCATTGTCGAATCGCAGGATTATCGCCTTCCCGCGCGTTTCCACTGCAGTGACGTGGCGCTTTCGTAGCCGGCGTTGAAACGGCTTGAGGTGAGGGAACGCGAAAAAAATCTCAACCACAGGCCACGCCGTCAGGGCGCGTTCGAGACGGTCCGCTGCAATGCGAATCTCCGGGCCTTCTGGCATGATGGGTCTGTTTCACCAAAGCGCATCGTTGTCGCAGGGCACAGGAAGCGATTCAGCGAGGGCGCGCACGCCCGGACCCCGACGACAGGACCGGGCGCACGACGTGTCAGGCCGCCCGATCCCTTAGGCCACTCACGGCGCTGTTAGCGCCCGGCTGTTGTGCGACTTCGCCCATACCGCCCCGCTCGACCAACTCTTGCAAACTGATATCCGCGAGGAAATCAAAGAGCTGCTGGCTAAGATCGTCCCAGAGGCCCCGGGTAGTGAATGGCCGCACCTCGTTTGCACTGCTCCGGTATGACGAGCTGCGCGTGTACTCCACCCACTCGTCCACTGCACAGATGATGTCGGCAATCGAGATATCACCGGCTTCGCGACCCAGATAGTAACCACCGCCCGGTCCCCGGACGCCTCGCACAAGTTCTTTCGCGCGCAGGGAGGCGAACAACTGCTCGAGGTAGGACAGAGAGATGCTCTGATTCTCAGAGATGTCTGCCAGGGTGACCGGTCCTTTAGTCCCGTTCAGGGCAAGGTCGAGCATTGCGGTAACGGCATATCGGCTTTTGGTTGAGAGTCTCATCGTCGGTTTCCTTTTGTATCCGTGTTGTGGATGGTTGAGTAGCGGGTTTATTCAGCGCAGACCGCTGCTCGACGTTCAGAGTGCTGCTTGTTCATATTTTGTTTTGCTCACACCCTGATTTTTAGCCGATATTCTAGTTTGTGTCCAGTTTTTTTGTTCACTAATTCGACACATGGCATACAAAACATTGATTCAAGAGCGTTTTTCACCGCAGGAATCGTTGAATCCGAACGGAATTTGCGCCGCGAAATCAGGCGCCGGCCAGGCTAGTGGGCCAAGCAGTTTGGCTGATCGATAGCTCGTGGGGACACTCAGCTGTCTGACAGCCCTTTCAGAAACGCTGTGGCGCGCGCCTCTACGTCACGGCCGTTGATAAAGACCCCGAGATGGCCACCTTCCACCTCGTCCAATGTCACGCTCACGCCTGCCTCGCGCAGTGCGCGCGCAAGTCGACGCGCATGCTCGATATCAACGAGACCGTCATTGAGACCGTGGTAGAGGTATACAGGCGGGTCATCGGACGAGACCCACTCGATTGGCGAAGCATCAGTCCACACCTCAGGGGCGACTTCCCGCGACGCCCCCAGATAATTCATAAGAAGCCGGCCATGAGGATCGAAAAGTTCGAAAACCGCCGGCGTGCCGCCACCGACGACGGCCTGCGGGCGGTATTGTCCCGGCAGCGGATCCAGGCCAAGCAGCATCGCTAGTTGCGCACCGGCTGAGTAACCCCAGGCCGCGATGCGGGCCGGGTCGACATCATCGCGGGCTGCCAGCCAGAGAAAGGCGGCACGCACGTCGTCGAGCTGCGCAGGAAAACGCGATGCAGGGGCCAGCCGGTATGCGGCGCTGAATGCCAAGAACCCTTCGCCGGCGAGGCGTCGCGCGATAAGGTCCATTTGTCGCGGCGCGCCATTACGCCAGCCGCCGCCGTGCAGCAGGAGTACCGCGGGATGGGGACCGGCACCGGCAGGCACAAACAGGCGGCCAGTGAGCGGACCGCTTGCACGTTCGACATATGCAATATCCGTCACCAGCCGGGCGTCATCAGGCAATGGCGGACCAAGCGAACAACCGGAAGCCAGCATAGCGATGCCGATAAGGTGAAGGGCGCGGAAGGTACGGTTACCGGCGCGCGGGGAAAAAAGTTCTCGAACTCGAGTCGCTGCGATCATTCAAACATTCCCTTCGTGTCACTCTCGGAATGATTGACTGCGCCGGGCTCGGGATATCCCTGGACGTGCAAAGGGATCTGTGTAAACAGCTGCGGACGCACAGCGTTCGGTAGAAAAACTTGAAGTATACTAAGCCCGTATTCTGGGGATTCCGTATGTCATTGCTGCAGATCATTTACACGAGTCACGCGGCCGTTCCGCTTGACAGTACGTCTCTGCGCGAAATGGTAGCTGGCGCCAGCAGAAAGAACCGCGCGCACGGCATAACGGGCATGCTGTATTGCGCCAATGAGTCCTACCTGCAGGTACTGGAGGGGGATGAAAAGGCAGTGCTGCTCTTGTACGCAGACATCCTGCGTGACAGCCGCCACGACGACATCCACACGGTCGTCATACGGCCAATCGAGCAAGCAGCTTTCCCCAACTGGTCCATGGGTTTTCTGGAGTCCGTGGAGGAACCGATCGATCTGACGGACGTGTTGAATCGCAAGGATGATCGCGCGGGTGTCTGGAATGACGCGAAATGGCAGTCGATTCTCAACACGTTTCGCGCCGAACTGGAAACCATGCCCCCCTGAATCCCCGACCATGGACAAGCGGTTGCCCCTGAGTGCGCTGAATCATCACCACCCTGCGTGAGAAGCGACCCGACTTTACCGGGCGCGCGGAGATATCGACGATGGCCTTCAGCTGTGGCGCGGCAGGTCCAGGGCTTTCGGCAGCAGCAGATCGAGATCCACGATATCGAGGACACGCTCATGTGTAGCCTGCAGGAAAACCGGCGGCGCCACCCCCGCTTTCAGGGCCTCCAGCCAGCGCACGGCACACAGGCACCAGCGATCGCCGTCTTTCAGGCCGGGGAATCCGTAAGCCGGAACAGGGGTAACGAGATCGTTTCCACGCTCGCGCGAGAAGGCCAGAAAGGTGTCTGTGACCCGGGCGCAGACCACGTGCGAGCCCAGATCATCAGGCTTCGTACGGCAGTGACCGTCGCGCAGGTAGCCGGTCTTGGGAGACAGGCTGCATAACTGAAGCGGCTCGCCGAGCGCATTGCGGGCGGCCTCGTCCCGGCTCACGCGCGTGCTGCGGCGTAACTTTGGGCTGCAACCGCCGCCTCCCATGCCCGATCGTAGAGTTGCCGGTTCAGATCCCCGATCTGGCTTTGGTCACCGTCGAGCATACGACCACGGATCGCGCTGGTCATCGCAAGCGCCTGCAGGATATCGCCATCGCTCACGTCCGCCCGCCCCTTGGCGTGCTCCGAAATCGCCTCCAGCAGTCGCGTGACCAGGTCGGAAACCGCGGGTGCCGACTGGGTCTGCGGATGCAGTGGAAAATCGATATCGAAAGCCCTGCCACCCGACGTCACCGCGATGAACTGCAAAATCTGTGTTGCCATCTTTTACCTCCTCCCGGCTTCACCCTGTGTCGGGTAGATTGTATGCGTGCCCGAACGGGCGATTGCCCCCCGACTTGTACGGCAATGTGCGCACGCGGGCCGAAAGGCTGGCGTGGGATGCAACCAAAGAGACTGTACCGGCTTGTCATGGACAAACGCCGATTTGGCCTTCTTACGAGACCACCCTCGGGCGAGAGTTCCTGGCGAAACCCACCGCAGTGCCCGGCCGGGTATGTCAGACCGAGGACCGTCCCCGAAATCAGCATCTCGCGAACATACGACCACCCTTGGAATTCGACTGTGGTTCTGGGCGCCAGGCGTGATACGTTCAGCACGAGCAAAGTTTTGGTTACGGGCGATTCGAGGCGGACGCGACATTGATAACAAGTGACTACACCCGGGTGGGTATGCGGGGACTGCTGCTGGGCTGGCTCATCACTGGTGCGGCGGTCGCCGCAGCGCCGCCAACGCCGGTCATTGTGTCGGCGGTGCGTTCCGTGCCATTCGAGGATCGGATCGAGGCCCTGGGCACCCTGCGGGCGAACGAGTCACTCGCGCTGACCGCCTCGGTAACCGAGACCGTGAGTGCCTTGTATTTCGACGACGGCGACCGCGTTGTGAAGGGGAAGGTGCTGGTGGAAATGACCAGCGCCGAGGAACATGCCCAGCTGAACGAGGCTCGGGCACTGGTCAAAGAGGCTGAGCGGCAGTATCGCCGGGTGCAGTCACTCGCCACCCAGGGTACCGCTTCGAAGTCCCTGCTGGATGAGCGCGGTCGTGAATCGGAGACGGCGCGCGCACGCCTGGTGGCGATCGAGTCACGCCTTTCCGACCGCCTGATCAAGGCCCCTTTTGCCGGCGTGGTCGGGTTGCGCAACATCAGCGTCGGCGCGCTCGTCGAACCGGGTGATCTGATCACCACGCTCGACGATGACACGGTGATGAAACTCGACCTCGCGGTGCCGAGCGTTTATCTGTCCAGCCTGACACCCGGACTTGCGGTGACGGCGACTACACGTGCCTATGGCGAAACGGCGTTTGCCGGCGAGGTGCGCAGTATCGACAGCCGTGTCGATCCGGTAACCCGCTCGGTACTCGTCCGCGTACTGGTGCCCAACCAGGATCGCCTGCTGAAACCGGGCATGCTGATGCAGGTGGTGCTGCGCAAGGATCCGCGCCAGGCCATCGTCGTGCCGGAAGCGGCGCTGATGCCCGTCGGGCGTGACCAGTTTGTTCTGCTGGCGGTCGCGCAGGAGTCAGGGCACAAGGTCGAGCGGCGCAAGGTCAGGATCGGATCACGCCGCCCCGGGGAGGTCGAGGTACTCGAAGGGCTGAGCGCCGGCGATCTGGTCATCACCCATGGCACCATGCGCGTGAGGCCCGGGCAGGACGCGGCTGTGCGTGCCATTGATGACGGCTCGAAACCTCTGGCCGAAATGTTGAAGAGCAAACCAAAGGCCGGCAGCTCTGGTCGCGCCGAATGATACTGTCTGACGTCTCTGTCACCCGGCCGGTTTTTGCATCGGTCCTTTCGCTCTTGCTGATCGCCTTCGGACTGGTTGCGTTCGACCGACTGCCGCTGCGTGAATACCCGGACATCGATTCTCCGGTGGTTTCAATCGAAACCATTTACCGTGGTGCGGCGGCGAACGTGGTCGAGACTCGTATCACGCAATTGATCGAGGATCAGATTTCCGGCGTCGAGGGCATCCGTTTTATCGAGTCCGAGAGTGAGGACGGCCGTTCGGCAATCACGGTGGAGTTCAGCGTCGGCCGCGACATCGACGGCGCGGCCAACGATATCCGAGACCGGGTGTCGGCCGTGCTGGACGATCTTCCGGTCGAGGCCGAACCGCCCGAGATTCAGAAAGTCGACAGCAACGAAGACGTCATCATGTGGCTGAACCTGGTGAGCGACCGCATGAGTGTCCCGGAGCTCTCAGACTATGCCCGGCGGTATCTGGTTGATCGCTTCTCGGTACTCGATGGCGTCGCGCGGGTGCGGGTTGGCGGTGGCCAGACCTTCGCCATGAGAATCTGGTTGGACCGCAAAGCGCTGGCGGCCCGCGGCCTGTCGGTGAGCGATGTCGGGGATGCGCTGCGCGCGGAAAATCTGGAACTGCCGGCGGGCAGCCTCGACTCGGTGGACCGCCAGTTCACGGTACGGGTCGTGCGCAGCTTCCATACCGCGGAGGACTTCGCGAGCCTGGTGCTGGCGCGTGGTGCCGACGGCTACCTGGTGCGTCTGGGTGATGTTGCACGCGTCGAAAAGGGTGCAGAGGAGACGCGCACCTTCTTCCGCGGCAATGGTGTGCCGATGGTGGGTATCGGCATCATCAAGCAGTCGACGGCCAATACCATCGAGGTGGCGGATGCGGCCAAGGCCAGGATGGAGCGCATCAACCCGACCCTGCCCGAGGGTATGGAGATCAAGCAGAGCTACGACACCTCGGTGTTCGTGAAAGGGGCGATCCGCGAGGTCTACAAGACCCTCGGCATTGCTATCCTGCTGGTGGTGTCGGTGATCTTCCTGTTCCTCGGCAGTGTGCGCGCCACGCTGGTGCCCGCTGTGACGGTGCCGGTTTCCCTGATCGCGACCTTCCTGGTGCTGTGGGTGCTCGGCTTCTCGATCAACATCATCACCCTGCTGGCGCTGGTTCTGGCGATCGGGCTGGTCGTGGACGATGCCATCGTGGTCCTGGAGAACATCCACCGGCGTATGGAGCAATACGGCGAGACACGCCTGGTCGCGGCCTTTCGTGGTACCCGCCAGGTTGCTTTCGCGGTTATCGCCACCACCATCGTGCTGGTCGCGGTGTTCGTGCCGATCGCGTTTCTGCAGGGCGATGTCGGACGCCTGTTTTCCGAATTTGCACTGACCATGGCCGCCGCGGTCGGCTTCTCGAGCTTCGTGGCCCTGTCATTGTCGCCGATGCTCGCCTCGCAGGTGCTGCCGCAGGACACGGGCAAGATGGATCTGATCCATGCCGTGGATGCGGTATTCGGGCGCATCCGCGATGGCTACCTCTGGCTTCTGCGAGGCGCGCTGCGCCACAAGTGGTTTGTCGGACTGATCTTTGTCGCGATCCTGGCGGGCACCCAGTGGCTGCTCGACGAGATCCCGAGCGAGTACGCGCCCAAAGAAGACCGCGGCGCCTTCTTCGTGCTGGTCAATGGACCGGAAGGAGCGACCTACGACTACATGAAGGAATACATGGATGAGATCGAGCGGCGGCTGATGCCCCTGGTCGAGGCCGGTGAGATCAAGCGCCTGCTGGTGCGCGCGCCCCGCACCTTCAGCAATTTCTCGATCTTCAACAGCGGCATCGTGATCAACGTGCTGGATGACTGGAATGCGCGGCGGTCCGCCTGGGAGATCATGGACGATATACGCAAGCGCCTGGGGGACCTGTCGGGTGTGCGGGCGTTTCCGGTGATGCGCCAGGGCTTTGGCAAACGCATCCAGAAACCGGTTCAGTTCGTGATCGGTGGTGGCACCTATGAAGAACTCGCCGGCTGGCGAGACATACTGCTGCAGAAGATCGAGCAATCCAACCCGGGGCTCAAGGGTGTGGACTGGGATTACAAGGAAACCAAGCCGCAACTGCAGGTGGTCATAGACTACGATCGTGCAGCCGACCTTGGCGTCACGGTTGGTGAGATCGGGCGCACGCTGGAGACGATGCTGGGCTCACGCCGGGTGACGACCTTTATCGAGCAGGGCGAGGAGTATGACGTCATTCTCGAGGGCGAACGCCACGATCAACGCACACCGACCGACCTGTCGAATCTGTACGTGCGTTCGCAGCGCAGCAATCAGCTCATCCCGCTGGCCAACCTGGTGAAGCTGGAAGAGATGGCCGACTCGATAAAGCTAAACCGCTACAACCGAGTGCGCGCGATTACCATCGAGGCCAACCTGGCCGATGAACTCGCCCTCGGTGACGCCCTTGCCTATCTCGACGGGCTGGTGCAGGAGCATCTGCCAGGCAAGGTCGTCATCGACTACAAGGGTCAGTCGCGCGACTTCAGGGCAACGGGGGGATCGATTCTCTTCGTTCTGGTCTTGGGTGCATTGATCGTCTACCTGGTCCTGGCGGCACAATTCGAGAGCTGGATCCATCCCCTGGTCATCATGCTCACCGTGCCACTGGCCATGGCAGGGGCGTTGCTCGGGCTTTACCTCACCGACCAGTCGCTGAATCTCTATAGCCAGATCGGGTTGATCATGCTGGTCGGACTGTCCGCCAAGAACGGCATCCTGATCGTAGAGTTCGCCAACCAGCTGCGTGACGCCGGACAGGAGTTTCACCAGGCACTGTTGGAGGCGACCGAGGTGCGGTTCCGCCCGATCGTTATGACCGGGATTACCACGGCGGCTGGCTCCGCGCCCTTGCTGCTCTCTTCGGGAGCGGGGGCAGAGACGCGCACGGTGATCGGGACGGTAATTTTGTATGGCGTCCTGGCCGCGACCCTGTTTACCCTTTTCATCGTGCCGGTTGCCTACGATCTGCTGGCCCGGCACACCGGCTCACCCAAGCAGATGCAAAGGCGTCTGCAATCCGAGCTCGGCGAGACCGAAGATTAGGAACCGGTCGCTCATACCAACAGTGTCCGGTCAACCAGCCAGTAGGATCCAACGAGTGCGATGGCCAGTGAGGCCGGGATCGCGATCACCCGGCGATACCAGGGACGATGCCGGAACCACAGCCCAATCAGCATGAAACACACAGCGAGTACCGTCAGTTGCCCGAGTTCCACCCCCAGGTTGAAGGCAATCAGCCCGGTCACAAAATGACCCGGTGACAACCCGATATCCGTCAGCACGCTCGCAAAACCCAGTCCATGCAGGAGTCCAAACCCGAACACCACCAGCGGCCGCCAGCGGGTGAGGCTTTGGTGGAACAGGTTTTCGACGCAAACGTATACGATCGAGGCTGCGATCAGCGGTTCGACGATCGTCGATGGTATCTGTACCCAGCCAAGCGTCGACAGCGCCAGGGTGATGGTGTGTGCCAGCGTGAAGGCGGTCACCTGCCATAAAAGCACGCGCCAGCTCGGACTCAGGAGATACAGGCCGACCACGAACAGAATGTGGTCTGCACCCTTTGGAACAATGTGCTCAAATCCTGTAACCAGGTAGTTGCCGAAGATGGCCCATGGCGACTGCGTCGCGACACCACGCAGATCAATCACATCACTACCTGCCCCGGGCTGCAGATACGCGGTATACAGCTCGCGCTCGTTACCCGCGTCGACACGCACAACGTTGGCCCCAAAGCGCTCGTCCCATCGCCATGTCAGCGTCTGCACCTCAGCCGGCAGCTCCCCCTTCAGCGTGACAACAGAATCGCGCGCCAGTTGAATGTCACCGACCGCCGGGACCGACAGCCCCTGGACCCGGGGCTGCAATCTGACGCCGTCTCCCATCAGCTCGACACCCTGTATGAAATCCGCCTGAAAAAGCGCGAACTCACGCTCCATGTCCGCCGGGGGCAGCCGGCGCAGGCGGTTGTATACGGAAGCGTTCTCCGACTCGTCGCTATCCTTGTGCGTTGCGCCTATCCCGGCAAGCATGGCCTCGAGGTTAAGCCGGATCTCGACCTCATAGCTGCCATCAGCCTGCAGCAAAACGTCGACCACCGCGGGTCTTATCTCGTGCGCCAGGACGGGCATGACCGTTGACGCAAGCCACAGCAGGGCAAAAACGAACCCCAGGCAACAGCGCATGGCGCGTTGTGGAAACCCTGGATTGGTGACCATAATGCCCCGCATCCAAATCATCTGCAGAGCCTCGCTTCATGCTGGAATCTCAACGCGAACATAAAACTCTGCCGGCTGTTCTGTGGCTGCTGTCCGCGATGGCCAGCCTCGGTGTGCAGGCGCACGAATTCTGGATCGAGCCGGTCAGGTTCGAGATTGAGACAGGCGATGTGCTGCAAGCTCATGTGCGGGTCGGTCAGGAAATGAGAGGTGATTCGCTGCACTATATCCCCCAGAGGTTCGAAGCGTTCAACCTGACCGCTGCAGGCGCGACCCGCCCTGTCCAGTCGCGGACCGGCGATAATCCGGCGGTCAGTGAGATCGTCCAGCACAACGGTCTGCATGTACTTTCCTATGTCTCGACAGACTCACAGCTTACCTATTCCGAACCGGAGAAATTCGAAAACTTCCTGAAATACGAGGGGATTGAATGGGTCAAGGCTGCGCATGAAAAGCGCAATCTGCCTGCGCAGGGTTTCAAAGAAGCCTATCAGCGTTTCGTCAAATCGCTGGTCAGGGTCGGCGATGGTCAAGGCAGGGATCGCGCGCTCGGCCTGGAGTTCGAGCTGGTTGTCGAGACCAACCCCTACACGGACCCGGCTGCGGACATCGTTGTACAGCTGGTATGGAAAGGAGAACCGTTCCCGCATGCTCAGGTGAATGTTTTCCGGCGCTACGATCGCAAGGTCAGCAGAACGCGTTTCAAAACGGACGCCGAGGGTCGCATCCGCATTCCGCGCAAAGGTGCCCCGGGCGTCTATCTGCTGAACGCCGTGCACATGATCGAGCCGGCGTCCAACAACGAGGGCATTGTATGGAAAAGCCTCTGGGCTTCGACGACTTTTGAGGTCACGGGTTAGCGCCTTGTGCTGCAGGGCCTTTACGGGGCGCGCATCCAATGTGAGTGCGCCTGAACGCGCGCGGCAAAGCTGCTTTCTCTGAGGTTTTCCCACGCCGGCGGGGTCCCGGCCCCGCCAAGTCTCACTGAAACTTGGTGCGGTGACGCAGGTCCTCGATCGAGGTCTTTACATCCTGCAGCGTGTCGCCGTTTTCGGTGGTACCGATCAACACGCCCTTGCCCGCAACCGGGATCACGCTGTCAATTTGAAAGCGCCCCGTGGTGCCGCGGATAAAGCATTCCTCGTCGAAGTACAATCGGTCGCCATCTGCGCCGACCGCATCGGATTCGATGCTGTCGAATCCGATCCGTGACCTGATGTCATCCAGTCCCTGAATCTCAATGCTTTCAATCGACTTTGTGTCGGGTGTTATCAGAAATGCTTGCATGAAAGTCTCTCCTCTGCGGCGGCCAATGCGCGATCCCGTTCGGCGCACAAGGCCGAACACCTTGAGAATCTATCTGCGTTGCACGGCCAAAAGAAATTGTTTTTTCGCAACGCCAGCATAGCCATTGGCTATCTGTGGACAAGCAAATGCCAATTTGTCCGGGTCCCGCAACATCAACGCTAAACAGGACGACTTCTGGGCTTGAACCCGAAGAGTTTCAGTGCATCATTCAAGCACTTGGAGGATATTGCCCTGAAGCGCCCGGAATCCAATTTAGACGAGGTCAAACCAGATATCGCCAGCGCTGAAATCGAGCGCAGTGCCGCGATGCTGTTCAGGGAAGGTCGCTTCCAGCAGGCGACGCGGGCTTATCTGACGCTGTCAGATCGCCATCCCGAACGCCTGGACATCCAGGCACGGCTCGGTTACCTGGACCTGATAGCCAATAAACCGGCCAGTGCCGTGACCCGGCTTTCCGACGCACTCGAGAAGGGTTTTCGAAACCGCGAGATCCTTTCGCATATTGGCGAGGCCTATTACCGCGTCGGTGATCTGGGCCCTGCCGCCTTGTGCTACCAACAACTCGGCCGCGAAGGCCTGGCCGGTACCCTCGCCGCGATGGCGGATCTCGAAATCATTCGACCGGCTGACCCGCTGGCCGGCAGCGATCTCAACTGGATCGCCTCGGATCCGCTGCCGGTCGTCAGGGCAGAGATCAATGGAGTGGCGGCCAACCTGATCGTTGATACCGGGGCGGGAGATTGCGTCCTGGACATGCGCTTTGCCGTCGCCGCCGGGGTACGCCTGGGCGGACAGGAGTGGCGGCATTTCGCCGGCGGCCAGCATGCGCAGGTAACCCACGGCCACGCGGAACAGCTGAACCTGCGAGATGTCCGCATCCGCGATGTGCCCGTCCAGATGCTGGATCTGCAGGCCGTATTTGGCGACTGGTATCCCGATCTGGCGATTCACGGGATCCTCGGTATCCGGGTGATGTCCCTGTTCGACTGCACCCTGGATTACCAGGCTGGCCTGCTGAGCCTGGAGCCGCCACGACCGTCGTCGGTCAACGGACGACGGTGTGCCCTTGTGGCTGGCAGAAGACTGGATGCTGTTGAGCCACGCGGACTTTCCCGCACTGCGACAGGCATTGATTTTCCTCGATACCGGGATGATGGGTGGCGCCTTCGCCGTATCGGAGTCCCGGGCGCCTGCTTTGGGCGTGGGCCGGGACGCGCGCTCGTCTCTTGTGGGCACGGGTGGCGGCGGTGAGATCCCAGGTACGGGCGCGCGCGCCGGGGAACTGCGGCTCGATGCAGTCGAAAGGCGCAATGTGGGCGGTTTGTTGCTGGACAAGCTGTCCATCGAAACCACCTTGGGTTACCGGATCAATGGCCTGATCGGCCATGACATGCTTCGCGATACCCGTCTGGTCCTTGACTTCACCAACATGCGCCTGCGCCTTGCCCCTGGTCTGCAAACCGCGTGAATGCGGGAGCATCGAAGTTGCTGGCAGGCACTTCGTTCAGGCGAAGGTGTCCCCGTAAGTGTCGCGCAGGACGTTCTTCTGCACCTTGCCCATGGTATTGCGTGGCAACTCGTCGACGACGAATACACGTTTGGGCTGCTTGAAGCGCGCCAGTCGCCCGCTCAGCGCGGTGACGATACTTTTCTCACTGATCTCGTCACTCCCGTCCGATACCACCACGGCGATCACGCCCTCACCGAAATCGGGGTGAGGCACTCCGATCACCGCCGACTCCTTCACCCCTGGCAGCTCGTCGATTTCGGACTCGATCTCTTTCGGATAGACGTTGAAGCCACCCGATATGATCAGATCTTTGGCGCGTCCGACGATGGTCACGCGGCCGTCTTCGCTCATTACCGCTATGTCGCCGGTGATGAACCAGCCGTCGCCGCGGAACTCCTCGGCGGTCTTCGCAGGCATCTGCCAATAGCCCTTGAACACGTTCGGGCCGGTGATCTCCAGCACCCCGGCCTCGCCACGGGCCAGCTCCTTGCCCTTTTCGTCAGCTACCCGCACGCTGACGCCCGGCAGCGCATAGCCGACGGTTCCCGCGAGCCGCTCACCATCGTAGGGATTGGAGGTGATCATGCCTGTCTCGGTCATGCCGTAGCGCTCGAGGATCCGGTGCCCGGTCCTGGCCTCGAAGTCTCGATGGGTCTCGGCCAACAGCGGCGCCGACCCGGAGATAAAAAGGCGCATATTGGCACAGGTCTCACGGCTGAAATCCGGGTGTTCGAGCAGCCGGGTGTAGAAGGTGGGCACGCCCATCATCACCGTCGACTCGGGTAAGCGGCGCATCACGGTGGCGGCGTCGAAGCGCGGCATGAAGATCACCCGCGACCCGCCCAACAGGGCGCAATGCAAGGCGACGAATAAGCCGTGCACGTGAAAAATGGGCAGCGCGTGCAACAGCACGTCACCATTTTGCCATTGCCAGGTATCGAACAGCACCTTTGCATTGGAGGCGAGGTTGGCGTGGCTAAGCATCGCACCCTTGGACCGGCCGGTGGTGCCGGAGGTATACAGGATGGATGCGAGCTCATCCGCCTCGACCTCGACGATCTCCTCGTTGATCGGCTGAGACTCAAGGGCATCGACAAACTCGCCGTCTCCACCGCCACCGAGACTGAGCACCCCGGGCACACTATGGTCCTTTGCAATAGGTTCCAGTTCGGCCTTTTTGGCCGGCGTGCAGACAAACAGCTGAGGTGTCGAATCGCCGAGGAAATAGCCGACCTCGGCCGGTGTATAGGCGGTGTTCAACGGGATGTAGATGGCGCCGGCGCGCAGACAGGCCAGGTACAACAACACCGCCTCGATCGATTTGTCGACCTGGACCACGACCCGGTCCCCCTTCTTTACCCCGCGCTGTTGCAGCAGGCTGAGAATCTGGCCGCTGCGACGAGGAACCTCGCTGTATCGCAGCTGGCGACCATCAACGCTGTCGAGGAACACGGCCTCGTTATCTTTCGGGAAACGTTGTTCAAAAAGCGTATAGAGATTTGCGTTACTCATGCTTGTCGAGTCCTTCAAAGTAGATTGAAGCTCATGCGGCCGGCGAGGACGAAAAGGAAGACTGCGAACAGGCGACGCAGCAGCTGGTCCGGCAATTTATGTGCGACTATAGCGCCGAGCGGTGCAAACAACAGGCTGGCTGCAACCACGCCACCAAACACCGGAAGATTCACATAACCGAGACTGGATGGCGGCAGGCCGGATTCATTCATTCCGCCGATGATGTATCCGATCGTTGCGCTGATCGAGATCGGAAGCCCGATCGCTGCTGCCGTGGCTATCGACCGCTTTATCGGCACGCCAAAAAAGCTCAGAAAGGGCACGTTCAGCGAGCCACCGCCGATCCCCATCAACGCCGAGATGGTGCCGACACCGGTAGAAAAGCCCGTCAACCCGAGTTTTCCAGGCAGTGTGCCGTGTGCAGAAACGCGGCTCAATGCCATCTGTGCAGACACCAGGAACATGAACAGAATGAAGGCAATGTAGAGTATCTCGCCGGGGATGATGTCGGCGAGCCAGGCACCAATCATTGAACCAACCAGCACACCGGGCGCCATGATATTAAACAATTTCCACTCCACCGCGCCCTTGAGATGGTGTGTATAGATGCTGGATATTGCAGTGACGATTATGGTCGCCAGCGAAGTTCCCAGTGCCATCTTGATCGCCAGTCCATGCGCCAGGCCCTGAGTCTCAAACAGCAGGGTCACGATAGGCACGATGATAATGCCGCCGCCAATTCCCAACAGGCCCGCCAAAGTGCCGGCGACCGCACCGGAGAGAAGCAGCATCGGCAGGTCCATCAGCGCTCGGCCTTGATGTGTTTGTCATATTCGCGCTGCAGCGTGCGAGACATCACGATACGACCTTCCTGCAGGAAGGCCTCGTGGTTCGTGACCACCTGGTCCGGGTCGTACAGATAGTTCACCATCACACCGTGCGACTGCGCCATGCCTTTCGCCGAGCGGTCGGCGTAAACATTGATGCGCTCCAGGACGGCGCCATTGGCGAGGTGGAAGGCGGCGACCGGGTCACAACACACCCCTGGCGAACGCTTCATTGCGCTGATGTACAGCAGCGCCAGGCGTGCCAGCGGACCGTTCAGCAGCTCCTCGTGCCGCGCCGGGTCCTGCAGCAGTTCAAACACCGCCGCGCTTGGGCTGGCCTGTTCGCTATGCGCCCCCAGCGCCGGCTGAAATTCTGCCAGCAGCTGGTCGAGACGTTCGAGCGGCCAATCCTCGATGCCCCCCGCAAGCAACAGGTCGAGACGCTCCGCGAAGCTGGGCAGCGGCGACAGGGTGACGAAGTGTTTCAAGTGTGGCAATTCGGCGCCGAGCTCGCTCAGCACCTGCTTGAGCAGGAAGTTGCCGAAGCTGATACCGCGCAGTCCCCTGAGGGAATTATTGATCGAGTAGAACATCGCCGTATCTGCGGCGTAGGGATCCGTCTCTACGGCCTGGGGATCGATCAGCGGCGCGATCTCGGCGGCGACCTGCCGGGTAAGCGCGACCTCAACGAAAATCAGCGGCTCCTCCGGCAGCGCCGGATGAAAGAAACCGAAGCAGCGCCGGTCGTCGGCGAGCCGGCGTCGCAGGTCGTCCCAACCATTGATCGGATGAACCGACTCGTAGCGCATGATCTTCTCGAGCACCGCGGCCGGGCTGTGCCAGTCGATGCGCTGCACGCGCAGGAAACCGCGGTTGAACCACGAAGCCAGGAGGTGTCTGAAATCAGCATCGACGCTGCTCAACAAAGGGTGCTCGCGCAGTCGCCCGAGCAGTTCGGTGCGCATAGCCACGAGGCTGGCCGTGCCCTGTGGGGCCATGTTGAGGCGCCGAAAAAGTTCCTGGCGCGGTGGCTCCACGGCATCGATCAGGCGCGCCAGGGTCTCCGGTTGATCGGTGCGGAAGTCGGCTGTCGCCTCGCGGATACGTTCAGGATCGGGGCCAAACTGTTCGGCGAGGGTCACGAAGAATGCGGTTTTCTGTTCCGGGTCCAGGCCCTCAAAACGCTGCAGGACCTCACGCGCCAGGGCGATGTTGGAAGCCTCGCCACGGCCGGCGATCAGGCGCCTGCACAGCTCGGGCAGCGGGTCCTTGGTCTCGTCCTCGCGCAGACCCAGCAACTCACGGCCGCGGTCGGCGACCGTGTTCATCATGCGCTCCAACCATGTCACTGCCGGCATTGCCCGCCCCCGTTACTGGTTTCTCGCGGCATGGCCCCTGCTCAGCGCGCCGGACCCATGAGTAGATCTGGGAGCCATGTGACCGCCCCGGGAAAAACCGAAAGGATGACGATCGCCAAGACCATGCAGACAACGAACGGCATGGAACCCGTGAGGATGGTCTTTAATGGGATGTCGGGTGCAATGCCGTTGATGACGTAAAGATTCAGTCCGACTGGAGGCGTGATCAGACCAATCTCCATGTTGATGGTCAGGATGACCGCGAACCAGTACGGATCGAATCCTGCCGACAGGATGATGGGAAAAAGAATGGGCGCAGCCATCAGGATGACTGCGACCGGCGGCAGAAAAAAGCCGGCGACCAGCAGGAACACGTTTATCGCGCCCATAAGGACCCAGCGATTCACCTCGAGCGTGGCGATCCATTCCGCAATCGACTGGGTGATGAACAGGCTCGAGAGCATGAACGCAAACACGCCGGCCGCACCAATGATGAATAGAATCATCACGCTTTCGCGGGTCGAGTCGCGCAGTACCGCCCACAACGCATCGAAACGAAACAGCTTGTAGATGAACACCGCCGCCAGCACGCACAACAGGGCGCCAACGGCCGCCGTTTCCGATGGCGTCGCGACGCCGCCGTAGAGCGCGTAAAGCACACCGATTATGATCAGCAGAAAAGGTACGACCCGGGGCAACACCTCGATCTTCTGGGCCCAGCTGTAACGGGTCGCACCCAACGCGACTCTCGCCCCGCCCTGGCGCCAGGTGCTGAAGATGGACCAGACCATGAACAGGGCCACCAACAGCAGGCCGGGCACCACGCCGGCAAGGAACAGGCGGCCAATCGAGGTCTCGGTTGCGATACCGTAGACGATCATGGTGACAGACGGTGGTATCAGGATGCCCAGGGTGCCACCGGCCGCAATCGATCCCGCGGCAACCCCATCCGGGTAGCCGCGCTTGCGCATCTCCGGAATACCCATCTTGCCTATGGCCGCACAAGTCGCGGGGGATGAGCCCGACATGGCGGAGAAAAGGGCGCAGGCACCCAGATTGGAAACGACCAGTCCGCCGGGGATGCGGGTCATCCAGCGTTCGAGCGCCTCGTACAGGTCAGCGCCGGCGCGCGTGGAGGAAATCGCCGCGCCCATGATGATGAACATGGGTATCGAGAGCAGCGCGAAGTTGTCCAGTTTGCCGAAGAAGATCTCCGGCAGAAGCTCGAACGAGGCGGCACCCTGGAAGACCAGCAGGAAGCCGGCGGAAACGATCAGCAGACCAACCGCCACCGATACGCCCGAAAAGAGCACCAGTACCGTCACCAGAGCAACCAGCGCACCGAGGACAAGCGGATCCATCAGTAATCCTCCTCGAATTCTCCATGCCCCAGGACTTCGGCGTCACACCGCCAGGCCGCGATCAGATCGGCAAGCATCTGCAGGACAAACAACCCCAGCCCCAGCGGCAGCGCCAGGTAAGGTATCCACATCTTGACGCCCCAGACACTCTCCGAGCGCCAGTTGCGCCGCCAGGCCTCGTGGAACAGTTCGTAACCGTGAAAGGTCATGATCGCTATCACCGCGATGCTCAGCACCAGGACAAGCAATGCAAGGGCCTTGCGCATTCTCGGCGGCAGCAGCATGGGGACGAGATCGACATTGACGTGACCGCGCAGCAACTGAACATAAGGCAGCCCGATCAGTGTCGCAGAGATCATCAGGTAGGTAACGGCTTCGGTCTGCCAGATGGTCGATTCATTCAGCACGAAGCGCATCCAGATCATCTGGCAGGTGATTATCACCGAGACCAGGATCATCAATGCAGAGAGCACACCGCAGACGGTCGAGACCGCGCTTACACCGCGAACGAACACCTGCTGACAACGATCGGTGGCGGATGCGCTCCGTTCAGCCATGATGAAAACTCCCGCAGGACGCCCAATGGGGTGCGCCGGCCATCAACATGGATGGCCGGCCGGCTTTTTCTATTCGACGGCAAGCGCCATATCGAGCAGTTTCTGACCACCTTCCGTCTCGTCGACGAATTTCTTGTAGGACGACGCCTTGGCAACTTCACGCCACGCATCGAAATCGGCCGGACTCATCTGCACGATTTTCACCCCGGCTTCCTTGAACTTGGCTGCAGAGGCCTCATCCGCTTTTTTCGCCTCGGCCAGATAGTAGGCCTCGGCCTTTTCAGCACCTGCGAGCAGTGCGGCCTGTTGCTTGTCGTTGAGGCCTTCAAAGGTGGTTTTGTTCATCAACATCGGCTGGTACATGAACCACAGAGCGACATCGCCGGCGGGTGTGTAGCAGCTAAGCTGCTCATACAGCCGATACGAAACGAAGCTCGATGACGACGTGTTGGCGGCATCCAGCACGCCGGTCTGCATCGCACTGTAGATCTCTGATGACGGCATCGAGGTTACCGACGCACCGGCCGCCGCCACCATCTGCTCGAACGACTTCCCGGCGGCGCGGATCTTCTGGCCCTTCACGTCATCGGGCTTGGTGATGCATTTCTCTTTCCCGCCGAACCCCCCGGCAAGGTAGCCGTGGACCAGCACCATGACATCGTCTGACGCCATGATCTTTTCGAGTTCCTGCATGAACGGCGATTCCACAAGACGTGCCGCGTGGTCATGGTTTTTCACCAGGCCCGGCATCAGCGTCAGGTTGTAGGCCGGCTGCTGACCCGCAGCATAGGCCAGGGGGACGACCGTCATGTCAAGCTGACCTCGTGTCAGCGGGCGGTACTGCTCTTTCGGCTTGAACAGTGATTTCGACGGATAGATCTTCAGTTCGAGCCCGACATTGGCGGCTGCGACTTCGTCGGCAACCATCTGTGCCACCTTGTGCCGGACATCAGACGTTGACCACTGATGAGAAACCTTTAGCACGGTCTCCGCGGCCACCGTACCGGCCCAGATGACCGGGATGCAGCTTAGAACAGCTGCTTTCAAAATAGACTTGCCCATGAATCACACTCCTCCTGTTATTTTGTATGCAAACACTGCCAGTTTTGCATGCGAGGAGTCTAGTACAGAATATTATTGTGTCAATTACGTATGCTATTGTTTGAAGTGCGGGTAGTTTGACGCCCACCCGAACTCAGGCACAGCGAGGCAGTACCCACAGTGGCAGCAGTCTTCGGCACCAAGGCCAATACGAAAAGCAATGTTTCACAGGCGTTGAAACTACGGGATGCGATCGAGGATGAAATCGTCAACGGCGCGCTGAAGCCGGGGGACCGGCTGGATGAGGCCACGCTGGCCGAGCGGTTCGAAGTGTCGCGCACGCCCATCCGGGAGGCGTTCAAATACCTGGTCGGTTCCGGCCTGGTCGAGACCATTCCCAACCGCGGGACCTTCGTTGCCAGCGTCGGGCTACCCCAACTGATCGAGATGTTCGAGGTGATGGCCGAGCTTGAGGGTATGTGTGCCCGACTCGCCGCGCGCCGTATCACAGATGAAGAAAGCGAAGAATTGAAGTCGCTGCTCGATGGCTGCGCAAGAGCGAAGGAAAAAGGCGACCCGGACGCCTATTATTACGAAAATGAGCGTTTCCATGACTGCATTTACCGAGCAAGCCACAACGGCTTTCTTTTGCAGCAGGCGAGACAATTGCAAACGCGGCTCAAGCCGTACCGGCGGCTGCAACTTCGGGTCCGAAACCGTGCCAACACATCGCTGGAGGAGCACCGGAACATCGTTGATGCGGTTCTGCGGGGAGACGAGCAAGCCGCAGAGGCGAACATCAAGGACCACGTCAAGATTCAGGGCGAGCGATTCACTGATTTTGTGGCGACTGTTGGGAAGCAGATCGACTGACGCGTGATTAGACATGCCCATTAAGGTCCTCATCTGCGACGACTCCAGCTTCGCGCGCAAGCAGATGGCCCGTGCGCTCCCGAAGGAATGGGATACCGAGCTCAGCTTCGCCAATGACGGGGCCGAGGGCCTGCGGGCCATCCGCGCAGGCAACGGCGAGGTGATCTTTCTGGACCTCAATATGCCCGAGCTCGACGGCTACGGGGTCCTGCAGGCGATGCACGAAGAGGGACTGCCCGGGAAGGTGATCGTGGTCTCCGGAGACATACAGCCGGAGGCGCATAATCGTGTGACCGGGCTTGGGGCCCTGGCGTTCATCAAGAAGCCGGCAGACCCGGAAGCGGTGGTCGAAACCCTGGCCCGCGTCGGGCTGTGGCGTGGGGCTGCGACAATATCCGACGCCGAGCCCGGGGAAATCGACGTTCGCGACGGTTGCCGTGAGATTACCAACGTTGCGATGGGCCGCGCGGCCGATCTGCTCGCGCGGCTGCTCGGCGTCTTCGTCGTGCTACCGGTCCCGCGGGTGGACATGCTCGAAGGGGGGGACCTGCGAATGGCCCTGGAGAACATCGCCCACAGCGAATCAGTCGCCGGCGTTTGCCAGGGCTTCATCGGTGGAGGCATCGCCGGGGAGGCCCTGCTGATATTCCACGAGTCGAGCTACGCCGATCTGGCGGAGCTGCTGAAGCACGAAGGTGAGTTGGATGAATCGGTCGAGCTCGAGCTGCTCCTGGATATGGCCAGCATACTGATCGGCGCATGTCTCAAGGGCCTGGCCGACCAGCTCGACATCAGTTTCAGTCAGGGGCACCCGCTGGTGCTGGGCCGTAACAACAAGATCTCCAATCTCGTGCGGCAAAACGCCGCGCGCTGGACCAACATCCTCACGATCGAGATGGGATTCGAGATAGAAAATCGCAACATCAGCTGTGACCTGCTACTGCTGTTCACCGAGGACTCGGTCGCCACTCTCGAGGAGCGCTTATCCTATGCCTTCGGTTGACCGATGAGCACACGCGAGTTGGACGCTCATGAGCTTCACTGGATGATGGACATGCTCCAGACCATCGACGTGGGACTGGTAGTCATCGACCGGGACTACAGGGTGCAATTGTGGAACAGCTTCATGCAAAACCACAGCGGCCGCTCCGCCACGGGCGTGATGGGTAAAAATCTCTTTCGGGTCTTCCCGGACATTCAGGAGGACTGGTTTCGGCGCAAGGCCGACTCGGTGTTCCAGCTGAGCTGCCCGGCCTTTACCGACTGGGAGCAACGGCCGTATCTTTTTCGCTTCAAGAATTACCGCCCGATAACCGGCACCGCCGAGTTCATGTATCAGAACGTCACCCTGCTACCGCTGATTTCGGCAGACGGGGTGAACAAGCACGTCGGGGTGATCGTACATGACGTTACGGACATCGCGGTCAACCGAAGTGACCTGGAGATCCTGAATACGCAACTCGAGACATTGAGCCGCACCGATCACCTCACGGAACTCAACAACCGGGGCTATTGGGAAGAGCGACTGACGGAGGAGTTCAGGCGTTTTCGGCGCTCGCCGTCTACGGCCTGCTCACTGATCATGTTCGACATCGATCACTTCAAGCGGGTCAACGACACCTATGGACACCAGGCCGGGGACGAGGTCATCCGGAACACGGCACGGATTCTGCGAGAGAGCGTCCGCAACACGGACGTGATTGGTCGCTATGGCGGAGAGGAATTCGGCGTGGTGCTCATCGACACGCCATCGGACAAAGCGATGGTGCTGGCGGAGCGCTTGCGCACCGGGGTCGAGGCCCTGACAGTAGGCTTCGACGGGCACGAGATCCGCTTTACCATAAGCCTCGGGATCGCTCAGGTCTGCGACGCGACCGAGAGCTACAGGCACTGGATCGAATGTGCCGACCAGGCGCTATACGAGGCCAAGCGTTCCGGGCGCAACAGGTCGGTAATTTACGCCGGCTGACACCCGCTCGCCGCTACACCTCGAAGCGATTCCAGATACACGTCTCAGGATACGACCGCAGGCCTTCCTTCCACATCCACGAGAAAAACCTTGCATTGCAGTCAGGTATTAGTCATAGTGCCGGCGTCGCAGTACATTATTGTAGTTTTTCGGCAGTCACTCTCCCGTTTTTCGTGGCAGACCCTTCCGCAATTCCTCAGCATTCGTCTGCATAAACACACGTTAAATCCAACAGAGGTAACCGTAATGGCTACAGGTACAGTTAAGTGGTTCAGTGACGAAAAAGGCTTCGGCTTCATCACCCCTACCGATGGCTCCAAGGACGTTTTCGTCCACCATAACGCCATCCAGGCCGGTGGTTTCAAATCGCTGGCCGAGGGA
>CAVWYD010000029.1:0-17516 GCA_963759055.1 uncultured Gammaproteobacteria bacterium
CCGATGATGTTCAACAACTCGGGCAACATGGGCCTGCCGCTGGCCCTGTTCGCCTTTGGCGAGGCTGCTCTGCCGGCCGCAATGATACTTTTTCTGGTCGAGAACACCCTGCATTTCACGGTGGGGAACGCGATGTTGACCGGGCACGTCAATCCGCTGAAATTGATTCGAATGCCGATGCTGGCCGCGACCCTCGCAGGCCTGATCGTGGCGATGGCCCAGATCCAGGTGCCTGGACCCCTGCACGAGGCGATCGATCTGCTCGGCGAGGTGGCAATACCGCTGATGCTGTTTGCGCTGGGTGTGCGCATGACCGGCGTGGACCTCTCGGACTGGCGCATTGGCCTGGCGGGCGCATTGATCTGTCCCCTTACCGGGCTGCTGATGGCCTGGCTGGTCGGCCTGGTGGTGCCTTTGCCGCAGCTGCAGATGGCACAACTGATCGTGTTCGCTGCCCTGCCGCCCGCGGTGCTCAATTTCATGCTGGCCGAAAGGTACGGTATCGAGCCGCGCAAGGTCGCGGCGGTGGTGCTGATGGGCAATATGATGAGCCTGCTGGTTCTGCCGGCTGTGCTTTTGTTCGTCCTTTAAGCTGTCTGCAGCCTGCCGCCCGGCCTGCCGCAGGGACAGGCCGGGGGCAGGGATCTTCCGGGGCCTACTCTGCGATCTCGGCCTTCTCAATCACGATAGGTTCGACGGGCACGTCTGAATGCCCCGCCTTGTTGGTGGTGTCCACGCCCTTCATCTGTTCGACCACGTCCATGCCCCCAGCGACCTTGCCAAAGACACAATAACCCCAACCGTCCTGGCCGGGGTGGTCGAGGAAGCTGTTGTCCTTGACGTTGATGAAGAACTGCGCGGTGGCCGAATGCGGTGCCGAGGTGCGGGCCATTGCAATGCTGCCGGTGACGTTGCTCAGGCCGTTGGCTGCCTCGTTCTCAATCGGGTCGCGCGTCGCCTTCTGCATCATGTCGGGCATGAATCCGCCGCCCTGGATCATGAAGTTGCCGATCACGCGATGGAAAATCGTGCCGTCAAAGTGTCCGTCACGCACGTACTGCTCGAAATTTTCACAGCTCTTGGGTGCCTTTTCGTGATCGAGTTCGATGACGATGTCGCCCATGGATGTCTTGAGGGTAATCATTGGGTTGCTCCTGGTTTACAAGCCTTGAAGAGGAGATTGCGCCGGTCCTCAGGGGAGGCGCGAAACGGATTCGATGAGCACTGTATCGGTGGGGACGTCGCGGCGCCCGGATTGGGTGCCGGTCGGGACGGCCGCGATCGCGTCGACCACCTCCATGCCGTCGGTCACCTTGCCGAAAACGGCGTAACCCCAACCGTCGCGGCTCGGGAAATCGAGGTTGGCGTTGTCCTTGTGATTGATGAAGAACTGCGCGGTGGCCGAGTGCGGGTCATTGGTACGGGCCATGGCGATGCTGCCACGGACATTTTTCAGACCGTTTTTGGCCTCGTTCTCGACCGGGTCACGGGTCGGTTTCTTTTCCATGTCCTGTCCGAGCCCGCCACCCTGGATCATGAATCCAGAGATCACCCTGTGAAATACCGTATTGTCGTAAAAGCCTTCATCGACATAGCCGAGAAAGTTGGCGACCGTCTTCGGCGCCTTGTCGCTGTCCAGTTCGAGGGTAATCTCGCCCATGCTGGTCTTCATCAGGACCTTGACCGGTTCTGCGAGGACATGGTTGAAGGCGAATAGGCAGATGATACTGATCAGTAGACGGGTAGCGGATTTCATCGAGGGACCTGATGTGAAAAAGGGTTCGCTAGTTTATCCGCGCAGGCAGCGCGACAAAACCCCGAACTGGACCGGTATAGGGTCTCCCGGACCCAGCGGCCCGGTTTCTCTGCCGATAATCGCCACGATTCGGTTGACCTGCAGATTGCACGAAGGCGGACGCACCTGACGAGGTTGGAGGTGTCGCGAAGGCCATTCGATGCGTTTTCGGCCTTTGTTTTTGCCGGAACATTTTGTCCTGTCTGGGCTCAGTCCGCGTTGGCCTTCGCATTTGCGCCGATCCCCCTCAAACCATAGCTAAGGCTATGCTTTTTCGGCCGATCAGCCCAACTGCTTTGCCCATCACGCCCTGATTCCCAAACCCTTCATGCAATTTGCAGGTTAGTATGCACCCCCTCGACGACCAACAACCCGGACCCAGTTACTGAAGTGCGATGCTGAGCGTTTATAACGACCTGAACCGAAAAAAAGAGACCTTTGTCCCGCTGACGGCCGGCCGGGTGAACATGTATGTCTGCGGAATGACCGTTTATGACCTCTGCCATCTGGGTCATGCGCGCGTCCTGGTGGTGTTCGACGTGATCGCCCGTTACCTGCGGTGGTTGGGTTACGAGGTCACTTACGTGCGTAACATCACCGATATCGACGACAAGATCATCAATCGGGCGAACGAACGTGGCGAACCGTTTCAGGTGCTGACGCAGCGCTTCATAGACGCCATGCACGAGGATGCCGCCGCCCTCGGAATCCTCGATCCGGACCAGGAGCCGCGGGCAACCGAGCATCTCCCCGAGATCATCGACATGATCTCCCGCCTGATCGAGCGCGGACATGCCTATGTGGCAGAAAACGGCGACGTGTATTACGACGTCAGGAGCTTCCCGGGCTACGGCAGGCTGTCCGGCAAATCGATCGAGGACCTGCAGTCGGGGGCGCGCGTCGAGCCCGGCGATATGAAACGCGATCCGCTGGATTTTGCCCTTTGGAAGGCGGCGAAGCCCCAGGAGCCGGCATGGGAATCGCCCTGGGGCCAGGGGCGGCCTGGCTGGCATATTGAGTGCTCGGCGATGTCGACCCGCGCGCTCGGGGCCACCTTCGATATCCATGGCGGCGGTGCCGACCTGACTTTCCCGCACCACGAAAACGAGATCGCGCAATCCGAGGGCGCGACCGGTCACCCCTTCGTCAAATACTGGATGCATAACGGTTTCGTGCGGATAAACGATGAGAAGATGTCCAAGTCACTGGGCAATTTCTTCACCGTGCGCGAGATTCTGCGGCGTTATAGGGCTGAGGAAGTTCGTTATTTCATCCTTACCAGCCAGTATCGCAGCCCGCTGAACTACGACGACGAACACCTGGACAATGCACGCGCTGCCCTGACCCGTTTCTACACGGCACTGCGCGACCTGCCGGATGCCGAGCCGGCCGATGGTGAGGAACTGGAAACCAGGTTCCACGCCGCGATGGAGGACGATTTCAACACGCCCGAGGCCATGGCTGCGATGTTTGATCTGGTCCGCGAGATCAACCGTGAACGCACGGCCGACCCGGCTCGCGCGGCGGCGCTGGGTGCGCTGTTGCGTCGCCTCGGGGGTCTGCTGGGGATACTCCAGGACGATCCGGAGGCGTATCTGCGTGGGGGAGAGCCCGGCGCCGGGGGCTTGGCCGATGCGGATATAGAGTCCCTGATCGAACGCCGGATCCAGGCCAAAAAGGACAAGAACTGGGTGGGCGCCGATGCGATACGGGATCAGTTGAAGGAGGCCGGGATCGTGCTGGAGGATTCGCCGGCCGGCACCACCTGGCGCCGCGGGTGAACGGGGCCCGTGCACACCGGGTGTTGCACGTCTTCTACCGTGACTATATCAACGCCGTGATCATTTCCTCGGCCCAGCCGGAGGCGCTTCAGGCGAACCGGATTGTACCGCTGGCCGATCGCCTGCTGGTTCCGGGTGATAACTTCCTCGGCGTGGTCGATCGCAATGATGTGATACTGCAATGCTACGTTGCTGATGACCCGGCCGACATCATCCTGGAACTGGTGTACCCCGAGGGCAGCGGGTGCCTGCGTCTGACACTGCCCAGGCGGGAGGCCCTCGACCGCCTGGATGCGCTACCGGACCTTTTCGACGAATCACTTTTGCAGGGTGCGCAATACATTGACTGAAGCTTCGTCAGAAGATTTTGCGGCCCGGCCAGCTGAGCGGATCGAAAGCCTGCGCCCGATCGTATTGTCCGGAAAGATCGACGCGGGCATCGATCTTCGTGGCGCGGTGGTGATTGCTGATTTCCTGGTGTTGGGGGTGGATCAGGGGCATCAGCTGCAGATTTTCAGACGTGAACAGCGCAGCGACACATGGTGTCTGCAACAAAGCCTCTCACTTGCCGACCAGGATCAGGAGACGGACATCGAGGCTATCTCCTTTGGCGAGGGCTGCCTGTACATTGTTGGGTCGCATTCCTTCCGGCGCCGGCGCATGCGCCCGGATCTGTCGGTGCGCAAGAATCTGCAGAGATTGCAGGACATCGACTCCGAATCGTCACGCAACCGACTGTACCGCCTCCCTTTTGACCCGAAGTCGGGTAAATTGGGCAAGGTCGATTGGATCGATCTTTCAAAGCGGCTGCGTAAGGATCCGCTGCTTAAATCGTTTTATGGCATACCCGGGAAAGAGAACGGCATAGATATCGAGGGTATGACCTTTCGGCACGAGCGCCTGTATCTCGGCTTTCGCGGACCAGTGCTGCGCGACAACTATGTGCCCGTAATGGTTCTTGAATTCGAGAGGCCGAAAGACTACCAGTCGAGTTTCGTGCGCCTGGATGGCCACGGGATTCGTGATATGGCCGCCCTGGAGCATGGCTTTTTGATCCTGTCGGGTCCGGTGAATGATGCACCGGGGCCCTTCCTGCTGTGGTGGTGGGACGGCGAAAACCAGGTGCCGGGCAAAGGTCGAGTCGTGCAGGACGCGGTGATGTTGGGGGCTGTGAGTACCCGGGGAGGTGCCAAGGCCGAAGGCCTGGCCCTGCTGGACGAGTCAGAGGGTCATGCCCACGTCATCCTCGTCTACGAGACCGATGCGGCGCCGCAGTTGGTCCGCATGCGTGTCACCCTGCCTGACTAACCTGCAAGTTGCACCAGTCGTTCACAGGCGGGCAGGGAGGCCCCGTTGTGAATGCGGCAGATCCCAAATCCTTGTGATTAACTGCGGGAACGGGCGATGTCTGGGCTCTCAACCGCCGGTCGCCACGGGGCGCAAGGGGTCGCGGATCCATTCACTCCATGAGCCGGCGTAGAGTCGCCCGCCGTGCAGTCCTGCCAATTCCATGGCCAGCAGATTGTGGCAGGCGGTGACACCTGATCCACACATAGCCACCACAGAGTCCGGGCTGCGTCCGGCGAGAGCCCTGGTATACAGGGTGCGCAAGGATTCTTTGGACTTGAAACTGCCGTCCTGATTCAGGTTGTCCTGCAGCGGCAGGTTCATGGCACCCGGGATATGTCCGGCCACCGGGTCGATCGGTTCGGCCTCGCCACGAAAGCGTTCGGCTGTCCGTGCGTCCATCAGTTGGAATGCATCACCACCTTCTTGCACCTGTCTGTTCAGGGTGTCGGTATTGACCACTTGCTGCCAGTCGGGAGAGCCATCGAAGGTCACGGCCTCGACCGCTCCGGGTGGCGATGTCTGCAAAGGCAGCCCTGCCTGCAACCAGGCCTGCCAGCCACCATCGAGAACGGCCACCCGGTCGTGGCCGAGCCAGCGCAGCAGCCACCACAGGCGCACCGCCATGGTTCCGCCCGTGTCGTCGTAGACGATGACCTGGGTGTTACGTGAAACGCCGTGGCTGCCCAGCCAGTCGCACAACCGGTCCGTGTCCGGAAGCGGATGGCGCCCACTCTGCGGCGTGATTGGGTCGGAAAGGTCGCGGTCGAGGTGGGCGTAAAAGGCATCCGGCAGATGTGTCTCTGCGTGCGCCTGTTCACCGCGTGCAGGAGCGGCGAGGTCGAAGCGGCAGTCGAATATGCGCCAATCGGGGTCGTCGAGCCTGGCGGCAAGCTCGGCACCGCGCACCAGGGTGTCCAGGCGCATGGGTCAATTCTCCCCGAGCAGCTTGGCCGTCTTTTCGTTCAGGGTGCTGAGTCGGTAGGGTTTGGCCACGTAGTCGTTTACGCCGGCCTCGATGGCCGCCTCCACAAGTTCCCGCTGCTGATTGGCCGTGACCATAAGAAAGGGGATTCCACTCAGCGCCCCGTCGGCGCGCACCGCACGCAGGACCTCGATGCCCGTTGTCGCGGGCATGTCCCAATCACAGATGATCAGGTCGAACTTGCGTTTATGCAGCGCATCCAGGGCCTTCGAACCATCGACTGCCTCGGTGATGCCGGTATAGCCCGCGAGCGCCAGTGTCGACTTGATGAGCTGGCGTGCCGGTTGGTTGTCGTCCACCACCAGGATCTTGAACTTGCTGCGGTCGGTCTGCATGTCTTATTCCAGCCCCAACACCACGTCCCAGTGGGTTTTGGTAAGCGGCATAACCGAAAGTCGGTTGCCTTTGCGCAACAATGGCAGGTCTTCCAGGCGAGGGTCATCGAGCGCCTTGAGTTCGCGCAGTGAAATGTTCCGCCTGAGCTTGCGCTTGTACCTGACGTCGACCATGTACCAGCGCGGATTCTCGGGATCGCTCTTGGGATCGAAATACTTCTGGTTCGGATCAAAGGCCGTGTGATCGGGATAACCTTCCTTCACCACCTCCATGATGCCGACGATACCGGGTTCATCACAGTTCGAGTGGTAGAAAAACACCTGGTCACCTTTCTTCATCAGGTCACGCATCATGTTGCGTGCCTGGTAGTTTCGCACACCGTCCCAGTGTTCGGTCTTTTTTGGCATGGCCTTGAGGTGATCAATGCCAAATTCGTCAGGTTCGGATTTCATTAACCAGTAGTTCATCCACGGTTTCCATTTCGCGCGGAGGGCTTCCGCCCATTACCCAGGCGTTGTTGAGATATAAAAACGCCTTTATATCAGGGATTGGTTAAGCGTGTCTCGCAAAGGGACACAGTCAGGTTTGACAACTTCCGGCCGGAAAGTCGTAAGCTAGCCCCTATGGCAAAACTCATGGTCATCAATGCTGAGGAAGGCACCGAGGTCCCGTTTCTCCGGGGTATGTTGACTCGCTCGCTGCAGGACATAGGCCTCGAATTTGACGAGGCCTATGATCTGGCCTCGGATGTCAAAGATACCCTGGCGGACAGGACGACCATCGAGACCGGCGAGCTGCGTCAGTGCGTGTCGGCACGGCTGCGTGAAATCCACAGTGAATACCTCGCCAATCGCTACGCATCCCAGATCGATGCCACTTACCAGATCATGATCCTCAACAACGAGGGCCAGTTGGTGCCGTTTTCCGGGGAGGCCCACAGCAAGTCGCTGGAGTTGTGCGGCATCGGCAACGAGGATGCGCGCAACCTGAGCCGAATACTCAGCCGGCATCTGGTGGCGCGCAACCGCAGGGAGATCAACACCTCTTACCTGGGCAGGCTGACCTACCGAATGCTGTTGAGGGAGGTCGGAAAGAAGGCGGCGCAACGCTACCTTGTCTGGAATGACTTCAGCAGGAGCGGGGTGCCACTGCTGCTGCTGATCGGTGGCGCGCCCGGTTCCGGTAAAAGCACCATCGCAACGGCGCTTGCCGGTCAGCTAGACATCTTCCGTGCCCAGTCTACCGACATGCTGCGCGAGGTCATGCGCATGATGACGCCTGAACGTCTGCTGCCGGTTTTGCACCGGTCTTCATTCGATGCCTGGCAGGCGCTGCCCAACGTCGACGGGCCGAGTGATCAGGAAGACATGGTCGTAGCAGGTTATCGCAGCCAGAACGAACTGTTGATGGTCTCCTGCGAGGCAGTCGTACAAAGGGCGGTGCGGGAACGCGTATCCATGGTCCTCGAGGGGGTCCACATCGATCCTGCAGCCGTCAGACGGTTGATGGTTGCAGACGATATGGTCGTGGTGCCCGTGATGCTGGGGATACTCAAGCAGGGCATGTTGCGCAAGCGTATCCGCGGGCGCGGTGGCTCGGCACCGCAACGACGATCCGAACGCTATCTGAAGAATTTCGATGCGATCTGGCACCTGCAATCCTATCTCCTGTCGGAAGCGGACAAGGAACAGATCTCCATTGTCGCCAACGACGACCGGGATTCCACGGTCGCGGAGATTCTGGGCATCATCGCCGACACTTTATCGGCCAGGCGCAATCCGACACTGAAACAGGTCTTTCCCGCCGCCAGTTGAGGGTGGGTGCCTTGGGGGGCAAAGATGGTTCGATACAAGGGCTTGATGATTATCCTGGACGGGCTGGGCGACCGCAGTTGCGCGGAACTGGACGGTCGCACACCGCTGGAGGCCGCCGTTACCCCCAACCTCGATCAAATGGCCCGGGAAGGACTCCTGGGTATGGTGGATCCGCTGCTTCCCGGCGTTCCGGTAGGCACCCACACCGGCACCGGTGTGTTGATGGGGCTGGCACCCCTGGATGCAGGGCGATTGGCGCGCGGTCCCGTCGAGGCAGCGGGTATCGGCCTGGATCTGCACCCCGGCGAGGTGGTGCTGCGATGTAACTTCGCCACGCTCACTGAGGATGGTGAGGGTCTGGCGATCCGGGACCGGCGCGCCGGCCGGATCCGGGAAGGTACCGCCGAACTGGCCGATGAACTGCGGGATCTGCAGCTGGGTGACGGGATCACCGGTGATCTTTATCCTGCAACGCAGCATCGCGCGGTTCTGCGCCTGCGCGGGGCCGGGTTGTCGGCCGGGTTTACCGATACCGATCCGGGGAGCGGGCGCGGGAAGCATGGCGTGCAGCTGGCGCAGGCGCGCGATGGTCGCGACCAGTCGGCCGCACGCACCGCGGATGCGGTCAACTGTTTCGTCCGCGAGTCCTATCAGCGACTGGTGAGCCACCCGGTAAATCTCCGGCGTGAGGCGGAGGGCCTGTTTCCGGCCAACGGCATCCTGACGCGCAGCGCCGGAGAGTGCGCCCAGTTGCGCAACCTGGTGACGCATTTCAAATTGAATGCCGCGGTGGTGGCCGGTGAACATACCGTGGAGGGTCTGGGAAACCTGTTCGGTTTCAAGACCTTCAGTGAGCCGGGATTTACCGCGCTGCCGCACACGGACCTGGACGGCAAAGTGGCGGCGACGTTGAAGGCGCTCGAAAACCACGACCTGGTCTTTCTGCATATCAAGGGTCCGGATATCGCCGCGCATGACCGCGACGCCGAGGGGAAAAAGGCCTGCCTCGAGCGGATCGACCGGGTCCTGGACAGACTGCCGCGGTCCGAGCTGGTGATCGGGGTGACCGGTGATCATTCCACTGACAGCAACTTCGGGCGCCATTGCGGGGATCCCGTTCCAGGTCTGTTGGCGGCGCCCAAAGGTCGACGCGATGCCAACGCCATCTTTGGTGAGTCGAGCTGCATGGCGGGCGGGCTGGGCCGGTTGTCGGCGACTTCCTTCCTGATCAGCATGCTCGATGCCATGGGCGCCATTGGCAACTTCAGACCGGTCGACCGCGATTTCATCTTCCCGGTCTGAACGGACCGCACATGGATCGGTAGGGCGGGCTGCGCCCGCCGCCAATGTCGGGCCCGGCCCTGTTTTAAAAAAACTTCACAAATCTTTCAACCCGATTTCATCCCTCTGAAATACCTTTACAACCCTGCTGAAATATTTGCGGTTGTCGGTGCGCCGGGTTCCCGCTGTTCTCAGCCATAACAATTTTCCTTCCTGAGGAGTGAACAGATGAAATTGTGCAAATCGATGATCTTTGTAGGCACTATGCTGGCTGTTGTTGCCACCAGCGTCAGTGCACGTACCGTTCTCCAGAACAAGGGTTCGGACACCCTCGTCAACGTCGCCCAGGCCTGGGCCGAGGAATACCAGAAAATCAACACGGACGTGGCTATCGCGGTCAGCGGTGGCGGTTCGGGTACCGGCATCGCAGCCATGATCAATGGCACCGTGGATATCGCCAATGCCAGCCGCAAGATGAAGGACAAGGAAAAGAAGATGGCAAAGGATCGTGGTCAGGACCCGGTCGAGCACATCGTTGGCTATGACGCCCTGGCCGTGTTTATCCACAAGGACAATCCCGCCAAAGAGATGACCATCGAGCAGCTGGCCGACATCTACGGCCGCAAGGGCAAGGTGACCAAATGGTCCGATCTGGGCGTCACCGTGCCCGGCTGCGAGGACAAGATCGTGGTCGTCAGCCGCCAGAACAACTCCGGCACCTATGCGTACTTCAAGAAGGCCGTGCTGGGCAAGGGCAACAAGTTCCGTCAGGGCACCCTCGACATGCACGGCTCCAAGGACGTCGTGGACCTGGTCGAGAAGACCCCCTGTGCGATCGGCTACAGCGGTCTGGCTTATGCCACCGACCACCTCACAGATGGTCTGTGTCTCCAAGGGTGGTGCCGATTGCGTGGTGCCCAGCGTAGACTCCGCCGGTGATGGTTCGTACCCCGTCGCGCGCCCGCTGATGATGTACACCAACGGCGAGCCGAAGGGCGATATCAAGACCTACATGGACTGGATCATGAGCGATGAAGGTCAGTGCATCATCTTCAATAAAGGTTATGCCCCCGTTCGCCCTTTGAAGTGCAACTGAGACCTGCCCGTTAACCGCAAATCGCCAGCACACCGAGACTATAGCCATGAAGCATTACGAAAAACGTCTGGAAAAAGACGAACAGGAAATTCGTGACAATACCGCGGTTATAGCCGCGCTGGTCTACGATGCATTGAAGAATGCGGTGCATGCGGTACGTACCGGAAATCAGAAGCTCGCCAACCTGACCGTGCTGGGTGATGGGGAAATCAATCGCGCGGTGCGTGCGGTTGACCACGATTGTCATCGTTTCATCGTGCGCCATCTGCCCAGTGCCGGTCATTTGCGTCTGATGTCCGCCACCATCCGGGCGGTAATCGCCCTGGAGCGGATCGGTGACTACGCAGTCAGTATCGCCCGTGTGGCGACGCGTCTGTCTGCGCCACCGGACGCACAGCTGGCAACGGCGATGGACAATATGGCGGCGGAATCAGCGGAGATGCTGGAACGTGCCATGCAGGCCTTCGTCGATGGCAATGCCGAGCAGGCCAAGGCCATTGCGTTGATGGCCGACCAGGTGGAGCGCCTGCGTGCAGGGGCGCTGGACGATCTTGCACACGGCCATGCCGAGCGATCGACCGATGACCTGTTCGCCATGTTCACACTGTACAGCATGCTCGAAAGGGTATCGGACCAGGCCAAGAATCTCTGCGAAGAGGCTGTATTTTCGGCTACCGGTCAGACCAAGGCAGCGAAGGTCTATCGGATACTTTTTCTCGATCGCGAGGGTGCCAAGCTGGCCCCCATGGCCGAGGCCCTGGCGCGGGAAAACTTCCCCAACAGTGGTCAATACGCAAGCGCTGCTCAGGTTCCTGCCGATGTGCTCGATTCGGACATGGTCGATTACATGACAGCACGTGGAATCGGCGTCAGCGACGTGAAACCGCGACCGCTGGAAATCGGGCAGGCGGAGCTTGCCGAGTATCACGTTGTCGTCAGCCTGCAGGGGCCGGTCCGCAACTATTTGCAGGACATACCCTTTCATACCGCGACTCTGGAATGGGACGTGGCGCAATCTCCGGATGATTCGGCGATCGATCACGAGGCCGTGTATCGCGCGCTCAGCGTCGAGGTGCGGCAGCTGATGGAGCGGCTGCGTGGACCGGAGGCCGACTGATGGCTGCCGCGGAAGAGGCCGTCCGACAGGCCGAAAGCGTCGGTGATGGTGGTTTCGACCGCCGCAATACCGACTGGTACATCGACAAGGCAGTACAGGGGTTCGTGTTCCTGGGTGGCATATCGGCCATCGTGTTCATCGTCGGTATCTTTATCTTCATCGGCAAGGAGGGTCTGAGTTTCGTCTTCGAGACACTGGATCTGACCGAGTTCTTCACCTCCGAATACTGGGAGCCCAGTGACGAGGACGATCCGGAATACGGTATCCTGGCGCTGATCGCCGGTACCGCCAGTGTCACCGGGCTGGCCATGATCGTCGCAATCCCCTTCTCATTGGGCGCCGCGATCTTTGTCGGTGAATTTGCGACCGGCAAGACACGTGAAGCCCTCAAGGTGCTGATCGAACTTCTGGCTGCCATCCCGTCGGTCGTCTGGGGTTTCATCGGTCTCGTCATCATGAACCCGCTGATCATCGAGGTGTTCGACGTGCCGGTCGGTCTGACCGTGCTCAACGCTGGAATCATCCTGGGACTGATGGCGGCACCGATCATGACCTCGATCGCGGAGGACGCCCTCAAGGCGGTACCCGACCGTTACCGTGAGGCGGCCGAGGCGATGGGTGCCACGCGTTGGCAGGTCATCTACAAGGTCGTTCTGCCGGCTGCCAAGAACGGTCTGCTGGGTGCCGTGCTGCTGGGTGTAGGCCGCGGCTTTGGTGAGACTATGGCAGTGCTCATGGCCACCGGTCACGCGGTCAATATTCCCGGCAGCGTGTTCGACTCGGTACGTGCGCTGACAGCGACCATCGCTGCAGAACTGGGTGAGACCGCGGTTGGTTCGGACCACTACGGGGCCCTGTTCACCATCGGCATCTTCCTGTTCATCATTACTTTCATCATCAACCTGCTGGCCGATCTCGTGGTCCGCGGTGTGCGCAAAGGATGACCGCCATGTTTGAAGTATCCGCACTGAATAAAAGCAATATGAGGGTGGAGAAGCTGTACCGCACCCTGTTCCTTATGATGGTGGTGCTGCTGATTGCCCCCGTGCTGATCATTCTCAGTACACTGGTCGTGAAGGGCGGCTCGGTGCTGTCGTTCGAGTTCCTGTTCACCAATCCGACGGACGGCATGACCGCAGGCGGCATCTTTCCCGCACTGGTCGGTACCGTCTGGCTGGTGACCGTTGCCCTGCTGGTCTCCGTACCCTTGGGTGTGGCTGCGGCCATCTACCTGAACGAGTACGCCGGGGAGAATTGGTTCACCCGTTTCATCAATATGGCCATCATCAACCTCGCCGGTGTGCCCTCGATCGTGCATGCACTGTTCGGGGTGGGTGCCTTCGTGATCTTCTTCGGTTTCGGTACCAGTATCCTGGCCGCCAGCCTCACCCTGGCGATCATGACCCTGCCGGTAGTGATCGTAGCGACCCGCGAGTCGCTGGCCGCGGTGCCCATGGCTTTCCGCGAGGCCATGTGGAACATGGGCGCCACCCGCTGGCAGACCATCCGCCGGGTGGTATTGCCGAATGCGACAACGGGCATCCTGACCGGTGTGATCCTCGAGGTGTCACGTACCACGGGCGAGACCGCACCGATCATGTTTACCGGGGCCGCGTTCTTCCTGCCGTTCCTGCCGGAGAGCGTGTTCGACCAGACCATGGCGATGTCACTGCACCTGTTCGTCGTATCGACTCAGGTTCCCGGCGTACCCGACGCATTGCCCTATGGAGTGGCCCTGGTGCTGGTGGGTATGGTACTGGTCATGAACAGCATCTCCATCGCCTTCCGCATGTATCTGCGAGGTAAGAAAAAATGGTAACAGCACAGGGTGCCGCCGCGGCGGTGCAGACGGAACACGACGCGCCGATCAAGATGTCGGTGCGGGACGTGAACATCAGCTACGGCGGTGTTCCTGCCCTCAGCGATGTTTCGTTCGACATCCGGGAGCACGAGATCTTCGGCATCATCGGCCCGGCCAATGCCGGCAAGACCTCCTTCCTCAAGGCGTTGAATCGCATGGATCCGTTCACCGATGGCATGAAGGTCGAGGGTGACATCCGCTTCGACGGCCGGGCGGTCAACCACCTGCGCAACGTCTATGAGCTGCGCAAACGTATCGGGGTGGTGTTTCCGCTGCCCGTCGGCCTGCCGATGACCATCTACGACAATGTCGCCTTGGCGCCGCGTCTCTCCGGGATGAAGGACAAGGCCGAGCTCGACGTCATCGTCGAGCGCTGCCTGACCCGCGCTGCACTCTGGGACGAGGTAAAAGACCGCCTCAACTCCCTGGGCAGCCTGCTCTCGGGTGGCCAGCAACAGCGTCTGACGATTTCCCGTGCGCTGTCGCAACAGCCCGAGGTGTTGATGCTGGATGAATTCTCCATCGCGGTTGACCCCGTCACCACCATGCGTATCGAGGAGGTGCTCAAGGAACTGCGTAGCGAGATGACCATCATCATGGTGACCAACCTGGTCCAGCAGGCCGAGCGTCTGGCCAACAGGACGGCGTTCTTTCTCGGTGGTGAGTGCGTGGAGGTAGGTGAAACGGCCGATCTGTTCGCCGGAAAAGTCAAAGACCAACGCACGCGCGACTACATAGAGGGTAAGTTCGGATGATGAATGCTGCCACCAACTCCACGGGCACAGCGGAAGGCCAGGGTGTGAATACGCAACAGAATGAGCCATACGCCATTCATACGGAGGACCTGAGCCTCTGGTATGGCAATTTTCAGGCGCTGTTCGACGTCAATCTCAAGATCCGCAGCAACCACATCACCTCGTTGATCGGGCCTTCAGGATGTGGGAAATCCACTTTCCTGCGCAGCGTGAACCGAATCAATGAACGCCTCGGATATGTGCGTATCGAAGGCAGCATCAATGTCCTCGATCAGAATATCTATGATCCGTCCTGCGAGCTGGTGCAGGTGCGCAAGCAGATCGGCATGGTGTTCCAACGGCCGAATCCGCTGCCATTGCCGATCCGCGATAACGTGCTTTTCGGACACAGGATCCACAACACCACCGCCAAGGGCGCGCGTGCCGAGGAAGACGAGGTGGTCGAGCAGGCACTGCGCCAGGTGTTGCTGTGGGACAAGGTCAAGGACAAGCTGGGCAAAAAGGCGACCGGGTTGTCCCTGGAAGAGCAGCAGAAGCTCTGTATCGCCCGGCTGCTGCCGGTCAAGCCACGTGTGCTGCTGATGGATGAGCCCTGTTCGGCGCTCGATCCCAAGGGTACAGAGGCCGTGGAGGAACTCATCTGGGAACTCAGCGGTGATTACACCATTCTGATCGTGACTCACAACATGGCACAGGCACGGCGTGCCAGTGAAGAGTGTATATTCATGCTGATGGGCAAGGTGGTCGAGCATCGGGCAACGGACGACCTGTTTCTTGCGCCAGAGAAACAGGAGACGGCAGACTACATCGAGGGACGTTTCGGCTAACGCCCCTCCAAGGGGGGCGAGTGGCAGAAGACCGACCGACGATCCTGATTGTCGACGATGAACCGCCGATCCGCGAGATGGTGGATTTCACCCTGTCTGCAGACGGTTTCGGCTGCGTTGGGGCCGGTAGCATCGTTGAGGCCCAGGCATGCATCAAAGAGACTTCGCCAGACCTGATTTTGTTGGACTGGATGCTCCCTGGCGGTCAATCGGGCCTGGATTTTGCCAAAGCTTTGCGCGCGGGCAGTCAACGCAGCCAGATCCCAATCATCATGCTGACTGCGCGTTCCGACAACGTGGACAAGGTGCAGGCGCTGGATGCGGGCGCGGATGACTTCATCAGCAAGCCGTTTTCGCCCTCCGAACTCAAGGCACGGATACGTGCCGTCCTGCGCCGTTGCGGGTCTGCAGAAAAGGCGAACAATGGTGACATTGTCGAAATCGACGGCCTTTGTCTGCAGGAGAGTACCCGAAGGGTCAATGCAGACGGTGTTCTGATCGAACTGGGCCCGACCGAATTCCGGCTGTTGCATTTCCTCATGCAACACCCCGAGCGTGTCTACAGCCGCGTCGAATTGATCGGCTATGTCTGGCCGCCGAATGTCTATGTGGAAGAGCGCACAGTGGACGTACATATCCGCAATCTTCGGCTTGCGCTTGAGCCGTCAGGCCGGCGCGGCATGATCCAGACTGTGCGCAGTGCCGGTTACCGACTCTCGAGCCACTGAGGTCTCGCCAATGGTCAAGAAATCGGTGCGAACGCGGCTGTTGCAGCTGCGGCGCGCGGCGCTCAAGCAGGAACTGATGTGGTTGGCGCTGCTGACACTGGGCGCGATCGGTGCTACGGCCTTGGGTGCCGACACTGTGCTGGCGTTCGCCGTCGGATTGAGTGTCTATGCGATCTGGCATCTGATTCAGGCGGCACGCCTGCTTAGCTTTCTGTTGACTGGGCGCGGTCCCCAAGCTGGCTGGATGTGGGGCCTCTGGCGAGAAGCATTCGATCAGGTGGATCGGCTCAAGAAACGTGAGAATAAGCGCAAACGCCGCCAGCAGAATGTCTTCTCCCGCATCCGAAAAATGGCTGCAGCCATGCCCGATGCCGTGCTCACCTTGGGGAGTAACGGCGAGATCAGCTGGTTGAATCGTCAGGCCGAGGTTTTTTTCGGTCTGAGCGATGAATCGGCGCTTGGTCGCAGGCTGGTCGATCTGATCGATCACCCCACCTTGCGTGACTATCTGGCGGCCGGCCAGTTCAAGCGGGGTCTGGAGGTGGAAGCGCCGGGTGATCCTGCGATGATGCTGGAAATCAGCGTAACGCGGTTCAAAAAGCGGCGCGAGCGTTATCTGTTGGTCGCCCGCGATATCACCCGGCAGTATCACCTCAATCGGACCCAGCGGGATTTTACGCTCAATGTGTCGCATGAACTGCGAACACCCCTGACAGTTTTGCGCGGTTATCTGGAGGTTTTGGTCGAAGGAGAGAAACAGCAGTCGACCAAGCAAATGCCGCTTCTTCGGATGCAGGAGCAGGCCGTTCGCATGCAGGGGATGATTCAGGATCTGTTCACGCTGTCACGCCTGGAGCACGGTGCCGAGTCGATCAAGCGCGACCCCGTGCCCGTGTTCGAAATGCTGAAGGGTGTGATCGCGGATGCCGAGGAAATCGCACATGGCACACATCATAAGTTCAAGCTGAGCGGGGACCCGAATCTGGTGATACTCGGAGACGAGTCTCTGTTGCGTTGCGCATTCTCCAATCTGGTTTCAAATGCGGTTCGCCATACGCCAGGCCATACAACGGTGGAGATTAACTGGACAAGCAAAGGGGATCAGGCGGAATTTTCGGTTCGGGACAATGGCACAGGAATCCCTGCGCGACATCTGCCGCGTCTGACGGAACGTTTTTACCGCGTGGATCCCAGTCGTTCACGCGATGCTGGGGGCACGGGCCTGGGTCTGGCTATCGTGCGTCAGATTCTGGATATACATGATGCGCGCCTGTCTATCAGCAGTGAGGAAGGTCGTGGCTCGATTTTTTCCTGCAAGTTTTCTTCACCGCAGACGGTCAAAGAGCTGTCTCACAGAGCTATGGCCGAACAGACGTCCTGACAGACGGCGCAACACCGATTGTCCGGTTTTTAGGGATGCCCTGCTTGCGCCTGAATGCCGGCCGAGGCGGTTCCTGTCAGCGCCTTCTCGCTTGTGAGATGGTCGGTCAATTCCACCAGGCGCTCACAGGGGTAGCGAAGGGGCCACATCTGCCCGCCGATGCGGGTGAATGCACCGACCCATTTATCGTTGGCGCTGTAAAGTATGTGATGGTTTTTGGCCGCGCCCACGTCGAGCCAGTAGGTCTCGGTCAGATCCATGGGCGTATGACCGACGATGAAGGGCGTTCCGGGTGGCAGCTCGAGGGTCTTGCGTAAACGCTTGATGTCCCCCTTGGTATATCCGCCGGGTCTGTTGGGCCGGAGCATCCGATTACTGATCAGTTCGGGTATCAGGCCAGGATAACTTGCGA
>CAVWYD010000030.1:0-78154 GCA_963759055.1 uncultured Gammaproteobacteria bacterium
ATTCAGATATTGAATAGGCTGTCCGCGGCCGCTTTGAGCGCATCAGGGTCTGCGCCAGCCTGATAGGCCCTCGACGAAGGCTCGAAATAGTCACAGAAATTCGCACGATCCTTGTCATTCACGGGCTCTGCCACGGGTTCCTGACAGTCATTGGGCCGCCCCGGTTCGTAAAACCTGCAGTTTCGGCAGACATGGGTCTGTTTGCGACACCGCGGGCATTCACCTTCACGCTGATAATCGCCTGCCGTCAGCCGGTTACCGCATGACCAGCACATACCCTCTGCATTTGGCGACATGGTGTCCTCCCTTGCCCATTTCGTACAAAAGGCTTCAGATTCCTGCCTTTCCAACCGATACCAATGAATAACCATTGTAGTCGGAGACGCCTGTCTGTCGTGAACGATCCGCTCGAGATGAACATCGCCGGTCGCGTGATGCTCCTGCTTTCACAGCTGGGCATGAGGGACGCACGCAGCCTGTCGATCTTTCTCGAGGCGGTTCGTGCGGTGGTGCGGTACCAGGCAGCCAATGACCAGCCGATCAGTCTTAGCAACCTTGAGCCTTTCCTGAGCGAGCAGTTAGAGATGCTGGTGAAGGCGTTGCGGAAACACCGGGGTCTCCTCCGTGTGCCGATGCAGGCGCAGGAGCATGGCGAGTCTGGGCAGACGCCCGCGTCGACGGATGAGCGTGATTCTGCACCAAGGCGTCCAGCGAAACCGGCCAGCGGCTATGTACCGGTCGCCAAGAGCATGGAAGAGAAGCTCAAAGATGATCGCAAACCGGTGCAAAAATTGCTTCTGGAGGACTGTGTTGCAGAGCATCTGTTGGACCTCGCCAAGGCAAAGGAGTTGATCGACGGCATGACCGGCAAGACACCGCAGGGTGCGGAGCTTGAGATCGTCGAGTATCTCCGCCAGGAGCTTCAGACCCAGGTCAGGCATTTCATACGCAGCGACAAGAGTGGGCCCTGGTCAAGCCCGCATGCACAGGAAGACCTGCGCAAGGATATTCATGCCGCGAAAAGCGTGCGTGGCGTGTTGATGCTGTGTAGACAGATTGTCAAAGAACACCAGGAGTGGGAGAGGGAACACGGTCAGGGGGGTATCCTTGGTCTTTTCAGCCCAAGGCGCCACTCGCATGGGGCCTGATCTGCGTTACCGGCATGCTTGACGCTTGACCTCCGCTTCACCAATATCAACGGCTGTCGACACACCCTCCAATTTGCTAACGGTTTCCTGCCTGCTGTGCACATACTCGGGCTGGTGAAAACAGGGATTACGTTTGGACAAGTTCAGCCTGCATCCCCAACTCGCCAGTGATTGTCACCTGCTTGGCGACCTGGGGCTGTCGCAGGTACTGCTGTTGGATGACTGCCGCTATCCCTGGGTGATCCTCGTGCCCAGGAGAGCGGGTGTGCGCGAGATCTTTCAGCTGGCAGCCCGGGATCGCCACAGTCTGCTGGAAGAGTCCTGCCTTACGGGTGAATTCATGATGCAGACCTTTGCGGGTGAGAAGCTCAACGTCGCTGCATTGGGCAATCTGGTGCCGCAGCTGCATCTTCATCACGTCATCCGCAAAAAGGATGATCCTGCATGGCCTGGCCCGGTGTGGGGCCACTCCGCCGCAGTGCCTTATCCTCAGCAATTACTGGACGAGCGAATGCGGATACTGCGGGAAGGTCTCTCAATCGCGGCCTCAGGCCGGTAACTCGGCCTCTCCACGCACCAGTTTTTCTTTCTCTGCCTTGCTCAGATTCTTGACCAGGCACTCCAGACGCAAGGCGAGGCCCTGGTCGCCGACCGGGCGCGAATAGACCAGTTCCAACGGCCCTCTTCCACGCAGTCGGCGTGCGCCACGATTTCGTTGATGGGCATCGAAGCGGCGTTCCACGTTGGTGCTGATCCCGGTATACAGTGAGCCGTCATGGCATCGGACGAGATACAGGTACCACATGGATGATCAGCGGCCTGCGGATCGCTTGGGCAGCCAGTGCTCCGATTCGAGAACGGTGAACTGCTTCAGATAATCGTAGGCGTTGGCGGAAAACTCGAGAAAATAACCCGCTACCCGGCGGCCATTATGCACGGTCTGCATGCGTTCGAGCCGGATGCCCTCATTTTTGAGCACGGCACCTATGCATTGTATCGCGCGCAGCGATCGTCCCTGGCCCAACTTACTCTCCGGGCCGGGGCGGAAGCGGTAACCGTTGTGGTCCGGGCCCAGCCGGACCCGCGAAAGCAGGATGGTCTTGCCATCGCTGCCTGCCGCCAGTGTCATGCGGTAGTCACCAAACGCAATTGGACGCGTTGCACCCTGCCACATGGAACAATCGTGGGTAAGTCTGATCGGAAACTCGCACGTGATCTTGTGGCTGCTGAATTCGGCAGGCTGGTTGACTCGCACCGACGAGTGTCCTGTCGATACGCATCCGAGCAGCAGAATGCATCCTGTAGAGAGACGGCTGCGGGCCGCAGATTTCACGTTAGGCATTCAAAGATGCTAGCGCAAAATTCGCCGAACGCCAGGGTTCCGGTTGATTCGGCATAATCCATTGCGGATCGGCAGCGGCCCGGGTCCTGGTCTTGTGTGCTCGGGCCGGTGGTCAGGACAACGCGGCTTTTAGCTGGTCGTTGTCTGCGGGCAGCGCAAGGACGGCATGCAGCTCGAACAGCTCAGCCAGCCTGGGCACATGCTGGATCTCGTGACGGTCCGCCAGGATCACGATGCGGGCGGCGGGTGCAAAGCGCTGCAGGCTGCGCAGCAGGACGTCGAGGTTGCTGACGTTGGCACCTGCATAGTTATTGCCATAGCCATAGAAGAAATCCGCAACGACCACGTCCGGTGGCTGGCGCTTGAGCCGGCTTAAGGCCTTGCGTTGGTTACTGAAGCAAAGTCGCTCGAAGCCCAGGGCATCGCTCAAGAAGGACAGGTCGGGGTGCGCGGGCGATTCGACGATGTCATAGAGCAGCGGTTTTGACATTAGCGTCGACTTGATGACGATCCGTCTGACGATTCCCGCTTGAGCTGTTCCCTGCGGCGACGTTCGACGTACTTCAGGGCCTGCATGGCTCCGCCCACGCTGCCGACGAGGAACAGGATCACGATCAGTGCAATTTCCATAGCCGGCCTGGCTATGTGCCTGGCATCAAGTTATTCATGGCCGGATCATAACCAGCCCTTGTTCGCAGGCAAAGCGCGTATCTGAATCTGACGCGGCGGGCGCTGTGCGGAGAAGTCTGGAATAATCCGACGCAGAATCGATAAAATTGATGCAGTTCAACATCTGGAGATCGCGATGCGCTTCATGTACATGATCATAATTTCGGCCTGCATGGCGATGGTCTCGGTCGTCTGTGCGAGTGATCTGGAAAAGGAAAAACGCTGGGCGGATCAGGTTGCGGACGCGCTGCTGGACGGTGAGGCCCTGTATCTGAATGACGGTCGCGGGGATTTTCTTGCAATCGAGACAGAAAGTGTCAGCGGTAATGCGCGCAAGGCGGCGATCGTGATGCATGGCACCGGGGTGCATCCGAACTGGCCGACGGTGGTCCTGCCGCTGCGCGTGGGTCTGACTGAGTCAGGCTGGCATACGCTGTCCATCCAGATGCCGGTATTGGCGAACGAGGCCGAACACGCGGAGTACGCGGGGATCTACGATTGGGTGCCGGGCCGGATTGATGCTGCGACCGCCTACCTGAGAGGCAAGGGGTTCGAAAAGATCGTGCTGATTGCACACAGCCAGGGGGCCACGATGACCGCTTTTTATCTCAGCCGGCCACATCCCGAGGTCGATGGATTCGTCGCGATAGGCATGTCCGCCGGAATTTCAGGCGGCCCCATGGATACGCTGGCACAGTTACCGGGCGTGACGACGCCCACGCTTGATCTGTACGGCAGCAAGGATCTGGCCGAGGTGCTGACCAGTGTCACTGATCGTGCGGCCGCTGCTGGCAGGGCAGGGGGTGACTATTCCCAGCAGGAAGTAGCCGGCGCGGATCATTTCTTTGACGGCGAAGAGACTGAACTGCTGGATGCCGTCAACGGTTGGCTTGATCAGCGGTATTGATCTGCCTTCCACGACATCGGCCGCCGGGGCTGCGCCGGTGACCAGAAGCATGCGCACACCGAGCTTCTCCATGCGTGCGCGGGTTGCGGCGAGAGTGTTGGCTCGCTCCACGCTGGGCGCAGTCACCCTGCGCAGATCGGTCATGGCCTGCGAGGCCGGGGCCGGGTTAACAATGTTCGCATCAACCGCCGGATAGCGGGGCGGGCCTGAGCGCGGCGCCGCAGTGTCGACAATGATACCGGCTGCTCCCCGTCTGGATGCGTTTGTGTCGGGTGGTGCTCAGTTCATGGCCGCGGCAGTCACATTGGTAGGCCCAGCGACGCTGTCGCCTGACTGCAGTCTCTTCCAGGGTGTATTGATGACAGCGTTGAGGATCGGGAACGCCCAGGTGGCTCATGACTGCGCGCCATTCGGTGCCGTGCGGTTGGACGCGGCCGTGGCAGGCCACGGTGATCAGGTGGGAGACCTCGTGGGCGACGGTGCTCGCAAGGAAATCCGACTGGTGATGTTGTGCGATGTCCAGGTTGTAGCGCAGCAAAGGTCTGGCACCTTTGTGCCATTGCACCTGTCCGGCCGCCTGACCGTGCAGATCGAAGCGGATGACCGGGTCCGGAAGCTGCGCGCGGTGTGAAGCGCATAGTGCGGCAGCTTGCTGCAGCAACTCGCGAGTGCGCTGCTCGATGCGCGCGGCGATGTCGTCGCGGGAATCTCTCATCTTTGGACAGCGACGGGACGTCGAATCAGCCGAAATGGCAAAGGTAATGCAAGGTCTCGATGACCTCGATGTCAAAGCTGCTGTCGCCCTCGACCGCAAACTTCTGATCTTCACCATATTCCTGCCAATCGTCTTCACCGGCCAGCTTCACGCGGCATCGCCCCGCAACGATCTCGATCAACTCCGGTGCCGCGGTGGAGAAATTCAGCATTGACGGCAGGATGACGCCGACAGACTTGCGCGTTCCATTACTGGTTTCAATCGTGTGACTGATGCATTTGCCATCGAAATAGACGTTGGCGTTCGGATATATAGAAACGTTTTTCAGTGGTTCCATCAATGGCTCTCGAATGCACGGCAGCAGGGCCGGTGGGTGGTCGCGGTTCAGTCGGCGATCAGTTGCAGATATTCCATCCGTGTGGCCTGGTGTTCGCGAAACGTCCCGAGCATTACCGAAGTCTTCATGGTCGAATTTTGTTTCTCCACGCCACGCATCTTCATGCAGAGGTGCTCTGCTTCGATGGTCACGGCGACGCCCGCGGGCTGGATTACATCGCGAATGGCATCCGCAATCTGCACCGTCAGGTTCTCCTGGATCTGCAGCCGACGAGCATACATGTCCACGATTCGGGCGATCTTTGACAGGCCGATGACCTTGCCGCGCGGCAGGTAGGCGACGTGTGCACGACCGATAAAAGGCAGGATGTGATGTTCGCACAGCGAATACAGCTCGATATCCTTGACGATGATCATGTCATCATTGTCCGAGCTGAAGACCGCTTCGTTGACCACCGTGTCCAGGTCCTGGTCGTAACCATGGCACAGATAGGCCATCGCTTTGGCCGCCCTTTCGGGTGTCTTGATCAGACCTTCGCGGTCAAGGTTCTCACCCAGCCCCCCGATGATCCCGGCATAGTGGGCCTGTATCTGGTCGATCTGCATGTAAACCCCATGGCTGATTGTGCGGCGGTTGCCAAGCAGCACCACTTTACCCGCCCACGGTCAGGGAATCCATGCTGCGTTTCATGGGGTTATAAGATACGCCCGAATAAGACAGACTGCTAGGTGAGACAAAAGACCGAAGATGGATCAGGCGGAGGCGTCGCAAACGGTCAAGCCCGATGCTCAGGCTGCTTTCCTGCAATTTGCGGGTTAAAGCAGGCCGGCTATACCGAAAAACACGATCGACAGAACCAGCAGGATGATAAATGACCGCTTCCAGTTGCCGTAATTGAGAAACAGGGCATTGTCGTGCGGTACAACCAGGGCCAGTACGGCGCTGAGCAGGCTCATGCCGCCGACCACCAGAAAGAACTTTTGCAGCCAATCGCGCTTGATTCCGGAAGAGCCGGAAACGCCCCCGCCGATGGTTTCGAACTTGTTGGCCAGCGCCGGTTCGACGCAGAGCAGGGCGAGGATCCCCAAGGATGATCGCGTAGTGCAGGGCAGAGCCGTTCATGTGAAACCTGTTCAATGATGGCTGCATGGTTTTGTGATCCTGAGCTGGTTGTCCGCCAGCAGGCGGCTTATCTCTTCGGCTGGCATGGGTCTTGCCGTAAAGGAAGCCTTGCAGATGATCGCAACCGCTCTGGCAGAGGAAGCGGTGTTGCTCGCGGGTCTCCACACCCTCGGCCACCACTTCGAGCCCCAGGGTATGCGCCATCAGAATGACGGCCTTCACGATTGCGGCATCGTTCGCATCGCCGGGGAGGTCGCTGATGAAAGACCGATCGATCTTGAGCTTGCCGATCGGCAGGCACTTGAGCTGGCCGAGAGAGGAATGGCCGGTACCGAAATCGTCCATCGCGATCTTCATTCCGAGGCGTTCGCGCATCTCCGTAAGCTGTTGCAGGGCGAAGCCGCCCTCTTCGACCAGCAGGCTCTCTGTAACCTCGAACTCGAACCACTCCGCGTCGAAGCCGGTGCGCTCGAGGATTGCCATCAGCGCTTCGGTGCACTCGCCGCGCAGCTGATAGGGCGAGAGATTGACCGCCAGGGTGAACATCGGGCTGCCTCGGCCCGCCATTGCATTGCCTGATTGCACGCGGTTTCTGTCACCCAGCATCCCAGTTCGCCGATCAAGCCGGTTTCTTCGGCAATCGGGATGAACTCGTTCGGCGGGACCATGCCGCGTTGCGGATGGTTCCAGCGCAACAGCGCCTCGACCGCGACCAGCCGCCCGTCCGAAGACGCGAACTGGGGCTGATAATGCAAGGTGAATTCTTTGCGCGAAATGCCATCGCGCAGCTCGTGTTCGAGTTCCAGGCGTTGCTGAATTTCATGCGTCAGCCCGGGTGCGTAGTAGGCAAGCCGATTGCGCCCCAGGTTCTTGGCCTGGTACATGGCGGCGTCCGCGTTTTTGAGCAGGGTTTCCGAATCCTGCCCATCCTCCGGGTAGAGGCTGACGCCGATACTTGCGGTTACGACCAGTGATTTGCCACGTACGGTGACCGGGTCTGACAGGCGCTCGATGATCCGGTTGGCGATCCGTCGGGAAACGTTGGCATCGGGGATGTCTTCCAGCAGGACGACGAATTCGTCTCCACCCAGCCGGGCCACCGTATCGTCTTCGTGCACGGCCGCTTGCAGTCGGCGCGACACGTCCCTCAGCAACTCGTCCCCGACCTGATGGCCCATCGAGTCGTTGATATTCTTGAATCGGTCAAGGTCGATGAACAGCAGGGCGAGCTTCGTCGATGTTCTGTGCGCACGCTGCATGGCGTGTTCCAGCCGGGCATTGAGGAGCAGTCGGTTGGGCAGATTGCTCAGTGCGTCGTGGTGGGCCAGTTGCCAGAGCTTGCGTTCCGAATTCTTGATGTCCGTAATGTCGGCGAATACAGAAACATAGGTGGATAAGTCTTGCCGTCGTCATCGTAGACCGCTTTGACCGAGAGCCATTGCGGATAGACGTCGCCGTTTTTGCGGCGGTTCCAGATTTCCCCGCGCCACTCACCCTGTTCTTCCAGGCTGCGGAAAAAGTTGCGGTAAAAATCGGGGCTCTGGCGGCCGGAGTTCAGCAGCCGGGGCGTCTGACCGATGACCTCTTCGGCACTGTAACCGGTGATGCGCTCGAAAGCCTTGTTGGCCTGGATGATGCGATGCTCGGCATCGGTCACCATGACGGCTTCCCGCATGTGCTCGAATGCTATGCCGGCGGTAAGCAATCGCTGGGCCTGCCGCTCGCGCTCCAGGACGATCCCTGCGAGGTAGCTGCCGGTATCCAGCAGCCGTTTGTGGAACGGGCCCGGCGGTCGGGTCTCGAAACTGGTCAAGGCGAACGAACCTTGAACCTCATCATTCGCAGCCTTGATCGGTACGGACCAGCAGGCGCGCAGATTGAAGCGTTCGGCGATATCCAGGAGCTCGTGCCAGCGACGGTCGGTCAGGATGTTCTCAACAAAGACCGGTTCGCGGGTGTAGACCGCGGTGCCGCAGGAACCGGCATAGGGCCCTGGCTGCAGGCCGTTGAGCGCCTCGATCCCCTCTGTCGGGATGCTGGGGGCGGAACGGACATCGAGGTGGCTGCGCGTGTCGTCGAGCAGCATGATCGAGCAGACCGAGTCGGGCACCATTGCTTCCGACAACAGGCAAAGCTGGTCGAGAATCTCTTTCCCGGCACGGCCGATCGCGATCATCTCCAGGACGTCGCGCTGCAGTTGAAGCAGCTGTTCCAGCTGTGCGCTCGGTACCTCGGTTCCGATGCTGACTTGTTCTCTTCTGCGAGCTGCTTTCATGCTGTGGTGATAGCCGCGGGATTATCTGGAGCGTATCGGCTGAAGTTCGTGAAAATAAACGAAATACGATTCAGCAGGATTTCGGTTCCTGTCGGCCATCGTCGCAGCGGGTTCGGGCGCCGGAGCAGAAAAAAGGCCAACCCCGTTGCCGGGGTGGCCGAGTCGTGCAGCTTTTCTGTCGCAACCATCCGTGTCGCATATTCCCCAATGCCTATGCCTTCTACAGGAGAAGTCGGTGTAATTCGTGTCAGTAAAGGATTCGGCGCACGTCTGGCACCTCAGGCCAGACGCAGCTGCAGCGTTGCGCGTTGCCGATACGCTGCAACCCTGTCTGGCAGGGCTGTGAAATCGTCTGGCCGGCCGCACACACAGGACAGCGATACCAGGTCTGGCGTGCACCACCGTCGGTGATGGTGTCGGTCTGTTGCATTTGGCTGTGACAATGATGGCACTGCATGTTCAGGTCCCTATATCAAGATGTATTCGTTCAATCCCAGTTCAGCGCACCGCCGGTCTGGTACTCGGTCACGCGGGTCTCGAAGAAGTTCTTCTCTTTCTTCAGGTCGAGCACTTCGGACATCCACGGGAACGGGTTTGTTGCCCCCGGATACTGCTCGGGCAGACCGATCTGGGAGCAACGGCGGTTGGCGATGAACTGTAGATACTCTTCGAACATCGGTGCGTTCAGTCCGAGGATGCCGCGCGGCATGCTGTCGTAGGCGTACTGGGTTTCGAGCGAAACCGCCTCGCGGATCATCTGCACGATCTCGGCCTTGAATGCCTCGGTCCAGATGTGCGGATTCTCGATTTTGATCTGATTGATCACATCGATGCCGAAGTTCATGTGCATGGATTCGTCACGCAGGATGTACTGAAACTGTTCGGCGGTTCCGGTCATCTTGTTGCGTCGGCCCATGCTGAGGATCTGGATGAAGCCCACGTAGAAAAAGATACCCTCGAAGATGACGTAGAAGGCGACCAGTTCGCGCAGCAGTTTCTGATCGTTCTGCGGCGTGCCGGTATGAAAGTCGGGGTCGGCAAGGTGTTTTGTGAAGGGCAGGGCCCACTCGGCCTTGCGTGCCACTGCGGGCACCTCCCGGTACATGTTGAACACCTCGCCCTCGTCGAGGCCGAGCGATTCAATGATGTATTGGTAGGCATGCGTGTGCAGGGCTTCTTCGAAGGCCTGGCGCAGCAGGTACTGGCGGCACTCGGGGTTGGTGATGTGGCGATACACGGCCAGCACCAGGTTGTTTGCGACCAGTGAATCGGCGGTCGAGAAGAAACCGAGGTTACGCTTGATGATGGTGCGCTCGTCCTCGGTCAGACCCTTGGGGTCTTTCCACAACTGGATGTCGGCGTTCATATTGACCTCTTGCGGCATCCAGTGATTGGCGCAGCCATCGAGGTATTTCTGCCAGGCCCATTCGTACTTGAATGGAACCAGCTGATTGAGGTCGGCATGGCAGTTGATGATCTTCTTGTCATCCACGCGAATACGACCGGCACCCATCTCCAGCGCCTCGAGACCGGTAGCTCCGGCCTCGGCTGCCGTTTCGCAGTCGGCGGTCGGGGCGGTGCCGACGAGTGGATCCGGATTGACGCTGGGCGCCGCACCTGCGGTTGCCATCAGGATTTCGTTGGCGACAAGACCTTCGCCGGCATGGGGATGGGCCTGCGTCTGGTGCGCATGCAGTGCCTTTGACAACACATCTTCGGCGGGTGCCGCACCTGGGGGCGCCGCGCGCTCCGTATGCAGCGTGCCGGTGGTCGTTTTTAGCGGCTCGTCCCAGTTAAGCATCATTCCCCCTTGCTCTTCTCTTGAATAACGGATCGCCGCTTCGGCGACCGGTGCAGTCTCGATCTGTATCAAACCGGACTGCCTTCTTGTTGGTGCCGGAGTGACCTCAGTCCCCCATCGGGTGGTGGTCTGTGACATTAAGCAATGTCGGGCGAGAGTTCATGCGGCCCCTCCAGCATTGACCTCTTATTGCATTGTGGGCAGTGTCATTCCCACTTCAGCCCGCCGGCCTGATATTCCGTTACGCGGGTTTCGAAAAAGTTCTTTTCCTTGCGCAGGTTGGCCTGCTCATCCAGCCAGGCCAGCGTCGGCTCTGCACCCGGATAGGGCTCGTCGAGCCCCAGGGTGCGTGCGCGACGGTTGGCGATAAAGCGATACTGACCGATGTGATCCTCTTTGCTGTAACCCAGGATCGGGTCGCGAAGGATATAACCGGCATAGGCCTCTTCCGCAGCGTGACACTCGGCCCACATCTCGGCGATGGCCTTTGGATCCGGACGGATGTTTTCTTCCCGCATGATCTGCTTGGCGACCCGAAGACCGAACGAGGCGTGCATCACCTCGTCACGCATGATGTATTGAAACTGCTCGGCCGTGCCCTTCATCAGTCCGCGACGTTGAAGCGCAAATACCGGGCTGAAGCCGTTGTAGAACCAGCAGCCCTCGAAGATGCCCGCAAAAAAGATGTAGGCCATCAGGAAGTTCTGCAGCTCGTCGCGGTCGGTGAGATCGATATCGGCACGCAGTATCGAGTCGAGACGCCGGTTGGCGATCTGGATCTTTCCGTTGATCTCCGGGACGACGCGGTAGCGGTTATAGATCTCTCCCTGGTCCAGGCCGAGGGTCTCGATGCAGTGCTGATAGGTCCAGGTATGCAGCGATTCTTCGTAGACCTGGCGCGCCTGGTAGATCTGCAACTCGGGCGCCGACATCTTTTCCATGACCGCCAGGCCGATGTTGCGCATCGCCAGGATGTCGGAAGTGGTCAGATAAGACAGCACGTTCTCATACACATGACGCTCTTCCAGCGTCAGTTTGTGGCCGTAGTCGTGCACGTCCTGCGCCATGTTGATATCGAGTGGCGTCCAGTGATTGCGGTTGGCGTTGAGGAAATACTCCCAGGCCCATGGGTACTTGAACGGCGCCAGCTGGTTGATGTCGGTCATCCCGTTGATGACGCGTTTGTCATCCGGGTTCACGGGACGGATATCTGCCTGCGGCACGGGCTGTGCTGCAACAGCCTGCCCGGCCGTCTCCACGAGTACCGGGTTGGCCTCCGGTGGTGGCGTTTCGGTGGTCTGGCTCGTCGGCGCGAGCGGATCGTCCCAGTTCAACATGACGCTGTTCTCCTGATCTGTTCCGAGCCGCCTTACTGGCAGGCCTCGCAATCCGGGTCGAGGATGCTGCAGGCCTTTGGCGCTGCACTGCCCGAATCCTGGGCGGGCTGAGCCAGGTAGCTCCCGCCCACGGCGCTCAGCTGGTTGGCCCGGCTGGTGTCATCCATGGTCGATTTTTCGACATGGGTGGCACCCATGGAGCGCAGGTAATAGGTGGTTTTGAGACCGCGTACCCAGGCGAGCTTGTACAGGTTGTCGAGCTTTTTGCCGGAGGGTTCGGACATGTAGAGGTTGAGACTCTGGGCCTGGTCGATCCATTTCTGGCGCCGGCTGCCGGCCTCCACCAGCCAGCGTGCATCGATCTCGAATGCGGATGCATACAGCGCCTTTAGATCTTCCGGAATCCGGCTGATCGGCTGCACTGAGCCGTCGTAGTACTTGAGATCGTTGACCATGACCGGATCCCAAAGGTCGAGTGCCTTGAGGTCACGTACCAGATACGGATTGACCACCGTGAACTCACCCGACAGGTTCGATTTCACGAACAGGTTCTGGTAGGTCGGCTCGATCGACTGACTGACCCCGCAGATGTTGGAGATGGTCGCGGTGGGTGCAATCGCCATGGTGTTGGAGTTGCGCATACCGACGGTCTTGACCCGCTCTCGCAGAGTGTCCCAGTCGAGCGTCTTGCTGTCGTCGACCTGCAGATAGCCGCCGCGCTGCTCGGCCAGTTCGGCCAGCGAGTCGATCGGCAGGATGCCCTGGCTCCAAAGCGAGCCCTCGAAGCTGTGGTATCTGCCGCGCTCTTCGGCGAGATCGGTCGAGGCCTGGATGGCGTAATAAGATACGGCCTCCATCGAGCGGTCGGCAAAATCGACCGCATCCTGGGTGGCGTAGGGCAGGCGCACTTTGTACAGCGCATCCTGGAAGCCCATGATGCCGAGTCCGACCGGGCGATGTCGCAGATTGGAGTTACGCGCCTGCGGCACACTGTAGTAGTTGTACTCGATCACGTTGTCGAGCATGCGCATCGCGGTGCTTACCGTCTTCTGCAGTTTGGCGGTATTTAGGCCGTTTTCGTCGACATGCGCAGCCAGGTTGACCGAGCCCAGGTTACACACGGCGATCTCGTTGTCGTTGGTGTGCAGGGTGATCTCGGTGCACAGATTGGAGCTGTGCACGACGCCGACATGTCGGTTGGTGTAGCGGATGTTGCAGGGGTCCTTGAAGGCAACCCAGGGATGACCGGTCTCGAACAGCATGCCGAGCATCTTGCGCCACAGGTCGTTCGCTTTGAGGGTCTTCGCCACGTTCATCTCGCCACGCGCGGCCTTTTCCTCGTATCGGGTGTAGGCATCTTCAAACGCCGCACCGGTGAGGTCGTGCAGATCGCTGGTCTCATCCGGAGAGAACAGGGTCCATTCGCCATCTTCGGCCACGCGCTTCATGAACAGGTCGGGTATCCAGTTGGCCGTATTCATATCATGGGTGCGGCGACGGTCATCACCGGTGTTCTTGCGCAGATCGAGAAACTCTTCGACATCGATGTGCCAGGTCTCGAGATAGGCGCAAACAGCACCCTTGCGTTTGCCGCCCTGATTGACTGCGACCGCGGTGTCGTTGGCGACCTTCAGGAAGGGCACCACGCCCTGGGACTTGCCGTTGGTGCCCTTGATGTGCGCGCCCATTCCTCGCACGCGGGTCCAGTCGTTGCCAAGACCGCCGGCAAACTTGGACAGCAGGGCGTTGTCCTTGATGGCTCCATAGATGCCGTCGAGATCGTCCGGTACCGTCGTGAGGTAGCAGCTGGACAGCTGCGGGCGGAGGGTGCCCGAGTTGAACAGGGTCGGGGTCGAGCTCATGAAGTCGAAGCTCGACAGCAGGTTGTAGAATTCGATGGCGCGGCCTTCGCGATCGATTTCGTTGATCGCCAGTCCCATGGCGACGCGCATGAAGAACGCCTGTGGCAGTTCAAAGCGCACCCCTTTGGAATGAATGAAATAGCGGTCGTACAGTGTCTGCAGGCCAAGGTAGGTGAACTGCAGATCGCGTTCGGGCTTCAGCGCGGCGCCGAGGCGCTTGAGGTCATACTGGCTCAGGCGCTTGTCCAGCAGCTCCAGATCCGCACCACGTTTGATGTAACTGGATAGGTACTCGCCATAACGCTCGCCCATCTCCTCCTGGGTTGCGATTCCGGTGTCCATGTTGAGGAAACCCAGCGCTTCACGGCGCAACAGGTCCATCAGCAGACGCGCCGCCGCGTAGGAGTAGTTCGGTTCATTCTCGATCAGGGTGCGCGCGCTCATGACCAGCGCCTGCGACACGTCCTGTTCCTTGACGCCGTCGAAAAGATTGCGACAGGTGTCATCCAGGATGGATTCGACGGTGACGGCCTCGAGGCCGCTGCAGGCCTCTGTCACCAGCTTGCGCAGCCGATCGATGTCGAGCGGACGGGTCGAGCCGTCAATAAGGGTGATATTGACCAGGTGCTCGGGCGTGCCACCCGGCTTGTTTTCCGCCTCTTCGGCGCGCTTGCGTTTCTGTTCCTCGCGGTACAGCACATAGGCGCGTGCGACCTTGTGCTCGCCTGAGCGCATTAACGCCAGCTCGACCTGATCCTGAATGTCTTCGATATGGATAGTCCCGCCCGCCGGATTGCGTCGGACGAGCGCTTCATTGAGCTGGTCGGTGAGCGATTGAACCAAATCATGCACACGGCGTGACGCAGCGGCACTGCCTCCTTCGACGGCCAGGAAGGCCTTGGTCATGGCGACCGCAATCTTGTTGGCATCGAAGTTGGTGACTTTGCCATTGCGGCGGATCACCTTGAGATCGCCCGGTGCATTGGCCTGGATTTCCGGGCTGGCGCTGCTTTTGGCGGCTTCGCTCGGGGGTACAGCAATGCTCTCTACACCGCTTTTGGATTGCGTGACTTCGGTTGCCATTTGGCTCCTCCTGAGATGATGATTTTTTACGTGGGCTGACCGCGTTGCGCGATCGGGCAGCATGGCTGCCGAGATACAGCGTTGCGCCCACTCGGAGCACAATATATACGCTGTCTCGTGGCTGTCAACCACAATATCTTGTGTATAAACGCTGTGGAAAACCGTGTGGAAACTGTGCGCCGTCTGTGGAAAAAATGCTGGTGACGGAGGCTTTTCCAATGCTTTCAGAGACTTAAATTTCGCGCCCTGTGGATATCTGCCGGGCCCGGCCTGGCGGGTCCGCCATGGCAGATCGACCCCGGGGAAAAAGATTCAGCGAAGTTTTCGGCCGCGAGGAAAACATTGGGAAAAATCGAATATTCTCCGGCGCTGATAGAGTCTGGCCGAGAGGTCGCATCGGTGCCCGCTTTCAGGCTTCACTTCATCGGCGGTGTCGATGCGTCGCTCGGGTGGCAGCGATCTGTGATCACTCCTGATGCCGGTCGATAATGGCCTTGAGATGTGCGGCCGTAACGGGCCCCATGTGCCGCTCGACGATTTCACCCGCCGGGTTGACGATAGCCGTGGTGGGTAGCCCTTCCAGTGGCTCGAAAGGTACCAATGGTGTCCCGCCGATCTTCAGGTTTGGGAAGTTGATGTCGAAAGGCGTGAGAAAGGCGCGTGCGTCTTCGCTCGAGGTTTCTTCGAAATTGATTCCGACAACCTGGACCTCGGGGTTCGCTGTCTGGAAACTGACGAGTTCGGGCAGTTCGCGCACGCAGGGGCTGCACCATGAGGCCCAGAAGTTGACCACCACCCAGCGGCCCCTGTAGTCGGAAAGACTGACCGATTTACCCTGCAGGTCGTCCAGCGTGAAGTCGACTGTATCTGCCTGAGCATGCGACCACAGGTTGCAGACCAGCAGGGTTAACCAGATGTACCGAAGATGGGGTCTGTTCATGAATCCGTTAGGCAGTCGAGTGTGAGAAAAGTTTTGCCGCTAACAAACGATCCGGTGATCACCGTCTTGGGCGGCAGAAGTGCTGTGCAGTTCATCGCCAGAGGGGGATTAAACGCGAGGCGGCCAGCATGGACAAGTTATGTCATCCAAACCACCGGGCCGCGGCCGTTGGCCGCGCAATTTCCCGCAGTGGTCGTTGAACATGGGTCGAATCTGCCCGGACTTGGTGCAAGACATGTCGCCGGGCGCCAGGACTGGTGCAGTTTTACCGATCGGGATCGGGATCAAAATAGTTAACTGGCTGTATAACCAAGATAAATTGAAATTGGCACGGCCTGTGCTGCGTTATTTAGTGAAATCGCTTCGCGGTGATTTCTCCTAACTCTCTGTCAATATTGCCTCATTGGCCAACGCCGCCCCAAGGGTTCCCTGGAGCGGCGTTTTTTTAATGTCCCCGATTGCATGCCGGAATCTCTGACATCGTCCAGCAAATAGCGTGGAGCCGGTATTGACGCCAGCCGTGATCGATGGTGTTCCGCCTGCCGGAGACGATCTGGGTGTAGACCAGGATTCTTCGGTTGATGCTGCGACAGTTCCCTGATGGCAAACGAATGCCTTTGTGTACAGACGGTGACGAGGGCGGGCAGCGGTTGAAAAACGTCATGGCATGCCTGCCCCTCGTCTGGTTTATGCTTTTGGCCGAAACGATTGCAGTCGTGAGCGAGTTTTTAACATTTTCCGAAAGGTGGATCGATGACCGAACAGATACGCCGCGTAGTGGTGTGGAGCGGCTGGCTGAGGTTTAGCCACGCGGCCCTGGCCCTGTCCACGCTGGTATTGCTGGCGACCGGCTGGCTGCTTGCCAGTTCGCCGACGCTTGCAGCGGCCGCCTCGGATATTCATTATCTCGCGGCGAGTATCCTGATAGCCGCGCTCATGCTGCGTCTTGTCATCGGCTTTTTTGGAAAAGGGGCGGAGCGTTTCGAGCACATGCTCCCCCGGCCGTCGGAATTTGCGGCCATACGTGCCAGCCTGTTGTTCTACCTGACGCTCGGCAAGGCACCGCTGCCAAACTGGTTCGCGCACAATCCACTGTGGAAGCCGATCTATCTGATCCTGTTCGTGCTGCTCGCCCTGAGCGCGCTGACAGGTTGGGTGATGCCGGAAATACAGGTCGTCGGCCGTTTATATCTGCCGAGGGTTCACGGCTGGTTGAGCAATGCGATCTGGGTTGTGACTCTCGCACATCTGTTCAGTGTCGTGCTGCAGGACGTCAAGGGGCGTTCCGCGGACGTCTCTGGGATGCTCAGTGGCTACCGCTTTTTCGTGTTCGAGCGGGATGGGGCGATGAAACCCGGGGTGAAACAGGTCTCGATCAAACTGGATGACTTCGGCAAGTCATGAGTCTCAGAAGGGCAGGGGAGACCGCGTTATCGCGACCAGCAGGATGTAGCAGAAGCAGGCGACGGCAGCGAAGAAGGCGACGATCCGGATTCGCCTGCGTCCTGCCCAGGCGCAGGGCGACGAAACCCAGGGCGATATAGGCCAGCAAGGCGAGCAGTTTGGCGCCCAGCCAGTGGCTGTTGCCCGGATGCAGTTGAAGATTGATCGCCATCCACAGGCCGCTGAGCAGCAGCAGGGTGTCGACGAAGTGCGGCCAGGTGCGCATCCAGCGTTGCTGCAGCAGCGCCGAGTCCGCCAGCATCAGGCCGCCGCGCAGGACAAAGCCCGATGATCGAAAACAGTGCGCTGGCCTGGTGCAGCAGTTTCAACGTGGCGTGTTCAGGCATCTTTAGCGGCTTCGTATGTGCGCCGGTGACCCGCCGTGAGTCGGCGGGTCATCGGCGCAACTGGCGGTCACTTGTCTTGCTTCACTGCCTCCCGCAGTGCATCGGTCACGATCTCGAGTACCTGGATACGTGCAAAGCGCTTGTCGTTGCCGGCGATCAGGTTCCAGGGGGCATGCTTGGCGCTGGTGCGCTCCAGCATTTCGTTGATCGCGTCGCGGTACTCGTCCCACTTTTCACGGTTACGCCAGTCCTCGTCGGTGATCTTGTAGCGTTTGTAGGGGGTCAGTTTCCTTGCCTCGAAACGGGCCAGCTGCTCTTCCTTGCTGATCTGCAGCCAGAACTTCTGTACCACCACCCCGGCCTTGGTCAGTTGCTCTTCGAAGTCGTTGATCTCGAGGTAGGCGCGTGCCCAGTTGGCGCGACTGGTGAACCCTTCGACCCGTTCCACCAGGACGCGGCCGTACCAGGAGCGGTCGAAAACGGTCATGCGGCCGCCGCGTGGAATATGCCGCCAGAACCGCCACAGGTAGTGGTGCGCATTTTCCTCGTCGGTGGGTGCGGCTATCGAGATGACCTCACGCAGCCTGGAGTCGACCGCCTGGGTGACCCGGCGAATGGCGCCGCCCTTGCCGGCGGCGTCAACACCTTCGAATACCAGAACGGTGGAGATCTTCGCCGCATAGGCACGCCAGGCCAGGTCGTTCAGTTCCTGTCTGCAGGACCTTGAGTTTCTTCTTGTAATCCTTGCGCGAAATAGTTTGTGACAGGTCGACGCGGTCGAGCAGGGTGATCTGGGCCTCCGGCGCATTCGGCAGCATGTCTTCGCTTTTGTTGGATGGCGCGTCGTTCAGCTCTTGTTCGTCTTCGGGCGACCGCGCAAGCGCCTCCTGCATGGCATTGAGCAGGATGCGTCCGGTCGTCATGTCACGATAGCGGGGATCGGTTGCCTCGATGATATGCCAGGGTGCGCGGCCGATATCCGTGGCCCGGATGACCCGGTCGGCCACCTCTTCGAAGCGCTGATACTGTTGGCCAAACTTGGACTTTTTCGGCAGCATCTTCCAGCGGCTACGGTCGCTGCGGGCCAGGGATTTGAGGCGTTCGCGCTGGTCTTTCTCCGAGTAGTGATACCAGCACTTCACGATCACCGCGCCGTCGTGAATGAGCATGCGTTCGAGTTCACGTATCTTGCGCATGTACTGATCCAGATCGGCATCGCTCCATTTGCCCGTGAAACCCTGCTCTATAGCCTGTTGGTACCAGCCGCCGAAGAAGACCCCGATATCCCCGCGCCTGGGCATGGCGCGCCAGAAACGCCAGGCCTTCGGACGATACTTTTCTTCGTCGCTCTCGTCCCAGAACGCGTACACGTTGACACCGCGAGCGTCCATCCACTCGTCCAGCGCATTGACGACCTCACCTTTGCCGGCACCTTCCATCCCGGCAATGATCACGTAAACCGGGATCTTGCTCTCCCGGATGGCGATCTGTGCATCGAGCAGCTGCGTGCGCAGGTCTGGGACGCTGGCATTGTAGGACGCTTTACTCAACGAGCGGCCGATCTTCGCGGTGGCAAACATAGCTCCCCCTATTCTTTTGGTAGTGCACCACTGATGTGGTGCTGGCTGGCAAAATCGAGCATACGCTGGATGGATCTGACTGCGCGATCGCGTATCCCGGGCTCCACGGTGACCTCATTCTCAGCGCTGATCAAGACCTGTTCGAGATTCTGCAGCGAGTTCATCGCCATCCAGGGGCAGTGTGCGCAGGATTCACAGCTTCCGCCCACACCGGCTGTTGGGGCCGATATCAGTTTTTTGCCCGGGGCCATCTGATGCATCTTCCAGAAAATCCCGTCGTCGGTCGCGACGATGAACTGCTCGTTCGGCATCTGTGTCACGGCCTTGATGAGGTCCGTGGTGGAACCCACGACATCGGCGTATTGCAGCACCTCTTCCGGCGACTCGGGATGCACCAGGACGGCCGCCTCGGGATGCAGACGCTTCAGGCGTTCGAGTGCAAAACCCTTGAACTCCTCGTGCACGACGCAGCTCCCTTCCCATAACAGGATGTCCGCATCGGTCTGTTGCTGCACATAGTGGCCCAGGTGTCGGTCGGGGGCCCAGAGTATTTTTTTTCCTTGTGCATGCAGATGCCGGATGATCGGCAGCGCGATTCCCGAGGTAACCATCCAGTCGGCGCGTGCCTTTACGGCCGCGCTGGTATTCGCGTAGACGACGACGGTGCGGTCGGGGTGCGCATCGCAGAAGTCGCTGAACACGTCTGCCGGACAACCTTCGTCAAGGGAGCAGGTCGCGCCCAGGTCGGGCATCAAAACCCGTTTCTCGGGGTTCAGAATCTTCGCTGTCTCACCCATGAAGCGGACGCCGCAGACGACCAGGGTGTCGGCGTCTGCCGTGGTGCCGTAGCGGGCCATCTCAAGCGAATCGGCCACGCAACCGCCGGTCTCTTCGGCCAGCGCCTGGAGTTCGCCGTCGACATAGTAATGAGCAACGAGTACCGCATTCTGCTCGCGCAGCAGCCGCTTTATGCGTTGCTTGAGCGCTTCCTTTTCAGACTCGCTGAGCTTCGGCCACACCGGATGTGGCGGAACCGTGATCTTTGGCAGCATGGGCTGCGGCTGAATGGTCTGCGTCTTCATTTGATGATCTCCACCCGTTTGGGGTGTTTAGCCCGGTATTCCCTGGCGGGCCGGTGATTGCCTGTGCGGCAGAGTCTGCCGGTTTCCGCGATAAGGTCGAGCGACAGAACGCGCTTGCGAAAATTGCGTTTATCAAGCGGTTGATTGAGCAATGCCTCGTAAACGCATTGCAGTTCGCTCAGGGTGAAAGTCTCCGGCATGAACTGGAAGGCGATCGTGGAGTAGTCAAGCTTTGCGACCAGTCGCGAATGCGCCATCTCGAGGATCCGGGCGTGATCGAAAGCCAGTCTCGGGAGATCCTCGAAGGCATGCCATCCGGCATCGAGCGCATCGCTGGCGGCACGCGGGGTTGTCAGGACGTCCTGCGGAACCAGGGCATAGTAGGTCACGCTGATGACCCGCTCGCGGGGGTCTCTGTGGGTGGCGCCGAAGGTATAGAGCTGTTCGAGATAGACCCCACTGATCCCCGTTTCCTCCTCGAGCTCGCGCGCTGCGCAGGCGTCCAGGTCCTCGTCGATATCGAGAAAACCGCCCGGCAAGGCCCATTCACCCTGATATGGGGGGTTGGCCCTCTTTACCAGCAGGATGCAGAGGCGTCCCTCGCGGATGGTGAAAACCACGACGTCGGTGGTGACCGCCGGGTGCGGGTAGGGGTAGCTGAATGTCTCTCTGGGTAGGCGCATGGGCTACTAAGTGTCATTTGTACACCAAACCACCATAGTGTGATTTATACACTTTGTCAACGGAGCGGGAGTCGAGCCCTCTTCCGATAGTAATTCGGCGCATTCCCGCAGGGGCGGCGAAGACTCAAGTCTTACCCGTGCGGCCGCTTTCAATCGCGTTGAAAAGTTCTTCGCCTGCGCGCGACCCATGGACATCGAAAAGCCCTTCTACAAAGATCTGATCTCGGTCGAATCGATTCCGCCCTTGCCGGCGACGGCGGCCAATCTGCTGATGATGATTGCCGATCCGGATGTGGAGATCGAGGCGCTGGCGCTTGTGATCGAGCGCGATCCACCCTTGAGCGCGCGGCTGCTGGGCGTCGCCAATTCGGCTTTCTACGCGCCGCCACAGCCGGTCATGACGATAAAGGAAGCCATCGTGCGCGTGCTCGGTCTGCACATGGTGCGCAACATGGCGCTCGGGATGGCCCTGGCCGGTGGTTTCTCCACCGGCGCCTGCCCGCGATTCGATCTGACGGGCTACTGGGTCATGGCACTGGGTACCGCCGATCTTGCCAGTGGCATGGCGCGCGCCGCGACACTGCCCGATCCGCCGGACCCGGATGCCGCATACATGGTGGGCCTGCTGCACAACCTCGGAGAGCTGCTTCTGGTACACATGCGCCCGGCCGAAATGGACGAGGCCCTGCGTCGACTGGGGGAAGATCCAGAGAGCAGTCTGGTCGATCATGAGCGTGCGCTCATGGGTATCGACCACTGGGCCGCCGGGGCGTTTCTGGCTAGGCACTGGCAGCTGCCGCCGATCATTGGCGCCAGCATAGAGCGCTTTGGCGACGACACCGAACCGCGCGACGGTCGACAGATGATCCACCTGGTGCGTGCTGCACGCTGCTGGTTGGCCGGGATGTTGGCCGGTGGCGTCGACCCGTTGCGGGTGACGGGGGTTGATGAGGCCTATTGCGCGCGCCGTTCGACAGAATTCGCGGACCACCACGATGCACTCCGCGTGCTGGCCCGCTCCATGACCTGACGGACCGCGAGGCGGTCAGGCCGGTCTACGCTCCGGGCCACAACCATGCGGCACCACGTACCCCGCTGCTATCACCATGCGCAGGTGGGAGCAGGCGGGTGCGTACGACGTCGGAAAACACGTAGCGTGTCCACAGGCGCGGCACGCTTTGGTAAAGCCGCTCAATTCCTGACAGTCCTCCACCGAGCACAATGACCTCGGGGTCGAGGATGTTGATCACGCTCGCCAGGCTGCGCGCCATGCGGTCTTCGTAGCGCGCAAGACAGGCCTCGGCCGCGGCCTCTCCCGCTGCCGCGCGCTCTGCGATCTGCTCGGCGGAAAACATCGGTCCGGTGCGGGCGTAATCCTGCGCCAGGCCGGGGCCCGACAGAAACGTCTCGATGCAGCCCCGCTTGCCGCAATAACACGCGGGTCCGGGACGCTCTTCATCCGTGGGCCAGGGCAGGGGATTGTGGCCCCATTCGCCGGCGATCGCGTTGGGGCCGTCCAGGAGTTGGCCGTTTATGACGATGCCGCCGCCGGTCCCTGTGCCGATGATGACGCCGAACACGCTGGCCGCGCCCTGTGCGGCACCGTCACTCGCCTCGGACAGGGCAAAGCAGTTGGCGTCATTGGCTATGCGTACCGGGCGTTTGAGCCGTGCGCTGAGATCGTGGTCGATGGGCCGACCGTTCAGGCAGGTCGAGTTGGCGTTGCGCAGCCGGCCGTTCTGGGGCGATAGCGCACCCGGCACACCCACGCCAACGCTGCAGGTCTGTCCGCATTGTCGTTCCAGGTTTTCGACCAGATCCCGAACGGCGTCAAGGGTGGCTGCGTAGTCGCCGGCCGGGGTTGGCACCCGCTCACGGAAGCGGATGCGCCCATCTGATCCGAGAACGATACCCTCGATCTTGGTTCCACCGAGATCGATGCCGATCCGGTTGCGCCGGGTCATTTGGGGGCGGCAATGCTTGGCTGTTCCTGGATTGTCAGAAGTCCCCTGAAGTAGGCCTTAATTTGTCGTGCCCGCCTTCGCCGCCTCCGGGAAAGGTTCAGCCATGTGCTGGGTGTCCGGATTGGCGGCCGCGAGCTCCAGCGGCGGGTTGCCCGAGGGGTTGGTGAAACGGTCGTTCAGATCCTGCACATAGCGGTCTGCATCCTCGAGCGCCTGCTGGATGCGCCGGCGGTTGCGCCGGCTCCAGCCCGCCGGATGGCGGCTGAAGATACTGCGCCAGGGTTTGGTATTGAGCAGGAACGCCGCTTTCAGGCTGCCGCGGATCCCCAGCTTCTGGTTCAGGCGGTCTGCCGCGCGCGTCAGCGACCTGGCCGCCAGATGGCGCACGCCATAGTGCACGGCGAGCCAGAGCAGGTAGGCCGCGAGTGCACTGAAGTAAATGCTCATCGGCGTGGCAGTCAGGCTGTCCCACCATCCCGCCTTGAGTTGCATGCCTTCCCATTGTCCCAGGCGCGAGGTGATGCCGATGAATCCACCGATGATCAGCATTGCCATGATCACATCACCGACCAGGGTGCGCTTGCGCCATTTTGCGATCAGCTGATTGATCGCCGGTACGACCTTGTCCTCGAAGCCGCGCGCCGTCTTTTCCAGCGAGCCGACGATCCGGTAAGCACGCTCGATCTCGACCTGCTCCATGCGCTCGTGGATATCCGCGAGGTCTACATCGCGCTTGCCCTCGTAACGACGGCGCAGGGCCTCGTCCGGGATCGGATTGGCGGCTTCGTCGTTGTAGATGGTGAAAAAGCGGCCCGCGGTCAGTCCACGGTCGCCCATGGCGCGCTGCCAGGCGGCGACCACTTCCTCGGGATTGTCCTCGCGGGCGGTGGTGTCGATCTGGTTCAGGATGTAAAGGAATTTACCCGAGTCCTGGCGATTGATGGTCTTTGATACCAGGTGATCCAGGGTGTCGCGCATGGCGCCCGGCTCGGGGTGGCGGGCGTCAAAAAACACCAGCACCAGATCTGAGAGATCGATGATGTGATCGGTGATCTTGAGCGTCGAGGTGCGCTGCGCATCGGCGTCGAAACCCGGGGAGTCGATAAGGATCTTGCCGCGCAGCGTCGGGCTTGCACTGGTCTTCAACTGGAGGTAGGCATCGATACGGGAGCCTTCACCCGCCGCCACTTTCTCGATCTCGCTGCTGACCTTGTAAAAGGGGAATCGCGGGTCTGAATCCAGCGCGACACCGGGTAGGGCATGCGAAGTCGACTGGTTGCTGAAACAAATCACGGTGAACTTGTCATCTACCGCCTGATTTCCACTGCGTTGCAGCCTGCTGCCCAGATAGTGGTTGATAAAGGTCGATTTGCCCGCAGAGAAGGTGCCGAGTACCGAGATCAGCGGCCACCAGGGGATATGGGTGGCGTATGACTGCTCCGGATTGAACAGGCCCATCCTGTAAGCAACTGTGTCCAGCTCGCGAAAGCTCTGCACCGTGTTCAGGAGGACCGGATTTTCCTGTTCCAGGTGGGCTTCAAGATGTTTGAGACGGGTCTCTATGACCGGGCCGGCACCACGCATTTGACGTTACTCCTCGTGTCCTCAGTGGTTGTTTCCCTGCATGGTAACGCTTTGTTCTCAGGCGCGTGTAGCTTCTGCGGTCTGGGTCCGCAGCGTGCAGGAGAATTATCGTAATTGGGCAGTTACTGATACAAAGGGCCTGGATTGGGCGGATCACAATTATGGTAAACATTGCTTTTTAAGCCATTGCTGACGGATAATTGCGCGAATCAGAAATGCTCGGATTGGGTCATCAGGGTCCTCCCATACGTTTGCGGGCGAGTATTTTTTATGTGTATTGTCAGGGGGTTAGGGTGGCTTTGTTGCAAGTTCAAACGCCACATGGCCGCGCAGACCGGTACGCGCGCCCTGGGAGAATGTCCGGATTGCCGCAACGTTCGACATACCCGCACCTCCCGTGGTCAAAATTCGCACTGGCTACTGAATCGCTAAGGCGGCACCGATCGCGGTCGGTTTCTCGTTTCCAGTCGCCCGCCAAAGCAATCAGGTTAGGTAGAGAATGCAAAAAACATTGATCGCTACAGTGACCGTCGCAGCTGTCGCGCTAACCGTGTCGGCGATTGCCCGCGACCAGGTTTTCGAAGACGTTTTCTTGGTCAAGGAGTCGACCGAGACACCCACGGTGGTTATCAGCGGCAGTGTGGTGCCGTTCAAGGAGGTGACCCTGGCAGCCCAGCTTCCGGGGCGGGTCAAGTACATCGCCGGTATCGAGGGTGAGTCGTTTGAGACCGGAACCACCCTGATCGCATTGGACGAGGAAGAGTTATTGGCCAAGCGAAGCGCAGCGTATGCGCAGTATGCAGCCGCTGACGCCGACCTGCGCAATGCGGGGGTGCAGTACTCGCGTGAAATATGGTCGCCGCAGTCCAAGAGCGCGCCCGGCGGCATGGGTATACCGAACCTGTTCGACCAGATGTTCACGCGACCGTCCGAGGGTTTTTTTGGGGGGCGTGACCGTGGTGCCGAACGCAGCGCCGACCTGTATGCCTCCGGTAACCGCATGGAGCAGGCGCGCAGTGCGATCATGCGGGCGCAGTCGGAGATCCGCGCGATCGATGCCAAGCTGCGTGATGCGAAGAGCCTCGCTCCGTTCGACGGCGTGATTATGGAAAAATACGTCGAAGAGGGGGATACGGTCCAACCAGGACAGCCGATGCTGAAATTCGCCGACGTGACCTGGCTGCAGATCGAGGTCGATGTGCCGGCCAGTCTGGCGCAGGGCCTGCAGCCGATGGGTGTGTTGCAGAATGCCGCAACCTTCGACAACCACCCGGAGCCCGTGGCTGTGCGCGTCGCCCAGGTGTTTCCGATGGCCGATGTGCAGCGGCATACCATCAAGGTGAAATTCGACATCCCGCAGGGTGTCTCCCAGCCGGGAATGTATGCCAAGGTCATCATTCCCGATACCACGGGCCCCATGAAGAGCCAGCTGCCGGTCATCCCCAGCACGGCCATTCGCTATCGTGGCAGTCTGCCGGTGGTCTACATCCAGAACGACCAGGGCGAACCTGAATTGCGCATGATCCGACAGGGCAAGCAGCTCGAAAACGGCATGACCATGGTGTTGTCAGGTATTGCGCCGGGCGACCGTGTTTATCCCAATCCGGGACCCGGCATGATGAGCAGGACCAGTGGTCAATAAAAGCGTCTTCGGTGATCCCAAAGATCGCCTGGGGTTTGTGGTGCGGAACGCAGTAGAACGGACAAGAACAGACGCATGAGCGATCTCGAAAAGGGTCCCTCCGACCCGACGGATTCCGGCGCAGCCCACGCGACCAACAATCTTGGTCTCGCCGGCAACATGGCGCGCTTCTTCATCAATTCGCCGCTGTCGCCGCTTTTGTATCTCGCGATGCTGATGCTGGGCATTCTCGGTCTGATGGCGACGCCGCGTCAGGAAGACCCGCAGATCTCGGTGCCGATGGTGGATTTGATCGTCCAGTATCCCGGCGCAGATCCTGATCAGGTCGCGTCGCTGGCGGTTCAGCCGCTTGAGCGCATCATGTACGAGATCGAGGGCGTCGATCACGTGTATTCGGCCAGTCAGCGTGGCATGGGCGTGGTGACCATCCAGTTCGATGTTGGCGAGGAGATGGAAAACTCGCTGGTCAAGGTCAACGACAAGCTCGAATCGAACATGGACCGGATTCCTCCCGGTGTGATGCCGCCGCTGGTCAAGGCCAAGGGCATCGACGACGTGCCGATCGTCAATCTGACACTGTGGTCCGAACGGGATTACAACGGCGACGGTGTGCCCGACGTGGACGACTCACAGTTGCGCCGCCTCGCACAATCGGTACTGCAGCACATCAAAGAGATTCCCGAGACGGGTAACAGTTTCGTCGTGGGTGGTCGTGCCGAGCAGGTCACTGTGGAGGTCTATCCGGAGCGACTGGCCGGCTACGGACTGAGCCTGGCCCAGGTTGCACAGGCGATTACCGCATCCAACCTCGAACAGCAGATGGGTGGTGTCGAATCGGGTGGTTCCCACATGATGGTCGTGTCCGGGGCCTTCCTGGTGACGGTCGACGACATCAATCGTCTGCAGGTGGGCAGCCACAATGGCGTACCCGTGTATGTCAGTGACGTCGCGGATGTGCGTCAGGGCCCCGAGGATGCATCGCAGACGGTGGCCTATTACACCGGGGCCGCATCTGAAGATCCGGATCGCGCGATCAGCGTGCCGGCCGTCACCATTGCAGTGGCCAAGAAGAAGGGCACCAATGGCGTAACGGTTGCGGAGGCTGTGATCGATCGGGTCGAGAATCTGCGCGGCCGCCTGATACCCAACGACATCAACGTCAGTATCACGCGCAATTACGGTCAGACCGCGGAACAGAAGGTCAACGACCTGATCTTCAAATTGTTCATGGCGACCATGTTCGTGTTTTTCCTGGTTTGGATAGCGTTTCGTGCCCTCAAGCCGGCCTTCGTGGTGCTGTTCGTGGTGCCGGTGGTCCTGCTGTTCACGATCCTCAGCGCCATGTTGCTCGACTTTACGATCGATCGCGTGTCGCTGTTCGCCCTGATCTTTTCCATCGGCATACTGGTGGATGACGCCATCGTGGTGGTGGAGAACATCTATCGGCGCTGGCTCGAAAAAGGCAGTACCGATACCGAGACGGCGGTGGATGCTGTGCGCGAGGTGGGCAACCCGACCATCCTGGCCACGCTGACGGTCATCGGCGCACTGCTGCCGATGGGTGCGGTAACCGGCATGATGGGCCCTTATATGCTGCCGATCCCGGTGCTGGGTTCGGTCGCCATGGGCATCTCGCTGTTTGCGGCATTCGCGTTCACGCCATGGTTTGCAATTCACGGCATGTTCAGGCCGACCATGGAATATCTCGAGACAGCGGAGAAGCGCGAGCATAAAGAGGCCGAGTGGCTGGAAGGCCTGTATCGTCGGATCCTGTTGCCGATGATCCATGAGCCCGCGCAAGGCGCGCCTGTTCAAGCTGTTGATGTGGGGCGCGCTCCTCCTGATGTGCTCGTTCTTCTACTTCAAATGGGTCGCGGTGAAGATGCTGCCGCTGGACAACAAGCCGGAGTTCTCGGTCGTTTTGGACATGCCCGAGGGAACCGCGCTGGCGGATACCGGCAACATGGCGCACATCATTGCCGAGCGCCTGCGCAAGATGCCGGAGGTGACGGCCGCGCAGATCTACGTGGGCACGGCGCGGCCGTTCGACTTCAATGGCATGGTCCGACATTACTACCTGCGCCAGTCACCCTGGCAGGCCGAGGTGCAGATCCAGTTACTCAACAAGACCGAGCGAGCCCGTTCCAGCCATGAGATCGCGGTCGATGCGCGGCAGCAGGTCAAGGGTCTGGTAGAGGGGAGTGGTGCACGTTTCGCAGTGGTCGAAATGCCGCCGGGGCCGCCTGTATTGCAGTCTGTGGTCGCCGAGGTCCATGGGCCTGATCCGGAGACGCGGCGCCAGGTGGCGCGTGACCTGACCGAAATTTTTGGCCAGACCGAGAGCCTGCGGGATGTCGACAATTACATGCGCGAGCCTTACGACTACTGGCACTTCGAGGTGGATCAGGAAAAGGCGCAGCGTCGCGGCATCTCAGTCGAGGGAATCAACCGTGAGCTGCAGATGGCTCTGGGCGGCTATGTACTCGGTGACGTCAAGCAGCGTGCCGGGCACGAGCCGATCAATATCGTCATCCAGGTGCCGCTGGCCGAACGGTCGCAGGTCAACCGACTCGGCGATATCCTGGTCCAGTCACCGGATACGGGTACAACGGTCCCGTTGCGGGAACTGGGCAGTTTCGAAAGGCGGACTGAAGCCGACATCATCTATCACAAGGATCTGCGCCCGGTAGAGTACGTGGTCGCCGATGTCGGTGGGCATCTTGCCGCGCCGATCTACGGCATGCTTCAGGTCGAAGCCAAGCTCGAGGAGTTGGGCTGCGAGACGCCCGATGAGGTCTACCTGTGCGACCAGATTTATTACACCGGGCCACCCCCGGATGACAGCAAGTCTTCGATCGAGTGGGCGGGTGAATGGACGGTAACCTACGAGACCTTCCGCGACATGGGCATCGCCTTCGGCGCGGCACTGATCCTGATCTATATCCTGGTGGTCTGGGAATTTGGCAATTTCCGTATCCCGGCGCTGATCATGGCGCCGATACCCCTTACCCTGCTGGGAATCATCCCTGCGCACATGATGTTCTTCCAATTCGGATGGGGCGGTGAGTTTACCGCGACCTCGATGATCGGCTGGATCGCACTTGCCGGCATTATCGTGCGCAATTCCATCCTGCTGGTCGACTTCTCGGTGCACCGGATCCAGGAAGGGGACACGGTTGTCGATGCCGTGATCACCGCCTGTAAGACACGGACCCGGCCGATCCTGATCACGGCGCTGGCGCTCGTCGCCGGCTCCTCGGTCATCTTTTTCGACCCCATCTTCCAGGGCATGGCGATCTCGCTGGCGTCCGGGGTGCTGGTCTCGACCATACTCACCCTGGTGGTGATTCCGCTGGGTTGTGTGGCGGCCGCCGATTCCCTGTGTGCTGTTGCTGGCAGCACCAAATGCAAGAAGTTCCCGGGTGGCGAGGGGCCCGATGGCGAGCCCGGCGGGCCCAAGGCCGGTCCACGTGTCGGCGATCCCCTGTGGGTGCGCGCATGGGGCGGATTTGCCGGTGTACTGTTTACCGTAATCGGTGCAGTTGCGGCGATCATTGGAGTCGTTGCGGGACTTTTCAGATCGAAGCGATCCAAAAAAGCGCCTGTACAGGCAAGAAAGGCGTCCAGTGAAGTGACGGCCGGCAAGCCAGCGACTCCGACGCGCCAGGCGGCAGCCAGTTCTGGCGGGCAGCCCAGGCCGGAATCCGCAGAAAAGCCGATTGAGGCAATACCGAAGCCTGTCGCACCCGCTGCGGCTGGTGAGGCAAAAACCGTGCGCAAGAAGGCCGCCAGCAAGAAGAAGGTCACGGCAAAGAAACCCCATACAACGCGCAAATCGTCAACCAAGCGGGAAGTTGTGAAGAAAACCGCGGCACCTGAACAAGAGGCAATGGCGGCGGCCCCCAAGGCCGTGCCTGAGACTGTGGCCAAGGCGGCTTCCAAACCTGCGCCTAAGCCGGCGGCCAAGGTGGCTTCCAAACCAGCGCCTGAAGCCAGCGCCTAAGCCAGCGGCCAAGGCGGCCGCCAAACCTGCGCGGAAGCCGGTGCCCAAGCCTGTGCCGGCGCAGAAATCAAAAACCGCGCCCGCTCAAAAGTCGACGGCCAAGCCCAGTTCGGGCCGGGCAGCCGCTCCAGCCAAGGCCAATATGGCCACAACCCGCAAAAAAACTTCAGGAAGACGGGGTATCCAGTTGAAAAGTCTGGGAAAATCTGATGGAGACGGTCTAAACTAGGGGTAGGTGTAAGAATTTGGTGTTTTTCTGGACGGGCCTGCGAGCAGGTTTGCGTTCCGGAGAGGTGCCGAATTGCCCGGAGGTTTGGATTTGTTCGCGCGGATGTTTTCCTGGAGTGTGGTGCTGGGGCTTTCAGCTCTGGCCTCGTTGGGGTTTTCGCCTTTGTCGGCGGCTCAGGCGGCTTCTCCCGGGTGGTCAGCGTATGCCGCACAACAGAGGTATCCGCAGTTTCGCCCCTGGTCCCGTGCCGACAGTCGGTCTCTGTCGATTCACCGGCAATCACAGGCGCGCACGTTCGTGTCGCGCGCTGTAAAGCAATCCGCAATCCGGCGTGCGTCCCCCGCGCCTTCGAATCGAAAGCGGCAGCAGCCGGTTTTCTCGAGCAATCGCGCCGGGGCAAGAAAGGCGGTGCCCGTAACCCGAGGTCAGGAACTGGGGCTACGGTTTCGCCCGGACGAGCGTGAATCGCCCTATGGTCAGGCGGTCGGGCCTCAGGGCAATGTTGGAACACCGGGCTATGCGTCGGAGCTGCACTCGCAGTTCCGCCCGAGACAGCCCAGGCGCAAACCGACCTACGAAGAGTTGCAGGCGGAGAGTGCCTCCCGCGAGCGAATGCCGGGAAGGGCGACGCCTTACCCGATGATGCCCACGCCGCCAATGCCTCCTTACCCGGGGGGCTGGCCCAACTGGTAATCCGGACGTTCTCCAGCGCGCCCCGAGGGCTCTGCGAATGGCATTTAAGTGCATGAAAATAAGAAGAAAAATACTGAATATGCGCCTGCCCCGGTGAGGCCGCGCCGTATTTGGAGCGTTGCGCACAGCATCCGCACACAAGATATTGTGGTTGACACTTACTATAGTAGCGTATATATTGTGATCCTAATAAGCTGAATGCGGTTTTTGGAAAGCTTAGTTGCAGCCGGGAGGTTAAGATTTTGGTCGCGCGGTTGTTTGCCCTGGGTTTGGCGCTGGGCCTGTCATCTCTGGCCTCGCTGGGACTTTCCCATTTTTCCGTCGCCCATGCCGCCCATCCTGTCTGGTCCGCGTATGCCGCCCAAGCCAAACGTCCGCAATTTCGGCCCTGGTCGCGTGCGCCGCGAAAATCGGCCGGGCTGCGCTGGCGGCCACAACCGGAAGCGGCGACAGTGACAAGGCCACCGGGCTCGCTGACAGATTCAAGAACGGCTGGCCGGTCGAATGCATACAGGGCACGTCAGCCGGTGTTCTCCGCCGACCGCGCCCGCAACGCCAAGCTGCTTGATCCCCGTTCGGGCCTCGGCGCCAGATTTCGTCCGGATCAGCGCCGTTCTGGTTACGCCCAGCTGCCGGCAACCGGCGAACTTGATCGGGCGGGTGGTTACCAGCTGAGACTGCATTCGCAGTTCCGGCCCACCGAGGCGAGGCGCAAACAGACATACGAACAGCTGCAATCCGGGATCGTTTCGGCCCGACGCATGGGTACACCTCATTGGGTGATCGCCACCTCAGACGTGCGCGGTTACGGGGGGCATTGGATGGGTTGGTGATCACGCCGTCCCGGACAAAACATGGTTACGCTGGTTTGGCAGCCTGTCTGGTTTTTCAGGTTTCATACAAGAATGCGAGAGGAATAGCATGGCGTTTGAAAGGCAGCTCAATGCTTTTGGTGGAATGATACTGGTCGGCAGTACCCTGTTTGCAAATGCTGATGCCCTGGCCTACGGGCAGCAGTGGCGTCCGGCTCCCGGGTATGGTGCGGCAGCGGTCGGGTCAAACAACCGGATAGCAAACATGCCGAACTTCCGCCCGAGCACTTTGACGCGTCAATCGCGTCATCGCCCCTACAGCCAGATTGAGCAGAGACCCTATCGACAGCGCTCATATCGACCGGCGCCTCAGCGATTCGCCGGCTGGCAGGGATATCCGCTGCCAGGTGCTACGAATCCCTATTCCCTGAATCCCTATTCCCTGGGGCTCCACCTGCCGCAACCGGGCTATTTTGCGGCAGCTTATCCGGTGCGGGGCTGGGGCATGCCGTTCACCGGGATGGCTCAGCCATGGAGACAGCCGCCGGTACCCCTGTTCGCCCGCCAGTATGGCTGGCGCCCCGCACAGCAGCCCTGGGTGGCACGCGCGCCGGTGTCGCAGGGGGATGATTATCGCGCGAGCATGGCCCCGACATTCGTTGGGTACCGGCCTGCCGGTCCCGCTTACGCCCCTCCCGCAGGCAGCTGGCGACCGCCAGTGTGGCAGGCGCCGGCTAGCCGCCCGCAATTGTCCTACCAGGGTCATGTTACGCAGCACCCGGATTATGCGAGGGGTCAACAAACTGCCTTGAGAACTGTGCGACCCGCGGTGCCTTGGGTGCCGGGTAACCGTGTCGCCGGCCGAAATCCTGTGCCGGTCGGCCTTGGTGGCGGGTACTGGCGACCTCACGCTGCGGCGCCGGCCGCTTCGTGGCACTCGGGCCGGTCGTTCCGACCACAAGGATACGGGCGCAGTCTGGCTGCCAAGAAGGAAGCGGCCTCGCGCACGAGCAAGGATCCCGGTTTCACCAGGGACAATCTGCCGGGTTGGGTGACCACCTACCAGGACAGCGGGTATGAGAGTTCCTGCGGTTGGTGCTACGGCAGCTAGCAGCGGCGATCCATGATCACCGTTATCGGAAGTCTGAAAGGGGGGTCGGGAAAGAGCACCGTCACTTTCAATCTTGCGATCTGGTTGGTCATGGCGGAATGCAGTGTTGCGGTTATCGATGCCGACCCGCAGGCAACCTTGACCGATGCGCTCGAGGTGCGCCGTGATGAAGGTTTCCAGCCGATGGTCGATCGTCTTGATGCGAAAAGCCTGAAAGACCGTGATCAGTTGGAAGAGCTCGACGAGGTGCTGATCGATGTCGGTACCGCATCCATGGACAATCTCAAGAAGGCAATCTCGATAGCGGACCGGCTGCTTGTCCCGGTCCCGCCCAGCCAGGCCGACATCTGGTCCACACAGCGTTTCCTGCGTTTCGTGGAATCTGCCGCCGGAAAACGCCGGCCTGAGGTGCTTGGTTTCATCAACCGCGGCGATACCCATCACGCAGTTCGCGAGTCCGACGAAACGGCTGCGGCCCTGGTTTCACTGCCCGGAATCCGTTACCTGAAACCCCGCCTGTCGCAACGCACGGTTTACAGGCGTTCGTTCAGTGAGGGGCTGGCGGTGTTTGAACAGGAGCCGCGTGGCAAGGGCGCTGCGGAGTGCAATGCATTGGCCGCCGTGCTTTACGCGGACCTGCTGACCTGACCACTGCCGATGCCGGTTAACCTGATCTCGGCCGCGTTTGCCTGGCTCGCCACTCACCTGGTGATCCTGAGCCTGCTGGGTTTCCTGTTCGCCGGTCTGTTTGTTTTCGGTCTGGTCAATGGACCTGGCCCCGGGTCTGTTCAACAGAAAAAGACGTTTCCTGCACCCGCCCAGTCCCGCCCCGATGAACTCCCGGCCACCGGTACCGCGTCGAGGTCTCCGATAGGGGGGGCGGATCAGCCTGTTGCGGAGAAAGCGGGATCGGCTGGCAACCCTGACACCGCGCCCGTGGACGCCGGTCCGGGTCCGGGGAGGGGCGAAGTGGGACGATTGCCGCCCAGGCTTATCGGTGGCAGCCTGCCGGTTTACGGGCAGCAGGATGCGCCGCAGTCGCAGCCCGGAGCGATGCCTGGTGCGATCGGTAATGGCTTCCGACCGCCAACCGAAGACCCGGGGCCGGCGGCAGGCGGCATGACGCGTGAAGACTATGTCCAACAGGCCAGGCGTGCTTTCTGGAATGGTGAATTCGAGGCGGCCGAGGCGGCCTATATGGCCCTTGTCTCCCAATATCCTGCGGATGCTGATGCCTTTGGAGAACTCGGAAACCTTTATCAGTCCATGGGCAAGCCGCAGCGTGCCATGGATGCATATTTTGAGGCGGCTGTTCGGCTCAAGGCCGCCGGCAAGACCGATAAACTCAAAGAAGTCATGGAGTTGCTCACGCGTGAGGGAGACCCTAGAGCCGATCAGCTGCGTCCCTGATTGACGGGGATCTTTCTTCAGTCCCCTACTCAGGGCCACAGCCTGGCGGTCGCTGAAGATCAGTATCTGTATCCTTCGATTGATGGTCTATGATAAAATCATCAAATACCGATGAACGAGATACTGAGGACTTTCCGTGAGCAATGCCAATCAATCCACCGAGATTGTTGCCGACGCGAATGCTGGCTACGCGAGACTCTCAGAGGTTTTCGAGTCCAGCGCCCGACGTTGGGAATTAATCGTTTATCCTTCGCTGTTCGCATTCATCATTCTTGCCGCCTACGGCTTCTATCTGGTCTATAACCTGGCCAGGGATGTCCACTACCTGGCGATCAGTGTCGACACCAACATGACGACACTGGCCGTCAACATGCAGAACGTCTCCGAGAACATGAGTCAGCTGACGGCAAATATCCGGGCCATGACGGTCACCATGGATTCAATCGACCAAAAGGTCGCAACCCTCGAGCCCATGCTCGCAAATCTGGATTCCATGGACGGCGCAATACAGTCCATGACCCATGCGACGCACAACATGGGGCGCTCGACTCACTACATGCAGACAGACCTTTCGCGCATGAATCACAATATCGGACGCCCGATGTCATTCATGAATGCGTTCATGCCCTGGTGAACTGGCCACCCAATATGCCGGGTTGATAACAACCGGGGCAGGAGATCGCGGTCCAGCGACGGTCTTAGCCCGTCATCCAACCTGCAAATTGCACCAGTATCCGATGATCGCGCGCGGCCAGCGCCCAATCAGGAGAAACTGCAACGGAGCAAAAGAAGACTGAAATTCATCGAACGCGCTTCGTGATGCTACGGACTTTGACGTATCCGCCCGCCTTCATGCAATTTGCAGCCAAACAGTGTTAAGTCCGACAGGCTGTCAAGCGCTCAATTCTCTTCTTCGAACGTGATGGTGCTCGAGGGCTCCTGCAGGAAGTAGCCCTGGATATAGTTGACCCCGATGTTCCACAGGATTGCGAGACTGCCGGCATCTTCGACGCTGCTCGCCACGGTCTTGTAACCGTCTCTCTGCAGCTTGCCGTTGATGTTGTTCATTTTGTCCTGCTGCGATTGATTCGTGGCCAGGTCGCGCATGAATTCGGGCGAGAGCTTCACGATGTCGATGTCGAGGTGCTTCAGCAGGTCGTCGCCGTTTTCGCTCTCGACGTAGTTGCTGACTGCGATCCTGCAGTTGATCTTTTTCAGCCCCTCGATCAGCGTGCGTGTAGGCTGCCAGGCGTTTCTCACATCGCTTTCGCGGAACTGGAACACCATCCAGGCGCCTTTGGCGCGAAACTCCCGCAGACAGTCGCAGATCCACAGCAACGTCGAGTCGTCCTCGATACCGGCGCGCGACAGGATGATATGGAAAATGACCTTTTTGCCATTTCGCCGGTGGCTGGCAAGTTCGCGGATCGCGTTACGCACCACCCAGCGGTCGATCTCTGCGAGGCGGCTGGGGTCACGCGTCGGTGACAGAAACACATCCGGGACCAGCTCCTTCCCATCTTCTGTGATCAGCCGCAGATAGACCGAATAATTTTCGCGGGTGTCACCCTGGAGGCTGACGATAGGCTGGTATTTCAGACGGAATCCGTCGTTCGCCAGAGCGTGGTCGATCTGCTTGACGACCGCGACATCGGCCTCGGGCAGGTTATTGATGTCGCCCGGAATCTGTTCGTTGTAAAACACAACGCGATTGTCACCCTCACTGCGGGCGATCCCGGTAGCCCGGCAAGAACGGTTGATGATTTCATGGGCCGTGATCTCCGCGCCTTTCTCAGCCCGCGTGACACCGATCGAATAGGCGGGTTTTACCAGGGAATCACGGATACTCTTGAATGCGTGTCCGCGCAGATTGTGCAGACAGCGCTCGGCGATCTCGAGCGCCGGCTCCTCATCGTCACAGAGCAACATGAAATCGTGATCGCCGAAGCGTGAGATAGTGTGCGCGCGTGAAGCGGTGGCGGCCAGCACGCTGGCAACCTCGGTCAGCATCTGGTCGGCACAGTCGAACCCGCAGCTTTCTCGCATATCCGCGTAGTTGCTGATCGAAATCTGCACCACCGTATGGCCCTGTTCGGCGCTCCCCGGGTTTCCAACCAGTGCCTCCAGCCGTTCCATGAAGGCCTGACGGTTGAAAAAGCCGGTCTGCGGATCCTTGCTGGTCAGTTCTTCTATTCGTTGCTCCAGGGCGAGGTTCTGCCCCTGGTCACGAATCATCACCTGCGTGCACTGCTCGCCGTCGATGATGGCGGGCGAGAATTCCATGCGCGCGCTGAATGACTGGCCGTCACTGGTTACGCAGCGGATCTCCTCGGAATGTTTGCCGTCCTGATCGACCTTGCGCAGGGCCGTCTTGAAATCGCTACGTGATTCGGCCTCGATCATGTCCATAATGGGCAGTCCATCGATCTCGTCCGACGATTCGTGCCCGAACATATCCAGGTAGGTCTGGTTGGCATTCAGGTACATGCCCTCGTGAATATATGCGATGGCATCGCGAGAACTGTGTACCAGCTGATGGCTGCGGGCCTCGGCTTCCTCGAGCTGATTTTCGAGACGGGCAATTTCCTGGCGCAGCATCTGCGTTCGATGTTCGCGTTTCACAGCCAGGGCGAGATGTTCCTCATCCTTGATATCGATCAGGTCTTGCAGCCCGTACTCGATTGCGAGTGATTTGTGCGGGCCAATTTTCCTGCCGACCAGCAGTATGCTTGCATCGGCCGCGGCCGCACGTATCTTCCTTATCGCCTCTTGGCAGGGAACCGCTTCCGCATCGGCATTCAGGACCGCCAGAGTGCAGGGATGGTTGGCTAACTGTTGATCCAGGGAATCGAGTGTTTCTGCGACCTTCAGATGTGCCGCCTGATCCTGGTTGCGCAGTGCATTGGCGAAGCCATCGGCAACCCCGAGCGCGCAGCCGACCACCAGCATCTCTACGGGGTTGCCGCTCAGTTCGGAATGTTGCAGCGCAAACTCTGGGTTGGCGGCCATTAATCCACTCGTCCTTGTTTTTGGTCTGTGTCGGCCAAGATCGTTGCCAGTTTCATTTTTCCGGACTCAGCATCTTACAGGTTGTTCCAAAGATCATCGAAGGCGTCACCAGGGCGTGGCTCATCGGCAGATTCGTCTTTATCCGACTTGACGAACTCGAAATGGTAGCGTGCGAAAGCGCTGCTGAACTCGACCAGCTTGGTAAGGCGGATCAATTGTTCTTTTCCTCCGATGTTCAGCCCGAGGTCGATACCCGTCTGGAGGCTCATGGCGCTCATCACCAGGCTCGCCGTGGCATTGGATGAGGGGTCTGTATCGTTGATTACCAGGCACTTGTAGCTTGGTGCGCGGTTGCGCGCTGATGTCTTGCCCGTTTCGGATACGTCGGCGGCTTCGCAGCGCGTTGAGATAATCTCGAGACCGAGCTCGAGCTTCTGGTCACCCAGCTGCTTCATCCAGCGGATCACACCCAGGCCGTAGGTGTGGCGATCCGAGGGGGACTCGACACCGATCAGTTCTCCGATCTTGACCCGCGGAATACCCTTGCCCTGCCAGCGGATGCAATAACCACCGGCGCTCTCGTTGATCGTTTTGACCGCGTGACGGTTTGAGTCGCTTTCATCCGGTGCCGCCGGCTCGGGTTCATCGACCGGTTTGCTCGTTGTGGATAGAGGTGCAAGTCCGTGACTACTGACCAGGAAACTGTCGTTGAACAGCGAATCGCTCACGAACTCACTGTCCAGCGGCGCCAGAGAGACGTTTTCCAGGCTGCCCGAACTCCATTTTATTTTGCGACGGCCTCCCGGTGGCGGGGGGTCTGCCTCCTGCAGTGCGAACAATGCCGCCCGGGTCGTTTCGTAAGGGGGCGTCTCCTCTGCCTGCAGGTTGGCATGAACGGCATGCAGCCCTGCGACCACGTTAAGGTCGAAATTCAGTCGGGTTCGCACAAAGCGTCGATCGGGTGGACGGCTCCATGCCATGATCAGCAGACGCAGCAGGGGCCTTGTGATGATCGGTTTGCCCGCATGCGAGACGGTCCCGCTGTCCCAGGGCGCCTCTTCAAAATCACTGCGAAGCCGCTTCAACAGTTCGCGGACGTCGAGGATGGCCATGCGTTTGCCGGGCAGGGGCGTACGCAGCGAATTGTGCATCGGCGCCGAGTCGGTCCACAGGTCCACGTTGAAGCGCCCGAGGCTGGTTCCACCATCGTCTTTGGTCAGTATGGTGGTTGAGGTAGACCAATCCCTGAGTCGCGAAAACAGCAATCGCGCATGGTTCTGGCGCAGCCGGTGCGGCGTCGCGCTGGCGAACAGCATCAGCGACTTGAACAGGTCCTCTATGCTTGTGCTGTCGCGGGCAGCCTTGCCGTCGTCAGGTTTGACCTGGATCTGATGCACGTTATTTTGTGAGGCATAGGCATAAATGCTGTTGATCTCACGCCATATGCCATCTGGCCAGGCGGTATATACAAGGGCATTTTGCAGCAGGCATTGACCGAGGTAATAAAGCGCCCGGTGGAGCGCTATCACCAGAAGGCGCCGGTCGAAGTTGGCGCTGTCGCCCGAAATCATGCGTTCGACGATCAGTTTGTATGAGATCGCCAGTTCGCTTTGCAGTTCGCGAGCCAGCGCGGCGGTCTTCCAGCCCTTGCTTGAAAAGGGCAGTCCGACATCAACGTAGTATTTCAGGAGGTTGTTGGTGATGTACTCGACCGGGGGGCGAAATTTCTCAACGGTTTTCGCGCGCAGCAGGTCGGGTAACTCGATGCGATTGAATTCGACCAGGGTGCTGAATACCTGACGCGCTGTCTCGCCGACGTTGGCCATCGGCAGGGCCTCGAACCAGGCCTCGGTCTCTTTCGGGTCGAGCAGCATATTGTCGGCCGCCGGTGCCTTCAGCCGCGGAATGTGCAGTCCGAGCAGTGGGCGTTGCGCTGTATCGGTCTCTTTGGCCGATGCGGGGGTATCCGGATTATCGTTTGAATGGGTCAATTTAGCCGCCAACACTCATGGTCTGTTTTTCTGATGTCCCAAGCGTCCTTGCGGCAGAATTACGTCACTCAATAGGGCAACGGCGTAACCTGTCGGTACCCGGCAATTCTAGCCGCCCACCCCGGACAAGTGCATTCCTGGACGCGAACCACCTCACAAACGCGATACGGGCGTTTTGAATGGTTCGCCAGGCACTTCCCGCACCATTCGCGGTACCAGGTAACCGGGCAGCCTCAGCCGCAGTTCCTCAAGCAGCCTCTGCGCATCCGCCAACCGGACCTCGAAACGTGCAGCACCGGCCACCGGATCAAGCAGATGCAGGTAATAAGGCATCACCCCGACCCTGAGCAAGGTATCACTCAGTTCTGCAAGGGTATCGGCATCATCATTGATGGACTTGAGCAACACTGATTGGTTCAACAGGATGACACGGCCCGCGGCCAGTTTTTGCAGGGCCTCGCCCAGCTCCGGGGTGACCTCCCGCGGGTGATTGGCGTGAATCACCAGCACCGTCTGCAGGCGGCTGGCCGACAGCAGCCGTGCGAGTGTAGCGGTGATCCTGTGTGGAAGTACCACCGGCAGACGCGTATGGATGCGCAGGCGTTGCAGCTGAGGCAGCCTTTGTGCTTCTGCAAGCAGCTGGCCGAGCCTCGCATCCGAGAGTGTAAGAGGGTCGCCGCCGCTCAGGATCAGTTCGTCGGCGTCTGGCAGATCGCGCAGGGTTCTCAGCGCATTGCGCCAGTGGCGCAGCGCAGAGTGTTCGGCATAGGGGAAATGCCGGCGAAAACAGTATCTGCAATGCACCGCGCAGGCCCCTGTAGTGATCATCAATGCCCGTCCGCGGTATTTCTTGAGGATGCCGTGGTCGTGAGTTGCCTCCATTTCATTGACAGGATCGGCCTCAAAACCGGCAACAGGCTCTTCTTCGGACGCCAGTGGCAGTACCTGGGCGAGCAGCGGGTCGTTGGGGTCGCCTGGGCGCATCAGGTTGACGAAATACCGGGGTACACGAAGCGGAAACCCGGTCCCTGCCATCTGCAGCTTCGGCAGGGATGCGGGGTCCAGATCCAGCAAGCGCAGCAACTCGGCCGGATCGGTCACGGCCGCCGCCAGGTCATGCTGCCATGGTTCTGATTCCAAGCACGGGGGGGAACAGGTTATCATTACGGGCTTTGATCGCTTTAGGTTCGGGTGAGGATTGAATGGCAACATACAGCACAAACGAATTCAGGGGTGGCCTCAAGCTGCTGCTCGACGGTGATCCGTGCACCATCATTGAAAACGAATTCGTCAAGCCGGGCAAAGGCCAGGCGTTCAACCGCGTGAAGATACGTAACCTGAAGACCGGGCGTGTTCTCGAAAAGACCTTCCGTTCCGGCGAGTCGGTCGAAGCCGCCGATGTGATCGATCGCGACCTGCAGTACCTCTACAGCGATGGCGAATTCTGGCACTTCATGGACAATGACACCTTCGAGCAGTATCAGGCTGACGCCACCGCCATGGGTGATACAGTGAAGTGGATAAAGGAGCAGGATACCTGCATGGTCGTGCTCTGGAATGGCGCGCCCATCGCGGTTGAGGCTCCCAACTTTGTGATGCTCGAAATCACCGAAACCGACCCGGGGCTCAAGGGCGATACATCGGGCGGGGGGGGCAAGCCGGCCACGCTGGAGACCGGTGCCGTCGTACGCGTACCGCTGTTCATCCAGAGCGGTGAGAAAATCAAGGTCGATACCCGAACGGGCGACTATGTCAGCCGGGTCAAAGACGAGTAGACGTCCACCCATCGAGGAGTGGCGACCCGGTGCGGATCTTCACGCACTGCGTGCCCGTGCCGCCATGCTGGCCGAGCTGCGTCGCTATTTCGCCGGAGCAGGCGTGCTTGAGGTGGAAACCCCCCTGGCGTGCAGCAGCTCGGGTACTGATCCGGCGCTGCAGCCGGTCATGGCCCGATATACCGGTCCGGTTTTCCCGCAGGGCACCGACCTCTACCTGCAGACCTCCCCTGAACTGGGCATGAAACGCCTGCTGGCCGCGGGCGCCGGGGCGATCTATCAGATCTGCAAGGCGTTCAGGGATGGTGAGGCCGGGCGGCTGCACAATCCCGAGTTTTCCATTCTGGAGTGGTATCGCCCAGGGTTCGACCTGGGGCAACTCATGGGCGAACTCGCGGAAGTCGTGCGCCTTGCGCTGGAGCGCCCGGAACTGGAATCGGTCCGTGAATCCTATGCCGGGCTGTTTCGGTCTACGCTTGGCGTCGATGTTTTTGACTGTTCGGCTGAGCAGCTGCAGGCGCTGGCGATCGGACACCATGTGCTGGGTGCCGAGGGGTTGATGCTGGATCGGGACGGCTGGCTGGACCTGTTGATGAGCCACCTTGTTCAGCCCAATCTCGGTCAGGGCAGCTTGTGTTTTGTTACCGACTATCCGGCCAGCCAGGCGGCGCTGGCGCGTCTGAACCACGACGGGCGTACCGCGGCGCGCTTCGAACTCTTCTACGACGGTGTCGAACTCGCCAACGGGTTTCACGAACTGGTCGAAGCGGACGAGCAGGCGCAGCGATTTGAGGCCGACAATTGCCGACGCAAGGCCCAGGGGCAGCCGCCGATCAGAGTCGATCGCCTGCTGCTCGGGGCGATGCAGCATGGGCTGCCGGACTGTTCCGGTGTGGCGGTCGGTCTCGACCGCCTGCTGATGCTGCGCCTGGGCGAGAAGGACATTGACAGGGTACTGAGCTTTTCCCTCCAGCGCTGTTAGCCCGGCGAAAATTTTATATATCGGATTTCTACAGCCTGGGCTGCGCGCAACCATTTCCGGCCGGCACAGAAAGCCAAGATCATCGCATCTTGGATTTCGAAATTCTCTGCGCCCTTTGCGCGACTTTGCGCCCTCTGCGTTCCCTTCTGCAGTCGCCCACAGCGATTACCCGAGAGCGGCTATGCAGATCGAGCTTTCAGTGCCGGTCGGTAGGCCGCCCAATTGCCTGCCCCAGAGTCACCTCATCGCCCGCCCCGATGTCGGCTTCCCAGGTGGCGGCGCCTTCGGGCAACAACACGATCACGGTCGAGCCCATGTTGAACCGCCCCATTTCCTCGCCGGCCTGAAACTGCCGGCGGTCGTCGCCGTGGTAGACCCACTTTGTCGGCTGCCCGCGCTTTCCACGCACCTCACCATGCCAGACGGTGTCCATGCTGCCGACGAAGATTGCGCCGACCAGGATGACGGCCATGGGACCGACAGCCGTATCGAACTGGCAGATCACGCGTTCGTTGCGCGCGAACAGGCCGGAGACCAGCTGGGTGGTCGCGTTGCTCACGCTGAAAAGATCGCCGGGGACGAAGGTCATCGACTGCAGGGTCCCGGCGAACGGCATATGCACGCGATGGTAGTCCTTGGGCGACAGATAGATGGTTGCGAACAGCCCGTCGCGAAACAGCGCGGTCTTCTGTTTGTCGCCGGCCAGAAGGGCCAGCAGCTCGAAATCATGCCCTTTGGCCTGAACCAGGCTTTCGCCGTCGATTTCTCCGATCTGGCTCACCCGGCCGTCCGCCGGGGATATCACCATGCCCTCGGCCAGCGGCCGCGCATCCGGTTTGAGCGCACGGGTGAAAAAAGCGTTGAAACTCGGGTAGCTGGACAGGTCAGACTGTTCCGCCTCTGCCATGTTCATGCCATAGCGGCGGCTGATCTGCCTGATCAACAGGTCCTTCAGCCACGGGGTCGTGGATCGCGCCAGTCGGTGCATGCCGGCGGCCAGCAGGTGCTGGGGCAGTATGCGCAAAAGATTGGTGGACAGGTGGTCGAGAAGGGTCGGTTTTGCCGGATCCGACATGCGCGGCTTACTCCACAAAGGCGATGATGGTGGTGATGTTGCGCGCCATCATAGCCGCTTGTTCGTACGGAATCAGCGCCCAGCGTTTGCGGTCTGGCGCGACAAGAATGGCATTGGTCCCGGTTTCGCCGCACCAGGCGTCCGGATCGGGCAGGATGCCCAGTTGACGGCTGAGTGGTTCGAGCTGCTGCGGATCGGTGCTCAGGATCTCAGCCCATTCGACCCCGCCGGTAAACGCCGTCACCGCCGCTGCATCGGGCCGGTCGTAGGCAAGCACGGTCAGGCGCAGATTGTCCTGAATCGTCGGCCATGCGGCCAGACGATTGAACACGGTCGCGTAGTGACGCATGAGCCGGACACATTCGGCGACCCTGGTATCCGCAGCCAGGAACAGTCGCCAGGGGGGTGGCTTATCGGGGTTGCTGTCGATAAGCAGGCCGGGGGGATATTCGACCGGCTGGCCCGCAGGGTAGACGACCGCGGAAAGGTCGGCCAGCGGTCGCCGCTGCCAATGCTGCCCGAGGTAGTATCCGACGATGACGCTGGCGAGTGCCGCCATCGTGATTATCAGTCGTTTCCCCGGACTGCGCCGGCCTGATGGCGGCATCCTAGGGCCTGTTCACACTACGGGAGCTACAGCGTTGTCGCCCCAAAACGGGTCAGGCTGCCAGGATCTTTTCGGCCGCCGGCAGGGCGACACCATGGTTGACGGGGGCGCCCATGTCTGCGAGCACCGCGTCCAATGCGCCCAGGCACTGGGTCACATTTTCGATCCGGCTGCTGTAACCCATCAGGCCGATGCGCCAGACCTTGCCGGCGAGGTCGCCGAGTCCGGCACCGATCTCGAGGTGATGTTCGTCCAGCAGGCGGGCGCGCACCGCGGCATCGTCGACGCCCTCGGGGATGGTCACTGCGTTCAGTTGAGGCAGGCGGTGTGCCTCGTCGACGACGAACCCCAGGCCCATGGCCTCCAGCCCGGCCTTGAGTGCCTCGTGGTTGCGCTGGTGGCGTGCCCAGGCATTCTCCAGGCCTTCCTCATGAACCATCCTCAGGGCCTCGTGCAGGGCGTACATGGCGTTGACCGGTGCCGTGTGGTGGTAGGCCCGGCGGGCACCCTTGCCCCAGTAACCCATGATCAGGTTCATATCGAGAAACCAGCTCTGCACCTTGTGTTCGCGGTTGCTGATCCTGTGCTGCGCGCGTTCACTGAAACTGACCGGTGAGATGCCGGGCACACAGGACAGGCACTTCTGGGTGCCCGAATAGACCGCATCGATCTCCCATTCGTCGACCTTGAGCGGGCTGCCGGCGAGGGAGGTGACCGCGTCGACGATGGTCAGGCAATCGTGTCTGCGGGCCAGTTCGACCAGTGTCTGTACATCTGATTGGGCTCCGGTCGAGGTCTCCGCGTGCACGAAGGCCACCAGATGGGCTTCGGGGTGGGCGATCAGGGCATCCTCCAGTTTCTGCGGGTCGACCGCCTTGCCCCAGGCGTCCTGCACCATGACCGGTTCGGCCCCACAACGCTCGACGTTTTCCTTCATGCGCCCGCCAAACACCCCGTTCTGGCAGACAATCACCTTGTCACCGGGTTGCACGAGGTTGACGAAGCAGGCCTCCATGCCGGCCGATCCCGGGGCCGAAATCGGCATGGTCAGCGCGTTTTCGGTCTGCATGACGTATTGCAGCAGCGTCTTCACCTCGTCCATCAGTTCAATGAACCGGGGGTCCAGGTGGCCGATAGTCGGCCGGCCGAGCGCTTCGAGTATCCTTGGCGGCACATCGGACGGCCCTGGACCCATGAGTGTGCGGAGCGGTGGGTGAAAAGCGCGAAAAGTCATAGCAGAATCCAATAAACATTATTGATACAGGCCGCGGAGTATAGTGACCCGGGGAAAACACGATCAAGCGTAACATCCGTTTATTGGCCCGGTCCGACCATTTATTGCACGAGGTGGCACTTTATGACCGATAAAATCGATAAAACCGAGGGCGAGTGGCGCGAGACTCTCAGTCCCGAACAGTTCCACGTCTGCCGGGAGAAAGGGACCGAACGTGCCTTTACCGGCGCCTATTGGGATACCAAGACGCCAGGGCTGTACCGCTGCGTGGCCTGTGGTGAGCCATTGTTCAGTTCGCGGGAAAAATTCGATTCCGGTTCCGGTTGGCCGAGCTTCTGGCAACCGGTGGTCGAGGATGCGGTAGAGACTGAAACGGACACAAGCCTGGGCATGGAGCGTGTCGAGGTGCATTGCCGACGCTGCCGGTCTCACCTGGGGCATGTGTTTCCCGATGGTCCGCAGCCCACGGGGCAGCGCTATTGCATCAACTCGCTGTCGCTGGAGCTCGATACGGATCAGCTGCCGGGCGGGGACAATCCGTAGATTCTATTCGGTCTCGTCCAGCAGGTCCTGCACTGCCTTCGCGGACCACAGGCCGCCGCCAGGTGCCGGGCGCGGGAAGTCGTTCCAGAGCTCGGCGGTCTGCTCGGGCGAGATCATGTTGAGCGCGAACGTACGTGCCTCTCGGGTCAGCGCCGACTGATAGGCTTCTTGGCCGGCCAGCTGGATCAATTGGGCCATATCGACCTCGGCGTCGTATTTTTCTCGCAATACCTCGACGACGTCCTCGGGCGGCATGGACTCCAGCAGCCCGAGCGCAATCGGGGTCAGATCGGGCGCGCTGTACTCGCCGGGCATGCGCAAATCGATTTCCTTCAGGCGTTTGCGTACCGCGGGCACCACGTCGCGGGTTTCGGCGCTCGCGAGATTGGGAAATTCCGCATTGAAACGCTCGATAGTGTCGGCAACCACATTGGCCGTTTCCATCTTCTTCCAGAGGTCGTGCGCGGGTATCCATTCGCCACCGAAGCGAATCATCGGTTCTGCTTTCTTTGCGTGCTTTTCTTTGCTCGACATCGTCCTGGGTCTCTATGCCCGGCATCTGGAAGCTTAGCGGCGGCGGCGTTCGGCGCTTGAGTACGGTTGATCCGGTGGCTTGGGTCAGGGGTTCGGATTTCCCAGCGGAAGCTGCACCCTTATCGCCGCGCCGCCGAGTTCGGACGAGCCGATATCCAGAGAACCACCGTACTGGGTGACGATCTCGCTCGCCACGGCGAGCCCTATCCCTTCTCCCGGGTGGCGCTGGTCGGCCCTTTCACCCCGATGCAGCAGCCGCTCGACGTCCGCAGTCGCAAAGCCATCGCCGTCATCCTCGACATCCAGTTGCAGCCACCCGTCCCTTACCCGGGCCGAGACCTGCACCCGCGCGTCGCAGTGTTTGTAGGCATTCTCCAGCAAATTGCCGAACAGCTCGAACATGTCACCTTCGTCCGCACGCAGCGCCATTCCTTCGGGGATCTGCTGGGTACATCTCAGGCTGCGATCGCGGTGCACCTTGTCCAGGCTGGCGCACAGGCGTTGGAGAACGGGTGCCAGCAGAATAGGGCGCGTGACCCCGCTGGTGCCCGCCACTGCAGCGCGTTGCCGCTGGTAACTCACCATCTGATCGATGCGCAGGGTCTGTTCGCTGATCTGCTCCTTGAGCATCGCGTCGCCGCTTTGTTCAGCCGTGCCCCGCAGCACGGCCAGCGGTGTCTTCATGCTGTGTGCGAGGTCGGCAAGGCTGTTTCTGACCCGCTCCTGGCGCAGCCGGTTCTGTTGGATCAGGGCGTTGAGATTGTCGGTCAGGCCCTGCAGTTCGCGTGGCACCTGTCCCTCGATCCCGCCGCTTTCCCCACTCTCGATGCGCCGCACGGCGGTGCTCATGTCACGCAAAGGGGCCAGTCCCCAGCGTGCCAGCAGGATCTGTACAGTGAGGAGCACAAGCGCGACTCCACCGAGCCAAAGCCAGAGAGTTTCGCGGAAGCCGGTCTGCTCCATCGCCAGTGCCCGGCTGTCCATTGCGACAGTGAGCGAATACGAGATCGGTGCACCGAAATCGTCTTCCCAGCTGACTCCCTGGTCGAACAGGGTCAGCTGGTCCGTGATGCGAAACCGTGTCTCGCCGGGTCGGGCGCCGGTAAGCAGCCGGTCGCTGCGTCCCAGCAGTGAACCTGAGCGCCAGCGGTAAGCCCCGTCCTCACCCTCGACCTCGGCGTACAGGCCGGAGTCCGGTTGATTGAAGGCCGGCGCGGTGAGCGCCTCTGGCAGACGCATGCGGCCGCGCTCGTCTTCTCCGGCTGCCGTCAGCAGCGTATAGATATGCGCCTGCAGCTGCTCGCGGACGGCGGTCTCGACGCTGGTCCGATAGGCACGATCGAGCGCGACGCCTGCAAGCCCGAGGAAGCCTGCAAGCACCAGCAGATTACCGGTGAGCAGGCGCCGCGTGATCGACGGGCTCATGTCAGGCCGTATCCCGGCTCATTCGATATCCGCGGCCGCGCAGCGTTTCGATCGGCCTGTGGCTGCCGTCGGGATCGATCTTTTTCCGGATTCGTCCAATCAGTACCTCGACGACGTTACTGTCACGGTCGAAATCCTGGTCGTAGATGTGTTCCGTAAGCTCGGTCTTGGAAACCACCTTGCCCGCATGCAGCATCAGGTATTCGAGGATACGGTACTCGTGTCCGGTGAGTACGATCTCTTCGGCCTGCACGCTGACCGTCTGGTCGGTGGTGTTTATCTCGATGCCGGCAAAGCTCACCACCGGCGTGCTATGCCCGGCGGCGCGGCGCAACAGCGCGTTGACCCTGGCCATCAGCTCTTCGGCGTGGAACGGCTTGGTGAGGTAGTCGTCGGCACCGCTCTCGAGGCCTTCGACCTTGTCCTGCCAGGCGTCGCGAGCGGTCAGAATCAGAATTGGAAACGGTCGCTGCAGACTGCGAAGCTGACGGATCAGCTCGATGCCCGAGATACCGGGCAGGCCAAGGTCGATGATGGCGAGATCCATGGGGTACTCGCGACCCAGATACAGACCGTTTTCACCGTCGGCGGCGGCGTCTACCGAGTAGCCCTTGCCCTCGAGTTGGTCCTGCAGTTGGCTGCGCAGGGTGGATTCGTCTTCGACCACCAGGATTCGCATGTCAGGGTCTGTGTAGGTCGTACATCGCGCGGGTCAGCGGCGTCCGCGGCGCTGGACACGGCCTGATTCAGGATCCACGCGCAGGCGCTTCACCTTACCATCCCTGGTCAGGATGCGGATCTTGTACGATTCTCTGCCACCACGGCGATCGGTCTCGGCCGACAACACCCTGCCCGGGTAGCGGCCGCGTGCCTCGGATACCGCATCCTCGAGTGAGGTACGGCGGTCGGCCTGCGCCAGCGCTGAGGCACCCAGTATCACAACTGCCAGTAGTATCGAGCCTGTCGGTTTCATTGCGCTAACCCGGTTCCTCGCGGGCGCCGGCCAGATCAGAAATGGACCGGGCGCATCCTGCGGTCGACGCGGATCCGGTCACCCGGATGATCGTCCGTCCGCACATGATAAATATGCCCCCTGTAGCGGTATTTTACACGGTATCCAACCAGTGCTTCGCGGATTTCGGTGCGATCCAGGGTTTCGCAGTGACGGTACGACCATTGTGTAGCATCGGAAAGTCCGGCCACCCTGGGACCTGCCTGATAGCCGATCGTGGCGCCGAGGGCGGTACCTGCGATCGTCATGACCGTACGTCCACTGCCTTTCCCGATCTGGTTCCCGGCGACGCCGCCCAAGACACCACCGACGACGGCCCCCGCAAGCGCCGCGCGACCGGGATCGGTCGACGCTTCAGAGAGGTCGCCGTCCGAACAATATTCTTCGGGGACGCTCATCTCGACCTTTTCATAGATCGGTCTGACGTGGAGGACCTTGCCGTATCCGCCGGCATGCCGTGGGCCCCAACCGTCGTAGTGGCCAGAGCCGGCCGCGACATGACCGGCGCTCGCCATAAGCAGCACCAACGCGGTGAGTCCGGGAATTGTTTTCATCGTCCTGCTCCTCAATGCCCAAGGCCTGGGCCTTCCAGATTTCGTGTCTAAAATCTTAGTGAGGAGACCCTGAACCCAGGCTGAATGGGGCCCGGAACGGGTAGCCGCTTACCTGGCAGGGCGCAGCTGGCTAAGCAGGAACAGGATGGTGGCGGCCGTCACGATGGATGGCCCGGCGGGCGTGTCCAGCAGCAGTGATCCGAACAGGCCGATCATCACCGCCGCTGCGCCGACCAGGGTGGCGATCAGCGCCATCTGCTCGGGGCTTCTGCTGAAGCGTTGTGCTGCGGCTGCGGGGATGATCAACAGGGCCGTGATCAGCAATACGCCGACGATCTTCATGGCCACCGCTATCACCAGGGCGACCAGCAGCATAAAAATAAATTTGATTCCCGTCGTCTGCACGCCGTCCACTGCGGCAAGCTCGGCGTTCACGCTGAGGTTGAGCAGGCGGCGCCAGATAGCGGCCATGATCAGCAGGCACAACAGTCCACCACCCCAGATCCACAACACGTCGGCATCGCCCACCGCAAGGATGTCGCCGAACAGGTACGCGAGCAGATCGACCCGCACATCGTCCCTGAAACTGATCGCCACCAGACCAATGGCCAGTGAGCCGTGCGCGAGGATCCCCAGCAGGGTGTCACTTGCCAGATGGCTGCGGTGCTGAAGTGCAAGCAGGCCAACGGCAATGAAAAGCGCGAGCAGCAGAACGCTCAGTTGCAGGTTGACCTCGAACAACAGCCCCAGCGCGATGCCTAGCAGTGCGGAGTGGGCGAGGGTGTCACCAAAGTAAGCCATACGCTGCCACACCACGAAGACACCGAGTGGGCCGCTGACCAGGCTGAGCCCGAGCCCGGCGGCGAGCGCGCGCAGGATGAAGTCATCCATGGCGCTGTTCTTCGTCGCCGCGCACCACTTCACCGTGAAGGTTGTGCTGGTGGTCGTGATGATGCGTGTACACGGCAAGGGTTTCGGCATCGATCGCGCCGAACAGGTCGAGATAAGCGGGGTGTTGGCTGACGGCATCGGGGTGTCCCGAACAGCAGACGTGCTGGTTGATACAAAGCACCTCGTCAGTGGCTGCCATGACCAGGTGCAGGTCATGAGACACCATGAGCACCGCGCAGCCGCGCTCATCCCGAAGGCGGACGATCAGTCGATACAGTTCGCTCTGGCCATTGACGTCGATACCCTGGACGGGCTCGTCGAGCACAAGCAGGTCCGGGCTGCCCATCAGGGCTCGTGCCAGCAGCACGCGCTGCGTCTCTCCGCCCGACAGACCCTGCATCGGACGCTCCAACAATTTCGCGACGCCGGTCTCGGCCACATTGCGCTGCAAAGCGGCGCTGTCGTTGTTGGAGAGTGTCAGGAATCGGCGCACGTTCAGCGGCATGCTTTCCGGCAGGCTGAGATTTTGTGGCATGTACCCGATCCGGAGACCGGACGCCCGTTTGATCGTGCCTGTGCTGGGCGCGATCAGCCCGAGCGCCAGGCGCACCAGGGTCGTCTTGCCGGCCCCGTTGGGTCCGATCACGGTCAGGATCCGTCCGCGACTCACTTCGATATCGACGTGTCTGAGCAACTGGCGTCCTCTGATCGTCACGCCCAGACCCTTACCCAGCAGCAGTTGATCAGCGGTCATGGGAATCTCCGTTGCACAAGGGACAAAGGCCCACGAGTTCGACGGTCTGTGAGCGGATCTTGAAATGCATGTCCCGAGCCTTGTGGCGGATATGCCGGTTGAGCGAGTCATCAGCCTGTTCGACCGCCACCCCGCAGCGGTCACAGACAAAGATCTGCGCCATGTGGTCATTCCCCGGGTATGCGCATCCGACGAAGGCGTTGCGCGAGCTGACCCTGTGTATCAGGGCATTTTCGAGCAAGAAATCCAGGGCGCGGTATACCGTGGGCGGTGAAGGCTTGTGGCCCTCTGCGGCCAGCTGCTCGAGAAGTTCGTAGGCCCCGCTCGGTCGATGGCTCTGCCAGATCAATTCCAGGACGCGGCGGCGTGTGGGCGTGAGGCGCAGCCCCCGGCGTCTGCAAAACCGTTCTGCCTCGCCTAGCGCGCCGTTGACGCAGGCGAGGTGATCATGGCCGGCGGAAGGAAAGGTCACCGGGTCGTCACTCATTATCGGGTGTCTCCCCGGATGCAGTCAGTCAGTGCATTGGCCATGGATCGCATCATCTGCAGATAGGCCTGCGGGCCTGGCGGGATTTCTGCCCCGAGTGGGTCGAGCACCGCATGGCGGACCGGCAGACCCTCGCTCAGCATGGCCACCAGTCTGGGCTGAAACTGTGGTTCGGAAAAAATGCAATCCACCTTTTGATTGACCAGCGTGGCTCGAAGCTCACGCAGGCTTGCGGCGCCCGGGCTGCGTTCGGGATGGGTTGTCATGACGGCCACGGGGCTGAGTGAATAGTTACGCTCGAAGTACTGGTAGGCGTCATGAAACACCGCATATTTGCCGCGGATGCCGGAGAACCGGGCGGCGAGCTCCTCATCGAGCGCCCGCAGTTGTTGGCGCAACAGCGCTGCATTCGATCTGTACAGCTCAGCCTGTGCGGGGTCGAGTTCTACGAGCCGGCGTGTGATCTCGTCCACCATGGCGGCTGCATTTTCCGGTGACAGCCAGATATGCGGGTCGATGCCCCGGCCGGCATTGGTGCCCGTGTTCGCGCGGCGCGTGTTCTGTTCATGCGGCTCCGCCGGATGCAGATGCCTGTTTGGCAACACCGTCAGGCCAGGCGCATCGAGCAGCGCGACGCTCCGTGACACCCCGAGGTTTGGCAGTATGCGAGCCAGAGGCAGTTCCAGCGCTGGGCCGATCCAGAAGAGAATATCCGCATCGTTCAGCATCTGCGCGTCCGACGGGCGCAGGCTGAAGGTGTGCGGCGACTCGCCACCGCGCAGCAGCAGACTCGGTGTGCCGGCTCCTGCCATGACGGCGGCGACGAGCGAGTGCACAGGGGCGATGCTGGCGACAACCCGCGGGCCGGCAACGGCATCACGCCAGGGGATCGCAAACACCAGCAGCAAACCCAGCAGGCTGGGGAGAGCAGAGGACCTCGGACGCACGGGGGAGCTCTTCGCGGTTGTGTAAAGTGTAATAGGATAACATTACACTGTGCCCTCGTGTTCACCGTACGCAGCGATGGATGCCGGCGTGCCCGGGCGATCTTTTTCGCCAGGTTTTAATGTTTTGGTAATCCTTTAGGTCCCAAATGGTAAATTACCCCGCCTGGATGTTCGCCCAACGGCGGATTCCCATTGCACACCAAGTACAGCGGACATCGGGATGAGCATGAGCCACGAAACCACCGGTAAATACGATGTCACCACAACTCGCGGGTCAGGGGTGTCGCTCGGTAACGGTTTGCATGGTGCCTGGCGCCGCTACGAGAATTCGTCGATACCACTGGGGCTGAAGTGGTCGGTCAGTATTGCCGCACTCATCGTTACCGCGATGGGTGTTCTTGGTTTTCACCTGATACAACAGCAGGAGCAGGGGTACCGCAGCCAGGTGGACCGTTTCAGTCACGTCATCGTGGACCAGCTGGTTCGGATCAGCGGCGAGCCTTTGATGGCCGCCGACACCCTCAGCCTGCAGGTGCTGCTGCAGCGCCATGTCCAAAGCCCCATGATCCTTGGTGCTGCGCTGCACGACGCCGACGGAGTGCTGCTGGTCGACGCCGGTGTGAGTCCGCCGGGGGCGGCCGAGCCCAAGTTCGATGTTGCGGGCTTCAGTTCCTGGGACTGGGATAATGGCGAATTCAAGGCGGTCTCCTATGTCAGTCCGGTCATCTACCAGGATGTCACGGCTGGCTTTCTGACCGTGAGTATCGATCGATCCCCGCTGGAAAAAGACCTGCAGGTAACCCTGCGATTCCTCATCGTATCGACCCTCTTGATGATCTTCCTCGGAGTGATTCTGGCCTCGTTACTTGCACACCGGCTGTCGCGACCTATCCAGCGTCTGGCCAAGGCCGGCGAGGCCCTGAGCGTCGGAAGACCTCAGGGCCTGGTCACGCGCAGGGATGAGATCGGCCAGGTCCTGGACACCTTTCAGCACCTTGCAGAGGGTGTTAAGCGAAAAAATGTGGTTGAAGCCGCATTTTCGCGCTACGTCTCGCCGCAGGTGGCAAGACAGGTCCTCAAGGGAGAGACCAACAGCGCTCTCGGTGGCAACCGTGTGACCGGCAGCGTGCTTTTCTGCGATATCGTCGGTTTTACGGAGCTGTCCGAGGGTCGTGAGCCGGGCGAGGTGGCTGCGCTGTTGAACGACTATTTCGGGTATTTTGCCCTGGCCGCCGAAAGTTGCGGGGGTACGGTCGACAAGTTCATCGGCGACTGCATCATGATCGTATTCGGTGTCCCCGCCGCAGACCCCCATCACGCCCTGCATGCGATGACCTGCGGTATGTTGATCCAGCAACTGACGCGCCGGATCAATCAGATTCGCCAAACGCGTGAACTGGCGACGGTGACGCTGCGGGTCGGGATCAGCAGCGGGCCCATGCAGGCAGGCAACCTGGGTAGCGCGGATCGTATGCAATACACGGTCGTCGGCGATACCGTGAATGTCGCGGCGCGCCTCTGTGGCATGTCCGAACCCGGCGGCGTCCTGGTTACGGATGTGGTGATGGCGTCCGGTCAGCCGGGTGAACTGAGTCACTATGCGCATCTGGGACCTGCCGAGCTGCGAGGCCGCAAGGAATTTGTCGAGGTGCGCGCAATGGATGTCGACGCGGTGGCAAGAGACGTCAACGCGGATCTATTGATAGAGACGATCTTGTCTACGGGTAATGACTGATGTTGCGTCTGCTGCTGTTGTCCCTGCTGCTGTTGGGTCTGGGTGGCTGTTCTGATCTGCAGACCAGGCTCGCGGAACCGCCATCGAAACCAATGGAGTCTTCTACCGAGGCACTGGATGCCGCTGACGTAATGGCCAACGCAGGACGCTGGTCGCAGGCTTTGGCCTTGCTCGAAAAGGCGGCACGCGATTATCCCGGTGATCCGGCAATCGAGGCGCGCCGGGTATCAATGCGTGAACGCTGGGAAAGGCAGGAGCGGGTACTTGAAGACCAGATCATGGTCGGAGATGCGGAGAACCAAGAGCTTAAGATCGCGCTGCTCGAAAAACTGTCGCTGGCAGAACCCGGAAATCTTATCTTGACCTCGCGCCGCATCTATTGGAAAGAGGTGCTGGCGAGCAACATTGAAAAATTGACTGCCTGCGGTGAGTTTCACGTCACCACCGATACGGCTCTGGCCAGGCGCTGCTTTCAGCTTGCCTCGGGCATGGCAGCCACCCCAGGCATAGAGCAGCGACTGGCGGGGATCAGCGAACAGCTGCTCCTGAGCGAGAACATTGCAGCTGAGCGACGCCGGGCAAAAGAAGAGAAGGAACGCCAGCAGAGGGCAAAGTCGTTGCTGGACGATGCGAAGGAGGCGATCGACGCGCGTGATTACCGACGCGCACTGGATATTCTGGAAAAAGTAGCGGAACTGCAGCCGAACAACAGCGAGGTGTCCGGTCTTCAGGAAGAGGCCTGGTCGATGATCAGCCCCCAGGTCGAGGCGCTTGTAAAGCTCGGGGATCACCTCTACCTGGATGAGCAGCTGGATGCGGCCGTCGCAACCTGGCAGGCGGCTTTGATCCTGAAACCGGACGACGAGGCCATCCTGGCGCGAATCGATCGTGCCAAGACCGTATTGAACCGGCTGGATGCCCTGCGCAGACAACAGAACCCTTCGACAGAGGACCAGTGAGCTAGCAGCAGCTGTGTTTTAAATGCTGGCGTCGCGGTCGTGGTTCAGCCACTGTGCACGGGTTTTTGTATCGGCCTGAACGCCTTTACCACCGACTCCCTGGTTTCGAGACAGGGGCCATCGATCAGGTCGATGCAATAAGGGATGGCTGGGAACACCGCGTCCAGGCAGTCTGAAATCGCACTGGGCTTGCCCGGCAGGTTGACAATCAGCGACTGACTGCGAATGCCGGCGATCTGGCGCGACAGAATAGCGGTAGGCACATGCTTGAGCGAGACCGTGCGCATCAGTTCGCCAAAGCCGTCCAGGATCTTGTCGCAGACTGCAGCGGTTGCCTCCGGCGTGATATCGCGCTTTGCAGGGCCGGTCCCACCGGTGGTTACCACCAGGCAGCAGCCGATTTGGTCGGTCAGTTCCCGCAGGATCAACTCGACCCGATCCTGCTCGTCCGGGACGATCCGGTTGACCGGCTCCCATTCGCTGGCCAGTGCCAGGTTCAGCCATTCTCTGATCGCGGGTCCACCGAGATCATCATACTCACCGCGACTGGCGCGGTCTGAAACCGTAACGACACCGATGCGTGCTGGTGTATTCATGTCGAGAGATCCTGAACGATCACGAGGTGCCGAAGCATAACCGGTTTTGCCGGGGAGCCGCATTGCGCCCGGCGGTCGCCCTGCGGTCCGCTGCGGGCTTCGGAACCGGCATCCTGGAGCCGGCGCGTCCGGATAGTCGTTCGCAGTCTGAAGCGGCCGATAAATCAAGTCGATCCCAATTTCCCTTTTGATAACAGGGTCTTGTCGGCCAGGCAATTCAACCCCCCGGCCGAGCGGCCGATAGCACCCTGAAGGAACGCCATGCGCCGGCGCTGTTTTTGCGCGGCTTGCTGGTGAGGAAAGCTGGTTATGAACCGCATGTTTGTCGAGGGATGCGCCTGGACGCGACGCGCTGTACTGCTCGTTGTGATCGGGGTGCTGTGCCCGATCGGAATCGCCGGGAGTGAGCCCGCCTCGTGGGAGGCAAACCGGCAGTCCTTTCTTGCCAGTCTGAGCCAAAGCGAACGCAGCTGGCTGCTTGCGCACAGGGATATTCGCCTGGGCATCGATCCCGCCTGGGAGCCCTTCGAGTTTCTGGACGAGGCAGGTAGTTATCGCGGGATGGCCGCGGATTACATCGAATTGCTCAACGCGATGCTCGACGTCCGGATGGCGCCAGCCCGCGGATTGAGTTGGTCGGATGTTATCGACCGCGCGCAAAAGGCCGAGATCGATGTGCTGCCGTGTGTGGTCAAGACCCCGCAGCGCGAAGAGTATCTGGGCTTTACCGACAGTTACCTGAATTTTCCGATGGTCGTCGCGACCCGCGACGATGCGGCCGTCGTCGGCGGACTTGACGATCTGAAGGGGCAGAAGGTCGGCGTGGTCAAGGGGTATGCGACGGTCGATCTGTTACAAACGCATTTCCCGCACCTGCAGCGTGTCGAATTCGACAACCTGCAACACGGGCTTGAGGCCCTGTCGCTGGGGCGGATCCCGGCATTCGTTGACAATCTCGCGTCCATAACCGATGTGATCAACAAACAAGGCTTGACCAACATCAAGGTATCGGCGCAGACACCCTTTTCGTTCGAGCTCTCGCTGGGGGTGAGAAAAGACTGGCCCGAACTGCTCGGTATCCTGAACAAGGCATTGTCCGCCATACCCCCGCAGCAGGCAGACCAGATCCGCAAGAACTGGATTTCAATCAAATTCGAGTACGGCGTCGATATCGCCTACCTGATCCGAATCGCAATGATTGTCGGTGCAGTGGCGATGGTGGTATTCGGGATCATTTTTTACTGGAACCGCCGTCTGCTGGCTGAGGTGGAGCAGAGAAAGCATGTCGAGGATATCCTTGCGCACCGTAATCAGATTCACGAGAGCATTGCCGCGGGTGCGGACCTGGATCAGGTGTTGAGTACCCTGGTGACCAGTGTCGAATCCGAACGCCCGGATACCTTGTGCGCGGTTGTTCTGCTTGATCCCTGCTGTTCGTATGTGGCCCGTATCCTGGCGCCCAATCTGCCGGTCGACTACAAACGCAAAGTTGAAGGTATGGCCGTTGCCGATTGTCTGTGCTGTTTTGACGAGGTCGTCCGGCACAAAGGCAGGGTCGTCATGCCCGATATAACCCGAGACCCAAACTGGTCGAGGCACGAGAGTGAGTTGAAACCTCTCAGGGTCCAGGCGTGCTGGCTTGAACCGATACGCTCATCCAAGGGCAGGATGCTAGGCATTTTCGTCCTCTTCCATCGGGAAACTGGCGTCCCGGACAGTTCTGCATCTGACCTGTTGCGCGAGATGGCGCTGTTGTCGACGCTTGCGATCAAGCACCATCGCAATGTTCAGAGTCTGCACAAGCTTTCACTGGCGGTCGAATACAGCCCAAACGCCGTGATGATGACCGATGCGCGAGGCATCATCGAGTATGTGAATCCGAAGTTCAGCGAGATCACCGGCTATCAGCCCAGCGAGGTCTTGGGTCAAACGCCGAAGATCCTCAAGTCGCAGGAAACGGATGGAAAGGTGCACCAGGAACTCTGGCGCACGATTCAGTCCGGCGAAGAATGGTGGGGTGAGTTGCGCAACCTGCGAAAAGATGGCGAGGCCTACTGGTCGAAGGAACACATTTCGCCGATAAAGGACAGCCAAGGAAAGGTGTCACACTTCGTTGCGATCATCGAGGACGTGACGGAGGCACGCCTGATCAACGAGAAGGTCTCTTACCAGGCCACGCATGATTCCCTGACCGATCTGATAAATCGGCGCGAGTTCGAACGCATCCTCGGTAATCTCGTAGAGAGCCAGGCCATCCATGGATCGCACAATGCACTGTGTTTTCTCGACCTCGATCAGTTCAAGGTGGTGAACGACACAGCTGGGCATGTGGCAGGTGACGAACTTCTGCGGCAACTGGGCCGTATGCTCAAGAAGCATTTGCGGCAGGGTGACATTCTGGCTCGCCTGGGTGGTGATGAATTCGCGATTCTTATGGAACGTTGCACTGCCGAACAGTCATTGCACAAGGCCGACGAGATACGCCTCATGGTGGAAGAATTCCGCTTCGCCTGGGAGGAGAGCATCTTTGCGGTGGGGGTCAGTATCGGTATTACCGAAGTCAACACGCAGACCATCAGTTCGTTGGATGCCCTGAAACAAGCTGACATGGCCTGCTACGCAGCCAAGGACGCGGGTCGCAACCGTGTCCACATCTACAAGGATAACGACAAGCTGCTGATGGCACGCTCCGGCGAGATGCACAACGTCAACCGCATCAAACGGGCGCTGGAAGAAGATCGATTCCTGCTCTATGCCCAACCGATCCGACCGGTAGACGACTGCCGGCGGGCGGCAAGCTACGAGATCCTTTTGAGAATGTTGGACGATAAGGGTGAGCTGTTGCCGCCCGGGGCATTTCTTCCAGCGGCGGAGCGGTACAGCCTTATCGGCCAGATTGACCATTGGGTCGTCGATCAGGTTTTTGCTTGGATTTACCGGCACCCAGATGAAATGGAGACGATTGCCGGTTTTTCGATCAACCTGTCGGGACAGTCACTCGGGGATGACAGCCTGCTGGGCAATATCATCCGACATCTGAAGACGGATCGTCTGCCGGCGGAAAAAATTAAATTCGAGATCACCGAGACGGCCGCGATTGCCAACCTGGGCAACGCGAACAGCTTCATTGCCGCATTGAAGGAGTTTGGAGTCGAGTTCGCCCTGGATGATTTCGGCAGTGGTCTGTCGTCGTTCGGTTACCTGAAGAATCTCCAGGTCGACTATCTGAAGATAGATGGCATGTTCGTCAAAGACATGTTGGTCGACCCGATCGATTCCGCGATGGTGAAATCGATCAATGACATCGGGCACGTGATGGGCATGGCGACCATCGCCGAATTTGTCGAGAACGATGACATCCTGCGGGCCCTGGCGGAGTTGCAGGTGGACTACGTGCAGGGTTACGGCGTCGGCAGGCCCATGCCGATCGACGAGATCCTTGCCGAGAACCGGGCCGCCCTGCCCGTGGCTTCGGGCGACCGCTAGCGCGCAACCTGCAAGCTGGTGTCCTGAATCAGACTAAGCCCTACCAGACAATCAGATGTATCAGTGTACGGATGCCGATGGCAATCAGGGCGCCGTAGATGGCCGGACGCAAGACCGCTGCAACCCTCGGCCCGGCCGATATCAGGATAGCGATACCGGCGACGTCGAAAGGATGCACCAGCATCCCCGCAATTCGATTCAAATCAGTACTGCTCAGCAGGCCCTGCTGCAACAGGTCGGCGGATACGCCCATCATGGCCGTACCGCCGGCAATCGCCTTGGTAATGATCGGCAGGGCAACGCTGGAGGGTAGGTCGAGCCAGCCGAACAAGGGCGCAGTCAGCGTTTCCAATCCCCCGACGACTCCCGTCTGGCGCAGGATATTCACCAGCAGCAATGACAGGACCAGCATCGGCAGTGCGCTTAGGGTGATACCGAATGCCTCGCCACCGGCGTGGTTGATGACATTGAGCACCCCCTTGGTGTCAGAAGCCTCGCGGTGCTTTGGTTTTGGTTCCGGCGGCTCGGTTTCCTCCGGCAGATCGCGGGTGAACCAGTGATAGGTGGCTGCCGCGCCGGCAAGTGCGGCGAACGACGAGATCAACAGCGTCAGTGGGCCATTCAGCCCCATCGCACTCATCGGGAAAACCACGTTCGCCTGGGCGGCACCAAATACCAGTGCGAGGGTGGCGGCGATGTGGCGTCGCGAAAGCCCACCCTTGTCCATCATGGTCAATGTGGCCAGCGGGGCGGCAAAGCTGACGAACAGGACCTGCAGCAGGGCAAAGACCCCCAGGCCCGGGACGCCCAGGGGATGCAGCCAGGGCGAGATGAGATCGACGATGCGGTCGAGTACACCCCTGGCCTCGAGCAGGCGCATCAGGGTCAGCATCACGATCATGATCGGCAGCAGGATGAACAGGGCGAGTTCTACCGCAGCGCGGCCCGAGACAAGGATCAGGTCAGCCAGTTCAGTCATCAATAAGCCGGTTGGTGCGCCGCAGCACCGCGGACTCTAACCCATGTGTCCGGTATTGTCGTGCGGGCGGAATTTTTGTCGTCGTCTGGTCGCCAGAGCCCGCCCGTTAGCCGCGTCCCAAACCCGACAGCGTCAACAATTCGACGTAATGACTGGCTGGGATGGCTCGGCCCAGATGCCCTTTTATCCTATAAATGAGATTAGGTATCGTTAATAAGATTTTAAATATTAATGAAAAAAAATGGTAAGTATGCAATGGGCCGGAAAAGTGAAATGGGTTGACAGTCTCATTGTGCAGTGCAAAAATTTATAACCACTATTTAAGTATGCCCATTTTTAGTTTAAGAAATAATAATAGACTGAAATATATAACGGGCTGTCGCAGTTGCCGGAATCAGCAGCAACTGCAGGTAGCGGTTCGAACCCCCGGGTTCTGACCATGATGCTGTCGGGCACACCCTTTCCCGATGGCATCGAAAACGGCCACAAGCCGTACGACTGTAAACCGGACCGGCCTAGGCCGTGTCTTGAGCGAGGACTTGCACGTGAGTTCGTTACAGTTTGTCGGCCTTGCCGTGGCATTCATGTCGGTGCTGGGAATCTTCCTGGCCTCTGTCCTCGTTGTTGCGAACCGTTGGCTGTTCGTATTCGAGGACCCGCGCATCGATGACGTTGAAGACCTGCTGCCGAAGGCGAACTGTGGCGCCTGCGGTACGCCGGGCTGTCGTCCTTTCGCTGAGAAACTGGTGAAGGGGGAGGTTGACCCGGGCCTGTGCACGGTCAATTCGAAGGACACCAACCAGGTCATCGCGGATTTCCTCGGCGTCGAGATGGGTAAACACGAAAAACGGGTTGCACGGCTTGCCTGTGCAGGTGGTGCACACGTCGCTTATATCCGTGCCTCGTACACTGGATTGCACAGCTGCCGGGCCGCGAACCTGGTCTCGGGTGGTGGCAAGGGATGCGCCTGGGGCTGTCTCGCCTTTGGCGACTGCGCCGAAGTCTGTGAATTCAATGCGATCCGGATGGATCAGTACGGGCTTCCGGTGGTCGACGCGGACAAATGCACTGCTTGCGGAGACTGTGTCGAGGCTTGTCCCAAAGATCTGTTCGAGCTTCACGCAGTCAGCCATAGACTCTGGGTGGCGTGCAGGAACCATGAATCCGGCGATGAGGCCGAGGCGGAATGCGAGGTGATCTGTACGGCGTGTGAACGCTGCGCGGTGGATTCCCCCGAGGGCCTGATCACCATCCAGGAAAATCTGGCGGTGATCGATTACAGCAAGAACAGACTCGCCTCCAGGGTTGCGATCGAGCGGTGTCCGACGGGCGCCATCGTATGGCGTGACCGGGTCGGAAACGTGGTGAAAGGTCGCGACGCCAAAAAAGTGATTAGAAAAGCCGCGCTGCCCGTCGGGTAAGCGCTTAAAGGCAAAGCTGAGGATTGACAAGATGTTCGGAAAAAAGAAGGCAGGCAAGCAGGTCAAATATCCAGGCTTCCGGATGGCCATGGACGGCAATACGGCCGTCATCATGTGCGAGCGGGAGGCGTCGGATGCCGCCGGTGCGTATCCGATCACACCGTCGACTCAGATGGGGGAATACTGGGCCGAGGAGACGGCAAGAGGACATATCAACATCTCCGGCAAGCCCCTGCTATTCGTCGAGCCGGAGTCCGAACACGCGGCTGCGGCGGTGACTGCGGGGATGTCGATGTCGGGCCTGCGCGCAACCAATTTTTCATCGGCGCAGGGCGTGGCCTTCATGCATGAATCGCTGTATGCGGCGGTCGGCAAGCGTCTGCCCTATGTGCTCAATATCGGCAGTCGAGCCATCACCAAGGCCTCGCTGAACGTCCACTGTGGCCATGATGATTACCACTGCATCGACGACACCGGGTTTTTCCAGGTGTTTGCCAACAATGCCCAGGGCGCGGCTGATCTCAACCTGATCGGTCGCAAGATCGCCGAGCTGAGTCTGACCCCGGCGGCGGTTGGGCAGGACGGTTTTCTTACCACCCATGTCATCGAACCTCTGCTGGTGCCCGAGCGCGACCTGATCGAGGAGTTCCTCGGTCGGCCCGACGATGTCATCGACAGTCCGACGCCGGCGCAGAAGATCGTATACGGCGAGAAACGGCGCCGTGTGCCGGAGATCTGGGACGTCGACAACCCGATGCTCTCGGGGTCCGTGCAGAATCAGGATGCCTACATGCAGGCTGTCGCCGCACAGCGTCCGTACTTTTTTGAGCACATCTCGACCATCACCGACCAGGTGATGGACGAATACGCCGAGCTGACCGGTCGTCATTATGCGCGCATCGGCACTTATGGGGTGGACGATGCCGACTACCTGATCGTCGGCCAGGGCAGCATGGTGGTTCAGGCTCAGGCGGTGGTCGATTACCTGCGCAAGACGCGCAAGCTCAAGGTGGGCGTGGTGGATATCACCATGTTTCGTCCCTTCCCGGGTGATCTGATCGGCAAGGTACTGGAGGGCCGGAAGGGTGTCGCGGTACTGGAGCGCACCGATCAGCCGCTGGCCGAGGATCTGCCGATCATGCGCGAGCTGCGCGCAGCGCTGAACAAGTGCCTTGAAAACGGTTCGGTAAAGAAAAAGGACCATAAGCCTTATCCCGGCTACGCGAGTTACGGCATCAGCCACATGCCGCGGCTATATTCGGGGGCCTACGGCCTGGGCTCACGCGACCTGCAGCCCGAGGCCCTGATTGCTGCGGTTGAAAACATGCTGCCCGAAGGGGGGCAGCGCACGTTCTTCTATCTTGGCATTGAATTCGTACGCGAGCCGACCGATCCGAAAGACGAGATCCGCGTACAGCAGACCATCGACGCCTACCCGCATGTCAGCGAGCTTGCCCTGAAGGGCAGCGAGAATCCCGACCTTCTGCCCAAGGGTGCGATCACCGTACGCATGCATTCGGTCGGTGGCTGGGGTGCGGTGACTACCGGCAAGAATCTGGCAATGACCTTGTACGAACTGCTGGGCTTCGATATCCGGGCCAATCCGAAATATGGTTCGGAGAAGAAGGGGCAGCCGACCACCTATTTTCTTTCCGCAGCACCTGAGCCGATCCGGCTCAATTGCGAGTACACCTATGTCGACGTTGTGATGTCCCCCGACCCGAACGTGTTCACGCATTCCAATCCGCTGTTTGGCCTCAAAGAGGGCGGTGTATTCATTATCCAGTCGGAGCTGGACGAGGCGAAGGAAGTCTGGAAACGAATCCCCATGCATGCGCAGCGCTTCATCGTAGAGCACAAGATCCATGTTTATTTCGTTGATGGATTCCGAATTGCACGCGAGGAGGCATCCAGTGCCGAACTACAGTTCCGCATGCAGGGTAATGCCTTCCAGGGTGCCTTTTTCGCCGCCTCGCCATTGATGGAACGCGCGGGTCTGGACGAGGAGGGGTTGTTCGAGGCGATCGAAAACCAACTGCGCGAGAAGTTTGGCGTCAAGGGCGAGCGCGTAGTGCAGGACAATCTGCGCGTGGTTCGGCGTGGTTTCGACGAGCTGGTCGAGATCACCGACAAGGTTGTGAGCAAGCACGAAGTGACCAAGCGCCGGGCATCGAGCCTGCCGGTGATGTTGAAGCGGCTGCCGGCCGCCGATGGTGGCGTATCCGATGTCCACCGTTTCTGGGAGCAGACGGGGGCCTTTTACAACACAGGTCGCGGCAACAACAATCTGGCCGATCCCTATCAGGCACTTTCGCTGATACCGGCCGCCACGGGTGTGTTCCGTGACATGACCCAGATCCGGTTCGAATACCCGAAGTTCGTCGCCGAGAACTGCACCGCCTGCGGAAACTGTTACACGGTCTGTCCTGACAGCGCGATTCCCGGCCTGGTGAATTCCATCAGCGATGTATTCACGGCAGCGATCCTGCGCATCGAGACCAATGGTCGGCCGACCCAGCACCTGCGTCGCGAGGTGCGTGCCGTAGAGAAGCGGCTGCGTGCGCTGATCGAGCCGCTGGGTGAGTCAGCGAATGTCGAGATACTTATCGATCAGGTGATACTCGAGCATCTGGCCGAATCAGATCTGGAGGGTGATGCCAGAGACCTGCTGGAAGATGAGTTCTCGCTGTTCAGTGCGCAGCTGGGTGATTTCCAGTTCAGCGTCACCAAGCCATACTGGAGCAACCGCGAGAAGAAGCACAAGGGCAGTGGCGGCCTGTTTTCTATCACCGTCAACCCTTATACCTGCAAGGGCTGTATGGAGTGTATCGAGGTCTGCGGTGACGAGGCCCTTCTGGCCGAGCCGCAGACCCCGGCCGCAATCGAACAGATGCAGCGCGACTGGGATCTCTGGCTCGATCTGCCGACCACCGATCCGGATTTCATTCGCATCGATGACCTGGACGAAAAGATCGGCGCGCTCGAAACGCTCTTGCTGGATAAGAATAATTACCAGTCACTCCTTTCGGGTGACGGTGCCTGCATGGGCTGTGGCGAAAAATCGGTCATCCACCTGTTTACCGGCACGGTTACCGCACTGATGCAGCCGCGGGTAAAGAAACACCTTGCCGAGATCGATGATTTGATCAGCCAGCTCGAGACCCATGTCCGCCTGACACTGGCCAAGGGTATGGATCTGTCCAACCTCGACAAGATCGATTCGGCCGTTGACGCAACCCAGGACTCCGACCTCACGCTTTCTGACTTGTCAGGCAAACTTGCCGGTGGCGCAGAGCCGGTTGACCAGAAGTGGCTGCGTTGGGTGAGTCAGCTGCTGGAGAAACTGCGCTATCTGAAGTGGCAGTACACCGAGGGCAAGACCGGCAATGGCCGCGCCGAGATGGGAATCATCAATGCCACCGGCTGTACCTCGGTCTGGGGTTCAACCTTCCCTTACAACCCATATCCCTTCCCCTGGACCAGTCATCTGTTTCAGGATTCGCCGTCGGTGGCGATGGGCATCTTCGAGGGCCACATGCGCAAGATGGCCGAAGGTTTCAAGGCCGTGCGCCAGGCCAAACTTGAGCTCGATGGCAAGTATAACGGCGCTGAGCATGACGCTTTCTTCACCTATTTCGACTGGAAGAAGTTCAGCGACGAGGAATGGCTGCTGTGTCCGCCGGTGGTCAGTGTGGGCGGTGATGGCGCCATGTATGACATCGGTTTCCAGAACCTGTCGCGACTCATGGCCTCCGGCGTGCCGATCAAGGTACTGGTGCTGGATACCCAGGTATATTCGAACACCGGCGGTCAGGCCTGTACCTCGGGCTTTGTCGGCCAGGTCGCCGACATGTCGCCTTACGGCAAGGCCTGGAAGGGTAAGACCGAGATCCGCAAGGAGTTGGGCCTGATCGGCATGGCACACCGCACCTCCTTCGTATTGCAGAGCTCGATGGCCCATGTAACCCATCTGCTCGAGGGTTACATCGACGGCCTCAACAGCCGCCGCCCGGCGCTGTTCAATATCTACGCCGTCTGTCAGCCCGAGCACGGGGTGGGCGACGACATGTCGGACCACCAGTCCAAGCTGGCCGTGGAATCGCGCGGTTATCCCCTGTTCCGCTATGACCCGGACGCGGGCGTGACCTTTGAGGAATGCTGCTCGGTCGAAGGCAACCCGGCACTGGAAGACGATTGGCCCGAATATACCCTGAACTATCAGAATGAAGACGGCAGTGAAGGCGAGCTGAAAGTGCCGCTGACCTTCGCCGATTTCGCGCTCACCGAGGGGCGTTTCCGCAAACACTTCCGCAAGGCGCCACCCGAGACATGGCATGACGACATGCTGCCCCTGGCCGAGTTCATTCTGCTTGACGACGATGATCGCGAAGGCAAGTTTCCCTACATCTGGGCAACGGATGCCAAGAACCGGCTGTTGCGTGTGCTGGTGTCCCAGGAGTTGGTGAACTCGACCGAGGAGCGCCGTGATTTCTGGCATCAGCTCAAGTCGCTGGTCGGTGTGGAATCGCTGGTCGACCTCGACCAGGTGCGCGCCGAGGCCAAGGCCGAGATGGCACAGTCTCTGACAGCGGGGTTGCTGGCGCTGGCCAACGGCGGTGACGTATCGGCCCTCGCTTCACTGGGGGGTGAGTCCGGCGCTGCACCTGCGGTTGCTGCTGGTGCATCTGCGGCCAAGGATCTGCCATGGGAGTACGAGGCGGTGTGGGTGGAAACACCGGAGTGCACCGCCTGTGACGAATGTACCGATCTGGCACCCAGGGTGTTCAAGTACAACGACCAGAAGCAGGTGGTGGTGATCGACCCCAAGGGTGCGCCATTCAAAGACATCGTCAAGGCCGCGGAAAAATGTACCGCCGTCTGCCTGCATCCCGGCACGCCCTGGAACGCGGCGGAAAAGGATGTCGAGAAACTGATGAAGCGTGCGGAGAAATATCAGTGAGCTGGCCAATGGCAAGCCCAGCAGGTGCGAGGGGCGAGGGGCAAGGTTCGAGGTGGGTCGGTAAACATCGAATCGTGATCGAGCGATCCCCGGACCCCGAACCTCGAACCTCGGTCCTGAACGAGGTGCTCGGATGAACCTGTTCAGTTTGTTGAGAGGCCACGCAACTTTTGCCCACGGTGGCGTCCACCCCCTGGAGCACAAGAATGAGACAGCCGGTCTGCCGATCCGTCGGCTGCCGTTTGCATCGAAACTGGTCGTGCCCCTGTCGCAGCACAAGGGCGCCCCGGCAAAGCCGATCGTCAAGGTTGGCGAGGAGGTTGTACGGGGTGAACCAATCGCAGAAGCCGACGGGCACGTATCGGTACCCATGCATGCGCCCGCGACCGGACGCGTCGTCGCGATCGATCTGTGGCCAACCGCTGAGGGTCCGAAGGCACCGGCTATTGTCATCGATGTGTACGATGCAGCCAGCCAGCAGATACTCTACGAGGAAGAGGTCGACATACTGAATCTGGCGCCGAGCGAGATCGTTCAATTCGTGAAAGAGGCGGGTCTGGTCGGCCTCGGCGGTGCGGCCTTTCCAAGCCACGTCAAAATGCTGCCGCCCGCGGGTAAAAAGATTCACACCCTGATCGTCAACGGTTGCGAATGCGAGCCGTACCTTACCTGTGACCACCGCGTAATGCTGGAGCACACCGATGCCCTGTTGGGCGGTATCCGTATCGCCATGCGTGCGACCGGCGCCGGGCGTGCGCTGATCGGGATCGAAGACAACAAGATGGATGCGGTCCGGACCATCCGGCAAAAGTTGTCGAAAAACGATGCGATCGAGGTCAGGGCCGTCGAGGCCAAGTATCCACAGGGTGCCGAGAAAATTCTGATCGAGAGCCTGCTCAACGAGCAGATCCCGGAAGGTGGACTACCGGCTGATCTCGGCTTGGCTGTATATAACGTCGGCACCCTGGCACAGATGGGTGAGTTGTTGCCCAGAGGGCGGGGGCTGATTGAGCGCGTGGTGACGGTGTCTGGTGCGGGCGTCGACCGCCCCGGCAACTACCTGGTGCCGATCGGTACACCCCTCGGTTTTCTGCTGAAGGTGGCGGGTGTGGCTACCGATGCCAACAAGGTCATACTGGGTGGCCCCATGATGGGGATGACCGTGGCCTCCCTGGATGTCCCGATCACCAAGGGCGTATCCGGTGTGGTGGTGTATGAGGCCGGAGACCCTGACCAGAGTGAGCGCAAGGTGTATCCCTGTATCAAGTGTTCACACTGTGTCGATGCTTGCCCCATACGTCTCAACCCCTCGATGATGGCGCAGCTGGCGAAGAAGCGTGAATACGAGCGCATGGAATCGGAGTTTCATCTCAACCAGTGTTTCGAGTGTGGCTGCTGTGCCTATGTCTGTCCCTCGAACATCCCGCTGACCCAGTACTTCCGGATCGCCAAGGCGATCAACCGCGAACGCCCCGCGCTGGACAGCTGAGGTCCGCATGGCCAGACCGATAGAGATACGCACTGCACCGCACCTTAAGCGCCCTCGGGGTGTGGAAGACATCATGCGCAACGTGGTGTTGGCCCTGGTGCCGGTTGCCATGTTCTCGGTCTGGCAGTTCGGCATCAGTGCGCTGGTCCTGATTGTGACCACCACGATCGTTGCCATGCTCACCGAGCGGCTGTTTTCGCAGCTTGCAGGGCGCGGCAACACGCTAAGCGACTGGAGCGTGGTGATCACGGGTATGCTGCTGGCCCTGACGCTTCCGCCCGGGTTTCCCCTGTGGATGGCGGCCGTAGCCGCCTTTGTCGCCGTGGCACTCGGCAAGGCCCTGTTTGGTGGTCTCGGATTCAATGTGATGAACCCGGCATTGGTCGGCCGGGCCTTCGTCCAGGCCGCCTTCCCGGTGGCGATAACCACCTGGACACCCGCTTTCGCACCGGGACGGTTCACCGAGTTTATCCCCTCGACCCTGGCCACGCCTTTCATGAAACCGGAATCGGTCGCGCCCTGGATCAACAGCCTGAATATCGATGGGTTCACGGGCGCGACGCCGCTGGCGATGCAGAAGTTCCAGCACATCACGACCAGTACCAATGATCTGTTGTTCGGCAATGTGATCGGTTCAACCGGTGAGGCATCGGCGATCCTGATCCTGCTGGGCGGACTCTACCTGGCGTTTCGCAGGATGCTCGACTGGCGTATCCCGGTTGGCGTATTCGCGGGGGCTGCGCTGGTCGCAACCCCTTTGTGGCTGATCAACAACGAGCTCTATCCTTCGCCGCTTTTCGTCGCCCTGTCCGGTGGACTGATGCTCGGGGCCTGGTTCATGGCGAGCGACATGATCGCCTCGCCGGTCACTCCCTGGGGCGCATTTTTGTACGGCGCGTTGATCGGTGTGCTTACGGTGGTGATCCGGCTGTTCGGTGGTCTTCCCGAGGGTGTCATGTACGCCATTCTGCTGGCCAATGCCGCGTCACCGCTGATCGCCTCCTGGACCCAGCCGCGCGTCTATGGCGAGACCAGGCGTCAGGAGGGAGGGGCATGAGCGAGTCGCAGGTCGCACCGGCCGCGCCCCAGACGCCGGGTTTCCGGATGATCCGTACCCTGGGTGCGATCGCGATGCTCTCGGGGCTTCTGGTGGTGCTGGTCTTTCAGTACACCAAACCGATCATTGCGGAGAATCAGCGCATCGCCATCGAAAAGGCGGTGTTCAAGGTGGTACCCGGGGCATCGCGGCGTGTCGATGTCATGCTTGGCGAGAACGGCGTGGCGGTCCCCGGTGAGGACAGTGGCGCAGGCGAAAAGGTCTATGCCGCCTTTGATGATCAAGGCAATCTAAAAGGGGTGGCACTGGCGTCGGGTGCACAGGGTTACCAGGATATCGTCAAGCTGCTGTACGGCTACGATCCCGAGTGCGCCTGCATCCGCGGGATCAAGATCCTGAAGATGACCGAGACACCGGGCCTGGGTGACAAGATCGCCTTTGACCCTGCGTTTCTCAAGAACTTCGAGGCGCTGGATGCCGGGCTGAACGACGCGGGTGATGCGCTGGCTCATAAAATCGTGGCAGTAAAAGCGGGCAAGAAGCAGAGTGCCTGGGAGGTCGATGCGATCTCCGGTGCGACTATCTCCTCGGTTGCAGTCGCCAAGGCCCTGGACCGCAGCATGCAGCGCATGGCGCCGCTGATCCAGCGTTTTAAACAAGAGCTGTCGAGGGTAGGGCAATGAAGGGGTACGAACCGTCAGCCGTCTATCCTGTGCGGAACAGGAGATGCGTCGCCTTTGGGGGCGAAAGCTGATGGCCACGCTCCCCAATCGAGAGGAGAAACTCAGCCTCGATACCTTTGTCCGGGGTCTGTGGGAAGAGAACCCGGTGTTCGTGATGCTGCTGGGCATGTGCCCGGTCCTGGCCGTGACCAATTCGACCATGAACGCCATAGCGATGGGGCTTGCAACCACCTTCGTTCTGGTTGCATCCAGTACATTGATCTCGCTTTTGCGCAGCTGGATACCCAAGCAGGTGCGTATCGCCAGTTACATCGTGATCATCGCGACCTTTGTCACTGTCGTCGACTACGCGATCCAGGCGATCAGTCTGGACCTCTACAATGCACTCGGCGCCTTCATCCAGCTGATCGTGGCCAACTGCGTCATCCTCGGTCGTGCCGAGGCCTATGCCTCCAAGCAGCGGTTGCATACCACCCTGATCAACAGCCTTGGCATGGGTGCCGGCTTTACCCTGGCGCTGCTGTCGCTGGGTACTGTGCGTGAGGTCCTGGGCAGCGGAACCCTGCTCGGTATTCAGGTCATGCCGGAGAACTTCGAGCCCTGGGTGGTGATGATACTTCCACCGGGGGGCTTCTTTGTCCTGGGTGCCTGGCTGCTGCTGTTCGCCTGGCTGAAACAACGCCGGGAGCGACGCCTGCTGGAGCAGGAGGGGGCCTCCAATGCAGGGTGAGTCACTCGGGTTCATTTTTCTCAATGCCGCCGTGGTCAACAACTTCGTACTGGCGCTTTTCCTGGGCATCTGTCCCTTCCTGGGCGTATCGGCAAAGAAAGACACGGCCTGGAACATGGGCCTGGCCACCATGTTCGTGATGCTGGTGAGTTCCATGGCGGCCTATGGCATCAACTGGGTTTTGGGCCAACTCGACCTGATGTTCCTGCGCCTGATCTGTTACATCGCGGTGATCGCATCGGCAGTGCAACTTGTGGAGATGTTCGTCAAGAAGTTCAGCCCGTCGCTGTTTCGCAGCCTCGGTATTTTCCTGCCGCTGATCACCACCAATTGCGCCATCCTGGGCCTGGCGCTTTTCCAGACCGCCAAGGAATACGACTTCATACAGAGCGTGGTGTATGCCTTGGGTGCCGGTGCCGGCTTCACTCTGGCCCTGATGCTGATGGCCGGGCTGCGAGAGAAACTGGAGCTGGCCGAGGTGCCGAGCGTCAGTCAGGGTGCCGCCATGAGTCTCATGCTGGCCGGCCTGCTGTCTCTGGCGTTCATGGGCTTCGCCGGCCTTGGGGGTTCGCATGGTTGAGTTTGTTCTGACCAGCTTGGTGATCTTTGCCGTTTTGGTCGCGTGGCTGTATGTGCAGGATCTCTATCGCCGCTTTGCGCAGCGCCACCCGGAACTTGGCCCCTTCCGCGGCGAGGGCGGTTGTGATGGCTCCTGTTCCTGCCGGCAGGGTAGCTGTTCGACGCCGACCCCTATTCAGGAGGGCCCCGTGATTTCGATTGACCTGATGACGCCCGCGGGCGATCCAATCCGTCTCAGGAGAGATAGACAATGAACGAATCGACCCAGGAACTCGGCCCCGTCAGTGAGGCTGTGATCACTGAGAGCGCGCGTATCACGCCGCCGGAGCGTGACGAGGTCCGTCGGATCAAGTTGCGTATCGATGACCCTGCATTCCGTTATTCGGTGGGGCAAAGCATCGGTGTCGTGGTTCCGGGCCCTCATCCCATGGGTAACGCGTTCCATATGCGGCGTTACTCCATCGCGGGTGGCCAGCTTGATCGGGCGAACGACGGAGTCGAACTCGAACTGCTGGTGCGCCGCTGTTTCTATATCGACGAGATCAGTGGAGAGCGCTATCCAGGAATCGCATCGCACTACCTGTGTGATGCCGAGCCCGGGAAGCGCATCACGATCACTGGCCCATACCGCAGCCCGTTCAAGATTCCCTCAGACGACCGTTCGAACCTGCTGATGATCGGAACAGGCACCGGGGTGGCGCCATTCCGCAGTTTTGTTCAGGAAATCTACCGGGAAAAGGGTGCTTGGAGGGGCAAGGTAAGGCTGTACTACGGTGCCCGCAGTGGCATGGACCTGTTGTACGGAAACGATGCAGACGGAGATCTCAGCAACTACTACGACGAGGCATCGTTCAAGGCCTTCGGTGCCGTCATCAGCCGACCGCTGGCCTCGGAGTCCGACACCCTGAAGGCGGCGATGAAAGATCATGCCGCCGAAGTCCTGGGACTGATGCGGGACCCGGCCACACATGTCTATCTGGCCGGCCTGGGGAAGGTGTCAAAGACCTTCGACAAGATCATGGAAAAAGAGGCCGGGGGTGCCGGGTCCTGGGCCGAGTTCAAGGAAGACCTGCGTACGCAGGGGCGCTGGTCTGAGCTGATCTACAGCTGAGAAGGGGCCAGAGCATCGGCGCCCCGGCCGGATATGCGGATAAAATCTTTCACGCTACCGTTAACCGGGACGCTGGGGCCCATCGCACTATCTGGCGCATCTCTGTCTTGCCGCTCTATTGTATTCGTGCGGCCCGCAAGACCTCGTTGAAGGTCACGCTGGGTCGCATAATCGCCTTGGTCTTCTCCCGATCTGCGAAGAAATAGCCACCGATATCCACCGGTTCACCCTGTACCGAGCCGAGCTCGTCGATGATCTGTTCCTCCTTGTCAGCCAGGGTCTTTGCCAGGGGCGCGAAGTATGCCTGCAACTCGGCGTCTTCGGATTGCTCCGCCAATGCCTGTGCCCAGTACATGGCGAGGTAGAAATGACTGCCGCGGTTGTCCAGCTGGCCGGTCTTGGGTGAGGGGGACTTGTCGTTGTCCAGAAGCTTTCCGGTGGCTTCGTCCAGGGTTCTGGCGAGGACTGTCGCCTTTTGATTTCCGGTCTTCTCACCCAGGGCTTCCAGTGACACCGTCAGCGCCAGGAACTCACCGAGCGAGTCCCAGCTCAGGTGGTTTTCCTCCAACAGCTGCTGCACCAGTTTGGGGGCCGTTCCGCCAGCCCCGGTTTCGAACAGGCTGCCACCCTTCATCAGGGGCACGATCGAGAGCATCTTGGCACTGGTGCCCAGTTCCATGATGGGGAACAGGTCGGTCAGATAGTCGCGCAGGATATTGCCGGTGACAGAAATCGTATCCTTGCCGCGGATTACGCGCTCCAGGGTGTAACGCATCGAGCGCAGGGGCGACATGATCTGGACATCGACGTCGCTCAGATCGTACTCCGAGAGGTAGTGCTTTACCTTCTTTATCAGTTCGGCGTCGTGGCCACGGTACTCGTCCAGCCAGAAGACCGCCGGTATGCCGGATTGACGGGCCCGCGTGACCGCCAGCCTGACCCAGTCGCGAACGGGCTCGTCCTTGGTCTGACACATACGCCAGATGTCGCCTTTCTCGACGTCCTGTTCGATCAGGACATTGCCTTCGTCATCGACGATGCGCGCTATACCGTCGGCAGGTATCTCGAAGGTCTTGTCGTGCGAACCATACTCTTCGGCCTTCTGCGCCATCAGCCCGACGTTTGGCACGGTGCCCATGGTGGTTGGGTCGAAGGCACCGTTGGTCTTGCAGAAATTGATCATCTCCTGGTAGATGCGCGCATAGGTGCTCTCGGGCATGACCGCCTTGGTATCCTGCAGCTTGCCGTCCGGCCCCCACATCTTGCCGCCCTCCCGAATCATCGCGGGCATGGAGGCATCCACGATTACGTCGTTGGGTGCATGCAGGTTGGAAATGCCTTTGCGCGGATCGACCATCGCCAGTACGGGGCGGGTCTGATAACAGGCGTGGATATCTGCCTCAATCTCCTCGCGCACGGAACGCGGCAGGGTCTGGATCTTTTCGTAAACACTGCTGATACCGTTGTTCGCATTTACGCCCAAGCGTTCAAAAAGATCGTCGTGTTTTGCGAACAGGTCCTTGTAGAACACCTTGACTGCGTGGCCGAACACAATCGGGTGTGAGACCTTCATCATCGTCGCCTTCACGTGCAGCGAGAACATCACGCCCGTATCGTGCGCATCCTGCAACTGATCCTCAATGAATTGACACAGGGCCTTTTTGCTCATGAACATGCTGTCGATGATCTCTCCCTGCAGCAGGGAGGTTTTCTCCTTCAGCACCATGACCTCGCCATAACGTGTCAGCAGGTCCATCTTCACGTCACAGGCCTTGTCCATGGTCATGCATTTTTCACTGTGGTAGAAATCGCCGCTGCGCATGTGCGACACATGGGTACGCGATGCGGGGCTCCACTCACCCATGGCATGCGGGTGCTTGCGCGCATAGCGTTTGACCGCTGCCGGCGCGCGACGGTCTGAGTTACCCTCACGCAGTACTGGATTGACCGCGCTGCCCAGAACCTTCGAGTAACGTTCGCGGATACTGACTTCTTCGGCGCTGCTGGCCTCTTCCGGATACTCGGGCACTGCATAACCACTTTCCTGGAGCTCTGCGATCGCCGCTTTCAACTGCGGAACGGAGGCACTGATGTTAGGCAGCTTGATGATGTTGGTGTCAGGCTCCTGGGTCAGGCGCTCCAGAGCGGCGAGGCAGTCTTCCACGCGTTGTTCGGGCGCGAGGTGGTCGGAGAACTCTGAAAGAATCCGTGCCGATACCGAGATGTCGCTCTTTTTGATGTGGATCCCGGCCGGGCCAGCGAAGGTCCTGATTATCGGAAGCAGTGAACAGGCCGCCAATAAAGGAGACTCATCCGTCAGCGTGTAGATGATCGTCCGTTTCTCTTCGTTCATGAGTGCTCGTCAGCCAAAATTGAAAACAGCCGAAATCGATACGAACAATCATCGTTCTGGATTCGGCCAAAAATGTTTCGGAAAAAGAAAAAACGGCGTTCGCAATATCCGCGGACCCCGCGAAAGGCCCGTGTTAGATTTCCGCCAACGCAATGTCTGTTCTGCCACCCATGCGGGGACGAACGGCATCTGCGCGCCGACTTCGGTTGATTTCCAGCCGAACTATAGCTACCCGGGTCAACATCACAGAATTGAATTTATGAATACATCAGAAAGCCCAATGAGCATGATGGTCTCTCCCGAGGGAGCCGTGACATGCGAGCGGATCGGCAAAAATAGGACGACCGTCTTGAGGCTTGGCGGGGTTTCAGTTGGCCGGCGTCGATTGCGCCAGCTGACCGGAGCGATACTTTTTCGGCGGCACGCCGAACCAACGGTTCGACGCCCTTGTCAGTGAGCTCTGTTGGGCAAAACCGAGCAGGAAGGCAACCTCTGAAAGTGAATTTTTCGGATCGGCAAAATAGCGTTCGGCCAGGGCGCGGCGTGTTTCGTCGATCAGTTTCTGGAGCTGGGCACCTTTCTGCTCGAGTCGTCGTGTCAGCGTCCTGGGACTCATATGGAGTTCCTTTGCGATCCCTGCAGTCGAGACGGTACCGGTGGTCAGGTTTTCAAGAATGATCGCCTGGCAGCGGGCAATGATGTCATCCTTGTCCAGCGCGGCGAGCTGTTGCATCAGAATCTGATCGTGCACGCCCGCGAGTTGTTGGTTGGCGGTAGGCAACGGCCTGTCGATGTCGGCGGATGCCAGGGTGAAACTGTCTTCTGTTGCGGCGAAGTGCACCTCGCAGCCAAAGAACTCGACATAGGCGTCGGCACAATCCGGCCTCTGGCGCTGAAGCGTGATCTCGACAGCCTTCAATGATTTTCCAGCATTTACGCGCGCCATATCGAGCATCAGCGACATGGCAAAATCAGCAATGATCTCGCGCAGAATGCGGTCTGAGCGGTACTGCAGCAGTGTCGCCCTGAATCCCTTTACGGAATCATGGGTCGACAGACTTGCGCGTTCGCCGACGACCTTCATATAGCGCGCCATCCGCTGAAAGGCCGTGCGCAGGGTAGAGCTTGCCAGCCAGGCGTATCCGAGTGCACCCAGATCCGAAGGATGCCAGCAGCGTGCTGCACTCAAACCGACACAGCTGTCGTCAATCTGGCCCAACGCGCTCGACACAATCGCCTCCCATTTGTCGCTGGGGACGCGTTCGCTATGTGACTGAAGGTCGTGTTTCGACAGCCCCTGGACCGTAAACAGGCGCTCTGAGTCAAGACCATTAAGCTCAAGCCAACGCCAGATGACGTGGCCCATAGTGGGGAGTCCGGTGTCCATGGCACTATTCTAGGGCCTGTGCACAGTACAAACACGCAAGCGTTGCTGCCCCAAAACGGGCCAGGCAAGGCGCGAGGAGCCCTTGCCAAGCCACATCTGATTCAGAATCCAGCCTTGACTGCAAAATCTGGCCGACTCTGGCAAACGAATGGCCAGCTGTGCCAAGCATCGGGTGCCGTTACCCGACAGACTGACTGGCATGAGCAAAAATGACTCCGGGCAGAAAGAAGACAAGGCAACCGGCGATTTCGCAGTGGTTGGTGTTCAGGGCGCAACCGTAGTGCTCGAGGCAAACGAATGGGATCTGGCGATGGGCGTCTATCGGGTGGTGACGCTCTATCTGAAACCGGCGAATGCCCGCAAGCTGGCCGATCAGCTATACAGCTGCGCGGCCGGGGCGGATCACGATGGGATCGTCGAACACTGAAACGCAGGCACCGCGTCCCGTGATGCGATTGACCCAGGCGGACAAAAGGGCTGACCGAAAGCGGTCAACCCTTTTGTTTTTTGAACTGGTACCGAGGGACGGACTCGAACCGTCAAGCTGTTGCCAGCGGGGGATTTTGAGTCCCCTGTGTCTACCAATTCCACCACCCCGGCAGCAAGTCGGGGAGTATAGCGACATACGCCGTTTGGGCAAGGGCCCTGTGTTAAGATCGCGCGCCCATGCAACTGAGCGATTTCCACTACGATCTGCCCGAGGCGCTTATTGCGCAGCAGCCGAGTGTGCGGCGCGGTGACAGCCGTCTGCTGCACCTGCAGGCCGGCCTGGATGAGGTGCATGATCGCCAGTTCCGGGACCTGAGCGGACTCGTGCGCCCGGGAGACCTGATGGTCTTCAACGATACCCGGGTCCTGCCTGCGCGGTTGCATGGCGCGAAGGAGACGGGTGGTCGGGTCGAGGTCCTGGTTGAGCGCCTGGTTTCCGAAGACCGTGCGCTGGCCCACATCCGTGCCAGCAAATCGCCGAAACCGGGCAGCCGGATTCTTATCGGCGATACCTGGCTGAAGATGGAAGAGCGTGTGGATGAACTGTTTATTCTCAAGACCGAAAGCGGGACTTTTGCCGAGCTGATGCAGATGCACGGCCACATGCCGTTGCCGCCCTACATCCAGCGGCCTGATACCGAACTCGACCAGGAACGCTACCAGACCGTGTTCGGCGAGCGGCCGGGCGCGGTCGCCGCCCCGACCGCGGGTCTGCACTTTGACCGCGAGATGCTGGACCGACTCGAGCGGATGGGCGTGGAGACGGCGCGGGTCACCCTGCATGTGGGGGCCGGTACCTTTCAACCGGTGCGGGCGCAGGATCTGGCAACACACATCATGCACAGTGAATGGCTGGAGGTGGGGGACAGCACCGTTGATGCAGTGACCGCGACGCGTGCGCGCGGCGGGCGGGTGATCGCAGTCGGTACCACCAGCGTGCGCAGTCTCGAAACCGCGGCTGCGGGCGGGCAGCTGGAGCCTTACCGCGGCGATACCCGGTTGTTCATCCGTCCCGGGTATGAGTTCCGGGTGACCGACGCCCTGCTGACAAACTTCCACCTGCCCGAATCGACGTTGCTGATGCTGGTCTGTGCATTCGCGGGTTACGAACGCACGATGGCAGCCTATCGGCATGCGGTGGAGGCGGGATACCGCTTTTTCAGTTACGGCGATGCGATGTTCCTGGAACGGGTGGACTGAATTGCCGCGCAGATTTCTGGCCGGGGTTGGACGAACGGTCAGCGGAGGATAAAAAAAGGCGCGGCAGGGGGTGCCGCGCCTAAAGTTCCACCAAAGGAGGATGGAGGAGTGTACTGAAGATTCAGTACATGGCTATTTTCTAATATGTTTGATGGCCAAGTCAACTATAAAATTAATATATAGGGGTATCAGTTGAAGTTTGAGTTACTTGGCCAGGATCACTCGGCCAGGCGCGGGAGGCTCACCTTTGCGCGCGGCACGGTGGAAACACCTGCCTTCATGCCGGTGGGTACCTACGGCACCGTTAAAGCCATGACTCCGGAGGAACTGGAGGGGCTGGGCGCGGAGATCATCCTCGGCAACACCTTCCACCTTTGGCTGCGGCCTGGCACCCTGGTAGTCCGCGCGCACGGCGACCTGCATGATTTCACCCACTGGCAGCGCCCGATTTTGACCGATTCCGGCGGTTTTCAGGTGTACTCGCTCGGCGCCATGCGCAAGATCACTGAGCAGGGGGTGCACTTCCGGTCACCGGTCGACGGCGCGAAGGTGTTCATGGGGCCTGAAGAGTCGATGGAGATCCAGCGTGAACTCGGCTCTGATGTTGCCATGATATTCGACGAGTGCACGCCGTATCCTGCAAGCGAACGGCAGGCGGCCGAATCCATGGAACTGTCGCTGCGCTGGGCCGCCCGCAGCAAGGCAGCGCATGCCGGAAACCCCAATGCCCTGTTCGGCATCGTACAGGGTGGGGTGTTCAGCGATCTGCGCGCTCGCTCGCTGGATACCCTCGCCGAGATTCAATTTGACGGCTACGCAGTGGGTGGGCTGTCGGTCGGTGAGCCGCCGGAGGATCGCTGGCGGGTACTGGATTTTCTCGCCGACCGCCTCCCTGCCACTCATCCGCACTACCTCATGGGTGTTGGCACACCCGAGGATATCGTGGAGGCCGTGCGACGCGGCATCGACATGTTCGATTGTGTCATGCCGACCCGCAAT
>CAVWYD010000031.1:0-10000 GCA_963759055.1 uncultured Gammaproteobacteria bacterium
GGAACTGTCCATAGACTCCGCATTCCCGAGGTCCACCACGAATTCCTTCTCGCCGCGGGGATGGTCCTTAAACGCCAGCATGAACTGCTGATGCACGGCGGAATCAAAACGACCATCGACGCTGATGATCACGACCTTGCCGTCACTGGATTCTGAACTCGTTATCGACATGTCTCACCGGTTACCTTGGCTTTTGGCACCCTGCTCCCTTTCGCAGGCGTGGCCTCTGCGCCCTTTCGAAAATATCCTGTTCTACTTACGCTTTCGGCGTTCCTTTTCCGAATAATCACTTTTAGACCCAACGGCCGCACCTGGAGCAGGCAGACGATTGAGCTCTGACTGCAGTTGCTTCAATGCGCGGACAAACTCGTGTGGAGCGATCTGCTCAACGAGGCTCAGTTCCGTCACCCCATTGCGCAGACTCTTGACCAGCGCGTGCATGGGGTTGATGTGGCGCTCTGCGCAGGTAGCTAGCTGGTAATCAATATCTTCGAACGGCAAGGCATCCACGGCCTCTCCAACCAGGCCGATAATTTCACCATTGAAGACGGACACCAACTCGAGCTGGTCTCCCAGGGACAGATTTGCCGCCGTCAGCTTCTCCAGCACGGAACTCACTCGGGCCTTGGCCTGCATTGCAGTAGTCACGTCCTGGGAAGCCAGCCTGGCCATTGCCTGGCGGGCACTGTGGATTGCCTTGATCGACTCGCCAATAACCAGGCGAATTTCATCGTTAAAACGATCCGAGCGTTTCGAGAGCTTTCTGACCTCATCCGCGACAACCGCAAAACCACGTCCCGCATCACCGGCACGAGCCGCCTCGATCGCGGCGTTCAATGCCAGCAGATTCGTCTGGTCTGCGATCACTTTGACGTCACCCAGGAGCTCGTCGGCATGGTTCATATGGTCGACCATTTCGTCGATACGCTCGACGATCGCCACGCTGTTGGAACTCGTATCCACGACGTAGTCGACGAAACGGCCCAGTACCTCGTCTGTCTTATCGGCAACCCGCTCCAAGCCGGGTTCACCGGCTGGCGCTTCCCCCATCTTCGACGTCAATTCCGCAATCAGCTGAACCTGTTGCGCGGAACGATCACCAATCCCGCCGAACGCATCCCTTACGCTCGCAGCGGCATCACTGACAAGCCGCTGAATAGATGCGAGTTCGGCGTTAATCTGATCCACCCTCGCGGAAAGCTGCATCTCGACACAAGCCATCAACCCCGTGACGGCCTGCTCAACTTCCCGGCCGGTGATTTCCTTTTCATCAGGATCTCTCACGCGGGGCTCACTCCCGGCCGCGAGCCTGACGACCAGCAGCCAGACCCCTGCACCCAGCAAGGGCCAGATCCAGGCTGGAATGGACTTTCCGGTGGATGCAGCCATCGCGGCGACGATCAAGCTGCCCAATATGCCCGAAATCCAGTACTTGTTATCAAGCCCCATTTGAAGACGAATCCTTCATGCACACGCTGACCGTGTTTAGCTTCCCCAAGGTGAAAGGGCTATCGGCAGGAAGGGAACGATTCTTGAACCTTGGATCGGCCGGACATCAAGGCGCAAAAAAGCCGCGAACCCTCGAGGAATCGCGGCTTTTCCGCCCCCGGCACCACCTGGGCGGCCGGGACAGTTTCGGGTGGAGCAGGTCAGACGCAGCCGGTCGGCTTCGGCAGACCACCGTATTTGGTAATCGGCTTCATTGGACCGGTCTTCCACATCTTGAAGATCGCCTTCTGGTCCTGACCGATGTACTTGGCGAATTTGCGAATCGGCGGAACGACATTCTCGTCCTCATAGTATTCGCGCGCCTTCAGTATCTGTTCCCACTTGACGTCGTCCAACTCGACTTCGTCGGCCTCGGCCATGGCGCGCCCGATCTCCGGGGTCCAGTCGGACATGCTCAACAGATAACCATCACCGTCGCGCTCTGGAATCTCGACACTCATTTCACTACTCCTGACTAATTCGAATCGACTGCAGCCATGCTGCGATGTACGAATGATAAAGACCGGTAAACACTCAACCCCACGAAAATTGCAGGGTTAGGCCGATGACCCCATGATCCGGGAAGAAATTGGAGCTGGCGAGAGGAATCGAACCCCCGACCGGCTGATTACAAATCAGCTGCTCTACCTACTGAGCTACGCCAGCCTGAAAACCGACCGCAGATGCGGTGCGGGCGCCGATTCTAGCAAAAACCACCGGCACCGCACATAGCGCGTCACAAACCGCCTGCTCAGGGGCACGCCTGCCGCTCGGCGGCAACGCTGGCGGGAAGCGACAGACTTGGACCGAGATCACGCGCGTCATTGCTCATCAACAAAAGCCAGCGACGTTGCCGTACCGAGGTCTTCTCTCTCACCTCGGTGTTGAAACCCTTTCCAGCGACATTGGCAGCATGGCGTTTTGCACCCGCTTCCCGGCTGAAAAACCCGAGCGATATCGCATTGCGGTATTCGCCGGAAGGGAACAACCAGGTATCGGTTATACCCGCGTCCGCCAGTTCCTTGAGCTTCTGATAACCCTCAGCGCGCGATGGCAGCGGCGGGATAAGGACATAATACCTGTCTACGCTGGCATACTCTTCGGTCACGTCTGACAGCAGCGTCACATTTGCGGGTAGTCCGGAGACCAGCTTGTCTGCATCGTCCGGCTCGAAAGGTCCGACCCTGGCGCAGACTGTCTGTACCGATTCGACCGCAGCCGGTTCAACGACCGAAGCATCCGCCGTCAGTTCAGGTACAGACAAGCTGGGCTCCTGCACCGGCGTCTCGACCGATTCCTCCAAGGCCTGCTCAACCGGCTCATCAATCCCAGCCGGGGCCTCAAGGGCCAGGTCTTCGGATTCTGCGCCAAGCGATTGATTCACTTCGGTGATCAACGAAGCGACATCGACCGGTTGAATGCCAGTTACCGGCTCACCTTCCGGCAACGAGTCTTCACTGGACGCCTGATAGCCGCCGACATCCAAAGACGACTGCAGCGCCTCCTCGACATGGACCGGTTGAGACTGATCTTCGGGCACAGCAGCCAAGGGTGGTTCCACCGACATTTCTTCGACACGAGCCGGTTCAGGCTCATCGACATCGACAATGGCCGGTTCCTTTTCCAACTCACTCAACAGACGCAGTCGGCCGACATCCGGCGGCGGGAGCGCGGCCTCCCCCGGCAGGGGTCTGGACTGCTGTTGAACCCAGAAGAACAGAATGACGTTGGCGACGATCAGAAAAACAATGAACCAGCGCACTAAGACTCTCCGCCCGCCGCTATCACGGCAAGCCCTCGCAAAACCAGGTCGTCCAGTTTAGTGCATGGCCGGGGCAGCAGGCCCATTAAGTGATCGGCATCGCCGCCTCCGACAAAGCAGCGCACCTCAAGCCCCGGAAAAAGGGCATGCGGCCCCGCGACAAAACGCTCGACGATCCCGGCGACGGCATAGCGCGCTGCAAGTGCGACAGCGGTGGCCGTATCGCGCCCAAGGACGGCCTTAGCATCCACTTCCTGATCGCGTGGAATCGAGGTATTCGCCAGCAGGCATTCCCTGAACATGCGCCTGCCGGGGAGAATAAAGCCGCCCCGGTGCTGGCCGCCTTGATCGACGAAGTCGATCGTTACCGCGGTACCCGCATCAATCACGCATAGAGGCTGCGCCGACTGCGCTCGTGCGGCAACCATTGCCAGCAGGCGATCGATTCCGAGCTGTTCAGGCTTGCGATATCCGGACGCGACATCAGGCATTGGGTCGGTCGCCCGCACCTGTCTGGGCGCAACACCGAGGCATTCCTGCAGGGTCGACATCACAAGACGCGTGGTGTCCGAATCGACGACGCTGGCGAGCCAGACGCCGTCGATCTGGCCAGTGGCTGCATGCATCGCGGCTGCACGCAGGCCCTCTTGATCATCGTACGCACCGTTCACCAACTGAGCGATCTCAGCACCCTCTGAAAGCGCCATCTTCCAGCGCGTGTTTCCCAGGTCCATCAGCAGTGCGGTCATAGCTCACCGTCCTTGCGCAGGCTCACCTCGCCGGCATGGTACTCGTTACGACCCGAGGCTTCTTCCAGGACCATGCCACCGGAGAGCGTGATGCCACGATAAATACCGTCGATCGGGCGTTGGCCATGCATGATCCGCACAGGCTGCCCGATCAGGCCGTCAAACCGTTCCCAGCGACCGACAAAAGGACGCAGGTGTTCGGTGGAGAAAAGCCCGCAGGCATGGATGAGTCGATCGATCAGAATCCCGGCCATCCGGTTACGCGAAATCAACACCGGGCTTGCCCGCGACAGATCGGTCCAGGGCTGATCGATCTGCGCTCCCTGCGCCTCGGGGACACGAAAGTTCACACCAACGCCGATCACGGCAGTCGCTGGGCCATCTGCCTCACCGGAGACCTCCACAAGGATTCCGGAGAGTTTGTGCCTGCCCACCAGCACATCATTTGGCCATTTCAGCGCATGTCCCTCGAGCCCCAGATCCGCGAGTACCTCTGCAACCACCACCCCGGCCACCAGGCTGAGACCGCCCAGCTCGGTCATTGGCATGTCGAAACGCCAGGCCATGGAGATATACAGATTCTCGCCGAAAGCAGAGATCCATCGGCGCCCTCGCCTGCCGCGCCCTTCGGTCTGGTGTTCGGCCAGCCAGACTCGCGCGCAACCGCTTTCCAATGGCAGATCGGCCGACGCACAACCGTTCGTCGAGGCCGTCATCGAGAGCACAGACATCGCCCCAAGAGTATCTTTTGCCGCATCACTCAGCTCGGCACGAATCCGATCTGAATCCAGGAGCTCGAGCGGCGCCGGAAGCCGGTAACCGCGCCCACGAACGGCACTGACGGCGAGTCCGAGATCGGCTTCCAGCCTTTGGATCTGTTTCCACACCGCACTGCGACTAACGCCCAGCGCCCGTGCCAACTGTTCACCGGAATGAAAGCGGCCGTCCGCCAGTTGCCGCAGCAGGGGATCACGCACCGGTATCACTTATCCGACACGGATGCGATTCGACTGCAGCCAGGCCGCGCGGCGCGCCAGCACCCCAGGGGCCAAGGTCTCCTCCGGACGCAACCAGAGGTCACAGGTGTCCGCGGCCGCCGGGCGATTCGGCAGCATCGCTGACATCAACCGGTCGCGTCGAAAAAAATGCAACTCAGATGAGTCGCCGTGCATCCGCCTGAGCAGTTCGGCGATGTTGGAAGCCGTGGCGCGCTCACCGTCAATGGCCACCAGAAGATCACCCGGAGCCAAACCCGCGTCCTGCGCCGCAGTGCCCGCGATGACATGGGTCAGGCGCAGCCCGGCAGGCTGCTGTTCGAAGCGGGCCCCCAGACCCGGCCCGGGCTGCTCTGCCGGCGGGTCTGCCCGATACCCCCCCGTATCTTCATTGTTGTCCGCCGCACGCGCACGAAAGCCGATGCCCAGGCGGTCAAACCATGTCTCGAGCGGCAGATCCTCTGTCCCGTAGATGTAATCGCAAAAAAACGGTTCCAAGGTCACGCCGAGCAGATCAGCAAGCTCCAGCTCGATCGCGCGCTCAGGTATGCCCTGGCCCTTCTTGCCGTAGCGTGACCAGAGTCGCCGCATCAGATCGTCCAGGGATAAGGTATCCCCGCTCTGCACGCGCATCTCCACATCGAGACCCAAGGCGACCAATGCCCCTTTGGTGTAATAGCTGACGATCGCATTGGGTGCGTTTTCATCCTGTTTGTAGAACTTGGTCCAGGCATCGAAGCTCGATTCAGCGATCGACTGACGCGCCCTGCCGGGCGTGCGCAGAACACGTGTGACCGTGGCGGCAAACAGGTCGAGATAGTCTTCGGTCGACAGCACGCCGCTGCGCGCAAGCGCCAGTTCGTCGTAGTAAGAGGTGATCCCCTCGAATGCCCAAAGCAGTTCCGTATACGCCTCACGACTGAGATCGGCCTCGGCCAACCGTGCGGGGCGGATACGTTTCACATTCCACAGATGGAAATATTCGTGGCTGCACAGCGCCAGATACTGCCGATACCCTTTGTCGGCCTTGCCCAGCCCATGCGCCGGCAGATCCGATCGTTTGCATATCAGACTGGTACTGTCCGAATGTTCCAGACCACCGTAACCATCAGCTGTGGCAAGGGTCAGAAACACAAACCGGGAGACGGGCAATTCACCGAACATCCCTACATGTTCACGACATATTTCCGCAACATCAGTACACAGGCGCCGCATGTCAAAACGCCCCCCATCACTGATCACGAACTCGTGAGATTGATTGGAAACCTGAAATTCAGCGCGCTCAAAGCGCCCGATTTCCACCGGGCAGTCAGTCAGGCGATCATAGCCCTCCCCGGCATACAGACCGAAACCGCGCTCATCGACATCGGCGGCCTGCAGACTGGTGGCCACCGCCCAGCCCTTACTGCCCTCATCCCGCGGGGCCGCCAACAGAAGCTCCCATGTTGCATCCTGCCTTTCGGGAAGACACAGAAACACGCTGGTCCCATTGAAATAAGCGCGCGTGTGATCCAGGTAAGCGCTTCGCACAGAGAGATCGAATGCATAGACCCGATAGTCGACGACCAGCTCACCCTCGCAGCGCCCGAGTTGCCAGGTTTGCTTGTCCAGCTTTTGAATTGCTACTGGACCGCGCTCGTCGCGAGCGCCGATCTCGGTGATGTTGCGCGCGAAATCTCGGATCATGTAGCTACCGGGAATCCAGGCCGGAAGCTGCAAACGCTGTCCATCAAGGGCCGGCTCTGCCACCCGCATACGCAGGACGAATTCGTGAGAGTGCACGTCCATTGAAACAAGTTCATATCTTGTTGCGGCACTCATTTGCCACCCCCTTCTTCCAGCTTTCGGGCCAGCAATCCGGTGCGTGAGATGAATACCTCATAAGACAGGCCATCAGCCATTGGCAGGTAAACACTGGAACCATATGCGGCGTCGACACCAGGCAACCAGTCACCGGCGCGGCGGGCAAAGGCCCAGACATCGATACCCGGTGTTTTGCTCAGCGCATGCATCGTTGGGCCTTTGCTGCGCGCATCCTCAATCGAGATATATCGCCCCGAAAGGCGGTCGAGCCGATACAGCGGTGACTCACCAAGGAACGTCAACCAGTCTGTCCACTTGATCATGCGCGCATCCAACTGCCACTCATCGCCGTCGAGCTGAAGCGTGAGCTCGGGCTGGCCAACCGGGAAAACCGTCACACGGTATGAAAGCTCGCCCAGGGATTCGAATACCAGGGTCGCCACCGGACTCTCTTCGGTAAACCGGTGGTAAGTGTAGAGATTAAGCCCACCCAGACCACCCACCGCGGCGGCACCGAGTAACACAGATCCAAAAGAATACTTGAGTAGACGATTCAAGAAAGACTTCACTCATGAAACAGGGAGACAAATCATGCGTTATTCAACCACAAGCGCCCGCTCCAATGTGGGACTGTGAATGAAAAGCAAAGATCCGGAAAAACGATCGAGAAATCAAAAACGTCTTTTCGGGGAACAAAAAGGAAAAACCCCAGCCGCTCTCGCGACTGGGGTTTCAATTAAAGCCTGGCAGTGACCTACTCTCGCATGGGGAGACCCCACACTACCATCGGCGATGCACCGTTTCACTTCTGAGTTCGGGATGGGATCAGGTGGTTCCAATGCTCTAATGCCGCCAGGCAAACTGTTTGAAAAAAGGGGTCGGAGTCAATTTCCCTCCAGCTTAGTCGTATGGTCAAGCAATCCATGAGGAAACTTGACTCCGACCCCTTTTTTCGGGTTCGGTTTGATCGATCAGGCGCTTGGGTGTCAGTTTCACTTTGCCCAAAGATTTTGGGTGTTATATGGTCAAGCCGCACGGGCAATTAGTACTGGTTAGCTTCATACATTACTGTACTTCCACACCCAGCCTATCAACGTTGTAGTCTTCAACGGCCCTTCAGAGACTTCAAGAGTCTAGTGAGAATTTATCTTGGGAGGGGCTTCCCGCTTAGATGCTTTCAGCGGTTATCCTGTCCGAACGTAGCTACCCGGCAATACCACTGGCGTGATAACCGGAACACCAGAGGTTCGTCCACTCCGGTCCTCTCGTACTAGGAGCAGCTTCCCTCAATTCTCAAACGCCCACGGCAGATAGGGACCGAACTGTCTCACGACGTTCTAAACCCAGCTCGCGTACCACTTTAAATGGCGAACAGCCATACCCTTGGGACCGACTTCAGCCCCAGGATGTGATGAGCCGACATCGAGGTGCCAAACACCGCCGTCGATATGAACTCTTGGGCGGTATCAGCCTGTTATCCCCGGAGTACCTTTTATCCGTTGAGCGATGGCCCTTCCACACAGAACCACCGGATCACTAAGACCTACTTTCGTACCTGCTCGACATGTCTGTCTCGCAGTCAAGCACCCTTATGCCTTTGCACTAACCGTACGATGTCCGACCGTACTTAGGGTACCTTCGTGCTCCTCCGTTACTCTTTGGGAGGAGACCGCCCCAGTCAAACTACCCACCATACACTGTCCCCGACGTTGTAGCGCCTGGGTTAGAACTTCAAACATACCAGGGTGGTATTTCAAGGTTGGCTCCACCAAATCTGGCGATTCGGCTTCAAAGCCTCCCACCTATCCTACACAGATAGGTTCAAAGTCCAGTGTAAAGCTGTAGTAAAGGTTCACGGGGTCTTTCCGTCTAGCCGCGGGAACGCAGCATCTTAACTGCGATTTCAATTTCACTGAGTCTCGGGTGGAGACAGTGTGGCCATCATTACGCCATTCGTGCAGGTCGGAACTTACCCGACAAGGAATTTCGCTACCTTAGGACCGTTATAGTTACGGCCGCCGTTTACCGGGGCTTCGATCAAGGGCTTCGCCGAAGCTAACCCCATCAATTAACCTTCCGGCACCGGGCAGGCGTCACACCCTATACTTCCACTTTCGTGTTTGCAGAGTGCTATGTTTTTAATAAACAGTTGCAGCCACCTGGTTACTTCGGCCCCCAGCAGCGTAAACCGCCAGGGGCGTACCTTCTCCCGAAGTTACGGTACTATTTTGCCTAGTTCCTTCACCCGAGTTCTCTCAAGCGCCTTGGGATACTCACCCTGCCCACCTGTGTCGGTTTGGGGTACGGTTCTCTATAAGCTGAAGCTTAGGAGCTTTTCCTGGAAGCAGGGCATCAACCACTTCGGCTCCGTAGAGCCTCCCCATCACGTTTCAGGATTGTGTTCCCGGATTTACCTAAGAACACTCCCTACGCGCTTGGACCTGGACAACCATCGCCAGGAAGGCCTAGCCTTCTCCGTCCCTCCATCGCACTTATAGAAAGTTCAGGAATATTATCCTGATTCCCATCGACTACGCATTTCTGCCTCGCCTTAGGGGCCGACTAACCCTGCGCCGATTAGCGTTGCGCAGGAAACCTTGGGCTTTCGGCGGAGGGGCCTCTCACCCCTCTTATCGTTACTCATGTCAGCATTCGCACTTCTGATACCTCCAGCATGCCTTACAGCACACCTTCGACGGCTTACAGAACGCTCCTCTACCATGCCTTGCGGCATCCGCAGCTTCGGTACACAACTTAAGCCCCGTTAAATCTTCCGCGCAGGCCGACTCGACCAGTGAGCTATTACGCTTTCTTTAAAGGATGGCTGCTTCTAAGCCAACCTCCTGGCTGTCTGTGCCTTCCCACATCGTTTCCCACTGAGTTGTGATTTAGGGACCTTAGCTGGCGGTCTGGGTTGTTTCCCTTTTCACGACGGACGTTAGCACCCGCCGTGTGTCTCCCGTGATTGCACTCCTGGGTATTCGGAGTTTGCATCGGTTTGGTAAGTCGGGATGACCCCCTAGCCGAAACAGTGCTCTACCCCCCAGGGTGATACACGAGGCGCTACCTAAATAGCTTTCGAGGAGAACCAGCTATCTCCGGGCTTGATTAGCCTTTCACTCCTAACCACAGCTCATCCCCTCATTTTTCAACATAAGTGGGTTCGGTCCTCCAGTGGGTGTTACCCCACCTTCAACCTGGCC
>CAVWYD010000031.1:12500-116363 GCA_963759055.1 uncultured Gammaproteobacteria bacterium
CTCTACTAACACCCGAAGGTGCTTTCGCGTTCGACTTGCATGTGTTAGGCATGCCGCCAGCGTTCAATCTGAGCCAGGATCAAACTCTTCAGTTCAATCACAATAGTTGCTTATGGCAACCAATCTTGGCTCAACTCAGAATCTTCGGTATTGAAGATGCTTCGTTGATATTAATGGCCGTTTCCAACCATCAACGGAGCACCCACACAAATTACCTGATTTAACTTTTTAAAGAGCGATGCGCTTTTGATAGCGCCGAGACGTTCAATTATGAAACGTTTCGTTTTTCAGCCGTCAAGCGATTTGTTTCGCTTTCCGGCTTCCCGATCCGTCTCCGCCGAGGCGTTGTCGTTTCGAGGCGACGTATTCTAGAGCTTCCAGCGAGATCGTCAACTGTTTTTTCAGCTTTTCGATCTACTTCGTGTCCGGGGGCTCTGCCGCAAGAGGGGCGCATTATAGGGGGTCGTTTTCTACCGTCAATCCCTAACCGGACTATTTTCTTACTGCACCTTCAGGCGGGCAATTTTTCGCTTGCCGACCTGACACACGACTTCAGTCCCTTTTGTCAGCACCAGGCCGCGATCTCCGACCTTTTCACCATCAAGGCGAACCGCGCCCTGTTTGATCATGCGGAAACCTTCGGAGGTGCTCGAAACCAACCCTGCATCCTTGAGTGCATTTGCGATCGGTATCCCGTCGTCGGTTTCCAGCAGGCACTCGGGAATTTCGTCCGGCAGCGCCCCCTTCTGAAAGCGATTTACGAAATTCTGCCGCGCCTGTTCCGCCAGTGAATTCGAATGGAATCTCGCGACCAGCTCAACGCCGAGTTCGAATTTTACATCCCGCGGATTCACGCCCCCGGCCACCCGCTGACGCAGGTCTTCGATCTCAGACATCGGGCGGAAACTCAGCAATTCGTAGTAGCGCCACATGAGCTCATCGGATATCGACATGATCTTTCCGAACATCTCATCCGGCGGATCCGTGATACCGATGTAGTTGCCGAGCGACTTCGACATCTTCTGCACGCCGTCCAGACCCTCGAGGATCGGCATGGTGAGTACCACCTGGGGCTCCTGCCCCTCCATCTCCTGCAGCTGCCGCCCCACCAGCAGATTGAACTTCTGATCGGTCCCGCCCAGTTCGACATCGGATTTCAGGACCACCGAATCCCATCCCTGGATGAGGGGGTACAGAAACTCATGCACCGCAATCGGCTGGCCGCTCTTGTACCGTTTGCTGAAATCATCGCGCTCCAGCATCCTGGCCACGGTATGTTTGGCGGCCAGATGTACGATGCCGGCCGCGCCCATCTCGCTCATCCACTCCGAATTGAACACCACCCGCGTCCGGCCCGGGTCGAGTATCTTGAACACCTGGTCTGTGTAGCTCTTGGCATTCTCTTTGACGTCAAAGGACGTAAGCGGTGGACGGGTCTGGCTCTTGCCGGTCGGATCCCCGATCATCCCGGTGAAATCACCGATCAGGAACAGAATCTCATGACCAAGTTCCTGAAACTGGCGCAACTTGTTGATGAGCACCGTGTGTCCGAGGTGGAGATCCGGTGCCGTCGGGTCGAAACCGGCCTTGATACGTAAGGGCTTACCACGCGCAAGCTTTTTCTCGAGCTCAGCCACGACGAGGATCTCATCCGCGCCACGGCTGATCAGGCTTATAGATTCTTGTATTGACGTCAATTTGTCTCTCGCATCGGTGCTGTCGCAAACCGCGCAAAGGTAGCAGAAACAGGAATTTTGCGCCCCAATAACGGCGAACCCCATCTCAAAGCCGGCACATATTGTTAAATTCCTTTAAATTCCTATCGCGGGCGGCCGCTAATCTGCCATAATCCCGCGAATTCTGAGAATTACGGCATGTTTGTGATACGTGACTATAAGTTAAACGCCAAAGTCCGCCGCCCCAAGGGCCGTGGCCGACTCCGCGTCCTCGTCGCGGCAGGCCTGTTGGCGACCACCTTCGGTGCGGTGAGGTTCCTGGATCTCAACACGGACGCCGGCAGCCTGATTTCCAATGCCGAGGCGGCTTCCCCGTTGACTTCTCATCTGGCCATTCCCGGCAAATCAGAGGAAACAGGCACGTACGCCGACCCTGCAGCGGCACGGCGGGAGCTGCCGGTGCAGCCGCAGCCGAGCCTGCCGGTGACTCACTCAGAGATTGCTAAAGCAGCTGTCGCTGACGCAGTTTCACAACCCGCTGCGCAGGGCAACCCAGACAGGGACGCCCCCAGCCTGCTGGCAGGGATCGACCCCGACCAAACAGCCGATCAAATCAGACCCGAGATGGCGGCTGCCCCTGGCTTCATGGATGCCGGCACTGATCTGCCCGGCGCCAGCGTGACGGAAATCGAATCGGCATTGGCCCCGGTAGGGCAGGAGCTTCAATGGACCGAGCACAAGATCGCCCGCGGCGAATCGCTGGCCAGGATCTTCGACAAGCAGGGGCTCGAGGCCAGCCTGCTGCATCGCATCGTCAACAGCGGCAAACAGGCGAAGTCTCTCGCCAATATCCGTCCGGGTCAGAAACTCCGATTCCAGTTTGACGAGAACCTTGAACTCACCGGGCTCGAACTGCAGCGCAACCGGGTCGAGTCCCTGCGGATCTCGATTGCCGACGACGAGATCAAGACCGAGACGCTCAGCAAAGAGGTCGACACACAGGTTTCCTCTGCTGCCGGCGTGATCGAGTCCTCGCTGTTCATGGATGGCCAGAAGGCGGGGCTGTCTGATGGCCTGATCATGGAGCTTGCCACCATCTTTGGCTGGGACATCGATTTCGCGCTCGAGATTCGCGCCGGCGACCAGTTTCGGGTGCTTTACGAAGAGCAATATCTCGACGGCGAAAAGCTGCGCGATGGCCCCATCCTGGCAGCTGAGTTCACCAACCGCGGCAAGGCGTACACAGCGGTACGTTATGAGGATCGCAACGGCGAAATCGGTTACTTCGACGCCGACGGACACAGCAAGCGCCGCGCGTTCATCCGCTCCCCGATCAAATTCGCCCGCATCAGTTCGCGCTACAACCCAAAGCGCTGGCATCCGGTGTTGAAGAAATGGCGCTCACACAAAGGCGTCGATTACGCAGCGCCCAGAGGAACCGCTGTCAGGGCCACTGGCGACGGACGCGTGATTTACCGCGGCACCAAAGGCGGTTATGGCCGGACGGTAATTGTCGAGCACGCCAGCAAGTACACCACGCTGTATGCCCATCTTTCGAAATATTCAAAGCGCGCCAAGTCCGGCAGTCGCATAAAGCAGGGCCAGGTGATCGGCTATGTCGGCAAGAGCGGACTCGCGACCGGCCCGCACCTGCATTACGAATTCCGCGTGCGCGGCAGGCATCGCGACCCGCTGCGCGTAAAACTGCCAAAGTCGCTTTCGCTGCCCAAATCGGAAATCGCCAATTTCCGCAAGACCACGACCCCCCTGCTGACCCAGCTTGCGGCAATTCCGGCAGATACCATGGTCGCGAGCGCCGGGGTCACCGAGACACCCTGACCGCCACAGTGGGACTCTTTATCGGGGTGATGTCGGGGACGAGCATGGATGCCGTCGACACCGCCCTGGTCGAACTCGGCGGCGCGACACCGCGACTCATCACAACCGCCAGTAGTCCATGGCCACCCGCTCTTCGCGAGCGACTTCAGGATCTCGCTGCCGGCGCGCCAATGAACGCAACAGGGTTCGCCTTGCTGGATGCGGAAGTCGGTGAGTTGCTCGCCGATGTGATCAACAGTTTGTTGAGGGCCGCAGCAATCGATCCCGAACAGGTGACGGCCATCGGCTGTCACGGCCAGACAGTCGCCCACACCCCGGATACCCATCTCCGCACCACGCTCCAGCTTGGTGACGCCAATGTCGTTGCCGAGCGCACCGGGATCACAACCGTCAATGATTTTCGTCGGCGCGACATGGCCGCCGGTGGTCAGGGGGCGCCCCTGGCACCTGCATTTCACGCGGCATTCCTGCGCGAGAAGCGTGAAGACCGTATCGTGCTCAACCTCGGCGGTATCGCAAATATCACCATCCTGCCGGCCGATCCCAGGCAGCCCGCCTTCGGCTTTGATACCGGGCCGGCCAACTGCCTCATGGATGCCTGGTCACGACGACAGCTCGGTAAGGACTATGATGAGGGCGGTGCCTGGGCCGCCTCGGCGCAAGCGGATCCCGGTCTGCTAGAAACCCTGCTCGATGACCCTTTTTTCGGCCTGGAACCGCCTAAGAGCACCGGTACGCAACATTTTTCCGCCGGCTGGCTGGACGCGAAACTCGCCGAGATGCAAGACCTGCCGCCGGCGTGTGTCCAGGCGACACTGATGGCGCTGACGTGCCAGTCCGTGGCAGATGCCATCCGCCGCCATGCCTCGGATACCAAGCGGGTGCTTGTGTGCGGTGGAGGCGTGCGCAATGGCGTATTGCTGCGAAGGTTGGCGGACGTTTTGGGGCTACCGGTCGAAAGCACGGCAGGCTTCGGCATCGATCCCGACTGGATGGAAGCGATGGCCTTCGCCTGGCTGGCCCAGCGCACGCTGTCCGCCGAACCCGGCAACCTGCCTGTGGTCACCGGCGCCTCCGGACCGCGCATCCTCGGCGCGATTCATCCGGCCTGAAAAAGGAACGCAGAGGTCGCGGAGGACCGCAAAGGACGCAAAGTTCTTTGAAAATGGCTACCGCATCGTTGATCTTTATTGATGATTTGCGCGAACCGGCGGCTTTGGCTTGAGTCTTCCGGCCCGATAAAAACTCTGCGAACTCTGCGCTTCTTTGCGAACTCTGCGTTCCCAAATGCACGGAACCAGAAATTTCCGCCTCAGTTGTCGCCCAGAAAGGCCTTCAGGTGCGCCTCGACACTGCGCGCCAGGGAATGCAGTTCGTAGCCGCCCTCGAGTGATGACACGATGTGGCCATTGCCGCTGCGATCGGCCTGCTCACACAGCCTGCGCGTAACCCAGGCATAGTCGGCATCGACCAGATTCAGGTTGGCCATGTCATCGGCCTGATGGGCGTCAAAGCCGGCAGAGATCAGGATGAGCTGCGGCTCGAATTCCTCGAGTCTCGGAAGCCAGTGGGTCTCCACCGCTTCACGGAAGGCCTTGCCGTTGCTGCCGGAAGCCAGTGGTGTATTGACGACGTTCGCGGCCGTGCTGTCGTATCCCGAATGCGGATAGAAAGGGTGCTGGAAGGTCGAGCAGAACAGCACGCGCTCATCCCCGGTGACGATGTCTTCGGTGCCGTTGCCGTGATGAACATCGAAATCCACGATCGCGACACGCTCCAGGCCGTATCTGTTCAAGGGCGTGGTAGGCACCCACCGCAATATTGTTGAACAGACAGAATCCCATGGCGCGGTGATGCTCGGCATGATGGCCGGGCGGCCTGACCCCACAGAAGACGTGCTTGGCCTTGCCCTCCATCACCAGATCGACACCCATCGCCACGGCCCCGGCGGCGCGCAGCGCCGCGGTCAGCGAATGCTTGTTCATCGCCGTATCGCCATCCACCCAGATCAAACCCTCACTGGGCGAAGCCGCATAGATCTCATCGATGTACGAGGCATCGTGCACTGCCTCGAGCAGTTCCCGCGTCGCCAGCGGTGCATCATATTGGTGCAGGACCATTTCAAGCCCGGTGGCGATGAGGCGGTCATTGATAGCACTGAGCCGGGCCGGCCGTTCGGGGTGGTGATGCCCCATATCGTGCAACTGGCAGTCGTGGTGAGAAATGTACGCGATCGCCATTGTGATCTTTTCCCTAAATTTTCGATTTATCTTGCCGCTTTCTTTGTTGCAGTGCAACATAAGCGATTGCGTCAAGCGTGACTGAAACGCCATTTGTACATTCTCGGCCATCTAAAGTCGTAACAAGATGAAAAAACACTACCTGCAAAAAATTTTTGAACCCCAGTCCGTTGCCATCGTCGGTGCCTCCGATCGTGACAACTCTGTCGGTGCGCAAGTCATGCGCAATATTCGCGAAAGCGGCTTCCGGGGGGAAATCTATCCGGTCAACCCGAAGCACCAGAAGATTCAGGGCATAAAGGCCTACGCCTCTATCAGCGATATCGATCACCCGATCGACCTGGTCGTCATCGCCATACCCGCAATGGCCATACCGGGTGTAATGCGCGAATGTGGGGATCACGGCGTCGGAGCCGCCGTCGTGCTGTCTGCGGGCTTCGCCGAGATCGGCAAGCGTGGCAAGGCCCTGCAACACGAAATCGTCGACATCGCGCGCACCTTCGACATTCCGCTGGTCGGGCCGAACTGCCTGGGCGTGATCCGGCCGCGCGTAGGGCTCAACGCTACCTTTGCCAAGAGTGGCGTAAAGACCGGCCAGGTTGCCCTGGTTGCCCAGTCCGGTGCCTTCTGCACTGCCTTGTTGGACTGGGCAGACTCCAACGGATTCGGTTTTTCGGCGGTCGCCTCACTTGGGGCCACCGCTGATGTGGGATTCGGTGATGTGCTCGATTATCTGGCCGTAGACCCCGAGACCAAAAGTATCCTGCTGTATATCGAAGGCGTGTCGAATGCGCGTTCGTTCATGAGCGGACTGCGTGTGGCTGCACGCCTGAAACCGGTGATCGTGGTCAAATCCGGGCGCAACGAAAGTGGCACGCGCGCTGCCGTATCACACACGGGCGCCCTGATCGGCGGGGATGATGTCTTCGACGCGGCGATACAACGCGCCGGTGCGGTTCGCGTGAACACCGTCAGCCAGCTGTTTGCCGCCGCCCAGACACTGGCTTCAGGCACGCGCGTCGAGGGCCCACGCCTCGCCATCGTCACCAATGGCGGCGGACCTGGCGTGATGGCGGCCGATCGCGCCAGCGACCTCAATGTCCCGCTGGCCGAACTGATGCCCCAGACCATCGACAAGCTGAGCGCCGCGCTGCCGCAGCATTGGTCGCATAGCGACCCGGTCGACATCCTGGGTGACGCCGACAGTGAGCGTTACCACACGGCAACAGAGATCGTGCTGGCCGACCAAAACGTCGATGGACTACTCGTTCTGTTGACACCCCAGGCCATGACGGATCCAACCGCCTGTGCCGAAGGCGTGATCGCCGCGACCCGTGAAATCAACAAGCCGGTGCTTGCATGCTGGATGGGCGCGAACCTGGTCAAAGAGGGAAGACAGCGTTTCGCGAAGGCCGGCATCCCACAGTTCAGCAGCCCGGAGGCCGGCGTCGACGCATTTGGTTACCTGGCGTGTTACCGACGCAACCAGAAGGCCCTGCTTCAGGCACCACCACCGCTTTCGAAACACCGCGAACCCGATGTCGAGGGCGCGCGCCTGATCATCGAACACGCCATGGGCGAGCGCCGCTATACGCTCAGCAATGCCGAGGCCAAGGCGGTATTGAAGGCATTCCACATCCCGACCTCGCCCAGCATCAATGTCAACTCGGCCGCAGATGCCCTGATCGCGGCGGAGGGCGTGGGTCTGCCTGTCGCCATGAAAATCAATTCTCCGGACATCACGCACAAGTCGGATGTCGGCGGGATACGTCTGAATATCCGCGAGCCACGCTCCGTGCGTACCGCTTTCCGCGAGATGATGGACAACGTCAAGGCGCAAAGCCCGGATGCACGCGTGACCGGCGTCACCATCGAACCGATGCTCGAGCGCCCACATGCACGCGAGATCATGATCGGCATCGCTCACGATCCGGTATTCGGACCGGTGATCAGTTTCGGCGCCGGCGGCACTGCGGTGGAGATCTTCGCCGACAGTCACGTGGCACTTCCTCCGCTGAATGAATACCTGAGCCGGGAGCTGATACGTGGCACGCGCGCGGCACGCTTTCTCAAGCAGTTCCGCAACCTGCCAGAGGCCGATGCGGCGAAACTCACCGATGTGCTGCAGCGCATCTCCGAGATCGCCTGCGAACTCCCGGAGATCCAGGAGTTGGACATCAACCCACTGTTGGTGGACGAAGAGGGGGTCATCGCAGTGGATGCACGCGTGATCGTGGCGCCGCCCAAGACCAGTACCGAGCACTACGGGCACATGGCCATTCACCCCTACCCGCCCGAGCTGGAGTCTATCTGGCAGCTGCCAGATGGTACCGACGTGTCGGTGCGGCCTATCCGACCGGAAGACGCCGAGATCGAACAGGATTTCGTGCAGAACCTGTCCGCCGAGAGCAAGTACTTCCGGTTCATGCAGAGCATGGACAAGCTTACGCCGCTGATGCTCGCGCGTTTTACCCAGATCGATTACGACCGCGAGATGGCATTGATCGCGGTGATCAACGAGCATACGCCGCAGGCGCACATCCTCGGGGTGGTGCGTTACGTCAGCAATCCGGACAAGCAGTCATGCGAGTTCGCTTTGACCGTGGCGGACGAATGGCAGCAGAAGGGGATCGGCCGACAGCTCATGCAACGCCTGATGACAGTCGCCCGGGATCGCGGGATCGAGATCATGGAGGGAGACGTGTTGTCGCACAACAGCAAGATGTTGCGCCTGTGCGAAAGGCTGGGCTTTCGCGCGGTGCACAATCCGGACGAGCCGGATGTGGTCTCGGTCAGACGCCACCTTTAAAAACGCCAAGCAAGTGCGCCCTGTCGGGCGCATCAAAAAAGGCGCCGCAAGGCGCCTTTTTTGATGCGATGGTCAGTAATCATCAGGTCGAGAAGGAAGACCCGCAACCACAGGTCGTGCTCGCATTCGGGTTGCGAATCACAAACTGCGCACCTTGTAGACCCTCGGAGTAATCCACCTCGGCGCCCATCAGATACTGCACACTCATCGGATCGATCAGCAGGGTCACGCCGTCCGTCACCACCTGCTCATCGCCATCACCAATCTTTTCGTCGAAGGTGAAACCATACTGAAAGCCCGAGCAACCGCCTCCCTGCACGTAAATCCGCAGCATGAGATCCGGGTTTCCCTCCTCCGCGATAAGCTCGGAAACCTTTTTTGCAGCCGCCGAGGTAAAGACCAGAGCGTCGCTGTTTGCCATTGCCTGTTCAGTCATAAAAACCACCTGTGTACAAGGGCCGGCGCGGCCCGTTTAACGGCAAAATTATGCTTTTTCCGATCAATTTAGTCAAGTATTACGGATTCGGCTCCGGCTCTTCCCCCATGACGGCCCCTTCGCCGCCATCGTGCCCGAGCATGCGCGGTTCCTCCTCTTCGCTGTGGACCAGCTGGCCATTGACCTCGGCCCCCATCGCCATCTCCAGCAGGCGGTAATAAACCGTACCGCTCACACGCGCATTGGTCGCCAGTTCGACGCGTTCGTTCGCATAGACGTCGCCCACCACAGCCCCGTTGAGGATCAGGTTATCCACCCGCACGTCACCTTCGACCGCCCCCTGCTCACTCACAGTGAGGGTCGATCGGGTTTCGGCCTCGCCGGTCACCCGCCCCTTGATCATACCGTCGAGGTGCAAGCCACCCGAGAAACTGACATCCCCGGTGATCGTGGTCCCCTGACCGACCACGGTCGACACCTTCGGGGCCTTGAAACGTCTTCCTCGCGCCATCTGATCTCTTTCCTTCTATGTGACTGTCTCAGGCGTCGCTGACTTTCCAGTCATACGCCTGTTCGAATGATTTGAACCTATCCCCGTCCGGCTTGACCAGTAACTTCATCGAGTTCGGATCGAAGCCTTCGGGCAATCGCAGATCCAGCTTCAGTTTCTGAAAACTCTTGAAACGGATGCCAATGCTGGAGCGTTTGCCTTCTGTGAGCTGACTCATGGCCAGGATATTTGGTTCTCCGTTCAGCTCGCCCGATAGTTCAACACTGACCAGGCCACTTACCGTCGCCTGGTCATCCGTACGTTTAGACAGCGTCACCTCGAACCGATAATTGAGCTCATCGAGCCGGGTCAGGCTGAAATCTCCCAGAACCAGTTTTTTTTCACCTCCCGAAACCAGGGTTTGCAGCAGCGCGACCTCGCGATTGAGTTCAGCACGTTCATCCTGCAACGCCTTGACCTCGGACTGGACACCGTCCGCGGCAGCGCGGTCGATCTGGCCGGCACGTTCGAACTTGGCCGCGCTCGCACGCAGTTCATCGCGTTCCTCCTCGAGTTCCTCGATCCGCTGCTGCAGGACGCCCTCCATTTCGTTGCGCTGCCCCGCATCGAAGCCGGCACGCTGCCGCCCGAACTCGAAAACCTGCCAGGACCATGCTGCCAGCGCTACCAGGAACAACAGCCACAGCCAGGTCCGGCCACCGCCCTCGCCCGGCTGAACGATGCGCGGCGTAATCACGCGTGTCGGTTTTTTCGTTCCCATGGTGACCAGGCCCTAAGGCAGCAATGCCACGTGCGCGAGCCCGGCACCTTCGTCCAGGCCGAACATCAGGTTCATATTCTGTACCGCCTGACCGGCGGCCCCCTTGGTCAGATTATCGATCACGGAAAGCACGACCACCGTATCCCCTCGCTGCGGCCGATGCACCGAGATCCGGCAATGGTTGACCCCGCGCACGCTGCGTGTCTCCGGGTGACTGCCCGAAGGCAGCACATCGACGAAGGGCTCATCAGCATAACGCCGTTCGAACAGTGCCTGCAGGTCATCGGGCTCCGCGGTCAGGCGCGCGTAGAGCGTTGCATGGATCCCGCGGATCATCGGTACCAGATGCGGGACGAACGTAAGTCCCACCTGCCGCCCGCTGACCCCGGACAGGGTCTGTCGAATCTCCGGCAGGTGACGGTGCCCCGCCACGCCGTAGGCCTTGAAACTCTCGCCCACCTCGCCCATCAGCATGGCCGTATTGGCCCCGCGACCGGCACCACTGACGCCGGATTTGCAGTCGGCCACCAGGTTCGATGTGTCTACCAGACCGTGCTCCACCAGGGGCATAAACCCGAGCGCGGAGGCGGTCGGATAACAGCCCGGATTGGCTACCAGGCGGGCTTCGCGGATCTGCTCGCGGTTGAGCTCCGGCAGGCCGTACACCGCCTCTGCAAGGACATCTGTGCAGCTGTGCGGCATGCCGTACCACTGTTCCCAGACGGCCGGATCCTGGAGCCGAAAATCGGCCGCCAGATCGATGACGCGCGTTCCCTTCTCCAGCAACCCGGGGACCATCTTCATCGCGGTACCGTTGGGTGTTGCAAAAAACACCAGGTCGCAAGCCGAAAGTCCCACCGGATCCGGCTCGGAGAAGGCCAGGTCGAAATGACCCCGCAGATTGCCATACAGATCAGACACCTGGCGCCCCGCCTCGGCCCGCGAGGTGATCTGAATGACCTCAGCCTGCGGATGCGTCGCCAACAGGCGCAACAGTTCCACACCGGTGTAACCGGTGCCGCCAACGATTCCAATTTTGACCATGGGATTCACGGGCCCTTCGCAGCTGCTTCGAGGACCGGTATTCTAAACTTAATCGACACGGAAAGTTGCCCCTTCGATTTGCATCAGTCCGTTCACTCCCCGGCCGGCCTGACGCACCTTTTACCGGCCGTGCTAAAGTCCGGACAGCCATCCAAGGTGCCGTGTCCGGCAGTCGTGAAAACGGATACGGCAGGAGTGAGGAAGTGGAAACGATCGAAGTGATCTCTTTGATGCTGGGTGCAGCCTGGGCGTCCGGCATCAATCTTTATGCCGCCATCCTGGTCCTTGGCTGGATGGGAGGCGCCGGCCATGTCGACCTCCCGCCCAGCCTCGAAGTCCTCAGCGACCCCACTGTGATGATAGTCGCGGGGGGCATGTACATAATCGAGTTTTTCACCGACAAGATTCCCGGTGTGGATACCGGTTGGGACGCACTGCACACCTTCGTGCGAATTCCGGCCGGCGCCCTGATGGCGGCAGGTGCCGCGCAGGGACTGGACATCGGCCAGGCCGGCGAGTTGATCGGGCTGCTGCTTGGGGGTGGAGTCGCTGCCGCCAGTCACGCCACCAAAGCCGGCACCCGGGTATTGATCAACACATCACCGGAGCCGTTCAGCAACTGGGGGGCCTCGGTCGCCGAAGACGTCTCCGTTTTCGCCGGGCTCTGGGCGGCTTTGCACCACCCCTGGCTGTTCGTTGTCCTGCTGGTGCTGTTTCTGCTGCTTGCCATCTGGCTGCTGCCCAAGATCTGGCGCGCCATCAAGCGCGCGGCGCACGCCGTGCGACGCTGGTTCGGCGACGGCTCTCGCAAAGTACCTGATGGCGACGTCCTGGAGGCACGCCGCCAGGATGTCCTGAAAGAGCTTTATCCAGACAACACAGACGCTGCTCCCGGAGGACCGCCTCGTTGAGCAAGCAGATACTGCCCACTGCAGTCGCGGTGCTTATCGTACTGGCCGGTATCTGGCTGATGTCCTCGAATACCAAGCCAATGCCCGAGGTGGCTTTTAATCTGGTCGATGGGCGCACATTACATAGTGCCGACTTACGCGGCCAGCCAGCGTTGATCAATTTTTGGTCAGTCAGTTGCGAGGTTTGTCTGCGCGACATGCCAATTCTGAGCAGATTGCAGGAAACCCTGAAAGATCATGGCCTGATGGTGATCGGCGTGGCGGTCCCCCACGACCCGCCCCCGGCGGTCATCGCAACGGCCGAAAAGCTCGCGCCGGCCTACCCGATATCACTCGATGTGCACGGTGAGATCAGCAAGGCATTTGGCGACATCAGGGTTACACCGACGAGCTTTCTGATTGACCCCAACGGAAACATCAACTACTCGGAACGCGGCCCAATTGATGAGACTCGAATCCGCGCAACCCTGCTCACATTTCAGAGATAGATATCCATGTGGCTCAAAGCTTGGCATCTGATTGGCATGGTCACCTGGTTCGCCGGTCTTTTTTACCTGCCGCGCTTGTTCGTGTACCACACCATGAGTGACGACCAGCCTTCGATCGATCGCTTCAAGGTCATGGAGCGCAAGCTGTATTTCGGCATAACCACACCGGGCGCCGTGTTCACCCTGGTTTTCGGATTCTGGATGCTTCACGACTATGCGTGGCTGGCCTTTGGTGAACAACTCTGGCTGCAGGTAAAGCTGTTACTTCTCGGATTGCTGGTGGCCTACCATGTGTATTGCGGCAAGTTGCTGACGGATTTAAAACACGACCGTAACCGGCACGGCCATGTATGGTATCGCTGGTTCAACGAAGTCCCGGTTTTGATGCTGATCGGCATCATCCTGCTGGCCGTACTCAAACCGGTGTAGCGCATGCCAAGATCACACAGCCGCAGCAGCCAACAGACGCCTGAGCAAATCGCACGCACACGGCGCAACCACATCCTCATGCTGGGCCTGTTGGTACTCATTGTTTACGCCAGCGCACTTGGCGGAGACTTTGTCTGGAGCGACCGCGAAGACATTCTGCAGGGAGCACATCGCCTGACGAGCCTGTCGGATGTTCCGGCCGCCCTCAGCAGTTCGCGCCAGGGCTACCGCGCCCGGGTGACCGGAGGATCGACTGATGACGCGGCGGGAAGCTGGCAGCCACTGACCCTGCTGTCGAACAGCATCAGCTGGGGTCTCTGGGGTGATTGCGCGTTCTGTTTTCATCTCGAGAATATCCTGTTACACGGCCTGTTGGTCGTCGGTCTGTATGCGCTGGGCCGCCATCTGCTGTCCCAACGCAGGCATGGAAACCGCATCGCCGCCTGGGCTGCCGCATTGTTTGCCGTTCATCCGGCAGCGGTGACCAGCGTCACCTGGATCGGGGGCCGTCCCTATCTGCTGGCGGCAGTCCTCAGCGTGTGGGCCCTGGTGATTTTCAGCCGACTGCAGGCAACCACCAAGTCGCGCCAAGGTCATGTAAACCGTTGGCTCATCGCACTGCCGCTGATCAGCCTCGCCGCCATGCTGGCGCATGAAACCGCCTACATGCTGCCGCTGGCGGCATTGCTTGTTGCCGGTTATGAGAGCAAGGCGCGTGGACGAAGTGCCGTGACCGGTATTTCGCCACTGCGCCTGAAGGCCCTGGCGTTGATGGTTGCTGTGCTGTTGCTGCTGATCGGATACCGCAGCTTGGCGTTGGGCGGACTGCATTTCGGCATGGATTATCCAACCGAAAGCCTGTTCAACAATGCCGGCACTGCGCTGCGTCACCTGTGGTATTTCATCGACCAGACCCTTTTGCCGCTGGAACCCATTGTCTCGGATGCCTGGCCGATCACGCGCAGCTGGGGTTCGACCGAGGTTGCCGCCTTGCTTGGGTTCCTGCTGATCGCCAGCGCCACCCTGCTTGGGCTCAAACTGGGTCACCCGAGCGCATTCGGTGTCGCCTGGTTCCTGCTTTGGCTGGCCCCAGGGGTGGGAATTTTTCCCAGCGATCATTATCACAGCAGCCAGACACTCTATCTCGCCGCATGGGGACTCGTGTTCGCTGTCGTCTACGGGATTTTTCTGCTCTGGCGCCCGGTAGGGCGCCTGCTCGCGCCGGGAAGTGAGGCGGTCGTGTACGTCCCCCTGATCCTCGTTCTCGGCGTCATCACCAGCTTTTCGAATGCGCGCTGGTGGAATCACAGGGCGCTCTTCGAGAGCGAGATCGCCAGCGACCCGCATTACATCGAAGGTCGCCTCGAACTGGCCAAGGCCGCGTTGGCGGAAAACGAGCCAGCCGCCGCCCTCAATCACGCCCTGGCTGCGGCCGAGGCGTCACGCGACGAAAATTTCACCGGCTACTGGTCGGCCCGGGATGGCTACTACCTGCTGGGCCGGGCGCAATTGGAAATGGGCATGCACAACGACGCGGCAGGCAGCTTCGAAGCCGCGCTAAAAACCGCACATGATGACGCCCAGGCGCTTTACTGGCTGGGTCTGGCCAGGCTTTCTGTTCGGGACTACGAGGCAGCTGAGTCCAGTTTCAGGCTGGCGCTCGAGGCAAGGCAACCCTTCCCGGAGGCACAAGCGGACCTCGGCGCCGCCCTCGCAGGCCAGCAGCGATACGTGGAAGCCTATCCACTGCTGTCCGCTGCGATAGACCAGGGACTCGGCAACCCGCGGCGACACAATGCACTGGCAGCAACCCTGATGGATGCCCGGCAATTCGCGGACGCCGCCAGGCAGCTTGAGCTGTCGCTCGCGCTGCAGGAGGATGAGGTGGAACGCGCCCGCCTGGCCTGGGCCCTTTGGCAGGCCGGCGAGCCGGAAAAGGCTCGCAGCAATCTCAACATGGCATTAATGATGGAGGAACAGAGCAGCGATTACGTCGAATGGGTGCGCGAGCAGATGGCGGAGGCGCCGGCCGCCGAGCAGCAGGACGACAACTGAAGATTGCCGGTCAGCGAACGCGCCGCCGCCCACCCATTTGGCAAACTGTCCATGGAGACCGGCGCCAACAACGAAGAAAGCCCGCGACAGCGGGCTTTCTGGTCTGCTGGACGGGGGGCAGGGTCAGGAGGAACAACCACCCTGGGACCCGCAGGTACCACAACCACCGCCGGAGGAGACCGGCTGCAGGTTGTTGAACACGAAACGGGCATCGCCATCGCCCGCGTCCACAAAATCGATCTCGACACCGCGGATATATTCCAGAGTGCCGGCGTCCACGATCACCTTGACGCCCTCGAACTCGCGCACATTGTCGTCGTCATTCAGCTGGTCGGTGAAGGTCATTCCGAAGCTCACGCCGCTGCACCCGCCAGGGGTGGCGAACACTCGCACGCCGTGGATGTTTTCCTCCACCTGGCCCAGCAGCTCGGCCATCTTGCCCTGCGCAGGGTTGGTGAGTGTCAGATCAGACTCGGTCAGGGCTACTTGCGTCATAACGGCCACCTCTAGTGCTCAAATTTCAGTAAATGCCGGCGATTGTAGCACCCTGAGGGTTGGATTTCAGTACAGGCGATCCCGCGCAGATAGTGCGTAAAGGTGCCGTTCGGCATCGACCACGTGCTGCCCCCAGTGCTTGCAGAATCCGGTTCGCCAGCGCCCGAGCGTGCGGCCGGTATCGTCGCTGCCGTCGAGCCGCTTCAGGCCGTTCTTCAGCTCGCAATAGATATCGGTCAGATCGTCCGCCAGGCTGCCGCTCATCTCCTGCCGGTCCGGGGCGACGTCATACTCCATCCAGTATCCGTCCAGGTCACCGAGCAGCCGATGCAGACGGCTGAACAGCTCGAACCGCTGATCGAGGTCCACATTCGGATCATACGAACCTTCTTCGTCCGAGGGGACCGCCGTCATAGCGGCATGCAGCCGCGGAAGGATCTCGTTGAGCTGAGTGAGGGACTCGCGATTGCCGTCGTCCAGTGACTCAATCACGCTGCAGTAGCGGCGAGCGATTGCGAGCAGTTCTTTGGTGTCAGTTTGCATGGCATCTCCTCAGAGCCGCCGCGCGCAGGCAATGACATGCCCGGCCACAAGTGCTTGAAAATGTGGCATTTGGTTCGCGCGTTGGACAGAGGAAAGTGTAGTCCAGATTTTGGCTTGGCCTAGCCCGGGGGACTTAAAAAAGCGCAAGACACGGTGTAACTTTCAACCCAGATCAGGGCCGAAGGCAGATGGGGCCCGGCTGCCTCACGGTTTCAGATCTCCATCATTTCAAAATCTTCCTTCCCGGCACCGCATTCCGGGCACTGCCAGTTCAGGGGCACGTCGTCCCAGAGTGTTCCCGGCGCAATTCCTTCGTCCGGAAGCCCCTTGGCTTCGTCATAGACGAAACCGCAGATCACGCACATGTAGGTCTTCATTTCCCTGTTTCCTCCGTCGTTCGACCACTGGTTTCCCTTGCAGGGTTGATTTTGCCAGATGCCGCCGCACGAATGGCGGGTATGGCGTGGGGTTTGCCACAGCCGGACAGGGCACGGCCCCTGATACAATCGCACGGCCATGAACACAGTCCCCTGTATTCTTTGTATCGGCGGTCAGGATCCGACCGGCGGCGCCGGAATCCAGGCCGATATTGAGACTGTCGCCGCGCTGGGAGGCCACGCGCTCACGCTGGCCACTGCGCTTACCGCGCAGGACAGCCACAATATCGTGGCCGTACGTCCGACGTCCGCCGATTTTTTCAGCACGCAGCTGGAAACCCTGCTGGGCGATATCCGGCCGACGGCGGTCAAGATTGGCCTGCTGGGGTCGGTTGAACTGGTCCCGGTGCTGGTCACCCTGCTGCAAGGTTTCGACGGACCGGTGGTGCTCGACCCGGTGCTGGCTGCCGGCGGGGGTTTTGACCTCGACGGGGCCAGCCTCGGTCACACCATCGTCGCCGAGTTGCTGCCACTGACCACCCTGGTCACCCCTAACCGGGCCGAGGCGCGTCGCCTTTCCGGCTGCGAGGAATCCGATCAGGCCGCACAATGGCTTCTCCGGGCAGGCGCCAGAGCCGTGCTGATGACCGGAGCCGATGAGGCCGAAGGGGATCGGGTCATCAATCGTCTGCTCACGGTCGAAGGTCCCGCCAAATCATTCGCGTGGCCACGCCTCCCCCATCGTTATCACGGCTCGGGCTGCACCCTGGCCAGCGCCTGCGCAACCCGCCTGGCACTCGGCGATGACCTGGCCACAGCGGCAGAAAGAGCGCAGCAGTTTACCTGGCAGGCGCTCAGACGGGCGAGCCGGCCGGGTGGTGGACAATGGCTGCCCAGGCGCCAGACGTGAATCAGAGACTCCATGGCCTGTATGTCATCACCGAAGACCGGCCGCCCGCCACGCGACCGCTGATCGTCGGCGTCCAGGCCGCCCTGCGCGGCGGTGCACGGATTGTTCAGTATCGCGACAAGTCCGAAGACCGGGGCCGTCGACTTGAAGAGGCCCAGGCGCTAAAACAACTCTGCAGCGATCACAAGGCGCTGTTGCTGATCAATGACGACCTCGACCTGGCTGCCGAGGTCGGCGCCGACGGCGTACATCTGGGGCGTAACGACCCGAACGTCGCCAGCGCCCGCGCAAAACTACCGCGAGAAAGCGTGATCGGCATTACCTGTTACAACGAGTTCGAACGTGCCCGGCAGGCGGCGGAGAGAGGTGCCGACTACATCGCCTTTGGCAGCTTCCATCCCTCGCCCACCAAGCCACATGCGGTACGTGCGGATCCTGAACTGCTGCGGCGCGCTCGCCGCGAATTATCGCTGCCGGCGGTTGCGATCGGCGGCATTAGCCCCGAGAATGGCGCGGCCCTGGTAAGCGCCGGTGCAGACATGCTTGCAGTCATCAGCGCGGTTTTTGCGGCACCCGACATCACCGCCGCCGCCCGGGCCTTTGCACCCTGTTTCACCCCCGCCGAGGAGACCAAACGATGACCGCCGCCCATGACCGTTTCGAACTCGCCCAACGCCATATACCCGGCGGCGTGAATTCGCCGGTGCGTGCATTCGCCGGTGTCGGCGGAGACCCCGTGTTCATTGACAGCGCGGCCGGGCCTTACCTGTTCGACCCGGACGGCAAACGCTACATCGACTACGTCGGCTCCTGGGGTCCGATGATCCTCGGCCATGCCCATCCGGAGGTCATCGAGGCAGTCTCGCAGGTGATCCGTAAAGGCCTGTCGTTCGGCGCACCGACCGAACTTGAAACCCGAATGGCTGACCGGGTGTGCGAACTGATGCCCTCGATCGAGCTGGTACGCATGGTCTCCTCCGGCACCGAGGCGACCATGTCGGCCATCCGTCTCGCACGCGGTTTCACTGGGCGCGACAAGATCGTCAAGTTTGAGGGCTGCTACCATGGCCACTCGGATTCACTGCTGGTCAAGGCAGGGTCCGGTGCACTGACTCTGGGCGAGCCGTCTTCACCCGGTGTACCGGCATCGCTGGCCGAACACACCGTCACCCTGAGTTACAACGATCTCGACCAGGTCCGTGATGCCTTCGCCGCTGCGGGCGATCAGATCGCCTGTATCATCGTCGAACCGGTTGCCGGAAATATGAACTGCATCCTCCCGGAGCCCGGATTTCTGCAGGGCCTGCGCGAAGTCTGCGACGAGTACGGCAGCGTGCTGATCTTCGACGAGGTCATGACCGGTTTCCGGGTCGCGCTGGGGGGCGTGCAATCGGTCTACGGTGTGCGTCCGGATCTCACCACACTGGGCAAGGTGATCGGCGGCGGCATGCCGGTCGGGGCCTTCGGTGGGCGTCGCGACATCATGCAGAAGATCGCCCCACTCGGCCCGGTCTACCAGGCGGGAACCCTCTCCGGCAATCCGGTGGCGATGACCGCGGGGCTCAAGACATTGGAACTGATCGCCATGCCCGGCTTCTTCGATGGCGTCGCCACCAAGGTCGAAACCCTGGTCAACGGCATGGTCGAGACTGCCGGCAAGGCGGGCATCGCGCTGACCGGGAACCACCTCGGCGGAATGTTTGGCCTATTCTTCACCGATCAGGGTCAGGTCACCGATTTTGCCGGATCCATGGCCTGCGATCAGGAAAGATTCCGGGCGTTCTTCCATGCCATGCTCGAACGTGGGGTTTACCTGGCACCTTCGGCGTTCGAGGCCGGTTTCGTCTCGGCGGCACACAGCGATGATGACATCGCGGCGACGCTCGAGGCCGCGCGCCACACCTTTGCTTCGCTCTCCTGATCGTATCTGGCACCGAGTTGAAAACGCAGAGGACACAAAGACGCAGAGGACACAAAGGCTTCTCAACCAAAAAACTCTGTGGCCTTTGTGGCTCGGTGTTCTCTGCGTCCCGTAACTCGATATCCAATTTTCCTTGACCGAGTTTTTTACCCAGACGCTGGACTGGATCCAACAGAACCCCGAGTACGCCGGGCTGGTGGTGTTCGCTGTATCGCTGGCCGAATCACTGGCGATCGTCGGCGTGCTGGTACCCGGCGTCATTATCCTGCTTGGCGCCGGCGCATTGATCGGTACCGGTGTTCTGGATTTCTGGAGCATGTGTGCCTGGGCCATTGTCGGTGCGATCATCGGCGACGGCCTGAGCTACTGGCTGGGTCACCACTTCGAATACCTGACCGACCGTTGGCGCTGGTTCCGACTGCACCCGGATCACCTGGAAAAGGGGATCGCCTTTTTTGAGAAGTACGGTGGTATCAGCGTCGCACTCGGGCGCTTCTTTGGCCCGATTCGCGCCGTCGTCCCGCTGGTAGCGGGACTGATGCATATGCCGCCCAAACGTTTTTACGTCGCCAACGTGCTCTCGGCACTGGTCTGGGCCCCGGCCTACCTGGCCCCGGGTATCGTGCTGGGCGAAATGGGCGAATCGGGAGACTGGCGCTATCTGGTGTTTCCGGCGGCCGCTATCGGCCTGATCGTCTTTGTCTGGGGCCTGCTGCAGGCGCGACGACGACGCTAATCTGCAGCTTAATCGCAGCCCTCTGGACGGATCAGTCCGCAGAGGCGCCACAGGCGCTGGATGGCATCGTCTATCTCGAACAATGCCTGTTTCTCCTCTAACGGCAGAGGCAGGCACTCGATAAGACGTGCGGCCACATGGTCGGCGCTCGGGTCAGTCACGGCGAGACGCTTGAACGGCGCCCCCATGTGCTGCAAGACATCGTCGAGCAGCTCAGTCATCCAGAAAAGATCATCCGGCATGGCCTGCGGCACAACGATTGGTCTGCGCTCAATCTGCGCGCGCAACAACCCGTCGGGTTCGACCTCGACCTCACCCAGCGAAAACGTCTGCTCGCCCTCGCACAATAGCCCGAGCAGACCGTCGTCCTCCTGTTGCCAGTCGATTATCCGGGCCAGGGTCCCGGCACCTGCAGTCGATGCAAAGCCACCGACCTCGGGGCCGTCCCGAATCGCGGCCACCGCAAAAGGCTCATCTGCACGCAGACACTCGCTCACCATGCGCAGGTAGCGGGGCTCGAAAATCCTAAGCGGCAGCAGCCCCCCGGGAAACAGGACCACATTAAGCGGGAACAATGGGACCCGCTCGTTCATCAGCTTATTCCTGTCAGTGCTCATCGCCCCAGCGCTCGCTCAGTTTATGGGGTACTTCAAGGTGATCCAGGACCCGGGCGACCATGAAATCGACCACGTCGGACACCGACTGCGGCCGGAAATAGAACCCGGGATTGGCAGGCATCACGATCGCACCGGCCCGCGCAAGGCGCAGCATGTTCTCGAGGTGGATGGTCGAGAGAGGTGTTTCACGCACCACCAGAATGAGTTTGCGACGCTCCTTGAGCGCCACATCGGCCGCCCGGTCGATCAGGTCGTCACAGATGCCATTGGCCACCGAGGCAAGCGTGCCGGTCGTACACGGACAGATAACGACCGCCTCGGGTGGATTGGAACCACTCGCCACCGGCGCCGTCCACTGCTGCCGGCCAAACACCCGCAGTTGACCGGGCCTGGCCGAAAAATGTGCGCTCAGATAGCTTTCGATCTCCCCCGGATGTCCGGGCAGCTTGAGATCCGTCTCCATATTGACCACCACCTGCGCGGCCTGCGAAACCATGAGGTACACGCTGCGATCGGCGGCCAGCAGGGATTCGACCAGGCGCAAACCGTACTGGATGCCGGAGGCGCCGGTGAACGCGACGGCAATCGGTAACTGTGGGTTAGACATACCCGTTATTTAAGCATGCCGGCGGCTTGACGGGAGATCGGGTTTGTAGGGGTTTCTTTTTTTGCGGATGCCTTCAACGTGGCGTGTTTGCTCGCGCTGACGCGCGGGCTGATTTTTGATGTGCGCGGCGGCGCACAAAACCCCTCAGCAAACAGCCCCGACTATCCCGCCAAAGCATCCAGCAAGCGCTGATGAATTCCCTCAAAACCACCATTGCTCATCACCAGCACCTGATCCCCGGACACCGCCATATCACTGACTTCATCTACGATCGCCCGGGTGCTGTCGCGCACATGCAGACGCCTTCCAAGGTCATGCAAAACACTCGCAGCATCCCAGCCGAGGCTTTCTGGCGCATAAACCCAGACCTCATCGGCCAGGGCCAGTGAGTCTGCCAGCAGGCCTGCATGCACCCCCATACGCATGGTGTTGGAGCGCGGTTCCAACACGGCAAGGATACGCTTTTCACCAACATGCTTGCGCAGCCCATCCAGCGTCGTGCGTATCGCTGTGGGATGGTGCGCAAAATCATCGTAGACACGCACGCCATCGACATCACCACGCAGCTCCATGCGGCGTTTCACATTGCGAAATTCCGCCAATGCCTCAATGCCGACAGCCGGTGGCACCCCCGCATGCCGCGCCGCAGCCAGGGCAGCCAGCGCGTTGCAGATATTGTGGCGCCCGGTCAACGACCAGGCCACTCTGCCGACATTCTCGGTCTCGCACACCACATCGAAGGAACTGCCATCCGGCGCGGCATGCGTCACATGCCAACTCGCCTCGAAGTCGGGATCAAGGCGCTCTACCGGCGTCCAGCAACCCATATCCAGGACATCGTGCAGATTACCGTCATTCAACGGCGAAATGATCAGGCCATTGCCCGGCACCGTGCGCACCAGGTGGTGAAACTGACGCTGGATGGCCTCCAGGTCGTCAAAGATATCGGCATGATCGAACTCAAGGTTGTTCATCACCAGCGTACGGGGTCGGTAATGCACAAACTTTGACCGCTTGTCGAAAAAGGCAGTGTCGTACTCGTCCGCCTCGACGACAAAAAATGGCGTGTCACCGGCGCGCGCGGAAACCCCGAAGTTCTCCGGCACGCCGCCGATGAGAAAACCGGGGCCAAGGCCGGCGTATTCCAGAATCCACGCCAGCATGCTCGACGTGCTCGTCTTGCCGTGGGTGCCCGCGACTGCCAGTACCCAGCGATCCTGCAACACATTCTCCGCCAACCACTGCGGCCCCGAGGTGTAGCTCAAACCGCGCTCGAGCATGTACTCGACCGCAGGGTTGCCGCGCGACATGGCGTTGCCGACCACCACCTGATCGGGAGCCGGCTCGAGGTGTGAGGGCTCGTAGCCCTGCATGAGCCGGATACCGGCTGCCTCGAGCTGGGTGCTCATCGGCGGATAGACGTTTTCGTCCGACCCCGAAACCTGATGGCCCATGGACCGCGCGATGAGGGCGATTCCTCCCATGAAGGTGCCGCAGATCCCGAGAATATGGATTTTCATTTAGGAAGTGAGTACCGGAGGAAAGATTCGAGCAATGAGATTGAAGGCCAGAACCGTGTAGCTCAGCATAATCATAACGCCCGCCAACAGCGGAATCCCCAGCGCATGCCGCAGCACGTTCCCAAGGGCAATGTGCAACCAGATCGCGAGAAACAGGTCGAGCCAGCATCGCAAGGCGGCCGACGCCCAGTGCCTCGGCAGGGGATTTTATGAACAGCATGATCAGACCCGCCAGCACACCCAGCCCAAAAAAAGCACTCGCGGTCTGCTGCCAGCGTGCTACGTGCCCTTTGAACTGTAACAGCGCAAACAGCAGGACCATGGTGAGAAACAGATCGAGCAGGTTGGCGCCAAAAGCCGCGCGCGCGCCGCCGAACAGGCCGGCCCCGTTGACCGTCCCGACCAGGACATTGAGCACCGCCAGCAGTACCAGCAATGCCCTGGATGCGGGCAGATCCTGGGGGCCGCGACGCAGACTTGCGAGCTGAATGAAGAACCTGAACAGTGCGAGCATATAAATCTTCCGCTAAGCCCGATGACGCCTATCTTACCGCGCTAATGCTTCGTACGGTGGTATCCTTGGCGGCCCCACAGGATGGAAGCAATGCGAGAACAATTCGTCGACAACCCCGACAGCCTGCTGGTGCTGTGTGAAGAATTGCGTGGCAGTGAATGGCTGGCGCTGGATACCGAGTTCATCCGTGAGAAGACCTACTACCCGAAACTGTGTCTGATCCAGGTCTGCAACGGAGAAGTGGCGGCCTGTATCGACCCTCTGAAGCTGGACGACCTGGGTCCATTGCTCGAGATTCTTTACGACGGCAGCATCCTCAAGGTGTTGCACGCTGCCCGCCAGGATCTCGAGATATTTCTGCACGACTACCGACAGCTGCCGATGCCGGTATTCGACACCCAGCCCGCAGCTGCTCTGCTCGGACACGGTGACCAGATTGGTTATGCAAACCTGGTCAAGCAACTGCTGAAAATCGAGCTGCCGAAGGATCAGACCCGGACCGACTGGTCGCAGCGCCCGCTGGACGCAAAGCAGCAACGTTATGCCCTCGATGACGTCGTCTATCTCGGCCAGATCTACCTGCTCATGCGTGGCCACCTGTTCGACCGCGAACGCCTGCAGTGGCTGGCGGCCGACTTCGCCGGACTGGTGGACCCGCACACGTATTTTCCCAAGCCGGAGGATATGTGGCAACGCACCAAGGGCAAGCAGCTGTTACGCGGAAAACAGCTCGCAGTATTGCAGAAGCTGGCGGCCTGGCGCGAAACGCAGGCACGCGAACGGGACCTGCCGCGCAAATGGATATTGAAGGACGAGGTGATGATCGAACTGAGCCGGCGCATGCCGCGCGATGCCGGCGGCCTGTCGAAGATACGCGGCCTCGAACCCGGGCAGATCCGCCGCGAGGGCGAGAAGCTTCTACAATTGATCAGCCAGGGTGCGGAGCTCCCACGCGAGCAATGGCCAAGCGACCAGGGCCGCCCGACGCCTCTGGATGTCCAGCAAGAGGCCATGGTGGACCTGCTCGGCGCCGCATTGCGCCTGATCGCGGACCAGCACCAACTGTCGCCAATGGCAATCGCCACCCGCAAAGAACTGGAAAAGCTGGTACGCGGAGAGCCTGATTGCGTGTTGCTCGAAGGCTGGCGAAATTCTCTCGCCGGCAATAGTCTCATCGGGTGATGCGCGGGGAGCAGCGCCTGGAACTGCAGCAGGGAATCCTGCGGTTGGTCCGGGCGGAGGCCGGCTAGGGCCAATGGCACTTGCTTAAGCCGATATGGGTTGTTTCCGGAAGAAACGTCGGCAGCAGGGACGCTGCCGTCGAGCCTACATGGACGTATTTGCGGCGTTTTTCCGAGGAGATAACCCGTGTCGGCGGGCCGACTACTGGTCGGTTGCCGTTAAGTTAAGTGCCATTTCGGCAATCGGCTGAGGACGCGCGTAAGCGTCAAAATCCATGCTGTTTGAAATCCAGCAACTGATCCCGTGCGTGGCTATGGTACACGCGTGCCGGATCTCCGATTGCGGCCAGACATGTCCGCAAAAAATGTGCTGCAATCTTTTGTTCCGAACCGGATTTCGACGCCATGCGAGAATTTAAAACAGACGAATGGCAGGTCGTGGCTGATGCCGGCGGCCTTAATGATTTTGACGCGATCTGGGGCCAGGACATCGGCTGGTTCGAGGAGCCGAATCAGCGGCGCGGTGGCTGGAGTGGCGTGTCGCGGCTTGAAGTGGCGCTTCCAGACGGCAGTCGCAGCCCGGTGTTCATCAAACGCCAGCAGAATCACATTACCCGCACCTGGCGACATCCGGTGTGGGGAATTACGACCTTCAGGCGCGAATTCGAGAACCTTCAACGACTGCAGGCCCTCGGAGTACCGACGCTGGACGTGTTGTATTTTTCCGAGCGCGTGGTGGACGGTGACCGGCAGGCCATCCTGATCTCCCGTGAGCTGACCGGCTACATCTCATTTGAAGACTATATGGTGGACTGGCAGCAACACGGCTTTCCGGAGAAGCCTGTCTGGCGCAGGCTGATAAACGAACTCGCCGGCATCGCGCGGCACATGCATCAACACCACATCCAGCAGAACTGTTTTGTGCCCAAGCACGTTTTCATCAGCGGGCTCGACGGTGAAATGGACATCCGGCTGATCGATTTCGAGAAGGCCAAACGAACGGTGACCGTGCATCGAGCCATGCTTCGCGACCTGGACACCTTCAACCGCCACTGTCCAGGCCTGCGAACTACAGACCGGCTGCGTTTCTTGATGGCCTACTGCGGGCAGGACAGAGTGGATGAGCATGTGCGCGCCCTATGGCAAGAGCTGGTGGCGCTGATGCGTAAAAAGCGAGACAGCCGGAAGGCCTGAAACAACCGCCGCTCAACCAATCGACCGACTGATACGCAGCACGAAAGGCACCTTCTTCAGGCGGCGTATGATGTGCGCCAGATGCTTGCGTCCCCGCACGGAAATGATGAAACGCAGACTGGTACTCAGCCCGTCGCGCTCCTCGCTGCGCACGTCTTCGATATTCGAGCCTTCTTCGGCGATCAATGAAGCGATGGTTGCGAGCATGCCACGCTGATTGCCGGCGTCCACCCGAATGGTCGTCGAAAACTCACCGCTGACGTCTTCGGCCCATTGCACATCGAGCCAGCTCTGCCCCTGACGCCGGAAATCGCCGAGGTTCGGGCACTCCTGATGATGTACCACCAGGCCGCGCCCGGGGCTGAAAATGGCAATCACCGGATCGCCGGGTATGGGGCTGCAGCATTTGGCGAAGCTGACCACCATGCCCTCGGTGCCCTTGATGGTGAGGGGATCCAATACCGCGTCTTCAGGCGTCGGTTCCTTTGTGCCCGACCCCAGCATCCGGGCGACCAGCTTGCACATGCGATTACCCAGACCGATCTGCTCCAATAGCTTGTCAAAGCTGCCCAGACCAATCTCGGTCAGAAGCTGCGAACGCTCCTTGTCGCTGACATCATCGAGCTTCCTCCCCAGCATCTTGAGCTCACGTTTGAGCAGGCGACGGCCAAGCTGCACCGCCTCCTTGTGCTCCAGGCGCTTGAGAAAGGAACGTATCGTCGCCCGCGCCTTGCCGGTGACGACGAAATCCAGCCACGCCGGGTTTGGACGGCTTTTCTTCTTGGTGATGATATCCACGGTCTGCCCGTTGCGCAGCTGGGTACGCAGCGGCGCCAGCTGCCGGTCGACGCGCGCGGCCACACATTGATTGCCCACATCAGAGTGGACCGCATAGGCGAAATCGATAACCGTGGCGCCCTTGGGCAACACGAAAATCTGGCCACGCGGGGTAAACACATAGACCTCGTCCGGAAACAGGTCGACCTTCACGTGTTCGAGAAACTCTATCGAGTTACCTGAATCCTTCTGCACGTCGAGCAGGTTGCGCAGCCAGTCGGCGGCAGCATCGGGAGGCACAGCGCCACCGCTGGAACTCTTGTAGTGCCAATGTGCCGCAATCCCCTCTTCGGCCACATGATGCATATCACGCGTACGAATCTGGATCTCGATCGGCAGACCGTGCGGGCCGAACAGCACCGTGTGGATCGACTGGTAACCGTTGGCTTTGGGTATGGCGATGTAATCCTTGAATCGACCGGGCACCGGTCGATAAAGATTGTGAACGACTCCGAGCACCCGATAACAGGTATCGACGGAGTCGACAATTATCCGGAATGCATAGACATCGGCCAGTTCGCTGAGCGGCAGCTTCTTCTCCAGCATCTTGCGATAGATGCTGTACACGTGCTTTTCGCGGCCATAGACCTCGCCGTCAAAGCCTTCCTGCTGCAGGCGGCTGCGCAACACCTCCTCGATATTGCCGACCACCTCTTTGCGGTTTCCACGCTGTTTGCGCAGGGCGGTACGCAGGATGTTGTAACGCCAGGGCCAATGCGCCGCCATGCCCAGTTCCTGAAGCTCGTGCCGGATACTGTTGATGCCCAGGCGGTTGGCGATCGGGGCATAGATATCGAGTGTCTCGCGCGCGATGCGCCGCGCCTTGTTCGGCCCCATCACGCCGAGTGTGCGCATATTGTGCAGCCGGTCGGCCAGCTTGATCATGATGACCCGGATGTCCTTGGTCATCGCCAGCATCATCTTGCGGAAATTTTCGGCCTGGGCCTCGGCGCGGGAGCGGAACTTGATCTGCGTAAGCTTGCTGACGCCGTCGACCAGCTCGGCGATCTCGGGGACCGAATTCACGTGCCAGCTGTTCTTTGGCGGTCTCGGTGTCTTCGATGACATCGTGCAGGATGGCCGCCATCAGGCACTGGTGATCCATGCGCATCCCGGCGAGTATGCGGGCGACGGCGACAGGGTGGTAAATATAGGGTTCGCCGGAAAGGCGACTCTGGCCTTCGTGCGCCTCGGCACCAAAAAGATAGGCCCGATAGACCTCGCTGACCTGCTCGCGAGTCAGATAGCTTTCGAGATCGCCACAAAGATCGCTGATTAAAAAACGTGCATCATCGAACGCCGTCCCGACCGGTTCAGCGGGCGACGCTACGGCGGCTGCCTCAGAGCGCGGACCATCCACCTTCGGTTCTACTCATCACTGGCACCCCGGTCGGCGACACCCAACTCGCCGGCAAGCGCCGCGGCCAGCTCGTCATCGATCGAATCCACGGTTTCTTCCGGTTCGGCGACGGTTTCTTCAGTGATCAGACCCTCGGCGATCTCGCGCAAGGCCACCACCGTGGGCTTGTCGTTCTCCCAGGGCACCAGCGGATCCACCCCGTTCACCAGCTGGCGCGCACGGCGGCTTGCCAACAGGACCAGGTCAAAACGATTGTCGACGTTGTCGAGACAGTCTTCTACGGTGATGCGGGCCATGGTGCTTCAACCACTCCAAATTCGGAAAAAATCGATTGCGAACTAGGCATTGTATGATTTTGCTGCTCGCTAGCCAAGCATCGCCGACAGGGCATCGCTGAAACGGGCGGCCTGACGGGGTTCGCGCACGCGCTCGGCCGTCACGATGGCCCGCAATTCGGCCAGGGCGGTCTCGAATTCGTCATTGACCACCAGATAATCGTACTCGGGATAATGTGACAGCTCATTGCGTGCATCGGCCATGCGCCGCTCGACGGTTTCCTCGCTGTCCTGCCCGCGCCCGGAGAGCCTCTCCCGAAGGGCCTCGATGCTCGGCGGGACGATGAAAACCGAAACCGCTTCGGGAAACCGCTGCCGCACCTGGCGCGCACCCTGCCAGTCGATCTCCAGGACCACATCGAGACCCTGCGCCAATGGCTCGCGCACCGCGGCCTCCGAGGTGCCGTAGTAATTGTCGAACACCCGGGCATGTTCGAGAAACGCGCCCTGCTCGACCAGCTGTTCGAACCGCTCGATCGTCACGAAGTGGTAATGCACGCCATTCTCTTCGCCCTGGCCGCATGGCGCGCGTGGCGTGCGACACTGAGACCATCAGCCGCTCGTCCGGCGGCACCAGTTCGCGCAAAAGGCTGGTCTTTCCGGCGCCCGAAGGGGCCGAGACGATGAAAAGGACTCCGGAAGCAGACATGGCTCTTGAATTCTCGCTATTCGATGTTCTGGACCTGTTCGCGCATCTGCTCGATCAGGACCTTCATCTCGACCGAGATCGCTGTCGTCTCGCTGTCCGCAGATTTCGACCCCAGGGTATTGGCCTCCCGGTTTAGTTCCTGCATCAAAAAATCCAGGCGCCGACCGACCGGCTCGTCCTGCTCCAGCACCCGACTTACCTCGTCCAGGTGGGTACGCAGGCGATCCATCTCTTCGTCCACATCGAGGCGCTGGGCAAGCAGGGCCATCTCCTGTTCCAACCTTTCCTGGTCGAGGTTCTCCGCCACCTCGGCGAGACGTGCCCGCAGGCGCTCACGCACCGCCTCGATCACAAACGGCATCCGTTCGCGCGCCGTCTCTACCTGGCTGCGCATCCCGAGCACACGCTGCGCGATGAGGTCTGCCAGCCTCGCGCCTTCGCGTTCGCGTCGCCTCCAGAAGGGAATCGAGCGTCTGCTCCAGCAGCGTCAGAGCGGCCTCCTGCGCCGGGGTGAAGTCCTGCTCCCCGGTCTCCATGACGCCCGGCCAGCGCAGGACATCCATAATGCTGAGTTGGTGCGAGCTGTGCAGCCGATGGGCCATTTTCTCGGCCGCCTTGAGGATCTGATCCACCATGCGATCGTTGACCTGCAGCTCGACCGACCCCGCCGCCGCGGCCTTGAGGCGCAGGTTGCATTCCACCTTGCCGCGCCCGAGCCTCGCCGTCACACGCTCGCGCACCGCCGGCTCGATTCCGCGCAATTCTTCGGGCAGGCGCACCGTGGTTTCGAGAAAGCGATGGTTCACCGAACGGACTTCCCAGGTGAGCTCACCGTACTCACCTTGTCCCTGCTGGCGCGCAAACGCCGTCATGCTTCGAATCATGCTCACCTCAGCTCAGGCTCCGGCATCCCATCGACCCCGGGCAATGCGTGTATGATAAGGGTCATCGCCCACCAACGCACTGTGACTCACGCGATCGAATGACTTCACGCCCCCGCGACAGTCTGCCAATCGGCACGGTGCTGGACTGTTACCGGATCACCAAACTCATCGGAAGCGGCGGCTTCAGCCTGATCTACCTGGCCGAAGACGAAGACAATCACGACGAGGTGGCGATCAAGGAATATCTTCCCAAGCGATTCGGCGCAAGGCTGAACGGGCTTGCCGTATCCGTGGTCAGGGAGGAGAAGCACGAGAGCTTCCAACGCGGCCGACGTCTGTTCTATCAGGAAGCCAGGGTCCTGGCGAACCTGCGCCATCCGAACATCGTTCATGTACGCAACTGCTTTCTGGCCAACAACACGGCCTACCTGGTGATGAATTACGAGCCAGGAAAGAATCTGGGCCGTTACATCAAGAAACGCGAGGGCGGACTCAGCACAAACTTTCTGATGACCGTTTTTCCGCCTTTGCTGGACGCCCTGGAGCTGATCCATAGCCGCCAGCATCTGCATCTGGACATCAAACCCAGCAATATCCATTTGCGCCCCGGCGGCAATCCGCTGCTGCTGGATTTCGGCGCCGTTTACCACCTCGATGACGTCGGCGAAAAAAAGGCCCAAGTGGTCACGCCCGGCTTTTCCCCAATCGAACAATACTATGCCTCGGCCAAGGTAGGACCCAGCTCGGATGTCTACGCCGTGGGTGCAACCATGCGGGCCTGCATCGAGGGTAAACCGCCGCCCTCCGCGGTGGAACGTCACGCCAAGGATGAACTGAAATCGGCTATCGAATGTTTCGGCGAACATTATCCGAGAGAGGTTCTTGAATCGATAGACTGGGCGATGCAGATCGATGCAGCAGACCGCCCGAGGACAGCCGCCGAATTGCGCGACGCCCTCCTCGGGCGGATACCTGCTCCCAAACCTTTATCCGACGACAAGGCGGAAGCGGGATGAATGAGCCCGATAGGCCATTCGAGGCGGCCAGGGCGAGCCTGATCGGCAATCGCAGCTGCAACCAGGATCGCAGCATGTTGCTCGGCGACGGCGAGACCATACTGCTCGGCCTGGCCGACGGCCTCGGCGGCCACCCCCGTGGCGAGGTGGCGGCCCAGATCGTGGTGGATGTCTGCGAGTCGCTTTTTCGACGCGCGCCCCGGCCGCTGCCCGATCCGGAACGCTTCATGCTGCAATGCATCGGCAAGGCACATCATGCCATCCTTCGTTTCGGCCGCCGCCAGACGCCACCTATTGCGCCGCGCACCACCGCCGTGCTCGCTGTTATCCAGTCGGGGATGGCCTATTGGGTGCATGTCGGCGACAGCCGCCTGTACCTGATCAGAAAAGGACGCGTCCATCGCCAGACGCGGGATCACGCACAGATCCGTTTCGTGCGGCAGAGCGCGCAGGAAAGCTCACGTCCACGGGCCAGCCTTACCCGTTGCCTGGGCGGGGTGGTGGAACCGCCAACCACGACCTGCAGCTCGCCTATCCTGTTACAAAGGCACGATACCATCTTGCTATGTTCAGACGGGCTGTGGGGGCAGTTGGCACCCGGCAGGCTGGCGGCGGCCTTTCAGGACCAACAGCCGCAGATCGCAGACAGCCTGCAGTCGCTGGCGGAAGCAGCCGCGACCCGACCGAACAGTGATAATGTCACGGCCGTCGCACTGCGCTGGCAGGCCGAGGCGGCGATGCCGTGGGACGAGACCCTGGCGGACGATCCGCACCTCGAACAGGCTATCCGGCACCTGCAAGGCATGCTGGAAAAGACCCGCGAAACCTAGGGCCTGTCCGCACTATGAATACGCAAGCGTGTTTACAGTGTGGACAGGCCCTCACAACAAAGGAAACACCATGCGACCGAGCGGACGAACGCCGAATCAGATGCGACCTATATCCTTTACCCCGAATTTCACCATGCATGCCGAGGGTTCTGTGCTGGTAGCCTTTGGCAACACCAAGGTGATCTGCACCGCCAGCATCGAAGACCGGCAGCCACGCTGGCTGCGCGACGTAGATCAGGGCTGGGTGACCGCCGAATACGGTATGCTGCCCCGTTCCACCCACAGTCGGATGGGGCGCGAGGCGGCGCGGGGCGGCCAGGGCGGACGCACGATGGAGATTCAACGCCTGATCGGCCGCGCCCTGCGGGCCTCCGTGGACCTTCGCAAACTCGGGCCGCGGACCGTCACCCTCGACTGCGACGTCATCCAGGCAGACGGAGGTACGCGCACGGCGGCCATCTCCGGGGCCTTTGTGGCACTCAGCCAGGCGCTGGACAAGCTGCGCATGAGTGGCGGAATCGAGAACGATCCGATCGTCGGCAATGTCGCCTCGGTGTCGGTGGGCATCTATGACGGCACTCCTGTCCTGGATCTCGACTACGCCGAGGACTCAGGCGCCGAAACCGATATGAACGTGGTCATGGACAGCCAGCAGCGCTTCATTGAGGTGCAGGGCACTGCCGAGGGGGCGCCCTTCACGGAAGATGAGATGGCCGCCATGCTGGGGTTGGCCCGGTCCGGTATCGCAGAGATTATCGCTGCCCAGAACGCGATACTCACACCGGGCTGAGCACGCAGCCCCGGACACAGCGATCGACGGCAAACAAGTTTCAGGAGCCCAGAGAATGACCCAGCGCGTTGTCCTTGCCAGCAGCAACAAAGGCAAGGTGAGAGAGTTCAGCGAACTGCTCGCAGATCGCGACATGACCGTCGTACCGCAATCTGATTTTGCGGTGCCCGATGCAGATGAGACCGGGCTCACCTTCGTGGAAAACGCCATTCTCAAGGCGCGCAATGCCGCTGCTCATACCGATCTGCCGGCGATTGCAGACGATTCGGGACTCGAGGTCGATTTTCTCAACGGCGCACCGGGGATCTACTCCGCGCGCTACGCAGGCGAAGGCGGCAGCGCCGCCAACAACATGAAGCTCCTGCAGGCACTCTCAGGGGTGGAGAAAGAACAGCGCGGAGCGCGCTTCCAATGCCTCCTGGTATACCTTCGGCATGCAGACGACCCCACACCGATCATCTGTCAGGGCACCTGGGAAGGCAGGATCCTGACCAGCGTGCGCGGTGAGGAGGGGTTTGGTTACGACCCATTGTTCTTCGTACCGGAAGAGGGCTGCAGCGCAGCCGAACTATCGGCCGAGCGCAAGAATGAACTCAGTCACCGCGGCCAGGCCCTGCGCTGTCTGCTTGCGGCCTTGAGCAAGACCTGAACGGAACGATTTCCGCGCCCGCCCCGCCCGATCTGTCTACCAGCGCTTCAGGACCCACTGGTTGATGTTGTTCCGGACCGGCTCGCCCGGCCGATATTCCAGTGTGCCGTCACCATTTGCATCGACAAAGTGATACGGCGGGCCGACCGCAGGCTGTACGCGAACCAATACCAGCTGACCGTTTTGCCGGTACTCGTAAACGACCTCACGCTCCGTGCGCCGGATCGTGACCTGGGGCTCGAGTGCCTGACCGGACTGCAACGGCGGCGGGGGCGGCGGAGCCTGGACTGCCTGCCTGCCGTCCTCCGCCATCGCAGCACCGGCCAGCACCATCAGGCCGGTCGCAATAAGCCACTTTCCCGTCTTTCCAGTTTCACGCGACAACAGACCCACTCCTGATTCCGATAATTGAATACCACTTCGGCCCCAGTTTGCCACAGGGCGGCGGGCAGACACGAGGCCCGGTTATTAACCCGGCCACCCGATATATATCAGGTGGCCGGATTAATAGCAGGCTCAGAGCTCCAGGAGAATCTCCTGTTCGGCCGCCGAGGGCTCGATACTCCTGGTCTCATAGTGTTGAAAGATAGCCTTTACGATGTCTTCCGGCTGATCGCAGACCTGCATCAGATCCATATCCTCGGGACTGATGTTGCCGGCCCTGATCAGGGTATCGCGGAACCAGTCGAGCAGGCCGGACCAGAAATCGGCGCCGACCAGAATAATCGGGATACGCCGCGTCTTTCCGGTCTGGATGAGCGTCAGAATTTCGACCAGCTCGTCCAGGGTACCGAATCCGCCCGGCAGAACCACATAGGCCGAAGCATACTTAACGAACATCACCTTGCGCGCGAAGAAATGCCTGAAATGTAACGAAATATCCTGAAATTCGTTGGCCCGCTGCTCGCGCGGCAATTCGATATTGACGCCGATACTCGGCGATTTGCCGGCGTGCCCGCCCTTGTTCGCAGCCTCCATGATCCCCGGCCCGCCACCGCTCACGACCGAGAATCCGGCATCCGACAACAGTCGCGCGGTCTGTTCGGCCTTGAGATACCAGGGGTCGTCGGGCGCGCTGCGCGCCGAACCAAACATGCTCACCGACGGCCGTATCAGGCAGAGCTTTTCAAATCCCTCGACGAACTCGGCCATGATCTGGAAGATCCGCCAGGATTCCCGCTGCAATTGGGCCTCCGCGACACTTTTGTCGATTCTGGTTCCCACCACGTCGTTCATGTGATGCCTCACCCTCAATAACATCCGCCAGACGGTCAACTATGGCACAGAATAAACCTGCCACTCGCTGATCGGGGTAATCACAGCTTGGCCCCTGTGCTGTCCATGGGTACGATTGTGCTTCGCCGGGCCAGGCCCCACCGGCATCAACTTCAGATCAGAGGTTCCAACGCATGAAAACCACCGTAATCGGCCTCGGCGCCATGGGCGCCGGTATTGCCGGCAATCTGTTCCGTGCAGGCCATCTGAGCCATGCCTGGAATCGTTCGCCCGAACGCGCGCAGGCGGCTGCCGGGCAACATGGGTTCGCCCTGGCGGACTCACTCGAGAATGCGGCCGCCCAGGCCGACCTGGTGATCACATCCGTGTCAGCGGACACCGACCTTCTGCAGGTGGTGGAGCGGCTGAGCAGAGTAATGACGGCGGGCAGCGTGGTGCTGGACACCTCCACCGTCAGCATCGAAACCGCACGTCAGGTGTCCGCGCGGCTGGAGGCCCATGGCATTCATTTTCTCGACGCCCCGGTATCCGGCGGCAAGGAAGGTGCTGAAAAAGGCACGATGGTCATGATGGTCGGTGGCGACGATGCCGTCTTGCAGCAGCTCATACCGGTGTTGGAGAGCATCAGCCGCAAGGTTGTGCACATGGGCGCGGTGGGTAGCGGACAGGCAACCAAGGCGGTCAACCAGATCATGTGCGCGGGCATCAACCAGGCGGTGACCGAGGCACTGGCGTTCGGCCAGCACCAGGGCCTCGACATGGACAAGGCAGTCGACGTGGTCAGCAGCGGGGCGGCCGGCAACTGGTTCGTGGAACATCGCGGATGCAGCATGACCCGGGGCGTGTTCGATCCGGGTTTCCGGGTCGCGCTGCACCACAAGGACCTGAAGATCTGTCAGGCGATGCTCGCAAGCGATGATGTCCGGCTGCCGATGGTCGAAATGACCCTGGTCGACTACGAGCGCCTGATGGCGGACGGCCACGGCGATGAAGACATCTCCGCCCTTTACCGGGTCAAACGCCCGCTGTTTGGTGAGGACGTCTGAACCCCGCCGCATGAACGACCTCAACAAGAGACAGGGCGAGGCGGTTCGTCACCTCGACGGGCCGCTTTTGGTGTTGGCAGGCGCAGGCTCCGGCAAGACACGCGTGATCACAGCAAAGATCGCGCACCTGATCGACAACGCCGGCCTTGCTGCGCGCCACATCACGGCCGTCACCTTCACCAACAAGGCGGCGCGCGAAATGAAGGCGCGTGTCGGCAGACTGCTCGGTCCGGAAAGCGGTCGCGGCCTGACCGTATCCACCTTTCACACCCTGGGCCTCAACATCCTGCGGCGCGAGCTCAAGGCCGCAGGTTTGCGTCCGGGTTTCAGCATCTTCGACGAACAGGATGTCGAACAGCTGCTACGCGAGCTGTCGAAAAAGAACGAGGCCGACAGGGAAACGCTGCGGCGGGCACGCTGGCAGATCTCGACCTGGAAGAACGACCTGATCGATCCCGACACCGCACCAAGCACCGCTGACGACGATTTCGACACGTTCTATGCCGCACTGTACGGCGCTTACCAGCGGGCACTGCGTGTCTATAACGCGGTCGATTTCGACGACCTGATCCTGTTGCCGGTGACCCTGCTGCGTGATGATCCGGCCTTGCGTGAGCGCTGGCAGAATCGGATTCGTTATCTCCTGGTCGACGAGTACCAGGACACCAATGGCGCCCAATATGAACTGGTCAAACTGCTCGTTGGGGTACGCGGCGCGCTGACAGTGGTCGGCGACGACGATCAGTCGATCTATGCCTGGCGCGGAGCGCGCCCGGAAAATCTGATCCGCCTGCGTGAAGACTACCCGCGCCTGCATGTGATCAAACTTGAACAGAACTACCGCTCCACCAGACGCATCCTGCATGCGGCAAACACCCTGATCGCCAACAATGAACATGTGTTCGAGAAAAAACTCTGGAGCAAGCTTGGACCGGGCGATCTGCTGCGCGTCGTGAACTGCAAGGATGAAGAGGACGAGGCGGAACGAGTGATCAGCGAGATCGTGCATCACAGGTTCAACACCAGTTCCCCCTACAGCCACTATGCCATCCTTTATCGCGGCAACCATCAGGCGCGACCGTTCGAGAAAGCCCTGCGCATGCAGAATGTGCCGTATTTCCTCAGCGGCGGGACCTCGTTCTTCGCCCGCAGCGAGGTCAAGGATGTGATGGCCTATCTGCGCCTCCTGACCAATCCGGATGATGACAGCGCTTTCCTGCGGGTCATCAATACACCTCGACGAGAGATCGGTACCGGCACGCTGGAAAAGCTTTCCGCCTATGCAGCCACCAGACACTGCTCCCTGCTCAACGCGATCGACGAACTCGGCCTGGCCGAGAACATGCAGTCACGGCCGCTTTCGCGTCTGCGCGAGTTTGCCTCATGGCTGAGCAATCTGGCCCGCGCCAGCGAGTCCGGCCCGGCGCTGGACACCGTGCACCAGATCCTGCGTGATATCGATTTTCGCGACTGGCTGAACCAGACCAGCAGCAGCGACAAGGTCGCCGAGCGGCGCTGGGAAAACGTGGAAGATCTGGTCGGCTGGCTGGAGAAACTGCAGGATGACGAGCACAAGGGCGAATCACTGGCACAGATGGTGAACCATCTTGCACTGATGGACATCATCGAGCGCCAGGACGAAGAGGACAGCGGTGACCGCGTGGTGCTGATGACCCTGCACGGCGCCAAGGGACTGGAGTTTCCCCATGTCTTTCTGGTCGGCATGGAAGAAGAGCTGTTGCCGCACCGCAGCAGTATCGAGGAAGACAACATTGCCGAGGAGCGCCGGCTGGCCTATGTGGGCCTGACGCGTGCGCAGCAAACCCTGGTGATGACTTGCGCAGAACGCCGCCGCCGCGGCGGTGAACTACTGCGCTGCGAACCCAGCCGTTTTCTGCAGGAACTGCCGGCGAGACGACCTCAGCTGGGAGGGACGGGGTGCAAGCCTGTCAGATGAAGAAAAACAGGCCCGGGGAAAGGCCAAGCTGGCCAGCCTCAAGGCGATGCTGGCGAACTGAGGTTCGAGGTTCGAGGTTCGAGGTTCGAGGTTCGAGGTTCGAGGTTCGAGGTTCGAGGTTCGAGGTTCGAGGTTCGAGGTTCGAGGTTCGAGGTTCGAGGTTCGAGGTTCGAGGTTCGAGGTTCGAGGTTCGAGGTCTCCGAGTATTTCCCGGATGCCCAAGCATTCTGCCCCTCGTTCCTCGTTCCTCGTTCCTCGTTCCCGAACGTTATTCCCCCTCGCTCACCATATAGGCCACCGCGGCCAGCACGTCCGCATCGGGGATGTCCATACGCCCCCCCTTGGGTGGCATCGCGCCCTTGCCGCGCAGCGAATTCATCTGCAGCGTCTCCATGCCCTGCGCGATACGCGGGGCCCAGAGCGCCTTGTCACCCAGCTTCGGGGCGCCCGCGGCACCGGTCGTGTGACAGACGAAACAGGCCGCGTCGTAGACCGCCTTTCCCTTCGCCAGATCGGCCGCAGGGGCAGCCTGCTGCTCTGCAGGTGCAGGTGCAGCTGCCGGAGCGGGAGCTGGTGCAGGTGCCGGTGCCGGCATAACTGCTGCCGCCATGGACTTGGCAGCGTCGGCCGCACCAGCGGCCATCTCCTGCACCGCGGCAACAGGACCTGTCGGGTCCGGAGCCGGGGCCGCGGCACTGGCATCCACACCGCTCTTGGACAGCATTTCCTCGACCGCGGCACGGATCTCGCCATCACTGACCATGGCTCCGCCCTTCGGGGGCATACCGCCCTTGCCCTTTATCGCGCTTGCGGTCAGGCCGTCGACGCCACCCGCAGCCACCATGCGCTGTGACCAGGCCGCCTTGTCTCCGATCTTGGGGGCCTCCAGGACACCGGCGATATGACAGGAGTTACACGCCGCGGCAACCACCTCGGCACCGCTCATGGGCGCTGCAGGTGCTGCGTCGGCGGCGGCCACGTTTACTGTCCCCACCGGCTTGATCCGCTCGAGGACCATTGCGCGCATCCGCGGATCTTCGCCGCGCTCTTCTTCCACCGAACCGATAATCAGGTTGGCGAGGATCATGATGATGACGGTAAAGGCGACGAGCGCCCCCAGGATCATGATGAACATGCGCAAAAAGGCGGTGTCGTTGTGTGCGGACACGGTAGTCGCTCCTAAGAAAATCAACGGTCTACCGGGCTCGGCCCGGAAAAAATGTCGGGCGATTATAACGGCTTGGGTGTGGCGGGGGTACTGCTGAAACAATCAGCCGGCAAAATTGGTCGGGTATTCGGCCAGTTCGAGCAGGCGTGGCAGGTCCAGGATCTCAACGCGCTGGCGCTCGCACGCAATGACCCCGTCCGTCCGCAACCTGCGCAAAACGCGATTGGTGTGCACCGGGGTAAGGCCGGTCAACTCGCCCAGCATCTCCTGGGTCAGGGGGAAGGGCATGCTGTGGGCGCGGGTATCGACCTCGGCACGCTGGTCGAGGCGGTGATAGAGATCAGCGATGGCGTGCGCTATGCGTTGTTCCGCTGATTTGCGACCGAGACCAAGCACGTTGGATTCACAGATGGCGAGGTAGCTCGCCTGGATCTTAGTTATCTGGCGCGCGATATCGGCATGCTTGTCGATCATGGAGTGCAGGTCCGCCTGGCGGAAACCACACACGGTGACGTCACTGACAGCCAGGGCGCCGTGGCTGTATGACGAGGCTATCAGTGGAGCGTAGCCGACGAAATCACCTGGCAGGGCAACCCGCAGGCCTTGTCGGCTGCCGTCGGAGTGCGTGCGGTAGAGCAGCAACCAACCCTCGAACAGGGTGTATGCCATGGTCGCAGGGGTCCTCTCCTGATACAGGTGGCTGCGCGCAGACAGTCGATACTGGGCAGTCCGGCGCGACTCGGCATCGTGCAGATAATCTTCTGCGATCACCTGAAACAGTGCCTTCTCGCGTATCGGGCAACTCGCGCATTTGGTCGGTGCCGCGCGTATCTGCGTCAGCTTGTTGTTTACCACCGATCCCCCGCCTCCTGTCGATCCTGAATTTGCAGCCCGGTCGGTCTGCCGGCCTGAGTCGCCGACCGGCAAAACGGGCCACTCGCGACCGTCGCGGCAGCATAATCGAGTTTGCACCCACGTTGGGCACAAGTTCCCGCACCGAGCCCGCGGTTTGTCGCCGCAACACCGGGAATTCGAACGTTCGTGTAGACTTGCCGCCTTTGCGTAACGGGTTTCCAGACCAATGTCGGACGGCACAATCCAGCCTGCGTTGCAGATTGATGCACTGAGCTGCGTGCGCGGTGACCGCGTACTGTTTCGCGATCTCAGTTTTGAGGTTGGTGCCGGCGAACTCTTGCACCTGAAAGGGCAAAATGGCAGCGGCAAGACCACACTGCTGCGCGCACTGGCCGGCCTGCTGCTCCCGGAATCCGGGGAAATCCGCTGGAATGGGAAGAATATTCGCAGCCTGCGCGAAGAGTATTCACGCCACCTTCTCTACCTGGGCCACCTCAATGGCATTAAGGGTGACCTCAGCGCGGTCGAGAATCTGCGCATCGCGGCCACTCTGGACGGATTTCGCCTGCCGGACTCGCGCGCCTGGGAAGTATTGGGAGAAATCGGTCTCAAGGGTCATGAAGATCTGCCCAGCAAGCATCTGTCCCAAGGCCAGAAAAGACGTGTTGCCCTCGCCCGCCTGCTGGCCAATGACGCCCGGGTGTGGATCCTGGACGAACCCTTTACCGCCCTCGACGTTGCCGCGGTGAAATTGCTGCAGGAAGTGATTCGCCGCCACGTGGAGAACGGCGGTATGGCCATCATCACCACCCACCAGGAGGTGGCCATGATCGGTGAACACACCCGCACCGTCACCCTGGGGCAGATGCATGCTTGAACCGCTTTTCTGGATCATGCGGCGTGACCTGACGATAGCCATGCGCCGCCGCGCGGACGTCTTCACCACCCTGATCTTTTTCGCCATCGTGGTCAGCCTGTTTCCACTGGGCATCGGGCCCGAGCCGAACACGCTGCGCCTGATCGCCCCCGGCATCGTCTGGGTCGGTGCGCTGCTGGCCTCCATGCTGGCACTGGAACAGATCTTTTCGGCCGACCACCGTGACGGCACCCTGGAACAGATGCTGCTGACGCCGCAGCCTGTGGCGTTGCTGGTGGCCGGCAAGGTGCTGGCCCATTGGCTGGTAAGCGGTGTACCCCTGGTATTGATGGCGCCCCTGCTCGGGCTGCAGTTCGATCTGTCCTGGGACGCACTGCAGACCCTGATCGTTTCCCTGTTGCTGGGCACCCCGACGCTCAGCCTGATCGGCGCCATCGGTGCCGCACTGACCCTGGGCCTGCGCTCCGGGGGGGTCCTGCTGGCGTTGCTGGTCCTGCCCCTGTACATCCCGGTACTGATCTTCGGCGCCGGCGCCGTCGAGGCCACCGTCTCGGGCCTCGGCGGGCAATCGCATCTGTCGATGCTGGCCGCGATCCTGGTCGGCAGCCTGGTGCTGACGCCTCTGGCCACCGCCGCCGCGCTCCGGGTGGCGGAAGACTAGGACCGGTCCAGACATCGCGCACCGCATGGGGCTTTGCGCCTGTCTGGTGAGTCCGGTAGGCTCTACGGCCCGACGCGCCCGACCATGCCCGATTGTCCTGGAATCGTCGTCAAATTCCAGCCAGATCAAGGAATTCGGAAAAATTCCGGGCACAATGAGCGGCTCCGTAATTCTTGGCGCCTGGTGACCGGTATCACGGACCCAGGATCCGACAGACAGACATAATCCGAGGCAAGATGTCTTCCCGTTTTATAAATTGGTTCAAATTCTCATCGCCCGCGACCTTCTATCCACTGGCCAGCAAGATTGCGTGGGTTTCGACCGTGATCGCCATCATCCTGATCGCGATCGGCCTGTACATGAGCTTTTTCGTCGCTCCGACCGACTACAAGCAGGGTGAGGGCTACCGGATCATCTTCGTGCATGTCCCCGCATCCTGGATGTCCATGTTCCTGTACGTGGTGATGGCCGGCTGGGCAGCACTGGGTTTGGTATTCAATACCCGGCTTTCGGCCATGATGGCGCAGGCCATCGCACCGACCGGCGCCATGTTTGCCTTCCTGTCGCTCTGGACCGGTTCTTTCTGGGGCAAGCCGATGTGGGGCACCTGGTGGGTATGGGATGCGCGCATCACCTCGGAACTTATCCTGCTGTTTTTGTATCTGGGTTATATGGCGCTGCGATCGGCAATAGACGACCCGCGTCGCGGTGACCGCGCCAGCGCTATCCTGCTACTGGTCGGCGTGGTCAACATACCGATCATTTATTACTCGGTTAAGTGGTGGAACACCCTGCACCAGGGATCGACTATCAAGATGAGCAGCGAGACCACCATGGACGAAACGATGTTGATCACCATGCTGATCATGACGCTCGGCTTCTGGGCCTACTCGATCGCGATCGCCATGGTCCGGGTGCGCAGCATCATTCTGGAACGCGAGCGGTCGTCCAACTGGGTTCGCGACCTGGTTCGCGGGGAGAGCTGAGATGGCGGAATTCTTCCACATGGGCGGTTACGGCCTTTACGTCTGGGGCTCTTTCGGCGTCACCGCGCTGTTCATGATCGCTGAACCCCTGTTGTTGCGCGGACGCTCCAGGAACATCAGGAAGCGGATTGCGCGCATGGCGAGAATCGAACAAGAGGTTAATCAATGAAAGCCAGACACAAGCGTTTCGGTATCGTCATCGTCGGTTTGGCCGCCCTCGGGCTGGCGACCTACCTGGTCCTCAATGCCCTGGAGGGCAACCTGTCGTATTTCTTCTCACCGACAGAGGTCGCCGAAGGCAAGGCACCCGAAAACCACATCTTCCGTCTCGGCGGCCTGGTCGAGGCCGGCAGTGTCAAACGCGAAGAGGGCGAGCTGAAGGTAAATTTCGTCGTTACCGACATGGCCAAGAGCGTCACCGTCGCCTACAGCGGTATCCTGCCCGACCTGTTTGCCGAGGGTCAGGGTGTTATCGCCCAGGGCCGGATGGGGCCCGACAATGTGTTCGTGGCCGAAGAGGTGCTGGCGAAGCACGATGAAACCTACATGCCGCCGGAGGTCGCGGCGGCACTGGAAAGTGCCGGCAAGAGCATCGACGGGCCACACCCCGGAGGCAATTCTCAGTGATCCCTGAACTCGGTCAAATCGCACTCCTGATCGCCCTGGCGCTCTCAGTCGTCCAGGCGGTTTTTCCCCTGGTCGGCGCGCAACGCGGGATCACCAGCTGGATGATGCTGGCCTACCCGGCCGCACGCCTGCAGTCGCTGATCGCGGCTTCAGTCGTCCAGGCGGTTTTTCCCCTGGTCGGCGCGCAGCGCGGCATCACCAGCTGGATGATGCTGGCCTACCCGGCGGCACGCCTGCAGCTGTTGTTCGTGTTCATCGCGTTCGCACTGCTGACCTACAGCTTCCTGACCCACGACTTCAGCGTCGCCTATGTCGCGCACAACTCGAATACCCAACTGCCGACCCAGTACCTGTTTTCGGCCGTCTGGGGCGGCCACGAGGGTTCGCTGCTGCTGTGGGCCCTGACCCTGTCCCTGTGGACCGGTGCCGTAACCGTTTTCAGCCGCAGCATCCCACTGGTGATGATCGCCCGCGTGGTCGGCGTGCTCGGCCTGATCGCCATCGGCTTCCTGCTGTTCATGCTGATGACCTCCAACCCCTTCGATCGGCTGGCGATGCCGCCGGCCGAGGGTCGTGATCTCAATCCGCTTCTGCAGGACTTCGGCCTGATCATCCATCCGCCGATGCTGTACATGGGTTACGTCGGCTTTGCCGTGCCCTTCGCCTTCGCCGTTGCCGCCATGCTCGGCGGCCGCCTGGATGCCGCCTGGGCGCGCTGGTCGCGCCCCTGGACCAACTTCGCCTGGCTGTGTCTCACCATCGGGATCACGCTTGGCAGCTGGTGGGCCTACTACGAGCTCGGCTGGGGCGGCTGGTGGTTCTGGGATCCGGTCGAGAATGCCTCGTTCATGCCCTGGCTGGTCGGTACCGCGCTGATGCATTCGCTCGCGGTGACCGAGAAACGCGGTGCTTTCAAGGCCTGGACCACGCTGCTGGCGATCTTCACCTTTTCGCTCAGCCTGCTGGGCACCTTTCTGGTCCGGTCGGGCGTGCTGACCTCGGTGCATGCCTTCGCCTCGGACCCCGAACGCGGCGTGTTCATCCTGATGTTCCTGATGGCGGTGGTCGGTTCCTCGCTGGCCCTTTATGCGGTCCGTGCCAACCAGATAAAGAGCTCGGTCCGCTTCGACCTGCTCTCGCGCGAGACCGGACTGCTGCTGAACAATGTCCTGCTGGTGGTCGCAGCGGCCAGCATCCTGCTCGGCACCCTGTATCCACTGGGCGTGGACGCACTGGGCCTGGGCAAGATCTCGGTCGGACCACCCTACTTCAACAGCGTGTTCATACCCCTGACCGCGCCGCTGGCGATGCTGGTCGGAATCGGAGCGCTGGCGCGCTGGAAGCGCGACACTTTCGAGAACCTCTGGCCCAGGCTGCGGATACCGTTTTTCCTTGCCCTGGTGATCGGTATCGCCTACCCGATGCTGCTGACACCGACATTCGTCTGGCAGGCGGCATTCGGCATGGTGCTGGCCATCTGGGTGACCGCATCCACCGTGGTCGCGGTACGCGAACGAATCGGACCGCACAAGAACTGGCGCCACATACCGCGCGGCTTCTGGGGCATGGTGCTGGGTCACCTCAGCATCGCCGTATTCATCGTCGGCGTCACCCTGACCTCCATCTACTCGACCGAGAAGGACGTGAGTCTGGCACCGGGCGAGACCTACGAGATGGGCGGCTACAGCTTTGAGTTCCGCGGCGTGAAGGCCACCAAAGGGCCGAACTACACCGCCTACCGCGGTGATCTGGTGGCCAGGAAGGACGGTGAAGTGATCGCCGAGATGCGTCCTGAAAAACGGATCTACCTGGTGCAGACCATGCCGATGACCGAGGCGGCGATCGATGCCGGCCTGACCCGTGACCTGTTCGTCGCCCTGGGTGAGGATCTGGGCAAAGGCAACTGGAGCCTGCGTATCTACCACAAGCCCTTCGTGCGCTGGCTGTGGCTGGCCGGCCTGATGATGGCACTCGGCGCCGGCCTGGCGGCCACCGACAGCCGCTATCGGACCCTGGCGCGGCGCGCCCGCCAGGCCGATGCGGATAGCTGCAGGGGCTGCGGCATGAACCGGGCGATCGTCCCCCTGGCGGGTTTTCTGGCCCTGGCCGGCCTGTTCTGGTTTGTGCTTGGAAAGATGAACCAGGGGGAATACAACCCGCGCGATGTGCCCACCCAGTTTATCGGCCGCGCGGCCCCCGAGTTCGCCCTGCCCGACCTGCTGGATCCTTCGAAAACCGTCAGTCCGTCCAACATGGCCGGCAAGGTCTGGCTGCTCAACGTCTGGGGCACCTGGTGCCCGGAATGCTGGAAGGAGCACGAGTACCTGATCCACCTCGCCAAACGCAAGCAGGTGCCGATCGTCGGCATCAACTGGCGCGACGACGCGGCCGAGGCCAAGGCCATGCTGGCGCGGTTGGGCAACCCCTTCGCACAGATCGCCTTCGACCCCAACAGCAATGCGGTGATCGACTGGGGCGTGTACGGCGCACCCGAGACCTTCCTGATCGACGCCGAGGGCGTCGTCCGCGTGAAACACACGGGGGCAATGAACTCGCAGGTATGGAGAGAGAAATTCCAGTCTTATTTCAACGCGGAAGGGAGCGCCTCATGAAACGCGGGCGTCTACTCATAGGCATGGTCTGCCTGCTGCTGGCCTTTACCGCTCAGGCCAAGGTCGAGGTCCTGAGCTTTGACACCCCCGAGCACGAGGCACGCTACAACAAACTGATCGCCGAATTGCGCTGCCTGGTATGTCAGAACCAGAACCTGGCCGATTCGAATGCTGAACTGGCCGTCGACCTGCGCCGCAAGACCTACGAGATGGTCAGCAAGGACAAGACCGAAAAGGAGATCGCCGCCTTTATGGTGCAGCGTTACGGCGATTTCGTGCTCTACCGGCCGCCGCTCAACAGCAGCACCCTGCTGCTTTGGATCGGCCCGTTCATCATCCTGCTGATCGGAGTCAGCCTCCTGATCCGCACCATCCGCCGGCGCCGCGCCGAGCAGGGTGTCAACGTCGATGACGCCACTCTCAAGGCCGCTGCAAACCTGTTGAAAAGCGACAAGAGAGAAGTATGACCGTTTTCTGGATTATCTCTGCCACCATGATCGTGGTGGCACTGGCCCTTCTCGCGCCGACCCTGCTGCGGCGTCACGCTGCCAGCTCGGACGCAACCGAGCGATTCAACGTCGAGATTGCGCGCGAGCGCCTTGCCGACCTGGTCAAGGAAAAAGAGGCCGGAGGTCTCTCGGATGAGGAGTTCGCCCAGGCCAGGCAGGATCTGGAACTCGCCCTGGCCCAGGACCTCGAAGGCACGGCGAGGCCAGCACCGGCAGCGCGCAGCGGCGGGCGCTGGGCGCTGTTCGCGGCTGCGGTTCTGATCCCGCTGATCACCGTCCCCGTTTATCTGCAGATCGGATCACCACACCTGATCGAAAGCCGCCCGGGAGCCAGCCAGGTCGCCGCCGGTCACGGGCCAACGGCGAGATGCCGCCGGTGAGTGAGCTGGTCGAAAAGCTGCGCAACCGCATGGAACAGGACCCCGACAATGCCGAAGGCTGGTTCCTGCTTGGCCGTACCTATATGCGCCTGCAGAATTACACGCAGGCCGTCAACGCCTTCGAAAATGTCGTCAGACTGCTGCCGGACGAAACCGCCGGCCTGCTGTCTCTGGCAGACGCCATGACCATGCAGAATGATCGCCGCGTCGGCGCGCGCGCCATCGAATTGCTGGAAAAGGCATTGCAGCTGGATCCCGATAGCGTCACCGCCCTGTGGCTGTTGGGCAATGCAGCCTCTGACCGGGGCGACAATGCAGCCGCACTGGGTTTCTGGCAGCGCGCCTATCCGCTGCTGGACGGGGAGCCGGCCATGCAGAACGAACTCGGCCAGATGATCTCGCAGGCGGGCGGCAAGGTGCCGACCACCCTGGCCTCTCTGCCACCGATCATGAGCACCGCACCCCAAGCAGCCGTGGCCGCGCCCGCCGCAGCGCCGGCAGGAGCACCAACAGATACGGCCGACACGGAAGGCGCCGCCATCGTGGTGGAGGTCGCCCTTGCGCCCTCCCTGATGGAACAGGCGTCTCCCACGGATACCTTGTTCGTACTGGCGCGTGCCGAGAGCGGACCACCCATGCCACTGGCGGTGGCGAGACAACAGGTCAGCGATCTGCCGATCAAGGTGACACTGACCGACGCCATGGCGATGATGCCGGCGATGAAGCTGTCTTCGTTCCCGCGCGTCAAGGTGAGCGCCAGGATATCCAAAAGCGGCCAGGCCGGAAGCAAGCCTGGTGATCTCGCGGCCAACGACGTGGTCGTAGACAGCGGCAACCCGCCCGAGAGCGTGCAACTGCTGATCAACCGGGTCGTGGAATGAAAAACGCCGCGCCGGAGTTGCCCCCGGCACGGCGCCTGCTTTACCAAGCCCGCCTGATCAGCCCATGTAGGCGATCGCCTCACCGCCCGGATTCGGGAGCCCCGCGATCTGCCAGAGATTACGGCAGCTGCCGAAAGCCTTCTGCACGGCGTCACGATCCACCCCGAGCTTGCGGCACATGTTGCGCATCGGCGGCATGGCGCCGAGCCTGAAATATCTGTCACGGACAAATTCGATGAGCAGCCAGTGGGTCTCCCCCAGCTGGCCGATACCGCCATTGTCTGCGATCTGTTGCGCCAGGGCGCGATTCCAAACCCTGCGGTCGAGCAGGAAACCTTCATCGTCCAGCGGAAGCGCTGTGACCCCTGCACCCTGTGCATGGGTCGTTACTGCGAGTGGCATCGCCATTCTCCTTCAGATTGAGTTGTTTTAAATTGCCGGTGCGCATAGCGGTCTGACGCCGCATTTATTGCGGCGCACCAATCACACCCTAACTATAGACATCCAATTTTGATGTGGGTATTAATTTTTTCTATCTCTTCTATTTGTGCGCGGCCAGTCACACCATTCATATTCCGGAATCCGTCGCCCGGGAAACACCAGCCAACCCGGCCAGCTCGCCGGCAGCGGTTGACTTTCCATTGCCAAAGGCGCGATTACATGCGATTGAAACGGGTAGAACGACGGAAACGGAGTCGCATCCGTTTTGGTCCCGGTTTATTCAGGGGTTTTCAGGGCCATGGCCGGTGAGCGCATAAGAATTCGGGGACTGGTGCAGGGCGTCGGCTTTCGCCCCATGGTCTGGCGCGTGGCCCGGGCTACCGGGGTCCGCGGCCATGTCATCAACGACGGAGAGGGTGTGTTGGTCAACGCCTGGGGAGCCCAAGACGAACTGGATCGCCTGTGCGCCGAGATCGTCGCCCAATGCCCGCCCTTGGCGCGCATTGACTCGATGGAACGCGAAGTCACGAACACAACCGCCCCCGACAACGCAGCGTTCGAGATCCAGGCAAGCCGGGCAACGGCAATCCATACCGGCATCATCGCCGATGCCGCCACCTGCCCCGAATGCCTGGCCGAGGTCTTCGATCCTGACGACCGCCGCTCACGTTATCCCTTCACCAACTGCACCCACTGCGGTCCGCGCCTGTCGATCGTGCGCGGCATCCCTTACGACCGGGCCAACACCAGCATGGCCGCATTCCGCCAATGCCCGCAATGCCAGGCCGAATACGAAGATCCAGCCAACCGCCGATTCCATGCCCAACCCAATGCCTGCCCCGAATGCGGCCCCAGGGTATGGCTGGAGGACGCCTCCGGGCGCGAACTGCCCCCCTCAGATCATGGAGCGCAAGATGCCATTGCTCTCGCCGCGGCGCTGCTCGCGCAAGGCCACATTGTCGCGATAAAAGGCATCGGCGGCTTTCATCTGGCCTGTGATGCCGCAGATCCCGATACCGTTGCGACCCTTCGCCGACGAAAGCGGCGTGACGACAAACCTTTCGCCCTGATGGCTGCCGGCATCCCTGATGTGGAGCGCTTCGTGTGGCTCGGCGACCGGGAGCGGCAACTTCTGGCGAGCGCCGCCGCGCCGGTCGTTCTGGCCGAGCGCAGGGACGACGGACCGGCACTGGCAGCGGAGCTCGCGCCGAATCAGGGCATGCTCGGCTTCATGCTGCCCTACAGTCCACTGCACCACGTGCTGCTGGATGACTGGCAGCGGACCCGGCCCGGTTACCCGCTGGTGATGACCAGCGGCAACCGCTCTGACGAACCCCAGTGCACCGACAATCGTGATGCGGGCCATCGCCTGCATGAGATCGCCGACTACTGGCTGCTGCATAACCGCGAGATCGTCAACCGGGTGGACGACTCGGTCGTTCGCGTCGATGCCGGCAGGGAACGCCTGATCCGTCGCGCGCGCGGCTATGCGCCCACCCCTCTCCCGCTGCCTTCCGGTTTTGAGCGCGCGCCGGCGCTGCTCGCACTGGGTGCCGAGCTGAAAAACACCTTCTGCCTGATCCGCGACGGTCAGGCAATCGTTTCCCAGCACATCGGGGATCTCGAGGATGCACGGACCAGTGATGCCTGGGAACGCAGCCTCGCTTTGTACCGCAACCTGTATCAACACCAACCGCAGGCGCTCGTTGTCGACCTGCACCCGGACTATCGATGCACGCGCTTTGGCCACGACTGGGCCGGGCGCGATGGGCTCGAACTACACGCCGTGCAGCATCACCATGCGCATATCGCCAGCGTAATGGCCGACAACGGCAGGCCGAGGGAAGCGGGACCCGTGCTGGGCGTCGCACTCGACGGCCTCGGCATGGGGAGCGACGGCACGCTGTGGGGCGGCGAATTTCTGCGTGCCGACTACCAGGGGTTCGAACGCCTCGCCCATCTGCAACCGGTGCCGCTTCCCGGCGGCACCCGCGCCCTGCTCGAACCCTGGCGCAACACCTGGGCGCACCTGAGCACCCAGATCGGCTGGGAACAGGTATGCCAGCGCTGGCCTTCACTGGAGTTGACCAACTGGCTACAGGCCCGCCCCCTGCAAACATTCGAGCAGATGCTCCGTCGCGAACTCAATTCGCCACTCAGCAGCTCCTGCGGTCGATTGTTCGACGCCGTTGCCGCCGCGCTGGGTGTGCGCCGCGAGCGGATCAGCTACGAGGGTCAGGCCGCGATCGAGCTGGAACAGCTGGCCCGCGGGGCCGGTGACGAGCCGCTCGGCTACCCGCTGGAAATGCGGGACCGTGTCATCCAGGTCGCCCCGATGTGGAGCGCCCTGCTCGACGACCTCGCCGCTGGTGTCGATAAAGCGCGCATAGCCGCACGCTTTCACAACGGCCTGGCCGCTGCCATCTGCGGCTGTGCCGGGCAACTGTGCGCGGAGCACAGTCTGGATAACGTGGCTCTGTCGGGTGGCGTATTTCAGAACCGGACTTTGTTCGCAGCCGTTCAGCGGGGCCTGCAGGCTCGGCAGCTGCAGGTACTGAGCCACAGCCAGGTCCCGAGCAACGATGGCGGAATCGCGCTTGGCCAGGCGCTGATCGGCGCAGCCCGAATGCTCCGGCCAACGGCAGATTAGGAGCCTGCGCGGCCGCGCTCGGCCATCCACCCCGCGCAATTGCAGATCCGGTTGACCAATCGCAGTGTATCCCCCCTGATTTTACTGAGATAATTTCAGCGCTCGGTACGGAGTCATCGATGTTCAGTATCCTCATACTCGGCCTTCTCCTCGGCCTGCAGCATGCGATGGAGGCCGACCATCTTGCCGCAGTCGCCAGCCTGACGACCCGGGGCAGCAGTCTGCGCGACGCCGCACGCCAGGGCACCGCCTGGGGCCTCGGCCATAGCCTCACACTGCTCCTCGTCGGCGGCAGTGTGCTGCTGATCGACGGCATCATCGGTGAACAGGTGTCACTGCTGCTCGAATCGGCGGTCGGTGTCATGCTGATCCTGCTGGGGGCGGACGTTCTGCTGCGCCTGTGGCGAAAACGGGTGCATTTTCATGTCCACAGCCACGACACCGAGACCCATTTTCACGCCCACAGCCACGCCGCCGGCGGCAGACACGAAGCAGATCCGCACCACCACCGACACACGAAGAAGCTGCCACTGCGTTCGCTGATCGTGGGCATGGTGCACGGCATGGCCGGTTCGGCAGCATTGATCGTGTTCGCCCTGGGCAGCGCGCAGTCGCTCTGGGAAGGCCTCGCCTATATCGCGATCTTTGGTGTCGGGTCGATCCTCGGCATGAGCGCTCTGGCCGTCATCATCAGCCTGCCGTTGCGCTGGTCGGCACGAAGTCTGACCTGGGCACACAACGGTCTGACTGCGGGTCTGGGGATCTTCACCCTCACCCTGGGTGTTGTGGTACTCCATCACACAAGCCAGGCACTGATGGCCGGTGCCCCGGGCATCTGATGCCGGTGACGGCAACGCCGCGACTCGGTAAAGTCCCGCCATGAATAGCGTATCAGAGCACGCATGAGCAGCGACGCTGAGCCAAACCGGCAGCCCCGGATCCTTCTGGTCGATGACGACAGCGATCATCTGGCACTGTGCAGCCGCTGGCTCAGCCTGTCCGGCTACGGGGTGGACAGTGCCAACAGCGGTGCCGAGGCACTGGCGTGCCTTGAGCAGACGCGGCCTGATCTGGTGATATCCGACTTGATCATGGATGACATGAACGGGCTCCACCTGCTGAGCGAGATCCACCGCCAGGACCCGGTGCTGCCAACCATGATCATGAGCGGAAAGGCCGGGGTGCCCGACGCACTCGAGGCGGCACACCTGGGTGTCACCGCCTTCCTGGAAAAACCCTTCGACAAAAAAAGCTTCCTGTCCGCCGTGGCCAAGGCGGTCGATATCACCCCGCCGCCGGCATTCGAGGCCGGCGATCTGAAGACCTCAGCGGGGCAACTGGTCTACCGTTCGGCCGTGATGCAGGAACTCATCGGCAGGGTGCACCGTGTCGCCGCGGGAACCAGTACCGTGATGCTCAGCGGCGAGACCGGCACAGGCAAGGAACTGATCGCCCGCGCCGTGCATGAGCTTGGCCCCCGGCGAGAGGCGCCTTTTGTCAGCATCAACTGCAGCGCCCTGCCAGGTGAGTTGCTCGAATCTGAACTGTTCGGTCATGAAAAAGGGGCCTTTACCGGCGCCACCTCACGCCATACGGGCCTGTTTCAGGCGGCTGATGGTGGCACGCTTTTTCTGGATGAGATCGGCGACATGCCACTCTCTCTGCAGGCCAAGGTTCTGCGTGTACTGCAGGACTTTGCCGTGCGCCCGGTCGGCGGCCTGCATGCGGTGAACATCGACGTGCGAGTGATCTCGGCCACTCACCAGGACCTGGCGGAGATGATCGAGCAAAAGCTGTTTCGCGAGGACCTCTACTACCGGCTGAATGTCGTCCCCCTGCATGTTCCCCCGCTGCGCCAGCGTGCCGAGGATATCCCGGCGCTGCTCGAGTTCTTTCTCAAACGCCTGGCGGACCGCAGCGACGAACCGGCCAGGCGTTTTGCACCAGAGGGCAGGGCGGCACTCATCCAGGCACCTTTCCCGGGCAATATCCGCCAGCTTCAAAACGTGGTCGAACGCTGCGTGGTCCTGAGCAACAGCACACTGATCCCCAAATCGCTCGTGATCGAGGCCCTACAGGATCAAGCCCTCGGGATGCCTACCCTGGACGAGGCCAGAAACGGTTTCGAGCGGCGCTATATCGCGGGGCTACTGCGCGCTACCAACGGCAATGTCACCGTCGCAGCAAAAATTGCTGGCAGGAACAGGACCGAATTTTATAACCTGCTGAGCCGCCATTGCCTGCGGCCGGAAGACTTCCGGCAGCGCAACAGCTGACACTAGGGCCTGTCCATACTGCAAACACGCAAGCGTTGCTGCCCCAAAACGGGTCAGGCAAGGCGCGAGGAGAGATGTTTAGTGACTCTAAACGAACGACGAGCAACACTGCATGGCCCGTTTTGGGGCGCAACCCGAAGGGACGGGGCCATTTTCCCGCAGGCCTGCGTTGCAATTCGCTCATGTACACTGAGTACAAAGCGCTCACTGCGCCTTGTCCTGCAAAAAAATGGCCGCCGTCGCTGGTGTGTTTGCAGTATGGACAGGCCCTAGGAAACCTTATGCGGATGCCAACCCTGAAAGGCTGGCTTGAAGTTTGCTTCGGGGATACGACCAAACCCAGGAAGCTGCCGATGAATACTGCCCCTACTGTCCAAGTCGACGCCGAATTGGCGGACCTGATCCCGCAGTACCTGAGCAACCGCTGGTCTGATCTGGCGTTCGCCCGTCAACTGCAGGTCAACGCCGACTTCTACCTGCTTTCGCGCATGGCCCATCGCATTCGCGGCAGTGCCGCCAGTTACGGCTTCGGCCGGCTCGGGGATATCGCCCAGGCACTCGAGGCGGCCGCAGAAAAGCAGGATCCCGCAGCGGTCGACACCGCACTCGAGAACTACGACGCCTTCCTGCGTTCAGTGCGCATCGATTACGTCTGAGCATTCGCTGCTGAGACGGTTCGGGCGCACCATACGAGCCAGGCCCCCATACATCAGGTGCCAGGGATGTCGGGCAGCCCCGACAGTCGTGCTGCAACCGCCGCGCATCACGCTACCCGGCGACACAGCCACAGGCACCGCATTCCCAACAAAGTCCCGTCGATAAAAACACAAGCCGCTGTTTTTATTGCCCATTACGCATTCCTCCGGCGAATTGACCACGAACTGGCACGGCAAGTGCTCAGAACCCTGCGTATGGGGTGATGTCGCGTGGTTTCAATCAACCAGCTCTGCAACACCCACGACCAAGCTGAACGCTTGATAACAACGAAAACGTGCTTGCCTGCAGCGCCCGTCTGGGATGCGGAGAAATCATCCGGCGTCGGCGCAACCCAACAGGGTTGCGACCAGCCGACTGCACCGAGCCCGAGGAGAAAACGTGCCATGAACAGAAAAATGAAACTCGGTGTTGCCGCGGCAGCCATCTCGGCTGTGCTTGGCGGTTGTACATCAACCCAACCCAAGGGCGACCTGGCCTCGCGCCTGGCGACCGCGGAACAGGAAAACAGCGAACTGCGCAGCTCAGTCGCGCAATTGGAGCAGTCGGTGGCAAACCGCGATCAGCGCATCACATCGATGCAAGGCCAGCCGAGCGGCTCCGCCAGCCTTTTACCACCGTCGGCCAAGCCCGGCGAGTGTTACGCACGCGCCTTCGTAGAACCCCAGTACAAGCCGATCTCCAAGACCGTGCTCAAGCGCGAGGCCGGTGAGCGGGTAGAGACTACGCCGGCCCGTTACGAGTGGGTCGAGCAGCGCGTGCTGGCCCAGGAGGCCTCGCAGCAGCTCAAAGTGATCCCGGCCAAGTACGGCTGGAAAGAGGAGCAGGTGCTGGTCAAAGAGGCCTCGACCCAGCTGATCGAGCAGCCGGCTGTGTACCAAAACGTGCAGGAAAAAGTTCTGGTACGTGATGCCTACACCACCTGGAAGAAAGGCCGTGGCCCGATCGAGCGAATCGACAACGCCACCGGCGAGATCATGTGTCTGATCGAGGTCCCGGCCCAGTACCAGACCGTGACCAAGAAGGTCGTGAAGACCCCGGCCAGCGTGCGCGAGGTAGCACTCCCGGCGGAATACAAGACGGTCAAGCGCCGTGTCGTGATCGAGCCGGCCAAGACCGTTACCGTGGATATTCCTGAGCAGTACAAGACCGTCAAGGTGCGCAAGCTCGCCCAAAAGGCCTCTGAGCGGCGTATCGAGATCCCGGCGGAGTACCAGGACGTCAGCGACAAGGTTCTGGTGTCCGAGGGTCACCTCGAATGGCGCCCGATCCTGTGCGAAACCAACACCTCGCCGGACATCGTGCGCAAGCTTCAGATGGCGCTGCGCAACGCCGGACATAACCCGGGGGCGGTCGATGGCGTGCTCGGTAGAAGCACGATGGATGCTGTCACCTCGTACCAAAAGGCAAACGGCCTGGCGTCAGGCCAGCTGACCATAAAAACACTGCGTAGCCTGAAAGTGATCTGAACAGCGACCTCGTGTCGATGTGAACGTCGGGTGGATGTCCCTCCCCCGGCGTACTCTCTACCCGCTCCTCTGGAGCGGGTTTTTTTATCTGCGGGCCAAAAAGTTGCTAACCTCCAGGTGGAAACCATCTAACTTGATGACGGGATTGAAAAAAATGGGAGATAAAATCGGATTCAGTCGTGTCAGCAGCGAGTCTGCAGACGAACGCAACATGGCACAGATCCGCGAGATCCTGTTCGGCGAGCACAATCGCCAGACCGCCAACCGGATCGACCGCATCGAATCCCGACTGAACGAACAGGATGCCGCCTTGAGCGAGCTGCTGAACCAGCGCATCGACAAGGCCCTGGCCGGGCTGCGCCGCGAGTTGGAGACCCAGGCCAAACAGCAGCAAGCCGCACTCGACGGCCTAGATGGCACACTGCGCATGCTGCTGGGCAAGACCGACGAAAGGATAAATCTGCTCGACAGTGACCTGCAGGATACGGCGCACCGGCTCGGCCAGTCGCTGACAGAGCATTCACAATCGCTGGACCGCCTGCAGCAGGGCAGTGCCGAACGCGCGCAGTTGGCCGAGCTGTTCGAAGCCCTGGCGCATCAGCTGCGCAGCCCAACCACGAAATGAGCGCAGACAATCAACCGCCGCAACCGGCGGCAAATGACGAAAACAGTGCCCTTTCGAACCTCAAGACATTACTGGTCGGCCAGGAACAGGCTGCCATCCAGCGCCTGGAGAAAGAGTCGCGCGATCCCGAGGTTCAAGACCTGCGGGTCGCCGAATCCCTGCCCTCGTCGCTCAACAGGGCGTACAAGGACACACCACGTGAGCTCACCCGTTCGCTCGAAATGCCGGTGTCGGAGTGCATCAAGGGCTCGATAAAGCGCAACCCGGGCTTTTTCACCGATATCCTGTACCCGGTAATGGGTCCGGCCATCCGGCGCTCGATCACCCAGGCCATGCGCGAGCTGGTGCAGCAGATCAATCAGAGCCTCGAACACAGCCTGACCGTCAAAGGCATGAAATGGCGGATCGAGGCCGCGCGCAGCGGTGTCCCGTTCGCCGAGATCGTCCTGCGGCATACGCTGCGCTACCGGGTTGAAGAGGCTTTCCTGATACAGGGCGGCAGCGGTCTGCTGATCCAGCACCTCAGCCAGGACCCAGCTCACGCAAGCGACGCAGACGCCATTTCCGCCATGCTGACGGCGATCCGGGATTTCACCCACGACACCCTGGACCCGGAAGGCGAGGACTCCAGGCTCGAGACCGTCGACGTCGGTGATCACACCCTGTGGCTGATCCATGGACCCAAGGCGTATCTGGCATGTGCAATCCGCGGCATGCCCCCGGTCGGCCTGCGAGATGAACTGGCCGCGGTGCTCGAAGAGATCCACCATCGCCATTCCTCCCTGCTCGAAGGCTTTGATGGCGATCCGGCCCAGGCGGCCCCGGTGGCCCCGCTGATGGAGCCCTGCCTGCGCACGGAGACCGCGCCGAATTCGGGCAAGCCATTCCCATGGCCACTGATCCTGATCCTGCTCGCCACCGCCGGCGTCCTTGCCTGGTGGGGATACGGCCAGTGGCAGACACGACAGGCGGCCGCCGAGCGCCGGGCCCTGCAGACTGCCGCCGTGGCAACACTGTCGAGCGCACCAGGCATCGTGCTGACCGACTGGCAGCTCAGCGACGGCCGACTGCAACTGCAGGGCCTGCACGACCCGCTCACGCCAAGCCCCGACAGTGTGCTCGCAGCAAGCGGCCTGCCAACAGGCGACTACAACCTTAGCTTCCGCGGCTTCCAGTCATCCGATCACGCCGCCGCCATGAAACGCTCGCAGCAGCGTCTGGCACCGCCGGACAGCGTGACACTCGAGCTCGACCGCAGCGGAATATTGACCGCGACCGGCTACGCCCCGACAGCATGGATCACGCGTGCCGCGCTGCTGGCCACCACGGTCCCCGGCGTGGTGCATTACGACGACACTGGGCTGGACGATCTGGATGCGCATATTCAGCGCCAATTGAATGAACGGCTGCAACCGCCGGAACCGGTGATCATCCATGTCAGCGATGGTCACGCCGAGATCACCGGCGAGGCCCCCCTGGCCTGGATCAACTCGCTGCCGACGACACCTCCGGTGGCCGGTCTGAACAGCCTGCGCTTCGACGGACTTCAGCCGTTGGAGATGCAACGCCTGATCGCCCTGATCGAAGCGATCGAATCCAGTACCATCGAGTTTGCGGTTGCCGGTGGAGTCGGACTGGATGACCTGCAACTTTCCAAGATCGAGTCGCTCGCCGCTTTGATCGGCGAGGCACATCAGCATGCACAGGACATGCAGCTGGCATTGGAGCTGCAGATCATCGGCCGCACCGATGGAACCGGCACGCCAGAGCAGAATCAGTTCATTGCCCGCGAGCGCGCGGTGCGCGTGGCACAATCGCTGGCAGCCTACGACGTACCGATGCCCGGATTCAGTCTAATAGCGATCCCCCAGGCGCCGAGCCATGCGGGACCAAACGACCAGATGCGGCGCGTAGAGTTTCGGGTTCTCGGTGTTGAACCGCTGGAATATATTCCCGGAAGCAGGGAATGAAAGCCCGTAAGATCTGCATGATCGGTGACTTTGCAGTGGGCAAAACCAGCCTGGTATCGCGCTTCGTTCACAATGCCTTCGACGATCGCTACCTGACAACGCTCGGCGTCAAGATCGATACCAAGACAATCAGTCTGCCTTCGGGTGACCGGCTCAAACTGGTGTTATGGGACATTGCCGGCAAGAGCGAGTTCGCACGCATCGACACCAGCTACCTGCGCGACGCTTCCGGCTACTTGCTGGTGATCGACGGCACCCGCCCGGCAACCCTGGACAACGCCATCGAGCTTCAGGGAACGGTGGAGAAACAACTGGGTCCGACTCCCTTCAGCGTACTGCTCAACAAGGCGGACCTTGGCGACCAGTGGGCATTGAACGACGACCTGATTGCCGGACTGAAGTCTCGCGGCTGGTCGATAAGCGAGAGCAGCGCCCTGACTGGCGAGGGCGTGGAGACCGCATTCACCCAACTCGGCGCCCAACTGGTTCACGAGGCATGACTGAAGGACTGCAGCTGGTCAGCCAGTACATCAACCGCGTGCTGGCGAAGCAGACCAGCCCGCTCTTTGTCGAGATCGACGATGAATTCCGCCTGCTCGGCGCGCGTGGCGACGGCCACCGTTACGGCTTAGACGATCTGCAGGCCGGCATGCAGATGGACCAGAAACTGGCGATCCTGGCGACTGCCAATCCAGACGACAAGACACCCCAGGCCTGGCGTTTTGTAGAACTGCCCGGGTCCTGCGTCTGTCACATTCACGTGTTACGGCGGCCAGGGGGCTGGGCCGTCGCCCTCCTGGATGCCAGCACCGAACACGCCGAACAGCAGGCACGCCAGCAGGCCGCCCATGATCTCGAGCTGCTGCGGGACGAACGCGAAAAGCTGATCGGCGAACTCGAACAGGCCAACCGGCTGAAAAGCAGCTTCATTGCCCGCATGTCGCATGAATTTCGTACCCCGCTCACCTCGGTGATAGGTTACAGCGACCAGTTGCGCGAGATCCGGGCGGACGACAAAGAGGCGCAGCATCACCTGGATGCCATAGGACGCGGTGCGCGTTACCTGCTCAACCTGGTCGAAAACCTGCTCGACCAGGCTCGAATAGAGATCGACCAACTCACGCTGAATCCGAGCGGCTGCGACCTTCAGGAGATGAGCGATGAAATCGAGCAACTGCTGCGCCCTGTCGCCCGGCAAAAACAACTGTCACTCGCCTGGTGGTTCGATGCCGAGATCCCGCCGCGACTCTGGCTGGACGCAACCCGGCTCAAACAGGTCTTGATCAACCTGGTAGGCAATGCCATCAAGTTTACCCAGCAGGGCGGCGTGAGCGTTGAATTCGCCTGGCAGGGAGAGCGCCTGCAGGTCAGCGTCTCGGACACCGGACCCGGCATCGCCGAAGCAGACGCCACAGGCATCTTTGAGCCCTTCCGTCAGGGCCACGATGGGAATCAGGCAAAAGGGGCCGGACTTGGGCTGGCGATCAGTCAGACACTGGTACGCGCCATGGGCGGCGAGATAAAGCTCAGCACCGAAAAAGGCAGCGGGTCGCGTTTCGAGTTCAGCATCAAGGCAACGACCGTCAAAGGCGGTCGGGCAGCCGAAGCGGGCACATTGAGGGGCAAGAAGATCGTGGTGGCCGATGATGATTCCGATCTGCTGGAGTTGCTGCGGCTGTACCTCACATCGGCAGGCCTGAACGTCGTAACCAGTCAGGACGCAGCCGGCACGCTGGACATGGTGCGCCGATCACTACCGGACGCCGTATTACTGGATCTCAACCTGGCGAGCGACGACGGTGCGGCCCTCGCGGCACAACTGCGGGCAGACGGTTATCACAAGCCGATCGTGGCCCTGAGTGCCAGCTCACCGGGTGACGACGGGGAAGCCACACAATCCGGGACATTCGACGCGCGTTGGACCAAACCCATCAGTCGCGCCCAACTGATCGAGGGCCTGGCAGACCTGGTTGGCTGAAACCCTTCGCTTTCAAGATGACCGAGGAAGAGAAACGCCCGTGGCATTGTGATCCCACCCCCAAATAGGGGAGAATGGCCGCCCGGTGCCACAGGGCATCCAGTGAGAAACAGTTTTTGCGCCCGTAGCTCAGTTGGGTGAGCGCCGGTCGCCAAAGGCGATCCATCGCCACTTAACGTGGCGATCGAAGGGGCGAACGCCCGAACCGGCAGGTTTGGGCCGGGGAAGCCGCGCAGCGGCGCGAGTACCGCCCGGCCGTTCGCAGAACGGCAAGGATGTCGCAGGGCATCCAGTGAGAAACAGTTTTTGCGCCCGTAGCTCAGTTGGATAGAGTACCGCCCTCCGAAGGCGGGGGTCACAGGTTCGAATCCTGTCGGGCGCGCCAATTAAAACAAAGAGTTACGTGATTTTTGTATATACAATGCGGAATAACTAAAGCAGTCGACCACCATCCGCCCACCAGATTTCATCCGCTTTCCGCTCGGAGAGCCACTGGAAGTCTCCGCCTCACTCCTCTAGCAGATCGCCTCTCAGCCTCATCACGTTAGGCTGCCTGATCAACGCCGACATTTAGCTGGCGGAATGAGTCCTCTGGATCCCGGGGCGCCACCGGCTAACCCCGTTTCGACAGGAAATCCATCACGGCCTCGTTGAAACGTACCGGTTCGTCCATCGGCGTGAAGTGCCCCGAGTCTGGAATTACGACGAGTCTCGCATCGGGCATCTTCTTGGCGAACGCCGCCTTCAGCGCAAGCGGAAAGAAGTCGTGCTCACCCGAGACCAAGCACGTTGGGCAGGTAATCGAGCTCAGCCGGTGCTCGAGGTTCCACGTCGGAACGGTCGCCAGTGACGACATGTAGGCATGCTTGTCGTTGTCAGCCCAGCGTTCGATGAAGGTCTGCCTCAGTTCTTCTTGGTCGACCCTTGGGAAGAGCTTCTTGCTCAAGAAGCGCCCAAGGGTCCGCATCCCAAAGAATCGGACGATGAATTGGCGGAGCAAGAGCGTCGACCTGATGCGAAGCCGGTCTCTCAAAGTATCCCGGGGCAGATCAGGCACACTATTTACCACAATCAGGGTGCGCACCAGGTCACTGTGATCAACCGCAAGCTGGCAGGCGATGAAACCGCCAAGCGAAAGCCCAACGACATGGGCCGGACCAATGTCGAGCCACCTAATGAGCGCGGCAATGTCGTCAGCAAACAGCTTGCTGCTATAAGGACCCGGTGGTTTGTCGGACTTCCCATGACCTCGGAGATCCAGCGCGACGACACGGTAGCGCTCGCCGAAGTAAGCAACCTGGTTTTCCCAATCCCGAATGCTGGAGCCTAAGCCGTGGATGAACAACAGGGGCTCACCTTGACCAATGGACTCGTAGTAGAAAACAGCCTGATTGAATTCGATCGATGGCATCGTTTGCCTGGCTGGAAAATCCGCCGCTCGTGATCAGTCGTATTCTGTTCTCATCGACGAAATCGAGCAAAAATCGCCCAGCACCCCGGGGTTAACGACAGATCAACGCCGCACTGTTGATCTGTGCTGAGCGCATCATTCGTACCGAGTTCAACTCCCCTCTGCCACTGGCCCTAACGATGAGCCAAAGACTGATATGTGTTCGTGAACCGACGGATACCGAATTTTATGTGGGACAGCATGTCGGCCGAAGCGGCTGGTGGAGATTCGACCCGGCAGTGACTGCAGTGGGTTGGTCTCCGGACATAGGCCAGGGAATCTCCGCGAGCGGCTGCTTTTTGGTTATCGCGTTTGGCGGTTATTTTGCCATGAAGACATACGTTGCGGCGCGCACTCCATGAATACTTCACCCATTACCATGAAGAGCGGAACCACCAGGGCACCGGTAATGTTCTTCTGTTCCCTTGCACCCGCGCGCAGGAGGCTCGTGTCGACGCCTCAGTCGCCCGCCGGGAACGCTTGGGTGGCCTTCTGAAATGCTTTCACCGGGAGGCCGCATGAGTTTCTTGACCAGGCGCCCGACAGTCTTGATGCTTTCCCACCTGCCTATCAAAGGGCAGACAGCCCCTATTCGCTGCAAACCGTCTGGTCATTGCCAGAGATCAAGACACCTCGATTGCGGCAGAAGGCTTGGCAGGAATTGCAGGAAACACATAGGGATGGGTCAGCTACGGGGTGTTTGCCGTCTGCCTCGGCAGATCGGATGGCGCCGGTGGGGCAGACGCCAACACAACGTTTCGAGCGGGTGCAATCCGACGTGAAGGTTATCTTCCCGAAGAGTTGGTCGCTGATCGTCCGGCTCTTTGCCGCCGGCGATGCCGCTATGGCCTTGAGCAACAGAGCCCTTATTGCCGGAATCTGCTTGTTTCCGTAGGACTGCTGTTCGGTATTGTGCTGCAGGCGCCCTACCATGGCTGCGGCGGCATCGGTCGAGCGTTCCCGGAAAAACAAGAAAAACTGGCGGCGCGAGAGCGACGGGGCCTGGAATTCGAGTTTTTCCCTGTTCCGTATCAATCTGACGGCGTGGCCGGGGACCAAAGTCTTCAGCCGGCCGTGGGCGGCGGCAATGCCGTCGAGACTATGGCCGTTCAAACATCCGTCACAAGCCGTCAGATTGACCTGCAACCCGCCAGGGAACACCAGCGCGCACAGCACCATCACCTCCGGGTGGGCCAAGTAGCCGAGGCACGGGAGCCGCGCATGCGCATCGGTATCGGGCTGCCCCTTGCACCCGAGCACAGGCAGCGGATGGTTCGCAAGATCAGACAGGAGCCGAGGCAGGGAAAGGCCCGGGGAAGCGAGCGCAGCCGTGGGACAGACCGAGAGGCACGCCAGGCATTGGGTGCAGTCACCGGAGTTGACGTTGAGGCCACCGGAGCCCCACGAAACGGCGCCTGTGGGGCATACGTCCATGCACTTGGTGCAGGGATTCGAACGGCAGCGGTGACGGACACATCGGGAGCGGTCGACGGTGACCGCAGTCTCCGGCGTCAGCGCCTTTAAGGCATAGCCGCCCAGGGACCCGATCATGGCTGTGGGCCCGCCGTGGCCGGCTCCCGCAGGTCGTCGAGGACGAAGCACCTGGTCAGGTCGGCGAGTTTCTTGTAAAAATCGGTGCGAGGCTCCCTCTTCCACGGCCTTGGAAAAGGGCGTAATCCACCGGCCCAGGTGTGTGGCGAGGAATCTACGTACCAACGCCGCCAGGAAATCCCGTTCGCCGGTATCCGGGTGACTGTCGCCGAGGCGGGCATTCAACAGATAGAGAAACTCCAACTCCACGGCGACGTGATCGGGCATCTCCTCGAATGCCCCCGCGACCTGGAATCCGCCTTCGCTGTAAAGGGCCAGTGCCGCTATGGTGGAATCGCCCATGACGACGTTCTCCCGATCCAGATAAACCGAACCGTAGGGTTTCGACCGGATATGGAAGGGGCCGAGGAACAGACGCGTGTAATCGAGCCGCAGGTCCTCCTGGCTAGCGTCCCGAAAACACTCTCCCAGGGTCCTCACATCAGCGGCCCGTTTTGAGTCCGAGCTCATCAGGGCTTGTTCCAACTGGCCGAAAACGTCCTCTTCGAGAAAAGCCTCCTCCGGTTCGTAATAACAGGCGCTGAGGAGACGGTAGGCGTCCGCTTTGCCTCGGTGCCGACGCTGGGTATCGTTTAGAAGATCTTGCATGGAAATCCCTGTAACGAAAAGCACTGGGGTCACTGACCCCAGCGCCAAATCACAGTGCATGCGACCCTCAGACGGTAGGATCGTTGTAACTGCGGATGTAGAAGACGTTGGGCTCGACTCCCGTCTCCTCCTTCAGCCGGGTCGCCTTGTGGGCCTTGAGGATCTTGGCGATATCGCTTTCGGGGTCGTTCTGGTCACCGAAAATCCGGGCGTCGGAAGGGCAGGTCTCAACGCACGCCGGCAGTTTGCCTACGACGGTCCGGTGGTAGCAGAACGTGCACTTTTCGATGATGCCCATGTTGCGCACCGGCGGGTAGTCGCCAGAATTGAACTTGTTTTCGCTGGGCGGCGTCGAACCGGCCGCCTTGGCCACCTCGGCCCCGGTTGCCGTGCCTCCGTTGATGACCGCGGTTTCTTCGAGCCACTCCGGATGGACCGGTCTATCGAACGGATTGAAGCTGATGACGCTGTAAGTGCCGCCGTCCAGGCTGGAATCGTCCAGCTTCTGAGCACTGTAGGGGCAGGCGTCCAGACACGCCCCACAGCCGATGCATCGTTCCTGGTTGAAGAGGACTGTGCCGTCGGGCGCCCTGAACATGGCTTTAGGATCGACGGGACATTCATCGATGCAGGGGGCGATGCTCGCAGTGATTGCACAGCACCGGCATCTGCACATAGCTTGTGTTCGGGAACTCGCCCTCCGTCTTCATGACGAAGTCGGCCCAGTTGAAACTCTGGTTGTGGGCCCGGGCCTGGGTGTTGTTCTCTGCCTTGCAGGCCAACGCGCAACTGCCACAGCCAACGCATTGGTGCAGGTCGATTACCATTCCGTATTTAACTGACATGGTCTGATCCCCTTATCTTTCGATCAACAATTAGACTTTCTGGATCTTGACGCGCGACACCGCGTGGCGGGCCGTCGAGCCGCTGAGACGGTCGTAATCGGACGGCAGCAGCTCGTTGTTGTTGAACCCGCGCGGAACATGTTTGCTGTAGTCCTCGCTGGCCAACCGTCCATACGCCCAGTGACCCATGCCGAAGGTCTTGTTGACCGTGCCCGGACGAACGCCTTCCCAGAGCTTGACCTGAATCTTCACGCTCTTTTCAGGCGAGCTTACATTGACCCAATCGCCGTTGTTCAGGCCCAGTGTCCGGGCGTCCTTGGGATTGATCTTGAGTACGTCCACGTGACTGATGTCACCCGGATCGACCTTCTTGAACTCATAGAACTCGATCAAGTTCTGCGACCGGCCTTCGCGACTTAACCGGCTGCGGCTGTCCATGAAGACGTAAGGGTATTCCTTTTCGTCGCCTTGGTATTTGGCCGGTTCCCAATGCGGCATGAAGACCTGTTCGCCACGACCGGCGTACTGGGTGACTTCCATGACCTTGTCGATAGTGACCATATGATTCTCGGCGTGCTTACCGAGCACCTTCTTCAATGTTTCGCTGTAGAACTCGAATTTTTTGGTCTCGGTCTTGAAGCCCTTCTTCCATTTTTTCCGGAACGGATACTGGTCGGACTGCCACAGGCCGAGCTTGACGAATTCCTGCCACCCGTTGATTTTCTCGCCGCTGTGATACTTGGCGGGATTCCACTGCTTCTCGGTCATGACCTTGACGACGATCTCGGCGAACTGCGCCTCGTTTTCGGCGACCTTGCCGGTTTCCGGATCCTTCAGTTCGGTTTGAAAATAGTCGAACAGGTTCGGGAAGCCTTTTTCCTTCAACTTCCTGGCCAGCATCCAGACCACTTCGGTTTCGTCGGTGCGGGTGTCCCACAGCGGCTTGACCATGGGTTGCTGCAGACCAATGTAGCTGTAACGGTTGTACTTGCTCGGCACCAGACCCCAGCGCTCGAACATGTGGAACGAAGCCGGCAACACGATGTCGGCGAACTGGCTCATCTCCGAGGGATTGGTCACGATGTGCGCGAAGAAGGGAACCTTTGCCAACGCCTTTTCCCAACGGGTGGCGCCGGTGCACGAAAAGGCAAAGTTGTTCCAGTAACCGATAGCCACTTTGATCTCATTGGGGTTCTCGTCCAGGATCCCATCGGCCGCGCGGTTGGTGACCACGCCGCCGCCTGGCTTCTTCTTGAGGGCCGGGAATTCCAGGCTGCCACGCTGGTCGATCTTCTTGTGTTTCAGGCCTTTTTGGGCGATTTCGTCCAGGTATGGCTTGAACTTTTCCTTGTGCAGCGGGATGTGGGTATAAGGCGCCTTCATCTTCTGCAGCGTGCCACCCTTGTTGTCGGCAGCACCGACCAGGCCGTTGAGGGCATGGGCCGCCAGGGCGCCGTAGGCGCCGCGCGGCTGCATGGCCGCACCTGGTGCCATCCAGCACATGACGTTCGGCGCTGCTTTTCCGAAACCGATCGCCACGCGCCGGATCTGTTCGGCGGGGATCAGGCAGACCTTTTCCGCCCACTCCGGGGTCCGGTCCTTGAGTTCGATGTTCCACCACTTGACGACGCCATGGGTGAGTTTTTCGTCGAATGCTGCCTCGTCGACCGTCGCGCCGGTCTTGAAGGCGTTGACACCGTCCTTGAAGTCGCCGACGAATTCCCGGCTCCACAGTCCCTCGGTCAGGATGACGTGTGCCAGGGCGAGGGCGAGCGCACTGTCCTCCCCCGGTTTGACAGGCATCCATTCGTGGGCCTTCGAGGCGGTCGCCGAAAGGCGCGGGTCCACCGCGACAACGGTTGCCTGATCGAGAACCTTGCCCCATTGACGAATTGCGTTGGGAACCTGGCGGTTCGAGGCAATCGGATCGCCGCCGAAGCAGATCACATATTTGGAATTTGCCAGATCGTAGTCGCGGTAATCCCAGTAACCTTCGGTGTAGTAGGAGCCGAACTTTTCCGCCTCGGCGCAGATTGCGCTGTGGGAGATGTTGTTCGGCGACCCGAAGATTTTCGGTAGCGCGTCATAGATAACGTCGCGGCAATAGGTATAGCGCCCGCGCATCAGCATGAACTTTTCAGTTTCGTTGTTGTTGCGCAGTTCCATCATCTTTTCGGCGATGGTGTCCAATGCCTCGTCCCATGAAATGGGGACGAATTTCGGATCGATGCCGCGGCCCTTTTTCCGGTTGGTGCGCTTCATCGGCACCTTGATCCGGTCGGGATCGTACATTTGCCCGATGCCGAGATGCCCGCGCGGGCAGACGTAGCCGCCGCTGCTTTTGGAGAGATGATGGCCGCGGACCTTGACCACCCTACCGTCCTGGACGAAGGCTTCGGCGGCGCACCAGGACGTGCAGCCCTGGCAGACGGTCGGCACCCATTTCCCTTTACCGGGAGAGGCGGGCTTTGGCGTCGGGCCATCGGCTGACGGGGTTTCTGCCATTGCCTCGGGCGCCATGGCGGAGGTCGCGATGAGGCCACCGGTCGCGACCGAGCTCTTGATAAAATCTCTACGATTCAGTTTCATGGTCCTCCTCCTGCTGGGTCTTGTCAGGAAAATCCTGAGCAGTTGTCAATGTTCGAGAGTCGATGACATGGTGCGGAACCACGGCTGCGCTTTTTACGAATCGAACATTCACGGTTTCGGTATTTCTTCGTTTTCGGTTTCGACTTCTTCCCAACCAGTGAGCATTGCCTTGATATGGGTGAACGGCGTCTCTCCGATGGTTATCAGATACACGTGGATGATCAGGAAACTGACAAGCATGAAGGCCGCAGCTGCGTGAATGACCGAAATGGCCTCCAGATCAAGGTATGAAGCCAACTCCGACGATTGCCAGTTGTTATAAAAGAAGTACAGCAGGCCCGAAATCCAGATCGTCGGGTTGATCATTACCCATAACGCCAGATAGACGAGGCGTTGCAGGGGGTTGTGCTTGTGCAGACGGGTCTTGTGATACGGGTGCGGCGCATCATTGAAGATGCCCACGGAATAAAAGCGCATGATGGCGACGACCCGGTCAAGGGTCGGAATGTACTGTTTCCACTCGCCGGTCGTGGCATGCCAGAAAATGGCGAAGACCCACAGACCCATCAGTACCCACGCGGCGGTGGTGTGCAGATACACGGCCCGTTCGAACCCGAACAACTCGTAAAAGGCATGAATCTCGAAACCCGTGACTGCCATGAAAATGATCAGGGACGCCTGGGACCAATGCCAGAATCGTTCGAAACGGGCATAGAGATAAATTCTTTCGCTCATGATGACGCCTTCCCGTTGTTTCGCCGTTTCATCAAGGCGCGCAATGCGCCATGCCCCAACACCCCCAACAGGGAACCGGCGATCAGGAGAATACCCAGCGTGTCAACAATGGAGCTGGCCCCCCGACCTGGCATGAAAATGCCTGGAACCTTCTCCATCCGGCCGTTTCGGCTGTGGCAGGACACGCACGAAAGGGCGTCCTCCGCCTGTGCAACCATATGATTGACGGGAAAGCGCATTTCGGTTTCGACAAACCCGACCTTGCCGCTGAAATCCCGGCCGGCGGCCTCCATACCTGCAGCTACGGATTGCGTCCAGTCGTAGGCCTCCCAGAAGGCATCGTCCTTTTTTCCGAACAGGCGCGCCGATACGAGCGTCGCCTTTTCGGCATCGATGGGTTGTTTCCCGCGCAACGTCTTGACCGGCCATATACGGGATTTCGGATCGTCGGGACCACCGGCGAGGCTGTTGAGTTTGACGATCTTGGCCGGATTGACCGTGTCGTCCATTGTCGTGTACTCGATTCGGCCATTGAACCAGACGTACTCCGGCACCAGGTTCTCTGCCCACTGGCCCCCACCCCTTTGTGACGAATAAACAATGCGTCCCTTTTCGTCCTTTTCGACGATCGCCTTGCCCTTGTCATCCAGGCGGCCGGCTGTCGACCAATCCCAATAGATTTGCGTTGGCCGACCACCTCGCGCCAAGGCTGGAATGTGACACGTCTGGCAGGCAATCCGGTCGACGTGATCGTTCAGTTTGACGTTGGCGCTTTCCGGGTGGGGCGCCAGACCGTGGCAGGATTCACAGGTGGCGCGGCTTCCTCCAACGATATCTATTCCATGTGTATCTTTGCTCTCGGGTGCGTAGCGGCTGCCCCGCATCTGGTGTTGTTCGGCTTTGTGGCAGGTGGTGCAGCTGTAACCGAAGCCGTCTTTCGCCATGTGCACGTCGAGACTGCGGGTGGCGGTCGCCAGGGACGAATCGAGGTCACCGTGTTTGATGCCGTCTCCCCCGTCACTGTAGAAATGACAGGAACCGCATGCTGTTATGTTTGGCTTGCCAACATGCTTCGCCAACTCCGAAAAATCCGGTTTGCGAACCACCTCGCGCGCCTTGGACTTGTCGAATTCCATGTGGCATGCCGAGCATTTGACACGCAGCTGATGCATCTTCTTGGATGCATAGGTCCCGGTCGTGTCATGGCAGGCGAGACAATCAACCTGCTCCTCGGCCGCAAAGTCGAAGCTTTCATCCTTCCATTCGTTACTGATGTGGCAGCGGGCGCAATAGGGTCCGTTCGACGAGATCGCGATCAACGTGCTGTTCAGGATGTTTCTTTTGCCAAGCAACTGTCCCGTCTCGCTGTTCGGGAACTCCCAGTTCCAGTGGGTGGACTTATGTACCTGCTTGGCAGCCAGGTTATGGCAACTTAGGCAGGCCTCTGTCAGTTCCCGACCCGACTCAAATTTCTTCTGCAAGACGTCGAAGCTGGAGTGGTCGGCGGTCGACGACGACAGGGAATCTGACGGGGCCGCTTCCGTCTGTTCGGCAGGCGCCCCGTGGGAGAGGGTAAGAATCAAACCCACGGCAAAAAACAAAGCCAAGCGTTTTGGTTTCCCAATCATTTCTGGTAACCGATTATTCTTGCTCGTAAAAAGGGCCGTTTCCCTGGATGCCTCCATCCACGCGGGATCCACATCCAGGCGTCTTCCGCACAGGCGCGTTTCAGCGGCAACTTGATCCGACAGTAGTTGTAGACCGTTAAGCGGGCAGCCGCCCTTGCGGCGCGGTTGCGCCAGCTGAAGTGTCGCCGACGCCTGGAGTTGGGGAAGCTGGAACGGGTGAAGGTACCCGCCTCGTGCACCTCGATGCCGCATAAACTGAGGCGATGCACGGAGGGGGAATTGAAGATCTCCCCCGCTGTACGTTGGCTGCCTTGGGCGAAACCCGCCTTCGGAAAGGCCGCAAAGCTACCCAATGCGGCGGCGGGCGCCGCCGGTAAGTTCATTCCCTCAAGATCGTTCCTGCGGGTAACGAGTATCTCCACGTGGCTTCCTGATTTGGATGAGCCAAACAGCGTTTCGGAACCGACGGATCAACTCTACGGGAGAAATTGCGAATCATCATTGACAGAACCCCTCCCGTTTGATCTCTGTCAATCACCATATTTTCTCGTATGTTTGCAGGACAGGTACAGAGTCCAATGCGCTTTAGTCTTTCAGCATTCAATCAGTTTCCCTGCCCGAGCTGTGGCATCTTTGATCAGAGGTGCGAAGAAACAATAAGGCGGCTATTCCAGCCAAGCCGAGAGTACTGACTTAAATGGGTATGGACACCCACGCCATGGCAGGGAATTTGGTCGAGAATCATCTTCTGAGGATCTGATCCTCCCGCAATTTGTGGCGCACCGCGCCGAGTGCATCGAGTATCCGCATTGGGAAAAGTGCATTTTTTGATGGTTTGCGAATTGAACTGATATCAAAGGAACCAGTCCGGCCACACTGAACCCCGCAAACGCCATCAAAAAGGAGATCAAGAATGTCCCTTTGGACGCAAGCGCAGAACGCGGCCCTTCACACGCCGGCATACCGGAACCGGACGGCCGATTTCTTTCGGGCGGCGGCGATTGCGACTGTCGTCATCGGACATTGGTTTGTCAGCGTGCCGCAATACGTAGATGGCGATCTGAGATTCACTGAATTGCTCGTTCATCAGCCGTGGGTGCAGTATTTGACCTGGGTCGTTCAGGTGATGCCGATCTTCTTTTTCGTCGGCGGTTTCTCCAATGCGTCGTCCTGGGTCTCAGCGCAGGCGGACCCAGCCAAGCGACGTGCCTGGCAGGCTGGTCGGCTCAAGCGTCTGCTCTTGCCAATCACACCTCTGGTGCTGTTCTGGGCCGCATTCGCGGGCGTGGCGGGATATGCGGGGCTTGATGAGCACCTGATCCAGGCGACGACCAGAGCGGCCCTGATCCCCGTGTGGTTCCTTGCCGTCTACATCATGGTGACGGTTGTGGTGCCGATCTCGTTCCGCGCCTGGGAACGCTTTGGGCTTGCATCGGTCGCGTTCCTTGTTGCCGGGGCTGCAATCGTCGACACGATTGCATTCACCGCTGACGTCGGATGGCTGCGTTGGGCGAACTATGCCTTCACCTGGCTTGGTATGCATCAACTGGGGTACTGGTGGCACAGGGGGTTCACGGGCAAAACGGGCCCGGTTCTATTGGTGGTCACCGGGCTGATATCGCTTTATTTGCTGGTCGGACCATTTGGGTACCCGATTTCCATGATCAGCGTCCCCGGAGAAGAGGTTTCCAATTCCCGGCCTCCCACCTTTGCGATGCTCGCCATCGGATTCACCCAGGCCGGAACAATTCTGCTGGTCGCAGACAAAGTGGCAAGCTGGCTGCAAAACCCGAAACCCTGGGCCGTCGTCATCCTCATCGGGCAGCGGATCATGTCAGTTTATCTTTGGCACCTTACAGCGTTGCTTGCCGTTGTCGGATTATCGCTATTGGCGGGCGGATTCGGACTGAAAATGGTGCCAGGCAGTGAGGTCTGGTGGCTGTCGCGCCCGGTCTGGCTTGCGGCAATGCTGGCTTTCCTCCTGCCGCTTGTCGCCGTCTTCGGTTGGCTTGAGGATGGCTCACGCCAGTCGCACACGGTTCCGCCGGGGCCCCTGCGCTCTGTGCTCGGAGCGTGTTGCGCTTGCGCCGGCTTAACAATCATGGCGCTTTACGGAACCTACGGGAGCAGTGCTTTCGGGGTGAATATCGTTCCTGTGGCGCTAACCATCGCGGGAGTCGGTCTCTCCACGTTCAGCAAACGTGCCTGACGGCTCGGCACCGAGTTTATCTCTGCGCCTAATGCGGCCGAGGCGGGAGCTACTGCGCGGACTGTCGGTGACTTACGCTTTACTCAATCTTGCGGGTGTTCTTCTCACTGTTTCTGCGTAGAAAGAGGTTTGGGCTGGACCGCTCTCTGGTAGCTTCAGGCACGGACACCGGTCAACTCATTCGACGAAAGCTTTGGTCTGCTTTGCATATAGACGCGGACAATTGCATGGTATCGCTTGCAGCTGATTTGAATCGAAGCCCAAGCCAGAATTCCGGTTATAAAAGCTGAAAGGCTGCTATTGTCTGTGGATACGACCGTTGCTCGGCGGTATCTTGTCCGGGTCCGTCGCAACTTGACCTTGGGGGAGCCCATGCCACGCAGACCAGGACAATTCGGATTCGCTGCGCTGGTGCTTGCCGTGCAATGTTTCTCGCTGCCGTGCAGCGCCGGACCGCCCGGTTACGAAAGCGACACCCGCGCCTACAATTTGGCCCACGGCCGAATAGTGTTTACCGACAAGTGCATGCGCTGTCATGAGAGCGGCCGCAAGGATGCGCCAGTTTTCGGCGATACCGGCGACTGGGAAGAGCGGCTCGAACAACCGCTGGATACGCTGATCGAACACGCGATTGCCGGCCACGGCCGCATGCCGGCACGCGGCGATGCAGACATTACTGATCAGGACGTGGCCGCCGCGGTCGCCTATGTTGTAAATCGTACCCGGGTTATCGCGGCCGATGAGGGCAACGCGCAGCCGGCGGTTGTCGCGTCGGAAGACCAGACGGTGGACTCATCAGATCGCGCAGTCGTGCAGATGTTCTTAATGATGCTTGGTAAAGACCGATGGAATTGAGCGCCCGAGGATAGTCTGTAGCAGTTCAGACGTGATCTTATACCGGCGACCGAGAGCCCTGATGAGCAGCCGCTGGACCTTGCCACGATTTCTCTTTACTCGACGCATCTCCTGAACAACACCGTGTTGTCAGTTGCATGGAACTTTTCCCAGATGCAGTGAGGGCCCGCCGCATCAGTGAAGGCTCAGTTGTGTTTGACGCCATTTTGCCGACCGCGCTCCCGCCACCAGGCAAGGACACCGGACAAAACTGCAATCACGACCAGACTGATGGCGACCTCTGGCCTGGACAGATAACTCGGCGCCAACAACAGGGCGGCTCCCAGACCCAGCATCATCAACCCCGACACGAGCTTGAGGATACGCCCCTCGGCTTCGCTCAGCTTGCGTGAACCGAGCGTGCGCACATAAAGCAGGACGATGGTCAGCAGTGGCAGCACGTACACCAGGTTATACAGCGCGAGATAGGCATAGTGGGCCGGGCCGGGCAGGTCCTGCAAGGTGAGCAGGCGCGTGTAGATCACCGGGAATCCGGCTGTACAAAGAAGCTCGTAGCTGTTGGCCGCAAGCGCAAGGGTAACGGTACCGAGCAGCATCGCGGGCAGGCTGCGCGCCTTCAGCAACCGGCGCATACGCTCGAACAGGCGCGGCTTCGCATCGTCAGGTATAGACAGCGACATACCGCGTCCGAACCACAGGTAGTCCTTGAGATTCAGCGCGGCCATGGCGATCGCGAGCACGCCCGCCGCCAGGGTCACAAAACGCAACTCGCCGCTGATGAGAAAAACGTTTAGCCAGGCCGCCATCAGGGCGAAATAAACCAGACCCGAACACAACACGAAGACCCCACCCACGATCAGCATGCGGCCGCGCGAATGCTCATGTGTCAGCAGACTCAGCAAAAACATCAGGACAAAGAAGGCGCAGGGATTGAAGGCGTCCATTGCGGCCAACAGCACCGTGACGGCCGGTAGCGATAGCTGCGCCAGATCGAAACCGGCCACGGGCGGTACAACCGAGCCTGTATCGTCTGGTGTGAGCCTCGCTGAGGCGCCACCCGCCCCGCTGGCCTTGCGGAGACATTCAGCTGCCCAGCGTTGCAGCGAATCCGCCGTGACGGCCCCGTTGCCGAAGCCGGTGGCCATCTCGCCGCACATGATGAAGCCCGGTACCGAGCGTGCCTCCTGTCCGAGCCCGCGCGCCATATCGACGTACAAGCGCGCATTCGCACGGTCTGTCGATACCTCATGGGCATGCAGCAACAACCAGGGATGGTCGGTATCCAAACGCTCGACGGCAGCCTTGGCATCGATGCAGTGAGGACATGTCCGGGACCAGAAGAACCACAGATGCACCTGCGCCCGGCCACTGGCGTCCGCGGTTACCCAGTCAGGCTCACCGGCCCACGCAGCAGCGCCCGCGGCCAGCAGGAGAATCATGAATAAGGATCGCATCCACACAGCGTTTGCGCCTGTCTACGCGTCTTTTGCCTGGACAGAACATACCCGCAAACCCGGGAAACGCCAACGCGCCGCGCCTTGGGCGTCTGCGGCATGACCCGACTCGTGTGACGCGCCCGGTGCTTTCGCAACGGTCCAATTGCTGAGCGCCGTGTCGCCGTGCTAGCGTCGCGACGTAATCCGGCGCCGATTCGCGCCGTACGCTACCCAGAGGACCTGTGATGAAGGACACGTTGAGGAAAATGGTGGCTATGCTGCTGGTCTTGTCGATGAGCCTGCTCGGCGTGCCGGCAGCCAGTCTGGCCGCACCGATCGGTACCGATACCCTGGTGCAACTGGAGCAGCGCGGCGAGCTGCTGTCGCGCATCCAGACGCAGCTGGCGCGCGACGATGTGCGTGCCCAGTTCCTGCAGCGCGGCGTTTCGCCGACCGAGGTCGATGCACGTGTCGCCGCGCTGAGCACCGAAGAACTGCAGATGTTGTCGATGCAGTTGGACGAGCTGCCTGCCGGCGGCAGTCTGTTGGCCGTGATCGGCGTGGTGTTTGTGGTCCTGCTGATTCTTGAGCTGGTCGGCGTCACCAACGTCTTCACCAAGGTCTGAGATCGCTCGAGGACGAATGTCGACGGGCGTTCGGGCTCTGACTGCCGCCGCAGCGCTGTCGCTGGCGGCCTGTGCCACCAGACCGCCGGTTCTGCCGGCGCTGATGCCGCAGGCCACGGCACCGATCGAACTGCACGACACGCCGTTTTTCCCCCAGGCGGAATATCAGTGTGGCCCCGCGGCGCTGGCAACGGTCCTGAAGACGGCGGGCGTCGCCGTGCAACCCGACAATCTCGTCGACCAGGTCTATGTGCCGGCGAGACAGGGTAGCCTGCAGGTCGAACTGCTGGCAGCGACACGACGTGCCAGACGCATACCCTATCCGATCGAGCCCACGCTGGCCGCGCTGCGTGCGGAACTGGAAGCCGGCCGGCCGGTCCTGGTGCTGCAAAACCTGGGGCTCGACCTACTGCCGGTGTGGCACTACGCCGTGGTGGTCGGGATCGACCCCGCAGGCGACCAGGTGATCCTGCGTTCCGGTGTCGAGCGCCGCCGGCGCAGCCGTGCCACAGCCTTTCTGCGCAGCTGGGAGTTGGCCGACAACTGGGGGATGGTCGTGCTGCGCCCCGGCGAGATGCCGGTGCGTGTGACACAACAGCGCCTCCTTACGGCGATCGCCTTGGCCGAACCGATGCTGTCGGTCGAGGCGAGGAAGCGCGCGTATAGCGCGGCCCTCGAGCGCTGGCCCGCGAGCACCACTGCGCGCTTTGGCTATGCGCATGCGCTGCACACGGCGGGCGAGTTGACTGCGGCAGAAGCCAGCTATCGGGAGATAGTCCGCCAGCACCCGCGGCACGCAGCGGCCCTGAACAACCTCGCCGAGGTGCTGAAAGATCGGGGCTGCCACGTACAGGCGGTCGCGGTCGCCAACCGGGCGCTGGCGGTCGCGACGGAGGATCAGCCGGGCCTGGTCGGACCGATCACCGAAACGTTGCGCAGTCTACCTGCATCATCCAGCGACGAAGACCGGTGTCAGCCGGTCGACGAGGCTGTCCGCATTCGTTATAACGCCTCTAACTAATATCGTTGGCGCTTCAGGCGCTCTGACCGATTGCGATATTCGCCATATTGCCGGCGATTGTGATCTCGTTCCGCTCGGTCATTCTCCCGATCATGCTTGAAACCCTCCGGCCGCCTGTAGCGCTCCCGATGCACATCGTACCGGCGGTAAGGCTCTGCGTCGGCGATAACCAGCGTCCGGCGAACTCGATGGTCAAGGTAGATATGCTGCGGCAACTTGCGAACGCGCACCCACGATGGCCCGTCACGATAATAATAATGACCGGAATGGAGGTGAAAATAGACACCCGCGTGCGGATAGTAGTAGTAATCTTGGCGATACGCTCCCGGTTCGTCGTAACGGGGGGCATGCGTGCATGCGGTTGAACCAACTACCAGCAACGCGGCAAGGGCGTAAAGTGGAATAAGGCGACGCATAATGACTCTCCTGCTTCATTTGCGGATGTCCAACCGAACGAACACATGCTCGTTGCTTCACCCGTATTCAAAGCGTACGACTGCATCGCTGAATGCAAACTGAACAGAGAGGTCGGCGAGCGCAAGATCGCGACCGGCAGCTGAGGGCGGCCCGCAGGGCCGTTATCGGTTAGCCGGCAGATTCATGGTCGCCTGCGGGATAGGGCGGCATGCACCCACGACCTTCTGCGAAGCAGCGCAAGGACCAAAGAGTTGGCACCCATCGATAGATCGAAGGCCACGCTGAGTATCACGCCGGCTGAAAGTCCAAGCAATAAGCTGTCTGCCAGACCACCGAGCAAGGCAGCGTAGATCAGCGGAACGACCCGAATAAGTGCGCGTGAGGTGGCCTCGGAGGATTCCTCAGGCAGCTCGTGCGTATGACGGGCGTAACGGTCATGGTGTGCCCTATTCGATGCTGCGACGAACGCATCACCCTCAATTTCGTCTGTCACAATGGGTGCGACTTCATCAACCTGTTTATCAGTCAGCATGGTTAAACCGCCTCTCGATACTGCTTCATACGGTGACGATCGTTTGCTGCGGTCGTGATAGCCCGCCGCGACTGTGTCGATCGCGTTTTTTGAATCCGGACCATCAGTTGGTATGCGCAGCCGTTGGCTGATGCCACGCGGTCGCGTTTTGCGGGAGACCGTGACGCCGGACGGCCATGCGGTTCAGATAATACGAACGCCAGTCCAGCTGTGACTGAACGTAATCTTCCGTTATCCGATAGTTATTTCCATCGTTACTCTGAATCACGCTCGCGACACCTGGGCCCGGTGAGAGACCCTCGGCGAAACCAGCTAGGGAAAACAGAAATATGAGCGCGAATGCGAAAGCGGTCCTAAACATGATACTGCTCCGTTTAGTGACGAAAAACGTAGTCAAATATGACGTTTTTTAAAAGGGTCCAGTCGGTTGTGGCTACTCGACGTTCAAAGCAGGCGGGATTGATGCCTGTATGCGCGACAATTTAACTTGTCGGCCGGCGTTTGGCGCGATGAGAATTCGCAATCGCAACCGGCCGGGAGGAAAAATTGCGTAGTTCTTCTCATTTATGAAAAAAAGCGGGAACTTTTGCAGGCAGTGTTGCGACATAGACGGCGCCAGGTTTTCTTACCTTAGAGCGACAACCCCGGCTACGATCTTGCGCATTGATCCGGCCGTATGAAGCAGCAGATCCAGATAACGTTCGCGGCGATATTCCTCTGAGCCCGCCTGTGCTTCGCCGCTGATGTCAAAAGCGTCCAGCGCCTTGATATTGACCGCCGCCGTGGCATTCTCCGTGGTCTTCTTGCTTGCACCGATATGACTCTTTATCCAGGCCTTGACCTCCCCTTTTTTCATATCGGTAAATTCGAGCAACAGTTCGTAGACAGCTGCCAGCTCTATCGGATCGTAAGCAGTGGGATTGATCTGGTATTTGTAGACATGCAAAGCCCTCTCGAGCGATATACCCAGATGAACATGATTCCAGAGACAGTCCGCGTGATACGCAGCCAGCTGTGGATGCAGGTTCCCACGACTCAGGCCGAGCGAAATACGGCGCAACAGTTCACGCCCCGCCAAGGCATCCCCTGCCCTGGCGCGCTCAATGAGTTCCTCCTCGGACGGCTGGCCGATGTCCCGGTCGGCAGAATCACCACTCACGCATCCGGCCCCCTTACCCTGGTCGCAGCTCGATCGATCTGAGCGGCATGCCGCTGCAATGCCTTGCCATGCTGCTTCATCTGTTCGTCCATATCAGTAGACACGCCCCAACTCCCCCTGGCCACACCTCGGTACCCTCGGGGGTAACCGTGCGTAAGGCCCGGGATTGTTACCTACTGATGACATAGACAGAAGCCCCGGGAACCCAAGGCCGCGGGCTCAAAGTCGACAATAATGAAAATTATTCTTTATTTTCAGTAAGTTCGCCTTGAATCCAACAGAAAGAGAGTATTGCTCGCGGCTTGTTCCCGGGCAATCTGGGCATAAACTGGAGGTGACGATCTACTGTGGTGCGATTTCTCGTGTGCGATTCTGGAGCAGACATGCGCTTTACTCTCCGAACTCTTTGTCTTGGCCTACTGCTCAGCCCGCCCGCCTTTTGCGCAGAGGCGGTGGGCGAAATGCCCCAGCTGCAGCAACTCAACCGGGCCAGCCAACAGGAGCTCAGAAATATCCAGGAACCGCCGGATCAGGCGGGAACGGTGGAGCCCCCGGATCAGAACCCCCAGGTAGAGCAACTGAACCGCCTGCAGGACACAGAGCAGCAGGTGCTGCAGGAAAGCCAGCGTCGGGAGGTGCTGATGCAGAAACAGCGTGCCAAGGTCGCCCCCGCGACCGGAATGCCGCATCGTCTACAGGCGATCGACCGCCAGACCCGGTTTCGCCTGCAGCAGCAGAATCAGCTCAACCGGTTCCGGATCCAGCAGGGGACGCGAAACCGATGATCCGGCCGGATTTCGGCAGGTTTAACGCCTCAGATTGATGCTTGCGCCGCCAAGTGGACGCGGCACGCCTGACGGCGGATGCAGTCCAGGCCGGTAGGCGGGAAGATCGGGCTCGTACCACCGATCGATTCGGCTTGGGGCTCGTTGATTCGGCCACCCCGGTCGATGACCCGGTCGGCCGGGACGGTGAATCGGATGGCTCGGGTAGACGGGCCGCGGATAGCCATAGCCATAAACGGGGCCGCTCGCAGACTGATCAGAAGGCTGCTCCAGCGCCTCGAGTTCGCGCTTTCGCAGATAGTACTCTCTTTCCTGCCATGCCCTTTCCCGCCGTTCACGCTCGAGAATCTGCCGGTTGGCCTCGAGACGACCGAGCTGATTGAGGATGGAGTACGGATCCTGGTCAGCTGGCCGACTCGGGGCAGCAAAGGAAGGCATGTTGAGCTCCTCCACATGCTCCACGTCCGCAGGAGGTGGACGGTCGCCGAAATGCATCCTGCCCTCGCTGTCGGTCCAACGGAACAAGGAACCCGCATCGGCCTGGGACGTATGACCGAAGGCAAGCAGGGCTACCAGGCAAAACTGCCTGAAACCGTGTCCCGAAAATGCCCTGCCCCCTGCATTGACTGAATCTTTCATGGTTGGAACTTTAACCTGCAAATTGCACGAAGGCGGACACGAATATTGAGATTCGAAGCATCGCGAAGGGCGTTCGACTGATTTTCGACCTTTGTTTTCGCCATTGCAGTTTGTCCTGTTCGGGCTCAGGCCGCACTGGCCTTTGCATTTGGGCCTATCCCCCTCAAACCATAGCTACGGCTATGCTTTTTCGGCCGATCAGCCCAACTGCTTTGCCCATTACGCCCTGATTCCCGAACCCTTCATGCAATTTGCAGGTTAACCAGCCGGCGCCGTTTGACCAACAACTGTTAATTCCCGGGAATGAAGAATCCCGTTCCGCAGTCGCTATCATCTGTGTCAGGATTCACAGTTATCCGGGCAAATTGACCTATTCTTCTCCTCGTCAAGACACAGGAGCCGGTACTTTGCGAAAGTTAGCGATTGTTGGATTTGCACTGGTTGTTGCGGCCTGCGGACCCACGCAGCAGACAACCGTTTCAGAGAAAAACAGCGGAACGCAGGTTAGAAAATCGCCGCGCTTCGATGGGCTTGCCAGCCTTGCGGAAGACACTGCACCCGAACGCAATGGGATCCGAGACCCTTTTCGCTATGACCGCAGCATCAGCGCGACCGACATCGATGGCCTGCGTTACTTTTTCTATGAGCCCAGCCGGCAGCGTTCGGTGGTCGGATTCGCTTTCCAGAATGACGGCTCCGCAAAGATCAACCCGGTCGGGCTCAAGCGCAAGGGTGCCCGTCGTGAATATGCGTTTCATTTCGCGGACCGTGCAAGAGAGAACATCTACCTGGCGGTCAATGATGACGTAAAGATCTCCGGTCGCTTCAGTCACGACAATATGTTCCGCGAACTGCATTTCTTCCCACGCAAACAATTGCCGTCCATGGAAGTGGATCACAGCGACGGCGTTATCGAGGTCACCCTGCCGACCGGAGAAGAGGTTCTGTTCGATCAGGACAGCATGGAAGTGGTCGGCGGCGCGTTGAAAGAGGCCCCGATCGATTTCAACCGCAGCCGGCATCTGCGTCACAATCCCGAGGTACGCTACAAGGGCAAGTTTCTGGCCATCACCGTCGCCCAGCGTGGCGAGGCGCCGCGCCGCGCCAAGGTTTGGGGACAGCGCAAGTTTGCCGAGGTCCACTACCCGGCCAAGTATAAAAAGACCTGCAAGCTGTCACCCGGACACATCTGGGATCAAAAGCCCAAAAAGGGCGACAACGACCCCAAGCTCACCATGTTGCACAAATCGGATGCCGAGCTGTTTGCAGTCATCGAGCGCCGCTGCGGCTGGGACCTGTCACAGTTGAAAGGCACATCCGCAACGATCGCCGAAGCAGGCAACTGAGTGCCTTCGGGGCGACCCTTTTTGGGCCCCAAAACAGATGCGATTGCCGGTTCGCCGGAAAATTGATTCAGAAATTGATAATGAATTGAGGAAGATCAAAGCAGGACTGTCGAGGATCAACCAGACTTCACCCATACGCCGCGCCTCAGAATCTGAAGTGTGGCGTGGGATCTCACTCCTCCTGACTATTGAGTTTGCCCGTCGCATTGCGGCGGGCTTTTTCTTTTGGTCACGCAACTGGCTGATATATCAGCGCATTTTTGCCGCATTCCCCGCTGATGCAAGCTTTCTCAGGGCCGTGGCAAGATCATCGCCCAGTTGTGCCAACGTTTCGCTGAGTGCCGCCGCATAGGCCTCGTAACCGTCGCCGACCGAGAGGCCCTGGTAGCTGGCCTGATGCGTCTGCAGGACTTCACCGCTGCGATCAGCGATCACCGACCAGGACACATCCAGGTGCACCTCGCCGCCCAAGGCGCCATCGAATGCCCGGATATCGAGCGCGATCCGGTAGTCGGTATCGGGTACAACGCGGCTGGGGTAGCCATAGATCCGCTGTGTACCCAGCCTGCCACCGATCCGCCGCGCGAGCACCCGGGTAATATCTTCCTCCAAGGCCCCGGCCCAGCGATTGAATTCATCCACGCTCAGCCGGTTGCCGCCAACCCGCGTCACGATGTGCGGCCGGTCCAGATACTGCGGCAGGTCGACCGGACCGATGGCCACCACCAGTGGGAACCGCACGTCCGCCTTGTCCGGATCGACCCCGTTGAGCGTGTAAAAGTTTGCCCGCGGCGTCGTGGCACAGGCGCCCAGCAAAAAAGCCACCGTCATGGTCGAGACAAGGGCTGCGATGCGTAGATTCATGGTTTCACGTCCCCTTTCCCGCGAATGAGTGCCTCGGGATGACGCTCCAGATAATCGGCCATGATGCGGAACGATCTTGCGGCCGCGGTCAGTTCACGCAAGGCCCGCTGCGCCTCGGCCTGCAACGAGGAATTAGGTGCCAGCATCTTTTCCGCACCGACCAGGGTCTTGCGGGTCTGTTCCAGGGTCTTGGTCAATTCAGACACGGTTTCCTGATCCAGCCGGGTCAACAGGGTATTGGTTGCCTGGGTGGTCTCGCGCAGCGCGGCCAGGCTCTGGCTGAGATCATCACCCATGCGGTCGAGCGGCAGTCGGGCAAGCCGGGTCAGCAGGCCGCGCAGTTCGTCCAGCGGTGTCGACACCGTCGGCAGCTCAGGCGCCCCATCCCCCCAGACAATTTCACGCGGCGGGTCATCCGGGTAAAAATCGAGATCGACATACAGCGCACCGGTAATCAGATTTCCCGTCTTTAGCTGGGCACGCAGACCATTGCGCACCAGCTGAATCCAAAGCTCGCGCTCGGCCACTTGAGCGTCCCCCTGCAGCGCCGCCGCCTGGAGTCCGAGACGCTCAGGCTCGATCGATACGGTGACCGGAATTGGCGTCTCCTTACCCGTTGGATCCAGCTTCAGCTGGACATCTTTGACTTCACCGACGCGGATTCCCCGCAACTCCACCGGCGCACCCGGCAGCAGCCCCCGTATCGAGCCTGTAAAGGCCAGACGCCAATCCTGGCGGCGCTCATACCTGCGTTCGAGCGCCGACTGCCTGGTCGGGTACAAGAGGAATTCGGCGCCCTCACCCGCCGGCGCACCAACCTCGGTGTCCGGCGGGACACCGAACGCGATGCCCCCCAGAACCATCGAGGCCAGCGAATCCGTGTTCAGCCGTATCCCGGTCGCATCCAGCGACAGCTGGATCCCGGAGACATTCCAGAAACGCGTATTGGCCCCCACCTTGGCGTCATGCGGTGCATGTACGAACACCTGCACGTTCACCCCGAAAGGCTCCTGCAGCTCGTAGCCGATCACGCGCCCGACCTCAATGCCGCGGTAATGCACCGGCGACCCCACAGAGAGCGAACCCAGGGCAGCGACCCGCAGGGTGAAGGTCCTGCCCGGTTCTGCGGCCGTAATGATAGGTGGTGTCTCCAGCCCTTCAAACGCGCGTTGCGGTTCGCCGTCGATGCTCAGGTCGACACCGATGTAGGTACCTCCCACCAGGGTGCCAAGCCCCGAGATCTCGCTACCGGACAGACGCGGTCTCACCACCCAGAAACGGGTCTTGTCATTCAGGTACTGGGCGACGTGTCCGTCCAACCTGGCGCGCACCTTCACTTTGCTGAGGTCGGGGCTCAGCTGTATCGCCTCTACCAGCCCGACATCCAGATCCCTGAAGCGCACGCGCGTCTTGCCCGCCTGCAGGCCGTCTGCGGTCAGAAAACTTATGGTCACCAGCGGCCCTTGCTGCGCATAGCTGCGGTAGCCGAGCCACACGGCCGCCAGCACGGCAACCAGCGGGATCAGCCAGACCAGCGAAACCCGGCGGCGATCATCCTTCAGCGCCTCGGGCAGCGCTTCATCAACGGGCATTTGACTCGACATCGACAGGCTCAGCGTTATCCCAAATCAGGCGGGGGTCAAAGGTGTGTGCGGCAAGCATTGTCAGTACCACGACCGCGGCAAAGAACAGGGCCCCGAGGCCGGCCTCGACCTCGGCGACCCTCCCCAGGTGGACGAGTGCGACCAGTACGGTTACCACGAACACGTCAACCATGGACCAGCGTCCCACGAATTCGGTAAAGCGGTAAAGGCGCAGCCGGTCCAGTGGACGATATCGGGATCGCAACTGCACCGAAACCAGCAGGTAGACCAGTATCGCAATCTTGGTCACCGGCACCAGCACACTGGCCACGAAGACGATGAGTGCGAGCGGCCACATGCCGAGCTGTACCAGGTATTCGGCACCACTCAGTATGGTGTCGGACCGGGTCCGGCCGAAGGATGTCACATGCATGATCGGCAAAAGATTGGCCGGCAGGTAGAGCATGATCGCGGCAACCAGCCAGGCCCAGGTGCGAGACAGGCTGCGCGGTATGCGCGCATGCAGCGCAACACCACATCGGGGGCATCTCAGTTGCGACACAGACGCCGGTCGCCGACTTACCAGGCCACAGCTGTGACATGACAGCAGTTCATGCGCCGATGCCGTATTCGCCCCGGCAATCATGCGACCCGGTCCCACAGACGGTGCGGATGAACCTGGGTTGCGGCTGCCGCCAGCACGATGACCAGCAGGCCCAGTGCCCAGGCCGCCGGTCCGGGCTCAATGGTTGCCCGCTCGGCGAGCTTCACTCCGGCGACCAGCACGCCAAGCAGAAAGATCTCCAGCATGCTCCAGGGCAATACCGCCTGGACCAGGCGCAGCGCGGCCACCATGCCCGGTGGACGTTGCCCGAGCGCCAGTGGCAGGTACAGATAGACCAGCAAACCGATATGCAGGGCCGGCGCCAGTATGGTGGTGAACAACACCACGCTGGCGAGCAGCGGCCGGTCCTGCGCGAACAGCTCCCGGATGCCGGCCAGCAGATAGGTCGCATCCCGCTGTCCCTGCAGTCCGAATTCAAGCAGAGGGAACGCGTTGCTGAGGATGAACAGGACCATCGCCGTGACGCCAAGCGCCAGAGGCACGACGATCACGTCGCGTCCCGAGTTATGCAGGACACAGCCGCAGCGCCGGCAGCACACGCGCCCGTGACCGCTGTCCGGGGGCAGGCGCTGCAACAGGTCGCATTCCGGGCAGGCGAGCAGGTTGTGATGATGTGGGACGACCGTCGACATGACCAACCGAGACTAGTTTTTCGTTTACGCCGTTACAGTTTGCCGGGGGGCGCAAAATCGCCCGGCGGTCAGGCGATATCAATCTGTTCCGAAAGATAGACATCCTGAATCGCGTTGAGCAGGGCTACGCCCTCCTCCATCGGCTTCTGAAACGCCTTGCGCCCGGAGATCAGACCCATGCCGCCGGCACGCTTGTTGATCACCGCCGTGCGCACCGCCTGGTGCATATCGTCCTGACCGGATGGCCCGCCCGAGTTGATCATGCCTATCCGCCCCATGTAGCAATTGGCCACCTGGTAGCGCACCAGGTCGATGGGGTGGTCCGTGGTCAGGTCCTCGTAGACCTTGGGATGGGTCTTGCCGAACCCGATCGCTTTGTAACCGCCGTTACAGGTGGCCTGCTTCTGCTTGACGATATCGGCCTCTATGGTCACTGCAAGGTGGTTCGCCTGTCCGGTCAGGTCCGCCGATTCGTGATAGTCCACGCCGTCCTTCTTGAACGCATTGTTGCGCAGGTAGGCCCAGAGTACGGTCACCATGCCGAGCTCGTGGGCGCGCTGGAAGGCCTCGCTGATCTCCATGATCTGACGCCGCGACTCAGGCGCACCGAAATAGATGGTGGCACCCACTGCGACCGCCCCCATGTCGAAGGCCTGGTCGACGCTGGCGAACAGCGTCTGGTCGAACATATTCGGGTGACTCAGCAGCTCGTTATGATTGAGTTTCACCAGGAACGGGATCTTGTGCGCGTAACGCCGGCCCACGGAACCCAACACACCCAGCGTGGATGCGACCGCATTGCACCCGCCGGCCATGGCCAGCTGGATGATGTTTTCCGGGTCGAAATAGATCGGGTTGGGCGCAAAGGAGGCCCCCCCGGCATGTTCGACGCCCTGATCCACAGGCAGGATGGACAGATAGCCTGTGCCACCCAGGCGCCCGTGATCCATCAGGGTCTGCAGACCGCGCAGTACGCCGCCCTTGCGGTCGGACTGTGACATCACGCGGTCGACGAAGTCCGGACCCGGCAACTGGATGAGATCGCTTGAAATGGTGTTGCAATGGTGGTCGAGCAGGAATTCGGCCTCGTCGCCGAGCAGGCGCTGTATATCGGTCATCTGTCTCTCCCAATAAAGAAATTTTCCACAAAGATAGGTCGCCGATCATGACCAGCTGATGAAAACGGCGGGGCGACATAAAGAAATTCCCCCGGGGCCGGCGAATGCCGGCCTAGCATGACAGCAAGGTCCATGAATTCAGGCACCTGAAGCAAACAGCAGTAAGGTCGCAGAAATGCCGCGACATAAATAGGGGCTCGGACGAAACGACGACCCTACTCATCCGACCATGTAACGTCCACCCGCAGCCACCGCGATGGTCACCATCCCGATGGTGGTGTTGATTCCTACGAGGACCCGGATCTGCGCCAGGCTCTTGGCGCCCGCCGGCCAGTCCTCGGCTGCCACCGCCCGCTTCAGACGCGCGAAAGCCGCGAAATAGACGTGAAAGAAAATCAGCATCATCAGGATGCCCAACCCCAGCATCGCATGCACATACAGGCCGACAGCGCCCATGCCGCCGAAGACCGCAAAGATCATCCAGAACCCCGTCGCCAGTATCACGACGATGCAGGACCAGACCCAGGGGAAAAAGTTGCTGAAGACACCCGCCCACAGCGTGAGACGCGCCGGCGGCTCGAGCTGGCCGGCCGCAACGGGCCGAAGAATCATATAGGCGAAGAACATACCGCCAACCCAGATCACCACCGCAATCACGTGCAGCAATACTGCAGAACCCATCATCGAAACGCTCCGGTATACGACCCAATGCCTAGTATTCTACGGCTTGAACGGGCGATGTAACCCATTTATCTCATCCGGGATAGCATTCCCCGCATTCACCCTGGGCGGTTTATCATCCGGGACAAACCACAACAGGTTATCCGCATGACTAACAGCCACCACCATGTTGCCGTCCTGGGTGCCAGCCCCAAACCCGCGCGCTATGCGAACCAGTGCATTCGGCTGCTGCAGCATCACGGCTACACCATCACCCCGGTGCATCCACGCTTTGCCCTGATCGAGGAACTCCCGGTCTCTCACAGCCTGGCGGCTGTCAGCGACCCGGTCGACACGCTCACCCTGTACGTCGGTCCCAAACTGCTCGAGCCCCAGGCCGAAGATATCGTCCGTCTCAGGCCCGGCCGGGTGATCTTCAATCCCGGCACCGAAAGTGCCGCGGTGCAGGAACGGCTGACCCAGGCAGGCATCGAATGGTTCGAGGCCTGCACCTTGGTCATGCTCAAGACCGACCAGTTCTGAGCCCGCCGATCGGCATGCATAGCTGGGATCGGCGCTAAATGTTTCTCGGAATGGCATTGATGCTCGGGGCCCTGCTCTGGGCCCGCGACATCCGCCGCAGGCCACACGAGGGGCAGCCAAACCTGCGTGGACCTTGGATCATGGGAGTCGTCGGGGCTGGCGTATTCCTTTTCTACCTCTGGCTGGTGACCCACGGGCTGTTCCAGGCATGACCCGCCACCGCCCGCCGGCGCCGCCAAAGTCGCCCTACATCACGCGCGCCGGATGGGAGGCCCTGAACGGCGAGCAGGAGGCCTTGTGGAAGCGACGGCGCCAGGTGGTGGTGCACCTGAGCGCGGCAGCGGCTGAAGGTGACCGTTCCGAAAACGCCGAATACATCTATCGCAAGAAACAACTGCGTGAGATGGACCGGCGGATTCGCTATCTGCAGAAACGCCTGCCGGCACTCAAGGTCGTGGACGATCTGCCCAAGGGTACCGATCAGGTATTCTTCGGCGCCTGGATCACACTGACGAATGAGGCCGGCGAAGAGAGCCTCTACCGCATCGTCGGCGCCGACGAATTCGATCCCAAACGCAACTGGATCAGCGTCGATTCACCCATGGCACGGGCCCTGCTCAAACGCAGAGTGGACGATGAAATCACGGTTACCACACCCGGCGGCCGGGTCAATCTGGTGATCCTTGAGGTCAGCTATACCGAACAGGGGTGAACGCAAAGAGGCAATCGTTTCTGGATACAAGGGCGGGTTACACCCGCCAGGAACGTCGGCCCAAGGCCGACCTACGACAGAAAAATGCAATCGCGGATTAAACGTCAGATCTTCCCCAGCGCGGCCGCGATCAGATAGGCAACGCTGAAGACCACCAGACCGATGCTCCACACCTGAAGCCAGAGCACCCGGCCGGCACGCCCCAACCACCACAAGGCGATCCCGATGATCAGCGCCAGCGCAACGGTGAAATTGAGCATGAAATGCAGACCATCGCTCTGTGAGTAGATCTGCATCTCGCTGACCGGCACACCCTCGGTCGCCTCGTACCGCATCAGATCAGTTCCACATCTGCCATTATCTCGACCAGGGCCGGGCCCTCGTAGGCGAAGGCGCGTTTCAGCGCCGTCGACAGTTCCTCGATAGTATTCACCCGGATACCCAGGCCGCCACAGCTCTTGGCATAGGCCGAGAAGTCCGGATTGCGCAGCGATGTCTGCCAGACGGGCCAGTGACCGGCCCGCTGCTCCTTGCTGATCTTGCCAAGTTCTCCGTTGTTCAGCAGCACATGGGTGATGTTCATGCCATACCGGACAGCCGTGGTGAATTCGCCCATGTACTGACCAAAACCGCCGTCGCCGCTGATCGAGATCACCTGACAGGCGCGGTACTTCGCATGTACCTGGGTTGCCGCCCAGGCACCCATCGCGGCCGGAAAAGCAAACCCGATCGAGCCCAGGTAACCCGACATCAGGATGCGCTGACCGCGACATTCGAAATAGCGCCCGAAGGAATAGGTGTTGTTTCCAACATCGACCGCCATTATCGCGTCGGCGGGGGCCAGCCCAGAAAGGACATCAAACACACTCGCCGAGTTCATGCCCTTTTCACGATTGCGCTCACGTCTTGACGCCTTCTCATCACGCCAGATCCGCCAGCGTTCGGCCAGCTCGGGCCGCTGGTCGAGCGATCCGGTGTCCTCAGGCAATGCGCGCCACAACCACTCGGCGGTCAATCCAATCTCACCGAGCACGGGCAGCTCCACCGCATGAAACTTGCCCAGGGTCATGGCATCGAAATCGACCTGGATAATCGGTTTCTTTGCCGTGATGCCGGTGTGATTGGAGAAACTGGCGCCGAACACCAGCAACAGGTCACTCCCGTTCATGCACCAGCTGGCCACCGGCGTCCCGCTGCGCCCGAGCACACCGGCCGCGAGCGGATCATCGTCCGCGATCTGGCCCTTGGCCTTGAAAGTCGTCAGCACGGGCGCCTTCAGCTTCTCGGCCAGTTGCTTTATGTATTCCATCCGCCCGAGCGCACCATAGCCGACGATGATCACCGGGCGCCTGGCCTCCTTCAGCTTTTCCAGGGCCGCCGCCAGGGTATCGGTCGCCGGCAGCATCGCGCGGTCGCCCAGGCGGCCGTCGGGTCCGCCGGCCTGCTCTGAATCGCCGGCGGGCAGTGTCTGGACCTCGTCGGGGAATATCAGGTGTGCGACGTCACGCTCGACGATGGCGTTCTTGCATGCCAGGTTCATGAGTTCCACGGCGAGCGAATCACGCAATACGGTCTGGCTGAACCGTGCCACCGGGGCAAAGGCCGAGGCCAGGTCTATCTCCTGAAAGGCGCCGGGCCCGAGCACCTGGGTGTTGACCTGCCCGGTCAGCGCCAGAATCGGCGCACGGTCGACCTTGGCATCCCAGAGCCCGGTCAGCATATTGGTTGCCCCGGGTCCGGCGATACTCAGGCAGGCGGCTGGCTTGCCGGTCAGCTTGGCATAGCCGGACGCGGCGAAAGAGGCTGCGCCCTCGTGTCTGATCCCGATGTACTGCAGGCGGCCCGCCTCTTCCTGCAGGCGCAATGCGTCGGCCAGCCCCAGGTTGGAGTGACCGACCATCCCGAACACGTGGGTGATGCCCCAGTTGACCATGGTCTCGGCCATGCGGTCACTGACCGTCGGCGTATGTACCGAGGACTCCTGGACAGCGACATAGATACCGTCGTCACGCAGTTCGACCGGGTAGGTCGTGACCCCGTCCTCGTGCGAGCCGGGTGACTTCCCGGTCAACGGATCGAAATCCCAGCCATGCCAGGGACAGCGCAGCCAGCAGTCCTTTTCACCCTGGTTGCATTCGATGCTGCCCTCGCCCAGCGGGCCGCCCTGATGCGGACAGGCATTGTCGAGTGCACCTGTCTGACCGCGGTGGCGGGTCAGCGCGATGCTCTGGCTGCCGGCCTGAACCGCACGTACCTCGCCCTCCTGCAAATCACCGCGTTCGGCCACCTTGTACCACACCCGCTGCAGGCCATCCTGCGCATCCAGCTGTTCCTGCGTGATCTGCTTGTGCGAGCCATCACACAGTGGCGGACTGCCCGTCTGTTTGCATGCGCAGAGGTAATAAGTGTCGTCTTTCTCGGCCGTAAACTTCATCGGCGTGAAATCACTGCCCTTGTGCGAACCGTCGCAGAAGGGCTGGTTATCGGAACGGCCGCAGGTACACCACCAGACGGTCTCGCCACCCTTGAGCTCCACTGCTTTCGGCTTGGTATCCGCGATGTAAGGCTTGGACATGAGATTCCTCCGGATGGCTTTTCTGCTTCTTTTTCTCTGCCGCCACAATACGTCTAGTCGGTGGTGCATCCGCCTCCAGCCACTCTCCGCTGTTTCGGTCCCCCAATGATAGACACCAAATTCGCCCGAACCCCGCAAAATGCGATGACAGGGGATCAGATAGGCGACACGGTTGCGCGCGACAGCGCTGCCCACCGCGCGGGCAGCACTCGGCCGGCCCAACAGTCCGGCCAGCTGCCCGTAACTGAGCAGCCCCGCGAACGGGACCTGCAGCAGGGCTCGCCACACCTGGATCTGGAAATTTGTCCCACTGACCCATAGCGACAATCGCGCACCGTCCTCGGGCTGCGGCGTAAAGACACGGGTCAGCAATGCCGCGCTTCCGGTTGCATCCTCTTCCAGGCAGGCCTCAGGCCAGGACTGGCGCAGTGCCGCTGCCGCAAGCTCCTTTTCCCGCGGATCGACAAAAGACATATGGCAGATGCCGCGTGCTGTCGAGGCAATCAGCGCGTGTCCAAAGGGCGTCTCTGCGATACCGTAACGGATGACCATCCCGGCCGCAGCGCGCCTGAACTCGCCCGGCGACATGGCCTCCATGTTCACAAACAGGTCGTGCAGGCGGCCGGGGCCCGAAAGTCCGGCATCGAGTGAAAGTGCCAACAGATCGGCCGTCTGTGCCATCTGCTGCTTGGCATGTTCAACCGTCAAAAACTGCACGAAACGTTTGGGGCTGATCCCGGCCCATCGGGTGAACAGGCGCTGGGCATGAGATTCGCTCAGGTGGATATGGGCGGCGAGATCGCTTAGTTCCGGCTGCTCGGCGTGGTGGGCCCGCAGAAAGGCGATCGCCTGCTCTATCCGGGTGTAGTTTTCCTCGGCGTCGGACTTCGCTGACACGGTGGTAGCGGTGTTATTACTGGTCATGGCCTGACTTTAGCCAACCGACGCGGGGGCGCCACCCGATTCTTGCAGTGGCTTTTTCAACAGCCGCAAAAAGCAACAGCCCCCGGCACAGGGGGCTGCGAGGTTCAAGTGGCGGCGCGCAGCCGCGACTCTGCCTGGGTCAGGCGCACTCTGCGTCGAGCGCCGCCTGATACTCTTCCTTGCTGAGAGAGCCGTTACCGTCGGTGTCGTTGTTGCCGAAATCAAACTCCAGACCGGCGGCTTTGTGTTCGGCCGCATCCACGGCGCCATCACCGTTTTTGTCGGCGACCTCGAACTTGGGTGGCTCGCCAGCTGCAAAAACAACGCTGGAGGCCAGGAGAGCGGCTGCGGCCGCCACGATCAGTTGCGTTTTGTTCATGGAATTCATCCTTATCTCGTATAAGTCAGGTCGCTCGGCAGCCACCGTTGCAGTCTGGGCTGAAATCGCGTTGGACGCGTAATTTAGGCTAAATTGGCGTCACAAGTCGAGTATTCAGGCCATAATCCAAGCAATTCGCCGCGGATTAGTTAACCTCGATCAATAATTGCAGGCGCAAACCACGACAAGCCAGGCCATAAAAAAGACACTTTATGCGGGGTTAAAGTTCCGAACAGCACAGCAGATACTCTTTCAACACTAGGCTGTTGTCTTTGACGTTGCGCGGTACGGCAATAGCTTACAACAAGGGCAACGATCGACCTCTCGAGGTGCCGATGATGCCGCAGGCATCGAACACAAAACTGGTCCGACAACTCTACCTGGCACTGGGGTGGATTTGTGCGCTCCTCGGCCTGATCGGCGCCTTTCTGCCCCTGATGCCGACAACCGTGTTTTTGCTGATCGCCGCCTGGGCCTTTTCCCGATCCTCGGAACGCTGGCATCGGTGGCTACGGGAACACGCGCGTTTTGGCGAGACCATCCGCGCGTGGGAGGAGCACCATGCGATGCCGCGTCGGGCGAAGCGCATCGCCTTTGCCGCACTTGCCGCCTCGTACGCCTTCACGGCCTTCATGTTTGGGCCCTTCTCCTGGGCAGCGATCATCGGCGGCATCTGCATCGCAGCCGTTGCGCTCTACATCGCGCACATCCCGGTTTTGGGCAAAACGGTGACACAGGCCGCCCGCCCTTGATTTTCGGCGCTGCCGGCCGCACATTGCTCGGCATTCGAATCACCCCTGGAGAACGCCGATATGCTGCGGATCCTTCTGTTTCTTGGCACCAACGTCGCAATCATCGCGCTGATCAGCGTCACCTTCCGCCTGCTGGGCCTGGACGGCATCCTGCAACAGAACGGCGTCGATCTGGATATGAACGCCCTGCTGGTGTATTCGGCGGTCATTGGTTTTTCGGGCTCGCTGATTTCGTTGTTCATGTCCAAGTTCATGGCCAAGAAGACCATGGGCGTTCAGCTGATCGAATCACCGCAGAGCAGCGATGAACACTGGCTGATCAACACTGTGCAGCACCAGGCGCAGGCGGCCGGCATCGGCATGCCGGAGGTCGGTATTTTCCAGGGAGCTCCCAATGCCTTCGCAACCGGCTGGAACAAGAACGCCGCCCTGGTCGCGGTCAGCACCGGCCTGCTGCAGAGCATGAACCGCGACGAGGTGGAGGCGGTACTCGCGCACGAGGTAAGCCACGTCGCAAATGGCGACATGGTGACCATGACCCTGATCCAGGGCGTCATCAACACCTTCGTGGTGTTCTTCTCACGAGTCATCGGCCACGTGGTCGACCGCGTGGTATTCAAGGTCGAACGCGGACATGGCCCGGCATTCTGGATCGTCTCACTGGTCGCTCAGTTCGTGCTCGGCATCCTGGCATCGATAATCGTCATGTGGTTCTCGCGCTGGCGCGAGTATCGCGCGGACGCCGGTGGCGCCAACCTTGCCGGCAGACAAAAGATGATCTCGGCACTGCGCAAACTGAAGCAGGCGCATGATCCGCAACCCCTGCCCGATGAGATGGCAGCCTTCGGTATCAGCGGCTCCGGCCTCAAGGAGCTGTTTGCCAGTCACCCGCCGCTGGACGACCGCATCGCTGCACTCGAAAAGGGCGCCTGAGCGTCACTGACAGAGTCCCTGGGGAAACCGGTTCTCGGCCAACACATTGATATCAGCGTGTGATGGAAAGGCGTCCGTATTCCGCGTTCAGATCTTCCTCTGTCAATCGCTCGAAATCATCCAGATCGAAAGTCGTTACCGCGCCGGCCAGCTCCGACCAGGCGAAGCCGCCCGTCCAGTCGCTGTGTGCATAACTGCCCTGAATGGCTCGCTGCACCACATACATGCATCCAGGGCGGTATAGCAGATTGTAGGCGTACCCCGCAGCATGCAGCTGCCTTATGGCCAGCCAGGCCGATCGGCCGTCAATGTGGCGCTGCACCGGCAGCGGGTAAGGCTCGTTACCTGCGTTGTGACTCCAGCGCGGTGATTCGATCGGATACCGTCCGCTTGAACGCATGAACATCTGGAAGTGCAGGTGGTTGACTGAGGCATAGGCGCCGTACGCGTTGTAACCGAATCCCAGCCCCGGCAGGTGCCGCCCCAAGTCCAACGCGATCTCCCAGACCAGCGCATGATCATCCTGTGTCAGAGACTGTGGCTTGCAGGCTGAGGGACGCGGTACCAGGAGGCCATGCAGTTCAGCGAACGGAAACTTGTTGTACAGCAGGCGCACCGGCGCGCCGGCCAGCTCGCCCTCCCAGAAGACTTCTTTGCGCAGGAACGGCCTGTTGAAGTGAAAGCCCTCGGGATCAAACGGTTTGTCCAGGCAGGTCACTGCGGCATGGCTCATGCGCGGCGGGCGCAGGGCACGCAGCTGATTAAACTGAACCTCCCAGGGTCCCAGACGTTTCCAGCGGGTCACTTCCAGACGCTCAAAACCGAGCCGGCGCAGTCGCTCGAATACCCCGACATCATCCGCTGGCGCAGCGGTAAAGTGATCGTCCCCGGCATCGAACCGCGCATTCCAGCGCGCGAAGGCGGCTGCCAGCGGCCGGTGCAGGCGTTCGAAGGTTGAGCGCTCGAAGCTCGCATTGGCCAGCACCAGAATGAACACACCGAGCACGTCCTGCTCGAGCAGTTCGATCAGCTTTTGTTCGAATGCGTCACGCACGGCGGAGGGTGACGCAAACATCGCGGCAACCGCGGCCCGCTTAGTGCTTGTGCTCATGCTCGTGCGGTGGATCGGGCACCGGATCGTAACCGCCCTCGTGAAAGGGGTGACAACGTCCGACACGTCGGATGCCCATCCACAGACCCCGCCAGGGCCCCCACTTCTCTATCGCCTCCAGGGTGTAGGCCGAGCAGCTGGGCATGTAGCGGCAGTTGTTGCCCAGAAACGGGCTGATCAGCAGCTGATATCCGCGCACCAGTTTGATGAAGATCTTCTTGAACATTTCGGCCCCGCAACACAAACATCATTACAACACAGCTGGTTCGCAGCAACCTTGCCCGGAGGTGCTCGTTGAGCCAACATCCCACCGATGTCACAACTGACCAGCCTGTATCTCGCCCCCAACAACCCCGACTCGGCGCCCGCAGTCCATTCGGTCCGCCAGGTGCTGGCCGACCTGGAGATTATCGCCGACAGCCTGGCGCCGGCGAGCTACACCGCCGGCGAAGGCTTCAGCCGTCATGTGATCTATGCGGGATGCTCTCCCTATCTGGTTATGCAGCCACCGCAGGACGGCAGCCTGCATTTCTGTCACGTTGTTCTGCATGGCCCCTATGAGCGGGCGAAGCTGGTCACGGGTCCCAACACCGTAAAACCGCGCTGCCCTGTCTGCAGGATCCGGTTTGAGGACTGGAAGGACCGGCTCGCAGACTGGCAGAGCGGCTCCGGGGCGGCACACTGCAGCGGCTGCGGCCACAATTGCCGGGCATCGCAGCTGGATTGGCGCGGCCATGCGATCAGTGGTCGCGTACTGGTCGAATTACGCAACGTTTTTCCCGGTGAAGCCAGCCCCAGCGATCTGCTCATGCACAGTCTCAAGATGCACACCGGCGAAGACTGGTACTATGCCTGGGCGGCCTACCTCGATGACAGCGATCCAACGTCGTAGAAGCAGAACTTAGAAATACAGGCGCAGCCGCGCTTTCCTTGTCTCATGATCAAGCTGTAGAGGCGTATCCGTTCCATGGAGGCCACTGGGCTGAGCGGTCGCTCTATTTTTCGATTAGCACGATCATTCGGGAACACATGCTACCCAACGCACGTCTAACCACGAGCAACTCGACAAGAGCAGCCGGCTGCTGCGGCCATATGCGTATGAGAAAAGGAATTCGGACGATCGTTGCCGGATGTGCCCTCGGTCTGGCGGCGCAGACGCTGGGTACGGTGGACTCCGGCGACGGCGGCCACTTGGTCGGATCCGATTCTTGTCACGCCCACCTGCACGCCCTTGTGCACTACCTGCAAGAGACAGCGCAGCTGGAAGGAAAAACACTGGCCGTCGAGTGGCGTGACGATGGCACGACGGTGGTTCGTTGTTCCGAATTCTCCCAGTACATCTGGTGCGAAGACGGAGAGATGCACATTGAATTCGGTGACCCGGCGCCCGAAGGACCAGACAATTGAATCAGTGTGTCCACTCGGGTGCGGTAATTCACGTCTGACATTGACCAACAAACCATTCGAGAGATGATCCCGCCCACAAGATTGTCATCCAGGTCAGCGGTCCCGACCCGGCAGAACACAAGATCGCACTCAACATGGCGACCAATCTGCAGAAGCTTTATGGCATGGACAACATCAAAGTCGAAATCGTTGCCTTTGGTCGCGGCCTGGAAATCCTGACGCCCGAGAGGTTTCCTGGTTCGGCAGGAACCAACGCACACCGGTCAGTCACGTCATATCGGGTAGATGGCGTCTCAGCAGCCACAGAACGTTTACCGGCCAATATAGACCCGCCGGCTCCGGTCAGTCTCACCCGGTGGCCAATCCGAACTCCGGTCAGATCAGACACAAACAACCGACTATCAAAGTACAAAGATCCGTAATGCCGGTCATCTTCGTCTGGCTAACACCGCTTCAACGCTCTACCGCCGAGTCATTCTGTGCGCAAAACCATGCCGAGCCATGATCGCTGGTCCGAAATCAGTTCAGCCAAACGAACCCATGTCGCCCGGAGAGCTGACTTCCTCCAGTTTTCCAGTATCGACGTCGTAGATGAAACCGCGGACGGTGACGGCGTCCGGGCCCTCGGTCGGAATCCAGGGGTGGTTCAGGATGTTCGCCATGGAGCGGCGCACGTCCCAGTTCAGTCTCTCCATATTCTTGTCATCCCGTGGCGAATCCAATGCTTCCAGCGGGCCGCGGAAGGCGTGGAACGCGGAGGGGGTGGCCGACGATGTCTTGCATGCCACAAACTTGCGGCTGGTAGCTTTGCCTAGCAATTCCTCGGCCGCCGGGTCGCCTTCCAGACCCGCCTTGAGCAGGTCGTCGGTGAAAGCCAGCATCCCGCAGCGCGTGTGATGGATCAGGATGATTTCGTTGGTGTTGAGCAGGTGATGGGAAATAATCAGGCAGCGTATGGCGTCGTCTGTGACCACACCACCCGCATTTCGGATGATATGGGCCTCGCCGGTTTGCAGTCCGAGTAGGTCTTCCACGTCGATACGCGCATCCATACAAGCAACGACGGCCACACGTTTTGAAGGCTGGATCGCCTGTGGGCCAGGGTGGGTTGGCTTATGCAGGGCCTCACCATCGCCATACAGTTTATTGTTTTCAAGGAACTGGTCAGTTGTCGATTCGCTCATGCTTTTCTCCCCTTTTGGCATCGTTTTGTTATCGTTTTCCAGAAGTAAAAGCGTAGTCGTGGTTTATGGGGTCATCAAGGCGAACAACCTTGCCAACAGCGCGGTGGCCACCTTGGTCTGCTTCTGGCCGGGGCTGTCTTTGGGGATAGGTCCCGCATAGCTGACCTTCGCCGCAGCTACATCTATCCACTGGCGGCTTTCGGAGGAAACTGGGAACTGCCGGAGTCGGCCAGAAGCCGTCAAAGCAGCCTGAACTGACTATGTCACCTTTCAAGAGAACTGATGTATTGACAGATCAACACAATCGCTTGCGAGAGGGGTCTCTGGACTTCAACCAGTTAATTGCATCATCACGGCACGGAAATCTCGGAATGAGCCATCCCCTGCTATCTTTTTACTCCCGGCCTAGGAATTGAGAATATATTCCATTTTTGAACTGCCCTGCGAAATGATGATCACCCAGAGTTTGTCGTTTGTTTCCCTTACTAACAGCATCACATCCTCTTTTGCCCTGCCCCAAACGACGACCGAAGTAAGGTAATCAAGGTCCGCTCCCAGGGTACCGAAAATCATCTTTCTCCATACCCTTAGATTCAGTCCATCATGAATGGGTTCGCCCAGGTTTTTGGCGAGTTCTTTGCTTAGTTCATTGGCGATCTGGTAAGCATTACTCTGCGTAGTACTCGTGATAATAATTTCCTGCTCCGTCAGTTGTCCCTTATCGCAGTGATAAACAACAGTTGCCTCGATTCCTCCCTGTGTTCCCCTATATTTGCTGACACCATTCGTATCTTGAGGAGCCAACTCTACTGATCCCAGGCGCTTTTCTACCTGTGCAATTTCGTCGCAGGGGAAGCCAAGTTGGATATCTCCGAGTCGCTGTTCGGCACATACCGTTCCGACCAGTAGGGCCGCGAGTAAAAAGACGACAATTTTATTCATAAATCAGAACGTCTATGCTGTGTTGGTTGCTGTCGCCAGAATACACCAGCCGCTTCGTCGGCTTGGGGTCGACTGCGCTCTAGTGCGCCGCACAATTAACCGTCAGCTTTGGATTTCGCGTGCGTAGCTGAACACCGGACCTTCGGAGCAGGCCCGGCTACCGCTGCAACCGGCCAAATGCAGCCAAATTATCGAACTTCCGACGGGGTGTGCGGACAACACCGCCGGACAGTCCTTCTTGTCATGGTTGAGAGGGCGTTTCGGCGCGAGCAAGAAGAACATCGCGACCATACTCAGGTTGAAAGGAGTGTGAATTAGATTGGCGTGGCGTGTCTTTTTCGCTCTCAGTGCAGGATTACGCCATTGGCCACGCTGGGTCGGGGTACCACCCGTCTCTATGCCTGTCGCAGGTTTCGCGTGTAAGTTGCTCGATGGGCCACGGCGCGCCAGTCACTTCAACGATACGCTCGTAATACGTGGCGAGCAGTCCCTCAGATTTTCGGTCGATCGGTAAGCTGTGTTGTCTAAAAACCTGAAACACTGCACCGACGAGCCACGGACGCGCCCTCGTCTCGAGGTTGCGTGTGTCCTGGTAGAGGGCGTTCAGGAAATTGTAATAGGTAGCGCGACCAGCCTCGACGTTGCCACACACTTTGTTGAGGTTGATAAACAGCACATCTTCCGCCGTTGGTGACAGCTTTTTTATGGCACGCGCAATTGCATCGAACTGGGCGTCGACCCGCGATCGTGGGATCTGCCCGACTGCCAAATCCTCCCGGACCCTGCTGACAATATTGACTGAGGCGGCCACAAAGCCATCGTCATCCAAAAGCACGCGAAACGCTTGATCGAGATTTACGCTCATGCCCGCAACTCCACTACGTTACTGTGAGGAAAACCATTGGCGCTGCAAACCGTAACACGCTTTTATTGAATTCGTCATGGAGGACAACCACCCACGATTGCCGCATGTCTGACTGATCTACTCGGCCATTCAGGAAGATAAACCTTTCAATTGCCCCCTGTAGGCTGCTGCCGAATCACTCGGCCTCTTGGATGACGGCTTTGTGTTGGTTTCTGCCGTTAGCCAGACCGATGGCTGGCACCATCCACAGCCATGAACGGCCCTTCGCAGTCACGAAACGACCGGCAGGTTCAAGCGCAGAGCGGACTGTCAATTTATGCGGTGGAGCAGACTGAAATCGACACCAACCGGTCCTTAATGCACACGCTGAACTATGGAACCGCCGCAACCTGATTCGATGCAAGTGCATGGGGTTAGCTAACCCATCTATGAAATTTCGCGTATCTTTGTCGTTGGGGAAAGGGGAACTGGGTGCCCAGACCAAGGACGCTATCGACACATGCATTGATCATGATCACCTTTGCGCTGGTGGTCCTGAGCTCTGGTCTAAAGAACTACCTGTCATATTTGGTCAGCGGAACGTCCCTGTGCCCCTATCTGTGTCCCTCGTGGCTCGGGTGGGACGTCCTGGAGGAAGTCCCGTTGCTCGGCAGCCTGTTTGCGGCCCAGGCTGAGGTGCAGGCGGTACTGCAGGGGCTGGCCGATCGAGTATGGCCAGATAAATGGTACCTGACGACACGCCTCCTGATTGCCCCGCTGCTTGAGGAGGCTATCTACCGGGGGCCTTTGTTTCTGGGCAGGCGTTGGGCGCATACGCCGCCGTGGTGGATCATCGGATTCCTGTTGTCTCTCGCATTCGCGCTGAGCCATGGTCGTAGTGGCTTGGCGCTGTTGCCCCTGGTTGTGATGGGTATCTGTAGCCTATGGCTGATTGCCGCGACGCGGCGATTTTGGCCAGCCGTCATGCTGCATGTGCTCCATAATCTTTTTTTCACCTCGGAGATCCTCTTTCACTCGCTCTGGATCAGCGACTGAGCGCAATGCACCGATTCGATTTACGAGAGCGTCTGCCCTGGGTGATGTCGGGCCTTGCCGCTCCGGCTGGCAAGGCCCGCTTCTGCGCAACTGTTGTCGTTCGGTTCCATGATGCGAACGACGGCAGTGGGTCGGCTGCGGTCTCGTGCGCCGCACAAATTACGGTCAGCTTTCGATTTCGGGGGCGTCGCTGAACAGCGGACCCTCAGATTGATCTCAGCAACCGCTGCAACCGGCCAACTCCAGCCACTTACAGGCGCGTATCGACCGGCAGCTTCACGCGCAAGGGCGTCGCGGCCAGCGTCGCTTCAACGTCTACTGTGCACCAGACAAACCCCCGACGGCCGGTTGAACTGACCGATGCCAACTGCCATCCGCGACGGCTATCTCGCGAAGTTGTAGCGGATCGCAGCGTATAGGTTGGTGTTGTCCTGGAACTGACCAAAAAAGGTGTGCTTTTCATCGCCGAAGAACCAGTTGGCACCACCCTCCAGGGTCCAGTGATCGTCCACGGAAAAGGCCGCGATCGGCCTGACATAGCCGTCACCATCCGACGGCGAGTAGTACACGAACAGTGACAGGCGCAGGTTCTGATCCAGCGCCAGCTGGGTCAGACGCGTGGTCACCAGATGCCGGTTGCGGTCCTGCGACGGATTGCCCGGCGGCAGACTGTCGCGATAGTTGCCGTAGTCCTGCATGCGTTCCAGGTAATACTGCAGGCCGAGCGTCAGGTCACGGGCCAATTCCTGACGGTAGCCGGCGAGAACGCGGAGCTCGCTGTTGCGTATCCCGGGATCGTCGCCGTCGCGGTCGTCTCTGGAGTCGTAGTAACCGATCTCGAGATTGCCGATGCCGGCGCCCAGCGGCCCCTCGACGCTGGCACCGACCACAGACAGCGCAGGGAAGATGCCATCGCCATTGCTCAGGTCGAATCCCGCCGGGCTCTTCCAGTAACCATGGTAACCATAGGCCGCAAACTGATAACCAGACAGCTGACGGTGCAGGCGCAGCGCGAACTCGTCATCACGCCACCAGCCGTCCGGGACGTCGGTATGCAGGCTGTCGTCTTCGCCCACCAGGCGGTTCTCGAACGGGTTGAAAAAAGACAGCCGGTCGCCATCGATGTAGCGGTCCGGCTCGAAACGCGGCGTATAGACCAGATCGAGATCGGCCACGTCCGAGAACAGCGCGAGCTTCACCGCGGTTGACGGGGCCTTGAGGTATTGCACGTCGCGGCCGATCAGAAAAGACACCCAGTCCTTGGGAAACAGGTCGTTGATAAAGATGAGATCACCAGTCCCCCAGGTGAGGATCTGACGGCCGGCCTTGAGATCGGCATGTTCGCTGACGCGGAAGGCCAGGCTGGCCTCGCGCAGATCGACATAGCCCTCGCCGTCCGTTTGGTCCAGGCCACGCTGGTCCTGATCCTGCACGGCGTCGATCAGAAAGTCCGTGGTCAGTCTCGCGGTCAGCAGCTCGTCCGCATGCGCGAGGCGCAGCTGCAGACGGGTCTCGCCGAGCGTCGCCTGGTCTTGGTTGGGGTCGTCCTGGGTGCGTATGCCGACGCGGCCCTCGACAAAGCCGGCCAGCGTGAGATCGCGGAACAGCGAAGAATCCGCCTCGTCGACGGCGTTGTCGGCCGCGGGCGCCGCCGTACCCAGCCCACCCAGACCCTTGGGCAGCGCCGGGGCCGCACCCCAGGCGCCACCGCAGACCAGGGTGAGCACGATGCCCAGGCAGCGGGCAATCACTTCAGATAGCTCACTGGGGGATGACGCAGGTATCGCTCGGAAAAAATCCTCTCGGGCAGGCCGAGATCGTAGGCCACCTTGTCGAATGCCAACACCGTCTCACCGCCATCGCGCAGATCTTTCATGCGCGATTTCATCACCGTCGGATGCCCCTGAATGGTGGCGACCTCGAGGACTTCGTACTCGCGATACTTACGATCCTGCGCATCGAAGTACTCGACCCGCACCGGAACAAAGCTCTCGCGGTGAATCCACATGGTGAAACGCGCGAAGTCGACCTGCTCGGGCCGCTTGGGCACGTTCTCCAGGACATAGTAATCGTCTGTGGTCTCGATCAACCTGTGATGGTCTTGGTTAGTGCTACGGCCGGAGATATCCTCGTAGCAGAAATCCGAGCCGAGGAAACTGGTACGCTTGTCGCCCGCGGCGATGCGTTTGACCAGGTCCAGCGCGGGCAGATAGAGCCAGCGGTCATCATCGCGTTCGGGATGCTTCCAGACCATGAAGACGGTGTTCTTTACATCTGCCGGGTACTTGATGTGGACGAAGTATTTCTGCTGCGCGGCACCCTTACCCGCATCCTCGTCCTGATCCCGGCGCAGGATCAGGAAACGCCGATTGCGCACCCGGTCCTGGCCATCGGTGATGGCCATGGATACCCGTGCCTTGCCGTCGTCACCCTGGTAATAGGCCACCTGCTCGGTGCGCTGCACGATCTCCTCTAGGGTCAGGTCGTCGGCCAGCGCACCGACGCCGATCAACGGCAGCGCCAGCATCGCAACCGCGCCTACGAACCTTCTCATCCGCAGCCTGTGCATCATTACTGCTCCTTACTATTCTCGTTATCGCCGGACCCCAGCGCAGCATCGGCCTGCGCGACCTGCCGGCGCCGGCGCGCCAGCGGCTGGCACAACAGGCCGACGCCGATTACCGCCGCCAGCAGAATCCAACCGAGGGTGGCCATCGATACGCCGGCGAACTGGTACAGATTCAACAGCACGATGCCCACCAGCGCCAGTGATAACAGGGTGCAGGTCAGATAATTGCAGGTCAGGCGGCAACCCTCGGTGCGTGGGAACAGCCAGGGCTCCAGCACCCGGATCAGCGCCGGTAGCAACACCAGGGTGGCGGCACCCGAGGCGATCAGGATCGCAGCGATCAACGCACCCACCGTCTGATAGGGTACCAACGGTGCCAGCAGCAACGGCAGAAAACCGAGCGAGACCACGAGGCCGTTGCGGGTGATCGCGCGCGCCGGCGCGCCGAAGACCGGTCCAGCCGCCGCCTGCCAGGAACCCTGCTCGCTCGCCAGGGTCCGCGCACGCACCAGGAAGTGGATCGCGAAATCGACTGCCAGGCCCAGCGACAGCGATGACAGCACCGCGACCGGCATGTCGTAGTCCTTGCCGAACAGGCCGATGATGCCGTAGATGGCGCCGATCGTCATCGTGAGCGGGATCATCGCCAGCAGCGCCCAGAGACCTGAGCGCAGCATCACCAGCATCATCAGAAACACGATCAGGAAGCTGCCAAGAAAGGCGCGCAGCATGCCGGTGACCATGCGTTCCTGCCACACCATGTTGATGTAGGTGAGGCCGTACCAGCGCGCCTGCAGCCCCGCCGGCGATGGGTGCTCGGCCAGGTAGCGCTCGACGCTGTCCACTACTCGTGTCATGTCTAGATTGTCGCCACTCGTCATCTGCACCCAGATGCTGGCACGACGGAAATCGGGGGTGACGAAATGCCAGAGATCCTGGGGGCGGTGGCTGTTCTGGAATACCAGCAGGGTCTGGGCCACCGCCGCGGCCGAATCGGGGATACGAAACTGCGCCTCCTCGCCGAGCAGCAGCTCACGGTGCACCGTCTTGACGATATCCACCACCGAGTTGCTCTTGCCGACGCTGCCGGTGGCCGCCAGCGCATCCTGCAGGCCCGCCAGATAGGCCAGCACCTCCGGCTGCTTGAACACCTGCAGGCGCAGGCGCTCGGCAGCGACAAACTCCGCCGCCTGTTCCCAGGCGTCGCCCTCAGCACCCTGTGCCGCCATCAGCCGCCCCTGCACCATCTCGTCCAGCGCCATCAGCGCCTCGCTGTCGTTTCTGCCCGCACGCGCAAGGCCGACGGCCTCGCGCTGCAGATCGGCCAATACCTGCTGATGCTTGGGGCCGGGCAGCGCCATTTGTCCTGCCCATTGCGCGAGCCGATCGAGCATGCCACTGCCGTCGCCGGGCGTCAGGCTCAGGTAGGCCATATAGGTGCCGCCGAAGTGCTCATTGAGCACCCTGTCGGCAACCCGGATCTCGTGCGTGTCCGCGAACCAGCGAATGGGGTTGTCGTTGATGACGATACGCGTGATGCCATAGACGGACAGGCCACTACCAATCACGGTGAGCAGCAGGATGGGCCTGGCGCAGCGGAAGGTCTGTTCACCCAACCAATGCAGCAGGCGGGCCATCATGGGATTGCGCGATGGGCCACCCGGACCGCCCGGCATACCGAACCCCTGCAGCGAGCTCTCGGGGATGAGCATCACGTAGGCCGGGATGAAGGTGATCGTCAGGAACCACGCCAGCAGGATGCCGAAGGCGACGAACAGACCGAAGACCTGCACCGGCGGGATGGGCGTCAGCGCCAGCGACGCGAAGCCCGCGGCCGACGTCAGCGAGGTGTAGAGCATCGGCTTGAACAGGTCGCGCATGACCCGCTCGAGGATCGCGCGCCGGTCGTTGGTCTCCGGATAGCGGTCGAAGAACTCGGACAGGATGTGCACCGAGTCCAGCACCGCGATCGGCATGATGAAGATCGGGATCATGGAGCTCATGATGTGGACCGTGTGGCCGAGTGACGATCGAGCAGCGCCCATGGTGCAGATCACCGAGACCATCGCGATGATCATCGGCGACACCACGAGGGACAGCTTGCGGAAGAAGAACAGCATCAGCAGGAAGATCACGAGCATCGCCAGCGGCGCGGAGATGGCCATCTGGATGAACATCTCGACGCCGAAGGTGTCCTCGGCGACCGGCAGGCCGGTGATGAAGTAACGCTCGTCGCCGTCGAAGTCGTCGATGCGTTCGCGCAGCCGGGTATAGGTGCGGTAGCTCAGGTCCTTGGAGGTCAGCGGCAGGTACAGGCCAGGGCCTTGCCGTCGTCCGAGACCACCGTGCCCTCGAGGAACGGGATCGTCGGGCGCGCTCGCGGATCGCCAGCGCCTCTCGCTGCGTCGTCGGCGGCTCGGCCATCAGCCACTCGAAGCGCACCGTACCGGGCCCGGCCTGCTCGATGTTGTCCACCGTCGAGGGCGCGATGAGGTCGACCTCGACCACACCGCCCGCCGCGGGCCTCGAATCAGCCGGCCCGCGCAGGGTCCCGCGAACTCGGCGAGTTCGTGGCATTGCCGAGGGTCCGGGTTGAACACGCCGCTCGGGTGCTTCTCGTTGACGACGCCCACGACGACCATGTCGTACATGCCGAAGGCGCACTTCATCCGGTGGTGGAACACACGCACCGGCTCGTCCTCGTGAAGCATGTTCTCGGGATCGGTATCGACCTCCGCGCGGCTGAGGGGGCGAACACCTGTGGCCAGACACTGGGCAACGCCGCCAGCAGCGCCAGGACAAGCGTAAGCAGCACTGTACCCCGGATCACCCATTCCGGGTGGCCAAGCGAAAATCGAATGAGCGGGTGAGTCGGCTGGTCGCTGGTTTCGGCGCGCG
>CAVWYD010000032.1:0-195230 GCA_963759055.1 uncultured Gammaproteobacteria bacterium
TCTTCGATGAGAACGGCAGGGAAATCATCCGCGTCGACTCGGTGGTCCACCTTTTCCGGTTACGCAACGTGCTCAACTACGTCGTCAGTCGCGGTTATTTGACCGAACCCAACTTCCTGCGCTGGAGCTCACGCGCGCGTCGGGTACTCGATGATCCGATGGATGCCACTCAGGAGCAGAAGGTCGCCAGATAGTCCTCGTAGGCGCGCCGGCGCCGGCGCAGTCTTTCGCCGCTTGCGGGTTTGTAACCACGGCGCAGTTTTGCCTTTACCTCGTCGAGTGAACGAAGCTTGCTCCGGCACCGGTAGGCCTGGGTCGCAGCCGCGGTTTTGGCTGCGGCCTGCGTGACCCGGGACTTTCGCTTTTTCACCTTGCCGCGCCTGCTCTCACGGTCGCGCCGGGCAAGCCATGCGCGTTCACTGGGTCGAAGCCCCGTGGCCGGGCCTTCGCCGGCGGGGGCCTGGCGTACGGCAATGGTCGAATCATCGCCGCACGGCTGTTGACTGAAGTAGGGTTCGCCGAATTCGCCGCTGCAGCGATAGATATCGGCCCGGGCGGCAAAACCCAGCAACAAAAGACACAGCCAGATGCAATAGCCTGGTAAGCGCATGTTCCCTCCCTGGAATCTGCGAGTTGAGAAACCTGGACTATACCTTTGTGCGGAGCCCCGGGAACAGCCCCTGTCGCAGGACATTCGGGACACGACCGACAAGAATCTAAAGCATGGGCACAAATTGTCGATAAAGCGGAGATGAAGCCGCAGCCCCCCAGCATTGTCAGCAAACCGGATCTGCAGGGGAAAACAGGATGCTGCGCGATCAGCTGCACAGGCTGCATCTGGACGCCAAACACAACCAGAAGGTGATGGTGCGTTCCCGAGAGAGGGAACTCTTGCTGCTCAGCGCCGGCGACCTGGTCGAACTTCTGGAGCGGCTGACCACGGGCATGCGCAGTTCCTTTGGACTGGACGGCATCAGGCTGCTTTTGCTCGACCCCTGCTCCGTCATTCGAGACCTGCTGGCAACCCAAACTAACGCCGACACCGGGCTGATGCTCAATATCGCTCTCTGTACAGATATGGGCGCAACCCGCGATCTCATCGACAGCCTGGATGCGCCCTGGCTGGGCCCCTGGAGCGACCAGCAGCACAGGGGGCTGTTCGGGCGTCGACTTGGCGGCAGCGTGGCACTGTTACCGCTCCGCCGCACCGATGGGCCGGTGGGACTCTTGTGCCTGGGAAGCCGCGACAGGCAACGCTTCCAGACCGAACAGGCCACCGACTTTTTGGGTCACCTTGCCAGTGTGGCCGCAGTCTGCCTGGAAAACGGGGTAAACCGGGAAAAGCTGCACCTGGCGGGCCTTACTGACAGCCTGACCGGGCTTTACAACCGCCGTCATCTGCAACACCGCCTCGAACAGGAGGTCACCCGGGCCCAGCGTTACAGGCAGCCATTATCCTGTCTGTTCGTAGATGCCGATCATTTCAAACGGATCAACGACGTTCACGGGCACGCCTCCGGCGATCAGGTACTGACCACCCTCGCGCAACGGCTTCGCGCCCGCCTGAGGAGCAGCGATCTCCCGACCCGTTACGGCGGTGAGGAGTTCGCCGTACTGCTGCCCCAGACCAACGCCAGAAATGCGCACACCCTGGCACGCGAAATCTGTGAAGGCATTGCCGCAGAGCCCGTCACGCTGGAAACGGGTGAACAGATAAAGATTACGGTATCGATCGGGGTGGCCGCTATGAATGCGGGCGACGAAAGGTCGCCCCGAGAGGCCGGCCAAGCCCTGCTGCAGGCCGCCGACGATGCCGTTTACAGGGCCAAAGAGGCCGGACGCAACTGCGTCATGTATGCAGCGGATGGCAGCTGAGATGGAAAAGCTGAATGCGTCTCAAGGGAAAATAAAGATATATTAGTAATTGCTTATTTGATAGACTGCAGCATGAACGAAACGGCGGGCAAGACACAGTGTTAAAAAACGGCATCAGGACATCTCTGTTACTGAAACTCGGCACCCGGGTCTGCGTATGCCTGCGCAATGACAAAATGGATCCCCGGATACGCGCCAGCGTCCGCCCGTTCGTGATCGGCTGGTTTGCCTGCTGGTTTGACAAGAGCCCCGCCAACTGAGGCACCCCGCCACGACAAAGGTGATTCCTGATCAGCCTCCCCCCGTTACCCCGCGACAGGTATAGCGGGGGGACAGCGTCACTCAGGGAGCACCAACTATTCCGCTGAGGTATGCCGGACCACCCAGATTCTGCATCTGCTGCAGGATCCAGTCACGACGCTGACGCACATGTGCCGACGGTTCTTCGACACGATAAAGCACCGGATTGGGCAGAACGGCGGCGATCAGGGCCGCCTGCTGGCTGCTCAGACGATCCGGCTTTACCCGGAAGTAGTATCTACTGGCCGCAGCAACGCCAAACATGCGTTCACCCGTCTCGGCAAAATTCAGATACATCTCCAGGATCCGATGCTTGGGCCACAGGACCTCGACCAGTCCGGTGAACCAGACCTCGAGCCCCTTGCGCAAAAAGCTGCGCCCCTGCCAAAGGAACAGATTGCGAGCGACCTGTTGACTGATGGTGCTGGCCCCACGCAGGCGACCGCCATCCAGTCGTCGCTCGATCGCCGCAATGATCTCTTCGGTATCGAAACCACGATGTTGCGGAAAGCGCTGATCCTCGGCGGCCACGACGGCCAGTGCCATATAAGGCCCGGTTTGCTCGAGATCCACCCACTGCTGACGTTGTGGCCCGCCTTCACTGGCAAGACGCTGCAACATGACCGAAGAGAATGGCGGATCCAACCAGCGCAGCAACAGCACGAGGATCAGCGAAGCGCTCAAACTCAGCAGCAACGTTAAAACAATGAGTCGCCGCAGGCGTTTCAAAACACCCGCAAGACGCTTCCGCAATCCCTTCATTTAAGCCCGGAACCCCGTCGAAACCCGGGCGATTATCCCCCAGTAAGGGAACCAGTCACAGTCGCTAGTTGATTAAACGTGAAAACGCGCAGAGGCTTCTGCCAGCCGCGCCGACAGTTCGGCAATGTTGCGGCTGGTCTCCGCCACACGTTCTGCGGACGCAACCAGATTCTGACTCGAACCGTCAACGGCGTTGACGTTGCGGCTGACATCACCCGCGACGGCGCCCTGCTCTTCCGCTGCCGTGGCGATCTGGGTGTTCATATCGACGATCGTGGTCACCGAGGCCGCGATATCCTGCAAGGACTGACCGACCTCCAGCGTACGCGCCACACCTTCACTGACCCGTCCCTGGCCGTGTTCCATCGCCTGCACCGCGGCCACTGCGCCTTCCTGCAGTTGTTCTATCGTGAGCTGGATCTCCTGGGTCGACTCCTGGGTGCGCTGCGCGAGCGAACGCACCTCGTCCGCCACCACCGCGAAACCACGCCCCTGTTCGCCGGCCCGGGCAGCCTCGATGGCCGCGTTCAATGCCAACAGGTTGGTCTGCTCCGCTATCCCGCGGATGACATTCAGGACATTGCCGATGGCACCGCTGTGCGCTTCCAGGTCGGTGAGGACCTGGTTGACCTTGGTCACGTCAGTATCCAGGAGGTTGATCGACTCGATCGCCTGGTCGACCACCTGCATGCCGTTTTTCGTCGACTGCTGCGCCGTTTGGGCGGCCTCCGCCGCGCCGGCAGCGCTGCCGGCGACCTCCTGTGCGGTCGCGGCCAGCTCTTCGCTGGCCGTCGCAACCTGCGAGGTCCCATCCTGCTGGGCATTGAGCTGCTCGCGGTTCTGCTCGCTCAGCTTGGCCAGCCCCGTGCCCGCCTGGTCGAGTTCATGGGCCATCATTACGATGTTTCTCAATAGCTCGCCCAGATCATCACGGATGTGACGGGCACTGTTCGCCAGGTCGCCGAGCTCATCTTTCCGGTCCAGTTCGATCTCGACCGTAAAATCACCCTCTGCCAGACGATCCAGAGATGAGCCGACCACCGCCATGGGCTGAAGCACAAATCGCTTCAGGGAGAAGATCAGCCCAAACACCCCTAGCAGCAGGGCGGCTATGGTGATCAGTACCGCCGTCATTGCAGACGCCGCGGCCCGGTCGAGCGCGCCGTCGGTTGCACTTTTTGCAGTCAGTGCCATCGTTGCTGCCGCCTTCTCGAGCAACGTGGTCGGGGCCCTGTCGATGCCTTTGACTGCCTTGTCGCCTGCCGCGGCGTCGAAGCCGGCATCCACGAACGCCTTGAACCCTGACCTGTACGCAACCCCCATCTCCCGATGGGACCTCAGGAATTCCTCGACCATACTGCGCGCCTCTGTGGCAGGCATGATGTCGATCAGCGATTCGGCGGTTGTCTGGATTTTTGTCTCTTCTTTCTGGAACTTGCCCCAGTATTTCTCACGTTGTTTGGTGTCAGAGCCGCGCAGCAGGACATTCTTCCATTCCTGCACCTGCTTCTTGAACCCGCCGACCATCCCGGTGACGGCGCGCTCGTTGTTGAGCTCCTGTTGCGCAACCCGGCGGAACTCGTCGACCGACCCGGAGACCCCGCTGTATCCGATGGCGACAGCAACGAGTATCAGTGCCCCCGCTGCAGCAAAGACAAGCAAAAATCGGTTGCGGATGCTGCTGGCCCAAAATTGCATAAGTGAATCCCTAAAACCGTGGATAAATAAGATAAGGAGGGCAACGGCCTGCCTCTGGCCTGGGAAACGGCCGCCTGAAGAGAAACTTGAATTATGCGGATAGGACCGGTATCACCGACTAACCGTCGACGGTTGAGGCATCCAGAAGCAGTGGTTCGATATCCGCCGCAGGCTGAGGTGCCGCGTAGAGGAAACCCTGAACCAGATCACAACCGAAACTCGCGAGCATTTGAGCCTGTTCTTTGCTTTCCACGCCTTCGGCGACCGCCTCCATCCCGAGTGACTTGCCTAGACCGATGATCGATTCAACGATCGCGGCGTCATTCGAATCTGCAACAATATTGCCGATGAACTCAGGGCCGATCTTCAGCTTGTCAGCATGAAATTTCCGCAGATATGCAAACGATGCGAAGCCGGTTCCGAAATCGTCGATCGCGAACCGAAACCCCCTTTCCGCGAGATCGTTTAGCGCATCTCGAACCGGTTCCGTCGATTCCATCAGCGTGTTTTCAGTGAATTCGAACTCGATATAGCCGGGATCGATCCCGAAAGAGTCAACGGTGGTAACTACCGTATCGAAGAAATCAGTGGCACTGACCTGGGCGGCGCAGAGATTGACCGCAATGCGCCGGAAAGGCACCCCGCGGTCCAACCACTCACGTGCCTGAAGACAGCTTTGCTCCAGGGCAAACAGGGAAAGGCGCCGGATCAAACCCCGACGCTCCGCAACAGGCAGAAACCGGGCCGGCAGGATCACCCCCAGCTCGGGATGACGCCAACGTAACAGGGCCTCCAGACCGACCAGCTGTCCGCTTTCAACCGCATATTGAGGCTGATAAAGCAGGAACAGCTCACCGGCACCCTCAGCGACCCTGAGCTGATCGCACAGGTGCATCTCGTGCCGCAACTGATCTGTCATGGCGTCCTCGAAGAACGCATAGGTACCGCGGCCGGCCTCCTTGGCCTTGTACATGGCAACATCGGCATAGCTCATCAGGCGGGTGCCGTCGATATCCCGGCCCCGCGGGATCATGATGCCGATACTCACACTCGTATGTATGACATTGTTCGCCACACGAAAGACCTCACCCACCGCTGCGATGATCTTGGACGCCAGCACCGAAGTCTCACCCGGTTCTTCGATACCGTGCTGGATCAGGGCGAATTCGTCACCGCCCAGCCTCGCAAACAGATCGCTGTCCCGCACCAGATCAGAGATTCTCTGTGCGACCGCTTTCAGCAGTCCATCACCGACCGGGTGTCCCAGGTTGTCGTTGACCTCCTTGAAATGGTCGAGGTCCAGAACATGGACTGCGAACTGCTGGCCATTGCGCTTGTAGTTGGCCAGCACCTGGTCGAGGGTCTCGCTGAACAGCAGGCGGTTGGGCAGCCCGGTGAGGCTGTCATGGAAAGCTAGATGCTGAATCTCTTGCTCGGCCTGCTTGCGCGCCGATATATCCACGTGGGTGCCGACCACACGGATCGCTTCACCCTTATCGTTTTTCAGAACGTGCGCACGCTCCAGTATATCGACCTGCCGGCCATCCCTGTGGCGCATCTGGAATTCGATCTCGAACTTGTCACGCTGACCCGATTTATACGCGTTCAGGATCGCCAGCACATCACCGCGCTGGTTGGGGTCGATCAGACCCTCCCAGGTTTCAAGCGTATTGGGCAACTCGTCGTCCGCGTATCCCAACATCGACTTCCAACGCGGCGAGAAGTAGATCTCGTTGCTTTCCAGGTTCCAGTCGAACAAGCCGTCATTGGCGCCCAACATCGCCAGCTCGAAACGCTCTTCACTTTTTGCGAGCGCCAGTTCCACCGATTTGCGCTCCGTGATGTCCTGCAGGAAGCCGACAAGCTTCTCGGGCCTGCTGGCGTCGCCTGGGCTGGGGCGCGCGCGGCATTCGACCCAGCGTTCCTCGCCGTCTGGCCGAAGCAGGCGGTATTCCATGTGGTGCTCTTCGCCGGTCGTCAGACTGCGCTGCAGCGACTCCATGACACCGGGCAGATCTTCAGGATGAACCAGTTCCTTGAGCGTGTCCGGTCCTGCCTCGATGTCAGGACTGATGCCGGCGATACGATAGATCTCATCCGACCAGACGGCACCCTGCCGGTCGGGCCGAAGTTCCCAGAAACCAACATGTGCATAGGCCTGCGAATCACGCAGGCGTTTCTCGCTTTCCTTCAGGCGCTGCTCGGCCTTCTTCTGTGCAGACAGATCTTCAAAGATCGAGACGATCTCGCCATGGGGCAGCTTCAGCACGAAGTTGTCCACCCACAGCGCCAGGCGATTGTCGCGGTAATGTCGAGTGGGATGATATTCGGATTCACCCGTTTTCCACACACGTCGGAACACCTCGGCCAGGCCAAGATCCTCGATTCCCGGAAACATCTTGCAGACGCGCTGTCCGATCACCGCAGCCCGTTCTATGCGCAGGATGTTCTCCGCCGCACGGTTGATCTCGAGAAAAACGAACTCTTTTCCGTCATCGACGACCTCGTAGATGGCAACGCCGTCGCTCATGTTCTCAAACAGCTGCCGGTAGCGGACTTCATTCTCACGCAGGGCCTGTTCGGCCACTTTTTGGTCGGTGATATCACGCCCCACCCCCACGATCGCCACCACCTGGCCTGCTTCGTTCAAAAGCCCCTTGTCGGACCAGGCAAGCCAGCGCCACCCAGACGGGGTCATGGCGCGCTGCTCCATGTAACTGGTATGGGGGGGAGTGAACAGTGTCTCCATCGCCCGCGCGGTGGAGGAACGGTCCTCCTCATGCACGAGGGGCATGAAGGTCTTGCCTAGGAGTTCGTCTTCGCTGCGGCCGAACAGCGAACAGTAACTGGGGCTGACGAAAAGGAAACGCCCTCTCAGATCGACCTTGACCACGAGGTCATTGCTGTTTTCGACCAGCAGGCGGTAATCGGCCAGCTCGGCGCGCAATCCCATTGCCAACTCACGCTGCTCGCGCAAGGCGGTCCTGAGTGACGCCACGTCTTTGGCATCGTCCTGCGGCTCTGTATCTGCATCATTGGGTACCAAATCCGCACCTCTTCGAACCGGGGTCGATCGTGCATCCATACAATCCAAACAGCTCCAGTTCTGACTGTACGACGCCAGCAGCGAAACGGATTTGACCCAGGACAAGTCATCGCACCGGGGCCACTGCAAGCTGTCATCGAAACCATCGAGCAGATCGGGCGTCGAGGGAACATCAGGGTTTTCCCTGGTTTGAGGGACAAAATCTGCGGAGGGGGATAGCCCGCATGTTGCACGAAGGCGGTTACGCACATTCAGTCTCGTGGCTTCAATACAGGCATTTGACTGAATCTTCCCGGCAAGTTACGCAAGGACAATCAGTCCTAATCGGTTTTCTGAAAAATCTGGCGTTGCATCTCGAACGATCCCCCTCAATCCATAGCTACGACTATGGCTTTTCGGGTGATAGTCCAAGCTGCTTAGCCAGCTTTCCCAGAAATTCCGATTCCTTCATGCAACATGCGGGTTAGCTAAAAACGTACGACGGTATCACCGCCATGTTCGATCCATCCGTGGATCATCTTCTTGGTTGTAAAGCCGGCCGAGCAGTTACCATCCCTGTCGATTACGATGACGCCGCCGCGTCCATTTCGACCTTGCCATGCTCGGTCAGCACGGAACCGCAGCCGGCATTAAACACAGAGTCGTCCTCAAGCAGCGACGCGCAGGCCTCCACTGCCTGCAAGGCAGAACCGCCGAGCTCCATGACCTCACGGCCATGCTCCAACGTGCGTCGGATACTGTCCAGATAGCGCACGGCCACCTTGTCGTCTTTGACGTTGTCGAGCGTCCCGGCCCCGCCATGGACCATCAGAGAGTAGCTGCCTACTTGGGTCATAGAGATATCGCCTATGCATTTGCTGGCAGGCCGGGCTGCAACGATGCGGCTCGGCAGTCTGCCTGATCAAAGGCGCCTGGCGAGTCCGTGCACAAGTGCATTCTGGCGGCTACGCGATCCGGCGAACAATACCAGAAGTTTGCTTTCCGCCGCTGCGCCGCGGTTCAGCCGGCTGGCTCCGCTCCCCCCAAGCTGGAGACCCCGGGGCAAAGGGCTTGTGCCCGGAACATTGGCGCACGAGAATAGTGGCATTGACTGGCGCGGCTGTGTCATGGATTGAAATGACGATGCCAGACGGGCAGGCAAACTTCTATATAGGGGTTATTTGACGTGGACATCGACGAAATCATCTCTGCAGCACCGGTGATGCCGGTATTGGTCATCCACAAGATGGAGCACGCGGTGCCGCTGGCAAAGGCCCTGGTGGCCGGTGGCCTCAAGGTACTCGAGGTCACTCTGCGCACACCGATCGCGCTGGACGCGGTGGCCGCCATAACCAAGGCCGTGCCGGAAGCGCGTGTGGGTGTCGGCACCCTGACGCGGCCGGAACAGTTCTCCCAGGCCGCCGAGGTCGGCGCCGAGTTTGCGGTCAGCCCGGGCCTGACAAGGGTGATGCTTAATGCCAGCGCCGAATCCGAGATGCCTTATCTGCCTGGGGTCTTTACTCCGAGTGAAGCCATGGCCGCGCGCGATGCCGGCTTCAACTACCTCAAGCTGTTCCCTGCCACACAGGCGGGTGGCCCCGGTATGCTCAAAGCGCTGGCCGGCCCCTTCCCGGAACTGAACTTCTGCCCTACCGGTGGGATTGACCAGGATAACTTCCGCGACTACCTGGCGATGCCCAACGTCGCCAGTGTGGGTGGCTACTGGATGGCGCCGGCAGAGCTCATCGAGGCGGGTGACTGGGATACCATCACGCGCTTGGCGGCCGAATCAATCAGCTGATGCGGGAATGGCACCCATCGTTGAACATTCAAACGAATCATCGGCCAGGCCTATGACAAAACGGTGCTTGCCCGAGCCGGTGCGCGGAATATCGTCGAGGTAGTTCACCTGGAACCGCATCTGCCCATCTAGGTCAACCTGGATACGGCGTTCAATCGAGGCCAGGTTCTCTGAACTCAGTCTCTGTGCAGCAACCAGGTTCAGAACAATCCGGTCAATATCGGTCTGCACCCACTGGTAGCTGTCAATCTGCCGCAGACCGTACAGCAGCCGATTGAAATACGCCGGATGAAACCGCTTACCCGCACGGGTCCGGATAAGGTCGTTGTGACGACACACCCCCATCTCCATCAGTGGGAAAGGCAGACCACAGCTGCATTCACCGTCCAACAACTTTCCCGAGTCACCTGTGTTGTAGCGGATAAAGGGCATCAGGCGGTTGGTCAAAGAGGTGACCAGAAGGCGATCCTCATTGTCCGTCGGGACTGATTCGAGATAAACCATATCGGCGAACACATGCATACCGCCGTGACGGCATTCCCAGGCAATGTTCGGAACCTCACGGCAACCGTACTGATTGAACACCTTGCAGCCAAAAGCCCGCTGCATCAGCTGACGCTGACCGTCATCGAGCACCTCTGCGGTTGAATACACCCCCAGCAGGGAATGCGGCAGCTTGATCCCCTCGCCGACGACAAACCGGGCAAGCTCAGTCATCGCGGAGGCGTAGCCATACAGCAGGGTCGGTCGCCACGCCTCGATCAGGCGAGCCCACTCGCGCAGACGCACCTCGCTGAACTCCACGGCCGATACAGGCAGAGGCCCGATGGGATATCCGGGCATAACCACCCGCCATGAATGAGGCCCCCTGCTCATGTTTGACCAGAACGGTTTTAACATCGGAGCCGTACAGTCCATCGTAGATGGGAAGGACGTGGGCGCCAGGCATACCGAAAACAAACTCGATACCCAGACGCTCCATGTACTTCACAATGAGGTCGCTGACGGTTGTTTTCATTTAGGGCGTTTTCCACCGCTTCGGACCAACAGGCGCGGATTATATCGGGTTGCACCGTGCTGGGGCAGGTGCACGAATCGGGGCTTCAGACTGGACCTGCCCCGAAAAGCCCTGTGCGCGAGCCCAGCTAGCTCAATATTCCCCCTGAATTACGGGAAATGTGCTATTTCAACCCATCTAGACCACTTTGCCCGGAGAGACTCACATGACAACCATCCCCAGGTTTGAGCCTTGGACGACGCTTCGACACTACGCCGAGGCCGGAGAACGGCGCGAGCTGGAGGCGTTCGTCGAGGCTATCGGTCCAAGTGAGGCCTTCCGTGCATTGCTGCGCCTTGACCCTGCCGAGCGAGAACTTGTGTTAACCACGCTTTCGCCAACGGAAGCGGCGGAGTTCATGGAGGAAATCCCACGCGAGCATGCCGCGGACATGATCGAGCAACTCGCGGCGAGTGACGCCGCGACCATTGTGAGCCAAATGGAGAGCGCAGAGCAGGCCGACGTCCTCGCCGATATGGACAAAGACGATGCCGAGGCCATTCTGGCCCAGATGTCGCCGGCAAATGCAGCGGACGCCCGCGAGCTGATCCGCTATCCGCGGGACGTAGCTGGCGGATTGATGGTTACCGAATACCTTGCGTATCCTGAAACCGCTGTCGTGCGCGACGTCCTGGATGGTCTCAGCGACTGGGTGGAGAAAAAGCAGGAAGAAAGCACGCACGTCTACGTCTTGTCTCCCTCAGGAAGTCTGATCGGCGACATCGACTTGCAGGCCCTGGTCCTTTCGCGACGGACTACGCCCCTTAGCAAAATCGTCAAACCACCGCGGTTCGTCTCCGTCAACTTTACACTCGACGAACTGGACAATCTGTTCGAATGCCATCAGCTCACGGGCGTGGCAGTCGTGGATAATCACCAGAAGTTGCTGGGCGTGCTGAAACGAGACGACCTTCATCGTGCTTTGCAGGAACGAGCCGATGCGGATCACCTGAAATCGCAGGGCATCGTCGGCGGTGACGAGATTCGTACCATGCCCGTACTCACACGGACGCGGCGGAGGCTCTCCTGGCTCAGCCTGAACATCGTGCTGAATATTATCGCCGCAAGTGTCATTGCCATGTATGAGGACACGCTGACAGCCGTAATCGCACTTGCCGTGTTTTTGCCGATTGTCTCCGACATGAGTGGCTGCTCGGGCAACCAGGCCGTCGCTGTCAGCATGAGGGAACTCTCATTGGGAATCGTCAAGCCTTACGAGATCGCACGGGTCTGGCTGCAGGAGGTTTCGGTCGGCCTGATCAATGGTGCAGTGCTCGGATGCCTGATCGGCATCGCCGCCTGGCTTTGGAAAGGCAATCCATTCCTCGGGCTGGTCGTTGGCGCCGCGCTCGCGGGGAATACCCTTGTGGCCGTATCCCTGGGCGGTACCGTGCCGCTGCTGCTGAAACGTTTGAAGGTCGATCCAGCCGTCGCCTCGGGACCCATACTTACCACGGTAACGGATATGTGTGGCTTCTTTCTGGTACTGAGCCTCGCCACCATGATGTTGCCGCAACTTACTGCAATGTAACCAAGCAGTCGTGAATACCGCCAACTTCGACGTGCGGCCGATTCATGCGAAGCCGTGACGAACCTTGTTTGCGTCTTCCTGTTTCCTGAATTGCAGGAAGCGCGGCAGGAACTTGTCCCAGTCGATGAGATGGGCATCCAGTTCGGGGCCGTCGATACAGGCGTGCTTGCGCACCATCTTGCCATCGAGTGTGACCGGGACCATGCAGGCGCCGCACATGCCGGTGGCATCCACCATGATCGAGTTGAGGCTGGCCACCGTCTTCACGCCATAGGGTTTCGTGAGGTCGCTGACCGCGCGCATCATCAACGGCGGGCCGATGGTGACCACCTCGCCGATGGCACGTCCGCTGCCGGCCTTCATCGCTTCGAGCATCTCTTCCAGCGGGGCGGTGACAAAGCCGTTGATGCCGAAACTGCCGTCGTTGGTGGTGTAGATCACATCGAGCAGGTCGGGGTACTCGGCCTGCAACAGGCCTACGCGACCATCCGGCCTGTCCCAGAACATCAGGTCCCTGGTGCGGAAACCGGAGATCAGGGTGACATGGTTACCCATGCGCAGGTGCTCGCGCATGATCGGGTACACCGGTGGCAGACCGACACCGCCGGCGGTGAACACCACGGTCTCGCCGTTCTCGTAGCGATGCAACTGGCTGGATAGCCCGAGCGGTCCGGCGATACCGGCGATCGCTTCACCTTCCTGCATCCGGTTGATGTACGCCGAACTGCTGCCCAGGCTCTGCACGACCAGGTCGATGGTGCCTTTGTCGGCATCCCAGTCCGCCAGCGTCAGCGGGATCAGTTCACCCTTGTCCCAGCCGAGCACGCGCACGAACTGGCCGGCGCGCGCCGATCTGGCGATCAGCGGCGCGTTGATCTCGAACTCGACGATGCCTTCGGCAAGATCGATGCGCCTGAGTATCTTCTTCGGTGACTGACCCTGCTCGGTATAGCGCTCGGCGCCGGCGACCAGCGACCTGATCTCGTCGGCGGCGAAGGGCACCATACCGGCGATCTCGCGCGCGGCCGCCTGGCCGTCACCGGCCGCCCGGATGGCGGTCGAACCACCACGGTTGGCATCGCCGCCGGTATAGACATCGTCGATCGAGGTCTCCTGCGAGCCAGCCTTGATCTCGATAGTGCCCCACTTGCTGGTCTTGAGCCCCGGCTCCGAATCCTTGACGATCGGGTTGGAAGCGTTACCCAGCGCCATGATCACCAGGTCCACCTGCATCTCCTCGATGTCGCCGGTGGGCACCGGACGCCGGCGCCCGGAAGCATCCGCTTCGCCCAGTTCCATGACATCGAGATTGGTATGGGTGACGAAGTGGGTCTTGTCGTTGCCGATGAACTCGCGCGGCGCGCGCAGCACCTTGAGCTCGATACCTTCTTCCAGCGCGTGGTGCAGTTCCTCGACACGTACCGGCATCGCGTCCTGAGTGCGGCGGTAGACGATGGTGACATGCCCGCCCAGGCGTTTCGCGGTGCGCGCGGCATCCATGGCGGTGTTGCCGCCGCCAATAACGATGACCTGCTTGTCCTTCACTTCCGGCAGCGGCGTCTCGTAGTCTTCCAGGTGCGCTTTCATCAGGTTGACGCGGGTGAGGAATTCGTTGGCCGACAGGATGCCGTTCATGTGTTCGCCCGGCACGTTCATGAAGCGGGGCAGGCCGGCGCCGGTACCGACGAACACTTTCCAGAAGCCGGCGCGTTTCAGCGAATCCAGCGTGGCGGTCTTGCCGACGATGAAATTGGTGACGAACTTGCCGCCCATCTGCTTGATCTTCATGACCACGTCATCGATCAGCTCGTTGGGCAGGCGGAACTCGGGGATACCGTAGCGCAGCACGCCACCAAGCTCGTGGAAGGCCTCGAACACGGTGACCGGGTAACCTTCCTTGGACAGCAGGTAAGCGTTGATCATGCCGGCGGGGCCGGATCCGACCACGGCGATGGGCGGCTTGTCGGCTTTCGCCCAGGGATTGACGTGATCGCCGATCTCGGTGTTGGCATCGGGATTGAGGAACTTCTCGCTCTGCGGCAGGTACCACTCCAGCTGGCCGATCTCGATGGGGCGCTGGTTGAGCGTGCACACGCCCTGGCACTGGATCTCCTGCGGGCACACGCGGCCGGTGACATTGGGCAGCGGGTTGGCTTCCTTGATCAGCTGGAAGGCCTGCTTGAACTTGCCTTCGCCCATCAGGTGGATCATCTCCGGGATATGTATCTTTACCGGGCAGCCGCCTTCGTTCTCGCCGCCGTCCATCTTCGGCAGGTGGCCGAGTTCGCAGGGCTTGTCATCGCACTGCTTGTCGCGCAGCACTTCCAGCCACACCAGCAGTTCGACTTCGCGGAAACTGTAACCCAGGCCCATGTAACCGATGTAGCCCTGGTTGACCAGGTCGAAATCCTGCGCGCGCTCGCTCGGCGGACGGATGTAGGGCGGGATGTTGTTGGACCCCGGCCAGCCCTCGGACAGGCCCTTGAACATGGGATAGCGGTCCGACAGGTAAGCATCGAGCGCGCGGATGAACTTGCGTTTGAACTTGAGCGGTATGTTCCACAGGAAACGCATCAGCAGCGTGCTCATGTCATCGTTGTTGCACAGCAGCTTCCACAGGGTTCGGGTGAAGGCATCGCCGAGTTCGTCCTGCTGGAACTCCCAGACGATGGCGTTGGTGCCCTCGGTGATGAAAGTCTGCTGGAAGAACTGCGGGTCGTTGACCAGGCGCTTTTTCAGCAGATCGACCTGCTTCTGGAACAGCTCTACGGACGCGCTGTGTTCCAGCTCCTCCAGCGCTTCCGCCGAGTCATCGAGGTGGTGGCGGTTGTTCTCGATCTCCAGGCTGGCCTCGTAATAGCGTTGGACATCGTGCTGGTGATAGGCGCAATCGGGATTGTCGTGCAGCGACGTCTCATTTTTTTGCTGTGACATGTGTTGCCTCCAGGTCTCTGACCCTGGTCTGTACTATGCCTGTGCCGGCGGATTGAAGCGGATGATCTCTGCATCGCATTCATCGGCGACCCGGGATGCGCGTTGCACCAGCTCCCTGGTGAGCTCGACCCTGTCGAAGATACCCGGTATCACCCGGCTGACGACCTTGCTGGCGCCTTCGACGACGATGGTCGTCTTCTCGAACAGCTCGCTAACGTCCTGGTAGCAGGCCTTGCAGTTGGTGCATTTGGGCATATCCGCCTCGGTAATCTCGACCGGTTTAACACCGGACGCCACCGCCTGGGCAGGGGCGGACGCCTGCTGTGTCGCGGCCGGGACCGCCGCTTCGGCCGCGCCGATCACGTTCACCGGTATGCCCTTCAGCGAAGGCGAGGCAGGCGCGCCGGATACGCTGGCGAGTTCGGCCATGCCCCTGGCGATGGAGTCGATGGATGCCTCGCGCGCGACGTTCGACTGCTGGTAGCGCTGCTGCCATTCCTCCAGTTCCTGGTGGTGGCTGGTCTGCATGTGCTCGATGTGCAGGCCGCCGAGGTATTCCAGCATGCGCCAGTTCCTGCGGCGCTCCGCGGTCAGGGTGACCATGGCATGGGTCATGGTCAGCTTGACGAGCTTGCGGTCTGCGTCGGTCGACCAGATAAACGGTATCTTGCCGTAACGCTCGGTCTCGCCGAGGTCGATGAACTCGTGAATCGGCACCGGCTCGCCGGCAATGTCACCCTTGATCGGTCGGAAATGCTTGCTGAAGCGGCCTTCCTGCAGCGCGAAATCGGCCGCGGTGTAGGGGATCTCGAGCAACCGGGCATTGCCCTCGTCGTCGATATAATCCAGCGTCGTGGTGATCCAGTCCTTGCCGATCTCCGGGTTGCCTTCCAGCGAGAAGCGCTCGGCGAGCGTATCGCCGCGGCGCGGGTCGTGGACGAACAGGGGATACATGCGGCTCTCCACCGCGAGTATGGCTCGGCGGCTGCCGGCATCGTCGGCGATGCCGTGCTCGGGCTGGCAGGTGGTGTAGGTATCGAACACCGCCGGCGACTCGTTGTAGGTGAGAAAATCCATGACGTTCTTCATGAAGTGGCTCTGCATCGCCGCGCAGGTCTGAATCACCAGCACGTTGGGGTGGAAGGCGGCGATCAGCCCGAGTTCCTTGCGGTCTTCGTGCTTGCCACGGTGCGCGACGCCGAAGCGGGTCAGGTCCGAATCCTGCGCGGTAAAGCTGGAGGTCGAGGTCTGGCCGCCGGTGTTGGAATAAGCGCCGGTGTTGAGCACCACCACCTTGAGCGGGGTCTCCGACACCAGCACGCGCGACAGCGCGCCGAAGCCGATATCGTAGGTCGCACCGTCACCGCCCATGCTGATCACGGCGGGCAACAGGGCGCGTTCCTCCGCGGAGAAATGATGCCAGTTGAAACACTTGAACTTGGCGTCGTGGGTGGCCGGATCATAATTGTCCTCAAGGTCGAGGCGGGCTGTGCGCAGGGCCCGGTAATCATCGACCGCGGTCGCGCACACGCCCTCGAAGATGCCCTTGGCGACCGCCGGCGTATCCTGGAACAGGCTGTTCACCCACGGGTTCTTGTAGGGGTTGGAGGGGAAGGTGGACGCGTACACGCTGCTGCAGCCGGTGGCGTTGGCAATGGCCGCACCCGAAGGGCCGTCGCCGGTGGGGCCGCCCTCGAACAGGTACAGGCGTTGCTCCAGCGTGCGGATGGTCTGCTGCATGCGCTCGCGCCTCTGCGGGTCCTGCTCGTCCTGCTGCACGGTTTCGAGCTTGGCGCCGAGATCGGCGATCAGCTTTTCGAGTTCGTGGATATGCAGCTTGCGCTTGTGTTCGTGGATCGCGCGGTTGGTCGCGGTCAACAGGCGGATAGCGGTGACCTCGCCACAGCCGCGGCAGGCGCCGTGGCCGCCGGTCATGGCGTAATAGTTGTCGTGATCGAGCATCAGGCGCTTGCTGTCGCCGCCTGGCTGAAGCGCGTTCTCGGTGAAGCGTGCGGCCGTATTGGGCAGCTTGCTGAGGAAGCTGAAATTCTGTTCCATCCTGGCCTGGGCAGCCCTGCTTTGGTGGCGCGCGCTGAGTGCACCCGGACCGCAAACATCGACGCACTCGAGGCAGCCAGTGCATTTCCACGGATCGATGTTGACCGAATACAGGCCGCCGGTGCCGGCCGCCTTTTTTTCCATGGCATCGAAAAACGGCCGCGTCTTGGCCACCGGAAAACATTCGAGTGCCGCGACCAGCCGGTCGTAATCATGCTGCAGGCTGGCGTTGTCTATCTCGAGTTCGGGGATCGCCTCGGCGACGATCGCGCTGAAGGTCTTCGGGTCCTTGCTCGGCAGATTGCGGTAGGTCTCGCGGATGGACTTGGTCAACGGAAATACCTGGCTCGACATCTGTTGCCGGTGCGCGTCGGTGACCTCGAGCTGGTTGATCGCCGTCAGCAAGAGATCATGGATCTCGTGCACGGTGTTGGGAATGGCGGCATCCGGGCACACCACCGCACATTCCATGCAGCCGGTGCACAGGTGCTCGCTGTATTCGGGCACCTCGAGTCGGAACAGGCCCTTGTCTTTCCAGGCAGCGCTGGCCATCGGTATGAACAGCCCACTGCCCGGCATAACCGCCGCCTCGCCGATACTGCCGTCCTTGAACCGGTCGGCCACGATCTCCTTGTAGTATTCCGGGTCGAACAGGCCGTTGGTCACCGAACTGCAGGTGGCCCTGGACATGCAGGCCGATACCTCGACGCCCTGCGCGGGCTGCACTACCATCAGCCTGTCCGCCTGCTCGAACTCCGCGGTGCTGTAATCGACCTTGATGGTCGCTTCCATGCCGTCGCGCACCACCTTCATGTTGCTTTCGACCACGACCTGGCCCTTGGCGCCGAATTTTTTTACCACCTGTTGCTCGACTTTCTGCAGGATGGCTTCCTCGGTGCTGCCCGCCGCGATGCGGTCGACATGCCCGCAGATGGCGCCGATGAAGGCGATGCCCATCATGCGGATCTCGAGTTCGGGTACCGGCGCATGTTGCTTGGCGACGCCGAAAGCGTCGACGATATACAGGTGGATGCGCTTGTCGCGGATGGTCTTGCGCGCATGCGCCGGCAGTTCCTTCCACACCTCCAGCGGCGTGTGGTGCGACTGCATGATGAGGGTGCCGTCCTCGCCGAGTCCGCGCAAGGGGTTGGTGTGGCTGAACACCTTGTGGTCCGGCGACACCACGATCTCGACATCTTCGAGTTCCGCGTTGGTGATCTTGATGGGCTCGGGGCTGAGCGAGATATAGAAATTGGTCGGTGCGCCGCTCTTCTCCGAACCGTATTTCGGCGCCGACTTGGAATGCAGGCCGAGCACGCCGGCGAGGATGTCGGTGAGCAGTTTGCCGGTGGCGACAGTGCCGTAACCACCGATGGAATGGAACCTGATGCGGAAAGCGCCCTCGGGCAGCAGCGACGGGTTTTCCTCGGTGTCGAAGGCCATGAATTCGGTTTCGGGATAGGCCTGCCTGAGACGTTGCTGCAGCGCGGCGTTGGCCGGGGAGGGGTTCTTGTCGAAGAACTGCGATCCCAGGTAGAAGAAAGGCACGTTCAGGCTGCCCTCCATGTTGCGGTAGGCCGCCACCAGATGGCGCGGCTGCAGGTCGTGCGCGCCCATGCCGAAGATGCCGGTACTGATCTTGGGCAGGGTGGTGATCGGCGGTATGCCCTGGTGACGGATCAGGCCGGCATTCTCGGCCGCCTTGAACAGCGACTGCGTGACCAGGCTGGTCAGTGCGGTCACTTCCGAACGCTCCAGCACGGTCACCGCCTTCTTGCCGTCGAGCACGGCGACGAGTTCGCCCTCGGGGAACGGCTGCAGCAGCTTGATCGAGACCACGCCTGCTTTCATGCCCTGCGCGCGCAGGTGGGTGACCACGGCTTCGGCGTCATCGGTGACCGAACCCAGGCCGACGATGACGTAGTCGGCGTCATCGGCCATGAAGGTCTGCACCGGGTGGTAACAGCGGCCGGTGAGGGCACCGTATTCAGCCATCGCCTGCCTGACGAAACGCGGCACCTCGTTGACGAAATGCGTGCGGTGATCGACCAGACCGGCCTGGAAGTCGGGCTGGTTCTGCACGCCGCCGCTGAGCCCGGGATTGTTGATATCGACCATGGCCGGCACCAGTTGGCGCGTGCCTTTCTCCCAGGCGTGGATCCATTGCCGGCGCCACTGGCCATGCAGTTCTTCGGGAATCCAGCCGAGGGTCTCGGCGACCAGTTGACCGTCGTTGTCGGTCTCGATGTCATCGGCGCGCTGCTCGAGGAACGCGCGTACGGCGTCCATGTTCGCGGGCAGGATGTCGCCGCCGTGATGCTGCAGGTATTGCTGCAACTGGTACACGCGTCCCTTGGCGCCGTACAGCATCTCCTGTGCCACCGTCGGGCACTTGATACGCCCCGCCGGGTCGCCGAGGAATGTCTTCAGCATCTCGGGTTCCGGCAGCAGGGTCTCGCATTGCATGTGGCTGGTGGCGAAACCATCCATCGCGTTGGTGACCGGTACCATCGAAAGCGAACTCACCCGGTAGGCGATGGCGGCGAGGTCGGCCGCCTCCTGCGGATTGCTGCCGAACAGGATGGTGTAGCCTGACGAAAGCAGGGCGTAGACATCGTCGTGCCCGGCCATTACGTTCAGCGAATGTTTCGACACCACGCGCGCGGCGACCTGCAACACGAAGCCGCCGACCTTCTTGCCGACGGTGACATAGTGCGATTCCAGCCCGTAGAGGATGCCCTGGCTGGAAGAGGCATTGGAAATGAACCGCCCACCGGTGAGCGTGGCGCCCATGGCGCCGCTCTGCGCGGAATGCTCGCCCTCGGGCTCGAAGAAAAACGGATGCTTGCCCCACACGTTGCAGCCACCCTTGGCACGGTAGGCCTCGAACAACTCGGAGATCTCGGTGGAAGGCGTGATGGGGTAGCCGATAACACCGCCGCAGACATGACCCATAACATGGGCCACCGCGCCGTTACCATGGATGACGGCCTCGATACCGGGATACGGCACCTCGCCAGCCAGCTCACTTGCGTGCGGCTTGTCCTTCGTTGTCTCCGTCGATGAAGCCCCGGCCTGGTCGTTGCCCTGGCTTTCGGCTTGCGAATGTCGCATCGTTTTCTCCTGAACCGGCTATCGCTCGCCGGCTGGCTTGTGAGATCGAATCATCATACCCGCAGCAGGGGCCGGAGTAGCCGCCGAAACGGCATGTCGATGTCTCAAATATGACTTAGCACAATTTGTTCAGCTTCTGTTACTGTTTGCTTTTTTATCATCGAGCAACCATGCCAGCTCAGCGCTGACCCGTCCAACGAATACATATCCCGGATCGCCTGCAATGATTCCACGCCGTCCTGGATTGGTTTCTGCAACGCCTCGCACCATGCAGATCAGGCCCGTGCCACCGGCTGCTTGTTGATCACCGCGGCACACCGCCTGCGCCGCGTCGTCTTCAGCAGATGCACTGCCGGAATTGACCGCACAGAGGCCCCCGCCATGACCGAGTCCGTGGTTTCCTGCCGAAGCCTGCAGCCTTGGGTTGGCGGGTCTCCAGGAAATATAGAACTTCTGAGACCAACTGACATACCTGCCGCAGAAATTGACGTAACTCATTGACAAATATGGTGTCCAGGGATCGAGTCGACCGACTCGTCAGGCGCGAATCGGAACAGCCGAAGGCTGGCCCGAAGGGCGGAGTCCAGGGATGGACTTCGTAACCGCCGACACGGGGATTTCCAATGCCTATAAAATCAATAACTTACTGATTTTGTTGAAACCGGCAATCCGCGCGATAGTTAGGTAAAGTCAAGTTGATTCAATAGCTTGTGTTAATTTGGCCAAGACTGGGAAATTTCGGCGGTGTACCGAGGATTCGCCGGAAACCCATAAAAAACTTCTATCAGCAGACGCCGAGGATCCGGCCTCCAGTGCGCTCGGTACGTGATACCGACAGGCTGAGCAGCGGCTTGAAGTAGCAGTCGAGCTTATCCCGTCGATCGCTTGTGGCGGGTGAATCTCATGAGCCGGGCGCATCCCAATGAAGAGGGAGCCGGGTGTTGTGAGCGCCTTGAGCGGCACCGCCTCCACGGAGTCGCCCAATGGGTAGCGCTTGGCCCCGGGGTAGATCACCGCCACCCGTTCGAGCCCGAGATCATCCAAAGCGATGCGTATCGAGGCGGTTAGCTTGGGTGCATCGGCGCGCTTGCACTCCACGCCGAGCAAGCGAACGCCACGGCGCAGCAGCAGATCGATCTCAGCGCCCTGGTGTGTGGCCCAAAACCAGGCCTGGTCGAACGGCTCAGTGGCCAGCACCTGTTCGATCGCGAAGCCTTCCCACGAGGCACCGAGCTTCGGATGAGAGAGCAGGGCTTTCGCGGTCTCGAGCCCGAGTAGGTGGTGCAGCAGACCACTATCGCGCACGCCGATCTTCGGCGATTTGACCTGCCGCTTGCCGAGGTTGGCGTGCCATGGCTGGAGCTGCCGCAGCACGAGGGTCGTCTTACCCACCTGGCGCGGGCCAGTGAGCACGGTCACCGGGGTGCGGGCGATGCCCATGGCACCCGCATATGACCAAGTAATTCGGTCTCCTAATGGGCGATTTTCATCGTTTTAGGCAGTATGAAAGGCTTTTTCCGCCAACTGAATCACGTGATCGCAGCCATCGACACCATGAGTAAAGCATTGTTTACCAGAGAGCGGGTTGCGTGAAGCCTGCTGTACCGCCGGCGACCTGCCCAGATTGGGCAGAACGGTACCCAATCCAGGCAAATTGCACTCGGGCGATTCACTGCCGGGTTGGTCAGGCAATAACAAGCACCGAGCGTTCAAAAAAATTGCAGTGCCGAAAACTCGCTTGGCAGCCTTAAACCAAAATATACACCAACAAAAAAACCCGCCAGAAAACCTGAGCGGGGTTTTTCAAACATATAGTTATATGGTGCCCAGGGACAGAATCGAACTGCCGACACGGGGATTTTCAATCCCCTGCTCTACCGACTGAGCTACCTGGGCATAAAATCTTTAATACACCGCTGGCGGCGCCAAAGAGGGCGGTATTAAAGCGACCGGGGGCCTATGAGTCAAGTATCCGGGAGGTCAGGCCGTTTCACTCCGGCTTGAAATCAGGCGGGGCCTCGGCACCCTCGCCGAAGAAGAATTTGTCCATCTGCTCTTCTAGAAACGTACGTGATTTTGGGTCCATGGGGCTGAGGCGGTATTCGTTGATCAACATGGTCTGGTGCTTCAGCCACTGTTGCCAGCCTTCTTTCGACACATTTTCAAGCACGCGCTTACCCAGCTCGCCCGGATAAGGCTGCCGGTCGAGGCCCTCGGCCTCCTGTTTGAGACGCACGCAGTTCACCATTTCACCCATTTCGTTCTCCACTGCTAATCGAGGTCTGACATTTCGTCCAGCAGGCGTGCCACGGGAGCTGCCAGGCCGACTTTCTCAGGTTGCCGAGGGTTATACCAAAGCCGCTGGTCAGCCTCCAGCACGTCGCAACCCGGTTGATTCAGCAGGATTTCCACGGGTTCGATATCAAGATGAAAATGGCTGAAGGTATGCCGGCGTAAAGCCAGGGTCCGGCCAACGATGGCCGGCTTTTGCAGGCGGCCCTCGCACCAGTCGAGTGGTTCGACATCCATGGTGACCTCGGGCAGACACCACAGCCCACCCCAGACGCCCGTCGGCGGACGTCGCTCCAGCAGCACAGCCCCCGAAGGCTCTCGCACCAGCAACATGCGGACCTTGCGCTGCGGGAGAGACTTTTTCGGTTTTCTCCCCGGGAAATCCTGCGGCCGGCCCAGTCTGAGCGCGGCGCAGCCATCGTTCAGCGGACAGTCATTGCAGCCGGGCCTGGTCCGGGTGCAGACAGTGGCCCCCAGATCCATCATGGCCTGATTGTAATCGGCCACGCGCTGCCTCGGCGTCAATGCCTCGGCCCGTTCCCACAGACGATTCAGTACCGCGGTGCGCCCGGGCCACCCCGGCTCGCCGAAATAACGGGCCAGGACCCGTTTCACATTGCCGTCGAGAATGACCTGGCGCTGCCCCCCCGCCAGGGAAAGAATGGCCGCCGCCGTCGAACGCCCAACCCCGGGCAGCCGCTGCATGCCGGTAAGGTCATTCGGTAATGCACCACCCAATTCGTCGCATACCAGCTGCGCCGCGCGGTGAAGGTTGCGTGCCCGCGCGTAATAGCCGAGCCCCGACCAGTGGTGCAGCACCTCATCCACCGGTGCGGCCGCCAGCGCCTCGACCGCGGGAAACCGCGCCATGAAACGCTCATAGTAGGGAATCACCGTCGCGACCTGGGTCTGCTGCAACATGATCTCGGACACCCAGACCCGATAGGCCGAGACATCCTGTTGCCATGGCAGCTGCTTGCGACCATGGGCATCAAACCAGGTCAACACGCGTTCCGAAAAGTCGGTGTTCACTGGCGCGCTGTGCCACATTGCCAGCAGATGTCGAAACCGGCATCGACCTGCGCCCCGCAGCCGGGACAAACCCAGGGACCCTTCTTCGGCAAGCTGCCCCGGCTGGCGAGAAAGCCGTCCAGTACCCCCTGGGCGGCCGGCAGATCTTCGTTGTTGATCAGCCAGACCCAGGGGAAATTCACTGCGGACAGTTCCCCGGCCGCGCCACTGAGGTACTCACCCAGCACTGTCGCCTCTATGCGATGCGCGGCGAGCGCATCGACCAACTGGCGCGCCTCCAGGCTGTCACGCGCTTCATAGAATTTGAGCATTGGCGATTTGATACAATTCGTCTGGCCAACCATCATGCGCGATCAGCGCGATTGCGCATAGTCCCGAGTTTCCAAAGGCTGTACCACTCCATGAAAAATCTGAAACAACCCCTGATCCTGGGCCTGCTCGCCGCCATCAGCATCGCTATCGGGCTGTGGGCGGGCATGCAGAGCGAATCAAGAAAGGCTCCGGGGTATCCGGATCTCGGCGGTGATTTCACCCTGATGTCGGACAAGGGTCCGGTCCGGCTGGAAGACTTCCGGGGCAAGGTCGTGCCCATCTATTTCGGATTCACGCACTGCCCCGACGTCTGTATCACTTCGCTGAGCGCCATCGCCGCCGCCCTGGACAAGCTGACGGATGATGAACGCAGCCAGATTCAACCGCTGTTCATCAGTATCGACCCCGAACGCGATGACCCCGCCCGGGTCGGTGAGTACGCGCGCTATTTCGATCCTTCCATCATCGGTTTGACCGGCTCGCTGGAAGAGGTGAGCAAGGTCGCCAAGAGCCATTTCGTCATCTTCGAAAAGGTGCCGCTGGATGATTCAAACATGGGCTACACCATGGACCATTCGTCCATCTTTTATGTCGTGGGCCGGGACGGAGTGGTCCGCGCGCTGATTCATCATGGCGAAACGCCGGAAGAGATGGCCAAGGTATTGCGTGAAGCGCTGTCGAGCTGAGCCGGGGCGCAGGCGTCACTCCATTCTTGTCCGCGCTTTACGCAGAGCGAACCCCCGGCGGTTGGTATCGACTGACTTCCTTGCCCCGGCCGGCCCGAGTCTCGGCTAAATCACGGATTCTCAGAATAAATGACACAAAAGCCTTAAGACGGGCTTAAGCTTACGCGTGCATTTCAATGAACTAACCATAACGAGACAAAGAGAGGAATGGGGAATGGAAAACAGAATTCGAACCGGGGTGATATCGCTCACGATGCTGCTTACCGCCGGCATGACAAGCGCCGCAATGGCCGAGACCGAATCATCCAAGGCGCGCGGAGGGCAGCTTTACGACAAATGGTACGCCGTGGTGGGGGCAAAAAAGCCAACCACTTCTCACCCCCTGTATCCGGCAGACAAAAAATACGCGAATGAGCCGAAATCCAACTGGCGCTGCAAGGAGTGCCACGGCTGGGACTACATGGGCGTCGACGGCGCCTACAAATCAGGCACGCACGCCTCCGGCATCAAGGGCATCAACGGTGCAGCCGGGCGTGACACGGGTGAGATCGTCGCCCTTCTGAAGGACGAAAAACACGGCTACGGCGACAAGCTGGGTGATGCAGACCTGCAGGACCTGGCCATGTTCGTCAGCGCGGGACAGGTGGACATGGATCCCTATATCGACCGGGCAACCAAAAAGCCCAAGGGCGATGCGGCTAAGGGTGCCGCCTACTTCAACACCATGTGCGCCAACTGCCACGGCAAGGACGGTAAGAAGCCGAAAGAAATGAAGCCCTTTGCGAAGCAGATGGGCAATCCCTGGGAGGTCATGCACAAGATCCTCAACGGTCAGCCGGATGAGGAGATGCCTGCGCTGCGTGCCCTCGACCGCCAGGTCGTCGCGGACATCTTGAGCCACATGGCGACTCTGTCGGAATAGGCCTGCCGCGTATGTGTTGGAAGTGGCCGGCTGCCTTCGGGCCCGGCCATTTTTTGTGGCCACAAGTTCGAGGCAAAAATGGAGCGGGTGAAGGGAATCGAACCCTCATTAGAAGCTTGGGAAGCTCCTGTTCTACCATTGAACTACACCCGCACTCTGGTACTGCGTAGCGGCAACATGTGCCATTGACGTCCCTGTAAGGCCATCCGGCCGCACATCCCTGTCCGGCGTTCGCACGACTGCCTTTGTCCACCGGACAAACGATTCACGCTCACCCATTGAACCACACCCGCGCGGAGCCTGATTCTAGTGAATCGACGAATCAGCGCACAAGTGTTGTTTCCGAAGCCACCTTTTTCCGCGGCGAAGCTGACGGGCGTCTTCAGCCCGCAGGCCCGTCACGATACATGTTTTCCACATCCGCGGCGTAATGCTCCAGCACTTTGGGGCGCTTTACTTTGAGGGTGGGCGTGACCAAGCCATCCTCCACACTCCAGGGCTCGAGTGATAACGAGATCTTGCGTATCTTGGCGTAACCGGGAAAGTCACTGAGCGCCGCCTTCACCCGCCGACCCACCGCGCTCAACACCTTGCTGTCCCGCAGACTGGCCGATGCCAGCGGATCGAGCCCCTGTTCCTGCGCCAACTCAGCCCAGTGATCGCCGTTCAAGACCAGCAGCGCGGTAAGATAGGGCCTGCCCTCTCCCACCACCATGACCTGCTCGAACAAGGGGTCGAGCACAATCGCCGATTCCATATCAGCAGGAGGAATCTTTTCCCCATTTGACAGCACCAGGATGTCCTTGATCCGGCCAGTGATATACATGTGTCCAGATTCATCGATACGCGCCTGGTCACCCGTGCGTAGCCAGCCATCGTGATTGATGACCTGTGCAGTCGCCGCATGGTTGTTCCAGTATCCGAGCATCACCCCCGGTCCATGGACCAGCAGCTCGTCGTTTTCACCGATCTTGACCTTAACGCCCCGGATCGGGATGCCGACACTGCTGGGGATATTGTCCTCGATGGGGTTTGCACTGACGATCGGTGCTGTCTCTGTCAGGCCGTACCCCTGCACGATGGGTACACCGAGACCGATAAACACCCGCGCGATCTCCTCATTGAGCGCGGCCCCGCCGCTGATTGCGACCCGGATCCGGCCGCCCAGCCTGGACACCAGCTTGCTCGCCACCAGCCGCTCCAGCGCGGGCCAGAGCAGGCTTCCCAACGGCCAGGGCCCACGCCCCTGCTGGTGCAAAAAGCGCTTCCAGCCGATGCTGACAGTCATCTCGAACAGCTTCTTTGCCAGACCGCCCTTTTTCTCCATCTGGTCCGAGATGCGCCCGTATACCCGCTCGAATATGCGTGGCACCGCGACCAGAATCGTCGGCCGGATGGTGATCAGGTCCTCGCCAAGCTGTGCCACCGAACGCGCATAGGCCACGCTGGAACCGGACATCACACAAAGGTAATAACCGACGGTCCGTTCAAGCGTATGTGAGAGCGGAAGAAACGACATGAACACATCTTCCTGATAACAATCGAGCAACGCCAGGCCGCCGTGAGCCACCGACATCATGTTCAGATGGCTCAGCATCACCCCCTTGGGCCTGCCGGTGGTGCCGGAGGTGTAAACGATCGAGGCGAGCAGACTGCCGTCGGCATTCTCACGCCTGATCAGTTCACCCCCCCGCTCGGGCAACCAGTCACTGATGATCCGCACGCGACTGTCTTCCGCCGCCAGTTGCCGCGCCGCATCACTGTCATCGAGCAGCAGAATGCGCTTCAGCGGACCATCCTGTGGCACCGTTCTGGCAAGCCTGCGCCAGCGCCCGGCATCCTGGACCAGCAGGACACAGACGTCTGCGTCGCGCAGGATATAGGCGATATTGTCGGGCCGATCATCGGTGTACAGCGGGACGGTGACCAGCCCTAGGCTGAGCGCCGCCTGATCGAACATCACCCACTGCGGACAGTTGCGCAACTGGATCGCCACGCGGCCGCCCAGCGATACATTCTCACCGCGCATCGCGGTCTGCCAACGTGCCACCTCGGTGGCCATTTCACCCCAGGTATAGGACAGCCAGGATTTTCCGTCCTTGTCGAAATAGCGGTACGCCTCGCGGTCGGGCGTGCGCCTGACACGACTGGCAAAGAGTCCATCGAGCGTGCCTGCCTCGTCGATCGAGATCAGATTCTCATGAAAATTCGCCACCCGGTCTCCTCCGTCGTTTTTCCGGCTCTGCGGCCGTTAGTGTGATCCTTGCGGGTGAAAAGCTGCGCCTACTTTAGTGTAATATCTTGGCCAGTTTCATCTATTTGACGAATTGTTGCCATGCATATCCTGCTCAATGGCGAGCCCAAAGAAATGCCGGACGACAACACCCTGAGCGACCTGCTGGTCACGCTTGACCTGCAAAACAGGCGCTTTGCGGTCGAGGTCAACGAAGAACTGGTCCCACGCAGCGAGCATGTGAACCACGTCCTGCATGCGAACGATCGCGTTGAGATCGTCCAGGCAATTGGCGGCGGCTGAGCCGGCGCGCGCGAACTGCAAACCTGTCTATTCACCGATAAGCGGATACCTGATTCACCATGCCTCATGACAACACCGACCCATTGGTCATCGCCGACCGCACGTTCAGCTCCCGCCTGCTGGTTGGCACCGGAAAATACAAGGACATGCAAGAGACACGCGCTGCAATCGAGGCCAGCGGCGCCGAGATCATCACCATCGCGGTTCGTCGCACCAACATCGGTCAGAACCAGGACGAACCCAATATCCTGGATGTACTTCCGCCGGATCGCTACACGCTGCTGCCAAATACCGCCGGCTGCTACGACGCGGAGACCGCCGTGCGGACCTGCAAGCTGGCACGGGAGCTGCTGGACGGCCATGACCTGGTGAAGCTCGAGGTACTGGGCGACGAGAAAACGCTGTTCCCCGATGTGATTGCGACCATGAAGGCGGCGGAGGAACTGATACGCGACGGCTTCAAGATCATGGTCTACACCAATGACGACCCGATCATCGCGCGCCAGTTCGAGGAAATGGGCTGTGTTGCCGTTATGCCCCTGGCAGCGCCCATCGGTTCCGGCCTGGGTGTGCGCAACAAGCTGAATATTCGCACCATCGTCGAGAACGCCAGCGTACCGATCCTGGTCGATGCCGGTGTGGGCACTGCATCCGACGCCGCAGTGGCCATGGAACTGGGCTGTGACGGAGTGCTGATGAACACCGCCATCGCGGCGGCAAACAAACCGGTGCTGATGGCAAGCGCCATGCGCAAGGCCATCCAGGCCGGGCGTGAGGCCTTCCTCGCCGGACGCATGCCCGCCAGGCGTTTTGCCTCGGCCTCGTCGCCGGTCGACGGGCTGTTTTTCGACTGAGAGGCGGCAAACCCTCAACCACAAAGGACACGAAGTGCACAAAGCGTGACCTGCTCCGCGTGGCGGGCCCGGAGCAAAAATCCCGTCCATGCTTCGTGATCTTTGTGCTCTTCGTGGTTATAAATTGAACTCTGAGCCTTCATCGATGCCGCCAATCGAACCCGACAAGCGCCCGCACCGCCAGATCCGCAGCTATGTGCTGCGCGAAGGCCGCCTGACGCCCGGCCAACAGCGCGCATTCGATAGCCTGTGGCCGCAGTGGGGCCTGGAATTCAGGTCGAAGGAACTGGATCTGCGCGAGGTCTTTGGCAACGACAGGCCGGTGTACCTCGAGATCGGCTTTGGCAACGGCGAGAGCCTGGCCGAGATGGCGCGATCCCACCCCGAACGCAACTATCTTGGCGTCGAGGTGCACGGACCCGGAGTCGGCCACCTGCTGCTCAAGCTGCAGGAATTCGGCTGCAGCAATGTGCGCGCAATCCGGCACGACGCCGTGGAGGTGCTCGATCAGATGCTGGGCGCCGCCAGCCTGCAGGGCGTCTACCTGTTCTTCCCCGACCCATGGCACAAAAAGCGTCATCACAAGCGACGCATCCTGCAGACGTCTTTTCTGGACAGGCTGGCGCGCGTCATCCGCCCCGGTGGTTTCTTCCATGCCGCCACGGACTGGCAGGACTACGCCGGGCACATGATGGATGTGCTCGGTGCAGACGGACTTCGATTCGAGAACCGGGCCGGACCGGGCAGTTTCACACCGCGTCCCGATGATCGCCCCCTGACCAAGTTCGAACAGCGTGGCCAGCGTCTTGGACATGGTGTCTGGGATCTGATCTTTACCCGACGCCCGTGAGCAGCCTGCGCATCGAACACCTGCAGCGCGCCGGCGTCAGTGCCGCCGACATCACAGTTGCTGCGGGCAGCTGCATTGCGCTGCACGGCGCATCCGGGAGCGGCAAGACCCTGCTGTTGCGCGCCATTGCGGATCTCGACGAGGCCGAGGGCGAGGTCTGGCTGGACCAACAGCCGCGCAGCGGCATGTCGGGCCCGCAGTGGCGGCGCCAGGTGAGCTATGTCGCAGCCGAAAGCCACTGGTGGAGCAGACGGGTGCGCGAGCACGCGAAGGCGTGGCGCACCCCCGATCTGCAAACCCTCGGCTTCGGGCCCGAGGTGCTCGACTGGGAGGTCCAGCGTCTGTCCAGTGGAGAGCGGCAACGGCTCGCCATCGCCCGCGTACTCGCCGGCTCCCCTTCAGCACTGCTGTTGGACGAACCAACTGCAAACCTGGATCAGGAGAATGCCCGGCGTGTGGAACAACTGATCGAGGCCTGGCGCCGAGACACCAGCGGATGCGTCGTGTGGGTCAGTCACGATCCGGAACAGCGCGCCAGGGTCGCCAAAGCCCAGTTTGAGATCCTGGACGGCAGCGTGAGGCAGGAAGATGGAGACTGAACGTCTGATTCTGCTCAGTCCCGTCGATCTTGGCGTGGCGGCAGGCCTGGTGCTGCTGCTGGCCGGTCTGTCCTGGCGCCTGCATCTGGGTATCGGGCGCCGCATGCTGATCGCCTCGGTCCGCAGCACGGTGCAGTTGCTGTTGCTCGGCCTGGTGCTCAAGGCCCTGTTCAGCAGCACCAATCCCTGGTTGATCGCGGCCCTGGCGACGGTGATGCTCGCCGTGGCGGGCTACGAGGTCATGGCCAGACAGAAATACCGGCTGCGCGGCATCTGGGGCTACGGCACCGGCGCCTTATCGATGTTCCTGTCTTCTTTCTCGATCGCCGTGCTGACCCTGCTGGTACTGCTGCAGCCCACGCCCTGGTATACACCGCAGTACGCCATCCCCCTGCTGGGCATGCTGCTCGGCAACACCATGACCGGTATCGCGGTGACGCTGGACAGTCTGACCCGGCAGACGGTGGAGAAACGCCAGCAGATCGAGGCTCGCCTGGCATTGGGGCAGACGGCTGCCGAAGCCATCGGCGATATCCGCCGCGACGCGCTTCGCTCAGGCCTGATCCCGATCGTGAATTCGATGGCCACGGCCGGTATCGTCAGCCTCCCGGGCATGATGACGGGTCAGATTCTGGCCGGCAGTCCACCAATGGAGGCCGCCAAGTATCAACTGCTCATCCTTTTTCTCATCGCCGCCGGTACCGGTCTTGGCAGTATGGCGGCCGTCCTGCTGGGCTCAAAAAGGCTGTTTGACAACCGATCCAGATTGCGTCGCGACCGCCTCAGCGAATAATCTGATTCGGTTTTCGACACGCAGTACGACAAGCTCACTGCAAGGAAGTCGATATGAACAATCCACCCAGTGTGCTTTTCGTTCTGCCCTGGAGCCTTTCAGCCGCCGACGGCGTGAGCCAGGTGGTCATCAATCTGGCCCGCGAAGCGGCAAGGTGCGAAAACCTGCGGCCGATTATCTTCTGTGCCGACCCGTCTCAGGAAACGTTCCAGGTAGGCGAAACCGAAGGGATCGAACTGGTCAGTGGACGACTGCGGGCGCCCCTGTCCAGCACGCAGCCGGGTCGAAACCTGGCAAGCTTCGCGCACAAGCTGCGTGATGAATTACAGATCTGGCGCGCGTTCCTTGAAAAATACAATGTCCGGGTGGTGAATGCGCACCACCCCAGCCTGGATTACTCGGTGTTTGCGCTCTTGCGCACACGCCGCGCGAAGATTCGCCTTCTGTTTTCCCTGCACGGCACCGATGTCACGGCGCTCGAGAAATCAGGGGTCGCCGCCAGACCCTTCGTCCGCTGGATGCTGAAAAAGGCGGACAGGATCATCTGCTGCTCCGAGGCACTGCAAAAAAGGGCGCAGGTATCGCTCAAACTGGATGAACGCCGGCTGACCACGATACACAACGGTATCGATGTCTCGGAACTCGACCAGGCCAAGACAAATGCCTACAAACCCGATGTCGGCGGCTTTGACAACTATCTGTTGAACGTCGCAAGCTACGAGCACGGGAAAGGACAGGACATTCTCTTGAATGCCTATACACACCTTTTGCGTAACGGCCTCAAATCCGCATTGGTGCTCATCGGGCGAAGCACGCCCTACCTGCAGAATCTGCGCGGCATGGCCCGTCAACTTGGCCTGCAGGGTCACGTGTTCTTCATCCCCGACCTTGAGCACAGCCAAACACTCAGCGCAATCCGGCATGCGCGCCTGTTGGTCCAGCCATCTCGAGAAGAGGCTTTCGGACTACCGCTGCTGGAAGCCGGTTACCTCGGCACGCCGATCGTTGCCGCACGCACCGGCGGAACCCCGGAGGTCTTGGGTGGTTACTACCCCTACCTGGCTGAGCCCGACAACCCGGCAGCCCTGGCTGCGGCTATCGATGAGGCGCTGTTCAACCCCACCGACACCAAACGTCAGGTGAAGTTGATGAAACGCCGGGTTGCCACGGGTTTTACCTGGGGTACTGCGTACAACGCTTACGAATCGGCGTGGTCTGTGGATGCCGGCTGACCCGCCCAAGGGGCGGTCGGCAGACGCCTCGACCCGATACATGCGGATCGTGCAACAATGAGCGACCTTGGTTTAGGGGGCCCCTTCGCGATGCACCTTGATAGTCCGCATCGACCCCCGCCGACAAATGCTGCATCCAACCGTAAACAGGACAACCGAACTTGAGCAACCTCCTATTGCTACTGCTCGCCGGCACCGTCCTGATGCTCTGGCTCGACGGCGCTCGCGCGCGGGAGTTTGCGACAAGCCTGGTACAGCGCTACTGCGCGAACCGCAACATGCAGTTTCTGGACGGGACGGTCGCACTGGTGCGTGTCGGCATCCGCTGGACCGCCTCCGGCCTGCGAATCCGTCGAATGTTCCGTTTCGACTTCAGCCTCGAGGGCGTGGGCCGGCGCACCGGCTACGTACTGATGCTCGGAACCCGCCTCGAGACCATCGATGACGGCCTGCCAGACCCAGACGGGGATGTAATCGAGCCCCAACACGAGCCCACTGGGAAAGACGACGGCAAGGTCGTGCCGTTCAAACGCAGGGACCGCTGAGGGCTGCTATTTTACGACCTTGAGAGACGGCCGGCCGCCGGGTGGCGGTGTCGGCTGATCCGGCTGAGGTGGCTCCGGTTCCTCTTGCCCCCCCTCGTCCGGAAACAGCATCCCCTTGCCGTTCTCGCGCGCATACACCCCCAGCACGGCATCGGGCGGCAGGGAAATGGCAAACGCTGAGCCGCCGAACCTGGCCTCGAATGCAACCAGATCATTGCCAAGTGAGAGGTCCCTGACGGCACTGGGGCTGACATTGAGAACGATCCGCCCCTCTTCCACATAGCGGGTGGGTACGTGCACCGAGTCACGGTTTGCATCCACCAGCAGGTAAGGGGTCAGATCATTGTCGACCAGCCATTCGTACAGGGCACGAATCAGGTAGGGACGATTGGAGGTCATGGCGCGCAGTCTGGCAGCCTGGATACCAGACTAGCGACGCATCTCGCGTTCTTCTTCGGTCAGGCTGGCGATAAAACCGTTACGCGTAAACAGGTTACCCGCATAGGTGTTGAGCTGCTTGGCCGCCGGTCCGGTGATCTCGACACCCAGCGCAGGCAGGCGCCACAACAGCGGCGCAATGCTCGCGTCGACAAGCGTGAACTCTTCGCTCATAAAATACGGTCCGTGCGCCAGGATGGGGGCTGCTGCGGTCAAGCCCTCACGCAGTTCCTTACGCGCCTTGGTGGCCGCTTTGCCGCCAGCGAGAATCTGTCCCACCAGGCCATACCAGTCGTTTTCCACCCTGTACATATACAGGCGTGAACTGGCGCGTGATACCGGATCGACCGGCAACAGCGGGGGATGCGGGAAACGCTCGTCGAGGTATTCGCAGATGATCCGGGAGTCATACAGCGCGAGGTCCCGGTCGACGAGGGTCGGGACCGTTCCGTAGGGATTCAGGTCCATCACGTCTTCCGGGAGGTGCAGAGGATCGACGTCGACAATGTCGCAGGTGACATTTTTTTCGGCCAGGACCATGCGAACCCGGTGACTGTGCAGACTCTGAGGATCGGAAAACAGGGTCATCACAGATCGGCGGGTGGCGACGGCGGTCATCAATAATCTCTCCAGCTGGATTTCGGCCCGAAATCAAACGGCCGCAAATAAGAAAGGCGCATAGTATACCAGACTATGCGCCTCCCCATTTTCAGCGGCGAATCTTGCTGATCAGTGGATGTCCTTCCACCACTCTTTCTTCATCAGATAGGCCAGCACGGTAAACACGAGCAGGAACAGGATTACCCAGACTCCCATGCTCTGACGCTCAAGTTTCATCGGCTCGGAGATATAGGCCAGGAATGTGGCCAGATCACGCGCAACCTGTTCATATTCGGCCGGCGTCAGGCTTCCTTGCTGTGACATTTCCAGGTGGTCGACCACCCGCTCGAGGCGAAAGCCCTCGCCCTGTTCCTTCACATAGGCATCGGCTGCCGCTTCGGTGTCGAACTCGGCAACCGTGTCGCCGTCATGATGAACCTCATACCTGTAGACCGGATTTTGGATGCCCTGCATCTCCCACAGAACATGCGGCATACCCACATTGGGGAAAACCGTGTTGTTCACACCCATGGGGCGTGACGCATCCACGTAGAAACCCTTGAGGTAGCTGTAGATCCAGTCGGCACCACCATGCCGGATACGTGCCGTCAGGGTGAGATCGGGGGCCGGAGCGCCAAACCAGCTGCCGGCTTCGGCTTCGGGCATGGCAATCGTCATCAGATCTCCAACCTTGGCATCGGTAAATATCAGGTTGTCCTTGATGTCATCCTCGGTCAGGCCGACCTTGGTGAACAACTTGTAACGCACGTATTTGGCCGAATGACAGCCCATGCAATAGTTGACGAACAGCTTGGCGCCACGCTGGATGGCGGCCTCATTGCTGAGATCGATATTCGCCTTCTGCAACTCGACACCGCCGCCACCGGCCGCCATGCCGGCAAGAGGCATCAAAGCCAATGTAACAACAGCGATCAGCTTCTTCATTTGGTTACCCTCTCCGGCACCGGCTTGGTCTTGTCCATCCTGCTGTACCACGGCATCAGCAGGAAGAATGCGAAATACAAAGCGGTGAAGATCTGTGCCAGCAGCGTCTTGGCCGGCGTCGATGCCTGCATACCCAACCAGGCCAGCATGACAAAGGTCACCACGAAGACCGCGACGGCTATCTTGAAAATCGGGCCCTTGTAACGGATCGACTTGACCGGACTGCGATCCAGCCAGGGCAGGAAAAAGAACACGATGATCGCGCCAAACATCACCACCACCCCGGGGAACTGCGAGTTGAGCATCGGAGGGATGGCCCGCAGCATCGCGTAGTAAGGCGTGAAGTACCAGACCGGGGCAATGTGCTCAGGCGTTTTCAAAGGATTCGCCGGCTCGAAGTTCGGTGGCTCGAGGAACAGTCCGAAGAAATCAGGCGCGAAGAACACGATCGCGCTGAAGAAGATCAGGAACACCCCGATTCCGACTACATCCTTGACCGAGTAGTACGGGTGGAACGGAATTCCGTCTTTCGGGATACCGTTTTCATCCTTGTTCTTCTTGATCTCGATACCGTCTGGGTTGTTCGAGCCCACCTTGTGCAGTGCCACGATGTGAATGAACACCAGCGCCACAAGAATGAAAGGCAACAGGAAGTGCAGCGCAAAGAAGCGGTTGAGTGTGGCATCCGAGATAACGTAGTCACCACGAATCCAGATCGACAGGGGCTCACCGATGCCGAACGGCACGGCAGCAAACAGGTTGACGATCACCTGGGCCCCCCAGTACGACATCTGACCCCAGGGCAGCAGATAACCCATGAATGCCGTCGCCATCATGGCCACGTAGATGATCACACCGATAATCCACAGCAGCTCGCGCGGCCGGCGATGCGATCCGTAGATCAGGGCGCGGAACATGTGCAGATAGACCACCAGGAAGAACGCCGAGGCGCCAGTCGAATGCAGATAGCGCAGCAGCCAGCCATAGTCCACATCGCGCATGATGTATTCGACCGAGGCGAAGGCATCCTCGGCCGACGGCTTGTACATCATCGCCAGCCAGACCCCGGTCACAATCTGGAGTACCAGCACCAGCATCGCCAGCGAGCCAAAGAAGTACCAGAAGTTGAAGTTCTTGGGCGCGTAGTACTGCGCCAGATGCTCATTCCAGACCTTGGTGGCCGGGAAGCGCTCGTCAATCCAGTTCATGAAGCTCATGCGGCACCTCCGTCAACACCGATCAGGATGACATCGTCAGACAGATACTGGTGCGGCGGGACCACCAGATTGGTCGGCGCCGGGACGCCCTTGTACACGCGTCCAGCAAGATCGAAGTTGGAACCGTGGCAGGGGCAGAAAAAACCACCCTTCCAGTCCGGCCCGAGATCGGCCGGGGCCACTTCCGGGCGGAAGGTCGGCGAGCAACCCAGATGCGTGCAGATTCCGACCAGTACCGCAAACTCGGGCTTGATCGACCGGGTTGCGTTCTTGGCGTATGGGGGCTGTTGGGGCACGTCGGAATTCGGGTCGGCCAGCTTGCTGTCCAGGGTCTTCAGGTCAGCGATGTTCTGCTCGGTGCGGCGCACCACCCAGGTGACTTTGCCGCGCCACTTCAGGCGTAGCAGAGCACCGGGCTCGAGTTTGCTGATATCCGCCTCTTCCGGAGCGCCCAGTGCCTTGGCACGCTCGGACGGCATCCAGGATGCGATAAAGGGCACGGCGACAAAACCGGCGCCCACCGCTCCGACGACAGCCGTGGAGGCGGTCAGGAAGCGGCGTTTCTTGAGGTCTACGCCTTCTGAACTCATTGAATGGACTCCCAAAGACCCAAAATAAGGGAAAAGATTCGCAGCCGATTCCGAATCGAAGCTTAAGAATATGCTGAATTTCCCTAATCGACCGATGATTGTCCAACATGGCGATTTCCCGGTCAAGGAAAGGGTATCTATGACAAGGATTGCGTGGGCCTGATGGTCACCGTTTCCAGGACATTCAGACCGGATTGTCGATGTCGATGAAGCGGTGCTGCAGCCCAAAGCGAGCGGCGAGTTCCTCACCCAGCGCCTGCACACCATAACGCTCGGTTGCATGGTGTCCCGCCGACAGATAAACCACCCCGAGCTCCAGCGCCTCGTGCACTGTCTGCTCAGAGATCTCGCCGCTGATGAAGGCATCGAATCCGGCGGCCGCTGCCTGCGCGATCATCCCCTGCGCCGCCCCGGTACACCAGGCAAGCCGGCGCACCCGTGTTGTCGGTGAGCCGATCATCAGGGGGACGCGACCCAGCGAAGACTCAACCCTGGCGGCAAGATCCGCGGCCTTCATGGGCTGGGTCAGATCCTGCCCCCAGAGCAGGCCGTCAGCCGGTGATCCGGCGTCCAGGCCGAGCCTTATCCCAAGCTGGCGGTTATTGCCCAGCTCCGGGTGCGCATCGAGCGGCAGATGGTACGCCAGCAGACTGATGTCGTTGCCCAGCAGTGTCTTCACCCGGCGCCCCTTCATGCCGGTCAGGGGCGCCGGCTCACCGCGCCAGAAATAACCGTGATGCACCAGCAGCAGGTCTGCATCGGCTTCGACCGCGGCATCGACCAGGGCCTGGCTGGCGGTCACCCCGGAGACGATGCTTCTGACCTCCGCCCCGCCCTCGACCTGCAAACCGTTGGGGCAGTAATCGTCGAAGGAATCGACGTCCAGGCGTTGATTGCAGTGCGCCACGATGTCTAGAAGCTTTGCCATGGGTGCCTCGTGTCAGCAGCGGGGATCGGCGTGATAGTGTATGCGCATGAAGTGGTATCGTGCATTCAACTTCCTGTTCACCTCCGTCGCAACCGGGCTGGCCGCCGCTTTCCTGGTCCTGCTGTTGCGCCCCGACCTTGCCGGCAGAGAGGCGCCCCCCGCGTCCAAACCGGTATTACTCGAACGCACCGGCGGACCGGTCTCATACGCCGATGCCGTGCAGCGCGCCGCACCTTCCGTGGTCAACGTTTTTGCCATCAAGGTCACCCGTGAGAAGCGTCATCCGATATTCGACGACCCTGTTTTCAAACGTTTTTTTGGCGACCAGGCCACAAGACCCCGGATCAAGCGGGAGAACAGTCTCGGCTCGGGCGTGATCGTCGACGGCAACGGTTATGTGCTGACCAACAACCACGTGATCGACGCCGCCAGCGAGATCAATGTGGTGCTGGACGATGGCCGCAGCCTGCCGGCACGGGTGGTGGGAACCGATCCGGAGACCGATATCGCCGTATTGCAGGCTGCCGGCAGCAAACTCCCTGTCGCCAGCCTCGGCAGGTCGGAGCCGATGCAGGTGGGCGACGTGGTCATGGCCATCGGCAACCCCTTCGGGGTCGGCCAGACGGTCACCATGGGTATCGTCAGCGCCACCGGACGTAACCAGCTCGGTATCACCGACTTCGAAAATTTCATTCAGACCGACGCGGCAATCAATCCGGGTAATTCAGGCGGTGCCCTGATCAATCCGCTCGGCGAGGTGGTCGGCATCAACACCGCCATCTTTTCCGAAAGCGGCGGCTCGCATGGTATCGGCTTCGCCATCCCGATCCAGCTCGCCGAAGAGGTGATGAGGCAGATTATCGAGCACGGACACGTGATCCGTGGCTGGCTGGGAATTACCGGACAAGACCTCACCCCGGTGCTGGCCGAGTCGCTCGGCATAGAGTTCCGCAACGGCGTCCTGATCTCCGGCGTACTCGACGACGGTCCTGCTGACCAGGCCGGACTCAAGCCCGGCGACCTGATCACAAAGATCGACCGGTTGGCGATAGGCGGATCACCGAAGATGCTGCAGATGATTGCCGCCAAGCCTCCAGGCAGCCCGCTCACCATCACGCTCGTCCGCGACGGGAGCGAACTGGAACAGATAGCCATTGTCGGCGAGCGTCCGTCCATTTCCGGACGTTGAGCTCTGCAGGAACGCGTGTCCGGAAGGGGCCACGACCGGTTACAAAACAGGGATCTGATCGCAATGGGTATCTTCGAATTTTTCCGCCGCCCCGGTGCCGACCGCGACAAGATCGCTATCGAGATCGATCTGGCTGCGGGCGTCCTGGAGGAATGTCCGGTATGCCGCGGCATTTCGGACAAGCTGCGCGACGACCGGCTACCGGCCGCCGATCTGGAAGCCCATCAACGCTTCGACAGGAACGACCCAAGTATCGCCGCGTTCCAGGGCGATCGCGACGACCTGTTACGAAGACTGCGAAGCGTACGCAAGGCGTTCAACTACCACTGCACCTGTATGGATGCCGGATAAACGGACAAAAATATGCGCTTTATTAACCACAAGAACCGGTCGCAACACCGCCGCGGCATTCTCCTTTGTTGCGTCCTCACATTCACCGCCGGTCTGGGTTCTGCCCAGCCGCCGGGCGATCAACAGAGACTTGCAGACCTGCAGGCCGATTGCCGGATCGAGGGAGAGGCCGGCGGGCTCAGCGGAACCGACCTGGATCAATTCGTCGAGGAATGCGTGGCCGACCTGCTGTCGGTGAAATTGAGCAATACCGAGGAATAGCCCGGTTCGGCGGCGCTGATCTGGATTCGGCGTTGGGAACGCAGAGAGCGCAGAGACTCAAAGGACACAGAGTTTCTTTTTTCCTGGTGTCGGACAGCGTCCCGGTCCGCAGCCATTTGGCGCAATGGGATCGCAGGAGCACTTACAAACCCGAGCCTTCTCTGTGCCCTCTGCGTCTTCGCGTCCTCTGCGTCAAAAACTCAGTGCAAGAAACTGCTACACACGGCCAATCGATCAGCTGTCCGCGCTGACGATCTGTGCCAGCGCCTCGAGCAGGGCGTCGTTCTCGGCCGGCGTCCCGACGGTCGGGCGCAGACAGTCATTCAACAGGGGATGTGCGCCGTCGAGATTCTTGATCAGCACGCCATGCTCGCGCAGTCCCTGGAACCAGGATGCAGCCCTACCCGAAGGTGCACGCATGAGCAGAAAGTTCGCCTGCGAGGGGAACACCTCGACGCCCTTGAGCCGCGCAATGGCCGCGGCAAGCCGGTCGCGCTCGGCACGGATACGTCGGGTTTGTTCATCGAATACCGCTTTATGGCTCAACGCGAATTCGGCACTGGCCTGAGTCAGCACATTGATGTTGTAGGGCAGCCGGACCTTGTCGAACTCGTCCAGCCAGGCGGCAGGCCCGGCAAGCAGACCCAGGCGCAGTCCGGCCAGACCCATCTTTGACACCGTGCGCATCACCACCAGGTTGTCGAACTCGCCCAGGCGGCCCATGAAGGTCGCATCGGTGAACGGGGCATAGGCCTCGTCGATGACCACCAGACCGGGGGCAGCGCCGATGATGTCGGCGATCGCCCGCTCGTCGAACAGGTTGGCGGTCGGGTTGTTCGGGTACGCCAGGAAAACGACCGCCGGCTGATGCTCGTGCATCGCCTGCAGCAACGCGGGGAGATCGAGACTGAAATCATCCGCCTTGAGCGGCACCCCGACGTAAGTCATGCCGCAGAAGGTCGCAATCAGTCGGTACATGACGAAACCGGGGTCGACCGACAAAACGCAGCGCGAGGGCCCGGAAAGGCTCATCGCAATCATCTGGATCAGTTCGTCCGAACCGTTGCCCAGCAGCACGCGCATTCCGGCCGGGACTGCCATTGCCTCGACCAGACGCTCGCTCAGCGCCTGCGCAGCCGGGTCCGGATAGCGGTTGACATCCGTGCTGCGCAGCAACTCGACCCAGGAATCGCGCAGTTCTTCAGGCCAGGTGTAGGGATTTTCCATGGCATCCAGCTTGATCAACCCGGTCGCAGACTGCACATGATAGGCGGCCAGCGAGCGGATCTCGGGGCGCACCCAATGTGAGACCAAGGTATCGATGTCGCTATTCATTGTTCAGCAATCTCAACCCGCAAAACCCGTCCGGCTCTGCCAGTACGGTACATCGTAGGTCGGGCTGCGCCCGACACCCGGCAGGCACGGCCTGCCCTACTCTTCGATCCGGTATTCGGCCGAACGCGCATGCGCCTCCAGTCCCTCGCCACGCGCCAGTATCGAGGCGGTCCGGCCGAGGGTTCGGGCGCCGGCGGCAGAGACCATGATCAGGCTCGAGCGCTTCTGGAAGTCATAGACCCCAAGTGGCGAGCTGAAGCGCGCCGTGCGCGAGGTCGGCAAGACATGATTCGGCCCGGCGCAGTAATCGCCCAAAGGCTCCGAGGTATGGCGACCCATGAAGATTGCACCGGCATGCTGGATCTTGCTGACATAGGCCTCCGGATCCGCCAGCGAGAGCTCAAGGTGTTCGGGCGCGATAAAATTGCCCACCTCTGCCGCCTGATCCAGATCCCTACAGACGATCAACGCACCTCGCGCCCGCAATGCCGTCTCGATGATCTCGCGCCGCTGCATGCCCGGCAGCAGTCTGTCGATGCTCTGCTCGACACGGGCCACGAAGTCCGCATCCGGACACAGCAGGATCGATTGCGCATCCTCGTCGTGCTCGGCCTGCGAAAACAGATCCATCGCGACCCAGTCCGGGTCGGTCCGACCGTCACAGATCACCAGGATCTCCGACGGTCCGGCGACCATGTCGATCCCTACCTGCCCGAACACGGTCCGCTTGGCGGTGGCGACGTAGATATTGCCTGGCCCCACAATCTTGTCGACCGCAGGGACTGACTCAGTGCCATAGGCGAGCGCGGCGACCGCCTGCGCTCCACCGACAGCGAACACGCGGTCGACCTCACACACATGGGCCGCGGCCAATACCAGCTCGTTGAGCGCGCCACCCGGGGTAGGCACCACCATGACCAACTCACGCACCCCGGCCACCTTTGCCGGCAGTGCATTCATCAGCACCGAAGAGGGATAGGCCGCCTTGCCGCCCGGCACATACAGGCCCACCCGGTCCAGCGGTGTGATCTGCTGACCCAGCAAGGTGCCGTCTGCCTCGGTATAGGTCCAGCTTTCCATTTTCTGCCGCTGGGCATAGGCACGCACGCGTTCGGCGGCATGCTGCAGCGCCTCGCGCTGGTCGGCGGGGATGGTCTCCCAGGCCTGCTTCAGACGCGCCAGCGGGATCTCGAGATCGCCGGGCGACTTCGCCTCCCAGCCATCGAAACGAGTGGTGTAGTCAACCAGAGCCGCATCGCCACGCGCCCGGATCTCGGCGATAACCTCATGCACCACCTGATTGACGGCGCCGTCCGATACCGAATCCCAGGCCAGGAGGCCATCGAGCTGCTGCTGGAAATCCGCATCCGCGGTGTTCAGTTTTCGTATATCGGCCATTTCTCAGACACCGAGTTGCAGGAACTCAAAGGACACGAAGTCACAAAGGACACAGAGAATATACCTATTCAGCGCAAAGGTTTGAACGCAACAAAACTCTGCGTACTCTGCGCTCTTTGCGTCCTTCGCGTTTCTTATCTACGAAAGATCGGCTATTCGCCTACTGCCTGCGCGCAGGGCATCGACCAGTGCCTGCACGGTCGCGTGCTTCATCTTCCACGACGCTTTGTTGACGATCAGGCGCGAGCTGATGTCGTACATGTGCTCCAGGGGCACCAGGCCATTCGCTTTGAGGGTGTTGCCGGACTCGACCAGGTCTACGATCACCTCGGACAGACCGACCAGCGGTGCCAGTTCCATGGAGCCGTAAAGCTTGATGGCCTCGACCTGCTGCCCACGCGCCGCAAAAAAGCTGCGTGCCGACTTGACGTACTTGGTGGCAATGCGCAGACGACGCGAACCGATATCGGCATCGGGGCGGCCAGCCACCATCATCCGACAGCGCGCTATCTTCAGATCCAGCGGCTCGTACAGGCCATCACCACCGTGCTCCATCAGTACGTCCTTGCCGGCAACGCCGAGATCCGCCGCTCCCCACTGTACGTAGGTTGGCACGTCGGTGGCACGGATCAGCACGAATTTGACCAGCGGATGCGAGGTATCGAGGATCAGCTTGCGACTGGTCTCCGGATCATCCACCGGTTCGATACCCGCCTGCTTCAGCAGAGGCAGCGTATCTTTAAAGATCCGCCCTTTCGACAACGCGATGGTCAGCGGCGATTCTATTACTGCGGCCATGCTCTACCTCTCAGCCGGGTACCCGGCGAATCTGTGCGCCGAGCCCTGCGAATTTGTCCTCGATGTCCTGGTAACCGCGATCGACATGGTAGATACGGTCGACAACGGTCTCGCCATCGGCGACCAGGCCCGCCAGCACCAGGCTGGCCGATGCGCGAAGATCGGTCGCCATCACCGGTGCCCCGGTCAGGCGCGGGACGCCGGCACAGATGGCGGTATTGCCCTCAAGCTTGATCCTGGCACCCATGCGCTGCAGTTCCTGCACGTGCATGAAGCGGTTCTCGAAAACGGCCTCGGTGATGGTCCCAACACCCTCGGCAACGCTGTTGAGCGCAGTGAACTGGGCCTGCATATCGGTCGGAAACGCCGGGTACGGGGCGGTATGCACATTGACCGCCTTGGGTCGCTGGCCATGCATATCCAGGACGACGTAGTCGTCTCCGATCTCCAGCTCTGCCCCGGCCTCATGCAGCTTCTGCAGCACCGCGTCCAACAGCGTCGGATCGGTGTCCCGCACGCGAACCCGGCCGCCACTGATCGCACCCGCCACCAGGTAGGTCCCGGTCTCGATGCGGTCCGGCAGCACGTCGTAGCGCGTGCCACGCAAGGACTTCACACCTTCTATCCGGATGGTCGTGGTTCCTGCCCCGCTGATCCTCGCGCCCATGGCATTGAGGCAGTTGGCCAGATCCACCACCTCGGGCTCGCGCGCGGCATTCTCGAGCAGGGTCACGCCGTCGGCGAGCGTGGCCGCCATCATGAGATTCTCGGTACCGGTCACGGTAACCATATCCAGCACCAGACGCACACCCTTGAGTCGATTGGCCCGCGCCTTGATGTAACCGGCCTCCACGGTGATCTCGGCTCCCATCGCACGCAGACCTTCGATATGCAGGTCTACCGGTCGCGAACCGATGGCACAGCCACCCGGCAGGGAAACATCTGCCTGACCACAACGCGCCAACAAGGGGCCGAGAACCAGGATCGATGCGCGCATGGTCTTGACCAGCTCGTAGGGCGCAAAGGGATTGTTGAGGCGGCCCGCATCCACCTCGACGTGCATCTTCTCGTCCACCGTCAGGTCGACGCCCATGCGACCGAGTAGCTCCATGGTGGTCGTGATATCCCGCAGGTGGGGGATGTTGCCGATGATCATCGGCTCCTCGGCCAGCAGGGTCGCTGCCAGGATCGGCAGGGCAGCATTTTTTGCACCCGAGATGCGGACGTCGCCCGAAAGGGATTTGCCCCCGGTTATGATCAATTTATCCATGGATGCCTGCGCGAAACGCGCGCCTACCTGCGAAAATGGGCACCAATCATAAAGAAATTTGGAGGCTAACGGGAGTTTGGCTGCAAAGCCCGGGGTACGCAGATCGGCTCAAACGCCGTTTACGGCTATCAGGTCCTCACAACGCGACATGCGCGCCAGATCCAGCAATTCGTCAGGTATATCGACCAGCTTCAGTTGGCAGTTCCCCTGCCGGGCCAGGTCACGCGCCTCGACCAACAGCACCAGCCCGGCACTGTTGGCATGGTTCACGCCAGACAGCGAAAGCGTCAACTCCCCACCGGCCCGTAACAGCTTCTCGAGCGAAGGCCAGATTTCGGGCACCGAGGAAAAATCGAGCGCCCCGGCCAGTTCCCAGCGCGCATCACCTGACGGGGCCAGGCTGGCGCCGCTCACTTACCGATATTCCGGTTCATATCCGCCAGCGAGCCGATCAGCCCGTCGATCCCGCCCCGACGCACCTCGTTGGCAAACTGGCTGCGGTAATTGGCAATCAGGCTGACACCGTCGATGATCACATCGTAAACCATCCATCTCGCGTCATTCAGAGTGAGGCGGTAATTGACAGGGATCGGAGGCGCACTCTGGGATGAAATCCGGGTTGGTACCATGACCCTGTTGTCACCCTGCCGGTACTGAACCGGCAGATACTGAATCTCCTGACCGGAGTAACCCAACAGCGCGCTCGCGTAGGTGCGCACCAGCAGCTGGCGGAACTCATTCGTTACCGCCTCTTTCTGCGTATCAGAGGCATCGCGCCAAAATCGGCCCAGGGCTGACTGGGACATCTTCCGAAAATCGAAATGCGGCACCACCGTGCTCTCGACCAGCGGGTAGATCAATTGCGGATTGGCTTCCAGGTCCGCTCTGCGCGCAGTGACCTCGGACAGGACCTTGTCGCCGGTCTCGCGGACTATCCTCTGCGGGTCCTCGACCATCGCAGCCACAGCGAAAGACGAATACAGGAACAAGCTGAGCAGCAGCCCCCGCATGACGATCGAAATATGCATCACTTCGCTCCTTCCTGGGCCTTCCCATAGATGAATTGCCCGATCACCTCTTCGAGCACCAGTGCAGATTGCGTAATGGCAATCTCACTACCCTCCTTGAGCAGGTCCTCACTGCCACCGGGGTCGAGACCGACATACTGCTCACCCAACAGGCCGGCGGTGAGGATCTTCGCAAAGGTATCATCCGGGATACCGTCATACTGCGAATAGATCCCCAGAACGGCGACTGCACGAAAATCCTGGGCGTCATAGTAGATGTCGATCACCCGTCCGACTTCGACACCCGCCATGGTCACCGGCGATTTCACCTTCAGCCCGCCAATATTGTCGAACCGCGCCAGAACCTTGTAGGAATCGCCTGTGTTCACGGTCCCCAGATTGCTGACCTGCATCGCCAGAAAAAACAGCGCGAGGAAACCAGCTGCCATGAAGGCACCGACCAGTATCTCTATTTGTCTTGTTTTCGACATCATCAGTTCCCGTTCGCACCCTGTCCCTCAGTAAAGCGGCCATCGGCCATGAATGTATGCACCAGCTCGATGGACCCCTAGTTAAACATCAGCGCAGTCAATACGAAATCCAGCCCCAGCACGGCCAGGGAGGAATGCACCACGGTGCGCGTGGTCGCCCTGCTGACACCTTCGGAGGTGGGAATGCAATCGTAACCCTGAAAGATCGCTATCCACGTGCAAACCACGCCAAAAACGAGGGACTTGATCACGCCGTTCAAAACATCTTCGTCCCAGTCTATCTGCGACTGCATCTGCGCCCAGTAGGTCCCTTCATCGACCCCAAGCAGGCCGACGCCGACAAACCAGCCACCGTAAACGCCCAGCATACTGAACATTGCCGCGAGCAACGGCATCGATATGATCCCGGCGATCAGGCGCGGTGTCAGTACGCGATGCTCGGGATTGACCGCCATCATCTCCAGGCCCGACAACTGTTCGGTAGCCTTCATCAGGCCGATCTCGGCCGAAAGCGCCGACCCGGCACGCCCGGCGAACAGCAGTGCCGTGACCACCGGTCCCAGTTCACGCACCAGCGACGCCGCGACCATCACGCCGAGCGTGGCCTCCGCACCGAAGCGCGAAAGGATGTAGAAACCCTGCAGACCCAGGACCATACCGACAAAGATCCCGGAGACCGCAATGATCAGGACGGTCAGCACACCGACCGAAAGGAGCTGCTCCAGCAAAAGACGCGGCCGTCGCACCAGCTGCGGCAGACCACGCAGCATCGCCAGCATCAGCAGATGCGCGCGCCCCAGACCGGCGGAGAAAGAAAGGCCACTGCGCCCAAGATGGGCAAGCCATTCCATCAGGCCCGGTCTCCGAACAGGTCGCTCTCGAGTTCAGGCGCAGGAAAATGAAACGGTACAGGTCCATCGGGAAGACCGTCCATGAACTGGCGGGTCCACTCGCCGCCGGTCTCGCGCAAGGCCTGCGGGGCCCCGGACTCGATCACCCTGCCGTTTGATATCACGTAGATCAGGTCCGCAATCTCGGAGGCCTCGGCCACGTCGTGCGAAACCACGACACTGGTGATGCCTGCCGCATCGTTCAGGCGCCGGATCAACTGCACCAGCACCCCCATCGAGATCGGATCCTGACCGGTGAAGGGTTCGTCGTACATGATCATCATCGGGTCAAGCGCAATGGCCCGCGCCAGCGCGACCCGGCGTGCCATACCGCCCGACAGCTCGCTCGGCATCAGATCGTAGGCACCGCGCAGGCCGACGGCCTCAAGCTTCATCAGCACCAGCTTGCGGATCATCGAGGAGTTGAGCTTGGTATGCTCACGCAGCGGATAGGCGACATTCTCGAATACCGACAGATCGGTCAGCAGAGCCCCGCTTTGAAACAGCATCCCCATGCGCATACGCAGGCGGTAAAGGTCCGCCGTCGACAGGGCATGCACATTCTGTCCGTCCACCTCGATCGTGCCCGCGTCCGGCCGCAGCTGGCCGCCGATCAGCTTCAGCAGGGTGGTCTTTCCGGTCCCGGAAGGCCCCATGATCGCGGTTACGCTGCCGCGCGGTATATCGATGTCGACACCGTCGAATATGGCACGCGTCCCGCGGAAGAACTTCAAACCACGGATCCGGACCAGGATATCGTCTGCAGGGGAGTTTCGGCTCATTATTTTCCTGCCATCAAGGCAGATTCCTTTTCGAAACAGGCACAACCCAAAAGCGAGAACGCAATTCTGGGTACCGGGCCAGAGTGCGTCAAGCGCGCTCTCAGGCTTTCCCCATCAGCTCCAGCAGGGTTTTTAGTTCGGGCACCCTGGCGGGACTCGCGGCAGGCCCGTCAATCACCAGGGCCCGGGTGGAAGCCGGCAGCTGATCCGCCCTCGCCCGCAGTTCGCGCAGATTCACGCCATCGAGCGGCCATCGAACCAGGGTCGCGTCTGAGTCCGTATCGACCCAGAGCCCCGACCCTTGAGCAACCCACTGCGGCAGCAGAGTGTGGCCGGGATCGGGCCGTTGCACCAGCAGAATCGCCGGGCAGGTTGCGAACAGGGAAAGCCTTGGGTGCGAATCAGGCGGCCTCCGGACCGGCGCCTCGAGGAAGAACAGCAGCCGCCCCGCGGCCTCATCGAGTGACTCCGCCAGCAAATCGCGATCCATGGCGCTCCAGCTGTCTGCCGGCAGCAATACGCAACCGCAGTCGTTGGCGTAATAAGCGAGCCGCCAATCCGCGGGCAGATCCGGCGGATAGTAGTCCGACAGCCAGTCGGCGCGTTCCCAGCCCACGGTGCCGAGCAGCAACCGCCCTCCGGCGTTAAGATCTGCCAACAGATTGCTCCCGATCAGGCACCGTGATGGCCGAGATTCTACCCTTCAAACCCCGCAAGGCGAGTGAACGTCACCGGGGAAAGACCCTGTGCCGCAACGGCCACCACAAATGGCAGATCGACAAACAGTCGGTATTCGACGTGAAACTCGGCAAATTGGTGAACCGATACCGCTGCGCTCGCTGCGGCCAGACCAAGGTCCGCGCAGACTGACCGCCTCTTGGACAAGCAGCCGCGCTTCCGCGACAATCCGCGCTCCTCGAACAGGCCGCACTGACCACAACCGCACGAACCCGTGATGCTGCTTGCTGCTGCCGCCATTTTGATTGGTCTTATCATCCTCGTCTGGGGCGCAGATCGATTCGTGCTCGGCGCAGCCGCCTTGGCACGCAGCCTCGGCATTTCACCGCTGCTGATCGGGCTTACCGTGGTCGGATTCGGCACATCGGCGCCCGAGATCCTGATTTCAACGATCGCGGCACTGAACGGCAGCCCCGGCATTGCAATCGGCAACGCCTTAGGATCGAATATCGCCAATATTGCACTGATATTGGGTGCAACGGCAGTCTTCATGCCGCTTACCATGCAGTCCGACATGCTTCGGCGCGAATTTCCGCTGCTTATCGCTGTGAGTTTCGCTGCCTACCTGTTGTTGCGCGACGGCCAACTCGGCCGCGACGACGGCGTGATACTGCTGGCGGGCCTGGTCATGACCATGCTGTTGCTGGTGCGCATCGGCCTGCAACGGCGTAATCACGACCCCTTGGCCGAGGAGATCGAGGCCAAGATCCCATCCGGCCTCACCGTCACAGCGGCCACGGGCTGGTTTCTGCTCGGCCTGACCGCACTGATCGTCGGCTCCCGCTTGCTGGTCTGGGGTGCGGTCGAAGTGGCGGTGGCATTCGGCATCAGTGAACTGGTGATCGGCCTGACCATCGTCGCCATCGGGACCAGCCTGCCGGAACTGGCAGCGGCGATCATGAGTGCGTTGAAGAACGAACATGAACTGGCGATCGGCAACGTGGTGGGCTCCAACATGTGGAATCTGCTGGCGGTGCTGGGCATTCCCGGGCTGATGGCCCCCGGGACGATCCCGCCTGAAGTGGTCAATCGCGACATGCCGGTGATGCTGGCGCTGACGCTGGCCCTGTTCGTGATGGGATATTCAACGCACAGACATGGCACCATCAACAGGCTGGAGGGTGGCCTGCTGCTGTCATGTTTTATCGCCTACCAAGGCTGGATTGTGTGGCAGGCGCACGCCGCCGTCTGAATCCGAGGAGAGGGGAAATGAGCGACACGACGGCAGAATTGCGCAAAACCGGCATCAGCGTCGTCAACATCGAGACCGCGGCTGTCCAGGCACTGGAGGCGCGCATCAATGGCGATTTCGTTGCAGCCTGCGAACACATGCTGGCCTGCAAAGGCCGCATCGTGGTGATCGGCATGGGCAAGTCGGGCCATATCGGCAACAAGATCGCCGCCACCCTCGCGAGCACCGGGAGCCCGGCATTCTTCGTCCACCCCGGCGAGGCCAGCCATGGGGATCTCGGCATGATCACCTCCTCCGATGTGGTCCTGGCGCTGTCCAATTCGGGCGAGACACGCGAGATCATCACCATACTTCCCCTGATCAAGCGCATGGGCGCGCCGCTGATCAGCATGACCGGCAATCCGGAATCAACCCTGGCACGCGAGGCCGATGTGAATCTCGACGTCAGCGTCGCCAAGGAGGCCTGCCCGCTGGATCTCGCGCCGACGGCCAGCACGACGGCCGCACTGGTGATGGGCGACGCGGTCGCGATCGCCCTGCTCGAGGCGCGCGGTTTCACCGCCGAGGATTTCGCCCTGTCACACCCCGGCGGCAGCCTCGGTCGTCGCCTGCTGCTGCATGTCTACGACATCATGCACAAGGGTGACGCGATCCCGGCAGTCACGCAGGATGCATCGCTGCGTGATGCACTGATGGAGATGACCGCGAAGGGCCTTGGAATGACCGCGATCGTCGATGGCGAAGGCCGCGCGGTGGGAATCTTCACGGACGGCGACCTGCGTCGCTGTCTGGACCGGGACGTAGACGTGCGCGCAGCCAGGATCGCGGATGTGATGATACCGGGCGGCAAGCGCATTGCGCCCGACCGTCTTGCGGTCGAGGCACTCAACCTGATGGAAGAAAAGAAAATCAATGCCCTGCTGATCGTGGACAGTGATGAACGCCTTTGCGGGGCACTCAACATGCACGACCTGCTGCGCGCCGGCGTGGTCTAGTGCCTAATCAAGGAAGCATCATGCAGGACATACACAAAAAGGCCGCCAACATCCGATTGGTCGATATTCGACGTCGACGGCGTGCTGACCGACGGCAGCCTGTACATCGGCGACGACGGGCAGGAATACAAGGCGTTCCATTCCAAAGACGGGCACGGCATGGTGATGCTGCAGCAGTCCGGGGTCGAAATCGCCATCATCACCGGGCGGAGCTCCGAGGTGGTGCGCATCCGCATGGCCAGCCTGGGGATCCAACGTGTCTACCAGGGCAAACGTGAGAAACTGCCGGCCTACGAGGAGCTCAAGCAGATCACAGGATTCGACGATGAGCAGATTGCATATGTCGGTGACGATGTCGTCGATCTGCCGGTGATGACCAGAGCCGGGCTCGCGGTCGCGGTGCAGGATGCGCACGCACTGACCAAGCAACACGCGCACTGGGTGACCCCCAGCGACGGAGGCCGCGGCGCGGGTCGCGAGGTCTGCGAGTTGATCATGGATGCCCAGGGCACCCTGCAGTCGGCATTACAGCATTACCTCGACTGACCATGCCGCGCGTTCGCATCTTGCTGGTCCTGGTCATGGTCCTGGCAGCCGTCGTCAGCTGGCGGCTGGTACAGGAAGAAGAACCACCGTCACAGGCCATCACAAAGAGCGGCCCGCGCGAGATCGACTACTACGTCACCGGCCTTGATGTAACCCGCATGACCGCCGCGGGCCGGCCTGCACATCGCCTGCGTGCGGTCAATCTTCAGCACTACACCGATGATGACACCACCGAGCTGCAGCAGCCGCAGTTGACGGTGTACCAGGCCGATGCGCCACCCTGGGAGGTGGATGCCGAACGCGGCTGGATGTCTGCGGACGGCAGTCTGGTCCTGCTCTCCGGAGAGGTGCTGATCGAGCGGGAGGGCGACGCCAGCAACCGGCCGATGCGCATCGTGACCAGAGATCTGCGCGTGCAACCGAGCGAAGACTATGCGGAAACTGACGAAAAGGTTAGGGTAGAGAGCGATTCTGATTGGCTGGACGCGGTCGGCATGCAGGCCTGGCTGCGCCCGCCTTCGCGACTCAAATTTCTTTCGCAGGTGAAAGGCTACTATGTACCGCGCTAAACCGCTGCTTGCCCTGATGCTGATACTCGCCGCCCGGCAGGCCTTGCCCTGGAGTCGGACAAGGAACAACCGATCGAGCTGGCGGCCGACAGCGTGGATATCGATGAGTCCAAAGGGCATGAGCATCTACCGCGGCGATGTCGACCTGCGCCAGGGCAGCATGCACTTGCGCGCGCGATGTGGTGACCGTGCATCAGGACAAGCGCAAACCCACCAAGATCATCGCCGAAGGCCGCCCCGTGAAGTTCCAGCAAGCCACCGAAAAGGGTCTGGTAAAGGGCGAGGCCAGGCGCGCGGAATACGAGGTCAACAGCGAAAACCTGGTGATGATCGGTGATGCCGTGCTGATCCAGGGCAAAGACAGCATGCGCAGCGACCGCATCGTGTACGACCGCGTCAAGTCCGTGGTCAAGGCCGGGGCCGCGGCCAAGGGCAAACAGCGGGTGCGCATCTCCATCGAGGCACCAGGCAAGTAGACCTGGGCGGAAACACCTGACAGTAATGACCCATCTCGCGGCAGAAGACCTGGTGAAACGCTATCGCGGGCGCGCCGTGGTCAACGGCGTTTCGCTGCACCTGAACCAGGGCGAGGTGCTCGGCCTGCTGGGGCCCAACGGCGCCGGCAAGACCACCACCTTCTACATGATGGCCGGCCTGATCCCGGTCGACCAGGGCCGCGTCACTCTCGGCGAACACGACCTCACAGACAAGCCCATGCATGCGCGCGCGCGCCTGGGCCTGGGTTACCTGGCCCAGGAACCATCGATATTCCGGCGCCTCACGGTCGCTCAGAACGTGATTGCGATTCTTGAGACCCGCGCCGACCTCGATCGGGCGCAGTACAGCACGCAGTGCGACGAACTGCTGCACGAATTCGGTATACGCCACCTGCGGGACAACATGGCGATCAGCCTGTCAGGTGGCGAGCGGAGACGCCTGGAGATCGCGCGCGCCCTGGCGGCACAGCCGCGGTTCATCCTGCTCGACGAGCCTTTTGCCGGGATTGACCCTATATCGGTCGTGGATATCCAGCGCATCGTTGCACAGCTGGCGGAACGCGGGATCGGGATCCTGATTACCGACCACAATGTCCGCGAGACCCTGGGCATCTGCAACCGTGCCTACATCATCAACGACGGCAGCGTGCTGGCCCTGGGCTCGCCGGACGAGATCCTGGCCAACCCGGAGGTGCGCTCGGTCTACCTGGGCGAACACTTCCGCCTGTGAGTCTCTGGGAAAACGGTTCGGCCTTCAGGCCCTGTTTGCCTGACGACCGTCAAACCCGGCAGAAATGTGATTGAGCTTGACCCCTGGCCGAGTTGCGCTAGAATGAGGTCAAAGACATGGTAAACAAGATTCATACCAGAAATTAACTGAATGAAGCCCACGATCCAGCTCCGACTGGGCCAGCACCTTACAATGACGCCGCAACTGCAGCAGGCCATCAAACTGCTGCAGCTGTCTACGCTCGACCTCAAGCAGGAGATCCAGGAGGCGCTGGAATCCAACCTGATGCTCGAGACCGAGGAGGAAGGCACGCGGCGCGACGATGCGGAAACCGATCGCATCAAGGCAGACGGCGAGGTCAATGGCAGCCAGCCCGCTGGCGAGAGCGCAAAAAACGATCCCAACAACGAAACCGAGATCAAGATCGAATCCGAGACCATGCCGGACGATCTGCCGGTCGATACGGTCTGGGACGACATTTACGACAGCGTGACACCGGTGAGCTCCGGCAGTGTCGGCGGCGATGACGGCCAGGATTTTCTGAACCAGCAGAGCATCGGCGAATCGCTGCAAGACTATCTGATCTGGCAGATGCAACTCACCCCCTTCAGCCCGAGCGATCTGGCAATCGCCGAGGCGATCATCGACGGGATCAGTGAAGACGGCTACCTGACCACGCCGCTCGAGGATATCATCGCGAGCATGGACGACCCCGATGTCGAGATCGAAGAGGTCGAGGCCGTGCTGCACCGGGTACAGGCCTTCGACCCCACCGGGGTTGCGGCACGCGACCTGCGTGAATGCCTGCTGCTGCAGCTGCGCCAGCTGCCGGCAGACTTCGACTGGCGCACCGAGGCGATCGAGCTGGTGGAGGAGCATTTCGACCTCCTGGCACAGCAGGATGAGACCCAGATGCGGCGCAAGCTCAAACTGGACAGCGAAGACCTGTTGTCGGTCATTCACCTGATCCGCTCGCTGAACCCACGCCCCGGCACCAGCGTCGCGATCCAGGCCCCGACCTACATCGAACCCGATGTCTTCGTCTATAAACACAACAACCAGTGGCGGGTCGAACTCAATCGCGATGCCGCCCCCAAGCTGCGGGTGAATGCCGAGTACGCCGGCATGATCAGACGTGCGGACAACAGCACCGACAACGTGACCATGAAAAACCACCTGCAGGAGGCGCGGTGGTTCATAAAGAGCCTGCAGAGCCGCAACGACACGCTGCTACGGGTGGCCACCCGGATCGTCGATGTTCAACGTAATTATTTCGAATACGGCGAAGAGGCCATGAAGCCACTGGTGTTGCGCGATATCGCCGAGGCGCTGGAAATGCACGAATCGACCATCTCGCGGGTCACCACACAGAAATACATGCATACCCCGCGCGGAACGATCGAGTTCAAGTACTTCTTCTCCAGCCATGTCAGCACGGCCAGCGGCGGTGAGGCCTCTGCCACGGCCATCCGGGCCCTGATCAAGAAGCTGATCGGCGCGGAGAAACCAAATAAACCTTTATCCGACAACAAGATCGCGGCCATACTCGCTGATCAGGGGATCAACGTGGCGCGCAGGACTGTTGCCAAATATCGTGAATCGATGGCCATCCCGCCATCGAACGAACGCAAGCGCTTGGCTTAACAGCGCAAACAAGCAAGGAGAAAAACCATGCAAGTCAACCTGACCGGTCACCATGTCGATATCACCGATGCCCTGCGTGCCTACGTTGACGAAAAAATTGCCCGACTCGAGCGACACTTCGACCATGTCACCAATGTGCACGTCATTCTCAGCGTGGAGAAACTGATCAAAAAGGCGGAAGCCACGGTGCATATAGCCGGCGCTGACGTCTTCGCCGATTCGACTCACGAAGACATGTATGCGGCTATCGATTCTCTGGTGGACAAACTTGACCGGCAGGTGCTGAAGCATAAGGAAAAGATAAAGAAACACCGCGGCAACAACAGCGGCAGGGAATCCATCGAAATCGCCGGCTGATCCGGTCGAGAGCACCATGCTACCCAACGGCATCCTGGAACCCGGCAGCATCAGCGTCGCCGACCCCGCATCGAGCAAGAAACGCGTACTCGAGCAGGCGGCGCGTTTGCTCGCAGGATCTGCCGACGAGCCGGACGCGGAACATATATTCGAGCGTCTGCTGGAGCGGGAGCGCCTGGGCAGCACCGGGCTTGCGGGAGGTGTGGCCCTTCCGCACGCTCGCATGCCCGGAATCGAAGAGAGTCGCGGTGCCTTTTTGCGGCTTGCGGAGGGCGTCGAATTCGACGCCCTCGACGGCGGCCCGGTCGATCTCGTGTTCGCCCTCCTGGTACCCGAGAACGCCAACGAGGAACACCTGCAGCTTTTGGCCAGGCTTGCGGCCATGTTTAACGAGGAGGAACTGCGTGAGAGACTGCGCAACGCCGAGGCCGAGGAGGCCATGGCCATCCTGAGCGGAAAATCCAGCACCCATGCCGCATAACCTCCGGGTCAGGGACCTCTATGACACGCTGCGCGAACGGCTAAGCCTGACCTGGATCGCGGGAGAGGCCGGCGCGGAACGCACCCTGCTATCCGCCGGCACCGATGCCAGCACCGGGATCATCGCCGGACCGCTCAACTATATACATCCCAATCGCGTCCAGATCATCGGCCCGGCCGAAGTAGGCTATATCGACAGCCTGCCCCAGCCCCATCGACATCAGGCCCTGCAGCAGCTGTTCACCGAACAGCCCGCGCTGGTGATGCTGGTCAATGACATCATTGCCCCCCCCGAGCTTCCGGGCATGGCGGACGAAGCGGGCGTCGCACTGATGCGTTCGCCGCTGCCTGACGCCCAGGTGCTGGACAATCTGCAGTACTACGCATCCCTGTTCCTGTCAGAGAAGACCACCCTGCATGGGGTATTCCTGGAGGTGCTGGGCATGGGAGTTTTACTGACCGGCGACCCGGCTGTCGGCAAGAGCGAACTTGCGCTCGATCTGATCACACGCGGCAGCCGCCTGGTCGCCGACGACGCACCCGAGTTCACGCGCATTGCGCCCGATATCGTGAGCGGGACCTGCCCGCCCCTGCTGCGAGAGTTCCTCGAGGTCCGTGGACTTGGGATCCTCAACATCAGGGCCATGTTCGGCGACAGCTCCATCAAGCGCCAGAAGTACCTGCGCCTGATCGTACATCTCAAACGCATGTCCGCGGATCAGATCTCGAGCATGGACCGCCTGTCCGGGACGCACGCCAACCTCGACGTGCTTGGGGTTTCGATCCCGCATGTGACAGTCCCGGTGGCACCCGGTCGCAATCTGTCGGTCCTGGTAGAGTCTGCCGTCCGTAACCACCTCCTGCGGCTAAAGGGCTACGATGCCACGGAAGTACTGATCGAACGCCAGCAGCAGGCCATTTTAGAACAGCCATGAACCCGGCCGTGGCCACTCGGAAACGTGCATTCACCACCCAGCCCATTTCACCGGTGCCGGCGAACCTATAATCGCAGCTATGCCAAACGAAAGCACCCAAGCGGCGCCACCGCGCGTCGTCCTGATTACCGGCCTCTCGGGTTCCGGCAAGAGCATCGCTTTGAACGTGCTCGAAGACGTGAGTTACTACTGTATCGACAATCTGCCGGCGAGCCTGTTCGAGGCCCTGGTTCGTGACATCACGGTACAGCCCGCCAAGGCCCGCGGCCTCACGGCGATCGGAATAGATGCACGCAGCCCCGGTGTGGAGCTGAGCCAGCTGCCGGGCCTGATAAAGCGACTGCGCGACCATGGCGTAGACTGCGAGGTGGTGTTTCTCGACGCGGACGACAGCGTGCTCATGCAGCGTTTCAGCGAGACGCGCAGGCGACATCCACTGACCGACGACGGGAGGACACTCGAACAGGCCATCAAGCTGGAGCGCGAGATGCTCGAGCCCCTGCTTGATCTGACACGCCTCAAGATCGACACCACGCGCACAACCCTGCACGAGCTGCGCGAGATCATACGGGCCAGGGTCGCCGAGCGCGACAGCGCCGAGATGTCGATCATGCTGCAGTCCTTCGGTTTCAAACACGGGGTACCGCGCAATGCAGACTTCGTGTTCGACGCGCGCTGCCTGCCCAACCCCTACTGGCACAACGAACTGCGCCCATTCACCGGCAAAGATCAGCCGGTGGCGGATTTTCTGAGTGACGATCTTAAGGTCCGGGAGATGTTCAGCCACATCTCTGACTTTCTCGGCCACTGGATCCCCTGTTTCGAGCACGAGGGCCGCAGTTATCTGACGATTGCGATCGGCTGCACAGGCGGCCAGCACCGTTCTGTTTACCTGGTGGAGCAACTGACCCGCTTTTTCGAATCGCAGGGGCGCAGCGTCTTGTGCAGCCACCGGGAGCTGCCGTGACCGTAGGCGTGCTACTCGTGACCCACCCCGGCGTGGGCTCCGCTATGTTGCACATTGCCACTCGGATCGTCGGCAAAACCAAGCTGCCGGTCAAATGTCTCGAGGTCCCACCGGGCGCGGCGCTCCATCCTGTGAATGAGCGCGCCAGGAGCATGCTGAAGGTGCTGGACCGCGGGGCGGGCGTGCTGGTTCTGACTGATATCTACGGCGCGACGCCACACAATATCGCGCGCGACCTTGCCTGCTCAAAGCGGCGCGCAAACGTACTGGCAGGACTGAATCTGCCAATGCTGGTGAGAATTTTCAATTATCCCGATGACAACCTCGACACATTGACCAGCAAGGCCGCGGAAGGCGGCAGCCGGGGAATCATGAGCTGCCCGGTGCAATCCATCGATGAGCCCCCGGAACAGAGCCGATGACGACACGTGAAGTCACCATCTGCAACAAGCTCGGCCTGCACGCACGTGCCGCCGCCAAGCTGGTCAGCGTCGCCAATGGCTATGGCGCTTCCATCACCCTGGAGAAGCATGGGCAACAGGTCAACGGTAAGAGCATCATGGGGGTCATGATGCTGGCTGCGAGCAAAGGCACAGCGATCCGGATAAGCGTATCCGGCGAGGGCGAGGACGAGGCGATGCAGGCACTGGTGGATCTGATCGACAACAAATTCGGTGAGGGCGAATGACCATCGCCTGTGCCGGGATCGGCGTAGGGACTGCCGCCGGAATTGCAATCGGCAACGCTTTCCTGCTGTGCCGCGGCCCGGTCTGCGTCACTCCCAGCTGGGTGGGGACCGAAAGCATCGAATCCGAGGTCCAGCGCTTCGAAGAGGCCATCCGCACCGCCGGCGAGCAGCTGCACAGTGTGCGCCAACAGATCCCACGGGACACACCCTCCGACATTGCCGAGTTCATCGATACGCATCTTCTGATGCTGGAGGACAGAGCACTCTCAGGTAAGCCGATTCTCCTGATACGCAACGAAGGCCTCAGTGCCGAGTGGGCTCTGCAGCAACACAGGGACGGGCTCATTCAGGTCTTCGAAAAGATGGAAGACCCTTATCTTCGCACGCGGCGTAATGACCTCGATCACGTGGTTGATCGAATTCTCAGCATACTCCTCGAACAACACGTCTCTCCCTTCGAAGAATTGCGAGGGCAGATTATCCTTGCTGAAGACCTCACTCCGGCAGACGTGATCCTGATGAAGAACCAGGGTATCGCAGGTTTCGTCACCGATTACGGCGGCCCCATGTCACACACGGCCATACTGGCCCGCAGCCTGGGTATCCCGGCCGTAGTTGGCGCGCGCGGGGCGACCGCCTGCCTGCAGCACGGCGAACAACTGATCCTGGACGCCGGAACGGGTATCGTTCTGGCTGACTGCGACCGGGACATGCTCAGTCATTTTACAGCGCGACTTGCAGCAAACGTGTCGCGCGCGGCTGAACTGCGCGGCCGCGTGGCTCAACCGCCGGTCACCAGGGACGGACAGGTGATTCACCTGCTGGCGAACATAGAACTCGCCGATGACGTTGGGATTGCATGCGCCAATGGCGCTCAGGGCATCGGGCTCTATCGCACCGAGTTTTTGTATATGAACCGCCGTTCACCGCCGAGCGAGGAGGAGCACTTCGCAGCCTACAGCGCAGTGGTCGAGGGGATGCGAGGGCTCCCGATAACCATACGCACCCTCGACCTTGGGGCGGACAAGCAGCCGGGCGGTAGCGGCCACACCACCGCCTCGAGCAACCCGGCCCTGGGTCTGCGCGCCATCCGGTTGTGCCTCAAGGAACCCGAGCTGTTTTATCCGCAGCTCCGTGCCATCCTGCGCGCCTCGGCGCTCGGACCGGTACGCATATTGTTGCCGATGCTCACCAACACCTGGGAGGTCCAGCAGGTCGAAAGGATTGTCCAGCAGGTGATGCACCACCTGGACGTTGACGGTGAAAAGTACGATCGTAATATTCCCATTGGCGGAATGATAGAAGTCCCTGCTGCGGCACTCAATGCGCGGGCCTTTGCCGAAAGGCTCGATTTTCTGTCGATCGGTACCAACGACCTGATCCAGTACACGCTTGCAATTGACCGTGTCGATGATGAAGTCAATTATCTGTACGATGCGGCGCACCCTGCAGTACTGAAGCTGATCAAGGAGGTGATATCGGCGGGGACAGCCACAGCTGTGCCGGTGGGCATGTGCGGTGAAATGGCGAACGAGGCCCAGTACATTCCTTTGCTGATCGGCATGGGGCTGCGCGAATTCAGCATGCAGCCGGCCGCCCTGCTGGATGTACGTGAGCAGATCAGAGACCTGCACGCGGATGAGCTGACGCAATCCGTCGACCGGGTGCTCAACAACCTTGACCGCGTTGATCCGATCACCCTGCTGGAGCAGCTTGGCATCATTCATTGACGCTGTGTCTGCAGGCTCGCGGACAACCGCAGCCCACGGCAAAGACGACAACACCAACCGATGTGATCCTTCGGGCTAACCTGAATACTGGTGCAGCATTCAGGCTAAACTTTAAGGCATTGAAGCGACTCGACACTGCCCCTGTCTATGAATCCCTCTGAAAAACACTGCGACAACCCCCGCCCCTCACGATGATCGGACGCTGCATCTACCGCGAGGAGAACGAGGATTCACACCTGGAGATCTGGGATGAAGGCGATTGCCGCAGCCTTTGGTTCGATGATGTGATCCTGCAGACGGAGATTCATATTGACGATCCCGCGGTATTACCGAATCCGGTCAATCGGGCGATGCTTGCCCACCTGATGTTGGATTTGCCGCTCAGCTCGGTGCTGCTGGCGGGTTGCGGCGGGGGAGCCGTAGCGCGTTGGCTGCACGCCCGCGCACCGGAGGTCAGAGGTGATGCCATCGAACGGTCGGCGACCGTCGCGCGCCTTGCCTATGAGTATTTTGATTTTCCTTCAACCCGGAGCAACTGGCGACTGTTGATTGACGATGTGCGCGAACACCTTGTTCGCAGCGAGACCAACTACGATTTCATGCTGGTCGATCTGGAAGAAAATCAGACCACACCGGAATGGGTGACAGACACCGAGTTCCTCAAAAGCTGCCACCGACATCTGAACGAGCAGGGCGTTCTGACAATCAACCTGATCCTGGACAGGGACCTGGCCGTAAGTGAGGCACTGCAGAGGATTCGCCAGGTGTTCGGCACCGAGGTGTTTTTGCTGAGCAATCCGGAACACGACAACCTGTTGGTGTTGGCCTTTCGCACAACGGCACCGGAGATTCCCGCGCGGAAAATCCTCGAAAAACGCGGCCGACATTGGGGAATCGACTTCACCAAACTCGCCAAGCGCATCACCCGCCTCGCCGCGCCGCAGCCCGCTTCAGATCACGGCTGAGGGGGCTCGACCGGAGGGCCGCCCGAACACCCCGTTCGGGTTTTCAGATTGCCGGTTTGGTCGATTTTCGCTGGAACTTGGTGGCGCTGCATTTCGGGCAAGGCGGGATATGCCCGGTCTTCTCAAAGTGCAGCTCCTCGCCGCATTCCGTGCATTCCAAGACCCCGGGGGCTGTGATCTCGCCTGTGCGGTATAGACTGGCCTGCCGCGCCTGCTCGGCAAATCCCTTGAGCGCCGCGCCGGTCTGATCTGCCATGCCGGCAAACATGTCCAGCATTCGGTTCTGCATCAACTGCCAGTCAAAGCTCAGCCAATCGCGAAATTCCTGCCCCGTCTCGGCAATGAAACTGGCCGCCTCGTGAAGATCGCGTTCCACATAGCGCGAGACCTTGTCCGCTTCTTCCCGAGTCAGTTCCTCAAGTTCCACGGCCTTGTCACGCGCATCTGCGAGCGCTTCGCGCATCCATGGGACCGTCTTCTTTTCAGCATCGTCGGCCGCATCATGCACCCGCTCGAGCATGGCCTCATAAGCATCGACCAGGCGGTCAACAGTATCTTTTTGCTTGTCGTTCATGACCGGCACCCCTCTGGCAAACTGCCACACTCTCATTCTAGCGCGCCCGCAACCCTTTGGCGCGCGGCGGACGCCCGGTCCCTGCCGGTCAGGCTACGTCGCGGCTCTGGCCAGTCAGTTTCCGAACCGCCGGGTAGAGGTGCTCGGTTTCGTTCTGGATCCGGTCGAGGACGATATCAAACATCTCCTGGGTATCCTGCATGAAGGCGTCGTATTCCTTGATCACCAGTTCCTTGTTCTTGATCTTGCACCATCGCTTCAGATAAGCGGAGAAGATACGGTTGATCTCGCGCGAACCGCCCATGAAACGATTGGCGATATTGTTCAGCTTCTGGTCACCTGAGCCTAGCAACTTCGAATACATGCCGCTGTCGGTGACGGCCATATGTTCCTTAACCGCGTTCACGTACTCGAAAAACAGGTCGCAGGTCACCTCCGAGTCACATAGCAGTCGATCTCCAAGAAGATGTTGCAGTATGTTGGTTAGTTCTGTGATCTTGTGATTTTGCTGATGCAATTCTTCGTAGCTGACCATGATGTCTTCTCCTTTCCATCCGCTTTGCGGCTTTTATAGTAATAATCCACGGGATCGCCCCCATGCGTACTATAAAGTACGGCACTCTGTAGCACGCAAATATCAATCGACGAGTTTTTAATCCAGCGCAAAAACTGAAGGCGCATCGCAAGGCCGCCCGCCCTGCGGTATCCTTCGCGAATTGCCTCCCGTCTCGAAGCCAAGTCACTCATGGATCCGCAGTACAAGCCAGAACAGATAGAGAACGCAGTCCAGAAATTCTGGGAAGAGAACGCCTATTTCAGGGCCGCGGAAGACCCGGACAGAGAAAAGTTCTATTGCCTGTCGATGTTCCCCTACCCGAGCGGCAAGCTGCACATGGGGCATGTGCGCAATTACACCATCGGCGATGTCATTTCCCGTTACCAGCGCATGCTCGGGAAAAACGTATTACAGCCCATGGGTTGGGATGCCTTCGGCCTGCCTGCGGAAAACGCCGCGATCAAGCACGCCAAAGCCCCCGCCGAATGGACATACGCCAATATCGAGTACATGAAAGAGCAACTGCAGCGTCTCGGGTTCGGCTACGACTGGGAGCGTGAACTCGCCACCTGCAGCCCGGACTACTATCGCTGGGAGCAATGGCTGTTTGCACGCCTGATCGACAAGGGCCTGGCCTACCGCAAGACAGCCACGGTCAACTGGGACCCCGTAGATCAGACAGTTCTGGCCAACGAACAGGTGATCGATGGCAAGGGTTGGCGCTCGGGCGCCGAGGTCGAAAAGCGCGATATCGAGCAGTGGTTTATCCGTATCACTGACTACGCCCAGGAACTCCTGGACGACCTAGACAAACTGCCCGGCTGGCCGGAGCAGGTGATCACCATGCAACGCAACTGGATCGGGCGCTCGCTGGGCGTTCAGATGCGATTCGCAATCGAGGGTGCACAACCGGGCGTAGACGATACCCTCGAGATCTATACCACGCGTCCGGATACCCTGATGGGGGTAACCTATGTCGCGGTCGCCGCGGAACACCCGCTGGCCCTGCGTGCCGCTGAAGATAGCCCCGCCATCGCAAGCTTCGTGGAGGAATGCAGGCAGGGCGGCGTCACCGAGGCCGAACTCGAGACCATGGAGAAGAAGGGCATCCCCCTCGGGATCAATGCCCAGCACCCGGTCAGCGGAGACAGCGTACCGATCTACGCCGCCAACTTTGTTCTGATGGGTTATGGCACCGGTGCGGTGATGGCGGTGCCCGCGCATGATCAGCGCGACTGGGAATTCGCAGAGAAATACGGCATTCCGAAAAAACAGGTTATCTTCTGTCCCGAAGGGCATGACTGCAGCATCGACGAAGCGGCATACCTGGAGAAGGGTGTGCTGGCCAGCTCCAAGCCTTTCGACGGGCTGACATCCGATGCAGCATTCGACGCCATCGCGGCCTGGCTGGAGAAACACAACAGGGGTGCAAAGAAGGTCAACTTCCGGCTGCGCGACTGGGGCGTCTCGCGTCAGCGCTACTGGGGCTGTCCCATCCCGGTGATCCACAAGGCCGATGGTTCGATCGAAGCGGCCAGCGAGTTTCCTGTGCGTCTGCCCGAAGACGTCGTGGTCGACGGCACGGGATCACCGCTGAAAAAGATGCCCGAATTCTATGATCTGGGCAATGGCGACCAACGCGAGACAGACACCTTCGACACCTTCTTTGAGTCGAGCTGGTACTACGCGCGTTATTGCTGTCCGGACGCCGATCAAAGCATGCTCGATGAACGCGCGAATTACTGGCTGCCTGTGGACCAGTATGTCGGCGGCATAGAGCACGCCATCCTGCACCTCCTTTATGCCCGCTTTTTCAACAAGCTGATGAGAGACGAGGGTCTGGTCGATTGTGCAGAGCCTTTCACGCGGCTCCTGACCCAGGGCATGGTCATTGCGGAAACCTACTACCGCGCCAATTCGGATGGCTCCAGGGAGTGGTTCAACCCGGCCGACGTGGAGGTTGAACGCGACGAAAAGGGCCGCACCGTTCGAGCGGTCGCCAGGTCTGACGGCGAACCCGTCACCCCGGGCGGGGTCGAGAAGATGGCGAAATCGAAGAACAACGGCGTCGATCCACAGGCCCTGATCGATCGCTACGGCGCCGACACCGTGCGCCTGTACACCATGTTCACTGCGCCACCGGAGCAGTCACTCGAGTGGTCGGACGAAGGTGTCGAGGGGGCGCACCGCTTCCTCAAGCGCCTGTGGGCGCTGGGCGTGCGCCTCGCCGAAAATGCCCAGGTCGCAGCGGGCAACCCGGATGGCAGCCCGGAGGTGCGGCGCGAGGTGCACACGGCACTTCAGAAGGCATTGTTCGATTATGAGCGTCAGCAATACAACACGGTGGTTTCTGCCTGTATGACCATGGTCAACTCTTTGAACAGGTTGGACGATTCCCCTGCCGCCGATGCCATGCTGCGCGAAGGTATCGGCATCATCCTGCGCCTGCTGTCGCCGATCGCGCCACATATCACGCATGCGATGTGGAAGGAGCTCGATTTTGGTGATGATATGCACGCGGCAGGCTGGCCCAGTGTGGATGAATCGGCGCTGGTATCCGACAGGGTCGCCTACGTGGTGCAGGTCAACGGCAAGATGCGTGGCAAGATCGAGGTACCCGCGGACGCCAACAAGGAGACCGTTGAACAGGCCGCCCGCAACAATGAAAATGTGCGCCGCTTCACCGAAGGGCTGACGGTGCGCAAGGTCATCGTGGTACCGGGCAAACTGATCAATATCGTGGCCAACTGACGGAGCTACCGAAGATGTTCAAGAAACCTGCTCATTACCCGGCCACTACCTGTTTCTTATTGGCGCTTGCCGTGCTGTCGATCTCCGCTTGCGGATTCCAGCCACGCGGGCAGGCGATGAGCCTGGCTGGCGTACCCAATCCGGTGCACATCAGTGGCATCGCCTCTTTTTCTGACCTGTACCGAGAGCTCTACCGACAGCTGCAGATCGCCGGCGCCCAGATTGTGCCAACCGTCGCCGAGAGCGCGTCCACGCTGCACATCACAGATGTCGAGCAGGATGCTCGCCTGCTGTCGGTAAACAGCCGCAACAAGGCCGTGGAATACGAACTCATCGAGGCCGCAACCTTTTCCCTGCGCACCGCGAACGGCCGGGAACTCGTCACGCCCCAGCAGCTGCGTGTGCTGCGTATTCAATACATACCGGAGATCGAGGTGCTCGGCAGTGGCCGGGAGGCCGAGCTGTTGCGCCAGGACATGCGTGAAGAGCTCGCCGGGCGCATCGTCCGACGGCTGACCGCGCAGCGCAAAGCGGCGGAATGAGCCCCCGATGCGGGTCTACCCCGACAAGCTGAGCGGCCACCTGGGGCAACAACTTGCGCCGGCCTACCTGGTCAGCGGTGATGAGCCCCTGCAATTGGGCGAATGCTGCGACGCCATCCGCGCCGCAGCACGCGGCGCCGGACATACGACACGCGAGGTGTTGGAGGTCGGTGCCGGCTTCGATTGGCAGCAACTGACTGCCGAGGCCGCGGCATTCTCGCTGTTCGCTGAGAAAAAAATCATCGACCTGCGCATTCCGAACGGCAAACCGGGCGCCGAGGGCAGCAAGACCCTTATCGCGTATTGCAGCAACCCCCCTCCGGACACACTGTTACTTTTGACCCTGCCAAAAATCGACCGTCAGCAACAGAACAGCAAATGGTTCAAGGCGCTTGATGCCCTGGGGGTGGTCGTCCAGGTCTGGCCGATCGACCCTCAGCGTCTGCCCGGTTGGATCGATCACCGCCTCCAGGCAGTCGGTATCCAGCCGTCGCGCGAGGCGGTGCGAATTCTGGCAGACCAGGTCGAGGGCAATCTGCTGGCCGCACGCCAGGAGATCGAAAAGCTGCTGCTCCTGCATGGCCAGGGCCCGCTCGACGCCGACCAGTTGGCGGCCGCAGTCTCAGACAGCGCCCGCTATGACGTGTTCGAACTGGTCGACAGTGCCCTGCGTGGTGAGGCACCGCGATGTCTTCACATCATCGACGGCCTGCGCGGCGAAGGCGTCGCGGCAGCAGTGGTTCTCTGGGCCCTGCACCGCGAGGTTCGCAGCATGGCGCAGATATCCGCTGATGTCGCCAAGGGCCTCAGTCCCGAGCACGCCATCGGGCGTGCCAAGGTTTTCAGCAAGCGGACAACCCTGGTACGCCAGGCCCTTTCACACCTGCGTACCGCTCAATGGCTGGCCCTGCTGGATCGTTGCCAGCAGGCCGACTCCGCAATCAAAGGGCTGGGCAGTCAGCAGCCCTGGCTGCTGCTGGAAGACATTGCGCTCGGCATGAGCGGACAGCGTTCGCGCCTCTGAGATCCCCAGCGATCAGGCGGTCTCATTCAGCTGGATGGGAGGCGGAAAAAAGGTCTCGGCCAGATGGGCATGAAATCTCGCGATATCGATCTGCAGCTCGTCGATGAACTCGTGCAGTGACGCCTGGTTCATTGCACCCACGTTGATCTTGAGCAACTTCCTTTTGAATGCGCGAATACCGCGTGTTGCCGGCCCTGACTTATCCAAGCCCCACACGCTTTCGTCGACGGCATCGAGACAATGCATGAATGAGCGCGGGAAACTCGCATCGTGAAACAGGAAGGTCAGCACATCGGGGCGGCTGACACGAATCGCCACCTGACGCCGGTAGGCCTGATATCCGTTCAGTGAGCGCAGCACGCTGATCCATTGCAGGGTGTCCAGTGAGCGCGACTCCAGCAGATCGTCCGGAAACAGATCGGTAGAGCGCACATCGATGATGCGGGTGGTCATATCGGCACGCTCGAGATTGCGGCCCAGTCGTGCAAAATGCCAGGCCTCGTCACGGTACATGACCGAGCCCAGCAGCCCGGTAATACCCTGCGAACCGGTGATGATGCCATCCAGAAAATTATCCCTTCCGCCCTTGGTCAGGCCGGACTGGATGTTCTCCTTGGCGAAAAGGTGCAACTCGTTGAGCCGTTCCCAGCATTGACGTGGGAGGATCTCGCGTACAGTCCGAGAGTTTTCACGCGCGGCGGCCAGTGAACTGAGTATGGAACCGGGATTGCTGGCATCGCCGATCAGGAAACGCACGATATTGCGCTCATTGGGCTCCCGGTCCACGGCAACGAAATGCTCACGCAGTCCCGTGATGTCCACCAACGGCTCCCAGCCGGGCTCGATCCCTCGTGGCGTATCCAGCACCAGATGAGAATTGACCCGCACCAGGCGGGCCGTGTTTTCGGCACGTTCCACATAACGGGCGAGCCAGTAAATATTTTCTGCAACGCGCGACAGCATGTATGTCCCCTGCTATTTGCCGGTGTCCACGATCCAGGTGTCTTTGGAGCCGCCGCCCTGGGAGGAATTGACCACCAGGGACCCCTTGCGCAAAGCGACCCGGGTCAGCCCGCCCGTGGTCACTGAGACATCCCGCCCACTCAGGATAAAGGGCCGCAGGTCGACATGTCGTGGTTCGAGTGAATGGCCGACGACGGTCGGAACCGTCGAGATGCCCAGGGTCGGCTGGGCAATGTAGTTGCGTGGATTGCGTTTGATCAGGCCTTCAAACTGCTTGCGCTCGGCCTTGGTCGCCCGCGGGCCGATCAGCATGCCATAACCACCCGATTCGTTGGCCGGCTTGACCACCAGCTCGTCGAGGTGCGCCAACACATACTGGCGCTCTTCCGCATACATGCAGCGGTAGGTCGGGACATTCGGGATCCCGGGCTCCTCGTCGAGATAATAGCGAATGATGTCCGGTACAAAGGCATAGACCACCTTGTCGTCTGCCACCCCGGCGCCCGGTGCATTGGCCAGACCCACATTACCGGCCTTCCAGGCCCGCATCAGTCCCGGTACGCCGAGCGCAGAGTCCTCGCGAAACACCTCAGGATCGATGAACTCGTCATCAATCCGACGATAGATCACATCGACCCGCTCCGGGCCCGAAACGGTGCGCATATAGACGCAATCGTCCTTCTCGACGAACAGGTCGCGACCCTCGACCAATTCGGCCCCCATCTCCATGGCCAGATAGGCGTGCTCAAAATAGGCGGAGTTGTAGATACCCGGGGTCAGGACCGCCACCTTGGGACGCTTCAGCTTGCGCGGTGACAACGCCGCCAGCATCTCGTACAGCTGGGTCGGATAGTCATCGACCGGCAGGGGGGCATAGGATTCGAACAGCTCCGGGAAAACGCGCTTGGTGACCAGCCGGTTCTCAAGCATGTACGAAACGCCGGAGGGCACGCGCAGGTTGTCCTCCAGCACGAACATAGTACCGTCGGCGTCGCGCACCAGATCGGAACCACAGATGTGCGCCCAGACCCCCAGTGGCGGTTTCACCCCGACGCACTGGGGCCGAAAGTTCTTGGACTCCGCCAGTACCTCGGCGGGAAAGACGCCGTCACTGATGATCTTCTGATCGTGGTAGAGGTCGTCGATGAAGAGGTTCAGTGCCCGGACGCGCTGCTTCAGCCCGGCCTCCACGCCGTCCCATTCCTTTTTTTCGATGATCCGGGGCACGATGTCGAACGGCCAGTTGCGGTCGATCATGCCCTCATCTTCGTTATACACGGTAAAGGTAATGCCCATTGCCTTGATCGCGAGATCGGCAGCGGCCTGGCGCGTGGCCAGTTCGCCGTCGTTCATGCGGCGAAACAGCCCGATCAGTTCCTTGGCCGATGGCCGCGCACGATTCTTGCGCGCCATCATCTCGTCGAAAAACGGATCAGGGTCGTACTCTGTAAGCTGTATTGGCATGGATTTGTCCTGACTGACGACCAGCCTCAATCGCCTCGGCTGGGGCTGGAGAAGCGTAGGTCCAAAGTGTAGGGGTGTTCGCATTGGCGGACCTCGTCAGGCACTCGCACCTTCCCGGCACTGTGTCCGATAGGCCAAAATCGTGCCAATCGCCGCGACTCGGCCTCATAAGCGTTCACCGGCAGGGCGTCATAGCTGCGCCCGCCCGGATGCGATACGAAATAGGTACAGCCGCCCAACGAGCGATCTGACCAGGTGTCCAGAAGCTCAAAGGTCAGGGGGGCATGCACCGGAATGGTCGGATGCAGACCGGACGGAGGATTCCAGGCCTTGTAACGTACGCCGGCGACGAACTCACCGCGCTCACCCGTGCACCGTAATGGCACACGCCGGCCATTGCATGCCACAACATGGCGCGCGTCTGTCATGCCGCGCACCTTGACCTGCAGACGTTCGACCGACGAATCGACGAAGCGCGCCGTACCCTGACCGGTGACCTCCTCGCCCAGCACGTTCCAGGGTTCCACCGCAAAGCGCAGCTCCATCTCGATATCATCGACATTGATAGTGCCATAACGCGGATAGCGAAACTCGACGAAGGGATCGAACCATTCGTTCTCGATCGGGTAACCCCAGCGCTGCAGATCGGCAACCACGTCGGCCATGTCGCGTTGCACATAGTGCGGCAGCATGAAGCGGTCGTGCAGCTCGGTGCCCCAGGGAACAGGGGCCTGCTCGTAGGGCTGCTGCCAGAAACGCGAAACCAGGGAACGCAGCAACAGCCCCTGGACCATGGCCATGCGTGAGTGCGGCGGCATCTCGAAACCGCGGAACTCGACCAGGCCGAGACGCCCGGTCGCCGAATCCGGCGAATACAGCTTGTCGATACAGAACTCGGATCGATGCGTGTTGCCGGTCATGTCAGCCAAAAGGTTGCGCAGCACGCGGTCGACCAGCCAGGGCGCCGGCACCTCGCCCTTGGGCAGCTGCTGCATGGCGATATTCAGCTCGTAGAGACTGTCATCGCGCGCCTCATCCACCCGGGGCGCCTGCGATGTCGGGCCGACGAACATACCCGAGAACAGATACGACAAGGCCGGGTGGTTTTGCCAGTAACGTACCAGACTGCCGAGCACCTGCGGGTTGCGCAGCATCGGACTGTCGGCCGGGCTTGGTCCGCCTAGGGTCACGTGATTGCCGCCGCCTGTACCCGTATGGCGACCGTCCAGCATGAATTTTTCAGTTCCCAGCCGTGAAAGCCGCGCCTCTTCGTAGAGGACCTCCGTGTTGTCGACCATTTCCTGCCAACTGCGGGCCGGATGCACGTTGACCTCGATGACACCCGGATCCGGCGTCACCGAAAAACGCTTCAGACGCGGATCGTGGGGCGCCGGATAGCCCTCCAGCACGATCGCCTGTCCCAGCTCGCGTGCCGTCGCCTCGATCTCGGTGACCAGATCGAGCCAGTGTGTAACGTCTTCGAGCGGTGGCAGGAATACATGGAGATTACCCTCACGCGCCTCCAGCGCCATCGCCGTGCGCACAAAATAACGACCTTCATGCCCGGCATCCGCCAGGCCCTGCTCACTCAGGCCATGTCCATGAAGGGTGTCCGAAGGCACGCCGGCCTGCCAACTGGTGTAGCGTGACGAAACCTCTCCCGCACCGCGGCTGGGACCCGCACCCGGCAGGGCGCTGCGCTCGGCAAAGGGATCGGTTGGGTGCAGCTTCTGGCGTGCTTCTTCCTCTTCCCAGATCAGGGCATCCAGCGGCAGGCGCAGACCCATTGGAGAATCGCCGGGTAGCAGGAACATATGGCCACGACGGAAGGTCCAGGCCGAGCTGATCCATGCCCCGGCATCCGTGTCCCAGCCGAGCGGGAGCGCATAGCCCACAGTTTCGTCCAACCCCCGCTCAAACAGGCGGCGCAGGCGCACGCGCTCGAGCTTGTCCGAAACCTTACTGTTCAGAACATCGATGTTATCGGGCAGGGTGCCCTCTTTCCACAGGTAGTACAGAACATCTTCATAACCCGGCTCGACGTTGTTTGCGGGCACCCCGAGACGGGTTGCCAGTCGGCGCGCAAATGCGTTCACCGCCTCGCCGTCAGTGCTACCGCCACTGGTCGGGTCGGCCAACAGCGCCTGATCACGCCAGACCGGCTCGCCATCCTCGCGCCACAGGCAACTCAGGGCCCATCGCGGCAGTGGCTCACCCGGGTACCATTTGCCCTGCCCATGATGCAGAACCCCACCTTGCGAAAAACGCCCCCAGAGCCGACGCAGCAGGGCCTCGGCACGTTCGCGCTTGTGCGGACCCAGTGCGGCGGTATTCCATTCGGCACCGTCCATATCGTCGATCGAGACGAAGGTCGGTTCGCCGCCCATGGTCAGGCGCACATCGTTCGCCGTCAGCTCTGCATCGACCCGCTCACCCAGCGCCATTACCGCGGCCCATTGGTCGTCGGTGTATGGCAGGGTGACCCGCGGATCCTCATGGATACGGGTCACTTCGTTCAGAAACTTGAACTCCACCTCGCTCTTGTCGACGGCACCGGTTACTGGCGCCGCGCTGACAAAATCCGGTGTGCAGGCGAGCGGGATGTGTCCCTCGCCGGCCAAAAGGCCGGAGGTGGGATCGAGGCCGATCCAGCCCGCCCCGGGAACATAGATCTCCGTCCATGCATGCAGGTCGGTAAAATCCGCGCTGGGTCCGGAGGGGCCGTCGAGCGACTCCTGGTCTGGCGCCAGTTGCACCAGATAGCCGGACACAAACCGGGCTGCCAGTCCAAGGTGACGCGCAATCTGGACCAGCAGCCAGGCAGTGTCGCGACAAGAGCCCTTGCACAGCTCCAGCGTCTCTTCGCAGGTCTGCACCCCCGGCTCCATGCGCACCACATAACCGATTCCCTCCTGCACCTTCCTGTTGAGTGCAACCAGAAAATCGTTCATCTCGACCGGTTCGCGCGAAATACCCTGCACCCATTCGGTGAGGCGTGGCCCAGATTCGGTGCACTCAAAATAGGGTTTTAATTCTTTGTGCAGCTGTTTCGGGTAACTGAACGGAAATTTTTCGGCGTATTCCTCGACGAAGAAATCGAACGGATTGACGGTGACCATCTCGACCACCATGCCGACATCGACCACCATCTTGCGGGTCTTTTCGGAGAACACGTAACGCGCGACGAAATTCCCGAAAGGATCCTGCTGCCAGTTCAGAAAGTGTTCTTCAGGCTCCACCTTCAGCGAATATTCATGCACCGGCGCGCGTGTATGCGGCGCCGGGCGGAGACGAATCTGGTGGGGTGACAGCGAGACACTGCGATCGAACAGATACTCGGTTCTGTGGCGGATGGCCACCCGGATGGACATGGGGCTTCCTCAGCTTGAATGCCTAGCAAATGGGCAATGATAGTGCCGAAATCAGTCGCGTGGGGCCACCTGCAAAAAATGGGGCTTCCACAGCGGCACGATTTCGCCCCATACTTGTCCCGGAACAACAGCCCGGATTCCTTCGATGACATATTGTGTCGGACTCAGTCTCCACGACGGTCTCGTCTTCGCCTCGGATTCGCGTACCAACGCGGGGGTGGACTATGTGACCTCTTACAGCAAGATGCACGTGTTTGCGCCGTCGCCCGACCGCCTGTTCGTAATTCTCTCCGCCGGCAACCTGGCAACCACCCAGGAGGTCGTGAACCATATCCAGCGTGACCTCGATTACCCTTCCGGCGGACCCAACCTGGCGAATGTCCGTTACCTGTTCGAGGCCGCCGAGTATGTGGGCGCTATCAGCCTGGCGGTGCAGAAAGAGCATAGCCCGGCGCTGGCACAATCCGGTGTCAGTGGCGAGACGACCCTCCTCATTGGCGGCCAGATCGCCGGGCAGCCGCATGGGATGATGCTGATCTATCCGCAAGGCAACTACATCACCTCTTCGCCGGAGACGCCCTATTTGCAGATCGGTGAAAGCAAATACGGCAAACCGGCGCTCGACCGTATCGTTCATCCCGGCCTGTCACTCAACCAGGGCGCACGCCTGGCGCTGGTCTCGCTGGATGCGACTACCCGCTCGAATATCACGGTGGGGCCACCGTTCGAGCTGGCGACCTATGAAAAAGACAGCCTGACGATCGGATGCCGCTGCCGCTTCGACGCCGACGACAAGTACCTGATCAGCGTGCGGGAAGCCTGGAACAACGGTATCCAGGAAGCCTTCCTCAATCTGCCGAAGTTTTCCTGGGAAACTTCTGCAACCAGCCACGCCGCCACGCCGCAACCCACCGCCGTGCAGCGCACCTGAGCCGCTCTGCCGCTTGCGGTAGAATTCCGGCAGTCACCCGTAGATTGCGAGCACCACGATGAGCCATGCTGCCCAGATGCAGATTGATGACATTTCCAGCTACATGCACGAACTGGGGCGCCGCGCGCGCAAGGCTTCGCGTGCCCTGGCCGCCGCCGACACCGCTGCCAAGGATGCCGCCCTGCACGCCATTGCGGATGAACTCGACCGGGTGCGCGATGAACTGATCGCCGAGAATCGCAAGGACCTGGAGGCAGGGGCCGCCAAAGGCCTCGACGCTGCATTGCTGGATCGGCTGGAACTCAATCAGGCGCGCATCGACGGCATGATCGAGGGACTGCGGCAGATAGCCGCGCTACCCGACCCGATCGGCGAGATATTCGATATGCGGTTTCGGCCAAGCGGCATCCAGGTCGGGCGTATGCGCGTACCGCTGGGCGTCGTCGGCATCATCTACGAGTCACGTCCCAACGTGACCGCGGACGCCGCCGCGCTGTGCCTCAAGTCCGGCAACGCCACCGTGCTGCGCGGCGGCTCCGAGGCCTTTCATTCGAATCAGGCGATTGCAGCCTGCATCCGTCGCGGTCTGGAGGCCGCCGGTCTGCCGTCAGACGCTGTCCAGGTGATCGCCACGACCGACCGTGCTGCGGTCGGCGACATGATTACCATGCCCGAGTATATCGACGTCATCATTCCGCGTGGTGGCAAGGGCCTGATCGAGCGCATCAGCAACGACGCCCGCGTCCCGGTCATCAAACATCTGCACGGCATCTGCCATGTCTACGTGGATGACGAAGCGGACCCGCAAAAGGCGTTTGACGTTGCCCTCAACGCCAAGACCCAGCGCTACGGCACCTGCAACACCATGGAGACCCTGCTGGTCAATGAGACCATCGCCGGCGATTTTCTGCCCGGTCTGGCAGCGGCCTACATAGAAAAAGGCGTTGAGCTGCGTGGTTGCGAGCGGACCTGTGAAATCCTGGGTGACCGCTGCATCGCTGCCAACGAGGCCGACTGGGACGAGGAATATCTGGCCGCCATCCTGTCGATCCGGGTGGTGGCAGATATCGACGTCGCCATGGATCACATCGCCCAACATGGCTCGATGCATACGGAGAGCATCGTCAGCGAGAACTTCAGCAAGGCGCGGCGCTTCCTGCGCGAGGTCGATGCGAGCTCGGTGATGGTCAATGCCTCGACCCGGTTTGCCGACGGCTTCGAGTACGGCCTTGGCGCCGAGATCGGCATCTCGACCGACAAATTTCATGCCCGTGGCCCGGTTGGCCTGGAAGGGCTGACCTCGGTGAAATTTATCGTGTTCGGTGATGGACACATTCGGGAATAAGGGCCGAGGGCCGAGGACCGAGGACCGAGGAAAGGAAAAAACCGAGTCCCTCGAACCTCGGACCTCGAGCCTCGAACCTACCAAACACGCCATCGGCGTGTTTGGAGGCACCTTCGACCCGGTCCACAACGGCCACCTGCGGATCGCCCTCGATGCGCGAGAGGCCCTCGGCCTCGACGAAATCCGTCTGATTCCGCTCGCTCAGGCGGTTCACCGCGAACAGCCGGTAGCCCCGGCGGCACTTCGACTCGAGATGCTCCAGGCCGCCATTGCCGGACGGCCCGGGCTGGTCGCCGACGACCGCGAACTGCGGCGTTCGGGCCCGTCGTACAGCATCGATACGCTCCACTCTCTGCGCAGCGACTTCCCGGACAGTTCACTGTGCCTGCTGCTTGGCGATGACGCATTCAGCGGTTTTGCAGCATGGCGCGACCCGCAGGGAATCCTGGACATCGCCAACATAGCCGTGCTGCAAAGACCCGGCCGGCAGCTGTCGCGTGCGCCGGCCCTCGAAGAGATATTTCGCAAACACCGGGCCAGCCGGCTAGATCCGGCCCAAACCGGCCAGATCCTTTTCTGTCCCGTGACTCAGCTCGATATAGCGTCGAGTGATATCCGCAGGCGCGTCGCCAACGGTCGCAGCGTGGATTACCTGCTGCCTTCGTCGGTGGTCGACCTGATTCGACAGCATGGCCTGTACCGATAATCTGCAGATAGCGCCATTTCGCCAGATTTAGGATCAAAATGCTGCGATTTTGCGGCCGTTCTGCGCATATGTTCCCGTCGCCCCGCAAACCGCCGGTTAGGGCGGGTGGCCGCAGATGGTTTATGATCCAACCCCAGTGGCACTTTTCGGACCCGGGCATGCAGGTAGAAGAATTACGCGATCTCGTCATCACCACACTCGAAGACATGAAGGCCTTTGATATCGTGACCCTCGATGTCCGCGGCAAGACAAGCATCACGGATTTCTTCGTGATCGCCACCGGCAGCTCCGACCGGCACGTCAAATCCACCGCCGAATCCGTGGCTTTTCAAGCCAAGCAGGCAGGTCAGACACCGATCGGTACCGAGGGCTTGCAGGAAGGTGAATGGGCACTGATCGATCTCAACGGTGTCGTGGTGCACGTCATGCAGGCAAAGGTCCGCGATTTCTACCAGCTCGAACGGCTGTGGAGTATCGACCCCAAGGCGGCCGAACAATTGACAAAGGAACGCGGTTCCTCTTGACCGTTGTTACGTCCACCGAGTTGGGAACGCAGAGGGCGCGAAAAGTGCAGAGCTCGCGGAGCATGAACAATCAAATTATGTTAACCGCGCCTGGGAGTTGTTCCGGCACCTGCGGCAAATCCTCGGCCCTCTGGCCCTCGGCCCTCGGCCCCGACCCCGGCCGGATCAGCCCGCGATGAACATCCACCTGATCGCCGTCGGCGAGAAGATGCCGCGCTGGGTGCAGGACGGCTACAGTGAGTACGCCAAGCGACTTCCGACTGAGTGCACCCTGCGCCTGATCGAGGTCCCCGCCGGCAAACGCGGCAAAAACGCCGACGTTGCACGCACTCATCCGCGACGAATCTGAACGCATGATGGCCGCCATCCCGAAGGGTGCCGCCGTGGTGGCATTGGAGGTCGGTGGCAAAAGCTGGTCGACCAAACAGCTGGCGCAAAATCTCGACGACTGGATGAGTAGCGGCCGGGATCTGGCACTTCTGGTTGGCGGGCCCGACGGTCTGGGCGTGGCGGCCAGGAAGGCGGCTGATCAGCTCTGGTCGCTTTCGCCGCTTACCCTGCCGCACCCGCTGGTGAGGGTCGTGCTGGCAGAACAGCTCTACCGAGCCTGGAGCATTCTGCGGAATCACCCTTATCACCGCGCCTGATTGACCTTTCGGACCCGGATTTCCACTATGTTTGCGAATATATCAACCCGACCACCCGATATGTCGGATTCAGCTGCCATGTGGCTGGGTTAAAAAGGACCACAAGGGCTACTGCCGGCATGATTATCCTCGCCTCCCAATCTCCCCGTCGCGCCGAACTGCTCGCCCAGATGGGCGTCGATTTCCGTGTGCAGCCGGCACAGGTCGACGAGACCGTGCACGCCGATGAGCGCGCCGCCGACTACGTCGAGCGGGTCGCAATCGCCAAGGCCCAGACGGTACATGCAGCTTATCCGGATCTACCTGTTCTGGGTTCGGATACCGCCGTGGTGCTCGATCAGAAAATCCTCGGCAAGCCTCACGGCCGCGATGATGCCATTCGAATGCTCCTGTCCCTGTCGGGCCGTCCACACGAGGTCCTGACCGGAGTCGCGGTCGCGACCAGCGAGGCGACCCGCTATCGGCTCAATGTCAGCCGGGTATTTTTTCGGGACATCAGTGAGCAGGAAGCTGCTGCCTACTGGACCACCGGAGAGCCCGCGGACAAGGCGGGTGCTTATGCCGTACAGGGGCTCGCCGCTGCATTTATCGAACGCATCGAGGGCAGTTATTCCGGGATCATGGGACTACCTTTGTTTGAGGCCATGCAACTGCTCGGCGAGATCGGGGTGACCGCCCGCCTGCCGGTGTAAGATGCCGCAATGAGTGAAGAGATCCTGATCAACGTCACGCCCCCCGAGGTCCGTGTTGCCGTCGTCGAAAACGGCGTTGTTCAGGAAGTGATCATCGAGCGCACCGCCAAACGCGGCCTGGTCGGAAACATCTACAAAGGCAAGGTCTGTCGCGTGCTGCCGGGGATGCAGGCGGCCTTCGTCGATGCCGGCCTGGAACGCGCTGCATTTCTGCACGCCTCCGATATCCATGCACAGGAAGGCGAACGCTCCAGCCAGATCACCGACCTGGTGCGTGAAGGCGGCGAGGTGATCGTACAGGTGGTCAAAGACCCGCTCGGCACCAAGGGTGCGAGGCTGACCACCAATATCTCGATCCCGTCGCGTTTCATGGTTTTCATGCCCAACGTAAGCAATGTGGGCGTCTCGCAGAAGATTGAAGATGAAAACGAGCGCGCACGCCTGCGCGATGCACTTAACCAGTATGCAGAGGCGAACGATATCCATGCGGGGTTCATTGCCCGAACCGCCGCCGACGGCGTATCCGAAGAGGCGCTGCACAATGACATGCGCTTTCTGGCACGCCTTTGGAGCTCGATCCATGAGCGTGCCGCCGCACCGGGCAAACAGCTGATCCACGAGGACCTCCCGCTGGCGCTGCGCGCGCTGCGCGATCTGATCAACCCGGAGGTCGAGAAGGTGCGGATCGACTCGCGCTCGACCTGGGAAAAGGCACAGCAGTTCGCGACAAAGTACATGCCTGAGCAGCGCTCCGCGATCGAGTATTACCCGGGCAAAAGGCCTATCTTCGACCTTTACGGGGTTGAAGATGAGATCCAGAAGGCCCTGGCGCGCAAGGTCGATCTGAAATCAGGTGGCCACCTGGTGATAGATCAGACCGAGGCCATGACCACGATCGACGTCAACACGGGCGCCTTCGTCGGCCACCGAAACCTCGAAGAGACCATCTTCAAGACCAATCTCGAGGCCGCCCAGGCGATCTGCCGCCAACTGCGTCTGCGCAACCTCGGCGGCATCATCATCATCGATTTCATCGATATGACCGACGAGGATCACAAGCGCCAGGTCATCCGCGCCCTCGAACGCTGCCTGGCACATGACAATGCCAAGACCCATATCTCGGAGGTTTCGACGCTGGGCCTGGTGGAGATGACACGCAAGCGCACTCGCGAATCACTGGAACATGTGCTGTGCGAAGCTTGTCCAAGCTGTGGCGGACGCGGCATGCTCAAGACAGCCGAAACCACCTGCTTTGATATCTTTCGCGACATCCTGCGTGAGTGGCGTCAGTTCGATGTCGAGCAACTCCTGGTGCTTGCCTCGCAGGAGGTGGTCGACCTCCTGCTGGACGAAGAGTCCCAGAACCTGGCCGAACTGGAGCAGTTCATCGGTCGGCCGATCAAACTGCAGGCCGAAGAGCTGTATAGCCAGGAACAATACGACGTGGTGCTGATTTAACCTCGCGGGGCGTGGATCGCGCCAGGGAACTGCATTGCGCATTCTAAAAAATCTGCTGATTACGCTGGTAATCCTGTGGGGGCTTCTGGCCCTCATGGTGCGCTCTGCCACGCCGCTCATCGCAGATTACCGCGAGGAACTGGCGGGCCTGCTTTCCGACCAGCTTGGCACCGCGGTCACCATCGAAAGGCTCAAAGCGCGGTGGTACGGGATTGCGCCGCTGCTTGAATTGCACGGGGTCACCGTCGGGGAGGCCACACAGGCCCTCGCGATAGACCGGGTGTCGCTCGATCTGGCCCTCGGCGAACTGCTTGCGGGGTCACCTCTGGACGCCCTGCGCCTTACGGTCGATGGCATGCAACTGACCGTGGTACGGGAGGCCACGGGGCAACTTCACCTAGAGGGTGTGGGCCTGATCCGGCAGGATGCCGACCGGCCCGACAAGGTACCCCCGCTGCCGAGCGCACTTCGCCTGCTCAACACCCGCGTGGTGTGGATAGATCGCAAGGCGGGAAAGCCCCCCTACAAGATCGACAACATCGATATTGTGCTCAACCGCGACAATACGCGGCTTGATCTGCGCGCCAGGCTGGAGACCACGTCGGGCAAAGCGGACCTTTCTGCACATCTCGACGGCTTTCTGACTACCCGGGACTGGGGCGGCGAGACCTATCTGAGGGTCGACAATCTCGATGTCGCAAACCTGATCGCCCATTACCTGCCAAACCACTACGGCCTGCACGGTCTGCAAGTCGATATCGAGTCATGGGGCAACTGGCACAATGCCGCCCTGGTCCAGACTCAGGGCAGTTTCGAACTGCGGGATCTTCGTCTAAAGCCCAAAACCGAATTGGCCGTGCCCTTAAACCTTCCGCGAGCCAGCGCAAACTTCACCATGCAGCGCGGGCACGATGAGCTGCGGATCGGGCTCGAGGACCTGATTCTTGCATTCAGGGGCCACAACTGGCCCTTTGGCGACCTTGCCATCGGGTTGTCAAACCCTCCCGACGGTGGCCGCAGGATCAGGGCCGCTGCGGACTATCTGCGGATCGACGACGTCGCCAGAATTCTCCAGGTGCGACTGCCCTGGCACGACCTCAGAGCGCCGCTGGAGCAACTACAGCCGCGCGGGGAGATCCGTGACCTAAGGCTGCTGGTCGATATGGACGCAGAACACACCGAGTGGCGCGCGCTGGGTGATTTTTCCGGGGTCGGCACCTCATCGTGGGGCGATGTGCCCGGTATCGCGAACTTGAGCGGCAGCCTGCATGGGCAGCAGAACCATCTTGTACTGCAGCTCGACAGCCGCGACGCCATCGTGCGCTTCGAGGAACTGTTCCGCGACCCGCTGGAACTGGTAGAACTCCAGGGACGCATGGATATCCTGCGCGATGGCGACCACTGGCAGGTGTTGAGCGACCGTCTGGTCGCCAACACCCCGCATATCGACACCCGTACCCGACTGGCCCTCGAACAACGCCCGGAGCAGCCGCTGTTTCTCGACCTGCAGACGGATTTCAGTGACGGCGATGCGGCCTACGCCCTGCGCTACTATCCGACCGCCATCATGGGCGCCGAGGTGGTGGGCTGGCTGGATACCTCGATAAAGTCCGGGCGGGTCCCCGGTGGTACCACGCTGGTCTATGGCTCGCTCGGTGACTTCCCCTACGAGACCCCGAGCAGTGGAACCTTTCAGGTGGTTTTCGACACCCGGGATCTCGAGCTCCACTATTTCGACGGCTGGCCAAAGCTCGAGCACCTTGACGCACGCGTCAAGTTCCACGGCAACCGACTGGATATCGATGTGGAGAAAGCCGCCGTCTACGACAGCCAGATAATCGATACCAGGGCCCGGATCGATTCGCTGACGCCCGCAAGCCCGCTCCGTGTTCAGGGCAAGGTGGCCGGCCCCTTGAGCAATATTCTGCGCTTGCTGCAGGAAGACGCCCTGCGCGACGACTTCGGCGACATAGTCGCCCCTCTTCGCGCCAAGGGCAACGCCGACCTGGTGCTCGGGTTTGAGATACCCATGTCCGAGCAAGACGCATACAAGCTGGGGGGCCAGCTCCTGTTCGACGGTTCAGAGCTCTCGGTGCCCGACCGGAGCTTCGCAATGAGCGATATCCGGGGAACCTTAAACTTCGATCTCGATGGCTTGTCCGCAAAGGGGATCAAAGCGCGATCGCTCGGTGCACCGGTCTTGGTCGATGTCTCACCCCTGGACAATGGGGGCACACGGGTGCGCGCACGCGGCAGGCTGAAGCTCGAGGATATCAGCCACCAGGTCCCGTCTGTCCCGTTGCAGGTCATAAGTGGCGCCTCCGATTTTGTCATCGATATGGATGTCCCTCCGACCAGCGCGCCCAAAGGAAGCCCTGGCGTGCTGTCGGTAAACAGCGACCTCAAGGGGATTCGGATCGCTCTGCCGGCCCCGTTCGGCAAGACCGCCGACGAGGCCCGGCCACTGGCAGTCCGGCTGCCCATCAGCGGACAACCGGCCCCCGGCGATCTTTCATACGCCGATCAGGTGAATGCAAGATTCAATAGCACCGGGGACAGCGTCGATATCGTCCTGGGCGGCGGCGAGGCCAGGCTGGCACCCAACCCCGGCATCCGGATCGGCGGGCAGCTTGGCAAAGTGGATCTGTTGGAGTGGAGCGAAGCCCTCAAGCCGCTGGCCGTCGAGAACACGGGCAGCCCTGGATCTGTGAACCTCGATCTGAAAGTCGAACAACTGGGGGCCGAACAGGTCTTCATTGCCGACCTGCAACTGCGCGCAAGCCTCGCAGACGGTCTCTGGCAAGGAGTCATAGACGCCCCCAACCTGGCCGGAAAATTCGTCGCCGCGCAAGAACTCACACAGGCACCCATCCAGGTGGACCTGCAGCGCCTGAGCCTGAAACTGCCACTCGGCGACCATGATCTCCCGATGTCGCCCCTGCCCAACCCGGACAGCGGACCGGACCCCTCGACACTGCCCGGGCTGATGCTGAATATCGCCGACCTGCGGGTCAACGAAGCCAATCTGGGACAACTGCGACTCAACGCACAGCGGGCGCCCGAGGGACTGCGCTTTACCCAGGTCAGCCTGCGCGGCGGCCAGTTGGAACTCGATAGCGCCGGCCACTGGTCGGTCAACCGCACCCGCTACGAGACCGAGTGGGGCGGATTCGTCAGCACAACCGATCTGGGCGACCTGCTCGTCGATTTGGGTTATACACGCCAGGTGGAGCAGGCCACCAGCAACATCGAATTTCTTTTGCGCTGGCCAGGGGACCCGGCGCAATTCCATCGCGCGACCATCAGCGGAAATGTCGGCCTGGACGTAGGTAGTGGCCGAATCGTCGAACTCGACCCGGGGGTCACCCGGGTGGTCGGACTGCTCAACCTGAATGCCCTGACCCGGCGCCTGCGGCTTGATTTCAGCGATATCTACAAGAAAGGCTACAGCTTCGACAGCATAAAGGGCGACTTCAGCTTCGGTAACGGCAAGGCCACCGCCAGCAATCTGCGGGTGCTCGGGCCCACCGGGCGCATCGACCTGGATGGCGAGGCGGATATGGTTAACCGCACACTGGATCAGCAGGTCACGGTCACGCCCAACCTGGATGCAACCCTGCCGATCGCCGGCACCCTTGCCGGAGGCCCGATCGCCGGCCTGGCGGTACTGGTCGCCCAGAGAGTCATGAACAAACAGGTCGATGAACTCAATCGCTTCGAATACAGCCTGAGCGGCCCCTGGAACGAACCTGAGGTCAGACAACTCGATACCGGCGGCACCTTGTCCAAGATACTCCAGCCTTTCAGCGGTGCGCCGGAAAAAGCGCCGGCGCAGGAGGATGCGGCAACGAAAACCGAATCGCCAAAATCCACAAACAAGATCGAAACCACCGCGCCACCGCAGGCCAAAGCCGGAGCTGCAGCGAAACCGCAGAAGGCAGAAGAAGAATCCTCGGAACAGGAGGCCCGGCGCGGAAATCCCTTCGGTGGCCTGCTCGATCTCCTTAGGAAAAGCAAATCGCATGGAGCAGACATTCCCGGCTCCTCGGACTGAGGACGGTCACCGCCAGCGGAGGAAATTCCCCACATAACCACCCCCCTTCTCGACGCGATAACCCTTTGCCCATCGCGCCTCAGGCAGTAGAGTTCGTACCACGCACTTTCGGTACACAAAGCCATGCATAACTCGAAAAAGACAGTAGCAGCCATTCAGCTGGCCTCGGGCAGCAACGTCAGCGCGAACCTCCTGGAGACCAAACGCCTGACGGAGGCCGCGGTCAAACAGGGCGCACAGATGATCGTCTTGCCGGAGAATTTCGCCTTTATGGGCAGCAACTGCAAAGATGCCAATGCCCTGCGCGAAGAGCCCGGCGACGGCCCGATACAGTCTTTCGTGTCACAAATTGCGGCCCGTCTGGGTGTCTGGATCGTCGGCGGCACCATTCCACTCGAGGCCGAGCATGGGGCTATGTGGCGTGCCGCCTGCACGGTGTACGATGACCAGGGCCGGCAGGTTGCACGCTACGACAAACAGCACCTGTTCGATGTCAACCTGGTCGAGAGCGACGAGCAGTTCATCGAATCAGAAAGCATTGAGGCAGGCGACCGCGTGGTGGTCCTCAACAGCCCGGTCGGCAGGCTGGGGATCGCCGTCTGTTACGACCTGCGTTTCCCAGAGCTGTTCCGCGCCATGGTTGACCGCGGGGTCGAGGTGATAGCCATACCGTCCGCGTTCACCGCGATTACAGGGCGCGCGCATTGGGAAACCCTGGTGCGCGCCCGCGCGATCGAAAATCTTGCCTATGTCATTGCCGCCGCACAGGGCGGCTTTCATGTTGCCAGTCGTGAGACCTATGGCCACAGCGTGATCGTTGACCCCTGGGGTACCAAGTTGGCGGAACGTGAGCGAGGAAACGGTAGCGTGGTGGCCGAGATCGACCCGGAGTTCCAACAGACGACCCGGCGCAACTTCCCCTGTCTGGACCACCGCCGTCTGCATTGCCGCTGATCGCCATACCAGGGCACTCGCTGCCCGACCAGGAGTAACTATTCATGTCGCAGAGTAATGCCATCGCGCGCGAGACGCTGCTCGATACGCCCGGGCTGAGTGAAGCCCATCTTTCACAGGTGATGGATCGCCTGCTGAGCCGGCAGGTGGATGCCGCGGACATCTACTTTCAATACGGTCGGCTCGAGTCCTGGGTGCTGGAGGACGGCATCATCAAGGAGGGCAGTCACAGTATTGAGCAGGGTGCGGGTCTGCGTGCGATGAGCGGCGAAAAGACCGGCTTCGCCTACACGGACAGCCTGGAGCTGTCACGTCTGCTGGACGCCGCTGGTGCTGCGCGGGCGATCGCACAGGCCGGCCAGCACGGGGCGCGCGCAATCACCGGCCCCGCCACGCCGCCGGCCCTGTATGCGCCAATCAATCCCCTGGACTCACTCAGTGAGGCAAAAAAGCTTGACCTGATGCGACGAGCGGATGCCGAGGCCCGTGCCGCCGATTCGCGCGTACAGGAGGTGATCGTCAGCCTGGTCGCGGCACACGACGTCATCCTGGTGATGGACAATGCGGGCCAGATCAGTGGCGACGTCCGTCCGCTGGTGCGCATGAACGTGCAGGTTATCGTCGAACAAGGCGGCAAACGCGAACAGGGCAGTTCGGGTGGCGGCGCACGTCAGGCGCTGGACTTCTTTCTCCAGGACGACCGTGCCATGGGCTACGCGCGCGAAGCGGTGCGCCAGGCCCTGGTCAACCTCGACGCCGTGGCCGCGCCGGCCGGGATGCTGCCCGTGGTGCTGGGGCCCGGCTGGCCGGGCGTGCTCTTGCACGAAGCGGTCGGCCACGGCCTGGAGGGCGACTTCAACCGCAAGGGCACCTCGGCCTTTTCCGGGCGTATCGGCGAACAGGTCGCCTCGCCGCTGTGCACCGTGGTCGACGACGGCACCCTGCCCGGCCGGCGTGGCTCGCTCACCATCGATGACGAAGGCACCCCCTCGCGCAACAATGTCCTGATCGAGAACGGCATCCTCAAGGGCTATATGCAGGACAAGATGAACGCCCGCCTGATGGGGGTCGCGCCCACCGGCAATGGCCGGCGCGAATCCTACGCCCACCTGCCGATGCCGCGCATGACCAACACCTATATGCTTGCGGGCGAGCACAAACCTGACGAGATCATCGCCTCTGTCGAGCACGGGATCTACGCAGTCAACTTCGGCGGCGGCCAGGTGGACATCACGTCGGGCAAGTTCGTATTCTCGGCCAACGAGGCCTACCTGATCGAGAATGGCAAAGTCAGCCATCCGGTCAAGGGTGCGACCCTGATCGGCAACGGCCCGGAGGCCATGAACAGGATCAGCATGGTAGGCGACGACCTCGCACTGGACACCGGCGTCGGCACCTGCGGCAAGGAGGGCCAGAGCGTCCCGGTCGGGGTCGGCCAGCCAACCCTGAAGATCGATCAGCTCACCGTCGGCGGTACTGCGGCATGAGCAAAGCGGAACAGATCTCACTATTGAAACAGGTTGTTGAAGACCTGCTGCAGGAGGCCCGCCACCAGGGCGCCGAAGCGGCCGAGGCCGGCGTATCGGCACAAACCGGCCTGTCCGTGACCGTACGCCTCGGCGAGACGGAGACCATAGAACACACCAGCGACAACGGATTGGGCATCACTGTCTACTTCGGTCACCGCAAGGGCTCGGCCAACACCACCGACCTGCGCCCCGAAGCCGTCCGTGAGAGCGTCGCCGCAGCCTGTCGGATCGCCAAACACACCTCGGAAGATCCGGCCGCAGGGCTGGCCGACGCCGACCGAATGGCACGCGACGTGCCCGACCTGGACCTCTACCACCCCTGGGATCTGGATGCGGATGAAGCGGCCGGTATCGCACGCGACTGCGAGGACGCGGCGCGCGCCGTCGACCCGCGGATCAGCAATTCCGAGGGGGCTACCCTGTACACCCAGCAATCCAGTTTCATCTACGGCAACAGCCACGGCTTCGTCGGCGGCTACCCGACCACGCGCCACAGCCTGAGCTGTGCAGTGATTGCGCAACAGGGCGACGAAATGCAGCGCGACTACTGGTATGACAGCGGTCGACTGCCGGCAGAGCTCGCGGAACCGGCTGCAATCGGTCGCCGGGCCGCGGAACGCACGCTGGCACGGCTTGACGGACGCCAGCTGGGTACGAGGGAATGTCCTGTGTTGTTCCGCGCCGATGTCGCACCCAGTCTGCTGCGCAGCCTGTTCGGTGCGATCCGGGGGCACGCGGTTTACCGCAAGTCGACCTTCCTTCTGGATCAGGTCGGGGAGCAGATCTTTCCGGATTGGGTCCGCATCAGCGAGGATCCGCTCCTTCCGCGTGGCCAGGCCAGTGCCCCCTTCGACAACGAGGGCGTGGCGACCGGCTACCGTGAACTGGTCGCAGGCGGGGTACTCCAGGGTTATCTTCTGGACAGCTATTCGGCGCGCAAGCTCGGCTTGCAGAGCACAGCCAGCGCCGGCGGCGTGCGCAATGCGGGCATCGCGAGCAGTGGCCAATGCTTTGATGAACTGCTACGCGAGATGGATCATGGCGTGGTCGTGACCGAACTGATGGGACAGGGCACCAATCCGGTCACAGGCGATTATTCGCGCGGTGCCGCCGGCTTCTGGGTGGAAAACGGCGAGATCCAGTATCCGGTCGACGAGATCACGGTCGCCGGAAACCTCAAGGACATGTTCCGGCAATTGCTGGCCGTGGGCAGCGACAACGACATCCCCGGCAGCATCGACACCGGCTCCTGGCTGATCGAACGTATGACGGTGGGCGGCGACTGAAGTCCCTGCGGAACCCAAGGAGAAAAACTGCAATGCGTATCCTGCACACCATGCTGCGAACGGGCGATCTCGAACGCTCTGTCAGGTTTTATACCGAGGTCCTCGGCATGCGGCTGCTGCGGCAGAAGGATTACCCGGACGGCAAGTTCACCCTCGCCTTCCTGGGCTACGGCGACGAATCCGACAACACGGTTATCGAACTGACCTACAACTGGGGCGTGGACAGCTACGACATGGGCAGCGGATACGGCCACATCGCCATCGAGGTCGACGACGTTTACAAGGCGGCCGAAGATATCAGGGCGCGTGATGGCAAGATCCTGCGCGAGGCCGGTCCAATGAACGCAGGCACCACCATCATCGCCTTTGTCGAAGATCCGGACGGCTACCCGATCGAGCTGATCGGCCGCAAGACGACTTTGACGCGCGGCCACCCAACCTGACTGACATTGGAGAAATCACGATGCAGAACCTGATGATCCTGCCCGCGGCCGACAAGTCGAAGATCCGCCTGGTGCGCATTCCGCCGGATTACGAACAACAGGAAGTGTATCGGCATGTCACCGGCCTGATCGCCGAAGTCGAAGAGGGAACGCCGGGCTGCTGCTGGGAAGAGGTGTTGGCGGTATTGGAAGACCACGGATTCGAACCGGTTGAGTTCCAGCTCGGCCCCTCGCTCGACTGAACGACGCGGGGAGGCCGGCCTCACCTCAACCTGGAATGCGGTTAACGCCGCGCCGATTTTTTCTTTGCTTTCGCCGCAGGCTTCTTGGCTGCCGCCTTTTTCCCGGCCACAGCTTTCTTGGCCACAGTCCTTCCGGCCGCGGCCCTTTTCTTGGCCGTCGTCTTCTTGCTCAACACCTTCTTCGACGGCGCCACCTTTTTCTTCGCGGCCGCTTTTCTGGCCGTTGGCCTCTTCTTCGGGGCTGCCTTTTTCTTGGTAGCCGCCTTCTTGGCCGCTACCTTCTTCGGCGCTGCCTTTTTCTTGATAACCGCCTTCTTGGCCGCTACCTTCTTCGGCGCTGCCTTTTTCTTGATGACCGCCTTCTTGGCCGCTGCCTTCTTCGGCGCTGCCTTTTTCTTGATAACCGCCTTCTTCCTGATGACGCCCTTCTTGGCAGTCACCTTTTTCGCAGCCACCTTCTTTAGCGGCGCCTTTTTCTTGGCGGCCGTCTTTTTGGCGGTTACCTTTTTGGGTGCTGTCTTTTTCTTGGAGACAGTCTTCTTGGCCGCCGTTTTCTTTGTTGCTGCCTTCTTGACCGGCGCCTTTTTGGGTACCGCCTTTTCAGCGGTCTTCGGGGCAGCCTTCACCGGCTTCTTGGCTGCAGCTTTGCGTGCAGGCTTGGCTTTGCTCTCCTCGGCGACCTGTTCTTCGATCTGCGCCGCGGCTTTCTCAAGGCCCGTGGGGATGCTCGGCGGCATCGAATCGATGAGCTTGCGAACTACCTTCCAGGCCTTCGCAGCCCCGTCGTCTGCCGCAATCCGGTGCAGTTTCTCGTTCAGCGCGTAATACTGGAGCAGAGGCCCCATCTGTCCTTCGTAGACCCTCAGGCGATTGCTGATGGTCTCCTCGTAGTCGTCCGGACGACGCACAACGCGGGCACCACAGGCGTCGCAGACACCATCGACCAGCGGTGGATTGACGTACATATTGTATTGGGCGCCGCAGCTGTCACACGCGATTCGTCCTACCAACCGCTCCATCAGCTCGTCCCGGTCGACCTCCAGGTTGAACACCAGCTCGATCGAGGCGCCAAGGTCGTTGAGCACACTATCCAGTACGTCGGCCTGGCCGGCATTCTTCGGCAGATCCACCAGGATGAAGCCCAGGCTCAGATCCATCTGCGGCATCTGTATGCGCAACAGCGCCAGTAGCAGTTCGTCCGAGACCCGCGACATATCCATGGCCTCTTTGGCCAACCGTCCGAGTTCGGAGTTTTCTGCCGCCGCGCGTCGCATCACACTGTTCACGGTGATAATCGGCATGCCATAGTGCTTTGAAATCTGCTGGGACAGCTCCGCCTTGCCCGATCCCGGGGGGCCCAGTAAAACAATCCTCATTTTGGCTCCTTGGTGGCCGTTTTTCTTCTGTTTGGCGCCTAAAGTACGGCATATTAGGGGATGGCGATTCCAACTCCCTGTCATATAAGGAAATTAGGATTTTCCTATAGGGGCATGCGTGTTTTGCATTGGCTGCCCCGTGCCGGGTTGTCTAAGCTAATCGCACATTACTGGCCTGTCAACGAAGCGCCTGATTTTCTACGAATTTTAGGCGATTGGCGGAAATAAACGAGTAATTCCCACCGGGTTTTTCCCAAAACCAGATCGAAACGTGCACGATTTCGACATTGATTGGGATGCCTGAGGGCCCCGGACTACCGGATTGGACAGCATGGATACCATTCGAGATATCACCGAAACCGAAGAGTGGATCGTCAAAACCACGCTGAAAGAGCGTTATGGCCGCGATATCGAGCTGCAGTATGCGGACGCCGAGATCCGCCTGAGCCCGGCCGACCGCGACCTGACCTCCTGCCCGGTTTTCGTCTGGGAGGCCGACGGCTGCCACTTCGTCATTTTCAAAACCGGCGAGCGGCGCTACCGTTGCCAATTCTTCTTCCGCGGCTACCAGCAGTACGGCACCGGCGTTCATGAATACGACGATCTGACTGAGTGCGCGGTCTCGCTGCTGCAGGCGCAGGCGGACCACACGGCTAGAGAACGCGGTGACATCGACGACAAGAAAGGCTGACCTGACAGGGTCCCGGGCAAACCAAAACAAATAGCAATTCTGAATCTATAGAGGGAAAACATCATGACGGCGAAAAATGCCTTTTACGCGCAATCCGGTGGTGTCACCGCGGTTATCAACGCGTCGGCCTGCGGTGTGATCGAAACCGCCCGCGCCCATCCGGACAAGATCGCCAACGTCTATGCCGGCCGTAACGGCATCATAGGCGCCCTGGTTGAAGACCTGATCGACACCAGCCTGGAATCGGCCGACGACATCGCCGGGCTCAAGCACACACCCTCCGGTGGCTTCGGTTCCTGCCGTTTCAAGCTCAAGAGCCTGGAAGACAACAAGCGTGAATACGAGCGCCTGATCGAGGTCTTCAAGGCGCACGACATCGGTTACTTCTTCTACAACGGGGGCGGCGACTCTGCCGACACCTGCTACAAGGTCTCGCAGCTGTCTGAGAAGATGGGCTTCCCGGTGCAGGCGATCCACGTGCCAAAGACTGTCGACAACGACCTGCCGATCACCGACAACTGCCCGGGCTTCGGCTCGGTCGCCAAATACATCGCGGTATCCACCATGGAGGCCAGCTACGACGTGCGTTCCATGGCCGCCACCTCGACCAAGATCTTCGTGATCGAGGTCATGGGCCGTCACGCCGGCTGGATCGCCGCGGCCGGTGCCCTGGTCGAGGACGAAGGCATCCCGGTAGTTACCCTGTTCCCCGAGGTCGAGTTCGACCAGGAGAAGTTCCTGGCCAATGTCGACGCCAAGGTGAAAGAGTACGGCTACTGCACCATCTGCGTGTCTGAAGGCTGTCACTGGCCGGACGGCAAGTTCCTCGCCGAACAGGGTACGCGCGATTCCTTCGGCCACGCCCAGCTGGGCGGTGCCGCACCGGTGGTCGCCAACATCATCAAGGACGCCCTGGGCTACAAATACCACTGGGCCGTCGCCGACTACCTGCAGCGTGCCGCACGGCATCTGGCCTCCGAATCGGACGTCGAGCAGGCCTATGCGCTGGGCAAGGCCGCGGTGGAAAAAGCGATTGAGGGCAAGAACTCGATTATGCCAACCGTGGTCCGCACCTCGAACAACCCGTACGCCTGGGAAATTGGCGAGGCACCCCTGAGCGAGGTGGCCAATGTCGAAAAGATGATGCCCATGGATTTCATCTCCGAAGACGGCTTCGGTATCACCCAGAAGTGCAAGGATTACCTTTACCCCCTGATCCAGGGTGAGGCCTATCCGCCCTACAAGGCCAATGGCATGCCCGACTATGTCACGCTGAAGCTCAACAGTGTGGCGCGCAAACTGCCTGTCTTCGAACTGTAAGTCGACGATTCCGGCAGATGCACAAAGGGTCCTCCGGGACCCTTTTTTGCGCCCACCGCCGTGGTGGGCCATGCAGACAGGATCCACGCAGATGACACTCGACAAGGCACGTGAACTGATCAAGGTCCAGCTTTACTTCGGCGGCGGCTACAACCGCAACGCGGTGCGTCTGATATTGGCAGAGGTGAGCAATACCCATGGACAGGGAGCCGTTGACCAGCTGATACGCGAGCTCGATCTCGAAGAAAAATTCGGCCTGAACGCCGGCACCGACTTTTCCGGGGTCGGCCGCTGAATCCGATCGAGTTCGCAGGTTCGAGGTTCGAGGTCTCGACGCAGAGGTCACAGAGATTCGAGGTTCAAAGAAGTGTCGAGGTTCGAGGTTCGAGGTTCGGGCTCGAGGTCCCGGTTCACCGAGCCCGATTCCAATAGTGACCGAACTTCGCGTCCTCGCGTCTCCTCGTCCCTGCGTTCCGAACTCGGTACCGTTAGCTCACGCCAGCAGCGCCACACTCTTCACCTGGGCATAAAGCTGACTGCCCGGTTCGATCTCCAGGACCCGTCGTGAGCGACGGGTCACCCGGGTAAGCAACATCTCCTCGCCGGCCTGCAGTCTCACCATCACCTGCGCCGGACCATCCTCCGCAAGCCCGGCGACCGTCACCGGGAAACTGTTGAGGATGCTGCTGCCGCTGATCGGTTGCAGCGCGAGGCTCACATCACGGGCCCGTATCCGCAGCCTGACCCGGGTCCCGGCCGGCATATCCACCCGCGGCACCCAAAGCCGGCCGCCGCTGAAGGCGAGTTCGGTGAGATGGTCACGCTCGTCCTGACTACTGACCCTGGCCCGAATCACTGCCTCGGCCTCGCTCCCGTGGGCCAACGGCAGGTCCAGGCGGGTCAGCAGATCGTTGACCGGCCCGCTGGCGCTGACCCGCCCCCGGTGCATCAGGACCATGAATTCGGTCAGCCGGGCCACCTCGTCCAGTGCGTGGCTGACATACAACACCGGGATATCCAGTGCCCGCTGCAACGCCTCGAGATACGGCAGCAGGGCCAGCCGGCTGGGCCGGTCGAGCGCGGCCAGCGGCTCGTCCATGAGCAGCACGCGCGGACTGCTCAGCAATGCCTGGGCAATCGCCACGCGCTGACGCTCGCCGCCGGAAAGACCGGTCACACCCCGCTCGAGCAGGCCGCCCAGTCCCAGCAGTTCAACCATCTCTTCGAATGCCAGCACCGGCCTTGGCGAACGCCGCCGCATCCCGTAAACCAGGTTGTCCTTGACCTTGAGATGCGCAAAAAGGGCCGGCTCCTGAAACACATAACCGACCGCGCGCCGGTGCGTCGCCAGCCGACAGTCCGCATCCAACCAGACCTGGTCACCGACCTGCACCAGCCCCTGTGCCGCCGGTTCCAGGCCCGCAATAACGCGCAACAAGGTGGTCTTGCCGCAGCCGGAAGGCCCGAATACCGCGGTAAACCCGCTGGCCGGTGCCTCGAAGCGGGCCTGGAGCTCGAAATCGCCCTTGCCGACCCGGGTATCGATCACGATGCTCATGGTGTCACCCGGCGGCCGAATCCACTGGCATATACCAGCAACAGCAGCAGGAAAGATACCAGCAGCAGACCAGCGGCCAGCACGTGCGCCCGCGCATAGTCGAGGGCCTCCACATGCTCGTAGACGGCGATCGACAATACCCGGGTCTCACCCGGTATATTGCCGCCTATCATCAGCACCACGCCGAACTCACCCAGGGTATGCGCAAATCCCAATACCGCGGCGGTGACGTAACCAGGCCTGGCCAGGGGCAGAACCACACTGCGGAAACGGTCGAACGGGCCCGCGCCGAGACAGGCCGCCGCCTCCAGTGGTTGCTCGCCGATCGCGGCGAAGCTGTCGCGCAGCGGCTGCACCACGAACGGCAGCGAATAGATCATCGAGCCGAGCAACAGCCCGCCGAAGCTAAAAGCCAGCGACAGGCCCGCCAGCGGTCCACCCGGCCCCATGGCTAGCAGGAGATAGAAACCCAGCACCGTCGGTGGCAACACCAGCGGCAATGCCACCAGGGCCTCTACCGGTGCACGCAATCGACCCTTGGTCCGTGCCAGCCACCATGCCAGCGGGGTCCCGAAGAGAATCAACAGCAGGGTGGTCAGGCCTGCCAGTTTGAGCGTGACGAGCAACGCCTGCAGGTCGGCAGCTGAAACCAGGGCCTCTGTCATGAATGCCCGGGGAGTCCGTATCCCGCATCCCGGATCATCCGGGCCGCGGGCTCGCTCCTGAGATATTCAAGGAATGCCTCAGCCGCGGTTCCGGAACGCAGCAGCAATGCGTCCTGCCTGATGGAGGCATGGAGCTCGTCGGGAATGATCCGGTAGGCGCCACGCCCGTCCCGATCACCCAGGAGCAGCTGTGACAGGGCGACCAGACCCGATTGTGCGTTTCCGGTGGCGACAAACTGGTACGCCTGGGCAACGTTTTCGCCCCGAACCAGCCTATCCTGCAGCCGATCCCAGAGTTGCCAGGTCTCGAGTACCTGCTGAGCCGCCAGCCCATAGGGGGCAAGGCGCGGATTGGCGATCGCCAGGCGACGGAAGCGTGCATTCCTCAGATAGTCCTCGGGCCGATCTATCTCGGTCTGCCCCGGCACCCACAGCACCAGCCGTCCGACCGCGTAGGTAAAGCGGCTGCCGGCAATACCAATGCCCTCGGCCTCCAGCCGGGTGGGACGCGCACTGTCGGCGGCGAGAAAGACATCGAATACGGCGCCATTGCGGATCTGCGCATAGTGTTTGCCGGTTGAACCGGATGATATCTGTACGCGATGGCCCGTATTCGCCGAAAAATCTTTAGCCAGCGCCCGCAGGGTGGGCGCAAAATTCGCGGCAACCGCGATGCGGACCTCACCCCGCGTCGCCCAGGCCGGCAGCAGAAAGGCGAACAGCAGTGCAGCCAAAAGAAAACGCGAACCGGGCATAAAGGCCGACCCCACGAAACACATCAGGGTCCCGAGTGTAACGCGAGTCGGTACCGTTCCGACGGGATTGCAATGCGCGAGCACGGGCCGATAATCAGGCGTCGCGGGTGACGATTTTCCGGCTTTTGCCGAATTCGGCTCATGGACAGCGGCCTTCATAAATGCGATCTTTCTTATCGCTGCCAAAGTTTCACCAATGGCTGCGCGCCCAAGCGGTCGATATTGCCTGTAATAACACTGTAACAATCCGACCGGAGGCGTCGAAAAAGCCCTGACCGCAATGTTGTTAATCACCGTATTTGCACAATTTGGTTGGTAATCGGCCCGCGAAAGCGAAGAATCCGCACCAGAAAATTTTAATAGCTTGCATAAAAATCTGAACTGAACGCAATTGGACTTAGAGGGGAAGTTTTTCTTATGAACACGGCACTCTGGTTTGCCCTGGCCGCCTCATTGCTGGCAATCGGCTACGGCGTTCGTCTCCACAAAATGGATTCTCAGTCAACCCGACGGCAACGACCGCATGCGCGAGATCGCGCAGGCCATACAGGAAGGCGCCTCCGCCTATCTCAACCGGCAGTACACCACCATCGGTATCGTGGGTGCGGTACTTACCGTCATCCTCTTCATATTCCTCGACGCGGCAACCGCCATCGGCTTCGTGATCGGTGCGGTCTTCTCCGGCCTGGCCGGTTATATCGGCATGTACATCTCGGTGCGTTCCAACATACGCACCGCGGAGGCCGCTCACCACGGCATCAATGCAGCATTGCAGGTCGCGTTCCGCGGCGGCGCCATCACCGGCATGCTGGTCGTCGGCCTGGGCCTGCTCGGGGTCGCCGGCTACTACGGGATCCTGGTGATGGTCGGGGTCGAAGACCCGCTGCACCCGCTGGTCGGCCTGGCCTTCGGTGGCTCGCTGATCTCGATCTTCGCCCGACTCGGTGGCGGCATCTTCACCAAGGGTGCTGACGTCGGTGCCGACATCGTCGGCAAGGTCGAGGCCGGTATCCCGGAAGACGACCCGCGCAACCCGGCTGTGATCGCCGACAACGTCGGTGACAACGTCGGTGACTGTGCCGGTATGGCGGCCGACCTGTTCGAGACCTATGCGGTAACCGTGGTCGCAACCATGCTGCTCGGCGGCCTGTTGATGGCCGGCAACGAGGCGGCCGTGATGTACCCACTGGTGTTGGGCGGCATTTCTATCGTCGCCTCGGTCATCGGCACCTACTTCGTCAAGGCGAAGGAAGGGGATGCCAAGATCATGATCGCGCTGTACAAGGGCCTGATCGTCTCCGGCGTGATCGCCGCCATCGGTTTCTATTTCGTCACCGAGGCGATGATGGGCGGCAACGAGGCATTCTCGTCCACGAACCTGTTCCTGGCCTCTCTGATCGGCCTGGTACTGACTGCCGCCATGGTACTCATCACCGAGTACTACACGGCTACCGAGTTCAGCCCGGTGCGCCACATCGCCGAGGCCTCGACCACAGGTGACGGCACCAATGTCATCGCCGGCCTGGGCGTATCGATGAAGTCCACTGCCGCACCGGTACTGGTGGTCTGCGCCTCGATCTGGGCGGCCTATGAACTGGCCGGCCTGTACGGCATCGCCATCGCCGCCACCTCGATGCTGTCGATGACCGGCATCATCGTTGCTCTCGATGCCTACGGCCCGATCACCGACAACGCCGGTGGCATCGCCGAGATGGCCGAGATGGACGAGAAGGTCCGCAACATCACCGACCCGCTGGATGCGGTGGGCAACACCACCAAGGCCGTAACCAAGGGCTACGCCATCGGTTCAGCCGGCCTGGCCGCACTGGTGCTGTTTTCCGATTACACACATACCCTGGGAAAATACGGGCACAACATCACCTTCGACCTCTCTGACCACATGGTGATCATCGGTCTGTTCATCGGCGGCCTGGTTCCGTACCTGTTCGGCTCCATGGCCATGGAGGCGGTTGGTCGCGCGGCGGGCGGCATCGTCAACGAGGTACGTCGCCAGTTCAAGGAAAAGCCCGGCATCATGGACCACACCGAAAAGCCGGACTACGGTCGCGCGGTCGACATGCTGACCAAGGCGGCGATCAAGGAGATGGTCATCCCATCGCTGCTGCCGATCGCGGTACCCGTGATCGTCGGTCTGGTACTCGGTCCCAAGGCGCTGGGCGGCCTCCTGATCGGTACCATCGTTACCGGCCTGTTCGTGGCCATCTCGATGACCACCGGCGGTGGCGCCTGGGACAACGCCAAGAAATACATCGAGGACGGCAACTTCGGCGGCAAGGGCTCGGATGCCCACAAGGCAGCCGTTACCGGTGACACCGTAGGCGACCCCTACAAGGACACCGCCGGCCCGGCCGTGAACCCGTTGATTAAGATCATCAATATTGTTGCACTGCTGATTGTGCCGATGCTTTAAGTCGCAGATTTCAGGAGCATTTAACAAGGGGGCGACAACGCCCCCTTTTTTATTGCCGCAATCAGCAGCGGTGGACTCGGCCTCCGCACTGCGCTTAATCTAACGGGCTCCGAAGCGCCGGCCGGTTCCAGCCTGCCGGCTCTCTGTACAAAATTATCGAATCCCAAGGGGAAGTGCATGATCCTGGACCGCGTCACCACCGGCAATGTGCCCAATGAAATCAATGTCATCATCGAGATCCCGGCCCATTCCGACCCGGTCAAGTACGAGCTGGACAAGCACACCGGCGCCATGTTCGTCGACCGTTTCATGTCCACCGCGATGTACTACCCCTGCAACTACGGCTATGTCCCGCACACCCTGTCCAAGGACGGCGACCCGGTCGACGTACTGGTGCTCACCCCGCATCCGCTGATCTCCGGCTCGGTGATCCAGTGCCGCCCGGTCGGGGTGCTGAAGATGAAAGACGAATCCGGCGACGATGCCAAGGTGCTGGCGGTACCGGTCGACAAGCTGTGCAAGACCTACCGCGGCGTCGAGACCTTCCGCGACCTGCAGGGCGAGGTCCTCAACCGTATCTCGCACTTCTTCGAGCACTACAAGGACCTGGACGAGGGCAAGTGGGTCCGGGTTGACGGCTGGTACGGGATCGAAGAGGCCAAACAGGAAATCATGCACGCCGTGCAGATGTACAACGACGCCCCGGAGAAGCCTGCTTTCTGAAGGTGGGCCTGGGGCCTGGGGCCCGCGAAATTGTTGCGCACATCTCCTGCGATTCGAGGCACCTGGAGATTTCCCCCGGCCCCACCACCTCGGCCCTCGGCCCTGGTTTTGGGTTACGATACAGGGCTATTCAGCCGCACCTGGACGTCGTATCCCAATGAAGGTTTGTATCCTTTCGGACAGTCATGACCATATCGCATTGATCGATGCGGCCGTTGGCGACGCCAAGGCGGCCGGCGCCGAGGCGGTTCTGCACTGCGGCGATCTGGTCGCCGCCAGCACCCTGCACTGTCTGGAAAAGTACGGCCTGCCGGTACACGTCATTCACGGCAACAATAGCGGCGATCTCTACGCCCTGACCCGGCTGGCGCACAAACCCGGTGGTGTCATCCGCTTTCACGGCATGGACGCGGGGATCGAGCTGGCCGGCAAACGCATCTTTCTGGTGCACTACCCGCATTACGCGCACGCGATGGCCGCCACCGGCGACTGGGACCTGGTGTGCTGCGGGCACAGCCACAAGGTCGAGATTGCCCAGCACAAGAACTGCAAGGGCGGCGTCACCCATCTGGTCAACCCGGGCACCGTCGGCGGCGTTGGCCAGGCACCGGCCACCTGGGTGTTCGGCGACCTGGAGAGCATGCAGTTCGAGCTGCATGAGGTGCCCAAATCACTCGAGTATCGGGACGGAGTGGCTGGCCATGTCTGATCGTTTCACCCACTTCGATTCCGAGGGCCAGGCGCACATGGTCGACGTCGGCGACAAGGCCGTGACCGAACGTATCGCGACAGCCAGTGGCAGCATCCGGATGCAGGCGGGGACCCTCGCCATGATCCTCGAAGGCGGCCACAAAAAAGGGGACGTTCTCGGCGTGGCGCGGATTGCCGGCATCATGGGCGCAAAACGCACCGCAGACCTGGTTCCACTTTGCCATCCCCTGCCACTGACCAGCATCGGTATCGAATTCACCCCCGATTCGCATCTGCAGGAGATCCGTTGCGTCGCTACCGCCAAGACCCGCGGCCAGACCGGGGTCGAGATGGAGGCCCTGTGTGCGGTCCAGCTCGCCCTGCTCACCGTGTATGACATGTGCAAGGCGGTCGATCGCGGCATGGTGATCGAGAGCGTGCGCCTGGAGGAAAAGTCCGGCGGCAAATCCGGTCACTGGCGGCGTAGCGATTTTCCCGACGCATGAACCCCCTGTATCGGCAGGCCGAGTTTCTCACCAGCGCGGCGAAACTGACCCAGACACCGGCAGACGAGGGCTACGAGGTTGCCTTCGCCGGGCGATCAAATGCTGGAAAATCCAGTGCGATCAATACCCTTTGCGATCAAAAATCGCTCGCCCGGACCAGCAAGACCCCAGGGCGCACCCAGTTGCTGAACTTCTTTGCGCTCGACGAGCAGCGGCGCATCGTCGACCTGCCTGGCTACGGCTACGCCAAGGTCGCCGAGGGCATCAAGCGCGACTGGCAGGGCGCGCTGGCCGACTATCTCGAGCAGCGTGAATGTCTGCGTGGCCTGATGCTGATGATGGACATCCGCCACCCGCTGAAAGACTATGATCGTCAGATGCTGGACTGGGCCAATCACATCTCGCTGTCCGTACACGTGCTTCTGACTAAGTCGGACAAGCTGAAGCGGGGGCCGGCCAGCAGTACCGTTCTCAAGGTCCGCGCGGAACTGCACAAGCTCGATCCGGCGTTCACCGTGCAGGCGTTTTCCGCGCTCAAACGGACGGGGGTCGACCAGGCACACGCCAAGCTCGATGAATGGTTCGGATACACGCTTCAGGGATAGGCACCTCGGGCCCGGTCGCGCGGAGAACCTATGCCGATCATGCCGGCGCTGTTGGCAGCAATGGCGAAGCGCTTTGAATCAACCAGCTATCGCTTAGATCCGGTCGCGAGAGGACTGACAGCCTTGAACTCCAGAGTCATCACGTATGAGCCCAAGGCCGCGCCGCGTGACGCGCCGCCATTGTTGTTCGTGCATGGCGCCTACGTGGGTGGCTGGTGCTGGGCGGAACATTTTCTGCCGTACTTTTCCGCGCTCGGTTACCGCGCCCACGCCATCGATCTGTGCCGGCATAGTCAGGGGCGCCTGCGTTTTACGCCGCACGCCTCCCTGAGTGACTACATCGGTGAAATCGAGTCGTCGATCGCGAGCATGGGGGAATCTCCGGTACTGATCGGTCATTCCATGGGCGGCTACCTGGTACAACAGTACATAGCGCAACGGTCCGCACCGGCGGCCATTCTGATGGCCTCGGTTCCACCCCAGGGACTTCTGCCGACCACGGCGTGGCTGGCATTGACCAACCCCCTGCTGTTCCAGCAGATCCAGTTGCTGCAATGGTTCGGGCCACAGACCGTGTTTGCACTCTACGGGGTCGAGGGTGGCCGCCGGCCTCTGTTCTCTCCACACCTCGCGGACGCAAAGGTCAGGGAGTACGTGTCGCGCGCTCAGCTTGAATCACCACAGGCCATCATCGAGATGTCCTTTCCCCTGGGTGCGCAGCCCCAGGCTTCCTCCCCGGTGAAAACGCTCGTGATGGGAGCCAGCCTCGACAGCCTGATCCCTGCCTCTGCGATCCATTCGACCGCAGGCGCGCACGACACCCAGGCCGTGTTCGTCGAAGAACTTGGCCACGCGATGATGCTTGACCACCATTGGCTGGATGCGGCGAAGATCGTTGAGAACTGGCTGCTGGAACAAGGGATGTAGTGTGCGACCGGATGTCGCGGACAATCACAACCGGGAATTACGCACCGCCAGTATAATCCCAAGCAGTACCGACAGACCTCCGAGGCCGTGCATCAGGACGTCGCGAGTCGCCAGCACGATCAGCGCCATGCCCAGGAGGATCAATACCATACCGACCCAGAACAGGCGTTTTGCGCGCATAGAGCTGGGATTGCTCATATAGGCAGTCCTCCGCGGGGACTCAGTGCGCCTCGTCCCAGTTGTCACCAACACCGATATCCACCACCAGCGGCACGCTCAGTTGCGCGGCGGACTCCATCAGCTGTCTGATCTTCGACGATGCGGCATCGAGCCCATCGGGGGCGACCTCGAATACCAGTTCATCATGCACCTGCATAAGCATGTTCAGCGACGGTCTCTCCTGCTCTATCCAGTCATCCACGGCCAGCATGGCACGTTTGATGATGTCGGCCGCGGTACCCTGCATGGGCGCGTTGATCGCGGTACGTTCCGCGGCGGAACGCACCTGCTGATTGCGTGCGTTGATATTGGGCAGGTAAAGTCGCCGGCCGAACAGGGTCTCGACATAGCCCTGCTCACGTGCCTGCTCACGGGTGCGTTCCATGAAGTCCTTCACCCCCGGGTAACGGGTGAAGTACAGATCCACGTACTCCTGGGCCGCGCCGCGTTCGATGCCCAGCTGCCTGGCCAGACCGAACGCCGACATACCGTAGATCAGGCCGAAATTGATCGCCTTGGCCGAACGCCGCTGCTCTGCGCTCACCACATCCGGACTGTCTGCACCGAACACCTCGGCAGCCGTCGCACGGTGGATATCGGCACCGGCGGCAAAGGCGCTGACCAGACCGGCATCACCGGAAAGATGCGCCATGATGCGCAGCTCGATCTGTGAATAGTCCGCCGCCAGCATCCGCCAGCCGTCCTGCGGCACGAAGGCCTGGCGGATGCGCCGACCCTCGTCACTGCGTACCGGGATGTTCTGCAGATTCGGATCCGAGGAACTCAGGCGTCCGGTCGCGGCAACGGCTTGATGATAGCTGGTGTGCAGCCGGCCCGTCGCCGGATCGATCATCTCAGGCAGCTTGTCGGTATAGGTCGACTTGAGTTTGGCCAGGCCGCGATGCTCCAGGATTACCCGCGGCAGCTCGTGCCCCTGGTCGGCCAGTTCCTGCAGGACCGACTCGGCGGTGGAAGGCGCACCCTTGGGAGTCTTGGCGACCACCGGCAGCTGCAGCTCCTCGAAGAAGATCTGACCGATCTGTTTCGGCGAGCCCATATTGAAACTGCGACCGGCAATCTTGTAGGCCTCCTGTTCCAGCTCATGCATGCGCTTGGCCAGTTCGACGCTCTGGGCGGCCAGCATCTTCCCGTCGAGGCGCACGCCGGTACGCTCGATCCGTGACAGGACACTGAGCAGGGGCACCTCCATCTCGAGCAGCACCCGACGCAGCGGCTCGACCGCCTCCAGCTGTGGCCACAAGGCCTGGTGCAGGCGTAGGGTGACATCGGCATCTTCGGCCGCATAGGGCCCGGCCTGTTCCAGCGGGATCTGGTCAAAGGTCAGCTGTTTGGCGCCCTTGCCCGCGACGTCCTCGAAATGAATGGTCTTGAGACCGAGATGACGCTCGGCCAGGCTGTCCATGTCATGGCGGCCACCGCCTGCATTAAGAACATAGGACTCGAGCATGGTGTCGTAAGCGATACCACGCAGTGTGATGCCATGATTGGCCAGCACACTCATGTCGTATTTGAGGTTCTGTCCGACCTTGGGCCGGCCGGGATCCTCGAGCAGGGGCTTGAGCAGTGACAGCACCTCATCGCGGTCGAGCTGGTCTGGTGCGCCTGGATAGTTATGCGCCAACGGGACATAGGCCGCAGAACCGGCCTCGATTGCAAAGGACACGCCGACGATCTGCGCCTGCATGTAATCCAGGCTGGTCGTTTCGGTATCGAATGCGATCAGGGGCGCCGACTGCAGGCGTTTTAGCCAGGCATCCAGAGCGACCCGTTCGAGGATGGTTTCGTAGTCTCTTTCAGCCCTTCCGGTGGCCTCTGGTGCCTCGTCATCAGGCGCGGATCCATCCTCGAGGCTGGCCAGCAGGCGACGCGATTCCAGACGCTCGTAGTGTTTGCGCAAAGCTGCGGGGTCACCGGCATGTGGCCGCAGATCTTCCGGCCGCTGCTCGAGCGCCACATCGGTCTTTATGGTGGTCAGGGCACGTGACAACGGCAGCAGATCCAGGCTGGCACGCAGGCTCTCGCCAATCTTGCCCTTCACTTCGTCGGCGCCGGCCATCAGCCGGTCGAGGCTGTCGTAGGTCCCGAGCCACTTTGCAGCGGTTTTTGGGCCGCACTTGGGAACCCCGGGGATGTTGTCCACACTGTCGCCGGTCAGGGCCAGAAAATCGATGATCTGGTCCGGGCGCACACCGAACTTTTCCAATACGCCCGCCTCGCCCATCACCGTATCCGTCATGGTGTTGATCAGGGTCACATGCGGATTGACCAGCTGCGCCATGTCCTTGTCGCCGGTAGAGACCAGGGTCTCAATCCCCTGCTGGGTCGCCTGGTGCGCCAGAGTACCGATTACATCGTCGGCCTCGACGTCATCGACGATCAGCAGCGGCAGACCCATCGCGCGGATGATGTCGAGCGTCGGCTCGATCTGCTCGCGCAGTTCCTCGGGCATCGGCGGACGATGGGCCTTGTATTCGGGATAGAGATCGTCACGGAAGGTCTTGCCGGGCGCATCGAAGACCACAGCGAAGTGGCTCGGCCGGTACTCGGCGATCAGCTTGCGCAACATATTGATGACGCCGACCGTGGCCCCGGTGGGCTCACCCTTTGAATTGGTCAGGGGAGGCAGCGCGTGAAAGGCCCGGAACAGGTACGAAGAACCGTCGACGAGGATAAAAGGAGGTGTCTTTGTCATGGCCGGAGGATACTACTTTTGGCCGTGACGCTGTGCGGCGCAGGGCTGATGACGGCGCGCCTGTCCCGCCTGCGGGGGCTCCGGTTGTGCTCAAGGGTCTGGAGGTGGTTACGTAGGCATCTGATCAATCAGCTGATTCATTTCTTCGTATTTTATTCGTGGAGCCTTCGTACAGGAGGCCGCGTTGCCTGCTAAACGTTTAGGGACAGTCGTCTTTTGACAAGATTTCGAGGATTCAGATGACGATCAAGCACGATCATCCCTGGAGCAACTGTGCGAAGCGCGCTCTGGCGACGGATCTTGTGTGACAGCGACAACACCCAAAGAGGAGAACAGGCATGAGTGACCAAACCATTCACGGCGGAAGTTGTTTCTGCGGCGCGGTTCAATTCAGATTGAAAGGCGAACCGGAAGTCATGGCGTATTGCCATTGCGATTCTTGCAGACACTGGTCTGCCGGCCCGGTCAGTGCATTCACCTTGTGGAAGCCCGATGCGCTGCAGGTAACCGGTGGCGCGGACAAGATCGCCGAGTTTGAAAAAAATCCCGGTACACAAGATGAAACGATTTTGAGTAGACGCAAATGGTGCACGGAATGCGGTGGCCACATCTACACCGAGCACCCCACGATGGGGCTCGTCGACGTGCCAGCCGCCGTAATCGCTGATCTCGATTTTCAACCTGTATTTCACGTGCACTATCAGGAGACCGTGCAGCGAATAACGGACGGGTTGCCCAAATTCAAAGATCTGCCGAAAGAAGCAGGGGGGTCGGGGGATATCCTTCCCGAGTTTGCGTAAGCATCATGGGCGCGGGCGAAGCGGCCAGGTTTTACGGCTTTACATTATGAGCGATCGACCCGTGTCGGCGGTACCCGTGAAGAAATGATCCAGTTTTCCGGAGGCGTTGAGGTTGGCTTCCGTTTCTGGCCGGCTCCGCGCATAGCCTACTCGGAAGGTAACTTCGGCTTTTGCTGAACCGCCTTGAATTACGGGGCGGGCGCATGTAAAGACTCTGGCGTCGATTTGCCAGCACTGCCTTGCTTATGGCCCAATGAGTGGGCGTATCACCCACATTCATTGCGTTACCTGCACCCCATGGAAATCAGGGTCTGAAACATGCAAGGCCGGTCATACAGAGGCGTTTGGCTTGCGGCCATGATACTGACGATGGCGGGGTGCGCCTCGCGTAGCCCGACGCCGAGTTTGGTCGAGCCGATTCCGCCGCTTTCTGCCGAAGACTGGCGGGAAATCAAGGAGGAGATATGGACTGCGTCTGTCCTGGCGCAGACCGAAGCCGAGTCTTCGGCACGCCAGGCAATGCAGGAGTGGATGGTGCGGGTCAGAGAGCACACCGAGAGTGGTTTTGTGCCCTGGTATACAGGCTACTGGGCCCAGCAATGGATCGGGCTCAAGGCCGGCTGGTACCAGATGAACAAAGAAGAGGGTGAGGCATCCGTCGAGGATTACCTTGTCGGGTATCTGCAGGAAAAATTCTACGAGCTTGTTCTGCAGCCGGCCGGCGTGAAAGCGGATCCGCAATCCATATCGCAACAGGCGGCAGCACTTTACGTCCGACTGTTATCGATGCAGCTTCAATGTTTGCCAAAAACGCATGCGATCCCGCCAAAGTCCCTGGATAAAAAATTGCAGCAGATCCCGCTGATCACTCTCCCCGGCAGCCCGCCAATCAGTGCATTCCTATCCCAGGCCTTTGAGCACAACAACCTGACCGGGGTCGCCGCATATGACGCGCTGATGGCCCGCGTCAACTCACTCGAGAGCCAGGAAAATTCTTCCCCAAAAAAGGAGCGCCTGCAGGTGGTGGCCGAAGACTCCGTTGCGCGGCTGGTTGCCCAACTGCCAGTGCGTGCAGGTGGAGGTACGGTAGCAACGTTCGTGGGCGAGGCCTTGGGCCTCTTCGTCTCTGCCGGTATCACGGCCTGGAGTGCCATTTCCCATGACCAGGAGCGCCCTGAAATCGAGTCCCGATTGCGGGAGGCGCTGGATGCCGGGCTGGACGACATGTGGCAAACGCTGATGGAAGACCCGGAGCTGGGCGTGCTGTTCCCCGTCAATCACATGCGTCAGCAGATAGAGACGGGACTGTTTCCTGCCGACGAGCCTGAACCCTTGGCGCCGTTTTAGGGAAAGCCGGGGGGCCAGCCGAACCCGGGCAATCTGTAGAACGATCATTCAACCTGATTTAACACGGACCGAAGACGCCGGACCCCATTCTCCCAGGGTGTATCGGGCCTGTCTTCAGTCGTCGGACGGCTGAGGCGGGTCTTCTGGAGACTTTTCGTCCTTCGCATCAGTTTTCCGCAGCCGCTTTTCCTCCTTCTTACGCTTCTTGGCGAGATCTCTCTGACGCTTCTCGAACGCATAGTTTGGTTTTGCCATTTTCGATCCTGTGCAATTAGATTCGGGGTTTAGTGAGAGTATAGGGGCAAGTCCTCTGCGTTGAATCATTCCGAACAACTTGCGGGCCGGCCGCGTCCAGCTAGACCTTCAACGCCCTGATGAATCTGTCGGCCTCATCGATTGCAGCCTGCATATCCGCAATCAAGACGTTCACATCGCCCTCGATCCTGACTCTTTCCCTGTCCAGGGAGCTGATCGCCCGTGCATTCAGATTGTGCTTGAGAAACAGGACCTGATCGCGAAACAACGCCAGCACCGGCTTGGTCCGTGTCTCCACCGCACGCATGGAGGCGATCAGACGCTCGGCGTGGGCACGCGTCTGGTCGAACTTGATTTCCGCCATTCGACGTATCCTTTCGTCATGGTAATCCTTCAGTTCGATACGCCATTCGTCCAGCAGGGCGTTGGCCGCAAGGGTCACCTTGTCGACCTTGTCACCGATCTCGGCCGCCTGGGCGGCGCTGCGCTCGTATGCCGCATTCAGTTTTTCGTACTCGGGCCTCAAGCTCGCCGCCCTCGAAGCCGGTGACGGCCTTGAATTTTTCCATCGCGGTCTGGAATTCCTCGATGGTCTCCTGCTGCGCGTCCCGGGCGTCCTCCACCCGATCGACCAGCAGGTCGCGCGGCTCCTTCCAAAGACGGTCGATGCTGAAATCGGTCACCGAATCCATCGACGGCAGAGATATCCCGGAACCACCCAGGGCCAGCCAGGCGACCACCGCAATCAGCAACCAGGAGCGCTTCTTCAGCAAGAGTGGCAGCAGGGCCGCGAGGATCTTCGGCACGACAAGGACCTTTCTTCGACATTCAAGCATCGCTAAGTATACTGAAAGCCCGTTCCGTTGCCGCTCGACAAAGAAGAATATGACCGCCAAAACCCGACTCAGCTGCCTGTTGCCCTTGTTATTCCTGTTTGGCGGATGCGCCTCGGTGCAGTATTCCGCGATGGAGAAGGTTGGGGTCTATAAACGCGACATCCTGGTCGACCGGGTCGAAGATGCCCAGCAGGCACAGCAGGCGGCAAAACAGGAGGTCACCTCGGCGTATGAGCAGTTCACGACCCTGGTGAAGGTGGATGGGGGCGACCTGGAAAAAACCTACAAAAAACTCAAACAGACCGTCGAAGACACCGAGGACAGCGTCGCGGAGGTCGACGAGCAGATCTCGGCGATCGAGCGCGTTGCCGAGGACCTCTTCGAGGAGTGGAACGACGAACTCGGGCAATATTCCAGTCCCACGCTTCGCAAATCAAGCGAGCAGAAGTTGCGCGACACAAAGATCCGCTATAACCGGATGCTCGCCAGCATGAAGAGCGCGCGCAACCGGATTGACCCGGTATTGCACGTGTTTCAGGATCATGTCCTGTTTCTCAAGCACAATCTGAACGCGCGTGCGCTCGCCTCACTGAAGAGTGAAGTCGGCAGCATCGAGGACAAGGTCGGACGCCTGATAAAAGAAATGGAAGCCGCAATCGCCGAAGCGGATCGTTTTATCAGTGCGATGGAATAGCTCCCGGACCTGCCTGATTCGACAGATCGCCGCAAACTACTTTCGCCAGAATGCCGGTGTCAGCAGCACCAGCAGGGTGAATATCTCCAGCCGGCCGAGCAGCATGGCGAAACACAGGATCCACTTGCCCGGATCATGCATGTCCGCATAGTTCGCACCGACGGTGCCCAACCCCGGCCCGAGGTTGTTGATGCTGGCTGCAACCGCACTGAATGCGGTCATCAGATCGAGACCGGTGGCTGCCAGGGCCAGGTACATGATGGTGAAGCTGGCCACATACAGGGCGAAGAAGCCCCACACCGCCTCGACGACGCGGGAACTCACCGTCTTTGAGCCAACCCGAACCGGTATCTGCGCACTCGGATGAATCAGGCGCGTGATCTCGCGCAGACCCTGTTTGACCAGCAGCAGCAGGCGGATCACCTTGATCCCGCCACCGGTTGAACCCGCGCAACCGCCCACGAAACTCGAGAACAGCAGCGAGATGGCGATGAACCCGGGCCAATTGTAGAACTCGGCGGTGGTAAACCCTGCTGTGGTACCAATCGAGACTGCCTGGAACAACCCGTTGATCAGGGCATCCTGCCAGCGATCGTAGGTTTCGGTGAAATAAAGCCCCAATACTGTCAACAGGATCACCGAACTCATCAGCAGCACGTAGAAGCGGAATTCCGAATCGCGCCAGTACCCGGCGACGCTGTGATGACGAAAAGCGACAAAATGCAAAGAAAAATTGACCCCGGCCAGGAACATGAACACGACGGCGATCATGTCAATCACGGGACTGTTGAAATAGCCGATACTCGCATCGTGGGTCGAAAACCCGCCAATCGCCACCGTCGAAAAGGCGTGGCCGACGGCATCGAACATACTCATGCCGGCCAGCCAGTAGGCCAGGCCGCAGGCGATGGTCAGACTCAGGTAGATATACCACAGCGCCTTGGCCGTCTCGGTGATTCGAGGCGTCAGTTTGCTGTCCTTCATCGGGCCGGGCGTCTCGGCACGATACAGCTGCATACCACCGATACCGAGCATGGGCAGCACGGCGACCGCGAGTACGATGATGCCCATACCCCCCAGCCATTGCAGTTGCTGCCGGTAGTAAAGAATGGACATTGGCAGGGCTTCGAGCTCGGTGATCACCGTGGCGCCGGTCGTGGTCAGGCCCGAAACCGATTCGAACATGGCATCGGTGATCGACAGATGAGGGTGATCGGCCAGCACGAATGGCAGGGCCCCGATGGTGGACAACACGGTCCAGAACATGACGACCACCACGAAACCGTCACGCAGACGCAACTCGCGTCGCTTGTTGCGGACCGGCAACCAGCTGATGAAGCCAACACCCAGGGTCAGCACAAAGGCGGTTGCAAAGGCAACAGCGGCGCCGTCCTGGGCGGCAAGCGCCACCACGAACGGAGGCACCAGCGTAAAACTGAAGACAGTCAGCAGTAGGCCCAGGATGCGCTGAACGGCGGCAAATGACATAAGCGGTCAGAGAAAGGTGATGCCGACCTGGAACAGGCGCTCGACATCGTTGATGCGGCTCTTGTCGGTCAAAAACAGGATCACATGGTCCTCGGACTCGATCACCGTGTCATGGTGCGCAATGATGACCTGTTCACCACGGACGATGGCCCCGATACTGGTCCCGAACGGCAGCTTGATGTCCTCCACCGGACGGCCGACCACCTTGGAAGATGTGCTGTCACCATGCGCGACCGCCTCGATCGCCTCGGCTGCACCGCGACGCAGTGAATGCACCACCACCACATCGCCGCGCCGCACGTGGGTCAGCAGGGTGCCGATGGTGGCCTGTTGCGGTGATATGGCGATATCGACCGTACCGGAATGTACCAGGTCCACATAGGCGGCGCGGTTGATCAGGGCCATCACCTTGCGTGCGCCCAGACGCTTGGCCAGCATCGCGGACAGGATATTGGCCTCGTCGTCGTTGGTCACCGCACAGAAGACATCCGTATCCTCGATATTTTCCTCAAGCAACAGGTCTTCATCCGCCGCATCCCCCTGCAGCACGATGGTGTGGTGCAGATCTTCGGAAACCCGGCGCGCCTGCTCCTCGTTATGCTCGATGATCTTGACCCGGTAATCATTCTCGAGCGAAGAGGCCAGGCGACGCCCGATATTCCCGCCGCCGGCAAAGATCAGACGACGGAACGGCTTTTCGGCCTTGCGCAGCTCGGCCATCACCTCGGGAATGTTGTTGGATGCGGCCAGGAAAAAGACCTCATCATCGGGTTCGATCACGGTGTAGCCTTCCGGCTGTATCGCCTTGCCCTTGCGATAGATGGCCGCAACGCGGGCCTCGGCACCGCTGAGGTGCTCGTTCAGGGTGCGCAGCTCGTGACCGACCAGCGGGCCGCCGTAGTATGCACGCACAGCGACCAAACGCACCCGGCCACCGGCAAAATCGAGCACCTGCAGCGCACCGGGGTGCTGGATGAGTCGCAGGATATAGTCGGTGACCAGCTGCTCCGGGCTGATAAGGACGTCAATCGGCAGCGAGCCCTGGCTGAACAGGGCCGGGTGACTCAGGTACTCGGGGGCGCGCACGCGCGCAATCTTGGTCGGCGTATGAAACAGTGTCCAGGCGGCCTGGCAGGCCACCATATTGGTCTCGTCACTGTTGGTCACTGCAATGATCATATCCGCATCGTCGGCGCCGGAGCGCTCGAGCACATCGGGGTGTGAGGCCTGCCCCAGCACCGTACGGATATCGAGACGATCCTGGAGATCGCGCAGCAGGCTGGGCTCCCGATCCACCACGGTGATGTCGTTGGCCTCATTGGACAGGTTGTGAGCAACAGTAGTGCCGACCTGACCAGCGCCCAGGATGATGATTTTCACGTTGTTGGGTTCTTTTTATGCGTAAGTCTGTCCAATTCTAGTTCCGTGTGTCCGGCAGGGCTATTCCGTTCGAGGTTTCATTTGCGGATCATGGCCATCGACGCCTTGCACAATCGAATCAGATCGGCCGGAGCGATCTCGATATCCAGGCCACGCCGGCCGCCGCTCACAAATACCGTTTCGAAATTCTCGAGCGCGGCATCCAGTACCGTCGGCAGCCGCCGCTTCTGCCCCAGGGGACTGATCCCGCCAACCACGTATCCTGTTACCCGCTCGGCATGCGCCGGATCGGCCATCTCCACTTTTTTCACTCCGCAGGCAACGGCCATCGCCTTGAGATCGAGTTGCCCGGTCACCGGCACCACGGCCACCGCGAGCCTGCGCTGATCGCCATTCAGTGTGACCAGCAGGGTCTTGAACACACGCTCCGGATCCAGACCGAGCGCCTCCGCAGCCTCGTGACCATAGCTGGTATTACCTGGGTCATGGCGGTATTCATGCGCCTTGACCGCCACGCCGGCGGCCCTGGCCATCCTCATCGCCGGGGTCATCGCCTGTCCTTGATCTCGATCCCGCGATCACGCAGCTTGCGGTACAGATGGGTGCGTTCCATTCCGGCCTCCTCGGCCATCTGGCTGACGTTACCGCCATGTTTCTCCAGCTGGTATTCCAGGTAGGCCTTCTCAAAGGCGTCACGTGCATCCCGTAGCGGCTGGTCAAACGAGACGCCCTGCATGGCCGTACCACCACTGGCCGCCTGGGCCGCCCCCATCGCGGTCTCGACTTCCTGTGCACTGATTTCATTGCCGCTGCCGAGGATGAGCACGCGCTGCACCAGGTTTTTCAATTCGCGGATATTGCCCGGCCAGCTGTGATGCCGCAGGACGTTCTGCGCCCCGATCGAAAAACGCCGGTAGGGCAGCTTGTCCTGTTCGACCAGGCGATTGACCGCACTCTCCAGCAATTCCGGGATATCCTCGCGATGATCCCGCAGCGGTGGCACCAGCAGCGGCACGACATTCAGTTGATAGAACAGATCCTCACGAAATTTTCCTTCCTCCACAGCCTTTTGCAGGTCCCGCTGGGTTGCCGCAATCACACGGACATCGATGGTGACCGGCGCTGAGCCCCCAATCCGGATGAAAGAGCCGGTATCCAGAGCCCCGACCAGCTGTGCCTGGGCCTCGAGATCCATATCCGCGACCTCATCCAGGAAAAGGGTGCCACCGGATGCCTGCTCCAGCCGTCCATATTCGATAACGCCGTCGCGCTCTCTACCGAACAATTCGGGCGCCGCATTGCCGCGACTGATGGCCGAGACACCGACTTCGATAAACGGTCTGTCCCGGCGGGAGCTGTGCGCATGCAGGTAACGCGCGAAAGTCTCGCGCCCACTGCCCGGCTCGCCCGCTATCAGCACCCAGCTGTCATGCTGGGCAATTCGTTTGACCTGCTCGCGCAAACGCTGGGTCGCCGCGCTGTGACCGATTGGCTCGATAACCGTCGAGGCACGCCGCTTCAGACCGACGTTCTCCTGCGCCAGTCGGTCAGCCTCGAGCGCGCGTTCGACCGTCAGCAGCAGCTTGGCCAGGGACAGGGGCTTCTCGAGGAAGTCATAGGCACCGAGCCGGGTCGCCTCGACGGCTGTCTCCACCGTGCCGTGACCCGACATCATGATCACCGGACAGGTCAGTCCGGTCCCCTCAGACCATTCCTTGAGCAGACTGATACCGTCGAGGTCCGGCATCCAGATATCGAGCAGAATCAGGTCGGGACGGCGTTCACGCAGCGCCTCCCTGGCGCTGGCAGCATCCTCCGCCGTCGCGACGCTGTAGTTTTCATCGCCCAGGATGTCGCCCACGAGTCCCCGAATATCGGGTTCGTCGTCGACCACCAGGATGTGCGCGGCACTCATGAGACCGCACCGCGGGCATCGGCGCCCGACTGCGAGGGCGTCTCGCGGTCCTGCTCACGGGCCAGTGCCGGCAGGCGCAAGACCACCCGACCACCACCGGTTTCCGGGTTTTCGGCGTCTATCACGCCGCCGTGCTCGGCGACGATACGTTTTACGATTGCCAGCCCCAGTCCGGTTCCCCGGATTTTGCTGGTGACATAGGGGTCGAAAACCTGCCCGATCAGCTCGGGATCGAAGCCCGGCCCGTTGTCGCTCACCGCGATCTCCACGAAATCATCCCCCTCTTCTTCTCCGATACGACTGCTGATCAGGATGCTCCCCTGATCGCCCGACGCCTCGAGTGCATTCTTCAAAAGATTGTGCATCACCTGACGCAGACGCACGGGATCGGCGCTGATTGTGAGCCCGGGCGCGTTCAGTTGCATGCCGACCGTCTGCGGGCCTCCCTCGTAGAGCGCCACAACCTCGTTTAGAAAATCATCGATCTGCAGCGGCTTCAACTGCAGCTGCGTGGGCTTCGCGTAGTCTGAAAAATCGTTGACCATGGCTTTCATGGCCTCCACCTGCTGCACGATGGTGTGCGTGGCACGATCCAAAACATCACCATCCTCCTGCGGCATTGTGCCCAGGTACTTGCGCCGCAGTCTTTCTGCAGACAACTGGATCGGGGTCAGCGGATTCTTGATCTCGTGCGCAAGACGGCGTGCGACCTCTCCCCAGGCCGCATCGCGCTGTGCCTTGACCAGTTCGGTGACGTCATCGAATACCAGGACATGGCCCGCGGCCGCATCCGATTCGCCGCCCAAGGGCGAATAACGGCACAACAACACCTGCCTGCCGCCGCCGCGGTACAAAATGATCTCGTCACGCCCGCCTGCCTGATCGAAGCCTTCTTTCACGCGTTCGACAAAAGGCCGCAGCGACTCACTGCGGGCCACGAGTTCCGACAGGGGCTTGCCCTCCATTTCGGCGACCGGGACGCGGAGTATCTGGTCGGCGGCCCGATTGGCCGTCTGGATAAGATATTCGGCGTCCAGCGCCATTACCCCGGTCGAAAGACCGCCGAGCACCGTCTCAAGGTAGTTGTGCTGCGCCTGAAGCTTGCGTCGACCCCGTTCCAGGGCGTTGCGCGAGAGCGCGATGCGGCGCGTCATCGAGTTGAATGAGGAGACCAGTGAGCGCAATTCATCCTCTGCCTTGGGCAGTGGCAGCTGCTTTTCGTAGTCCCCTTCGGCGACTGCGCGCGTGCCTTCGGCGATATCGCTGATCGGTTGCACCAGGCGGCGGGCGGTGAAAACCGCGGCCCATGCTGCCGCAAAAAGGCCCAGCAGAAGGACGAGAGACAGACTGAGCGCAAAACTGAACTTGATCTGTGACCTCATGTAGGCGCGCGTGCGGTAGGTCTCGTAGGCATCCTGCACATTGCCGCTGAGTTCACTCAAGGTCTCGGGTATCGGATACAGGGCCTGCAGCACGACGTCACGCTGAGCCCGATCCAGCACCAGGCAACGCACCAGCAGACGACCGTCCCGACCCGCGGTCACACCCACATAATCCTGGCCCGAGACCACCTGCTGCACCATGCCGCCGTCGGGGGGCATTGGCAGCAATACATCCGGGTTGGCGTGACTGAGAGCCAGCACCTTGCCCTGCAGGCTGAACAGGGTCAATTCGACAGCGCCCGACGCCGCGCGCAGATCATTGAGACCCAGGGCTATGGCGGTCTGCGAAGTGTCCTCGATCGAGTCGAGCATGTTCACCGACAGCTTTAGGCGCTCACGCTTGTGCAGGTCGAGCGAAAGCTTGCTCAACGTCAGTGCGTCTTCCATCGCGCTGTCGACCTGAAGGTCGAACCAGCTGTCGATCCCACTGGAAAGAAACCGGATCGAGTAGAAATACACCACGCTGACAGGGACGAGCGCAAGCACCAGGAACAACAGCGAAAGGCGCGCGCTCAGTCGCGAGCCGGCGACGCGTTGGCGGTAGTCACGCAGCAGCTGCCAAAGGTTCCAGCCGACCAGGACGAACAACAGCACGAGCCCGATCACGGTAAACAGCAGCAGCGGAACAAACCATCGGCCCAGGCCTTCCGAACGCAGCAGCGCTGCGCTGATCATGTGCAGCGATGACAGCAGCAGGACCACCAGCATCCCCGCAGCCAGGACATCCACGCGGCGACTGTTCATGGCCGTAGCCGCCATTCCCACGGCTCACTGCTGATCGACCAGTCGGGCTTGAGATATGCCAATGGACGCATCGGCATTGGTAACGCCTCTAAGTCCAGCTTGACCTCGACGCGGACCAGATATTCCTTGTCCAGATCCAGTCGATCGCGTTCTATGATCGGCATCGCCACGATCCGGCCCAGCGCCCGCAGGGCCGCGTCGCGCGTGGCAAAAGACAGACCTTCGTCACCCCGCAGATTGCGCAGCTCATACAATCCGGACAGTGGGCGGTAACGCAATATGGTCCGCAGGCGGTGATCGACAACGTCTTTTTCCCAGATCCATGCCTCGGCATCCCGCATCTGCACATGGGTCTCGAAGGTCAGCGGAACACCATTCTCCAGCGCCTCTGAAACCGTGTCGTTGAGGTCGTAGGCAATCTCGGCGTCGAGCAGAATCAGGCCGTCGTCACTCAGGGTCAGAGAGATGCGCTGAAACTCCACATCGTCCGCAAGCAGGACAGAGGGCAGGCACAGGAGCAAGAAGGCTGCGATGGTGTGCGCAAACGTTTTCATACTTATTCCGCCCGCGCCTGCAACGCGGCGTAGAAAAAACCGTCCGTTTCATCGATACCTGGAAGCAACTGTACACCCCTGCCGCTGCGGATTCCGGGCCTGTTCGGCAATTCCGACCGCTTCCGCATTCGTATGGCGGTCGAGAAAAGAATCGACCTGTCCCAGGTTCTCTGCCGCAAGCAGCGAACAGGTAACGTAAAGCAAACGTCCGCCCGGGGCCAGCCGCGACCAGCATGCATCAAGAATAGCGGCCTGGCGCCGCACCAGGTCAGGGATATCGGAAGCCCGACGCAGCAGCCGGATGTCAGGATGGCGCCGCATCACCCCGGTGGCGGAACAGGGCGCATCCACCAGAATCCTGTCATAAAGTTTCGCACCCCAGGCGCCGGACTGCGGATCGGCCGCGTCCGCAGCCTCGAGCCCGGCTTCCATACCGGCTCTAGCAAGATTCTCCGCCACCTTTCGCAGGCGCTCGGCATCCAGATCGAGCGCCGTGACCTTGAGACCCGGGGCGCGCTGCAGGATATCCAGGGTCTTGCCGCCGGGAGCCGCACAGGCATCCAGCACAGTCTGCCCGGCTCGCACGTCCAGATAATCACCGGCCAGCTGTGCCCCTGCATCCTGAACGGAGACAAGGCCACTGTCGAAGCCGGGCAGGCTGTGCACGGAGACGGGCGCGTCCAATACCAGTGCCGTATCGACGGTCGCATGCAGCCGTGAACCGATGCCTGCATCACTCAGCCTGCCCGCGTACTCAGCCCGGCCGGTCTGATTGAGATCGACCCTCAGGGTCATTGGTGGACGCATCTGCAATGCCGCCAGGATATCTGCAACGTGCTCGGGCCAGTCTGCACATACTGCCTGATAGAGCCAGTCCGGTTGCGCGTACCGGACCTCAGGCGACTCATCGACCCTGGCCTCCAGCGCCTCGTGTTCGCGTTGCAGGCGGCGTAGCACTCCGTTGACCAGCTTGCTGGCCCAGGATTTTCCCAGACGGCGACTGGTCTCGACCGTGGTTGACAATGCCGCATGCGGGGGTACGCGGCTGTAAAGCAGCTGATAGGCGCCGACCAGGAGCAATACGTGCAGATCCCGGTCCTTTTTCCCGAACGGTTTCCGCAGCAGAGAGGAAACCAGGGCATCGAGACGGCGATGCCAGCGGCAGACGCCGAAGCTGAGCTCGGCAGAAAGTGCACGATCGCGATCATCAACGGAATCCGGGGCCGCAGCGAGGATACTGTCGAGTGAGCGCCCATCGAGGACGGCCAACACGTTCCGCACGGCGGTCAGGCGGGGATCAGCCAAGCAATACACCCTGTATATTGTTCGCGTTGATGAAATCCTGCGCCCGCATGGCCCGCTTGCCCGGCAGCTGCAGCTCAGTAATGCGCAACAAAGCGTCTCCCGTGGCGACATCAATGCCGCCGCGGGCCGCATTCATGACAGTCCCCGGGGCTGCCCCCAACCCGCTCACCGCGTGCGCGCGCCAGATCCGCAGATTGGCGTTTTCGTAGCGTGTCTGGGCCACTGGCCAGGGATTGAATGCCCGAACCTGGCGTTCGATATCTGCAGCCGGGCGGGTCCAGTCTATCCAGGCTTCCGATTTATCGAGCTTTTTTGCATAACACGACAGCGCGTGGTCCTGCGCCCGGGGCTGCAGCGAGCCGTCAAGAATGCCGGGCAAGGCCTTCATCAGCGCATTCGCACCCAGAACAGAGAGTCGATCATGCAGGCTGCCACCGGTCTCGTCCGCGTCAAGCGGTACCTCCTCGACCAGGAACATCGGCCCGGTGTCGAGGCCCTCGTCCATCTGCATGATGGTGACGCCGGAAACGGCATCACCGGCCAGCACCGCACGCTGGATGGGTGCCGCTCCGCGCCAGCGCGGCAGCACCGAGGCATGGATATTGACGCATCCGCAGCGCGGCGCATCGAGAACCGATTTGGGTAACAGCAGGCCGTAGGCCACCACCACCATGAGATCCGCATCCAGGGAACGCAGTTCCTCGACCGCCACGGCCTGTTTGAAATTGGCCGGCTGATAGACAGGGATGCCCGCATCCAACGCGACTTCCTTCACCGGACTCGGACTGAGCTTGCGGCCACGTCCGGCTGGCCGGTCAGGCTGCGTATACACCCCTACCAGCTGGTGCTGCGAGGCCAGGAGCGCGCGCAGCGGGGGAACGGAAAAATCCGGCGTGCCGGCAAAGATGATACGTTTCGAATCAGTCATTAAGGTGGCCCGGGAAGGTTTCAGAGACGCCCAAATGGGAACCTGGTCTCAGTGGCCTGCCTCCACCCGACCTATGCTTTAGCGGAAACCGGCTTTTTGCAGGAGTGGCAAGCGGATCAGATGGCGCGGCGACTCTGCGACTTATCGACCGACTGGCGTGCCTCTTTTTCGATCTTTTTGCGAATCCGCTGGCGTTTCAGGTTCGACAGATAGTCGACAAACAGCTTGCCATCCAGATGGTCGATCTCATGTTGAATGCAAACCGCCAGCAATCCGTCCGCTTCCATCTCGATCGATCCGCCGTCCCGGTCGAGGGCCCTCACGCGCACCCGATCGGCCCGCTGCACTGGTTCGTACACGCCGGGGACCGACAGACAGCCCTCCTCCATCTGCTCCTCACCATGCTTTTCCAGAATCTCTGGATTGACGAGCGCCAAAGGTTGATTGCGCTCTTCGGAAATATCGACCACGATTACGCGAAACGGCTGGTTGACCTGGATTGCCGCCAGACCGATGCCGGGTGCCTCGTACATGGTTTCGAGCATATCGTCGATCAATTTGCGCACGGAATCGTCGACCTGCGCGACCGGCTTGGCTACGTTGCGCAGGCGCGCATCAGGGAAGTGCAGAATTTCGAGGATCGCCATGTTCTCTCTCGCGTTCTATAGTATTCGCTCAACAATGACCGCTAGGCGGCTGTATGCGCTAGAATTTCATCACAATTTCGAGGTTTGACCCCGGTCGGATTAAAGACTGGGCCAAGACTGGCCGTAAATAGTACCGCAATCACAACTTTTTTGACCGATCGGAAGTCGCCATTACGCCAAGGGAATTCCATGTTAAAAGCCTGTAAAAGTCTGATCCTGCTGCTATCGTGCGCACTGTCGATGCCCCTGGCGCTGGCAGAGGAGCTGCTACGCAGCGACCACCCCGACCATTACACCGTCGTAAAGGGCGACACGCTCTGGGATATCTCAGGACGTTTCCTGCTGAGCCCCTGGCGCTGGCCGGAGATCTGGCACGTCAATCCGCAGATCGCCAATCCGCACCTGATCTACCCCGGAGATCAGCTCGACCTGGTGTACATCGACGGCAAACCACAGCTGCGGCTGCGGCGTGGCCCGCTCAAACTGTCACCGACCGCGCGCTCCACGCCCTGGGATGGCGCCATCCCGACTGTTCCGCTGGATGCCATCGCTCCCTTCCTGACCCGCCCCTACGTGCTGGACCAGGGCCAGATGGATGCCGCGCCCTACATCGTCGATTTTGCGCAAGAGCATATTATGGGCGGTCCCGGCCAGAAGGCCTATATACGCAGCATCCAGGAGTCCGAACCGCTGAAATACGAGATCGTGCGTCCCGGCGGTCCGTACAAGGACGCGGATACCGGCGAGATCCTCGGTTATGAGGCGCTTTACGTCGCCAGCTCGCAGCTGCAGCGCACCGGCGATCCGGCAACGGTCTTCATCAACAAATCCGAGCTCGAGGCCATCATCGGCGACCGTCTGATCCCGGCCGGCGAGGAGAGGGCCTCGGCCAGCTTCACGCCGCACGCACCTGCCATGCCTTTCGAGGGCAATATCATCTCGGTGCTGAACGGCGTCAGCCAGATCGGTCAGTACAACCTGGTGGTTATCGACCGTGGCGCACGTGACGGGCTGGAGCCGGGAACCGTGCTGCGGGTGGACCAACTCGGCGAGACGGTGCGCGATGTGGTCACGCCGGATTCGCGCGACACCGTCAAGCTGCCTGATGAGCAGGCCGGCATGCTGATGATATTCCGCACCTTCGAGCGGGTCAGCTTTGGCATCATCATGCAGGCCACCCAGGCCATGCACGTCAACGACAAGGTGCGCAACCCCTGATACTCGTTTAATGTCAGGTTGAATGGACTCAACCCCTTCCGACGACGAAACCGACGCCTGGTGTGCGCTGCTGCGCGCCCCCGGCGTCGGCTGCCAGACTCTGAACCCCCTGCTGCTTGACGGAAGCTCGGCACGACAACTGCTGGAACACCCGCCGGCGAGCATCCCAGACACCCTGCGCCATTACCTGCACAGCCCGGATCTGGAAGGCGTGGAGGCCGACATGCGCTGGTTGGAGCAGCCTGACAACCGGCTGCTCAGGATCACCGACCCCGGCTACCCGACACGCCTGCGCGAACTGCCCAACCCACCGAGCGCGCTGTTTCTGCACGGCGACCCGGACCTGCTCTGCATGCCGCAACTGGCCATTGTCGGTAGTCGCAACCCCAGCACGGGAGGTCGCCGCAACGCGCATGACTTCGCTGCCCACCTCGCCTCTGCCGGGCTGGTCATCGGCAGCGGACTGGCCACCGGGATCGACGCCGCAGCACATCAGGGCGCACTCGACGCCGACGGCCTCACCCTGGCCGTGACCGGAACCGGTCTCGACCGCGTTTACCCGGCAAAGAACCGCTCCCTTGCCCATGAAATTGCGATGAGCGGGCTGCTGGTCTCCGAATTTCCCATCGGCACCCCGCCATTACCGGCCAATTTCCCGCGCAGAAACCGTATTCTCGCTGGGCTTTCGCTCGGCACGCTGGTGGTGGAGGCAGCACTCAAGAGTGGTTCCCTGATCACCGCGCGCCTCGCCACTGAGTCCGGCCGCGAGGTATTCGCCATTCCCGGGTCGATCCACAACCCCCTGGCGAGGGGCTGTCATGCGTTGATCCGCGATGGTGCAAAACTGGTGGAAACCGGTGCACACGTGTTGGAGGAGCTGGCGCCGTTGCTCAGCGAGACCGGTTTCAGTACCCGCGAACCCACCGCGGCGGCGTCCCAAACCCCGGGCCGGAACGAACCAATGGATGCCCAGCATCGTGAACTCCTGGACGCCATGGGCTTCGACCCGGTGACCACGGATGAACTGGTCAAAAGAACCGGGTTCCCGGCGGCCGAGGTCTCATCCATCCTGCTGTTGCTCGAATTGCAGGGTCATGTATCATCTGGCGCAGGTGGACTGTTCACGCAACTTGGAATTCTTACTGAGTGAACCCATATCCCGCCTTAGAGGGCCCGATACCTGGACGCACCCCCCCGTCCTGCAAGGCCTCCCATTCTCCGCCAGGAAGACTGCCGTGAACGAAAACGTCATCGACGTCTTGATCTATATCTACGAGAACTATATGGATGCGGAAGAATCCGTTCCGACGGACCAGATCCTGCTCGAAGAAGAGCTGGTGCAGGCCGGGTTCCCGCAGGGAGAGATCAAAAAGGCCTTCAACTGGCTCGACGAACTGGCCTGGCGCCAGGGCACCCTGAGCTACGGCGACGCTCAGCCGAACCGCTCCATGCGGCTGTATAACGAGCGGGAGCAACAGCGCATCGACCTGGAGATCCAGGGCATGCTGCTGTACCTGGAACAGGCCGGCATCCTGGACCCGATGAGCCGCGAACTGGTGATCGAGCGCGCAATGGCAATCGAGACCGAGGAACTGACCGCGGACGACGTAAAATGGATTGTCCTGCTGGTCCTGCTCAATCAACCCGGACAGGAAAATGCCTTCGCCCTGATGGAAGAGCTGGTATACAACGGGGAGCCAACCTACCTGCACTGATTTGCTGGCCCCTGGCAACACCGGGGACTCCCCCCGGGTGATCAGGCATGAGAACCGTGCTTGACACCCTTCCCCCTTGGCGGCTATCCGTATAAAAGGGCAGACGCACCCGAGCGGCCATATCGCCGCAGCTTTGCCAAATGAACCAAGTCAACCCGATCCGTGCCGAAAAGGCACGGGTTTTTCAACCGAGCAGCCCCCAAAATATGAACCTGGTCATCGTCGAATCGCCCGCCAAGGCGAAAACCATCAAGAAATACCTTGGCAAGGACTTTGAGGTACTGGCCTCCTATGGTCATGTTCGCGATCTCGTGCCCAAAGAGGGTGCTGTCGATCCAGCCAACGACTTCGCCATGAAATATCAGGTGATCGACCGCAACGACAAACACGTCAAGGCGATTACCACGAAGCTGAAAAACGCCGATGCCCTTTATCTCGCGACCGACCCGGACCGCGAGGGTGAGGCCATCTCCTGGCATCTGTATGAACTGCTCAAGGGCAAACGAATACTCAAAGACAAAGCGGTGCACCGGGTAGTGTTCAATGAGATCACCAAAAAGGCGGTGCAGGACGCGGTGGCCCATCCGCGTGAGCTGTCGATGGACCTGGTGAACGCACAGCAGGCACGGCGCGCTCTCGATTACCTGGTCGGTTTCAATCTTTCGCCGCTGCTGTGGAAGAAGGTCCGGCGCGGCCTCTCGGCCGGTCGCGTACAAAGCCCGGCCCTGCGCCTGATCTGCGAACGGGAAGACGAGATCGAGGCCTTCAAGGCTCGCGAGTACTGGACCATCGAGGCCGATACCGAGAAGGATGGCCAGAAGTTCGGCGCCAAGCTGACCCAGTTCGGCGGCGAAAAGCTTAGCCAGTTCTCGGTGACCGACGGCGAAGCGTGCGGCCGAGATCGAAAAGACCCTGAGTGAGGCGGCCAACGGCCAGCTGGATGTCATCAAGGTCGAGAAGAAACAGCGCAAGCGCAATCCGGCGGCACCCTTCACCACCTCGACCCTGCAGCAGGAGGCCTCGCGCAAGCTCGGGTTCACCGCCCAACGCACCATGCGCATCGCCCAGCAGCTGTATGAAGGCGTTGACATAGGCAGTGGCGCGGTTGGTCTTATCACCTACATGCGTACAGACTCGGTAAACCTGGCCGATGAGGCCATCGCCGAGCTGCGCGGATTCATCAGCGACAAATTCGGTGCCGATCAGCTGCCCAAGTCACCGCGACAGTACAAGACCAAGGCCAAGAACGCGCAGGAGGCACACGAGGCGATCAGACCGACCTCGGTGCTGAATGCGCCTGAGCAGATCGGCCGGCACCTCGACAAGGATCAGCTCAAACTCTACAGCCTGATCTGGAAACGCACGGTTGCCTGTCAAATGATCCATGCCACCATCGATACGGTGGCCGCCGACCTGGGTGCCGGCGAAGGCAACCTGTTCCGCGCCAATGGTTCGACCATCGCCAGCCCAGGATTCATCCAGGTTTACCTGGAGGGCACCGACGACGCCAAGGCGGGCGATGATGACGAGAAGATGCTGCCGCCGCTGCGCGAGGGCGAAAAGATCACGTTGAAGAAGATCCGTCAGGAACAGCACTTCACGGAGCCGCCACCCCGCTACAGCGAGGCCAGCCTCGTCAAGTCGCTGGAGGAACACGGTATCGGCCGCCCCTCGACCTATGCCTCGATCATCTCTACCCTGCAGGACCGCGAGTACGTCGAGATGGACAAGAAGCGCTTCATCCCGACCGATGTGGGTCGCGTGGTGAACAAGTTCCTGACCAACTACTTCACCCAGTACGTCGACTACGACTTTACTGCCCGCCTGGAAGACGAGCTGGACGCCGTGTCGCGCGGCGAGGAGGAATGGATACCGCTGCTGGAAAAATTCTGGCAGCCGTTCAAGGATCGCATCGACCATACGCAGGAAAACGTCCAGCGTTCGGAGGTCACCCAGGAAAAAATCGACGAGAAGTGCCCAAAGTGTCAGGGACAGCTGGCCAAGCGCCTGGGCCGTAACGGCAGTTTCATCGGCTGCACCAACTATCCTGAATGTGACTACACGCGAAACATCGACGAAGATGGCCGTGCCACCGCCGAACCCGAAAAAGTCGGGCGTGACTGCCCGGAATGCGGCTCCGAGCTCGTATTCAAACAGGGCCGCTACGGCAAGTTCATCGGTTGCTCAGGCTACCCCAGCTGCCGTTTTATCGAACCGCTGGAAAAACCCAAGGACACCGAAGTCAGTTGCCCCAAGTGCCACAAGGGCACCCTGATGCAGCGCAAATCACGCCGGGGCAAGGTGTTCTATTCCTGCTCCACCTACCCCAAGTGCGACTATGCAGTGTGGAACGAGCCGGTCGCCGAACCCTGCCCCAACTGCGGCTGGCCGGTACTCACGATCAAGACCACCAAACGCAGCGGCACGCAGAAGGTCTGCCCGCAGCAGGACTGTTCCTTCGCTGAGCCCTATGAGGCCCCGGCCGCTGAAAAGGCGAAGAGCTGACGGCCACGATTGATGCCGAGCAAAAATGATTCAGGGCACAGCGTAAGGATTTGCGCAGGGCAGGCTGTGCCTCCGCCAAATTGTCGGGCGCAGCCCGACCTACCCAGGTGAGCCGCTTCGCGTTACGGCGTGCGGCCGGGATCTTGCGCCGGGGCGGCGTGGTCGCCTACCCCACCGAGGCGGTGTACGGGCTGGGCTGCGACCCATTGAACCAGGAGGCAGTAAAGTATGTACTCGCTATCAAGCAACGTCCGGTCGAAAAAGGCCTGATCCTGATCGCCAGCCGATTCGAGCAACTCAAACCCTTCGTGCTGGCCGTGCCCCCCGAGATCCAGGATCGACTGGACGAAAGCTGGCCAGGGCCCGTTACCTGGCTGCTGCCTGCCAGACCAACGGCGCCGCGCTGGTTACGTGGCGAACATCATTCGCTGGCGGTGCGCGTAACGGCCCACCCGCTGGCTGCCGCGCTTTGCGAGGCATTCGGCGGGGCCATCGTCTCCACCAGCGCCAATCCAGCGGGGCGGCCGCCAGCACGCTCTGCACTGCAGGCCAGGATCCGCTGTCCCGGTGTAGATCTGATTCTTCAAGGCTCCACCGGTCCACTGGCCCGCCCGACCCCGATACGCGATGCCGTCACCGGCAGAGTTTTACGGGGCGCCTGAGGCTGCGCTCAAGGGCGAGCCTGCGTCAGACGAATCCCCATTTGCTCGAGCCAGCATCTACTAATATACGAGATACAAAAGCCGATTGCCCCGTCGCGCCTTCATTTCAGACGGTGCTAGAGGGTGCTGTGCCCGGGGCACAAAGAAGTGTGGCCGCAGCCAGAACTTCACGGACCCGACGTGTTTGACCAGGACCCGGGCTGCGTTTGGCTTTGCCCAGCCCCGGATCCTCGGAAGAACTGGCGCGATAACGCCCAGTCCCACCAACCCAAAAAAGGATAATTAGGCGCGATGGAACGACTCATGGCCTGGTCGATGAGGAACCCCCAAACGGTATTGATCGGGGTCCTGATCGTGAGCATCCTCGCGGCGGCCCAGCTGTCCCAGCTGCAGGTTGCGATCTCACCGCAGTCGCTGATCATCGAGGGCGACCCGGACCAGGAATTCTACGAACAAACCCAGGCCACATTCGGTTCCGACCGGATTACGATCGTCTACATCGAGGATCCCCAGCTGTTCGCCCGCGAGAAACTGGAGACCATTCGCCAGGTCATCGACGCGATCGAAGCCCTCCCCTTCGTCGAAAAAACCCGCAGCCTGTTCAACGTTCCCGAAATTCGCGTCGATGACGAACTGGTCAGCACGGAACCGTTTCTAAAACATCTGCCTGAAGACCAAAAGGGTGCAGACCGCATCCGGCAAAGCGCGCTCAAGAACCCGTTTGTGCGCAATAACCTGCTTTCCGTGAACGGCAATGCTTTGGCGGTAAACGTCTATCTGAAAGAGGGCGACTACGACGCCGATCCAGCCTATGACGCACACGTCGCACGACAGATCGACCAGGCCATCAGCCCGCTCGAAGACATCGTTACCGAGGCCTATCAGATCGGCCTGCCCTATGTGCGATCGGCGATAGCGCAAGCGGTATCGGAACAGCAGTACGAGATCATTGCGGCCGCATTCGGCGTCCTGTTGCTTGTCCTGTTGCTTGTGTTCCGCAAAGCGAGCGCCGCATTCATTCCTCTGATTACGGCCGGCCTGAGCGTCGTCTGGCTCCTGGGGGCGATGGCGGCACTCGGCATTCCGCTGACGGTTTTGACCGCCGTAGTGCCAATCCTGCTGGTCATCATCGGTTCGACGGAAGACGTCCACCTGCTGGCCGAGTACTACCATGGTCTGAGCCGGGGCCTGAGCAGGCGCCGGGCCATCAGAAGTATGGCACATCGTTTGGGCCTGGCGATCGGCTTGACCTTTATCACCTCCTACATCGGATTTCTGGCCGTGGGGGCCAACCCGATCAGTCTGGTAAGGGAGTTCGGACTGGTGGCTTCAACCGGACTGGCCATCAACTTCTTTCTCACCGCAGTGCTGGTACCCGTGCTTCTGGGGATATTCGGGGAACAGACCAACCAGGACAGCTCAGGCTGGTCCAGCACCCTGTATCGGAAGATCTCGACGTTCATGACCAACGTCATTCTTGCGCGACGCAAGACATTTCTGATTCTCAGCGCCGCAGCCGTTATTGGCTGTCTCTACTTTGCAACATCGCTTCAGATCAATAACAGCATATTGAATTACCTCGCGCCCGACTCACCGATTCAGCAACGAATCGAGCAGCTGAAGGTCAGGCTTGCGGGGCTATACACCCTGCAGATCGTTGTCGACGGACACGTCGATGGTGTTTTTGAGCGCGCTCATTATCTCGGGGAACTGGAAAAAATCCAGATGTTCGTCGCGGGTCACCCGGCCCTCGATCACAGCATGTCCTTCGCCGACTACATGTCGATGCTGAACAGCGCGGTCAATGATACCGGGGAGCCGGAACTGCCCTTCGAAGACGATGTCGTCGAAACGCTGATGCTGTTTGTCGGCCCGGATGACGTCGCCGAGTATCTGTCCGAAGACCGCAGCAGGGCAAGTATCGTGGTGCGCCACAGTGTCGCCGAGTCTGCGCAACTGAGCTCGGTGCTCCGCGATATCGAGGAGTATATCGCCAAACGGATCGACCCCGACCTGGCATTGACCATAACCGGTGAGTCGGTGTTGGCGGACAACGCCGTGAGCTACCTCATGTCCGGTCAGATCCGCTCCCTGATTTTTATCGTATTCGCAATCTTCGCTGTGGTCGCACTGCTGTTCATGACCACCAAGGCAGGCCTGATCGCGGTGGTCGTCAATCTTTTCCCGATCGCTGCGCTGTTCGGCGTGATGGGCTTTGCCGGCATCCCCCTGGATTCGGCAACCTCGATGATTGCAGCGATCGCCATCGGCGTCGGGATCGACCACACAATGCATTTCATGGTCCGTTACAACCAGCATTTCCGCGGCGGGACCGACAGGGTTATTGCGGTATCAAGAACCATCCGGGATGAGGCAAGCCCCATCGGCACCGCCACATTGGCGCTTGCCGCCGGCTTCAGCACCCTTGCACTATCAGATTTTCCACCCATTTATTACTTTGGGCTGCTGAGCGCGATGACCATGCTGTTCGCTTTCCTTGCGACTTTCGTGCTGGCGCCCATCCTGCTTTCGTATATCCCTTTGATAACCCTTTGGGACATGCTGAGCACAAACGTGCGTCGTGAGCTGCGTGATCGATGTCCCTTGTTTCGCGACATGCGCACCTTGCAGATTCGTCGGGTGATCCTGCTCGGCAAGGTTTCGCTTTTTCATGATGGCGCAAAGATCATGCAGCAGGGCGAAGTCGGCGACGCCATCTTTATCCTGCTGCGCGGAAGGGTGGCCGTGGAGACAGTCAAGACAGACGGCAGCGCGGATGCTGTGAAGATAGCCTCCACCGGTGATGTGTTCGGCATGGCGGCGCTGATGTGCGGAAAACCGCGGGTGGCCACTGCCACCGCCGTCGGAGAGGCCGAGGTGCTGGCGCTGGATTGGGGCCGTCTGCAGCGGATAGCCAGATTCTTCCCGCGCAGCGCCTATTTTCTGTTCAAGAACCTATCCGCGATCATGGGCGAACGCCTGGCCAATCATGTGGAGCTTCCGCTGGAGAGTCCGAAACTGCCGCTGACGGCAAAAGAGATTCCGGCGGAGGCCAGACAAGGCGCCGATTCTACATAGCTCAAAATCGCCCGAGACCGCAGCCGCTTGCACTCTTCAGCTGCGGATGCAAAACACCAGCCTTCATGCAATTTGCAGACGGGCGGTTGAGGGAAACTTGCCGACTCTGTTCAAATTGCCCCACCTTTCGCAGCCGAACGAGCATCACCATGCCCGACCATCCCGATAAAGACGCCGTCAAGACATACCTGCTGGACCTGCAGGAAAGAATCTGTGCCGCACTCACCGCCGAAGACGGCCAGGGGTTTCGGGAAGACAGCTGGGAACGCGCCGCGGGCGGTGGCGGCCGCTCACGGGTGCTCGAAGGTGGCAACGTCTTCGAAAAGGCCGGGGTGAACTTCTCACATGTATTCGGCGAAGGGCTACCACCCTCGGCCACTGCACAACGCCCGGAGCTTGCCGGCCGAAGCTTCCAGGCGATGGGCGTCTCGCTGGTAATACACCCACACAACCCTTACGTGCCCACCTCGCACGCCAATGTGCGTTTCTTCATCGCCGAGAAACCGGGTACCGATCCGGTCTGGTGGTTTGGCGGCGGCTTCGATCTGACCCCCTATTACGGAAACCGCGAAGACGTGGTCCACTGGCATCAGACGTCAAAAGTTGCATGCGACCCGTTCGGCGAGGATGTCTATCGGCGTTACAAGAAGTGGTGTGACGAGTACTTCCACCTCAAGCACCGCGACGAACCCCGAGGTGTCGGCGGCCTGTTTTTCGATGATCTCAACGAATGGGGCTTCGAGCGTTCGTTTTCTTTTATGCAGAGCGTCGGCGATCACTATGTGCCCGCCTATCTGCCGATCGTTCAGAAGCGCAAAGACACGCCCTACGGTGAGCGGGAGCGGGAGTTCCAGCTGTATCGACGCGGTCGCTATGTCGAGTTCAACCTGGTCTACGACCGCGGCACCATCTTCGGCCTGCAGACCGGCGGGCGCACCGAGTCCATCCTCATGTCGCTGCCGCCGCTGGTGACCTGGCGTTATGACTGGCGCCCGGAGCCGGGAACGGCAGAGGCGGAGTTGTATGAGGTGTTCCTGAAGCCACAGGATTGGTTGGGCGAATCGGATTGATTCTCGTGCGCTGTCGCGCGGATTCTTTTGAGATGCGCTGGGCTCAGCGCGCCAGCGCACAACATTATCGGGCGCCATCAGGCGCACCCATACAAGACAGCGGGCATCAGGCCAACAGAAAAAAATTGAAAAGAATCCATGTTCACCCGGGTCTCTATGGGCAAGAACGCAAAACGCGTTCCAAACCTTCAAACCCAAACGGAGAAACGAACATGAAAACCATTATCGCAGCTACCCTGATCCTTGCCTCCGGCATCACCCAGGCCCAGTCGTTTGACTACGAAAAGGCCGTCGGTTCGGCTGAGCTCTACTCGACCCTGGCTACCGAAGGCGTTGTGAGCGTCAATACCGGCGACAGCGGCGGCTTCGCCTACCAGGAGTCGGTTGGCTCAGCTGACCTGTTCCCGACCCTGATTGGTGCCGGCGCGGCGCCACAGGCATCCGGCGGCGACAGCGCCTTCGCCTACCAGCGGGCAGTCGGCAGTAGTGAGCTGGATCCCTCGCTGTCTTCATAAAATTCGGCGTATTACCCAAGGGGCGGACAACCGCCCCTTTTTTGTCCGCGCTCAGTGGAGGATATTCGGCTCAGCATAAAAAAAGGGTCTGCCCGGATAAGGGGTAGACCCTGAATGCGCCTTTCAGCGCCAGAGGAGGATCGACCATGCGATGCCGCGGCACCGACCAAGTCTAACGCTGTATTTGTTATCGCCCCCGACGCAAAAAACCTGAATTTCAGAAGAATCAGATTCCCGCTGGGGGGTTCTAAAAACCTCGCCGGCGCAGATTGAGATTGAGAATTCGTCAGATGAAGGCGCAAAGTGCGCGTAACAGCCGGCCATTGCAAAGCTTTGTAGCGCTGAGATGACGAATTCTGGACTCAAGATGGTCAGTCATGGGTTGTTGGACTTCCCCTTGGGTGCGAGGTGCTGCTCTATCCAGTCCTCAATCCAGTGCGACGCCCGTGCTCCGCTGAAACGGCCCAGTTCTTTGCCGGCATGAAACAGCATGATGGTCGGGAATCCACGCAAGCGGTATCGACCGGCCAGTTTCATGTTTTCGCCCTCGTCTACCTCGACCTTCGCCAATCTTATCGAGCCGTCCATATCACCCATCACCCTATTCAGGTGCGGGGTGATCGCATGGCAGGGCGCGCACCAGTCGGCCCAGAAATCGACCAGGATGGGCTTTTCGTGCGAGGCGGCCAGCACCCGCTCTTCAAAATCTTCCAGACTGCATTCAAAAATCTCTTCGCCCGACATGCTTTATCGTCCCTCTGCCGGTGCAGCCAGCACACTCAGGGGAACAATGAACAGCAACAAGGCCAACAGTCGCTTCTTCATCACAGGATCTCCTAACAATTTGGGGCGCGATTCTAACCCGGTTGCCTGCCGGACACCTTTGTCAGATGCCCCGTCAGGCAGTAGCATTGGCGCCTTTCCCGACAGATTCCAGCAGCACTCCAATGTCTGATCAGCAAATCCGCATCGCCACTCGTAAATCTCCGCTTGCCATGTGGCAGGCCGAGCACGTCGCGGATGCGCTGCGGCGCGCCCATCCCGGACTCGAGGTCGAGATACTCGGCATGAGCACACAGGGCGACAAGATCCTGGACACCCCGCTGGCCAAGATCGGGGGCAAGGGGCTGTTCGTAAAGGAACTGGAAGAACGCATGCTGTCCGGCGATGCCGATATCGCCGTGCATTCCATGAAAGACGTCCCGGTGGAGCTGCCAGACGGACTGCACCTGTCCGTGATTCTCGAGCGCGAGGACCCGCGCGACGCCTTCGTATCCAATCATCACGCCAGCCTGGTCGCCCTGCCGCAGGGCGCCCGGGTCGGGACCTCCAGCCTGCGGCGCCAGTGTCAACTGGCGGACCGTCGACCGGATCTGGAGGTCGTCGCGCTGCGCGGCAACGTCAACACCCGCCTGCGAAAGCTCGACGAGGGTGAGTACGACGCCATCATCCTGGCCTCGGCCGGCCTGCTGCGACTCGGTTTCGCCGAACGCATCCGCAGCTTTATCTCTACCGACGACAGCCTGCCAGCCATCGGCCAGGGCGCGATCGGCATCGAATGCCGAACTGAAGATGCACGGGTAAACGCCCTGTTGCAGCCGTTGCACCATGCGCCGACCGCCACCCGCGTGCAGGCCGAGCGCGCCATGAACCGCCGGCTTGAAGGCGGCTGCCAGGTGCCCATCGGCGGTCACGCCACATTGGACGATGGCGGGCTGAAACTGCGCGGCCTGGTGGGTACGGTCGATGGCAGCGAGATCGTACGCGCTGAGATCGAAGGCCCCGAAGCCGATGCGGAGCGCCTTGGCACCGCGCTGGCAGAAGAGCTCCTGCAGCACGGTGCCGGCAAGATCCTGCGCGAACTCTACGCCGATTAAGCCCTTGAGCACGGCGAAACCACCTTGCGATCTGGCCGGACTGAGCGTGCTGGTCACCCGGCCGGAGCATCAATCGGAGGGCCTGTGTGAACTGATACAGGCCGCGCACGGCCGACCGGTGCGGTTTCCGGCGATCGAGATCCGCGGTCCTGCCGACAAGGGCGCTGCGCGCGCCGAACTCAGGGGTGCCAGCGGGGCAGATGTACTGATATTCGTCAGCGCCAATGCGGTGCAATACGCCTTTCCGCTCCTGCCCGAGCAGCTGCCCCTGGACATCGGTATCGCCGCGGTCGGCAGCGCCACCGCCCGCGCCCTGAGCAACAGCGGACTCGAACCGACCCTGGTTCCAGAACGCATGGACAGCGATGGGCTGCTGGCCCTGCCGGCCCTGCAGGCCGTTGAGGGCAAATCGATCTTTATCCTGCGCGGCAACGGCGGTCGCGAACTCTTGCCTGATACCCTGACGAGAACGTGGCGCCGAGGTGCACGTGGTGGAGGTCTACCGGCGCGTGTTGCCAGAAAGGCAGGCGGCGGCCTCCAACCTGGTACGCGGCTGGGAGCAGCTGGTGCATGTCGTGGTCGCGACCAGCAACGCGATCGTCGACAATCTGTTCACCCTGCTTGGCAGCGAGGGTGCCCAGCGCCTGCAGACCACACCGATCATCGTGGTCAGCCAGCGCATGGCCAAATACGTCATCGAGCGTGGCTGCGAGGATGTCCATGTGGCAAATTCCGCGACAGATGCCGATCTGCTGGCCACTTTGTGCGAAGTTGAGGAATCTCTGCGCTAGCAGCCTGTCGGACTTGACCGTTTGCGGCAAAGATGTCGCCGCGGCCATGCCTTTGCTAGTCTTAGCACCACAACATCGATAAAACCACACAACTGCAATCCGGTAAACCACTCAGAATGAATGACGAAGAACCAAAACCGGGCGTCGTGATCGACGTGACACCTGACCACGAAGGCCCCGAGCCAGACGAGGCCGCAACCACTTCAGATGCGGCCACCGAACCGGCCGCCAACGAGGTGCGCGAGAAGCCGAGGAGGGGAAACGCCCTGCCCCTGGCCGTGGCCATCCTGGCCCTGATTGCGGTCGGCGTCGCGGCCTTTTTCGGCTACCAGCAGTGGTTGAAGATCAATGACGACCTGGCCGCCATGGATGCGCGCCTGCGTGAAGCACAGAACCGACAGCAGACTCTCAGCCAGGCGGTGAGCAGCGCCAGCGATGCCGTGCGCGCGCAGGAGGCCGCGCTTGGCCAGCAAAGCGGTGCGCTGGCCAAGCAGCAGGCCGCTGTGGATGAGGCACGTGCTGCCTTCCAGCAGCAGGAACAGCGACTTGCGGAAGAAAATGTAAACCTGCAGGAGCGCGAGGCGGAATTGCGCGCGGCGGTGGCCGACGTGCACCGCCGGGTCGGTCGTTCGGGCACGCAATGGATGGTCGCGGAGGCAGAGTATCTGCTGCGGATCGCCAATGACCGCCTGATCCTGGCCCGTGACACCGAAAGCGCACGCGTCGCCCTGGGACTGGCCGACCAGCGCCTGCGTGACACCAAAGACCCGGGCTGGGCCGGTGTGCGCGAGCAGATTGCTCGCGATATCGCCAAGCTCAGCACCTTTGAGGCCCCCGACAGTGCCGGCCTGTCGGCCCGACTGTCGGCCCTGATTGAACAGATACCGCAACTCAAGATCGCCAATGCCACTATCGGTCCCGAGCGCACGCTTCCCGAGCGCACCGGTCAGGAACCAGGCAAGCGGAACTGGGAAACCCTGCTTGACGATGTCTGGGCCGGGTTCAAGGATTCGGTGCGCATCAGGGAGCGCGACAAGCCGGTACAGGCCATGCTCGCACCCGAGCAACAGTTCTTCCTGTACGAAAATCTCAGGCTGCATATGGAGGCTGCGCGCCTTGGCCTGGCACGCGATGATCAGAACCTGTTCCGGGACAACCTGAACATCGCCGCCGACTGGCTGGCGAAGTATTTTGACCCCGAAAATGGCAGTGCAGCCGCCATCGCCAAGGCCCTCGCTGAGATGGTCAAGATAGACATCCGCCCCGAGATGCCCGATGTCAGCCAGTCACTGCGTGCCCTGCAGGTGCGCCAGAAGCTGATGGAAGACGTCGCCCCAAGCGGGGTTGAGTAACCATGAGAGCCCTGCTCAAAGTCTGGCTGTTCGTGCTTATCGGCGCCGGGATCGGCGTGGTGCTCACGCATGACAGCGGCTATGTGCTGATGTCGTTCGGCAATTACACCGTCGAGATGAGCCTGGCATTGCTGCTGCTGTTGCTGGCGACACTGTTCGGCTTGATGTATTTCGGTATTCGCCTGCTGGTGCGCACCTTGCATCTGCCGCACGACGTGCGCCAATGGCAACAGAAGCGCGGCTCACGCCTGGCGCAGCAGGCCATGACCCGCGGTCTGCTGGAGATGTCCGAGGGAAACTGGCGCGGTGCGGAGAAACGCCTGGTGCGCTTTGCCGACCGTTCCGAAACGCCGTTGCTGAATTACCTGGCCGCCGCGCGTGCGGCGCAGTTACAGGGCGCGCACGACCGCCGCGACGGCTATATCCGTCTGGCCCATGAGACCATGCCCTCGGCCGATGTGGCGGTGAGCCTCACCCAGGCGGAACTGCAGCTGGCCGACCACCAGCTCGAACAGGCCCTGGCGACCCTCAAGCATCTGCGCAGTGTCGCCCCGAAACACACTTATGTGCTGCGCCTGCTGCGCAGACTTTACGAACAGCTCGGGGACTGGGAGCACCTGCGCGAGTTGTTGCCCGAGTTGCGCCGCCGCAAGGTCGAGGATGAACCGGAGCTGCAGCGTCTGGAGATCCGAACCCACGGCGCCCTGCTGGAACAGGCTTTTCTGGCAGGTGATGAGCGGCGCCTGGGCATGGCCTGGGCCGATGTGCCGCGCGCCCTGCGCAGCGAACCCCGGCTGCTCGGCGACTATGCCGGCTACCTGCAGGAGAGCGGGCAGGACGCCAAGGCAGAAAAACTGCTGCGCGATGCGCTGCGCAAAAACTGGAATGCCGACCTGATCGAGACCTATGGCCTGCTGGAACTGGCGGAGCCCGGCAAGCACCTGTCCGAGATGGAGAAGCTGCTGATTGATCACCCGGATGACCCGGCCCTGTTGCTCACCCTGGGTCGCCTCAGTCTGCGTGCACAGCTGTGGGGCAAGGCGCGTGGTTACCTGGAGGCCTGTATCGGTCGCAACGGACCTGCACAGGCCTATCGCGAGCTCGGGCAGCTGCTGGAGCGCATGGAGGAGCCCCAAAAGGCGATCGAGGTCTATCGGCGTGGCCTGTCCGGGACCGGCGGGCCCGAGCCCGTTCCGCTGCCACACCAGATTGGCAAGACCAAGGTCAACCGGCCGATGCTCGGGGGGGAACCCGACCTGCCGCCGATACGCGGTGTTCCACGCCCAGAGGCCGAACCCTCGTCAAACTGAGCCAAAGGGTGTCAGTCGGCCGACTTGGCGCGCGTATCCTCGGCGTAGTCGAATGAATCGTAGTGCATCTGATCGTCCGGCATGCCGGCGGCGCGGAAGGCTTCACGCGCCGCATTGACCATGGGCGGCGGTCCGGCCATGTACAGATCGTGACCTGAGAGATCCGGGATGTCCTCGAGGACGGCCTCGTGCACCCAGCCGCTGCGTCCCTGCCAGCCCGCATCCGGCTCCGACAACACCGGAACAAAGCTGAAGTTGGGGTGTTCGTCCGCCCATCGCTCCGGCAACTCCGGCATGTACAGATCACGTTGCGCCCGCACGCCCCAATACAACACCATCGGACGATCGATTCCGGCCTCAAATGCCTGTTCGATCTGACCCTTGAGTGGCGCAAAACCTGTGCCTCCACCCATGAAGATCATCGGTCGCGAGGAGCCTTCGTCGAGCGTGAAAGTGCCCAGGGGGGCCTGGATACGCAGGATGGTGCGTTCCTTCATCTGACTGAAAACCCAGTCGGTGAACTCGCCGCCGTCGACATGACGAATATGCAGTTCGATGAATTCATCATCATGCGGCGCATTGGCGATCGAAAACGCCCGTCGGCGACCGTCGGCAAGCAGGAAGTCCAGATACTGGCCTGCACGAAACTGCAGACGCTGATTGTCCGGCAGCTTGAGCAGCAGCCGCACCACGTCATGGGTGAGGTGGTCGACTGCCTGCACCCGACACGGCAGGAGCTTGATCTCCAGATCGGCCGTCGATTCGGCCTCGCGCACCGCAAGAGTCAGATCGCTGGCCGCAAATCCCTGGCAGGGCAGACACTTACCCTCGCCTGCCTCCTCCAGCGCAGGTGGCGCACCGTAGTAAGTCACTTCACCGGAGACCAGATCGGCCGCGCAGGAACCGCAGCGGCCATTGCGACAGCCGTAGGGCAGACCGATATTTTGACGGATGGCTGCATCGAGAATGGTCTCGTTTTCCTCGGCCTCGAACTGATGCCCAGTGGTGCTGATCGTGACGGTAAAAGTCATGGTTCCCTGCTACACGGAGTGCGAAACTCTGCGATTCTCCTTGATTTCAAAGGCTAATAAAACCGTGAGGTACGCATGCTAATCGTCGGTTGCGGTGATGTGGGACGAAAAATCGCGTTGCGCGCGCTGCGCAACGGCGAGGCCGTACGCTGTCTGGTGAGAAGTCCGGAAAGCGTCGCGCTGCTGTCGAAGGCAGGCATGGATGCCGAGGCGGTCGATCTCGACCATCAGTCCCCGTCACTGACCGGTAGACACGATCAGCAGCGGATTTTTTATCTGGCCCCACCCCCGGCGTCTGGCAGCTACGACCCTCGAATGCAGCGATTTCTCTCAGCGTTGTCGGTCGGCACACATCACCGGATCGTCTATGTCAGTACGACCGGGGTCTATGGGAACTGTAACGGCGAATGGGTCGATGAACACCGCCCGGTCGATCCGCAGGTCGATCGTGCCCGCCGTCGCCATGATGCCGAAAAGCAGCTGTGCGTCTGGCGTCAGGCAGGACGGGGTGAGGTCGTCATCCTGCGCGTCGCCGGGATCTACGGCCCCGGCAAACTTCCCATCAGCCGGATAGAACAACAGATCCCGATGATCGGCGAAGACGAGGCCCCGTGGACCAACCGGATCCATATCGACGATCTGGTGACTGTATGTGAAGCGGCGATGACACGCGGCGCGGACGGCGAAGTCTACAATGTCAGCGACGGCAATCCGGGGAACATGCGCGACTATTTCGACCGGGTAGCCGACCGCTACGGCCTGCCACGCCCACCGCTGGTCAGCCTGACCCAGGCGCGAGCCACCCTGTCCCAGGGCATGCTGTCGTACCTGGCTGAATCGCGCCGCCTCGACAACCGCAAGATGATCAGGGAGCTGGGCGTGAAGCTTCGCTATCCCGATCTGGCAAGCGGCCTGCAGGCTTGCGGCGACATCCGATAAAACAGGCGTTGGCTACCGGTCTTTCCGGCGCCGGCAAGGCATCGTTTCGACCAAATCAGATCGACTGTTCCGTCAGCGGAATGCCAATGATCTCCGCCATGGCGCGATGAACCTCGGTCCAAGCCCCGGGCGCAAGCACATCGACATCGATTCGATGCAACTGACCCGCCCGCTGCGCAGCATCCAGATGTTCAGACAGGTCCATGCCCGCATCCTTGAGTGAAAAAACCTTGGCGTGGGGAAGCCCGGCGGCCAGCTGCGCTGCGATCTCGGGCGGTCCAACGACGAGAACACCCTGTTTTGCGCTGGCCATTGCGGTCTCAAAATCGTCCCGCATCACGCCGATGAAGCTCCCGCGATATTCGATATGCGCGACCACGTTCTTTTTCGCCCTCGCGATATGGAACTGGGTCGCAGAGATCTGCCGGTATTGCGCGTCGGTCATCGGCCGACCCGTGGTGAACCAGATGGGGCGGCGAAATCCGTCTTTCACCAGCATGCGGCGGGGCGCACTCCGGCTTCCGGTCCACACACTGCCGGTAATGCATACGACCTTCTTGTTGACGGGTATTTGCATATCAATGATCTTCTTCCGACAAAAAGCGACTAGCGCTTTATATTGGCCTCACCGAACCACAGCTTGCCGAGCCCCTTCAGGGTATCGGTACCGTCCAGCCGCTGCAGAAAATTGTTTGTCCAGTTGATGAACTGGGAATCGTTAGGCGGCAATGCGATGCCGATAGGCTCGTAGGTGAGCAGGGAGAATAACGAGACAAACCCCGAATCCGGGTTGCTTTTCAGCGTCGCCATGCAGATCGGATAGTCTGTCAGCATGCCGCCCACTTTGCCGTCCTTTACCATGCCGGCCGCTTCGGTGTAGTCGTCCACAGTAACGATGGTCGCCTGCGGGAAAAGCTCTCTGGCGAAGTCCTCACTGGTGGACCCCTTGAGGGCCGCCAGCCTTGTAGCGGGTGTATTCAGGTCCGGCGATTTCTGGGCTTCTGCCAGGGCCCTGTCTTTCGTGACAATGCACTTTCCGGAGGTCATATAGGGGCCGACGAAGGCAACCCGCAGGTTACGCTTCGGCGTGATGGTAACGTTCGAGATCACCACGTCCACCTTGCCTGCCTCGAGTGCAGGCAAAAGCTCACTGAACGGCATCACCTTGGTCACAAGCTTGACGTCCATCGAGTTGGCCATGAGCCGTGCGATGTCGATATCGAATCCCGTGACCTTTCCGGACGCGTCGACCTGGGTCATTGTCGGCATATTTCCGGACGTCCCGAGTATCAACTGGCCCCGCTGCTGAATACGCGTCAATGCGGAGTCACTCGCGGCCTCCATCGCGTTGGATCCCGCGGCCGTAAAAAACAGCAAACACAACAGTGAGAAATGGATAAATCTGGGCATGCTCGGTTCCTTTTTTTCCGTCCAAACTTGTGTGCCGTGCAAAATAACAGATTCCCCACGAGCTATCCTGCAAATTGCATGAAGGGATTCGGAATCAGGGCGTGTTGGGCGAGGCAGTTGGGCTGATCGGCCGAAAAAGCATAGCCTTAGCTATGGTTTGAGGGGGATCGGCACAAATGTGAAGGCCAACGCGGCGTGAGCCCAATCAGGACAAACTGCAACGCAGAAATCGAAGGTTGGAATTCATCAAACGCCGTTCCTGATGCTACGGACGTCAATTCATCCGTCCGCCTTCATGCAATTTGCAGGCTATACAGGCACAAACCGCGTCCGATCTGGTTGAGTTGGCAAACGACGGAAAAAGATTTGGCCGGTGGGACGACGTCAAGCCAGACCTGAAACTTGCATGACGCTCAGACGGCGCGTGGATTCAGCTGTTTCAGGGGATCAGTCTGGTTGAGCGGCGACAGGAACCTGTCGGCGAACTCGTCTGCGGCGCAAGGTCTGCCGAGATAATAACCCTGGAACACAGGGCAGCCCCGCTCACTCAGAAAGCCCATGACTTCGGCAGTTTCCACGCCTTCAGCCACGACTTCCAGACCGATATGCCGGGCCATCGTCATGATGGTTTCGACCAGAGCGGCATCATTCGCATTTTCGATCATGTCACGCACGAAGGAACGATCAATCTTGAGCTCATCGACAGGCAGGCGCTTGAGATAGGAGAGTGATGAGTAGCCGGTGCCGAAATCGTCCAGCGCGAAACGCACGCCCAGGCGCTTGAGGGCCTGTATCTTCTCAACCGTCTCGTCGAAGTCCTCCAGCAGGATGCTCTCTGTCATCTCCAACGTCAGGCTGGCAGGCATGGCACCGGTATCACCCAGGGCCCTTTCGACCTTATGTACGAAATCCGCCTGCCGGAACTGCAGGGCACTGACATTGACTGCCACGCGCCCTCGGTACAGACCCGGCATGGACGCCTGCCAGCGGCGAAGTTGCGTGAGGGCCTCGTGCAATACCCAATCGCCGATCTCAACCACGAGCCCGCTTTCCTCGGCCAGACCAATGAATTCGCCCGGCGCCACCAGACCACGCTCGGGGTGCTGCCAGCGCAGCAGCGCCTCGGCACCACAGAGCCGGCTTTCGGCATTGAACTGCGGCTGATAGAACAGGCGAAACTCGGAACGCGGCAGTGCACGCCGCAACTCATTGAGCGTCTGCAGTCGCTCATCGGCGGCCTGCTGCATACTTGGCAGGAAGAAGCGCACGGCGTCACGCCCGGACTCCTTCGCCCGGTACATCGCGGTGTCGGCCTGACGGAGGATGACGTCCGGGCTTTCATCGCGGTATGGAAACAGGGCGATTCCGACACTGGACGTCACATGCAGCTCGTGAGAATCGATGTGGTAAGGCTCACTGAGCTCGCGGCGCATATTCTCGGCCAGCAGCTGCACGTCGGTGACGGCCTCCTCGGCCTCCATCGCAAGTTCCGGCAACAGCACGACGAACTCATCGCCGCCCAACCTCGCCACCGTGTCTTCGTCGCGCACCGAAGTCATGATGCGCATGGCCACCATCCGCAGGAGTTCGTCACCCACCGGGTGACCCAGTGAATCGTTGATGTTCTTGAAATTGTCGAGATCGAAAAAAAGCACCGCGCCCCGATGACCGTGCCGGCGGGCATGCGCCAGGGACTGGTGCAAGCGATCCGAAAACAGGCGCCGGTTGGGCAGGTCGGTAAGGGAATCGTAGCTGGCCTGGTATTCAATGAGTTCTGCCGCACGACGCTGATCAGTGACGTCTTCGCACATCAGCATGTAGCCGGCAAAGTCACTGTTGCCGCGAAAGATCGGCGAGATGCGTGCGTCCACGAAATGCACACCATCCTCACGCGGCATTTCCATGGTGAAGCTGTATTCGCCATGGTCCCTGGCCAACTCGAGGCCGATCAGGTTTCGTTTCGCATCGACACCACCGACCCGGTGGATTTCCTGCAGGTTCGCGCCCAACGCCTCGGAGGCCGGCAGACCGAAGATTCTCTCAGCGGGGGGGTTGTAATACCGGATCTTCCCCGCGGCATCGGTAGCGACGATCGCCACCTTTTCCGAGGCCCTCAGCATGCCGTCCAGATAGATACTCTTGTCCTCCAGGGCCTTCTGTACGGACTTGACCTCGGTGATGTCACGCCAGATACAGAACAGCGCATCTTCGCCCTCATACGGAACCTTGGTCAGCGAGACCTCGACCGGAAAGACCGAGCCGTCCTGCTTCTTATGCATCCATTCGAAGCGATGGTATCCGGTCGCATAAGTGGTCTGCATGATCTCGTCGGCTTTCTCTTTTGACGGGCGGCCGTCAGGCTGAAACTCGGGAGACATCTGGGAAGGATGGTTGCCGAGCATTTCAGCCATCGTATCGTAGCCCAGCATACGACTGGCGGCCTTGTTCGCCATGACGAACTTTCGGCCGACGATCAGCCACATCGGATCCTCTGAGAGTTCGAAAAGCCGGCGGTACTTATCCTCGCTTTCCCGCAGGCGGCTTTCCGCCAGATGCTGCTCGGTGACATCCTGCACGGTGCCGATCAGACGTCGTGGTATCCCGTTGTCGTCAGTGATCGCCCTGACCGTCTCGCGGACGATCCTCGAGGTTCCGTCGGCGATCTCGAGGCGGTGCATGAAATCCCGCGATTCACCCGTCTTGCGAACCTCGGCGATCATCGCCGAGAAGGTATCTGCCTCTTCGGCGGACATGCGGTCGAGAAAACAATCGAGGGTTGCGCCGCAGTCACCCGGCCGCATGCCGCACAGATAACCCAGACCGTCGGATGCGGCAAATTCACCGGTCGCGATATTCCAGTCCCAGCTGCCCTGCCGGGCGAGTCGCTGGGCTTCATTGACACTGTCCTTTGCCCGCAGCGCAATCGCCGCCTGTTCTGCGAATGCCACAGAGCGCTGTTGGATCAGCCGGTTCTTTCGCGACAGCAGGTACAAAAAGGCGGTCAGGGACAATATCAAGAGGCCAGGCAGCAGGATCAGCGCACCAAGTATCGCTGCTCGGTACCGCTGATAGAATGAAGGCGGCTGGTTCAACAGCGTGGCCTCGTCCCTGATCGCTGCCGGCAAGCGCAGGCCATGAGCAGTCAACTGGCGCATGTCGATCAGATATTCGTTGGGACTACTGGTAAGCGGAGGCAACAAACCGTCCCCGGCAAGGTAATGTTGTACGAGCCTTGCCGCTGACGCGCCCTGACGCACACCACTGGTGACAAAACCGCCGAGCACCCCATCGAAGAGATAGACATCCTCCATGCTGATGACGACCCTCGGCCGGGTCGCCACAATGCGCCGGATTGTTTCCCGCAGCGTCAATGTCTGGCCGTCGTGGCTGTGCACTCCGCCCAGGGTGGTCAGGAACAAGGCTCCCTCCGGTGCCTTGTGCAGACCGTCGAGAATTTCTTCGATATGTTCGCTGGCGACGAATCGCGCCTTGGTGTCCGGATACCCTTCGAGCTCAAGCCTTATCTCGCGCTCGATCGCGCGATAGGTGCCAGAGGCGTCTCCGACCACGACGATCTCGCGCAATTCGCGCCCCATACCCGCCAGCAGGCTCAGGTTCGGGGCAATCTCCTTCTTTTCAAACACGCCGGTTACGGCGCGCTCGCCGAAACGCTCCCGCACGGAATAATCATTAACGCCGGAAAAGAACACGGGCGTGTCGGGAAACAGCCGACCAAGATACCTGAGGGCAAAATCCAGCGCATTGTCGTCGGACACGTAGATCAGCTGGGGCGAAAAGTCTGCGTACTTGAAGTGCAGATAACTGGCGAATTGGGCAGCGTATTCCGACGTGTAAGGGTGTCGCTTGGTGTCCAGATACTCGGTCTCGACCACCATGTCGGCCTTACCGCCGGCACCCAGCTCTTGCATGAAACCCTCATGCTGGCGCCTGGTCCATGGGTATTCCTGACTGTATGAATGCAACACAAAGACGCGCGCATCGTCAGGGACCGCATTCGCAGGCTGCAAAAGGGCAAACAGCACCCACAGGCTTAAGAGCCATTTAACTGATCGGAACGTCATACGCAAAGATATCGGCCCGGCCGTGAAAAACCTGACGAAACCGCATGGGCCGGGCCGCTGAAGCCACCTGGGTCCACGTTGGCGACCGCGCAGGATCCGCCCCGACGAACCTGTGAATCCCCGGAATACTCAGCGCGCAGAGATCTCGAATACCGGTCCTTGCCCTTTTCAACTGAACCTATATGCTTCCGCTTTACGCGGGACAATCAAAGAAGAGGCCTGTTTTGCGAACTCCGGTCGCCGCCACAGGCGGCTTGTACGACTCACCGAACAATTCGCAGAAACCAGCAGCAGTGGCCATGGCGGCATCACATCATCAGATTGAGGCCTTGTTGTTTGATCTCGGTGGGGTAGTCATAGACATCAGTGTCGAGCGCGCACTGCGGTGCTGGGAACCGCGGTCGAGACTGTCGATCGAACAGATGCGCGGTCGCCTGGCAGTCGATGAACCCTTCAGACAACATGAACGCGGCGAATTGGCCGCATCCGGGTATTTCGACCATCTGCGCAAGGTGTTCCAGCTCGACGCCAGCGACCGCGAGATTGCGGAGGGGTGGAATGCCATTCTGGTCGGCGAAATCCCGGAGTCGCTGCGACTGGTCGAATCGGCAAGAAGGCATCTGCCCTGCTACGCCTTCACGAACACCAGCCGGACCCACCAGGCCACCTGGACGGAGGCCTTCCCGAATGTCGTATCCGCGTTCGATCGAATCTTTTCCTCACCGGACCTCGGACTGCGGAAACCCGAACGCGCGGCTTTCGAAACGGTCACAAAGGAAATCGACGTAGAACCCGGGTCGGTTCTCTTCTTCGACGATCTGCTGGAGAATGTCGAGGGCGCGCGCGCCGCGGGGCTGCAGGCCGTTCACGTTCGCGACATCGGGGATATCAGGCAGGCACTGAGCGCCATCCCGGCGATCTGATCCCGGATCTAAGGCCTTAAGTCAGTGTCGTGGCACGCTCAGGGTCACCTCGCGCCCACCGTAGCCATGAACCAGATCGTGTCCGCGCAACCTTACCCAGGTAAATTCAGCAGGAATCCGCACCCCGGACAACCCGCGCGTGAAAGGTTGCTCATGCTCATGCGGATGGGCCAGCACACGGGTTGCAATCACGCGGCCGTCGGGCGCCAGGACCTCCCAGCGATTTGCATAATGATCCCAACCGCTGTCGGCATGCCTCAATGTGACGTCCAGATCGAAACGGCCGACCTCCGCCGCGGGACGAATATCGACCTTCAGGACATCGGCCTGGCCGGCCTGCAACGGCTGGAAGCCGAGCAGCGCGGCCGCCGCTAGCGCTCCAGTCAGCCGCGGCGCAGCCATTCGATCACCGGATCCCACTGCACCACGTCTGCGGCAACCTGCGAGGGCGCGAGCTCGAAGATCCCGAGTCCGGTCTCTGCGGCGCGGATGTAATTCTGGCTTTCCCGCAGGTGGGTCAGCAGCGGGATATCATATTCCGACAGAAAAGCCTCCAGCTCATGATAGATACGCGTGTTTTCTCGCACGCGGTTGGCGATCAGGCCAATCCGCGTCTGCCCGCGCGAGATGCGGCCTGACTTGAGCAGCTCGCCGATGAAACGGGTGGCCGCGCGCATATCGATCGGCGACGCCAGTACGGGCACCAGCAGGGTATCGGCCCGGCGCAGGAGATGGGTCACTTCGCTGCCGTAGACCCCGGACGGGGCATCCAGCAGGGCAACCTCGGTGCCGCGCTCGGCCCGTGCTTCACCGGCGACCGCGTTCACGCCCTCGATCGTGGGGACGCCGTCATAAGCCTCGCGCGCCTCGAGCCAGTCGAGGCTCGAACGCTGCGGGTCGAAATCCATGATCGCGACCTTTTTTCCCTCGTCGGCATACCAGGTTGCGAGGTTGGTGGCGATGGTGGACTTGCCACAGCCGCCCTTGGCGTTCATGCAGAGAATGGTCTGCATCTCAATCTCCCTGTCTGTATGTGCGATTACCGCATTACAGACGACTTGGCTGCGCGCAGCAAGCCGTTATCGCAACGATCGACTGAGCGACGCAGCGGCAGCGGCTGGAGATGCCTCACTCGCCCTTCGAACGGACCCGGCGCAAGCCCGCACAAACCGCGGGGACCCTGGGCCGCCCGAACGCCCTATCGTCAGTCGCAACGCGGCGCCTGGGACGTAAAGTTCTGAAGAATCAGCCGCTAAAACCTCCATCAGCGCCCATGTCGGACAAAGGATTACTCCCCGGTGAAACTCAGACAGATATCGGTTCAGACCAAGATTACACTCGCATTGGCAGCCGTTTTCGTCTCTCTGATGATCGCAACTACCTGGCACATGGCCGTTACCGAGCGAGACATGGTGCAGTCGTTGGCGCAGCAGAAGGCGCTGGATACCGCCAGCTCCTACTTCGACGGCGTCAACACCATGATGTTGACCGGGACGACGGCGCAACGCGAATTGCTGCGCCAGAAGGTGCTTTCGCACGATGACGTCACCGAGGCACGCATCGTGCGCGGCCCGGCGATCACCGAGGTGTTCGGTGATGGCAATCCCGAGCAGAAAGCCCGGGACGCACTGGATCGCAAGGCACTGGGTGGTGAAAAAATCAGCCTGACCGGGAAAGACGGAAACGGGCGCACAGTGACCGTGCTGACCCCGATCGTGGCAACCAAGGACTTTCGCGGGACCAACTGCCTGACCTGCCATGCTGTTTCGGAAGGGACAGTGCTTGGGGTGGCGCGCGTGAGTTATTCGCTGGCCGCGTTGGACAAGCGGATCGAGCAAAACATTCTGGTCAGTGGCGCCATCAATGTTCTGATGTTGGTTGTCGGCATCCTGATCATCAGCTGGCTGCTGCGCCGCATCGTGGTGCATCGCCTGTGTGATATGCGGGCCTCGATGCACGCGATCCAGACCGACTCTGACCTCAACCACCGCCTGAAAGTCACCGGCAATGATGAGGTAAGCGCCTTGTCGACGGCTTTCAACGGCCTGCTGGACCAGTTCGGGGGCAGCCTGCGCGAGGTTTCCGAAAACACCAGGCGTCTTAAAGACGTTGCCGCCCAGATCACCCGCGTGTCCTCACAAACGGCGGAAGCGGCGGACCAGCAACGCGCCGAAACGGATGCGGTGGCCACGGCCATCACCGAGTTGGAATCGACGGCACTTCAGGTTCACGAGGGTGCGACCAGCGCCGCTGATGCCTCGATCGAGGCAGACAAGACAGCCAGTGACGGGGCAAGCACCACGCACGAGGCGATACAAGGGATCAACAGGCTGGTGAGCGAGATTGAGCGCGCCGCCGAGGTTATTGAACGTCTGGAAGACCGCAGCCAGAGCGTAGGCGGCGTGCTGGATGTCATCAAGTCGATCGCCGAGCAGACCAATCTGCTCGCCCTGAATGCCGCCATCGAGGCTGCCCGCGCCGGTGAGTCCGGACGTGGCTTCGCAGTGGTCGCCGATGAGGTCAGGACCCTGGCGAATCGCTCGCACCAGTCCACCCAGGAAATCGAGCACATCGTCGAACAGTTGCAGCTTGGCGCCCGCGACGCCGTTTCCGCAATGACGCGTGCCAAACAAAGTGCGGAAGAGCGTTACCAACAGGTCGAATCGGCAGATTCCGGACTCAATCTGATCGCCGAGCACGTCGCCCATATCCGTGAACTGAACGTTCAGATGGCAGTGGCGGCCGACGAGCAAAGCGCGGTGACCCAGAACGTTAGCCGCAATGTGGTCAATATATCCCAGCTGGCCGAACGCACGGCAACCGATGCGGAACAGACCACCTCGGTCAGCAATGACCTGATGCAGCTGTCCGACCAGCTCGAGTCATTGGTGCGCCGGTTCAGGTTCTGAGAACGGGAAGGACACGTTCGTCACCGAGTAAGAAACGCAAAGGGCTCAAAGACTCAGAGGACACAAAGCCTTGATTGTGCATACAAAACTGTTGTCGATCTGGCGATTTGGAGGAGTTCAAATTCCCTTCGCGATCCTGTCCGCAATAATCTCCCAAAGGTCCCGCGACGCCTTCGAAGAACCTCCGTGTACTCTGCGTCCTCTGCGCCCTCTGCGTTAGTAACTCCCAAGCCGGTTATTGATCACCCAATCCCCAGTTCATCCCAGATCGCATCGACCCGCGCTTTGACATCGGCGTCCATGGCGATCGGTCGCCCCCACTCACGGCTGGTCTCTCCCGGCCATTTGTTGGTCGCATCGAAGCCGACCTTTCCGCCCAGGCCGGACACCGGTGAGGCGAAATCCAGATAGTCGATCGGTGTTTTCTCCACCAGGGTGGTGTCCCGAACCGGATCCATCCGGGTTGTCATCGCCCAGATCACGTCATTCCAGTCGCGCACATTGACGTCGTCGTCGGTGACGATCACGAATTTTGTGTACATGAACTGGCGCAGATAGGACCAGACGCCGAACATCACCCGCTTGGCGTGGCCCGGATACTGTTTCTTCATGCTGATCACCGCCATGCGGTAGGAACAGCCCTCTGGCGGCAAATAGAAGTCGACGATCTCCGGGAACTGCTTCTGCAGTATCGGCACAAACACCTCGTTGAGCGCCACGCCCAGGATGGCCGGTTCATCCGGCGGCCGGCCGGTGTAGGTGCTGTGATAGATCGGGTCCTCGCGATGGCTGATCCGGTCGATCGTAAACACCGGAAAGCTGTCGACCTCGTTGTAGTAGCCAGTGTGATCGCCGAACGGGCCCTCAGGCGCCATATCGTCAGGGTGGATATGGCCCTCGAGAACAAATTCGGCGGACGCCGGCACCTGCAGGTCCGACCCGATACACTTCGCGACCTCAGTACGACCGCCGCGCAGCAGACCGGCAAAGGCATACTCGGACAGGCTGTCCGGCACCGGCGTGACCGCGGCGAGCATGGTCGCGGGATCGGCACCCAATGCGACCGCCACCGGGAAGGCTTCACCCGGATGCGCCTGCTGCCAGTCTCGAAAATCGAGTGCCCCGCCACGATGCGCCAGCCAGCGCATGATCACGCGGTTGCGCCCGATCACCTGCATCCGGTAGATACCCAGGTTGGTGCGCGTCTTTCCTGACATGCCCCCTGCGGGCGCACCTCGTGCGTCGCGTTTCTCTCCCGGCGAAACGGTCTGCCGATCCTTTTCGGGGCCACGGGTCACCACCAGGCCCCAGGTGATCAACGGACCGGCATCACCCGGCCAGCAGGTCTGCACCGGCAGATCAGAAAGGTCGACCGCATCACCCTCCAGCACATGTCGCTGGCAGGCCGCACCCTTGACGAACTTGGGTGCCATATCCAGCACCTTGCGGAACACCGGGAGCTTCTCCCAGGCATCCTTCATGCCCTTGGGCGGCTCCGGCTCCTTGAGCTGAGACAGCAGGACGCCCACCTCACGCAGCGCCGCCACCGACTCCTCGCCCATACCCAGGGCGACGCGCTCGGGCGTGCCGAACAGGTTACCCAGCACCGGCGTACGGTGGCCCTTCGGGTTCTCGAACAAAAGCGCCGGCCCGCCCGCGCGCAGCGTGCGGTCGCAGATCTCGGTCATCTCCAGACGAGGGTCCACCTCGGCGGCAATCCGTTTAAGCTGCCCCCTCGCCTCGAGCTGATCCAGAAAATCGCGCAGATCGGCGTATTTCATGATGTTATCCTGCACAGAATCCTTGGTACTTTACCGGCCACCCGACTCCGCCACTAGCCCGCATTCGGCGACAGCATGCCGGTTGGGTGCACCGGATGGTTTTATGAATATCGTCTTTTTGCTCTTGATCGGTGGCATCGCCGGCTGGCTGGCAGCGAAGATCATGAAGGGTCGGGGGCTTGGCCTCTGGGCCAATATGGGCGTAGGCGTGGTTGGCGCGCTGCTCGGTGGCACCCTGCTCAGACAGCTGGGTATCGAAATGCAAGGCCCGATCGGCCAGCTCCTGACCGCTACTGTGGGGGCGGTGGCGCTGCTGTGGCTGGCAAAAATGATCAATAAGACCTGACCCACCGAAAACGAATCCCGGGCCTGTATTACGTGAAGAAAAAACTGCTGTTTCTCGTCCATCGCCTGCCCTATCCGCCAAACAAAGGCGACAAGATCGCCTCGTTCAATCTGTTGCGGTTCCTGGCCAAACGCTATGAGGTCTTTTTAGGCACATTCATAGACGATCCCGATGATCGCCAGTACCTGGACAAGGTCGGCGAGTATTGTACCGAACTGTGCGCACCCGAGATCGACCCGGCGATAGCACGCTTTGCCAGCCTGCGTGGTCTGCTTACCGGCGAGGCCCTGTCCCTACCCTACCTGCGAAACCGGGTGCTGGACGACTGGACCGACCGCGTCCTGCGCGAACAGCAGCCGGAACGTATCGTGGTGTTCAGCGGCCCCATGGCCCAGTATGTCAGCGGCCGGATGCCGGAAGGCGCCATAACCCTGTTCGACATGGTGGATGTCGATTCGGAAAAATGGCGCAGCTACGGTGAGCGAAAGGCCTGGCCCATGAGCTGGCTTTACCGGCGTGAAGCAGACAAGCTGCTGGCCTTTGAGCGCCGCATGGCGAGCGAGTTTCACAGTACCGTGTTCGTCTCACGGGAAGAGGCCGAACTGTTCCGTAAACTTGCTCCGGAATCGGCGACCAGGACGACCTACCGTATCCAGGGTGTCGACAGCGATTTCTTCGATCCGACTGCGGAATACGACAACCCTTATCCGTCGGGCGCGCGGGCGCTGGTGTTCACCGGAATGATGGACTACTGGCCCAATGTCGACGCCGTGATCTGGTTCGCCGATCATGCCTTCGCGAAAATCCGTGAAAGGAGACCCGATGCCCTGTTCTGTATCGTTGGCATGCGCCCCACGCCGCAGGTGAGCAAGCTGGCCGAGCGGCCCGGGATAATGGTCACCGGATCGGTCCCCGATGTGCGCCCTTATCTGGCGCACGCGCATGCCGCGGTGCTGCCATTGCGTATCGCACGGGGTATCCAGAACAAGGTGCTGGAGGCAATGTCGATGCAGAGGCCGGTGATCGCCACACCCGGCGCAATGACCGGGATACAGCCTTTCCCGGGTTTCGATCCGACCATCAGCGACGATGCTGGCACCCTGGCCGATGCTGCCGTCGGCCTGCTCGCACAGGACCGCAAAACCGATGCCGCCGCCCGCGAATGCGTTCTGCAACGCTATAATTGGGACGCCAATCTGCAGCGCGTCGCGCGACTGCTGGAATCCGGCCAGGTCGAACCCGATCTTTGAATACGACTGCTGCCACTCTGGCGAGCGACAGGCTGCTAGTATCGTTTCCGGCAACCGGCACACAATGACACCCAAAGGCGAATCTTCATGGCCAACCTGATACCCGACTTTGTCGCCCAGCAGATCAGCGAGTCCATAACGGTCAAAGAGGCCATGTTGAACGACGCCGAGCTGATCAATGTGGTCGAATCGATTGCGGCACTGATCGTCGAGACCTATCGCAACGGGGGCAAGGTCCTGCTGGCCGGCAATGGTGGCAGCGCGGCCGATGCACAGCACATCGCCGCTGAACTGGTCAGCCGCTTCACCTTTGACCGTCCGGCCTTGCCGGCAATGGCCCTGACCACCGACACCTCGATACTCACTGCGATCAGCAACGACTACGGTTATGACAGCCTGTTCAGCCGTCAGCTGGAGGCAAGCGCGAAACCTGGCGATGTCTTCATCGCCATATCGACCTCGGGCAATTCACCCAATATCGTGCGTGCACTGAAAACCGCGAATGATATCGGTGTCGTGGCCGTCGGCCTGACCGGTGCCACCGGCGGCGAAATGGCCGATCTCTGCCGCTACTGCGTGAATATCCCCTCAACCGATACCCCTCGCATTCAGGAGGGCCACATCACGATCGGCCACATCCTGTGCGCCAGTACCGAACAGGTTTTGTTTGGTCAGGACTGAGCCAGTCCTTGGATTTCGTTTCTCCCCGCGCTGCGAAAGTCTCAGGGGTTCAGAAAGCGCCCGAATTCATCCCAGTACTGCTGATGGCCCGAGAGCCCGTTGTGGCCTGCGCCGCTAACCACGACCCGCTCGACCAGCCCGGGCGAAAAAGCCTCTGCCAGCCGGTCTGAATGTTTGCGCGGAATGATCCTGTCATGTTCGGCTACGACGATCAGCGTAGAGGTCTGTATCTTTGGCGCGTACGCGACACTGTCGTATCGGTCCTTAAGCAACAGCGATACCGGATAGACTGGATACATGCCCTGCGCCACCGCTACTGCACTGTCATGCGGGGTGGCCAGTACCAGACGATGCACCGTTCGTTCACTGGCCAGATAGGTGGCGACACCGGTACCCAGGCTTCGGCCTACGACCGCGATCTGTGAGTGTTTTCCGCGCAGCGCATCGTACAGAGCCAAAGCATCGGCAAACAGCCCGGCCTCGGTGGGCGAACCACTGCTGCCGCCGTATCCGCGATAGTTGACCAGGTAGATGGTGTGATTCGGCAAAGCGCTGCGAAAGCCATCGGCGTTGTAGTACACGTCCTCCGCGTTTCCGCCAAAGTAGATGGCGGCCCGATCCGTCCCCCGACCGACGACCCAGATCTTCAGCGATTCGCCGTCGTGGGTCAAAAACTCGAACGACGTATCACGGGCCGGGTTCTCTGCAACCGGGAAGTACATGAATGAACGCTGCGCGAGATATAGATAGACACCCAGACCGAGGTAGGCCAGCACGGAGATTTTCAGAAGCCACAGCAGCATTGCTTTAGGGCCTGTTAACACTATCTGACGCGCTGCTGTTGCGCCTGAAAAAGCACCAATCAAGGCGCGAGGCGCGAAGTTTGGTGACTCCAAATGAGCAACGAGCAACGCCGAGTGGCGCTTTTTCGGGCGCAACCCGAAGGGCCGGGCCCCATTTTCCACCTGACGGCGTTATCAGTCGCTCGTTTAGACTCACTGAACGTCTCTCCTTCTGCCTTGTCAGTCGAAAAATGGGACTGCGGCAGCAATGCTTCAGATAGTGTTAACAGGCCCTAACCAAGCCCGCTCAGATCCGGAAGCCGCCATAGCGTTTGCGAATGCGATAGTCGATCAACGCCACGCCCATGCCAAAACCCAGCACCGTGGCCCCCAGACCGATGATCCAGATTAAGTATTGATCGAGGAATCCTCGTTCCTCATCTGACTCGATCTGACCCAACGCCACCCCCTGGGCATCGGCCAACAGTTGCAGCGCCTGCTGGACCTGGCCCCGTAATTCCTGCAACTGTCGCTGCGCCGCGGCGGCCACCGGTTGATCCGCCACTCGTTGTTCGAGCTCGGCGACGCGAGACTCGGCCACGCTTAGCGATTGCTGCAACTGCGCCTCACGTGCGCTCGGCGGCGGCACGGACGCAACCGCCACGGGCTCACCATCGTTTGCCTGCTTTTCCCGTAACGCAGCGAGTTGCATGCCCATTTGACGCAGGCGTGCCTGCGTTTCCAGCAATATTGCCTTGGCCGGCTTTTCATCGGTAACGTATTCAGCCTCCACCCAACCCTTCCTGTCATCGGCCATTCTGACCTCGGCAAACTTGCCCTCGCGACGCAGTACCTCGACCGGGGTACCACTGGATAACAGATGCAGGGGCGTACCCCGGGCCCCGGGCTCGGCATACAGGCCCACGACGAGTTTATCGGTGATGTGCGCAGCGCCGGAGAGGCTGGTGTGCGTCAGGGCCAACAAGGCGAGAAAGATTAAGCTGAGAAAAGACATGACGACTCGATCGGCTTGGGTGATGGTCGCATTCTAAATGCTTGAACGTCAAAGCCGAAAACTGTCTGCAGCGCAGGCTTCACCTGTCGATCGGCTCTGGTCACAGCACGAGCTATAGGGGACCTCTAACAATTCACGATCAGCCGTCTTGGCGCCAAAAAATCTCGGCTCTGCGTTGCGAATCTTCGCAATAGCCAGCTATTACGCGCGATTCGCGCCTTGATCCGAGCCTTTTTGATCACCAATCTGATCTGTCCGGAATTATTAGAGGTCCCCTATAGTCGCCCCTGCCACCACTGAAAAAGTCCGACCGCCGCCTCACCCAACTGACCGACCGTTTCGCGATGGGCCGCCTCGTTCGGTGGATCGAACCACTGATCCTGCTCGTACATCAGAAAAGACAATACCGGCGCGAGCAGGCCGGTGGCCTGCTCATCGGCGATCAAACGATCGCGCTGCTCCTCACCCAGAAAATCCATACCCGCCACATAGCCCTGACACCAGCCATAGGGTAGCGGCAGGGTACTGCCGTCGTCGCGCGGCATCTGCAGGATGAGCGGGCCATATTCCGCGCTGCGCAGGTCGTCGAGGAGCTGGTCACGAAACCGATCGAGCAGACGACGCAGCTTTTCTTCCCCGGCCAGGCTGCCCAAAACGCGCTCGAGCAGTGCCTGGTCCTGATCCTCGCACCTGGCGGCAGCCGCCGTCAGAAAGCCGTGCGCCACGTCCAGCGGCATACAGCCGGCTGTCTCCATCTGCCCGACCAACCGGGTCTGCAGATAATCCAGCTCCTCAGGGTCCAGGGCGCCCGCCTCATCGCCCTTCATCAGGCTGCAATTCCCGTGTGGCGCAACAGGGCATCGATCTGCGGCTCACGCCCCCGGAAAGCAACGAACAGGTCCATTGCGTCCCCGGAGCCACCCTTTTCGAGAATATTGTGCAGAAAAGACTGACCGGTGGCCTGATCGAACACGCCTTTTTCCTCGAACAGGGCAAAGGCGTCGGCCGACAATACCTCGGCCCATTTGTAACTGTAGTATCCCGCCGCGTAACCACCCGCGAAGATATGTGAGAAAGCGTGTGCAAACCGAGCCCAGGCCGGTGGTTTGATCACCGCGACCTCGTCACGCACCTCGCGAAGGATCTCGTAGATTCGCCCGCCCCGCGCCGGATCGAATTCACGGTGTATTCGGAAATCGAACAGCGAAAATTCCAGCTGACGCACCATCATCATCCCCGACTGGAAATTCTTCGCCGCCAGCATCCGTTGATACAGCTCATCGGGGATGCGTACGCCAGTCTCGTAGTGCGCCGCGAACAGGTCCAGCGCCTCCCGCTCCCAACAAAAGTTCTCCATGAACTGCGAGGGCAATTCCACCGCATCCCAGGCGACGCCATTGATCCCGGAGACCGCGCTATAGTCAACCCGCGTCAGCATATGGTGCAGGCCATGGCCGAATTCGTGGAACAGTGTCTCGACCTCGTCATGGGTGAGCAACGCGGGCTTGTCGCCGACGGGTGGCGTGAAATTGCAGACCATGTAGGCGACGGGTATCTGCTCCACGCGTTCCGTTCTCATACGCGACTGGCAGGTGTCCATCCAGGCCCCGCCACGCTTGTTCTGGCGCGCATAAAGATCGAAATAGAACTGTCCGCGCAGGCTGCCGTCATGGTCGCGGATCTCGTAGAACCTGACATCCGGGTGCCAGCTGTCGATGCCTTCCACCTCTTGGAAACTCACCCCATACAGCCTGCCGACCACCTCGAACATTCCGGGTACGACGCGGGTGGCCGGAAAGTACGGCTTTACCTCTTCCTGGGTGATGCTGTAACGCTGCTGGCGCAGCTTTTCGCTGTAGTAGGCGATATCCCAGGGTTCCAGCTCGGCAACGGCATGCTCTTCCGCCGCAAATGTCTTGAGCTCTTCGAGTTCGTGCTCGGCCTGCTCCTTCGACCTCGCTGCGAGATCATGCAGGAACTGCAGCACCTCTTCGGTCGAGCGCGCCATCTTGCGCACCAGCGAACACTCCGCGAAATTGGCGAATCCCAGCAGCTGCGCCTGCTCGTGCCTTAGTGCCAGAATACGGTCCATGTTCTCGCTGTTGTCGTACTCGCCGGCATTCGGTCCCTTGTCACTGGCGCGCGTCTGGTAGGCCTCGTAAAGTTCGCGCCGCAGTACCGGGTCGTCTGCATAAGTCATCACCGGAAAGTAAGACGGAAAGTCCAGCGTCAGCAGCCAGCCCTCTTGGCCACGCTGCCCGGCGGTCTGCCTGGCAAGGTCAAGCGCCGACTGCGGCAGGCCTGCCAACGCCTCGACGTTGTCAACGCATTTGGTCCAGGCATTGGTGGCATCGAGAACATTCTCGGAGAAATTGCTGGTGAGTTGAGACAGCTCCTGGCTGATCTGCTTGAAACGCTCCTTTTCGGCCGGCGGCAGGTCGACCCCGGACAGATGAAAGTCGCGCAGAGCATTGTCGAGCACCTTGCGCTGGGCGTCGTCGAGCTGCGGCGACGATGCGGCCACGGCCTTGTACGCAGCGAACAAACGCTCGTTGTGCCCCATCTCCGTGCCATAGTCCGACAGCTTGGGCAGACAGGCATTGTAGGCCGCGCGCAGCTCTTCGCTGTTGACCACCGCATTCATGTGGGATACCGGCGACCAGACCCGCTCGAGGCGATCTTCCCACAGCTCGATCGGCTCAACCAGATTGAGCCAGGTCGGCTCTTTCACGGTGTCGAGCAATTCCGCAATCAGACGCCGGTTTTCAGCCAGCAGATTGTCGATGGCCGGTTCGGCATGTTCCGGCTTGATACTGGAGAACGCCGGCAGGCCGGTTTGTTCGAGCAGGGGGTTGGTCATCTCGAAGACACCCGTTCAGTAATGATTGACCCGCGCAATTCTGACACGAAGCCGAGCTCTGCGGCAGGCGGGATAACCTCGGCAGAATTGAATGATTGCGTTATTAACCCGCAATTTGCGGGTTAACCGGGCACCCGATATGCCAGGTCAATGAAAGGATCAGGAGGGGGCCAGGGTCGGACTGTATAAAAGCAGTACGTTCATCTCATCATAAGGAACCGGGCGACCGAACAGATAGCCCTGCACTTCGTCACATCCGGTACCGCGCAGGAAAGCGCTCTGCTCCGAGGTCTCCACACCCTCGGCGACAACCCGCAGGCCAAGGCTGTGACCCATGGCGATAATCGCGGAAACGATCGCTGCATCGTCCGAGTCGGAAACGACGTCGCGGATGAACGAACGCTCGATCTTCAGTTTCTGCACCGGGAAACGTTTCAGATAAGCCATCGATGAATTGGCCACTCCGAAATCGTCGATGACCAGGCTGACCCCCATCTCGTGTAGCAACCGCATCTGCTGCTCCGCCCGGTAGGGTCCTTCCATCACCCAGCTCTCCGTTATCTCGAGTTCCAGACGGTCGCCCGGCAGACCACTGCTCTCCAGTGCGGCCGCGACCGCTCCCTGCAGACCCTCTTCACTGAATTGGCGCCCCGAGATATTGACCGACAGGCGTCCAAAATCCAGATCCTGTTCACGCCACTGTTGAGCCTGCCGGCAAGCCTCATTGAGCACCCAGTTGCCGAGCGGGACGATCAGGCCACTGTCTTCGGCCACCGGGATAAAACGCGAAGGCGGCACCAGATTGCCATCCTCGCCCCGCCAACGGACCAGGGCCTCTACGCCGACCAGGCGTCCTGATGCCAGGTCGTACTGCGGCTGGTAACAGAGGCCAAACTCCTCACGATCGAGCGCGCGGCGCATCTGGCGTGTCAGCAGCAGGCGTTCTTCTGCCCGCTGGTTCATCTCCGGCTCGTAGAAGGCATAGCGATTCTTGCCGCTTTCCTTAGCCCGGTACATGGCGGCGTCGGCATGTTTGAGCAGAGTCTGTACGTCGCTGCCATCCTCCGGATACATCGCGATACCAATGCTGGTGGTGACCCGGCCTGCCTGACCACTCAGTTCAAAAGGCTCCGTGATGACCTGCAGCAGCTGATCGCAGATGGTCTGAACGTTGTTGCCCTGATCAACGTCGCCGAGTACCACCGCAAACTCGTCGCCACCAATGCGTGCAACGATATCCGCCTTGCGCAGGCGCGACGTAAGTCGCACCCCCACCAGGCGCAACACTTCATCGCCCGCACTGTGCCCGTAGGTGTCATTGATCAGTTTGAAACCATCCAGATCGAGGAACAGCAGCGCCAGGCGGTTGCCGGTGCGGGCGACGCGGTTGATCGCATGCAGCAGACGGTCCTGCAAAAGGATGCGGTTTGGCAACTCCGTGGTGGCATCATAGTGAGCCAGGCGATGGATGCGTTCGGCCGCAAATTTTTCGGCCGAGATGTCGCTGAATGTACTGACATAGTGCTGCAACTGCTTGTCGTCGCCCCGGACCGCTACCACGGTACGGTTTTCCGGATATACCTCGCCGTCACGGCGGCGACTCCAGAGCTCACCCATCCAGATGCCGCCGGCATTAAGGGCCTCCTGCATCTCGGCACGCAAACCGGGTGCATCGCGTCCGGCACTGAGCATACTTTCGCGCCGGCCCAGCACCTCCGGTTCCTCCCAGCCGGTAATCTTGGTGAAAGCCGCGTTGACCTTGCGGATCCGGTGCTCACAATCCGTGATCATGATGCCCTGCGGACTCTGCTCAAAAACGCTGGCGGCGAGCAGCAGCCCCTGCTGGGAATGCTGCCTGACGATCTCATGGGCGATACGCTTGGCATAGAGCCCGAGTACCGTATGAAGACGGGGCTCCTTGATCATCGGCTGGCGAGCGGCCACGACCACCACGCCCAGTTTCTCACCCGAGGCCCCTGTCAGCGCGGCCCCGTAGTACCCATCGACGCCCAGCTCCGCCAGCCACGTGCACGTCGGATAGGCCAGTGCGGCACCGTTGGGGATTAACACGCGATCGTGGGCAAGTACATCGAGACAGGGTGATCCCGCCAGGTCATATGAGAAATTCGCAGCCGGTTTGCCCCGCGACCATACCGCCAGGGTACCGATTTTACTGCGTGCATCGTCTTTACAGGTCGCTACAAAAGCGTGCTCCGCGCCGTAAGCCGACGCCAAAAGTGCCACACAGTCATCGTAAAAACGGCCCGCGCCCCCCGTAGGAAGCGTCGCCAGGGCGGCCACGGCATCCAGGGCACGATCGTCCGTCCGCTGCCTGGCCATATCGCCCGGGGCGCCAAACTCGACCTGAGGATGCCCGGATTTGCTCGGTATCAACTGAATGCGCCGCCTTTCGCTATTTGCCTCATATTAGCTGAGCGTCCGCGGGAAAACTTTGAACCGTGTCGAGGCCTGACCAGGGCAACACCAGAAAAGCCGAACGCATCACACACTGCCACCACAGGGGCGGCAGCTCAAAGACGCGTCGACAGCATCAGCAAAGCGGCTCCACCGAGTAATAGAAAAGCCCCGAAGCCCAGACGCATCCGCCAGCGGTAACGCCTTAGCAGGCCGAACTCCTCCAGGTTGGAAAGCAGAAAAAAACGCCCATCCTTTGGCTTCGACAGGGTGTGCAGCTGGCCGCGTTTCAGATTCTCCGCGTGCTCAAGCCCCGCCTCACGCCTGGCCGCCTGCCGCGCACGCTCCCACTCGTCGACGTCGATCTTCCCATCGCGGTCGCTGTCGAAACGTTCGCGCAGGGTGTCCGGCCGCTGTTTCCATTCGCGTAGTACGGCGCCAGTCAGTTCGCGAAGGGTACTGCCCTGATCGCCCGCGCCCAGGGTGCGAAACTGGCCGATGACATAGAGCGGATCACCGTCCATGATCACGGCCTCGGTGTGGCGGTAGGGCCCGATGCCGGCGCTAAGGCCATCCAGCACCTTCCCACTGATATCGATCACCGTGTCGGCCGTCTTGCCCAGGCTCGGTAGTCGCGTATGTATCGCATGCCCCCCCCAGCCGCCCGCATCCGCCGACCAACTGCGCTGGTGCCGCGTTGTTACTTCAGCCCCCTCGGGGTCGATAACGCAGTCTCCTGTTTCATCCCGCAGGCCAAAAATACCGTCACTGGTGCCGGATTCCACGAGCCGCCAGTCCTTGCCGCTCCGCCGTTCCACTTTGTAGCGAAACCAACAGCAGGGAGTCCGTGACAGGGGAGCAACGATGGGCTCACCGTCCATCATTCGGGCCAAACCTATGAGCTCGACGTAGCCCTGGTGTGCGGAGCGAACACGCGCAGTGGGTACATTCTCAATCCGGCGACTGCGGCGCAGACCCGAGAACCCCATCGCCGCGGCGGCAATGGTAAGTACCGTGACGAACATGAGAACACCGTCCGGCGCATGCGCCAGCCTGTCAAGCCAGTCGGCCATCGTCTACTGGAACAGCGCTGCCATGTTGACGTCAGCCTTCTCCTCGACGGCAAACTCGAGCAGATGCGCAGGCTGGAAGCTGAGCAGACGGGCGACGATAAGGTCTGGAAACTGCTCAATACGGACATTGTTGACGTTGACCGAGGCATTGTAGAACTCGCGCCGGTCCGCGATGGCGTTTTCCAGGCCCGTTATGCGGGTCTGAAGGTGCTGGAAGCTCTCATTCGCCTTCAGATCGGGATAGGCCTCAGCCACTGCGAAAAGGTTTCCAAGCCCCAGCCGCAGAATTCCTTCCGCCTCTCCCACACCGTCGACATCGTGTGCCTCGCGTGCACTGGCCACCGCGGCACGCGCACGCATCACCTCTTCCAGCGTCTCGCGCTCGTGCTTCATGTATTGCTTGCAGGTCTCTACAAGCTTCGGTAGCTCATCGTGCCGCTGCTTGAGCAGTACGTCTATATTCGACCAGGCCTGACTGACTGCGTGTTTGAGCCCCACCAAGCCGTTATAGATGACAATGGCGTAACCGGTGATAAATACCGCAATCGCAATGAATACCATTGTGCCTACTTCCATTTTCCAAGCTCCTGATGCCTGTTAACGTATGTCCCGACTATAGCGGCAGCACAGCGGGTTGACATGAGCCACATACGTTCTTTCGAGAATCACACACCCACGATCGATCCCGAGGCCTGGCTCGATCCAGATTGCCTGGTGATCGGGGACGTCCACATCGGTGCGCACAGCAGTATCTGGCCCGGCGCAGTGGTGCGTGGCGATATCCATCGTATCCGTATCGGCCGCGAAACCAACATCCAGGATAATTCGGTACTGCACAACAGCCACGACGGTCCTTTCATGCCGGGTGGTTCACCGCTGATCATAGGCGACCGGGTGACGGTTGGACACAAGGCCATCCTGCACGGCTGCGAGATCCGGGGCGACTGTCTGATCGGGATGGGCGCCATCGTAATGGACAAGGCCATCATTGAATCGGGCGTACTGGTCGGCGCAGGCAGCCTGGTCCCGCCGGGAAAGACGCTGACCTCAGGATACCTCTACACAGGCTCCCCCGTGCGGCAGGCGCGGCCGCTGACCGATCGGGAGAAAGAGTTTTTCGCCTATTCGGCGGCCTATTATGTGAAGGTTGCTCAGCGTCATCGTAACGACTTGGGTCAGCCGTGACTTTATATTGACCCTGGCTTGCTGCTTTGCCGGCAGCAACGAATTACTGGTGGGCTTTGGTGCGCCTGACGGCGCATCCGCAAAAAACGAACGACCCCGCTCAGCGAAACTCCATGACCTGGTCCATAACCAGCCCCTCGGCACTGGCATGCACCGACAGACGCAGGCGGTCGAAAATTTCGGCCTGCAAACGGAAACCCTGCAGCTGCTCGCGCAGTTCCTGAGCCATCTCCTGTTCGCCCTGACTGTCGAGCTGTACCGCAGCGCTGTCCATCATGTCACCGAAGCGCTGCACCAGCTGATAGACACCGTAGTCCACTGCGAGCAGGCGGGGCGGACTAGCGGCCACTGCGGTAAGGAGGGGGTTGGTGAGATCAACCGTCTCCGCGCCTGCAAGCAGAAGCAGCGCCTTGTCCCTGATCGCAACCTTCATCGGCGGTGTCTGCCCGTCAAGCCCCAGATCCTGAGGAAGATCGACGAAACTACCGTCGCTGGGTATCTGTAGGGTTGCCAGCGACGGATTCAACATCGCCCCGAGGGCGAAGATGCCGCGCGGATCGTCGACCGCAGCAAGGAGCCCGGCACGCACCCTTGTCGGCTGCAGCGTCTGCGGATCCATCGCCAGGTCCTCGAGCTGAAGATTGAACCCCCTGATGCCAGCCGTCATTGGCCCAAGTGCCAGGTTCAGTTGCGGCATAACCGCCTGCAGGCTCGCGGGATCCACCCACTCACAGGAGGAACCGGTCGCAATCACCTCCCGTAACAGGGCGTCGATAGCGTTGCGCAGCTGCGGCAGGTCGATACCGAAACCGAAGGCCAGCAGGCCTTCATAGGTCGCGCCCAGACCGGGAACGGGCGAGGCCAGTTTCTGAAGCTGCGCTGCCACCGGGGCGCTGCTCTCCCAGATCGCCCGCGCCGCGAGGTGTCGCTCGTCGGCCGCTGCGACACCGACGACCATACGCGGCATAGCGGCCACCAGCTGCTCCGTCATCTGCATGCAACCGGCCGATACCGGCAAAGACTGTGCACCCAGTGCCCGCATCACTTCAGCATTCCTGCCCTGCCCCTTGCCGTGCAGGATGGTCACAAGGTCGTCCAGTCTGATGTAGCCTTCGCCATAACCGGTGAAGCCGTGTCGCTCTATCAGGTCCTCAATCGCACCCGAATCTGCCAGGGTTTCCTGTGGCTGCTCCTGCCCCAGCAACAGGGGTAAATCACGCTCAAACAGGCTGTCGGGCAGTAGACCTGCGATCGCATGGCGTTCGGTGACCGACAGGATCACGTCGACCTGCCCCAGGTCGATTCTGCGGTAGACCTGGCCGTTGAGCTCACCACGCGCAGCGCCGAATCCCGCGCGAGCCTCAACCCGGTCAAGCATCGCATTGAGCTTACCCGCGTCGGCGATCTCCAAGCGCAAAGCGGGCAGTATCCCGATACCATAAATGACCGACCGCGTTACCGGCTCGATCCCCAGTTCGCGCATCTTGTCAGCGGTGTCACGGCCTTCGAACTCGGCAAACAGGGCCTCGAGCACGTCGAACACACTTTCCGCCTGGCGAGCCATCGGCGCCGCGTCCTCGGAGTTCTCCATCTGTTCACGCACGCGTGCAAATACGGCGCCCTGGGCAGCCAGCTGCGCAGCATAGTGGTTGGCCAGCTTGTCCCGCAGTTCACCCGGCAGGTGCCTGCTGGTCACGAAGGCATAGGGCGTATCGGCAGGCACATGCCGCAGGAGATCAATCGTGGACCGCTCGGCGTCACGCGTGCACGCGGCGATCAGTCCGAGCAGCAGCAGCACGGCAAGGATACGCAATTTAACGGGGTACATTGGATTCACTCCGGTCTGGAAACAGGGTTGCAGGGATCGGCCGGCATTTTTGCGCGAGGCCAATTACTGGCATGAAATTAAGTCGTGCGCAGGCTTTCGATGACCGGGCCGGTATCGGGCTGGACGCCTCGCCACAGACGGAACGACTCCGCGGCCTGCTCCACCAGCATTCCCAGGCCATCCAGCGCGCGCGCGGCACCGTGTGCACGGCCCCACTCGACGAAGGCGGTGGGATCTTTCCCGTAGAGCATATCGTAGGTCCACCCACCTTGTGCCAGGCAGTCGTCCGGGATCTGTGGAACTTTAGCCGCCAGCCCTGCAGCCGTGCCGTTGATGATGAGGTCGAAACGGTGACCCTCAAGTTCGTCCAGACCGCAGCCGCTCACGGGACCAAACTCTGCCGCGGCCCCAGCCAGGGCGAGCGCCTTGGATGCCGTGCGGTTCGCGATCACCAGACTTGCCGGTTTTTCATCCAGCAGGGGGCGCAAGACACCACGCGCCGCTCCGCCGGCACCGAGCAGCAGCACCCGGGCACCGGCCAGCCCGAACAGATGATTGCAGGCCAGATCCCGTACCAGGCCGACACCGTCGGTATTGTCACCCAGGATCTCACCGTCACGCGTGGCCAGGGTGTTGACCGCCCCTGCCGCATAGGCACGTTCGCTCAGGGAGTCCGCCAGGCGAAAAGCACGCTCCTTGAAAGGCACCGTCACATTCAGTCCGCGCCCGCCGGCGGTCAGGAATGCCTCGACATCGGCCTCAAAATTCTCCAGATCGCCCAGAATCCGTTCGTAGCGGATATCTTCGCCGGTCTGCGCGGCGAAAGCACTGTGGATCTGGGGCGAGCGGGAATGCTCGATCGGGTTGCCGATTACGGCATAGAGGTCTGTCATCAGCGACGATTCCTGTCTGTTACTGCAAAAAAGCGCATTGTACGACGCCTGCATGCGAGTAAATCTGGTCAATGCAAACGGTTTGGGAAAAGTGAGAAGGCCTTCCGGAGACGCTCGGCGCCTCAGGGAATAATGTGTAAAAACAAAGGGATGTCACATTTTTTCAGGACCAAGGCGATTAGAATCAAGAATCCCACGAGGCCGCCGCTATGACCGTATCAGAAGCTGCAAATACAGACGTGAGATCACTATGCACCCAGCACGATGCCACCGTGGGGGCCGCCGTATGCGGATAGCCCTGAGCCTGTTGATCCTGTTGGCAAATGTCGCGACGGCGGACGAGGCGAAGTGTCTGTTCGTTTCCTCCTATCACCAGGGTTACGCCTGGTCGGACGGGGTTGAGCGCGGCCTCCGCAAGACACTGGAAGGCAAATGTCAGATCCGCCAGTTCGACATGGACACCAAACGCAAGAAATCACTCGAGGAAAAAAAGGCCGCGGCAAACGAGGCAAGGGCGCTGATCGAATCCTGGCGACCGGACATCGTGATAACCGCCGATGACAATGCGGCCAAGTACCTGATCAAGCCATTCTACCGGGATAAGGATCTGCCCTTCGTATTCTGTGGCGTCAACTGGACGGTGAAGGAATACGGTTTTCCCTACCGTAACGTGACCGGCATGATCGAAGTTGCCCCGGTCAAGGCGATGGTTGAAGAGGCCAGGGCTCTGACCCCCGGCGCCTCACGTGTGCTCTACATCGGTGCCGACACCCCGACGGAGATAAAAAATGCGACCCGCATCCGCCAGGTGGCGGAGATGCAGGGACTCGAATTCGAGCAGCAGCTCAGCACCAGCCTGCAGTCCTGGATCGCCGCCTATGAGGCCGGTCAGAAATATGATTTCATCATTATCGGCAGCAATGCCGGCATAGATGACTGGGACAACGTCGCTGCGTTCGAAGCCATCAAGCCGATCACGACACGCCTGACTGTAACCAGTCATGAATGGATGATGCCGGTCACCATGCTGGGCATGACCAAGGTCCCGGAAGAGCAAGGTGAATGGGCAGGGAAAGTCGCCCTGCAGATCCTAGACGGTGCCGTACCGAACACCATTCCGGTAATCGCCAATCGCAAGTGGGACCTTTACCTCAATCCAGCCCTGGTCGAGTCGGCCGGCCTCAAACTCCCGAACCAGCTTCTGGGCAAAGGCAAGGTCTATCAGTAAAGCACCTCCATGACTGTCATCCCCGCATCCATCAGTAGCCGCAGAGTCACGGCAGTCCTGCTCGGGGTACTGGTAATCCTGATTGCCTTGGGTTTGGCAATTCGTACCGACATACGTCACGCTGAAGCGACATTCGTTGAACTGAACAAGGAAATCGAAACCGCCCTGACCCGGCGGCTCGACAACCTCAACGCCTCGCTGCGCTCGCTCAGCGGCATGCACCACGCCATGACCCGATTGTCACAGCAAGAGCTCTCGGCGTTCGCGCAGGAGATCGAACGCAGCCATCCTTACGTCAAGGCCATACTTCAGCTGCGTCTGGTCAATGTCGATCAGAAAGCGGCTTATGAGAAAGAATTTCAAGAAGCCGGTTTCCCGGCGTTCGGTATCTTGGCCAGCGATCACCGCGGCAGACTGACCGCCAGTGTCGCCAAGCCCTATTATATGCCGCTCAATTTCGTCGAACCGCTTGATCCTGGCCTGGCTCGCTATCTCGGTCTCGATTTCTATTCCAGGGCCGACCTGAGACTGGCCATCGACCGTGCGATCCACTCCGGTGAGGTGGCTGCGGCCCCGGCGGCGCCAATCGGCGAAGATGCTTTCTTGCTGTTCAAGGCCGTTTACAAGGGCTTCTTCGTGCCCGAGGCTGCGAGGGAAAGGCAGACGCAGGTTCAGGGCCTTTACGCGCTCTTGGTAAACGCTCCCGCTTTTCTCGCTGACATTGCCAGCGACAACAAAGGCCTTGGTCTGCGTCTTTCCACCTGGAATGAGACAAACCCAACCACGCTCTATGAGATACCGGTCCCGGCAACATCAGACTTTCTTGCGAAACTGCTGCCCAACCACCGCAGCAACACCACGATATCCCTGACACCCACCCGCTTTCATCTCACCGTCGAAAGGTTGGCGGATCGCAACGATTTTCACCCGACTCGATGGCTGATGATTGTCGCAACCGCTGTCGGCCTGTATCTGTCCGGGGCGCTCGTCGTGTTCACGCGCCTGCGCGCCAGGGAGGCCGCCAGGGAGGCCGAGGCGCAGCTCTTCCAGGAGAAGGAACGCGCCCAGGTGACGCTACATTCGATCGGTGAGGCCGTTATAACCACCGATCCGGGCGGCACGGTCGACTTTCTCAATCCGGCTGCCGAGCACCTGACGGGCTGGCGTGCATACGATGCAAAGGGCCATCATCTCAACGAGATCTTTTCGCTGGTGTCGGAATCAGACGGAACCGCCTTGCCGGATCCCATCGTTCGAGCCCTGCGGGACCATGACGAATCGGAGGCGGCGGCCATCATGGTACGCAGCGACGGCGCCACGATTGCGGTTATCGAGAATGCCGCGGCCATTCGTGACAGCGACGGCAGTTTTACCGGGGCGGCGCTGATCGTGCGCGACGTCAGCCGGGAACGTAATCTGCTACGGGAAATGGCATTTCAGGCGACACACGACCCGCTCACCCGATTAATCAACCGGCGTCAGTTCGAGCGTGAACTGAGCGCCGTGGTCGAAGACGCCCTGACATCCGACAATCAACATGCCTTGATGTACATCGACCTTGACCAGTTCAAGGCGATCAATGACAGCTGTGGCCACATCGCCGGAGACCAGCTGCTGAGACAAGTCGCATCCCACCTCGGCGACAACATCCGACGGCTCGACCGCCTGGCGCGGCTCGGCGGAGATGAATTCGGTGTTCTGCTGCGCGACTGCACAATCGAGAAGGCGCTCGAGGTAGCCGAGGCCCTGCGTCACGGGATCAAAGACCTGCGTTTGCATTGGGAGGAACGCAGCTTCCGTATCAGCCTCAGCGTAGGCGTGGTGGCTATCACCAAGGATAGCGGAAACCTCGACGAGGTCCTGCGGGCTGCCGATGCGGCCTGCTATGTGGCGAAGGACCAGGGCCGCAACCGCGTGCACTTCTATCAGCCAGACGACGAACTGCTGGCGCAGCGCAGCACCGATATGCAATGGCTGCACAAACTTCGCGAGGCCATCGATCGGGACCAGTTGGTCCTGTACGGACAAACGATTTTTCCACTCGGCCAAGAGAATCCGCATCCAATGATGTGTGAACTCCTGGTCCGCATGATCGACAGCGAAGGCCGTCTGATACCGCCGATGACGTTCATCCCGGCGGCCGAGCGTTTCAATCTGATGTTTGACCTCGACGTCTGGGTCATCGGCTCGGCCTTCCGTCAGATCGCCAAGCTGCGTAAAGAGCATCCGCAGGACCAGCGTATTTTCACGATCAATCTTTCCGGACAGTCGCTCGATCACCCGGATCTCGAGCTCACGATCCAGGAGCTTGAACTGAAGTTCGGGGTAGACCCCCACCGCATCTGTTTCGAGATCACCGAGACCAGCGTCATTGCCAATATGGAGCGCGCACTCGACCTGATGGACCAGCTGCGACGTCGCGGATTCCTATTTGCACTCGATGATTTCGGTACCGGCCTGAGCTCGTTTGCGTACCTCAAGAAGCTACCGGTCGACTACCTCAAGATCGATGGCGAGTTTGTGCGGGACATTCTTCATGACCCGGTCGACAAGGCGATGGTCGATACCATCAAACGGATTGGTGATGTGCTCGGCATGATGACCATCGCCGAGGCCATCGAGGACGAGGCAAGCTGTCAGCTGCTGACGGCCATGGGCATAAACTACGGTCAGGGATACCACCTGGCAAAGCCTGCGCCCGGTGAATTTGCCCCTGTCAAATCGAACATCGTCGCGCTGGGCAGCAACCGCTGAACCAACGCCCTCAGACCCAACGATCGGGATAGCTCCCCCGCACGAAAAGATTGTTACTGACGATCGCAACCAGCATCAGCAGCAAGGCACCGGCCAGCACCGGGAACACGTAGGCCCAACCGAGGCCCCGCACCGCGTCCGGTCCGATCACGGCGATCAGCGCCGTTGCGCCACCTGGCGGGTGGATGGTTCGGGTTGCCATCATCAGCGCTATGGCCGTGGCCACGGCAGCGGCCTCCTGCAGGAACAGAAGATCCGGCAGGTAACGGTAGCAGGCCACCCCGGCGATCGCCGATATCACATGGCCGCCGATCAGATTTCGCGGCTGCGAAAAAGGCGCCCCCGGCGCGGCGAAAAGGAGGACCGCCGATGCCCCGAAAGAACCGATGACCAACAGCTGCAACCCCGGAAACAGATCGACCAGCAAGGCCAGTGCCGCTATTCCGGCAAATGCGCCCAGCCAGGCAACCAGGATCTGCGCCGGCCGGATCCTTGGCGCCCGTGCGTGACGCAGCAGCGGACGCGTGCGCACATGTGCCGGGTGATCGGCATCGGGCACGTCTTTTTGTCTGGATTCGGGAGGAGGGGGACCCTCAGTCATTCAGCCACTGCGCTGCGTTTTTGGCGAAGTAGGTCAGTATGCCGTCCGCCCCGGCGCGTTTGATGCAGAGCAGGGACTCCATCACCACGGCCCTTTCATCCAGCCAACCGTTCTGCGCCGCAGCCATGTGCATCGCATATTCGCCGCTGACCTGGTAGACGAGGGTCGGCACGCCAAACTGATCTTTTACCCTACGGACGATATCCAGATAGGGCATGCCCGGTTTGACCATCACCATGTCGGCGCCCTCGTGCAGATCCAGAGCCACTTCACGCAAGGCCTCATCGCTGTTTGCCGGATCCTGTTGATAGGTGTACTTGTTTCCCGAGCCCAGGTTGGCCGCAGAACCCACGGCATCCCGGAAAGGTCCGTAATAGCTGCTCGCGTACTTGGCCGAATAGGCCAGGATACGAGTATGGATATGGCCTTCAGCCTCCAGCGTATCGCGAATATCACCGATACGCCCGTCCATCATGTCTGAAGGTGCCACGACATCGGCGCCCGCAGCGGCATGTGACAGCGCCTGACGAACCAATACCTCGACCGTCTCATCGTTCATCACGTAACCGCTCTCGTCGATCAGGCCGTCCTGCCCATGCGTGGTAAATGGATCCAGGGCGACGTCGGTGATCACCCCCAGGTCCGGCACCGCGTCCTTGACCGCGCGCACCGCACGCTGGGCCAGGCCATCCGGATTGAAGGCCTCGGCCGCATCCTCGCTCTTGGCACTCGCCGGGGTCACCGGGAAAATTGCCATGGCCGGGATACCAAGCGCATAGACCTCCCGCGCCTCCTCGACAAGCAGATCGATACTTTTCCGCTCGACCCCCGGCATCGACACAACCGGTTCGAGCTGGCCCTGGCCCTCGAGAACAAACACCGGATAGATCAAATCATCGGGTCGGACACTGTGCTCACGCATCAACCGGCGTGAGAAGTCATCGCGGCGCATGCGCCGCATACGGGTGAACGGATAACCCGAGAAGGCCTGGGTGTCTTTGCTCATGATTCTGGTCCGGTGAATTCCAAAGCTCGGTATTTTATCATCGACACTCAGTCCGGACCGCGCAGGATGCGCCTGACTTCCGGCGCGTGTCGACGACTGACCTCCACGGGCTCCTCGCAGCCGTGCAGAAGCAACAGTAAACCGCCCGCCATCCCTTTGCGCAGTTCGCGCACCCTGTCGGGAGCCACAAGGGCATTGCGATGCACGCGCAGAAACAATCCCGGCAGGCGTTCCTCGATGGTACGCAGTGACTCCTCGCTCAAAGCCATACCCTGTGGATGCCAGACCTCGACGTACTTGCTGTCGGCCCGCAGAAAGATAACCTCGCCCGCCGGGATACGCAGAATGCCGCCGCGATAACTGGCGCTGAGGTAACCCTCAGCCTGGGCGAGAGCGTCGCGCTGGTCGCGGTTAAGGGCGCTCGCCTTGTCGAGCGCCCGCAACAGGCGCTCGGGGCGTACCGGTTTGAGCAGGTAATCGATTGCATTGGCCTCGAATGCGGCCAGCGCATGTTCATCGTATGCGGTAACGAACACCACCGCCGGCGCACCCGGAGATTCAGCCAGGGTCAATGCCGCCTGGATACCGTCCATGCCCGGCATGCGGATATCCAGGAGGATGAGATCGACCGCATGCTGCTCACACTTGACCAGCACCTCGGCGCCGTTGGCCGCCTGTGCGACTACCTCGTAGTCCGGACCGGCCGCCACCAGAAGCGCTGCAAGGCGTGCACGTGCCGGGGCCTCATCATCTGCAATAAGGACTCTCATGACGCTATCGCAGGAAAGTGGACGCGGACCTGGTAGCAGCCGTCAACCTGGCCCAGGACCATGCCGGCCTCGTCGCCGAATGCCGCATCCAGACGCTGGCGCACATTGTCCTGGGCCATTTGATTACCACGACGCGAGCCCTGGTGCGGTTCCTGCGGCAGGGTGTTGCGCACGGCCAGGTTGACCACGCCGTTTCGAAAACGCCCACTGATGGTGATCTCACCACCGGCGGTCGCGGGCTCGATACCATGATAGACGGCATTCTCCAGCAGGGGTTGCAGCAGGAGTGCCGGCAACCGGGTGTCCAGCGGCACCTCTTCGACGTCCCATACGACCTGCAGACGATCACCGAGGCGCTGACGCTCAATACGCAGATAACCTCTGGCGAGGTCAAATTCACGCTCCAGCGTCGACAATTCGTCTGCGTCCGACAGGGTTGCACGAAACAGATCCGACAGATCCTGAACCACCTGCTCGGCCAGATCGGCATCGACCCGCGTCAGGCTGGCAATGGTATTCATGCTGTTGAAAAGGAAGTGCGGACGGATGCGCGCCTGCAGGGCCTGCAGACGTGCCTGCGACTCGGCCAGTTCGCGCTGGCGCTCGCGATGCTGCTCGTAAAGATAACGCAACAGGACCGCACCGACGATACCGGCAATGGCCAGATACTGGGCAATCGCCGGCATGATCGGCGACTCGGCACGCAGACCCAACCAATGGGCCGCCGCAAATACCCCAGCAGTCACCAGCAGCACCAGGAACCAGGCGATGAACCCGGTGGCGGAATGCGACAGCCGACCGAGCGGTTTACTCAGGCTGCAATAGAGGGCACAGACGCTGAGTGCCACCCACTGGATAAACAGGGAGCGCGCACTGAGCTCATTCCAGAACAGTTCGGCACGCGGAAAGGCGCCGAGGGTAAGCACGATCGCGAGCAATTCCGCGCTGACCACCACGGCGAAGACCATGCGGATGGCACAGAAGTTTGGCAGGAAGGCGCGATGCTCATTGTCAGCCATGACCGGGAGTATATGAGATCAGGGACGACTCGCCTCGCTGTTGCACTGATAACGTGCGCAGTTAGCGAATATAATCACGTCCTCACAGAAACCCGGTGCCTGTTCCATGACCGACAAAAAACTCTGGGCCGGCCGCTTTGCCGAGCCGACCGATGCCTTCGTCGAAGCCTTCACCGCCTCGGTCGAGTTCGACCAGCGTCTCGCGCCCTACGACATCCAGGGCTCGATCGCGCATGCGACCATGCTGGCACGCCAGGGAATACTCACCGAATCCGAGCGCGACAGCATTATCGGGGGCCTGCAGAGGGTTCTGGCGCGGATCGGGGCGGGTGAGTTCGAATGGTCCGTGGCGCTGGAAGACGTCCATATGAACATCGAGGCCGCCCTCACCGAGGACATCGGTATCGCGGGCAAGAAGCTGCACACCGGGCGCTCGCGCAACGACCAGGTGGCCACCGACGTACGGCTCTGGCTGCGGGCCGAGCTCGACGAGATCCGGATCGCAATCCGGCGGCTGCAGAGCGGGCTGCTCGACCTGGCCGAACGCGAGGCAGACACCATCCTTCCCGGATTCACCCATCTGCAGACCGCGCAGCCGATCACCTTCGGACACCATATGATGGCCTGGTTCGAGATGCTGGACCGCGATCACGACCGCATGCTCGAATGCGCTGCCCGTGTGAACATAATGCCGCTGGGTGCGGCGGCGCTTGCCGGAACAACCTACCCGATCGACCGCCATTTCACCGCCGAACAGCTGGCATTCGAGCGCCCGGCCGAGAACTCTCTGGACGCGGTCTCCGACCGTGATTTCGCCATCGAATTTGCCGCTGCCGCAAGTATTCTGATGATGCACCTGTCGCGGATGAGTGAAGAACTGATCCTCTGGTCGTCGGCGCAATTTAATTTCATCACGCTGTCCGACAGTTTCTGTACCGGCTCGTCGATCATGCCGCAGAAAAAAAACCCCGACGTGCCCGAGCTCATCCGCGGCAAATCCGGGCGTATTTTCGGCCATCTGATGGCGTTGCTGACGCTGATGAAATCGCAGCCGCTTGCCTACAACAAGGACAACCAGGAAGACAAGGAACCGTTGTTCGATACGGCCGACAACCTGAAAGGCTCGCTCAAAGTGTTTGCCGATATGATTCCGGCCATCCGGTGCAACGCGGAGCCGATGCGCCAGGCCGCGCTGAAGGGCTTTGCAACCGCCACCGATCTTGCGGACTACCTTGTGCGCAAAGGTGCCGCCTTCCGCGACGCACACGAGGTGGTCGGTAAATCAGTCGCTTACTGCATCGACAGAGACTTGGGGCTGGCCGACCTGGATCTCGCGCAACTGCAGGATTTTTCAGGGCTTATTGGCGAAGACGTGTTCGAATGTCTCACTCTGGAGGGCTCGGTCGCCGCGCGTGATCACATTGGCGGCACCGCACCGACGCAGGTCAGGGCCGCAATACGAAGGGCGCGCGACCGTCTGGCCCCACGCTGACTGCAAAGCGCTAAAAATCAGTGGCGGCCGGCCGCTATCCCCATAGGCCCAAAACAAACAACAAAAATTGCCGGTCCGACCGCCGGCTCCGTCGACTGAAGAGGGACACCCCATGCTGGCGCGAGTCATGCGTGCAAATTGGCCTCCGGCCGCAAGGAAACGCTGTAGCGGCACACCATGAACGAACCCACCCCTCCCAGCGGCCGCAATGCGATACTCATCGCGGGGGCCATGCTCGGCCTTTACCTCGCCGCATTGATCAGCTTCAGTTATGTCGGACAGACACATCTGCGCAGAGCAATGCTGGAACAGGAACGCCTGGGTCTCGAAAAGCAGGCCACGGAAGTTTCGCATTTTCTCGTCTTGCAGCAGGGAACACTCGACGGCCTCAGCGTGAGCCCGGAGATTCAGGCCTTACTCGCGGACCACGACGGAGGCAAGCCTGGCGATCCTGGTTTGAGCGGCGACACAAAGGTGGTTTCGGGGGTGCTCGAAAAGTTTCGGGGAACCCTGGTTCACAATGGACAGACCGTATTCGAAAAAATTGCGTTGGTCGGAAACAACGGCCATGCCCTGATCGAGGTCGGCGGCGATGATGCCGATGACGCGGCCCGGACTTTCGCCGCACATGAAGCGGGGAAGCCGGGGAGAATCCATATCTCGCAGGGTGCCGAGGGCTTCGACCTGACCCTGATCTCGAAAGTTCTGCAAGAGGGCACGCCGGCCGGTTACCTGGTCGCCGTGGTCGATTCGGCAACGGCGCTGAGACCTCTGCTGACGGCCGGCTACGGGCGCTCAGGCAGCCATCGCACGGCCCTGCTCGGACCCGAAGATGAGGTGCTGGCCGCCGGCCTGGACCACGACCCGGACAGCTGGCGCATGGAGGCAGAAAACGCAGACCGGCCCCTGCTTTCCGCCCCCGTTGCAGGTACCCGATTGAACATCGTGGACCTCCCGCATACGGCGACCACCATGGTCTACCTGACCTCACCCCTGTTTCTCGCCGCGCTGGCGCTGATAGCACTGCCCCTGCTCGCCGGCGTCGCCCATCTGCTGCGACTGAACAATCGCAATCTGGTGCTTTCCGCGCGTTTCGAGGCCACGGCTCAACAGCGAGAGACACTCCACAAACAGAATGAACGCCTTCAGAGTGAAATCAACAAGCGTGTCGAATCCGAACAGCAGCTCGCCCGCCAGGCCAATTACGACCAGCTCACAGGACTGCCGAACCGTAACCTCGCCCTGGACCGCCTGACCCAGGCAATCAAATGGGCGAAGCGCGATGGCAGAAGCGTGCTCACCATGTTCCTGGATCTGGACCGGTTCAAGCAGGTGAACGACTCGCTCGGCCATGCTGCCGGTGATGAGCTGTTGCGCGAGGCGGCGCAACGCCTGCAATCCAGCGTGCGCGACAGTGACACCGTATCGAGACTGGGTGGTGATGAGTTTCTCGTCATCTGCCCGGAGATGACCGAACAGGCGGACTGGCAGCAATGCGCAACGCAGATGCTCAAGGTCCTATCGGCACCTTTTTTTATCGGTGACCACGAGTTCTTCGTAGGCGCCAGCATCGGCGTCGCGGCCTATCCGCAAGGCGGCACAGAACCACAGAAACTGTTGAAGAATGCCGACATCGCGATGTATGCGGCGAAAGAACGGGGACGCAACCGTTATTGCTATTACGACCCGTCGATGGATGCCGCCGCGATCGAAGGGGTGCGGCTGGAAAACAACCTGCGGCACGCGCTGCGGAGAAACGAGTTCCGACTGGTGTTTCAACCGATCGTCGCAATCGGCTCCGGCCGAATAGTCGCGGCAGAGGCCCTGCTGCGCTGGACGAGCAAGGAACTCGGCGAGATTCCGCCAGAGAAATTCATTCCGGTCGCAGAGGAATCGGGCCTGATCCATGAGATCGGCGAATGGTTGCTTACTGAGGCATGCCACGCGATTGCCAGCATACAGCCGGATCACCGGTTCCGGATCGCGATAAATCTATCGTCGAAACAGTTCAGTCGACCCGGGCGCCTGCTCGAATGCATACTGTCTGCGCTGCGCCAGTCCGGTCTGATGCCGAATCAGCTCGAACTCGAGATTACCGAGAGCATCCTGATCGACGACAGACCAGAGATCACTGAACTGATCAGCCAGCTGGATCGCATCGGGGTCCGGTTGTCGCTCGACGATTTTGGCACCGGCTATTCCGCATTGAACTACCTGCAACGCTTCCCCTTCGATGTACTTAAGATCGACCGCAGCTTTACCAGCCAGATACCGGGCAGCAAGGAGAATTCCTCGCTCATAAGAGCGATCATCGCCATGGCCCATGCGCTGGAGCTCGAAGTCGTGGCCGAGGGCCTCGAGACCCGCGAGCAGGCGGGTTTTCTGCTCGTTTATCATTGCGAGTATGGTCAGGGGTACCTGTACAGCCAGCCGATGCCTGCCGAACACCTGCAGGCACATCTGGCGGGCGCACAGGCGATCCCGGCCTGATCGCCAGAAACTTGGCCGCCGCGGCCGAAAGATGTTGAGATAGTGCGGCCAAAACGCCGTGGATATCAAAAACCCATGCCTCGAGACAGCCTGGATGACCTCAACGAAAAGCTGCTGGCGTTCGCCCGTGAACGCGACTGGGAGCAGTTCCACTCGCCGAAAAACCTAAGCATGGCCCTGGCCGGCGAAGCTGGAGAGTTAATAGAACACTTTCAATGGCTTAGCGAAGAAGCCAGCACGGATCTCAGCAGCGAAAAAAAAGACCAGGTAGCGCTGGAGATGGCGGACATCCTGATCTACCTGATTCGCCTCAGTGAACGCCTGGGTATCGACCTGGTGGATGCCGCCTATCGCAAGATGGCCATGAACCGGGCCCGCTACCCGAGCGAGCGGGTGCGGGGTGATGCGCGGCGCGCCGAGGAATACGATTAAGGCCTTTTCGCGCTACGAATTCGGCAGTCGAGCAACCCCTTTCGACAGGCGGCGCAAGCGTTGCCACCAGCCATCGCGCCGTGGTGCCGCGGCCTGCAGCCCCGAACTCACACCAAGATGGCCCCCAACCAGGAGTGCATCCGGCACCCGCTGACGAATGGATCGCGCCACCTGGCCTCCCAGGCCCGGATCGGCAGCCACGCTGACCCATAAAACGTTGATCCCGTAATTGATGTCGGCGAACGCGACCCGGTCGCCGTAGGATTCGCATACTTCGCGAATCAAGGACGCCACCCGCTCACGGCATGCCTGGGGCTTTCTTGCCAGCCCCGGGATCAGCATCATGAAATCCGCCAGGCTGCGGCCGTCTTTGCCGCGCGTCGGTGCCAGCCGCCAAAGGGGCTCGGCAGGGCTTGCGCAGGGCCCCGGAGTCAATGCGCGCGGTGCAGGCTTATCATGTGTCATTGACGCTATCCTAGCTAAAGATCCGGGGCATGCGGCCGAATTAAAGGCAGGAGAGTATCAAGACTCTTGCCAGCACAGCTTTCCGGGGAGCAGATGGAACAAAGCGCTATGACCCAAATCGACCAGACCTTGCTTCATCACCTGCCGATTGCACTGCTTTTGCTGGACCCCGACGGCCGTATCGGCTGGCTCAACGACACCATGATCAAGCTTTTGGGCGTGCCCGCTTCGGATCTGCTGGGCAGACCGACCGCGGAACTGCCGGAATCGGCTCAACGATTGTTGTCGGGTGAGGCAAAGCTCATGCATATCGCCGAAACCCGACGCTGGGTAAGCCGTGAGATACGCCGGGGTGACGATGGCGAAAGACTGTTGATTGCCCTGGATGTCACTTCGCAAGAGGAGCTGGCAGAGGAAAATGCCCGTCTGAGGCAACAGGTGGAAGACCTGAAATTGACAGATGAACTGACGGGGCTGCCAAACAAACGCGCCATCAGCCAGGCGCTCGATCTGCACATATCACGCAGCCGTCGCTACCAAAACCCGCTCAGTACGGTCCTGGTCCATGTCGACCTCCAGACGTTGACCAAGGTTCAGCCATTGTCCACAGAGCCCGCCATCCTCGTGGTATCACGTTTCCTGCGCGACCGGCTGCGCTGGGTAGACCAGATCGCACGCTGGGGAGACAACGTGTTTCTGCTGGTCCTGCCTGAGACAACGGAAGCAGATGCACGCGGGCTGCTTGAAAAGATTTCCAATGAGCAGGCCGGCATGGCGCTGCCCGGGTCCTTCGGCGACGTGCCACCAAGGCTGACTTTCGGACTTGCCTGTTGGAAGAAAGGCGACGATATGCGCACCCTGCTGCGCCAAGCGCTGACTGATCTGCAGCACAACAGCGCCACCTGAAAGCCGGCATGTCGGCCATCAGCGAAACCACGGTCGGTGACGATGAAGGACTGGGCCGAAAACAGATCAAGCGCATCGTCGACCGCTTCACGACCCTGGGCAACCAACGCCTGACCCGGATCCGGGCGACGCTGACTCACGAGCAACGCAGTTTTTTCGATCTGATGCCGCTTTTGTGGCACACGAATCACCCTATGCTGCCCGGCTTCGTTTCAACCGATGCCCCCGCAGGCGTGATCGGCTACCGCCCGAATCGTGAGCAACTGCTTCTGGCCCGTCGCTATGCGAGAGGATTCAGCGAAGACAAATGGCATCGACTCGAATTTCCCATACTTGGGCTGTACCTGATGGGCAGTATGGGCAGCCTGGGCCAGACTGCCGGCAGCGATCTTGACTTCTGGCTGTGCCACAGCGACGAGATCAGCGAGCTTGGCCGCGAGTCCCTGCGACGCAAGGCTGCCCTGCTCGAGGAACGCGCGGCCGAAATCGGTCTGCATGCGCATTTCTTCGTGATGCATGCCGAATCCTTCCGCGACGGGGCCGTGGAGCAACTCTCCAAGGAAAGCAGCGGCCACACCCAGCACACCCTGTTGCTGGAAGAGTTTTATCGCACGGGAATCCTGCTGGCCGGCAATCCGCTGCTTTGGTGGATCGTGCCACCCGAGCAGGAAGACCGATACACCCAGTACACCCAACATCTGACCGAGAAGCGTTTTATCAGGGCCGGCCGCTGGCTCGACTTCGGCGGCCTGCACATGCTGCCGGCCGAGGAATTTTTCGGCGTTGCGCACTGGCAACTGTTCAAGGGCATCGACGCACCCTATAAATCCCTGCTCAAACTCATGCTGCTGGAGGCCTATTCCTCGGAGTATCCGAAAGTCGACTGGTTATGTATGGAAACCAAGCGCGCAGTCTATGGCGACGACGACATGGATACCGACAGCGTCGACCCTTATCTGCTTATACTCAAACGAATTACGCAATACCTCACTGCGCGCAACGAACCCGACCGCCTGCAACTGGCGAGGCGTGCGTTTTATTTCAAGACAGGCCAACTGCTGGCGCACCACGGCGTGCATACCGACTGGCGCCACCGCCAGATGCTCAGGGAGTGCACGCATTGGGGCTGGAGCAATGCCGAAATCCTGCTCCTGGATACACGGCCGCAGTGGAAGCTGGAACGGGTGGTCGAAGAACGCAATGCCCTGGTGTCCGAGCTATCGCGCAGCTACCGGCTATTGACGGATTTTGCGCGCGAGCAGGACGCCGTGGCCAACCTTGACACCCGCGACCTCGCCCTGTTGGGGCGCAAGCTGTACGCGGCCCTCGACAAGCGCCCGGGCAAGATCGACCGGGTAAACCCCGGCATATCACGCGACCTTTCAGAGCGCACCCTGTGGTTGCGCCGACTGAACGACCAGCCGGTACGCTGGCAGCTATTCCTTCAACCACCGGAAGAACTCCCACAAACGCCGGCCAAGACCAGCATCAGTCTGGTCGAGATACTGGCCTGGCTGCACATCAACGGTATCTGCGAACGCAGTACCCAGATACATTATCTGCCGAAACCGCCGGGTTATGGCGAACCGGAGCAGGACAAGATACTCAAGGCCCTGCGCAAGCGTCTGCCGCGGACAACGACGACCGACGGCAGCCTCGAGGCCTATGCAGAGACCGCCCGGGGCAGGCTTTCGAGCTGGTTCGTCAACGTCGGCAAGAATCCGCTGGCCAGCCATGCCGATGCTGGATATCAGCTGATCAGCGCGCGGGTGGACGCCCTGAGCTTTGGCGCGGCACACGAATGCCTGGTTGCAAACATCGAGCACCTCTATACGACCAGTTGGGGCGAGGTGCGCGTGGAAACACATGCGGATGGCAGCGAAGGATTGCTGAACTGTCTGTGCCGATACCTCGATCTTTTTGCGCCGCACGATCACAAGCCAGTTCCGGTCGACGCCTACAGCTATTCATCGACGCGCGGCAGCGCGATTGCCAATCGCGTCGCAAAGCTGGCTCAGTCGGTTGCGGAGTGCTTTTTCAAGCTCGGAATCGCGGCCCGTTACATCCTGCGTATCGCCGATCATTTTTATCAGATACACCTCAAGGGCGATCACTATGCCTGGGGGCTGATCGGCGAACTCGATGAACTGGAAGACCACCTGTCCGAACCCGGGCATAAGTTTCAGCCCACCCGCATCGACCGCGTCAGTATGCAGGATTCGCCTCTGCCGGCATTGATGACACGCAACGAACCAGGCCTGATCCAGGTGTTCTATCGCATGCGCGACAACGGGGTCCAGCTGTACCTCTTCGACGAGCGCGGTGCTCTTTTTCAACAGTGGGTGAACTACGTCGACGAGTATCATCTGCTGGTCCATCAGCAACGTTTTCTAGACAGTGTCGCCAGCCGTCGCCTGCTGACTGCCGAAGGCAGCGCGGGAATTCCCGGCCCACATTTTGCGCGTATCGGCCGGCTACCGAATGGCGACTGGCAGACAAAGGCCATCAAGGTACCGAGCACACGCGTAACCGACCACACGGAGCTGACCCTTGCCGTGAGCCCGGGCGGCCACCTGCAGGAAGGTTTCCGCCTGCAACTCGGCAAGCACGAATTCGACTCCCTGGTACTCGGCGACGACCTTTACCACGAGGTTGCGGTGCACCTGCGCCGTCTGCGTCGCGCCGGCGGCGAGACCTATCCCGTTTACCTCACGGGGGTGATCGGCGCCGATGGGGATGCAAGTGGCGGCTGCTCACTGGTGGAGCTGCTGCGCCTAAAACAACAGGTCGAACAACGTCTCGCCGAGGCCATGCAGTAGCCTGCAAATTACGCGAAGGCGGCTAGCCCGTAGCGCCTGACATGGTGGGGTATACTCCCGACCTCGATTATCACTCCGGAGCCCGGCATGACCAGACGCCTTATCGTCTTTTGCGGCGTACTCGCGCTGCTCGCAACCCTGGGTTGCGGTAACCGGGGGCCCCTCTACCTGCCTCAAGGCGACGACGCCCCCCAGCAAGCGAGCGAAAAAGAAGACGAACAATAAGACCCATGGATCACTTTCAATACCGCAACGGCGAACTGCACGCCGAAGACGTTCCCCTGCGCGAGATCGCGGAAACCTATGGCACGCCCTGCTATGTCTACTCGCGCGCGACCCTGGAGCGACACTGGCAAGCCTTTGACGATGCATTCGATGGGCATTCACACCTGGTCTGTTTTGCGGTCAAGGCCAATTCAAACCTCGGCGTACTCAATACCCTCGCGCGCCTCGGTTCGGGCTTCGATATCGTCTCTGTGGGCGAACTCGAGAGAGTGTTGGCTGCCGGCGGTGAGCCCGGCAGGGTTGTTTTCTCCGGCGTCGGCAAACAGGCCCATGAGATGCGCCGCGCGCTCCAGGTCGGGATCCGTTGCTTCAATGTCGAATCCGCGGCCGAACTCGAACGTCTCGATCGGGTAGCCGGAGAACTGGGCGTGCGCGCGCCTGTGGCCCTGCGCGTAAATCCCGATGTGGATGCCAAGACCCACCCCTACATCTCGACCGGGCTCAAAGAGAATAAATTCGGTATCGCGATCGACGAGGCCCCGTCTCTGTACAGACGCGCCGCCGGGCTGCCGAATATCGAGGTGTCCGGCGTCGACTGCCATATCGGGTCGCAGCTGACCCAGCTCGCTCCCTTCCTCGACGCCCTGGAGCGCGTTGCCGCGCTGGTCGAAACGCTCGCGGCCGAAGGCATAAACATAGATCACCTAGATCTTGGTGGCGGTCTGGGGGTTCGATACAAGGACGAGACGCCACCGGAGCCGGCCGAGTACGCGCGCGCCCTGCTGCAGCGTCTCGGTGACACGCCCTATGAGATATTCATCGAACCGGGGAGGGCAATAGCCGCGAATGCCGGCGTGCTGCTGACTCGTGTCGAGTATCTCAAGCACAGCGAGGCCAAGGATTTTGCCGTCATCGACGCCGCCATGAACGACCTGATCAGACCCTCGCTTTATCAGGCCTGGCAGGCCATCGTCAGTGTGGAAGAAGACCCGCAGGGCACGGCAGGCATCTACGACCTGGTCGGACCGATCTGCGAGACCGGCGATTTTCTGGGCAAGCAGCGGGCCCTCACCTTGCGCGAAGGCAGCCTGCTCGCCGTGCGCTCATCCGGCGCCTATGGTTTCACGATGGCGTCGAACTACAACAGTCGGCCGCGTGTGGCCGAACTGTTGGTGGATGGCGGCAGTGTCCACCTGGTGCGGCAGCGGGAAACCGTGTCGGAGCTGTTCGCAGGCGAGTCTATCCTGCCGACCTGAGGGAATTCAAAAGTGAAACGTATACCCGAACCTGAAGAACTCATGGACGACGCGGGACAGGCTCTGGCCTATGCGCAGGCGGATTTTTCCGAGGCCAACGGGCTGTTTATCGATCTCCTGAAACGACAGTCGCCGGGGCCGCTCGGCGGGCGCCTGCTCGACCTCGGCTGTGGGCCGGCAGACATCCCGCTGGCACTGGCACGCCAACACCCGGAATTGCAGATCGATGCCGTGGATGGCGCCCGATCGATGCTCGATCTCGCCCGGCGCAACATCGATGCCGACGGAAATGTGAAAGACCGCATCCAGCTCGTCTGCGAGCACCTGCCCTGCGCGAATCTGACCGAAAAAGCCTACCAGTTTGTCGTCTCCAACAGTCTGCTTCACCATCTCGCGACACCCGAGGTCATGTGGCAGACGGTTGCAGCTTGTGCCCAGCCGGGGGCACAGGTCCTGGTGATGGACCTGGCCCGTCCTGCCTCTGAGCTTGCGGTCGATGCGCTGGTGGAGACCTATGCGATCAACGAGCCGGACGTATTGCGCAAGGATTTTCGCAACTCGCTGTTCGCCGCCTACAGTGTCGCCGAGGTCGAGGCACAGCTGCAGACCGCGGGACTGCACTCACTCAACGTTTCCATGGTCAGTGACCGGCACCTCGCTGTCAGCGGCCGTATCTGAACCGGCTGCTCAGTGGGGCCGGTGCCTGCTATGCTCGCACCATGAGGCTTGAATTCACAAAGATGCATGGCCTGGGCAATGACTTCGTCGTTTTTGACGGGGTGAACCAGAACGTTGTCCTGGATGAAACCCAGTTGCGCGCCGTCGCCGACCGGCACTTTGGTGTGGGCTGCGATCAGATCCTGTTTGTCGAACCGGGACGCCGTCCCGACACCGAGTTCTATTACCGAATCTTCAATTCCGATGGCCGTGAGGTCGAACAATGCGGCAATGGCGCCCGGTGTTTCGCGCGCTTCGTGCACGACAAAGGGCTGACCCAAGGCAGCGAGATCGACGTGGGCACTGCCGGGGGTGCTATCCGACTTTACCTCGAGCCTGATGGGCAGGTGCGGGTGAACATGGGGCCGCCGCACCTGCAGCCACAGGAGATCCCCTTTGATGCCGATCTCCGCGCCGAAAGTTACCCCTTGCAGCTGAATGGCGAGACCTACGAGATCGGTGCCGTATCGATGGGCAATCCGCACGCCATTCTGCTGGTGGAAGAGACCAAAGACGCGCCCGTGGAGCGGCTCGGTCCGTTGATCGAGCACCATGCGCGTTTCCCACGCCGGACAAACGTCGGCTTCATGGCCGTTCGCAGCCGCGACCTGATCGATCTGCGGGTTCACGAGCGTGGCGCGGGTGAAACCCTGGCATGCGGTACCGGCGCCTGCGCAGCCGTCGTTTACGGCCGAACGCGTGGCATGCTGGACGAACGGGTGCAGGTTAGACTGCCAGGCGGGGCCCTTGTGGTAAGCTGGGCGGGAAATGATGAGGCAGTCTGGATGACCGGGCCGGCGGTGCATGTGTTTGATGGCCGCATCGATCTCGACAGCCTGAGCTGAATTCTGAAAGCAGCGCACCGAAATCTTGGTGGGCGAAGAGGGGGCGCCGAATGAGCCTGATACAAGACGACCTGGACCAAACGGGCGATGACCGTGAGGAACGAATCGCCGAGTACATCATCGCGCACCCGGATTTTTTTACCCGCCATGCACAAGCCCTGGCGGCCATCGACATACCGCATCCGACCGGCGATGCCATCTCCCTGATCGAGCGGCAGGTGCGTACCCTGCGCGATCAATCACTGAACTATCGCCGCCAGCTCGAAGATCTGGTCGCGGTGGCACGTGAAAACGATGCGCTGGCGAAACGCCTTCATCGACTGACTCTGGCGCTGATCGAGACCCGCTCCTTCGACGAGGTCCTCAACACCCTGCAGGACGAGCTGCGAGAGCAGTTCAAGGCCGATTCGGTGGAGATGAAACTGTTCGCCTCCGAGCAGCTCGAGGCACATGCGCACGAACCCGGCCCCGCACTTTTCAGCGACTTTCTCAAACGCGCCCGTCCCAACTGTGGGCAACTCGACAAGGCACAGCTGGAATATCTGTTCGGACCGCAGGCCGGGGAGACAGGATCGGCAGCGCTGATCCCGCTGACCGCTCCGCCGCTGGCGGGGGTGCTTGCAATTGGCAGCCGCGACCCACAGCGTTTTCACGAAGGCAAAAGCGTGGATTTCCTGCAGCGGCTCGCCGAAGTGGTCAGTGCAACCCTGCAAGCGGCATCCGGCCCCGGCGTCTGATCCGGCGCAGTGACGCAGCAGCACGGTGTTGAAAAAACCGATCCGGCGCTGAGCGCCTTTCTCGACTATCTGCACTACGAGCGCCGCCTTTCACCACGCACCCTTGCCGGCTATCGGCACGACCTGCAGGAATTCCTCACCTGGTTGCACGACCAAGCGGTTACCGACTGGACCCGTGTCGACAGCCAGCATGTGCGCAGTTATGCCGCCACCCGACACCGCCAGGGTTTGTCACCCAAAAGCCTGCAACGCCATCTGTCGGCGATCCGGTCCTGGTTCCGTTTCCTTTCGCGCGAAGGCCGGGTGCCTGCCAACCCGGCCGAAGGGGTTCGCGCACCCAAGGTGAACCGGCGTCTGCCACAAACGCTTGATGCCGACCAGCTCGGCCACCTCATGGAGCTCCCGGGTGATGCGCCGCTGGACCGGCGTGATCGGGCCATTATGGAATTGTTCTACTCTTCGGGCCTGCGTCTGGCCGAGCTGGTTGATCTGGACGTCGCCGATATGCGCAGCAGCGACGGCCTGCTGCAGGTGACAGGTAAGGGCCGCAAGACGCGCCGTATACCAGTCGGCCGCTTTGCACGCGAGGCTGTCGAGCAATGGCTGGCGGTGCGACCGCAACTGGCGAAGACCGGCGAACCGGCGCTGTTTGTCAGCCAGCGCGGCTCGCGCCTGAGCCCGCGGTCGGTCGAGGCGCGCCTGCGACAGCGTGCCATCGAGCAGGGGATGCCGACGCATGTGCATCCGCATATGCTGCGGCACTCCTTTGCCAGCCATGTCCTCGAATCCTCCGGCGACCTGCGCGCGGTTCAGGAACTGCTGGGCCATGCGGATATCAGCACCACCCAGATCTACACCCACCTCGACTTTCAGCATCTCGCGCAGGTCTATGACCAGGCCCACCCCAGGGCAAAACGCAAAAACTGATAAGTGCAATTATCCCCCATAGGTCTGCCAATTACGTGAAGGGTTCGGGATTCGAGTGCAGGGTCCGCTGTGCCCGACGATAATGGCGGGCACAGCCCTCCCTTCGATTGCTGAAGCCGCCGCCCCATGATGGTTTCATGCCCGGTCGCACAATCCGCTACAATTGCCCGCTCTCTCAGCGGCCGGGTTATGGCGTGGAAAAGATTCTAGGAACCACCATCCTTTCGGTAAGAAGGGATGGAAAAGTCGTGATCGGCGGTGACGGCCAGGTCTCGATGGGCAACACCGTCATGAAGGGAAACGCGCGCAAGGTGCGACGACTCTACAAGGGACAGGTGCTGGCGGGCTTCGCCGGGGCAACCGCCGATGCCTTTACCCTGTTCGAACGCTTCGAAGGCAAACTGGAAAAGCATTCCGGGCAACTTACGCGGGCGGCGGTCGAACTGGCCAAAGACTGGCGTACCGATCGCATGCTGCGCCGTCTCGAGGCACTGCTGCTGGTGGCCGACAAGGAAGCCTCACTCATCCTGACCGGTACAGGTGACGTGGTCGAGCCCGAGGACAGCCTGATGGCGATCGGATCAGGAGGCTCCTATGCACAGGCGGCTGCACGCGCCATGCTGGACACGACCGAGCTGACGGCGCGAGAGATTGTCGAGCGCGGGCTCGGGATCGCGGCCGACATCTGTGTCTTTACCAACCACAACCTTGTCATCGAAGAGCTGGATTGCGATGTCTGAACTTACGCCTGAAGAGATCGTCCGCGAACTGGACAAACACATCATCGGCCAGCAGGCCGCCAAGCGTTCGGTGGCGATTGCGCTGCGCAACCGCTGGCGTCGCTCCGAGGTCGCGGAGGATCTGCGCAACGAGATTACGCCGAAGAACATCCTGATGATCGGTCCCACCGGGGTGGGTAAGACCGAGATTGCGCGCCGGCTGGCAAAGCTCGCCAACGCACCTTTCATAAAGGTTGAGGCAACCAAGTTCACCGAGGTCGGATACGTGGGGCGCGAGGTTGATTCGATCATCCGAGACCTGGCCGATTCGGCGGTAAAAATGGTCCGCGTGCAGGAGATGGAAAAGGTTCAGGATGTTGCCGCCGATGCCGCCGAAGAGCGGATACTGGACGCGCTGTTACCACCCGCCCGGACCACCAGCTGGGAGGAGGAGACCGTTCCGGTTCGCACTGAAGGCAGCGGCACCCGCGACAAGTTCCGGATCAAGCTGCGCAACGGCGAGCTCGATGACAAGGAAATCGAGATCGAGACCAGCGCCGCCAGTCTCGGGGTGGAGATCATGGCCCCGCCGGGCATGGAGGAGATGACCAGTCAGCTGCAGGGCCTTTTCCAGAACATCGGCGGTCAGCGCACTCGCAAGCGCAAGCTCCGGATCAAGGATGCGCTGGTTCAGATCCGCGACGAGGAGGCCGCGAAACGGGTCAACGAGGAAGATCTCAAGCTGCACGCCCTCGAGATCGTCGAGCAGCACGGCATCGTCTTTCTGGACGAGCTGGACAAGGTGACCAGCCGTAGCGACCACCAGGGGGCCGATGTGTCGCGCGAGGGTGTACAGCGTGATCTGCTGCCGCTGGTCGAGGGCTGCACGGTGTCCACCAAGCATGGCATGGTGAAGACTGACCATATCCTGTTTATCGCTTCAGGCGCCTTTCACCTGAGCAGGCCCTCGGACCTGATACCCGAACTTCAGGGCCGCCTGCCAATCCGGGTGGAACTTGACGCACTGACAACAGACGATTTTGTGAGGATCCTTACCGAGCCCGATGCCTCGCTGACCGAGCAGTACCAGGCCCTGATGCGCACCGAGGGTGTCGAGCTTGAGTTCACCGAAGAGGGCATCAAACGCATCGCAGAGATCGCCTGGCAGGTGAATGAGAAGACCGAAAACATCGGTGCCCGCCGCCTGCATACGGTGATGGAGAGACTGCTGGAGGAGATTTCATTCATGGCGCCGACCTATGCCGGCCGCACCATTACCATCGATGGCGACTATGTTGACAAAAATCTGAGCGAGCTTGCCGGAGACGAGGACCTGACGCGCTTTATCCTTTGATCGACGGACACAGGGGCCTGGACCGGTCGGCCGTGAACGGTCAACGCTCCATGGCGAGTTCGCTGGCCGCGCCGAAATTGTCCACCAGCATGCCCATCGCCTCGAGCACACGATATTGCGCCAGCAGATGGTCGGCGCGCGTTTCCACCAGGGACTCGCGGCCCTGCAGCACCTCGTTTTCCGAGTTCAGCACATCGAGCAGGGTTCGTTGGCCGATATTGAACTGCTTCGCGTAGGCGTCGCGTGTCGCCTTGGCGGCGACCACCTGTCGCTCCAGCAGCGGAACCTGCGCAGCGGTTGCCTCGTATGCGGCCCAGGCCAGACGGATGCTTTCTTCCAACTGCCGCACTGAGCGATCGCGGATATCCTTGGCCTCATTGATATTGTGCGCAGTCGCGCGCTTGCGTGCCGCATCCGTGCCGCCGCGAAACAGGTTGTAACGCATACGCAGCATCGCGGACATGTCATCCACGTGACCCTCGGTACCGTCGATGTCGTCATTGAGGCCACCATCCAGCTCGAGATCGAATCGCGGGTAATCGAACTGCTTGGCCGCCTCGTGCTGGGCACGCGCCGCCTCGATGTCCGCCGCTGCCGTATGCAGCACCGGGTTGTTCGTCTGCGCAATCTCCAGAGCCTGCTGCAAGGAATCGGGCAATGCGCCAGCCGGTATATCAGCCGGTTCATACCTGGCCTTGGGCGGTTTGCCGACCACACGCTGGAAGGTGGTATGCGCATCCAGCACGTTGACATCCGCCGCAACCAGGTTGACCTCGGCCAGCGCAACGCGTGATTTTACCTGCTCGAAATCCGCGCGACGGCCCACCCCGGCCTCGCTGCGCAGCCGGATCTGGTCCTGGATACGAAGGTGGATCTTGAGGTTCTCTTCGGAAATCTGCTTGAGCTGTTTATAGCGCTGCAGGTCGACATAGGCCTGTGTCGCCTTCATCGCGGTTGATTCCCCGACCGACAGCAGGCGGGCAGCGGCCGAATCGGCTCGCGCCCGCTGCCTGGAAACCTCGCTGCGGGTGCCCCAGCCGTCAAACAGCATCTGGCGTGCGCTCAGGCCCAACTCCCTGCGGGTGAGCTCTTCCGAGCTGTCGCCCCTGGCCCGGGTCGACGGGCTGTCGGTGTATTCGTAGCCGATCCCGGCGTTGAGATCGATGCTCGGCAGGAAGCCCCCTTCGGCCGCCCTGACCTCCTCGCGCCGCGCCAGCCACTGGTCACGCGCCTCGGCCACGTCTGGGATTTGACGACAGGGTCTGGCGCACCACATTCGCCAGGTCATCGTCCTGCGCATAGGCCGGCCACGTCAATCCAAGTGCGACGACCAAGCCCGATAGACCCTTCAGGGGAACCTGCCAACTGAACTTCATGCCTTATTCTGCTCTTTCTTCTCTATCAGGCCGGCGCCAGCACAGGCGACACCGAGCGCATCCAAACCGGCAATAGCCACGGCTACGCGGCGCCGGTTTTATGACGTTTTGAAATAGCATGCGGGAATCATGCCACAGTTTTGGGGCAGAACAGGATTCCTGCCCCTCGCCTGGCGCCGAAACGTTCGAGTACCGGTCAATCGGTAATCAGATTGTTGCCGGCAATCAGCGTATCGATGATCTGCTGATCCGTGAGGCTTCCAGCCGCGGTCAGATCGACGCCCTGCAACACGACCTCCTGGGTAGGTCGGAAGAACATGCCGCCATCCTGATCGATCTGCAAAACGGTCTGGTTGTTTTGGGCATCGTATTCGAAGTGCAGGTAGTCCGTGAGCGCATTGCTCTGCTCGTCAACCAGCAGGTCCGAAAGATCCAGGGCATCACCGTCACCGATCGAGAAATCGGTGAGCACGTCAACCGAAGGTTCTGCCGGGGTTCCCTGCTCGTTGAGCTTCCAGACGAAGGTATCCGCACCCGAGCCGCCACTCATGACGTCATCGCCGACATTGCCGAACAGCAGGTCGTTCCCGTCCCCGCCGACCAGGATGTCATTGCCCGTGCCACCAAAGAGCTGGTCGTTGCCGGAACCACCGTCAAGAAGGTCGTTACCGGCCTCGCCGTGCAACAGGTCGTCATCGGCACCGCCGAGCAGCGTGTCGTTACCATCGCCGCCGCGCAACACATCCGCGCCGGCATCGCCCTGCAGGTTGTCGGCTCCGGCTCCACCCAGCAGGACATCGTTGCCATCGGCACCGACCAGGATGTCGTTGCCGTCGGCCCCGACCAGCCGGTCGCTGCCGTCTTCGCCATACAACTGGTCATCACCGTCGCCGCCCTCGAGGATATCCCGGCCGGCGCCGCCATGAATCACGTCATCGCCAGCCTGGCCGGTAATCTGGTCATTCGCGTCGGTGCCGCTGATGGTGTTGCTACCCGCGTCACCTATCAGGGTATTGGTGATCGTGCTGAGCGTGAGCGTCGCGCTGTCGCTCTGACCGTCGGTATCGGTCAGGGTGTAACCGATCACCTCCGGTTCGAGTCCCGCTGATGTCGTATCCAGCAGGACCGGCGGAACCGGACTTGGCGGATGCTGGCCTCGGTATTGCTTCCGCCTGGATTTCGATCCGTCCGATATTGCTGTACTCGGTCGGCAGGACCTCAGTGTGTAGATTTTCGACGTTACCGACCGTGTACTGGGCGATCAGGCTGCCGGTGACGCTGTAAATCACGACATCAAAAGCCTCATAGTTATCATCGTCCAACCCGTAGAGTTCGAAGGCTCACATTGGCCACGCCGTAGTTATAGGTCGCCGGGTCGAAAGTGATCGTCAGGGTCTCGCCGTAGTCGATATCGCGTGCGTCGCTGGAGCCTTCAACACCGTCATCAATCCCAGCACCAAAGGTTCCCTGGTAGGTCACCGTGCCGTCATCGGTGCTGAGCAACACACCCTGACCAGTACCGCCGTCGGTGAAGACCTCGGTGACCGCCGGGCCGGTATTCGAGATGGGAACGCTGGCTGGCGTGTAGTCATAGTACCCGGTGGCGCTGAATTCCAGCGCGCTACCGTCGCTATTGCTCAGTGTCAGCACACCACTGCTTACCGTGTAGCTGAAGGTCGTACCGTCATCGCCCGTACCGCTTCCGGTGCTGTCACCGGTCAGAGCGATCGTCGTACCACGGTAGTCGATCGACGTAACCTCGGCACCGTCGATCGCGGTATCCACACCCGAACCCTGCACGGCAAACGAGGCGACCGCACTGCCGAGTTCGACACCGCCGTCCGTGCCCACGCCGCTGATCACGTTGCCGGTCAGGCCGGTGGCATTCGGATACATGGTATCGACATCGTCGTTGGCGATGGGTTGACCGTCGACGATGTTCATCGTCAGCGTTGAGGGCGCAGCAACGTCGCCGTCGTTGTCGGCCGCGACGAAGTCGAAACTGAAACTGTCGCCTTCGCCGATACCGAGGCCGACGTAGTACTGGTAGCTGCCGTCGCTCAGATCGAACAGCAGTGTTCCTTCTACAAAGCCGTGACTGGCCGACGTCAGCCTGACGACACTACCGCTTTCGTTAGCGAAGCCGCCGTCGTTGGTGACCTGGCCTGCCGCCGGATCGTAGGTGAAAGTGACATCGGTGTCCGGAACCGAGTCCGCATCCGTATCCAACGTGACGGTAATCGACTGGATGAGGCCGCCATCAGCACCGAAGTCGACATGACTGACGCCGTCGTTGACGATCACGCTGCCGCCGTAAGAAGCCGGCACCGTACCAAGCAGGGCGGATTCGAGCGTATCCACGTCGGACACTTGGAGCGCACCATCGACCGTACCTGAACCATCGATATCGACGTTGCCGATCGCGTCCAAGAAGCTGAAGTCAGTGATACCCGCTCCGATCGCGACGGCGTAGGAATCAACCGAATTTGCCGCCAAGAAGGTATCCCAGCCCGCCGCACCGACCGGGTTGTCGGTGTCACCCGCGGTCGGCTCGCCATCGGAGATGAAGTAGGTGATCGCCTTGGATGTGGTGTTGTCGAGGCTGCCGTCACCGTTCGCATCGAGTGCGTCGATGATCGTACCCAGACCGGCCTCGTAGTTGGTACTGCCACTGCCATTGATGCCATCGATCGCGGCCAGCGCACTATTCAGGTCGGTGTAAGGCGCGCCGCCGTTCAGAAGGCCCGCCGAAGACGAGAAGGTCGACAGATAAAGTTCGACACTGTCAGACTGGGCAAAGTACTCGGTTGCCAACGCTTGCAGCGCATCCTTGGCAAGTTCCAGGCGGGTCGTTGTGCTGCCGTCGTCAAGATAGACCACGCCACCATATTGCGCCCCGGTCATACTGCCGGAGACGTCCAGCGTGAATACGAGCTGGTACGGCTCGACCATCGCCTCGGCGACATTCGTCACAACATTGTTCGACTGCACGACATCGTCGACCACGGTGATATTCAGGTCGGCGGCCCCGATATTTGTCGTGTAACTGAACGACTCCAGCAGGCTGCTGTCGTCGGCCGCAGCGCTGTTGTCTGCCGCACTGATGAGCGTGAACGTGTAATCGCCAGTTGTTGCATCGACGACCAACTGGCCGTTCGCGCCGTTGACCGTGATCACGCCCGTAACCGGCGTGACTCCGTCGATATCGGTGATGCTGGTCGCACCCGGATCGTTTGCGAGCAAGTTGCCGGTCGCGATGCGGGTACCCTGACCCGCCGAAACGTCCTGGCCAACCTCGTCGTTGTCGTCGAAGGCCGTTTCAACCCGACCGGTACCGCCCTGCAGCGCGCTCTCGTGCACGGTAGCAAAGTCGTCGGCGGCATCCACGACCTGAACGGTGAAGGTCTGCTCACTGGTCGTACCATCGGAGCTGGTCGCGCGTATAACGACGTCGTAGTCGCCGAGCGAGAGCGGGCTGGCCACCGTCATCTCGCCGGTGACCGGGTCGATTGAGAAGTAGCCGTTGGGGTTACTGACCAGTTGATAGGTCACCGTGTCTTCGGGATCGGCGTCGGTCGCAAAACCCGTCAATCCGACCGGTGTGCCGACCAACGCGTCTTCACCGACGAGGTTGATACTCGAATCGGTGTCGGTAACCGGCGAGACCGGGCTGTCGTTGACCGGCGTGACATTGACGGTCATAGTCGCTTCGGTATTCCCAGCGCTGCCAGAGTCGTCGTTCACCGCGAAGGTGAAGCTGTCGTACGGGAGGCCATTCTGATCCGGCGCCGCGTCGAACACGAGGTCGCCATTGTCGAGCTGCGCCTGCGTGACGACGTCGCCGACCACGACATTGACGAACTCGCTACCGTTCCAAAGGCGCAGACTGCCTTCACTCTCCAGGCCGGTAATTGTCACCGAGGCCAGGCCGTCGTTCTCCTGATCGGTAAAATCAAAGTCCGACGAACTGAAGACATACTGCGTGTCCTCGGCTGTGGTCACCAGGCTGTCCTCAGCGATCGGCGCACCCTGGTCGGCCACATTGATCGTGATGGTCGCGGTGTCGGTGGCGCCATCGCTATCAGCGACCTCCACGGTCAGGTTGTAGACACTCTGGGCATCGTAATCCAGACCGTTCTTGAGCGTGATGTTGCCGTACGCATCGATCTCGAACTGGTCGAGCGGATCGCCGCCGACGATCGTGTAGTTCAGCGTCTGCGCCGGCAGGTCCGGATCGGATGCAATCACGGTCCCCAGCTGGGTGCCGATCGCGGCGTTTTCGAAGACATTGTAGGTGTCGTCCTGTGCAACAGGCGGATCGTTGACGTCTGCATCGAACGTCACGACCGGTGTGCCGGTGTCGATCAACAGGCCATCCGAGACCGTGACGTCGTAGCTCGGCGGATTCTCGCTGCCGTCATGGACGAACTGGATAGCGCCTGACGCGATCTGCGCCTGGGTGAAGCTGGTAACCACCGTACCGCTACCATCAGCCAGTTGAAATTCACCGTTCTGAACATTCGTAACCATGAACAGCAAGTCAGGCAGCGGCGTGCCAATGTCGGTGGCGCTGAGGTCGTCACCTGCCAGGATAACGGTCTCACCCTCACTGATGGTCAGGCTGTTATTCAGGATCTCCGGCGGGTTGTCACCACTGAGGATGGTGCCGACACCCTGAATGCCACCGGGGATCGCGCGGGCATCCCCTGCGTACTCGGCGTTCGCCGTCAGGCCTGTCAGGTTCAACAGGACAGTCTCGTTGGACTCAATCAGGGCGTCCGCATTGACCGTCACAGTGACTGTCTTGGTCGTCTCGCCAAGCGCAAAGGTCAGCGTGTCAGGATTCGCGCCGACAACGTCGTAGTCAATACCGGCATTCGCCGTACCATCGACAATCTCGTAGTTCACGGATACCGGACCGGTGTCAATGGTCGGTGCCTCGTCGAGGCTGACCGTGTAGGTCAGGTCGACGGTGGCGTTGGTCAGACCGCTGTCGACGATCATGCCGCCCGGGTTGATCCGGGAACCCAGCCGTATTCGCCGTTGTTCCCGGCGATAACGGCATCGCCGCTGAACGTGATGGTGTAGTCACCACCGTCGTTGGCGCCGTTCGGTAAGGATCGGTACTGGTTGCCTCGCCTTCACTGAGGTTTTCGTCGCCGATCGTGATGACATAGTCACCGGCGGATAGATTGGCGAACTCGAGTTCGGCATCGTTGCCCGTTCCGTCGTCTCGATCATTGGCGATATTCGTTAGCCGGCCATCTGCCTCAGATTGCGCCTAAACAGCCGGATTTCGGGGTCCATATCCGCAGATGCGGCCTCGCTGCCGGTGATCGTCAGCGCCCCGCCGTTATGGGTGAAGGTCCAGTGATCAACCGACGTGTCACTGTTGGTATCCGGCATCGATCCCTATGGTGCCCGTGACGATCGCCGACCCGCTCAAGGTCGCTACCGGTTCGCTAACACTTACATCTGTCACCGACAGCGTCGGCAGTGCCAATACAGAGACCGTGGTAGAGGCAGAGGCCATCCCGCCATCGCCGTCATCGATCACAACGTCGATGACCCGATCTCCGGTCGTCGGGGCATCCGAGGTGTTTTCAAACGTAATCGCCTTGATTGCCGACTCAAAGACCGACTGATCGGCAGGGCCGGTGAGTTCTACCGTGATCGTCGTGATCCCACCCACGGTCGACGTGTTCACTGTGGTGCCTACGCCGATGACGGCACTGACATCCAGAACGTCGCCTGGCTGTGCGTCAGTCAGGGTGATCGTGGCGCTTTCCATTTGGGGTCCGTCGATATCGAAAATGTCGATATCGGTATCGGCGATGGAGACGGCTGAGCCGCCTTCTGTATAGCTGGTTTGATAATCGGAACCCGTGGCGTCACTGCTGTCGTTGGCATCCAGGTCGAGGGTCGGCGCATCGTTGGTCGGATCGATGACCAGGTTCACCGTCGCCGTATCGCTACCGCCATTGCCGTCGATGACCGTGTACTCGAAGCTGTCCAGACCGTTGTAGTTCGCGGCCGGCGTGTACGTGAAGGTCCCGTTACCGTTGTCCACCAGCGTGCCGTTGCCCGGCGCCGTGAAGCTGTCGATGCTCAGGGTGTCCAGATCCACATCCGTGTCGTTCGACAGCAGATCCGCCGCATTGATGACCAGCGCCACGTCCTCGTCGGTCGTGCCACTGTCGTCGACCGCCACCGGCTCATCATTCAGCGGGTTCACCACCAGGTTCACCGTCGCCGTATCGCTACCGCCATTGCCGTCGATGACCGTGTACTCGAAGCTGTCCAGACCGTTGTAGTTCGCGGCCGGCGTGTACGTGAAGGTCCCGTTACCGTTGTCCACCAGCGTGCCGTTGCCCGGCGCCGTGAAGCTGTCGATGCTCAGGGTGTCCAGATCCACATCCGTGTCGTTCGACAGCAGATCCGCCGCATTGATGACCAGCGCCACGTCCTCGTCGGTCGTGCCACTGTCGTCGACCGCCACCGGCTCATCATTCAGCGGGTTCACCACCAGGTTCACCGTCGCCGTATCGCTACCGCCATTGCCGTCGATGACCGTGTACTCGAAGCTGTCCAGACCGTTGTAGTTCGCGGCCGGCGTGTACGTGAAGGTCCCGTTACCGTTGTCCACCAGCGTGCCGTTGCCCGGCGCCGTGAAGCTGTCGATGCTCAGGGTGTCCAGATCCACATCCGTGTCGTTCGACAGCAGATCCGCCGCATTGATGACCAGCGCCACGTCCTCGTCGGTCGTGCCACTGTCGTCGACCGCCACCGGCTCATCATTCAGCGGGTTCACCACCAGGTTCACCGTCGCCGTATCGCTACCGCCATTGCCGTCGATGACCGTGTACTCGAAGCTGTCCAGACCGTTGTAGTTCGCGGCCGGCGTGTACGTGAAGGTCCCGTTACCGTTGTCCACCAGCGTGCCGTTGCCCGGCGCCGTGAAGCTGTCGATGCTCAGGGTGTCCAGATCCACATCCGTGTCGTTCGACAGCAGATCCGCCGCATTGATGACCAGCGCCACGTCCTCGTCGGTCGTGCCACTGTCGTCGACCGCCACCGGCTCATCATTCAGCGGGTTCACCACCAGGTTCACCGTCGCCGTATCGCTACCGCCATTGCCGTCGATGACCGTGTACTCGAAGCTGTCCAGACCGTTGTAGTTCGCGGCCGGCGTGTACGTGAAGGTCCCGTTACCGTTGTCCACCAGCGTGCCGTTGCCCGGCGCCGTGAAGCTGTCGATGCTCAGGGTGTCCAGATCCACATCCGTGTCGTTCGACAGCAGATCCGCCGCATTGATGACCAGCGCCACGTCCTCGTCGGTCGTGCCACTGTCGTCGACCGCCACCGGCTCATCATTCAGCGGGTTCACCACCAGGTTCACCGTCGCCGTATCGCTACCGCCATTGCCGTCGATGACCGTGTACTCGAAGCTGTCCAGACCGTTGTAGTTCGCGGCCGGCGTGTACGTGAAGGTCCCGTTACCGTTGTCCACCAGCGTGCCGTTGCCCGGCGCCGTGAAGCTGTCGATGCTCAGGGTGTCCAGATCCACATCCGTGTCGTTCGACAGCAGATCCGCCGCATTGATGACCAGCGCCACGTCCTCGTCGGTCGTGCCACTGTCGTCGACCGCCACCGGCTCATCATTCAGCGGGTTCACCACCAGGTTCACCGTCGCCGTATCGCTACCGCCATTGCCGTCGATGACCGTGTACTCGAAGCTGTCCAGACCGTTGTAGTTCGCGGCCGGCGTGTACGTGAAGGTCCCGTTACCGTTGTCCACCAGCGTGCCGTTGCCCGGCGCCGTGAAGCTGTCGATGCTCAGGGTGTCCAGATCCACATCCGTGTCGTTCGACAGCAGATCCGCCGCATTGATGACCAGCGCCACGTCCTCGTCGGTCGTGCCACTGTCGTCGACCGCCACCGGCTCATCATTCAGCGGGTTCACCACCAGGTTCACCGTCGCCGTATCGCTACCGCCATTGCCGTCGATGACCGTGTACTCGAAGCTGTCCAGACCGTTGTAGTTCGCGGCCGGCGTGTACGTGAAGGTCCCGTTACCGTTGTCCACCAGCGTGCCGTTGCCCGGCGCCGTGAAGCTGTCGATGCTCAGGGTGTCCAGATCCACATCCGTGTCGTTCGACAGCAGATCCGCCGCATTGATGACCAGCGCCACGTCCTCGTCGGTCGTGCCACTGTCGTCGACCGCCACCGGCTCATCATTCAGCGGGTTCACCACCAGGTTCACCGTCGCCGTATCGCTACCGCCATTGCCGTCGATGACCGTGTACTCGAAGCTGTCCAGACCGTTGTAGTTCGCGGCCGGCGTGTACGTGAAGGTCCCGTTACCGTTGTCCACCAGCGTGCCGTTGCCCGGCGCCGTGAAGCTGTCGATGCTCAGGGTGTCCAGATCCACATCCGTGTCGTTCGACAGCAGATCCGCCGCATTGATGACCAGCGCCACGTCCTCGTCGGTCGTGCCACTGTCGTCGACCGCCACCGGCTCATCATTCAGCGGGTTCACCACCAGGTTCACCGTCGCCGTATCGCTACCGCCATTGCCGTCGATGACCGTGTACTCGAAGCTGTCCAGACCGTTGTAGTTCGCGGCCGGCGTGTACGTGAAGGTCCCGTTACCGTTGTCCACCAGCGTGCCGTTGCCCGGCGCCGTGAAGCTGTCGATGCTCAGGGTGTCCAGATCCACATCCGTGTCGTTCGACAGCAGATCCGCCGCATTGATGACCAGCGCCACGTCCTCGTCGGTCGTGCCACTGTCGTCGACCGCCACCGGCTCATCATTCAGCGGGTTCACCACCAGGTTCACCGTCGCCGTATCGCTACCGCCATTGCCGTCGATGACCGTGTACTCGAAGCTGTCCAGACCGTTGTAGTTCGCGGCCGGCGTGTACGTGAAGGTCCCGTTACCGTTGTCCACCAGCGTGCCGTTGCCCGGCGCCGTGAAGCTGTCGATGCTCAGGGTGTCCAGATCCACATCCGTGTCGTTCGACAGCAGATCCGCCGCATTGATGACCAGCGCCACGTCCTCGTCGGTCGTGCCACTGTCGTCGACCGCCACCGGCTCATCATTCAGCGGGTTCACCACCAGGTTCACCGTCGCCGTATCGCTACCGCCATTGCCGTCGATGACCGTGTACTCGAAGCTGTCCAGACCGTTGTAGTTCGCGGCCGGCGTGTACGTGAAGGTCCCGTTACCGTTGTCCACCAGCGTGCCGTTGCCCGGCGCCGTGAAGCTGTCGATGCTCAGGGTGTCCAGATCCACATCCGTGTCGTTCGACAGCAGATCCGCCGCATTGATGACCAGCGCCACGTCCTCGTCGGTCGTGCCACTGTCGTCGACCGCCACCGGCTCATCATTCAGCGGGTTCACCACCAGGTTCACCGTCGCCGTATCGCTACCGCCATTGCCGTCGATGACCGTGTACTCGAAGCTGTCCAGACCGTTGTAGTTCGCGGCCGGCGTGTACGTGAAGGTCCCGTTACCGTTGTCCACCAGCGTGCCGTTGCCCGGCGCCGTGAAGCTGTCGATGCTCAGGGTGTCCAGATCCACATCCGTGTCGTTCGACAGCAGATCCGCCGCATTGATGACCAGCGCCACGTCCTCGTCGGTCGTGCCACTGTCGTCGACCGCCACCGGCTCATCATTCAGCGGGTTCACCACCAGGTTCACCGTCGCCGTATCGCTACCGCCATTGCCGTCGATGACCGTGTACTCGAAGCTGTCCAGACCGTTGTAGTTCGCGGCCGGCGTGTACGTGAAGGTCCCGTTACCGTTGTCCACCAGCGTGCCGTTGCCCGGCGCCGTGAAGCTGTCGATGCTCAGGGTGTCCAGATCCACATCCGTGTCGTTCGACAGCAGATCCGCCGCATTGATGACCAGCGCCACGTCCTCGTCGGTCGTGCCACTGTCGTCGACCGCCACCGGCTCATCATTCAGCGGGTTCACCACCAGGTTCACCGTCGCCGTATCGCTACCGCCATTGCCGTCGATGACCGTGTACTCGAAGCTGTCCAGACCGTTGTAGTTCGCGGCCGGCGTGTACGTGAAGGTCCCGTTACCGTTGTCCACCAGCGTGCCGTTGCCCGGCGCCGTGAAGCTGTCGATGCTCAGGGTGTCCAGATCCACATCCGTGTCGTTCGACAGCAGATCCGCCGCATTGATGACCAGCGCCACGTCCTCGTCGGTCGTGCCACTGTCGTCGACCGCCACCGGCTCATCATTCAGCGGGTTCACCACCAGGTTCACCGTCGCCGTATCGCTACCGCCATTGCCGTCGATGACCGTGTACTCGAAGCTGTCCAGACCGTTGTAGTTCGCGGCCGGCGTGTACGTGAAGGTCCCGTTACCGTTGTCCACCAGCGTGCCGTTGCCCGGCGCCGTGAAGCTGTCGATGCTCAGGGTGTCCAGATCCACATCCGTGTCGTTCGACAGCAGATCCGCCGCATTGATGACCAGCGCCACGTCCTCGTCGGTCGTGCCACTGTCGTCGACCGCCACCGGCTCATCATTCAGCGGGTTCACCACCAGGTTCACCGTCGCCGTATCGCTACCGCCATTGCCGTCGATGACCGTGTACTCGAAGCTGTCCAGACCGTTGTAGTTCGCGGCCGGCGTGTACGTGAAGGTCCCGTTACCGTTGTCCACCAGCGTGCCGTTGCCCGGCGCCGTGAAGCTGTCGATGCTCAGGGTGTCCAGATCCACATCCGTGTCGTTCGACAGCAGATCCGCCGCATTGATGACCAGCGCCACGTCCTCGTCGGTCGTGCCACTGTCGTCGACCGCCACCGGCTCATCATTCAGCGGGTTCACCACCAGGTTCACCGTCGCCGTATCGCTACCGCCATTGCCGTCGATGACCGTGTACTCGAAGCTGTCCAGACCGTTGTAGTTCGCGGCCGGCGTGTACGTGAAGGTCCCGTTACCGTTGTCCACCAGCGTGCCGTTGCCCGGCGCCGTGAAGCTGTCGATGCTCAGGGTGTCCAGATCCACATCCGTGTCGTTCGACAGCAGATCCGCCGCATTGATGACCAGCGCCACGTCCTCGTCGGTCGTGCCACTGTCGTCGACCGCCACCGGCTCATCATTCAGCGGGTTCACCACCAGGTTCACCGTCGCCGTATCGCTACCGCCATTGCCGTCGATGACCGTGTACTCGAAGCTGTCCAGACCGTTGTAGTTCGCGGCCGGCGTGTACGTGAAGGTCCCGTTACCGTTGTCCACCAGCGTGCCGTTGCCCGGCGCCGTGAAGCTGTCGATGCTCAGGGTGTCCAGATCCACATCCGTGTCGTTCGACAGCAGATCCGCCGCATTGATGACCAGCGCCACGTCCTCGTCGGTCGTGCCACTGTCGTCGACCGCCACCGGCTCATCATTCAGCGGGTTCACCACCAGGTTCACCGTCGCCGTATCGCTACCGCCATTGCCGTCGATGACCGTGTACTCGAAGCTGTCCAGACCGTTGTAGTTCGCGGCCGGCGTGTACGTGAAGGTCCCGTTACCGTTGTCCACCAGCGTGCCGTTGCCCGGCGCCGTGAAGCTGTCGATGCTCAGGGTGTCCAGATCCACATCCGTGTCGTTCGACAGCAGATCCGCCGCATTGATGACCAGCGCCACGTCCTCGTCGGTCGTGCCACTGTCGTCGACCGCCACCGGCTCATCATT
>CAVWYD010000033.1:0-18734 GCA_963759055.1 uncultured Gammaproteobacteria bacterium
GATTTTCAAATCCCATTATGCCAATCCACTCATTAAGCCAGGCAGCAACACCGACCAGTCGGCTTTGCGTGCGTTTGGCAGATCACTCGACCTGCGGGTAATTTCATGGCGAAGCTCTTAGCGAATAACAATGGGCTCTGAAAACAGAGGTCTTGTAACGCCGGTACACGCGCGCGCGCGCGGGCGCGTTCGTCTCAAAGTATCGGGATTATACCGTTCACAGGCGGTCAAGCAGGTGTTGGAGGATGCGCTGCTTGGCAACCAGGGTATCCGTGCTGTTGATGCCAATATTCTTACCGGCCGTTTGCTGGTCATCTACGCGCCCCAGACACCGCTCGCGGACATAGTCGCACTTATCGAGTCGAAGCTGGACGGAAAGCGAAACAGAAAATCGAGGCGCAGGCCGGGCTCCGGGCGTCCGCGTTTCCGTGTGTCGCGGGTGCTCGACGGATTTGGTGCACTGCTGAGGCAGTTTTCCTCGTCGTCCGTTCCGCAGCCGGTGTTCGGCATGGCCGCCGACGGGGCTGTGGCTTCCAGTCGGAGTTCGTCAAACCAGCCTCAGCAGATCCGTCCCTGGCATGCATGAAGCTTAACGAGCTGATCGCGCAATTCGACGTTTCCGAGAAAGAGGGGCTGAGTTCCGGGGAAGTCGCAGCGCGTCTGCAGCGCTACGGTGAGAACAGTCTTGCGGCGGCTGAGCCGCGCTCCGATCTGTCGATTTTTATCGGCCAGTTTATCAGCGCGCCGGTCGGACTGCTGGCGGCCTCTGCGGTCATTGCCCTGTTAACCGGTGGTGTGATGGATGCCGCGGTTATTGTCGGCGTGGTCCTGATCAATGCGGCGATCGGTTTCGTCACCGAGCGCCAGGCGGAAAAGACCATCAGTTCGCTGGCAGAGAGCGGGGTGAGTGCGGTGAACGTGTTGCGCGATGGCGTGGCGGAGATCATTCCCGTTGAGACCATTGTGCCGGGCGATATCCTGCTGTTCACCCCCGGATCCTATATTGCAGCTGACGTGCGGCTTTTGAATACACATAATCTCAGCGTGGACGAATCGGCCCTGACGGGTGAGAGTATGCCGGTTTCCAAGGATAGCGGTTCCACCGTAAAGGCAGATTCCGCGCTCGCTGACCGCTACAACATGGCCTACATGGGCACGCACGTCACCGGCGGCAGCGGACGCGGTGTTGTTGTTGCCACCGCCAAGAGCACAGAGCTGGGGCAGATTCAGACCATGGTGGGGGAGGCCGAGGCACCGGATACCCCGATGCAGAAGCAGCTCGACGATATGGGCACCAAACTGGCGCTGCTGAGTGGCGGCGTGTGCGCCGGCGTATTCGGGGTCGGTGTTCTGCGCGGTTATGCCTGGCTGGAGATGCTCAAGGCCTCGGTGTCGCTGGCGGTGGCAGCGGTACCGGAGGGTTTGCCGGCGGTGGCTACGACCACGCTGGCCATGGGTATCGCGGACATGCGTAAACGCAACGTCGCGGTCAGGCACCTGGATGCGGTGGAGACGCTGGGTTCGGTGCAGGTATTCTGCATGGACAAGACCGGCACCCTGACCATGAATCGTATGGCGGTCGTGCAGGTGTACGGTGGCCAGGAGGCCTTCGCTATCAGCGAAGGTGAGTTCAAGGCTGACGCCGGCAGTGTCGATCCCCTGGCACGCGATGAACTGGTGCGCCTGATGCAGGTCGTTGCGTTGTGCAGCGAGACCGAGATCAAAGGAACTCAGGCGGACCACCAGCTGGAAGGCTCGCCGACGGAAAACGCCCTGGTCAATCTTGCCCTGGACGCCGGCATCGACGTCGTCGCGCTTACGTGATCAGTATCCAACGTTGCGCATGCGTTACCGGGCTGAGGGCCGCCCTTACATGAGTACTCTGCATGGCTATGAGGATGGCAAGTATCTGCTGGCCGTAAAGGGCAGTCCCGAAGAAGTGCTGGCGATGTGCGATCACCAGATCAAACAGGGAAAGCGTGTCAGGCTATCGAGTCAGGCCAGGGAGGCGATACTTGCCGAGAACGAGCGCATGGCCGGAGATGCACTGCGGGTATTGGGTGTTGCTTACCGGGAGCTTGACAACGACCGCATGCCGACAAAGACCGGGCAGCTGATATGGCTGGGTCTGGCCGGCATGGCCGATCCCATGCGGCCCGGTATGGACAAGCTGATTGCCAAATTTCATCGTGCCGGCATCCAGACTATCATGATCACCGGTGACCAGAGCGCCACCGCGTCCGCAATCGGCCATCAGCTGGGTTTGAGTCAGGGCGGGCCCCTGCAGGTGCTCGAATCCAGCAAGCTGGAAAACATGGATCCGGCCTTGTTGGCCGGTCTGGTCAAGAATGTGCATGTCTTCGCCCGCGTCAGTCCGGCCCACAAACTCAAGATCGTCCAGGCCTTGCAGGACGCCGGCTATGTGGTGGCCATGACCGGCGACGGCATCAACGACGGGCCCGCCCTCAAGGCGGCCGACATCGGCGTCGCCATGGGGGGAAGTGGCACCAATGTTGCGCGTGAGGTCTCGGACGTGGTGCTGGAGGACGACAATCTGCACACCATGTCCACCGCTGTCCGCCAGGGCCGCACCATCTATACCAACATTCGCAAGATGATCCACTTCATGGTGTCCACCAACCTCACCGAGATCGAGGTCATGCTGGCGGGTATCGCGCTCAATCTTGGACAGCCGATGAATCCTATGCAGTTACTGTGGATCAATCTGGTGACCGATATCTTCCCCGGTCTGGCGTTGTCGCTGGAGCCCGCCGAACCCGGCATCATGGATCGTGCCACCGCGCGATCCCGGCGAAGCCATCATCGAGGGCCGCGACCTGAAACGCATGGTGTTTGAATCAGGTACCATCGGTCTGGGTACCATGGGTGCCTATCTGTACGGACTGAAGCGCTACGGAACAGGGGCGGCTGCCAGCACCCTGGCATTCAATACCCTGACATTAAACGAGCTGGCCCATGCGCTCAGTTCCCGTTCGCGGTATCGAAATGTCTTCGGTGGCCAGTCACTGCCACCGAATCCGCACCTTACCCGTGCCATCCTTGGCATGGCCGGCTTTGCAGGCGGTGGTGAGTCTGGTGCCCGGCGGCAAGGCGTCTGCTGGGTACCACGCCACTCAATATCGCCGATCTGCTGGTCATCGCTGCGGGCGTGGTGTTACCGCTGATCGTCAATGAGGGCACCAAACCTTCCCCGCCTGACGAACTGGAAGACGAAGATGTGGATCAGATCCCGGTAGACTATGCAATCAATCGGATCAGAACAGAACAATGGACAGGAGGAGATAAGGTGAACGACGATTTCATTTTTACCTCGGAATCGGTGACAACGGGCCACCCGGACAAGCTCTGCGACCAGGTGAGCGACGGTATCGTCGACCATTTCCTCAAACAGGACCCTCATTCCAGCATCGTTGCCGAATGCGCGGTATCCAGCGGCGTGATGTTTATTTCCGCACACTACGCTTCGCAGGCCAAGCTCGATATTCCGGACATTGCCCGCCAGGTCATCCGCAGTGTTGGCTACCCGAAAGGGGTGTTCGATGCCGATGCCTGTACCGTCATGACGAGTTTCATGGATCACACGGCAAGCGAGTATCGTCCGTTCGACCTGGAGCACATGGATGACGCCGACATCGGTCTGATTACCGCCAAGCACCAGGTCACGGTATTCGGTTATGCCTGCGATCAGACACCGGCCCTGATGCCGTTGCCGATCTGGCTCGCGCACCGGCTCGCCGATGTACTCGACTCACCCAAGGTGCAGAAGAAGCTGCCTTACCTGTTACCCGACGGGAAGTCCCAGGTCGGCATCGAATTTCACAACGGCCAGCCGAGCCGTATTCACAGTATTACGCTGGTCGCCAGCCAGACCGACGCAGATTCGGCGACGCCCGAGGAATTGCGTGACGATCTGATCGACCAGGTTGTCGGACCGGCACTGAAGGGTGAGAAATTCAAGCCCGACGATAAGACGCAGATATTTGTCAATCCGGAGGGCCCGTTGATCGGTGGCGGACCGGCGGCCCATTCCGGCTTGACCGGCCGCAAGACCGGCATCGACAGCTATGGTGAATACGCGCGCCACAGTGGCGCGGCGCTGAGCGGCAAGGATCCTTTACGTATCGATCGCGTCGGCGCCTACGCCGCCCGCTACGCGGCCAAAAATGTGGTTGCTGCCGGTCTGGCAAAGGAGTGCGAGGTCCAGTTGAGCTATTCGATCGGCGCTTCCCGTCCCGTCAGCTTACGCGTGCGCAGCTTCGGTAGCGGCCAAATCGACGACAAGACGCTCAAGGACCGAGTGGCGCAGGTCATCGATTTCCGGCTTGGCGCCATTGTGCGTGATCTGCAGCTGCAAAAACTGCCCGCGGCAGGCCATGAAGACGGTTTTTACCAGCGGCTGGCTGTGTACGGGCATATGGGGCGCACTGACCTGGATGTGCCCTGGGAGAGAACCGACAAGGCAAATGCTTTGAAATAGGCGGCCCGCTGTCTCCGAACCGGCAGATACCGGCTTGAAGGTCGTACCGGTCTCTACAGTTTCGGCGCGATGCGTTGAGCGTTGCGGATCAGTACGCCGCTCAACAGGGAGAAAGCACCTGTAACGGCGGCGATCTTGACGAGTTCCTGGGGAGGTGGCAGCCGCAGCCGGAACTCGCCCTCCGCTTTGGCTGTACCCATGTTGTAGTGGATCAGCGCTTCTGCCATGAATACGCCGAATGTGATTCCCGTTACCAGTACACCACCCATGATTATCCCTCTTTGCTCGACCTGTTCGACAGTTAAACATAGCACACTCTCTTTCAATGAGGTAGCCTGATTGGGAACGGCCTTCTTCAGTCGGAAAGCAAAGCATCGCCTTCTGCCCACCGGGACTGGGATAGAGGGTCGGAGATAGGCTAGAATGACCCGATACTTAACGGTGGTTGCTGCCGTTTTTTGACTATTGATACAGAGTGATTGATCAGCACATGGCTAATATCCACATCAAGCAGCAACACAACCTGGAGCACGATGAAGCGCGAAAACGCGTAGAAGAGATCGCCAGGGATCTGAAGAAAAAATTAAATGCAGACTATGCCTGGAAGGGCGAGTCGCTGCAGTTCAAGCGCTCGGGTGCTTCCGGTTCCATAGATTTGAGCGATGAGTTCATAGAACTCAACATCAAGCTGGGGATGCTGCTGGCGCCGATGAAGGGTAAGATCGAGTCCGCCATCAAAGAGAAGCTCGATCTGGCATTGCAGGATAAACAGGATACCAAATTCACTTAGGCGGAGGTTGATACCATGGCGAGAAACGACCAACTGATGAAAGGCCTGGGTATTGGCTTGAGTGCCGCCGTGCTGGCGCCGGTAATACTCTCTGCGCTTGCACCGGTGCTGCGACCACTGGCGCGTACGGCATTACGGGCGGGTGTGATGGCCTATGAAAAGGGTAGGGAGGTCTTCGAAGAATTCGGCGAGACCGTGGAAGACGTTGTCGCCGAGGTACGCGAAGAGTTGGTTGAGGCCCACGAAGCAGAAGAGTTGGTTGGTGGCCTCGAGGAAGAGGCGGCAGTTCAGGAAGACAAGTGAGCGATGACAGAACTTGCCTATATTGTCCATCAGATCCCCGGCCGGGTGCGCCTGCGCATCAGGGGCAAACGCCAGGACCAGGCGTATTTCGAGGAATTGTGCAGGCAACTGCAGCCAATCGACTGTATCGAAGACGTGCGGGCCAATTGCAACACAGGCAGCATCATTCTGCGCCACGCGGAAACGCCCTATGCCGAAGTGGAGGCCGAGCTGCGGCAACTGCAGCTGTTTGATATTGCCGAAGGACCGGAGCCCGAAACGCCTGCCCTGAGGCCGCTGCAATCCGGACTTTCCAGAATCGACCAGCTGATCAGGGAAGAGAGTTCGGGCATCACCAACCTTCGCACAATTGTCATCGTGGCGGCAGTCATACTCGCCATTCGACAGTTCAGGCGCGGTGAACTGCTGGGCCCTGCGTTGCCGCTGTTATGGAATGCCCTGGAGCTGGCAGGGCGCTTCAACGGCTGGAAATCCGGCGCCGATGATGGTGCGTGAAAATGCAGGCCCTAACCACCAAGGACACAACTTGGTGTCCCTCGTGGTTGGAAATCCAGGCTGGTACTCGTCTTAATCGTTGTTTTCTTCCACTGTCGAGGGTTTGTGCAGGTGCACGGGCTCCGGCAGTTTCTTCCGTACGCGGATATTGATCATTTCCACGGTCACGGAAAAAGCCATGGCAAAATAGATGTAGCCCTTGGGGATATGCATGTTCAAGCCTTCACCGATCAGCGCTACCCCGACCAGAATCAGAAAACTCAGCGCTAACATCTTGACGCTGGGGTGACGATCCACGAACTCGCCGATGGATTTCGCGGCCAGCATCATGACGCCGACGGCGATAATGATCGCCAGCACCATGACCGGCACGTGTTTGGCCATGCCGACAGCGGTAATCACCGAATCCAGCGAAAAAATGATGTCGACCACCGCGATCTGTCCGAGTACGGCTGCATAGCTGCGCACCGCTTTCGGCTCGTGGCTCTCCTCAAACTGGGGACCCTCCATGTTTTCCCAGATCTCCTGGGTGCTCTTGTAAAGCAGGAACAAACCGCCGCCAAGCAGGATCAGGTCACGGCCGGATATTTCCTGCGCCAGCACGGTAAACAGCGGTGTGGTCAGACGCATGACCCAGGCCAGCGACAACAGCAGCGCGATACGGGTAAACATCGCCAGCCCCAGGCCTTGAACCCGGGCGCGTTGACGCTGGTGCTCTGGTAAACGGCCAACCAGAATCGAGATGAATATGATGTTATCGATTCCCAGCACGATCTCCAGGGCAGTCAGCGTCAACAGCGCTACCCATGCTTCGGGGAGGTAAATCCATTCCATTCCCATATTGTGTCTCCCAGGTCAGATTGCTTAGTAACTCTCGACCTACACTTCGGGTCTATTCAATGAACCATCGCAGGGTGCGCGGTGCACAGTGGAAAGAACATGCAAGTTATTGATGCATTGTGTGCCCGGCGTACTCTACAGACTCCTGTTTATGAAGTTTATCAAGCGGTGCGCGGCGAAACCTTGATACAGGTCAGAATCGGTGCTCTAGCTGAAAACCTCTTCCGCAGTCAGCGAAAAATCCTTCGACAGCATATCGATGACGGTTCGCGTTATCTCGCGGACAACCTTATCGCGATCCGCATTGACGATAATCGGGGTTTTCGTCCGGTCAGCTTCAGAAAGAAGAAATGACTGCAGTCGCCATATCTCATCGAAGTGTTCCAGATAGCGTTCGGAGCGGCGTTCCGGGGCCCGGGTGCCGCGACCCCTGATGCGCTCCTTGAGATCCTTTCGTTTGAGTACCGCGAGCATGATGGGTGCTATCAGCGCATCGCTGTCTTGCGGAATTCTGTCCACCATCGATTGATGTATGTGGACACCTTCAAAAATCAACGAGACGCGTTCGCGCAGGGCGCGTTCGATAACAGCCTCACTGGCCACCGACAGCAGGTCCACCTGGGCCAGGAAGCCATCCGCCACCAACATATCCTGGTCTTCCGTCAAGCGGCCTTCCTGAAGTGGCAAGGCTTGCCAGGCGCTGAATGAAGACTGGTGCAGAACAGGAAGCAGGCGTTTGGAGATCATTGTCCGCATCACCTCGCGGAGCATATCCGTCGATTGTGTGCGCACGATGTCGAGCTGATTGGCGAGTGCAGTGGCAATCGTGCTTTTTCCGCAACCCGATGTGCCACCAATCAGCAGAATCAGTGGCCGACCACTGCGAATGAAGTCTATCCAGACCAGCCAGCGACTGGCGACAGCTGGACCCAGTTCAGGGGTCTGGTGCAGATGGCGGTAACTCAGATGGGCGATATGCTGTGAAGTCGCCGAGCTCAGTTGTTCATCGGTAAGCTGCTGCTGTATTTTTGCAACGACGCTGAAAGATTCCTCATGAGTCAGACCGATTGTCTCGAGAGAACGCCGGTGCTGATCCGCGGAAAAGGTGGTGACCCGGCCATCCGGGTGCTCTACCCGAATCGCGGTGGCGGCAGCGCCCTGGCTTTCATAGCGTCCCACCACTTTTGCGCTGTAAGTGGCTTTGAGTATTTTGACAACCCTGTCGCGCAGCTCATCGGTGGTAATCCGCGTTTCGTCATCAAGTTCCCGGCGTATGTCTGAAGCTACGTTGTAAGCTTCTTCAAAGGGGAGGCCTGAGTCCTGCAGGGAGCGCGTCAGGATGCCGCGCAGAAACGGTACCTCCGTGTCTTCAGCGAGATCCTCGACCAGAAGTTTTGCCACACAAGCGTCCTATTAGCGCATTCTTTAAGTTCGGTTTGATTATAAAGCCCCGCTACGCAAAAAACGACCGACGGGAGGGAACCGCCGGATTTGCGCGGTAAATCAGCCGTAGCGACCCTCGATGTAGTCTGCCGTTTCCTTGTTCTGCGGGGTGACAAACATGTCCTCCGTTGCGGTGTGCTCCACGACCTTGCCCATGAGCATGAAGATACACTCCTCACTGGCCCGGCGTGCCTGCGCCATGTTGTGGGTCACGATCAGTATGGTGTATTTACCGCGTAATTCCCAGATCAGTTCCTCGACTGCCTCGGTGCCCTTGGGATCCAGGGCCGAGCAGGGTTCATCCATGAGCAGCAGCCCCGGCTTGACCGGCAGCAGGCGGGCGATGCACAGCTTCTGCTGCTCCTCCAGGGAGAGTTCCGTGCCCCTCTGGTCCAGCCGGTCCTTGACCTTGTCCCACAGCAGCACCTGCTTGAGCGCATCCTCGACGATGCCCTCCTTGTCGGCCTTGGAGGCTTTCCGGTTCTCTGAGTGCAGGTTATAGCCGAACAGCACATTATCGCTGATGGAGATCGGCAGCGGGTTGGGTCGCTGAAACACCATGCCGATCTGCTTGCGGACCTGCACCAGTTCGACACCGGCATCATAGATGTTGTGGCCGAACACATCGATGCTGCCATCGATGCGCACGTAACCGAGTCGTTCATTGATGCGGTTGACGCTGCGCAGGAAGGTGGACTTGCCGCAGCCCGAGGGCCCGATCATGGAGGTGATGATGCCCTGCTTGATGTCCAGGTTGATGTCGAACAGGGCCTGGAACGTTCCGTACCAGAGGTTCAGGTCGCCGGTCCTGATGGCGAGGCCCGTGGGCTGGGTATTGACTTCCTGACTGACTGTACTCATGTTTGATCGTTTCCAGGTGCTTGTGGTGCGTCCAGCGCGACCGGTATGGCAGTGTTAACCGAAGCGGCCCTCGATGTAGTCATTCGTGCGCTGGTCCTTCACTTTGTCGGTGAACAGGTCCTCGGTCTCGCCGATCTCGACACACTCTCCCGCCAGGAAAAACGCGGTCCGGTCGGCCAGGCGACGTGCCTGCTGGACCAGGTTGGTGACCAGGATGATGGTCATTTCCGCTTTCAGTTCCTTCAGGACATCCTCGATGCGCATGGTGGTGACCGGATCGACGGCAATGGAGAATTCATCCAGCATCAGCAGTTCCGGTTCCTGAGACAGGGCGCGGGCGATGGTCAGCCGCTGCTGCTGTCCTCCGGAGAGCAGGCTGCCGAGGGAATTCAGCCGGTCCTTGACCTCGTCCCACAGGGCGGCGCGGGTCAGGCAGCGCTCGACGATCACGTCGAGGTCGGCCTTGTTCTTCCTGCCGGATAAACGCGGCGCCAGTGCGACATTGTCGTAGATGGTCATGGGCAGACCGACCGGCAGCGGGAATACGACGCCGATGCGGGAGCGCAGGGCGTAGATATTCCTGAGCTTGCGGATATTCAGCCCGTTGAACAGGACCTCACCCTTGACGTGCATGTCCGAGTTGAACATGTCCATGCGGTTGAGCGACTTGAGGAACGAGGTCTTGCCGGCGTTGGCGGGCCCGATGATGCCGAAGATTTCATGTTCCCGGATCTCCAGGCTGACATTGCCGAGCGCCGTGTCGCGGCCGTAGCTGATCGACAGGTCGCGCACTGCCAGTTTGATGTTCGCCGCTTCCACCTGTGCGCCGGGTTCGTTCGCGGGCGGCTGCATGCCGGCTACCATTTTTTCTTGCCCCGCAGCCAGGCCCGGAAGGCGATGGAAAGGGCGTTCATGAACAGCACCAGGGCGATGAGCATCAAGGCCACGCCGTAGGGCAGGTCCTCCGGGACGCCCGGCACCTGGGTGGCGACCACGAACAGGTGGAGGGGCATGGCCATGGTCTGGTCGAAGATCCCCTGTGGCAGGAACGGGGTGAAGAACACGGCACCGGTGAACATGATGGGGGCGGTCTCGCCGGCGGTGCGCGATATCTCGAGAATGAGGCCGGTAAGGATGCCGGGGATGGCATTCGGCAGTACCACGCGGCGGATGGTCTGCCAGCGGGTGGCGCCCATGTTCCAGCTGGCCTCGCGAAAGGCTTGCGGTACCGCTTGCATCGACTCCTTGGATGCCACGATGACCAACGGCAGTGTCATGATGGCCAGCGTCAGACTGGCGGCCAGGATGCTGGTGCCGAAACCGAAGAACAGTACGAAGGCACCGAGGCCAAACAGGGCATGCACAATCGACGGCACGCCGGCCAGGTTGATGATGGCGAGGTTGATGACGCGGGTGAGCCAGTTGTTGCCGGCATACTCGCTGAGATAGATGGCGGCCGAGATGCCAATCGGTATGGCAATCACCAAGTCCACCGCGACCAGGAAGACGGTGCCCAGCAGGGCCGGGAAGATGCCGCCCGCCGTCATGCCGTCGGTCGGACTGGTAAACAGGAAATCGATCGAGATAACCGAACTGCCTTTAACTATCAGGGTCCCGAGGATGATCAGTACCGGGACAATCAGAAACAGGGTCATCATCAGAAACAGAATCCTGACGAGTCGCTGGACCTGCTGATTCCTGGCATTGAGCGTGGATGTCTCGAACATGATGAGTACCTACTTCTTGGCAGTGTCGCGGACGATCAGGTCGGCGCTGAGATTGATAACGAAGGTGACCATGAACAGGAAGATGCCGAGGGTGAACAGCGCCTGGTAATGCTCTGAACCCACGGCGGTTTCACCCAGTTCCGCGGCAATGGTGGCCGGCAGGGCGCGCACCGAGTCGAACACACTGCCCGGGATATTGATCGAGTGACCGGTCGCCATCAGCACCGCCATGGTTTCCCCGAAAGCCCGTCCAACACCGAGCAGCACGGCACCCAGCAGGCCATTTCTGGCTGCCGGCAATACCGTCTTTTGGATGACTTGCCAGCGGGTGGCGCCCATGGCCTCGGCCGCCTCGCGGTAGCGGTCGGGGACGGCCTTGAGGGCGTCTTCCGCGATGGAGGTCATGATGGGGGCCGCCATCAGCCCGAGGATGATGCCGGCATTGAGAACATTCAGCCCGACCGGGACGTCGAAAAGGTCAATGATAAGCGGGTTCATGATGCTCAGCCCGATGAAGCCCCATACCACCGAGGGGATCGCAGCCAGCAGTTCCACCAGGATCTTGAGCGTCTCACGGGTCTTGCCGGTCGCAAACTCTGCGATATAAATCGCCGTGCCCAGTGAAAACGGGATGGCCACCAGCATGGCCAGGACGGTGACACTGGCCGTACCTGCGATCATCGCCAGGATACCGTATTCCGGGTCCTCTTCCTCGGCGGGGTACCAGTATTGGGAGGTGAAGAATTCCATGAAATCGAAGCGGTCGAGGATAAAGCCAAGGCCTTCCTTGGTGATGAAGACAAAGATCCCGGCGACGAAGATGATGGCCGATATGCCGCCGACGAAGATCAGCGCCTGCACCAGCTTGTCGATGTACCAGGCGGCGTTACGGCGGTCGAATGCATCGGCCGCCCGCGGACTGCTTGTCAGTTCACCGTTGGCCATGATCAGGAGGCCTCCTCCTCGCCGCGCAGGATCTCCACCAGGTCGCGCACCTGCAGGGCAACTTCACGGTAGAGTTCTTCCAGTTGCCGGGTGGTCTCGGCCGCGTCACTGCCGGCCGGGGCCGCGCCGACATCCCATTCCAGCGGGGTGGTGTGGAACGGCACCTGGTCGAAGTAGTTGCTGACCGGACCTTCCAGGCTGACGATGACATGCAGTGCCGAGACCTCCAGCGGCGTCAGGTCGATCCCTGCCGGGGCCTTGTCGCCCAGGGTGATGCCGTGATTGTCGAGGAACTCGACCAAGGCAGGATTCAGCTGACCGGCCGGGCTGCGCCCGGCGCTGGAGAACACGCCGCTGTCGGGATAATTCTTGGATGCGATCGCGGCTGCCATCTGGCTCAGGCAGCTGTTGTCCTCGTCGACGAACAGGATGTTGTAGACCTTGGGGGCCTTGGTATCGCCGGTGGCGGCAAACACCGTTTCCTCGCACAGGTTCTTGGCCTGGTCGACCACCCGCTTGAGCTGGGTGAACACGGCAAATATCGCCAGCACGTTCTTGACGGCCTCGTGTTCGTCATTGGCCGCCAGTTCTGCGTAGACGATATCCAGGTTATTCTCCATGTGCTCTTCCAGCATCATGGTGGTGCGGGCCTTCTCGGCATTGAGTTCGTTGAATGCCTCGATGGCCGACTGCAGCATGCTCTGCGTCTCGCTGCCGACACGCTCGAGTTCCGTGGCCAGGTGGCCGTGGGGCGGGGTGGACAGTTGCAGGGCCTCGCGGCAGATGGTCACGGCATAGTCGCCGATACGCTCCAGCTCGATATTGGCCCGGATCACCGAGGACAGCAGGCGCAGGTGACCGGCGCTCGGCAGGTGCAGCGCAATGAACTTGTGACACATCGCGTCGATCTTGCGCATCATGCGATTGATCGGATGGTCGTTGAGGACGGTCGCGGCCGCCAGCTTGGTATTGCCGGTCTGCAGGGCATGCATGGCGTCCTTGACTGCCGTATCGACCAGCCCGGCCATCTCCGCGATCTGGGCGCGGATGTCTGTCAGGTCCTTATCCAGACGTTCTTCGTAGTGTGTCATGTGGCTGATCCTGCGTTGATCATGCGTGTGAAGGTGTGTTTTCTGTTGTTGTTGTGACCGGCAGGGCGAGCTTGCCCTGCCGGCCGGTTTGCGTAGCGGTCTACAGAGACCGCCACATTTCAGTTACAGCTTACGGCGCGAATCGGTGCGTAACCCTTGTCCTTCAGGATGCACTGGCCCGCATCGCTCTTGATCCAGTCAAGATATTCCTTGATGGCGCCCTGGGGCTCGCCATTGGTGTACATGAACAGCGGCCGTGCGATCGGGTAGCTGCGGTCGCTGGCGGTCGCGACGCTCGGCGAGACGCAGTCGTCACCGGTCTTCTTGGATACACACACCGTCTGGAGGTGATCCGTGGCATAGGCCAGGCCGCTGTAGCCGATGGCACAGGGCGTTTTCTCGACCAGGTCGACGACATCCTTGGAGCCGTGCATGTCCAGCGTCCCCTGGCGAAACTTGACCTTCTTGCCGAGGACGGCCTTCTTGAAGTAGGCATAGGTGCCGGAGTTGTTCTGGCGGTTGACCACGACGATCTCGTCACTGTCGCAGCCGGGCACCGTAATGCCCATGTCCGACCACTTCTTGACCTTCTGGCCACGGGCATAGATGTCACTCAGCTGTTCGTAGGACATCTTCTTCGCCGGGTTGTCCTTGTGGATGAAGACCGCCAGGGCGTCGTAACCGACCACGTGCTCGATCGGGTTCTGGCCATTCTTTTCGGCCAGTTTCCTTTCCTTTTCCTTCATGCTGCGACTGGCATTGGCGATATCCACGGTGCCGTTGATCATGGCGGCGATGCCGGTGCCGGAACCACCGCCCGAAACGGCCACGGCGACGTCGGGATTGACGGACGGATAGGTCTCGGCCCAGGCCTGGGCGACGTTGACCAGGGTGTCTGAGCCCTTGTTCTGTATTTCGGTGCGGGCTTCGGCCAAGGTTGGCACCAGGGCCGTATGTGTCAGGAATGCGGCTATGAGCATCCATGTTGATTTCATGAGAGTTTACTCCTCGAAATTGGTTTGTCGGCTGAATTTAGTCCGCTCGATCTTATCGATTTCTGCATAATCTTGTCGATTTCTGCATAATCTTGCCGACGCGATTGACAGAGCTTTCATTTTTAGTTACGCCAGGCAGAAAAAACCGCCAAGCCAAGCTTTCCAGCCTCCCCGTTTTTTATTACCGCGGTATTACAGCATTTCTGCAGGGGTCTTGCCAAGTGGAATTTCTTTTCAGGCGGATATTGCAGGCGGGCGCCGCAGCACTACCTCGTCAATGCAGCGGGGGGACGCTTTCACAATTCGGACCTCCAGGTCGTCAATCGTGAAGATGTCGTTTTCCTGCGGTATGGTTTCAGTATGAGTGAGAATCCACAGGCTCACTGTATCGGTTGGCTTGCCGGGAAGATCCAGCCCGAAAAACTCCTCGACAACACGCAATTCGGCGGTCCCGTCCACGCCCAGTTCGTTTTCAGAAACCGGGGTCGCAACGCTCGGCGTGAGGTCGCTTTCATCGTAAATCTCGCCGACCAGTTCTTCCAGTAAATCCTCGAGCGTAACGATGCCACGTACCACGCCGTATTCATCGACCACAATGGCAAGGTGCCGCTTCTTGTGCAGGAGCTCGGCAAACAGTTCATCAATAGTCCGATACTGGGAGACAAAGATTGGTGTGTGAGCGATTTCGTCGATCCGTACTTCGCTGCGGCCGCTCGCCATCGCGGCGAGCAGATCACGCAGATAGAGTACCTTGTCAAGGTTGTCCGACTGTTTGTCATAGAGCGGAACTCGCGAATAAGAACCGTCATTGACTCGCGGCAAGGCGTCGGCAACAGACAGAGATCCGTCCAGGCTGAATATCTCGCTATGCGGTGTCATAACATCCCGGACTTTCAGATCGTTAAATGCAAAGACACGCTCTATGATTTCACGTTCTGAGCGCTCTATCGTGCCTTCTTTCTCACCGTGTCCCAGCATACTGATCAACTCCAGCTCGGTGACGATGGGATCGCCCTTCTGTCCGCTTAATCGATGCACCCAGGCGGTAAAATGATCAAACATCCACACCAAGGGATAGATCAGGCGCATAAAGCCAATCATCGGTGGCGCAATGAACAGCGAGATGCGTTCGGCATGACGGGTCGCGAGACTCTTCGGGGTGATCTCACCGAAAACCAGAATCAGTATGGTAAGCGTACCGACGGCAATACCGGGGCCTGAACTGCCAAACCATCGGGTGGCGATTACGGTGGCCATAACCGAAGCTGCAATATTGACGAGATTGTTGCCAATCAAGATGGTTGTCAGCATCCGAGAGGGATTTTTCTTGAGTTGGTAAAGCGTCCGCGCGCCGTTGCGGCGTTCCTTGACGAGGCTCTCGACCCGTGCCAACGACAGCGACACCAGCGCAGTCTCAGATCCGGAGAAGACGCCGGAGAAGATCAGCAAAAACAGCAGGGAAATAATATCGGTCACGGGTTCATCTCAAAAGGTAGCGCGACCGGCCCTGAATGGGAAAATGTTAACGCATACATTTATCTAAAAAAATATCCTCAGGAGTGGGTTTTGTCCGTGATTCTCCCAAACCGGGCTACAGTATACTAGTAACAGGGCGTTGCTCTACTACTAAGCCATGCTTTTTCAAATTTAACACCTGCCCACCCTGGTACCCCGAGCTGCAGGCCCGCGTTGTTGCGCAGGCGAGCCGGGCATATTTTTGTTTGGACGGAGACAGCCATGTGTGAAACAGCGGAACTTGGGCAGCCGATTCTTAAAGAGTATGAACCGGTTTTAAGCCAGAACCCTTAAGGATCCGCGGAGAGTATCCCGCTATCATCGGCGCGCTAGACATTTAGGGCTATTTCCCGGCAACTTTATAAGCTATATTGCACGGCTGTCAGGACAGGATCGCAGAGGATAATAACCATGCCGACGACTACCCCATTCGCCAATTTGTTCGGCCAATCACCCTTCAAGGCCCTACAACGCCATATGCGCGCCGTACTTGAGTGTATGCGTGAGGTCCCCCCCTTGTTCGAGGCACTGGCCGCCGGGGACCAGGAGCGGGTGCGGTCCTTGAAGGACAAGATCTTTGAGTTGGAAAACGAAGCGGACACGATAAAAAACGAACTGCGCAGTAACCTGCCGAAAAGTCTGTTCATGCCGGTGGATCGCCGGGATCTGCTTGAGGTTCTGCAGATGCAGGATTCGATTGCCGATACAGCCCAGGATGTCGCCGGACTGCTGGTCGAGCGCCCGATGGGGCTCCCGGAGTTCCTCAAAGAGCCCCTCCTGACTTTGGCTGGACGCTGTGTGGACGCCTGTGAGCACTCGGGAAAGATCATCGAAGAACTGGATGAACTGCTGGCAACGGGATTCCGCGGCCGAGAGGCGAACCGGGTTGAAGAGATGGTGGAAGAGCTGAATCGGATCGAAGATGAAACGGATCAACTCGGCCTGGAGCTGACTCGCCGGCTTTTCCAGCACGAAGATGAATTGAAGCCGGTCTCTGTGATGATGTGGTACCAGCTCATCCAATGGGTCGGTGATCTGGCGGATTACGCGGAGAAGGTTGGCGATCGGCTGCGCCTTCTGATTGCCCGTTAGCCGGATTGTCATAACAGTTCACCCTCAGAAACAGCTTAAAAATCTGGCGGCTACCGATTCGACAAACCCTGAACAAAGCCAGTAACGAATAACTCAAGGTGGTATAGCGAAAATGGAAATTATCTCCCAATACGGTTTCGTTTTAATGGTCCTGGCGGTAGTTTTCGGTCTGTATATGACCTGGGGGATCGGCGCCAATGACGTGGCAAACGCCATGGGAACGTCGGTGGGCTCCGGTGCAATCACCGTCAAGCAGGCGATAATCATCGCCGCAATTTTTGAGTTTGCCGGCGCGTTTATCGCCGGCGGGCATGTCACCAAGACTATTCGCAAGGGCATTATCGATCCCACACCCATCGTCAATAACCCGGAGATTCTGGTCTTCGGGATGCTCGCGGCTCTGTTGGCAGCTGCCATCTGGCTTATGGTGGCGTCTACACGGGGATGGCCGGTTTCGACCACCCATTCGATTGTCGGTGCCATCGTCGGCTTTGCGATGGTAGGTATCGGCGTCGACGCGGTGCAGTGGGGCAAGATTGGCCAGATTGCCGCCAGCTGGGTGGTATCGCCGGTGCTGGGAGGGAGCATAGCGTTCCTGTTGATGTTGAGTATCCGTGCACTGATCCTCAACACCGATAATCCGTTTCACAGCGCCAAACGCTGGGGACCGGCCTATGTCTTCCTGGTCGGTTTTATCATTTCCCTGGTGACCATGTTCAAGGGTCTGAAACACCTCAACCTCGAGTTGTCGGCCGGCATGAGTTTCGTCGCTGCATTAGTGTTTGGATTAATCGTGGCGGGTGTGGGCTGGGCCTTGATCAATCGGGTGAAGGTGGATCCGGGCGCAGACCGGGACTTTCACTTCGCCAGCGTGGAAAAGGTGTTCACACCCATGATGATCTTCACCGCCTGCGCGATGGCCTTTGCTCACGGTTCGAACGATGTCGCCAATGGCATCGGCCCGCTGGCCGCCGTCATCAGTATCGTGCAGTCGGGCGGTGAAGTGACACAGAAAGCGGGGCTGCCCCTGTGGATCTTGGTCGTTGGTGGCGGTGGTATCGTCGTTGGGCTCGCCACCATGGGTTATAAGGTCATGAAGACTATCGGTACCCGAATCACCGAGCTGACTCCAAGCAGGGGCTATTGTGCGACCCTGGCGGCAGCGGCAACGGTGGTGCTGGCGTCACGCACGGGCTTGCCGGTGTCGACTACCCACATCGCGGTCGGTGCTGTCATCGGGGTCGGTCTGGCACGCGGTATCGGGGCTATCGATATCCGCGTTATTGGGGGTATTGTGATGTCCTGGATAGTCACACTACCGGTCGGTGGTGTGCTTGCTGCACTGATTTTCTTCACCTTGAAGGGGATATTTACCTGAGCCGCGCAGCTGACGACATACCCGCGATCCAGCTTGATAACTCCCGGTCAGCTGCGCGTTGTTGCCGGGCGGCGTGTCACGGGCAGAGCTTGAGACCCTCCTGACCAGGTCGCCGGAACTGGCTCCCCGGGCTCGGGGCGACTCGATGCATTTGAAAAGTGTCGCCGTTGAAGATGTAGCCTGGATCAAAGGTGTCCCTTATCCGCGTGGTGTGCATTTTCGTCAGATTATTGTCACGGGTCCACCCAGCAGTGGCAAGACAACCCTGATCCAGAAGCTGCAAGGGTGGCCGGAAGAGGGCTACCTCGATCTCGCCCGAAAAGACTGGTGGCATAGCCGTGAGCTCTCGTTTCGGCCTCGAGAGGTACATTTCGGCCTCCCGTTCGAGGCCTTGCGGGAGAGTTGCACGGTTTTCGACCGGGAATGGCTCGACTCACCTGCTCCGATTGACCTGAAGCGGGTGCAGATGCCGCCTGAAAAACGCTGGTTTTTCAATATCGACTGGCGGGCGAGGTTTGTCTTCGATTTTCTGCTGCTTTCGGCAGAGCGTATTTATACTATTCGCAAGGACAGAGCCCGGGCTGGTACGCACCCCGTGGACGAGAAACTGACCAGGGACGAGGTGGAAAAGCAGTTGGCCGTCTACGAAACCCTGGCACTCCATTTCCACCGTTGCGGTATGCACGTTATTGTGCGACACACTTTTGATGGTATGCCTCGACGGATTCTTGACCCTGAGACGACAGGATCCTAGCTGGTCG
>CAVWYD010000034.1:0-233489 GCA_963759055.1 uncultured Gammaproteobacteria bacterium
GCGCGGGAGTGTCGGCTACGACAACCGCTATCTCAATCCAAAGGGCCACCGGTTTGAAAGTGGGCTGCAACTCTCACCGATCAAGTCCACTCTCAGGGGCGACTACATCATCCCGGGACAGGAGCCGCACCGCGAGACTTTCGCCTTCGGTGCCCGGCTGCTGCACGAAGACAACGACAGTGCCGAGAGCGACAGCGTGTCACTTATCGCCAGCCAGACGCTGAAGTCCAAGCGCTGGAACCAGACCCGGTTCATCGAACTCCTGCACGAGAAATCCACCGTCGGAGACGAGGATGAGACCACCGACACCCTGCTGATGCCCGGGATCGGGCTGGACCGCATCAAGGCGGACAACCCGCTGCGGACAAGCAAGGGGTATCGGGTCAATCTCGAGTTGCGGGGTGCACATGAAGCACTGTTTTCCACCACGAGCATGCTGCAGCTTCGTGCCGGTGTTAAGGGCATCTATCGCTTTGGCGAAGGTGGACGACTCACGGCGCGGGTGGACGGAGGAACCACGCTGAGTGACAGCATCAGCGACCTGCCGGCCTCTCTGCGGTTTTTCGCCGGTGGCGACAACAGCGTGCGGGGCTATAAATACAAGTCGCTGGGTCCGGAGGATTCCGACGGGGAACCCAAGGGCGGGCGCCACATGCTGACCGGGAGTCTCGAATACGAACACCCGGTCAAGGCCGATGACTGGTGGGTGGCGGCTTTCGTCGACGCGGGCAATGCGTTCGATACCGATCAGATCGAAGCCAAGGTGGGTTATGGCCTGGGCGTGCGCTGGTATTCGCCGATTGGCCGCCTGCGCCTGGATCTTGCGTTTCCCGACGACAGGGAAGATGACGACTGGCGAATCCACTTCGGAATAGGTGCAGACCTGTGAGTCGAATCCGGCGCTTGTTTCGCTGGCTGCTGCTTTCAGCATTGCTGATACTGGCCCTGCCCGTCGCGATGCTCGCAGTCCTGGCGACCGAGTCCGGTACGGGCTGGGCGCTGAAACAGGCGAGCGATCTTGTCCGACCCCTGGGTGTCGAGTTTGGGCTTCGGGCGCAGCAGCGGCAGCCTTTTGAGTCGTCTGGAACTTCATGACCTGGTCGTGCATGCGGCCGACAGCCGCTTCGAGTCCGGACGCGTGCTTCTGGATTGGCGGCCGTCGGCGCTGCTCGGCCGCAGACTGCATGTGCGGGCACTGGAGGTCGCCGATGCGCGTCTGCGCCTCCGCCGCCGACGGATACCGCGTCGACGCCGCCCGAGATTCCGGAGCTCCACTTGCCGCTGGTGATCCAGCTCGACCGTCTGTTGATCGAACGCCTGGTGGTCGAGCAGCCCGAGGCCGACCTCGTGGTGTCCCGCATTGCCCTTGGGGCCCGGCTGGATCAGCAGGGCCTGGCCGTGAGTGATCTTTCATACGAGGGTGGCGGTGCGCAGCTGCAGGGTGAGCTGAGTATGCAGGTGGGCGCACCGCACGATCTGGCCGGAGAGCTGTCTGCACGCATTGATCAGGTGTTGACGGGTGAGGATGTCGGTAGCGTCGAGGCGCGTGCGATATTGACCGGAACGGCACTGTCGCCAGGATTCGACCTCACGGTAAGCAAACCGACGCAGCTGAACCTGCGCGGCACGCTGAAGCTGGACCAGCCGCAACCCGGGTTTGATCTCGCCGCCGATTGGCCCCGGTTGAGCTGGCCGCTGCAGGGTGCTGCGACCGTCACCACAGGCGCCGGTCGGCTCACACTGCAAGGGGTGGCCGACGATTACCGGCTGGAAATACGCACCGTGGTCAGTGGCGAGGGGATCCCGGCCAGCGATATCGATCTGATCGCGACGGGCGATCTGGGCGGGATCAGGCTGCAGCCACTCAAGGTCGGCGTGCTCGATGGCCGCTTGAATGCCGAGGGCAAGGTGCGCTGGGACCAGGATGTGGTCTGGGAGCTGCAACTGCAGGCCGAGCAGATCAACCCCGGGCTATATCTGTCCGACTGGCCCGGAAAGCTGGGTGGGCGGATCGACCTTGGCGGAAGTCTTGCCGCCCAGAGCGGTGAGCTGGCGGCCCGCGTGCATATCCGGGAGCTGGCCGGCCGCCTGCGGGAATACCCGGTCAGCGCCAGCGGGCTGCTCGATTATGGTGCCGGCCAGGTTAACGCCCAGGGGTTCAAGTTTGCCTCGGGCCCGAACCGCATCCAGCTGGATGGTCGCGCCGGGGAACGTCTCGACCTCGTTTTCGATATCAAGGCGCCCGAGCTGGCCTCGCTTTACCCCGGGCTTTCCGGTGCGCTCGAAGGCTCGGGGCAGCTCAAGGGCACGCGCCAGGCGCCAGTGGTGTTGGCCCGGCTGAGCGGAAATGCTTTTGCCTATCAGGACATGCGCGCGCAAGACCTCAAACTCGATCTCGACTGGCGCGAGCAAGGCGGCAAGGGGCAACTGCAGCTGTCGGGCGTCGATGCCGGCGGTTTTCAGGTCACCCGGTTGACCGCGGATCTCGATGGCAGTCCGGAGTCGCATCGTCTGAATCTGGTGGCCGATTCCGCGGCGGGGGGCCTCGGGCTCACTGCGCAGGGCGGGCTGCAGGAACAGGTCTGGCAGGGCGAGCTACAACGGCTGGATCTGGCCGAGCCAACCCTGGGTGAATGGTCGTTGCAGGCGCCGGTAAAACTCCGCCTGGGTGCCGATCGGGCAAGTGCCGGCCAGCTGTGTCTGATGCAGGCCACCACGACGGCCTGCGCACAGGGGGCCTGGGATGCGGCGAAGGGGCTGGATCTTTTCGGCAGCCTTGCCGGTCTCGATCTCGCGCGGCTGGCCCCATATCTGCCCGGTGATGCGGTGATCGAGGGGCAGCTGCGCGGTGAGTTCAAGGTCAGCGGTGCCCCGGCCAGGCCGGATGCCGTGTTCGAGCTGATCCCGGGCGATGGCCTGATACGTGTCGAGGAGGGCGAAGAGCCCTTCGAGCTTGCCTTCCGCAATGCGCGGGTCAGCGGCCGGTTCGCGGACGATCGGGGCAATGCCGATCTGCGCTTCGAACTTGGGCCCAACGGGCGTGCGCAGGGGCGTGTGCTGCTCGGGCCGGATGCGGCCGGGCAGCGTGCTCTCGGTGGCGAGATCGATGCCGATTTCCCTGACCTGGGACTGGTCGCCGGGTTTGTGCCGGCACTGCAGCAGGTCGAGGGCCGGTTGCATATCGAAGGGAAACTGGGCGGCACCCTGGCGGTGCCGCGTTTGACCGGGGCCCTGGAGATCGCAGATGCGCGCGCCCGGGTGCCGGCGGTGGGCATCGAGCTGACCGATGTCGGACTGACGCTGAGTGGCGACGGCGACGGTCCGCTGCGCGTGATCGGGCAACTCAGTTCGGGCGAGGGGCGTCTCGATATTGCTGGCACCGTCGATCCCGCGGCGCGCGGTGGACCGGCGGTCGATCTCAGGGTGCAGGGTGAAAACTTCCGGGCCGTGCAGTTGCCTGAGGCCCTGGTCGAGATTACGCCCGATCTGAGCCTGCAGGGCGCAGGGCCCTATCATCTGTCCGGCAAGGTGCTGATTCCACTGGCCGCGATCGAGCTGCAGGAGGTGCCCAGCGGTACCGTCGACGTATCGAGTGACGAGATCATCGTCGGTGAACAGGCGGCTGAGGAGCGCGCGACGGGAACGCAGAACCTGACCGCCCGGGTCCGCGTCGAACTGGGAGAGGCGGTGACCTTCGAGGGATTCGGTCTGGAGACGGGCCTGACCGGGGCGCTGGATGCGTCCGTCGACGCCCAGGGCACGAGCGTCGACGGCAAGATCGAACTGCGCGATGGCGAGTACAAGGCCTATGGCCAGGATCTGACGGTGGAACGTGGGCGCCTGCTGTTCGCCGGGCCGCCGGGCAATCCGGATGTGGATCTGCGTGCCGTGCGGGTGTCGAATGACGGCGAGGTGAAGGCCTACCTCGCCATGAACGGGCCTTTGGCAAAGCCGCGCCCCAGGATCTACAGCGAGCCCGCACTGCCTGAGGCCGAGGCGCTGGCCTATCTGGTGACGGGCAACGGGCTGAGCAGTGCCGGGCAGGGCGACGGGCCCAATATTGCCGCAGCCGCGCTGTCGCTGGGCCTTTCCAAGGCCGATCCGGTGATGCAGCAGCTGACCGCCGGGCTGGGCCTGGACGAGATCAGTGTGGACGCCGGTGGTGAGGATGGTCTCGAGGACAGTTCGGTGACCCTGGGCAAGTACCTCAACCCGGACCTTTATGTCGGTTATTCCCAGGGACTCTTCAATCCGGAGGGCGCGGTGCTCATGCGCCTGAAGCTGCGCGAAAACCTCTCGGTTGAGACCAGGTCCGGTAACGAGCAGTCAGTTGACCTTTTCTATCGCATCGAGCACGACTAGTTGAGGTTTTGAGGGCCCTGCCTGCGCCATTCCCAGGGCGGGACGGCATGCTCATCCGACCACAGGCCGCGGCGGGCCTGGCGCGCTGCGGCCTCTGCATCGCGATAGGGGTGGTTCGTGTCGTAGGGTGTCTCGGTCACCGGGCCTATGGTGCACCAGGCCAGGCCCTCGTGCAGGAGGTCCAGGCCGATATCGCGATTCTTGTATGTCAGGCGGCCGTGGACCTGGCCGTCGGGCGCGGTATCTGCCGAATCCACCACGATAAAGCCGCCGGTCAATGCGTGCTTGAGACGGTCGGCGGCGGCCTGCCCCCAGGGTTGGTTGAGTTCGGGGGCATCGATGTCGGACAGTTCAACACGGTACTGGCTGCCGCGCACGTCGAGCACCAGGCTGTCGCCATCGACCACCCACAGCACCCTGCCGGGCAACTGCCGATCGACTGCCCCGACTATGCCACTCAGGGCAAGGGCCGTGATCGTCAGCAGGGCAATGACTCGGAGTGACATCGGCGATGTCCAGGAACCGCCTGCCGATTTCAACGCGGGCAGGCGACTCGGCAAGAAACTGGAGCCAATGGGCGGAATCGAACCGCCGACCTACTGATTACGAATCAGTTGCTCTACCGACTGAGCTACATTGGCCAGGAGGCGCGCATTATAGAGGCAGGCGAATCGGTTTTGCCAGCGCCCTATGGTGCGTTTGCATTGAGTGTTTCGGCCGCTGCGGGCAGAAGTTCATCAACCCCGTGCAGCGGTCCAGGCGTAGGGTGCCGGGTCGAGCGAAGGCGTACGCCCCAGCACCAGGTCGGCGGCCAGTCTTGCGGATGCCGGCCCCAGTACGATCCCGTTGCGAAAATGTCCTGCATTGACGAACAGGCCCTCGACACTGGGATGTCTGCCGACGTAGGGCACGCCGGCCGGTGATGAGGGGCGGAGCCCGGCCCAATGCGCCTCGACGGGGAACTGTTTGAGCACCGGGAAGCGCTCGGTGGCGATGGCGTAGAGCTCGTCACGGGCCTCGGCCGTGGTTTTTTTCTCGAAGCCGACATCCTCGATGGTGCTGCCGAACAGGGTGCGGCCGTCGCGCCGCGGGATCACATACCGGCTGCCCTCCAGGACCATGCGCGAGATGGTGCCCGGTTTCGCGGCAAACAGCAGCATCTGACCCCGGATCGGTCGTATGTCCGGCGGTGAGGGCAGGCCGGCGAGCAGGCCGCCGCTCCATGCCCCTGCGCAGATGCTGACCGTATCGGCGTGGCAGACGCCCTGGCTGCTGCGGACACCGCTGCAGCGCCCGTTCTCCTGCAGCACCTGCCCGACGGTATCGCCTGTCCTGATCTCCACGCCGAGCTGATCGAGTCTTTTTCGCAGGGCGCGCACCATGCGTGGGTTGCGAACCTGGCCAACATCCGGCATCCAAAGGGCCTCTGCGGCCGGTTGCGCGGCCTCGGGTTCGAGGCGCAGGAATTCCTCCCGGTCGATCGGGATCAGCGTGTTTCCATGCTTTTCCGCCCAGCTCTGGGCTGCGGGGGTCTCATCCGGTGCAACCAGAATGAGTCCGCTTCTGGTGTATTCGGGGTCGATGCCGGTCTGTTCGGTGAGTTCGGCGCAAAGCGCGGGATAGGCCGACTGACTCCAGCTTGCGAGTTTGGTGACGCTATCTAAGTAACGCCATGGAAAAAGGGGAGAGACGATGCCGCCACCTGCCCAGGAAGATTCGCGCCCGGTCTCGCCGCGATCGAACAGAATTACCCGCTCTCCGGCCTGGGCCAGTTCCAGGGCGGTCAGCATGCCAATGACGCCGCCACCCACGATAATATGTCGGTTCATGAGGATCGTAATTCTGCCGCTAACGCTGTTGCGTAACGCGCTGGAGCACCGTTCGTCGGGGAATTGCGGCAGTCTATCACCGGCGGCGATACGTCATTAAACGGAAATGCTATATGGCTGACATGGGTAAAAAACAACAAGGTCTGACACTGATCGAGCTGATGGTGACGCTCGCTGTGGCGATTATTCTGGTGGCGGTCGGGATGCCGTTGTTCAGCGGGATCGTGGCGAATAATCGCGCGACCACGCAGGCGAACACCTTTCTCAGTGCCTTCAAACTGGCGCGGAGCGAGGCGGTGAAACGGGGTACCGATGTTTCGGTATGCGCGATTGCCGACCCTGCTGCCAGCCCGGTCGTCTGCGGTACGAGCGCCAACTGGGGCAACGGGCTGCTGGTGTTTACGGATCTGTCGACGGCCGGTGTGGTCGATGGAGTCCGACGTGCGCTTGAAGGTGTTTGCGAATACCAGTGCAGGTTCGAATGTCAACGACAACGGGTGCGTTTGTCAGATATCCAGGCCCAGGGTGATCTGAGCAACGTCACAGCCAACGGGTCCTGCGCCGGCAGTGCGACCTGTCTGCAGCTGGGTCAGACAGGCACGACAGGTACGCCGAACCGTTGCCTGCATGTCATGAACAGCGGTCAGACCCGACTGGAGCGTGCAGCATGCAGCTAAATCATCTTTCGAAGAAGCACAGGTCGCGGGGTTTCACCCTGCTCGAGGTGCTGGTCGCCATGGTGGTCCTGTCCGTCGGCCTGCTGGGGCTCAGCGGTCTGCAGACGAGCAGCCTGCGCAACAATCACAGTGCCTTTCTGCGTTCCCAGGCGACCCTGGTGAGCAATGACATCATCGACCGGATGCGTGCCAACCGCGATAGCGCCATCGGCGGGTGATTACGACATCGCCTACGCGGCCACGCCTACGGCCAGTGCACCTGCACCAGCGGTTGCTCTGCAGCCGATGTGCGCGAACATAGATCTGGAGGAGTGGCGCTCCTATGTCGAACGCCTGCCGGGTGGTGAAGGCGAGATCGAGTCGTCACCGTAGCCGGGTGTGCCTAATGTCGCGAGGTCAGGGTGCGTTGGGCGTGATGCCCGTGACGGCACCGCAACTGGAGATTGTGACGAGGGCGCAGATATGAACTACCGGGTAAAACGACAAACCGGTCTGACCCTGGTGGAACTGATGGTCGCCACCACCCTGAGCCTGGTGCTGCTGGCCGGGGTGCTGCTGGTGTTTTCGGCCAACAAGACCACGTACCAGATGCAGAACGGGCTCGGCACCCTGCAGGAGAACGGTCGCTACGCGATGAACCGGATCACCGCGGATCTGCAGATGGCCGGCTTCGGTGGCTGCCTGTCACCCCATACCGGTCCACGCATCGTCGTGTTGGGCAGTAGTACCGCCACCCTATCTCGACGATCTGGCCAATGGTGAGTTTTTTGCCGGCGTGAACGACGACACGGGCGAGCACTTCTCTACGACTGGCAGGGCCATGTACGACGGTCGGCGGATGCGGGTACGGACTCTATCGAGATCCGTGGCGCACTGCGTTCCGGCGTGAATTTTGTGACCGGAGACATCGCGACCGACGGGCGCTATCGAGGTGACAGAGCCGGTAAGCAGTTCGGCCGCAACGCCCTACTTTTTGATCTCCGATTGTGCCGGTGCCGATATCTTTGCTGCGACCAATGACCTTGACCTCCGGCTCCAACACTATCACACCACGCCGCTCATCGGGAATCGCAGGCGGCTTTCCGCGCAAGGACGCGGTGGTCACGGAGCTGGCCACGCATACCTATTTCGTCGCCGATACCGGGCGGACCAATTCGACCGGCCAGGCGATCATGGCGCTTTATCGGTTCGACGGGACCACTGCGCAGGAACTGGTTGACGGCGTGGAGGATCTGCAGATCGAGTATGCGCTCGACACGGACGACAACGGTACGATCGATGCCTTTGCCGAACCCGGGCGGCGTGACCAACTGGGACGAGGTGATGGCGGTGCGGGTATCGCTGCTGCTCAACAGTGTGAACGGGGCCAGCGGGGTCAGTGCACCCTACACATTCTTCCCGGCCAGCAGCGTCGCGATCGATCCTGCCACGACCGATCCGAACGATCGACGCCTGCGCCAGGAATTCACCGCCCTGGTCTCTGTCCGCAACAGCGTGCTTTAGGGAACACTCAGGATGCGAAACTTGAACCACTATCAGATCAGGTCACAGCGCGGTGCGGTGTTGATCGTCGCACTGGTGCTGTTGCTGGTGCTGACCGTACTGGGCACGGCGGGTATCCAGGATACCGCCATGGAAGAGCGCATGGCGGGTAATTTCCGTGACCACAGCGCGGCGATGCAGGCCGCTGAGACGGCACTGCGCACGGGCGAGCTAGAGCTGGGCAGTTCGACGACATTCGGCGGGCTGACCTTCACCGCCGCAGGCACCTCGGGGTTGTATGACGTCGAACTGATGACACACAGCGTGGACCCGGAAAGCGCCTCCAATTGGACGACCGTGAACGCCACGGTATTGGATAAGGCGAACACTCTGATCGACGCGGACCCGGACTACTACATCGAAAAACTTCCAGAGATTGCGTTGCCGGGAAGCGACCTGACCGTGGGTTTTCAGAATCCGCCACCACCCGTCCAGTTTTACCGGGTAACCGGCAAAGGCTATGGGATATCACCCAATTCTGAAGTGATCCTGCAGAGCACCTACTTCCGTTGAATCGGACGTATGGCGAGGAAAGAATGATGCGCATCAAAAACATCTATTCGTTTCCGTCGGCCTGGTTTCGGGCCTCGTTGCCAGCCAGCCGCTCTGGGCGGTACCGTCGCAGGTGCCGATCTTCCTGATGTCCGGGACCGAGTCCCTGGTCATGCTGAACATGTCCAACGACCACGAGCTGTTCTTCAAGGCCTACGACGACTATTCGGATATCGATCAGGACTGCCGACGGCGATGCCGACTGCCGAGACGACCTACAAGCATTCGATCGACTACTACGGCTATTTCGATAGCTGCGACCTGTTACAGCTACTACGTCGGGTGAGTTCGTGCCGCAGCCGGCCAGCGGAGATCGACGCACGACAAGTACTGTGACGGCGGTCAGCGGAGACTGGAGCGGCAACTTCCTGAACTGGGCGACCATGACCCGGATGGATGCGATCCGCAAGGTGCTCTACGGCGGCTATCGTTCCACCGACACGGCGACCAAGACGGTCCTCGAGCGCACCTTCCTGCCGACCGATGCGCACAGCTTCGTCAAGTACTACAACGAGGCGGATATCGCGCAGCAAGCTGACGCCTCGTACGCAACGCATCCGACGATCTCGATCTGTAACACGACCCAGTGCGACCGACCGGCAACTCGAAAGATATCACCGATCCGCCGCTGATCCGGGTCGCAAAGGGCAATTTTTCGATGTGGACGGCACACGAGCAGGTGCAGTGCCAGTGGCGCGAGGACAACAACAACAGCAACAACAATCAGCCAGCGATCACGGGCATACCTGCCGCCGACGCAGTCCGCCATAGCCGGGCTTCGGCACTGGCAGTCGCGGAGTTCATCGTGCGCGTCGAGGTCTGCACGACCGCCACCCTGCGCGGAGGACAACTGCCAGGGTCTATCCGACCAGCGGGCGTAACCGTGAAGCCGATCGGCACCCTGCAGGAACACGGCGAGGATGACTCGGTAAAGTTCGGCCTGATGACCGGCAGTTACCAGAAGAACAAGTCCGGTGGTGTGCTGCGCAAGAACGTCAGCGACTTCAGTGACGAGGTCAACGAGACAACGACGGCACCTTCACCAGCCGCCACCGGCCGGTGTCGGCATCGTCGATACGCTGAACAAGCTGCGACTGACGCGCTACGACTTACAGCAACACGCATTACAACGACCTGGACAGCTGTGGGTTTGCGCAAGTTCGGGTTCACCGACGGCGAGTGCAGCAACTGGGGTAACCCCCAGTCCGAGATCTACCTGGAATCGTTGCGCTACTTTGGCGGTCTGAGCGCCACCGCGGCGTTTCTGCGGCAAACGACAGCAGCTACATCAACGGCCTGAGCACGGCGAGCTGGACCGATCCGCTCAACAACAACAATTACTGTGCGCCGGTCAACATCATCCATTTCAATGCCAGTACCAGCAGCTTCGACGGTGACCAGCTGGGTGGCTTTCGCCAGCCTGCCGGGCAGTCCGTCCGCCGATACCTGGACCGACGACGTCGGTGCGGGCGAGGTGATCCGAATATCACCAGTGCCGGCAGGTACTTCGTCGGTCGATTGCCGGTACAACGACAGCACGCGACAAGTCCTGTACCGCCAAAGGACCTTGGACAATCTGTCGGATGCCACGGGCGTCTGCCCGGAGGCACCCTGGCTCGAGGGCACCTACAAGATCGCCGGCATGGCCTACTATGCCAACCAGAACAGCATCCGAGACCGACCTGACCGACATCGACGGCAATACCGCCGATATCCGGGTCAAGACCTATGGCGTGGCCCTGACCCCGGCCCAGCCGATCATCCAGATCCCGGTGCCGGGCGAGCTCGACAGGCCAGGAGGTCATCTGCTGCCGGCCTGCATGGAATTCCGAGACGGTCGCGTACTCGGCACAACGGCAACTGCGCCATCGTGGATTTCCGGTCGTCGAACCGCACACGCGATGACAGCGGTGACGAGTGCGACACGGCAAGTTCATGGTGCTGTGGGAGTCGGCCCAGCATGGCGGTGACTACGACCAGGATATGGGCGGGATCATCGAGTACTGCGATCGACGTCGTACCGATATCACGGTGACCACCCAGGTCTACGGTGCCTCCACCGGTGGTATCCATGGCTTCGGTTATGTCATCTCCGGCACCACGCAGGACGGCCTGCATATCCATTCCGGACACAACGGCTTCGATGATTACACCGACCCCTACGGCCTGCGCGATTGTGACTGTGACGGTGCCGCGGTGGCGGATTGCGAACGTACCGGCGATCCAGCGAGCTTCGCAGATCTACACGCTGGGTACGAGCAGCGGCGACGCCGCTGAACACGCCGCTCTACTACGCCGCGAAGTGGGGTGGCTTCAAGGAAGAGACCGATCCCAGCAAGCGGCCGCCGAGCACGTCGGCGCCCGAACGACATCCCGGATCAGACCTACGAATGGGATGCGGACAGCGATGGCCTGCCGGACAACTATTTCTTCGCACGCAACCCGGGGCAGCTGAGCTCGCAGCTGGCCACGGTGTTCCAGACCATCGCGACCGTGTCGTCGTCGGCCTCGGTGGTGGCGAACTCGGTCAGCCTGCAGACCTCGACGCGTATCTACCAGGCGCGTTTCGACAGCGCCGACTGGTCGGGCAAGCTGCTGTCGTTCCCGGTCACGGTATCGACCGGTGCCCTGCGAGATCTGCGGAATGGGATGCCGGGATGGTCATCGCCGGTCAGGACTGCGACTGACCGAGCCGCGAACCCCTACCTGGACGGACGTGTGAGTGACCTGGAACGGGACCACCGGTGTCGCCGTTCCAGTGGGATCCGACAACGGGGACGCCAGTCAGCAGGATCTGCTGAATACCAATCCCGATACCGGACTTGACGATGGCACTGGCAGCGATCGCCTGAACTTCCTGCGCGGGATACCGGCGAACGAACTGGCCGAGAGCTCGCCGACCGGCCCAATCTTCCGCAATCGCATCGGCGAGCGAGTCTGGCAGAACGGCGTGCGACGTGTCCGCAATCGTTCGACGCCGCTGGGCGACGTCGGTGCATTCGACGCCGACGGTGGTTGCGGCCCCGAGCTTCAACTATTCGCGATGCCGAGCTACGCGGATTTCAAGCTCCAGTACGGCGATTCGGAGTGTTTCGCAGGCTGACGGTACGACGCGGATCACCAGCTGGACGGCGGGAAGCGGTGGCAGCGGCACCGCCGGCGGACGTGAGCCGATGGTGTACTTCGGCGGCAACGATGGCGCACTGCATGGCGTGTCGGCCTGTACCGGTGAGGAGCGCCTGGCCTATGTGCCCAATGCGGTGTATCCCGAATCTGAGCAAGCTGACCTCGCTGGATTATTCGCACCAGTACTATGTGGATGGCCCGTCCACCGTGGTGGATGCCTTCTTCGCGAGTGACAGCTGCATGGCACACCGTGCTGGTCGGTACGCTCAGGGGCGGCGGCAAGGCGGTGTTTGCGCTGGATGTGACCGATCCGAATGATTTCACCGAGGCCAATGCCGAGCAGTATCGTGCTGTGGGAGATCGATCCGACGACCGATATCGACGGCGATAGTCCCGATTATCCGGAACTCGGCTACACCTTCAGCCAGCCGGCCGTGGTCAAGGCCGAGGGGCACGGCTGGGTGGCGGTGTTCGGCAATGGTTACCACGGTGCCTCCGGCAAGGCGGTGCTGTATCTCGCCGACATCGAGGACGGCTCTCTGTTGGCGAGCATCGATCTGTCGACCGTGGATGCCACGGCGCACGGTAGCGGCAACGGCCTGTCCACGGTGTCGCCGATCGATATCGACGGTGACGGCGATGTCGACCTGATCTATGCCGGCGATCTCAACGGCAACGTCTGGCGCTTTGCGGCTACGACCGGCTGTCGGTTTCTGCCGCGAGTACGACGACGCTGCTGTATTCGGCGAAGGACTGCCACCGGTCTGATCGCACAGCCGATCACCTCGCGCATGGCGGTCGGGCGTCACCCGACCAGCGCGGTCGGCCGCATCGTGTACTTCGGTACCGGCAAGTACTACGAGACCGGCCGACCAGGATCCGGCCAATGCGGTGCAGTACAACACCATGTACGGCATCTGGGACCGTGATGATCGGCGCCACGTACTCAGTTACGCGTCGAACAAGGTCGCTCGGTAACGACGCGCGACTCCAACGTGCTGCAGCAGCAGACCATTGACGACGCAGACCGTCGGCACCTTTGGCTCCGAAGACCTTCGACATTCGCGTGGTCAGCAATACGCCGGTGGCATGGGCGACGCCATACCGGCGACCTGTGGGCCTCACGATGCCGCTACCGGGGCCGGTTCCTGCGGTTGGTACCTGGACCTGACGGACACCGGTGAAAAGATGGTGGCCACGCCGATTCTGCGTGGCGGGCGCCTGATCTTCGTAACCACGATTCCCTCGCTGGTGGCCTGTGCGGCCGGTGGTTCCGGCTGGCTGATGGAGATCGACCCCAATACCGGCGGCCGTATCGATGTGCCGTTGTTCGATCTGAACGGCGACGGCGTGTTCGACTACCAGGACAATCTGGCAACGACAGTCCGGTGGCAACACCGTTTATACGCCGGTCTCGGGTAAGAAATCCAAGGTGGGTATCCTGCAGCCGCCGGCCATACTCGCGGGTGTCGGTGGTTCCGGTGACGGCAGCTATGGCGGGGCCGAGGGCAAGTACTCTTCCGGCACCCAGGATGCCCAGATCGAGGTGACCATCGAGAACCCGGGGCTGCTGAGCGCGGGGCGCAAATCCTGGGCACGGATCAAGTAGGGGTAGATGATGCACGCAAGACAACGTGGTTTAACCCTGGTGGAGCTGATGGTCGTCGTCGCCGTGATGGCGATCATCGCAACCGTGGCCTATCCGCTGTATACCGCCCAGGTGCAGAAGTCGCGCCGTGCCGATGCGAAGGTGGCGCTGGAGACAATTGCAATGGCGCAGGAGCGTTTTTACACGATCAATGGCGGTTACACGGCCATCCTGAGCACTCTGCAGGTGTCGACCGGACATCCAGGGCGGCGCCTCCGATCGAGGGCTACTACACGATTGACCAATCCGGTGTTGTCGGACGTTGACACAGCGACAGTTCACCGCGACGGCGGCACATCAGGGACTGGCGCCCAGGCCAGTGATGACGGATTGCGCCAGTTTCACGATCAATCAGCGGGTGTCAAAACGGCAACCGACGGCGGCAGTACGAACTGCTGGTAGGACTCGGCGATTAGGGCGGGTGGCTGTAGGTCGGGCTGTGCCCGACATTTTTCGGCCGGCACAGCCGGCCCTACGGTCAGTTACGGGGTATCCTTTGCCCTCGAACCTCGAACCTCGCCGCAACCTCGAACCTCGAACCTCGAACCTGCGAACCTCGAACCTCGAACCTTATCGGCCGTTCATCGCACTCAACAGATTCTTCGGCAGGGCGAACACCACCGTCTCGGGTCGGCCGCTGTCTTCTTCGACGGTCTCGGCACCCCAGTCCTGCAACTGGCGGATAACATTTTCCACCAGCACCTCGGGCGCCGAGGCACCCGCACTCAAACCCACGGTGTCGACACCTTCCAGCCATTCGCGCCGGATATCTTCCGGGCCGTCGATGAGATAAGCCGCACGGCCCTGCTTTTCGGCGATCTCTTTGAGCCGGTTGGAGTTTGAGCTGTTTGGCGAGCCGACCACCAGGACCAGATCGCATTGTTCCGCGAGCCGGGTTACCGCATCCTGCCGGTTCTGGGTCGCGTAACAGATGTCGTCCTTGCGCGGCCCCTTGATGTTCGGGAAACGCTGCTGCAGTGCCTCGATCACGCGTGCAGTATCGTGCATGGACAGGGTGGTCTGGGTGACGAAAGCGAGCTGGCCGGGATTGCGTATGACCAGATCATCGACGTCCTCCGGGGTCTCCACCAGATAGATCCCGGCCTCATCGTCCGCACATCGGTATTGGCCCATGGTGCCTTCCACCTCGGGGTGGCCCTTGTGGCCGATCAGCACCACCTCGTGGCCCGCCTTGCAATGCCGCGCGACCTCCAGGTGCACCTTGGTGACCAGGGGGCAGGTGGCATCGAATACGGTCAGGTCACGCTGCCTGGCCTCTTCGCGCACCTGCTGCGACACGCCGTGGGCGCTGAAGATCACCGTGCCCCCGTCCGGGATCTCGGTCAGTTCGTCGACGAATACGGCGCCGCGGTCGCGCAGACGCTGTACCACGAAGCGATTGTGCACGACCTCGTGGCGCACGTAGATCGGTGCCCCGAAGGTGTCGAGTGCGCGTTCCACGATCTCGATGGCCCGGTCGACACCGGCACAGAAACCACGGGGGTTGGCGAGTAGTATCTTCATGCGCGGATTGTCCTGGGCCCTCGGCGGTATTTCAAGCGTGTGGTGGCAGCGGTAGGTCGGGCTGTGCCCGACATCATTCGGCCGGCACAGCCGGCCCTAGATATTGTTTCAAGATATGGAACGCAGAGGGCGCAAAGAAGCGCAGAGTTCGCAGAGGTTTTTTTGGTCTCGCAACGTGCAGGCGGAGCGCTGGCATCAGCGCCAATGCCGGATCCGACTGCGGTTGCGAGACAAACAAAAAGAATCCTTTGCGTACTCTGCGCTTCTTTGCGCCCTCCGCGTTCCTAAGAAGACGGCCCTGCGCCTTCCACAGGCGGCGAAACGCTGATGATCTCAACCTTGAAGGTGATCTCGTGGCCTGCCAGCGGGTGGTTGAAATCGACCTCGACCTGGCCGTTCTCCACGCCCAGCACCATGCCAGCGGCCTCTTCTTCGTTTGGCAACGCGAAGGCGATGATCTGACCGGCCTCGGGCGTGAATTCGCCGTCGAAATCGGTCATCGGCATGTATTGGATAAGGCCTGGGTCGCGGGGTCCGTAGGCCTGGTCGGGCAGCAGGTTGAGGGTCTGGGTATCGCCCGCCCGGAGACCGTAAAGGGCGAGTTCCAGCCCGGGCTGCAGCGTGCCGTCGCCCATCTGCAACTCGACAGGGTCCTCGTCGAAGGTGGATACGGCCTCGGTGCCGTCTTCGAGAGAGATCGACAGATGCAGCGTAACCGGGCAACCGGGAAGTATCTCCTGGCCCTGGCTCATGTGTGCCCCGGCTGCGCCTGCTCGGCGGCAATCGCGCGCAATGTCGGCAGTTCGATGCCGAGTTGGTCTGCGTGCTGCAGCGCACGCGCCAGCCGGGCGGGCGCGCTGCGGCCCATGCAGCGGTGATCAGGGTCGCCCTCGAACGCCGTGACCATGGCGGCAATCAGCTGGTCATGGTCGAAGCTGGCCCCGGTCAGGCCCTCCTGCAGGCGGATGACCTCGTTGGCCACCTCGCGGGCAAACGGCTGGTGATTGGCCCATAGCTCGGACACGGTGCCGCCGGTACGCAGGCCGGCGATATTGCTGGTCAGGATGTAGAGGTTCTTCAGTACCAGTTCGAACAGCAGATCGCGCGGCCGCTTGAGCTGCCTGACCGGGATACCCAGTGTGCCCAGTGCCCTGGCCAGGAGTTTTGCACGGGGACCGTATGCGGGGGAGGCGATGATGACCTTTGAGTCCTGGCCCTTCTTCTTTTCGAACCAGACCGAGATCACGGTGACATCGTCAAACCGACTGTAATCGGCCGGCAGCAGCTCGTTCTGCAACAGGGCGATGCGTTTGCGCCATGCCTTTGGGATGGTCTCAAGGACCCCGGCCAGCTCGGCCTCGCCCACGGCCACCAGCACCATCGCGGGAGCCGGTAGCGCCCTGGCCAGCTTTTTCATGTTGCTGTCGCGGCCGACCGGATACACGGGATGTCCGAGGCGCAGCAGGCCCCGTGCAAACACGCTGCCCATCTCGCCCATACCGATGACCACCACCGGTTTCTTCGCCATCTTTCACAGGTCCTTTTGCCAGGTGATTTCCACGCCTCCGTCCTTGCGCGCAAGCACACGGGCAAGCACGAACAAGAGGTCGGAGAGGCGGTTCAGATATTTGCTGCTGGCGGAGTTTACCGACTCCTCGCGCGAAAGTCGCAGCAGCTCGCGCTCGGCTCGTCGACAGCTGGTGCGTGCGAGATGACAGCGCGCGGCGGCCTCGTTGCCGCCGGGGAGGATAAATTCCTCGAGTGCCGGGAGGTCCGCATTGAGTTTGTCCAGCACCCGTTCCAGCTCGGTGGTCTGTGCCTGGTTCAGAAGCTCGGTCCCCGGCATGGCCAACTCGCCGCCGAGGTCGAACAGGCGATGCTGTATGGTCTCCAGCAGTCGGTCGATGGCGGGCTCCAGGGGCTGCGCACGCAACAGCCCGATTACCGAGTTGAGCTCGTCCACGGCGCCGATCGCCTCGATGCGCAGGTGGTCCTTGGGCAGGCGTTCGCCACCGGCCAGACCGGTGGTGCCGTCGTCCCCGGTGCGGGTGTAGATACGGGTCAGGCGCTTGGCCACTGTCAGTTCTCCAGTTGGTAACTCGCCCCGATCCAGAAGTTGCGTTCCGGGGCCGGGTTGAAGCCGTCGCCGGCGAATGAGCTGGCACCGGTCTCACTGTAGTCGTTCGTCGAACAGGTTATTCACCCGGGCGCTCAGGCGCCAGTCGCCCAGATCACGGTGGACCACCAGGTTGGCGACCGTGTAGGCGTCGAGCGGTTTGGACGTGTTGCCGTAGTCGGAACCCAGGTACTGCTCGTCGACATGCTCGATGTCCAGGCGCCCCAGCCATTCGGCCGTCGGGCGGTACTCTGCATAAAAGTTCGCCTTGTGTTCCGGCACCAGCGGTACCCGGCTGCCGTCATGGACACCGCTGGTGATCTCGGCGTCGAGGTATTCATAACCCACGCCGACGCGCAGGTTCTGCGCGAGGTTGCCGTCGACCGACAATGCCGCGCCATTGCGGCGGCTGCGCGGCAGGTTGACGTTGGTGAAGCTGATGGCGTCGAAGCTGATCTCGTCCTTGAGCCGGAGATGGTAGGCACGCGCGGTGAGGCTGATGCCGCCCGCGGCGTACTCGGCGCCTGTCTCGTAGGAGATGCCGCGTTGGTTGTCGAGACCGACCGGTTGTCCGAAGGGTACGTTGGTATGTTCGTCCACCTTGGCGAAGCGGTAGTTCTGGTCGGCGCGCAGGAACAGCCGCCAGGCCTGGTCCGGCCGGTAGCTGAAGCCCAGCGAACCGACGGTGACCGAGTCGTCCAGGGTCACATCGACCCCGCCGTTGTCGATGTCATCGTCCACCCGGGCATGGCGGATGCCGGTGGTCACCGAGAGATTCGGCGTCAGGGGGTGATTGACCTGGCCGTACCAGGCCACGATGTCCTGGTCGTCGCCCTGGGGTCCGAAAGCGGTCAGCAGCGAGTAATCGGTCGACAGCAGGTCCATGCCGAGCGTGATGACGGTGTCGCCGTAGCGCCCGATAAGGCGGGGCGTCAACTCGGTCGAATCGCGGTCCTGGGTCGATTTGCTGCCGGGGAAGCCGCGGAAGCTCTGCACAAAATCGCGGTCATCGTCGCGCAGCGCCAGTTCGGCCTCCAGGCGCCAGTGCTCGTCCAGCGCCTGGCTGGTGCCCAGGCGCAGCACCCTGCTGTCGGTATCGAGATGGTCGTTTTCAAACACCGCCTGACGCCGGTCGGCGGCCAACTCGCCGGCCAGCAGCGCGCCCGGCGTCTGGATATAGTCGTGCAGGTACTGCGCATCGACATAGCTGTAGCCGCCATGGTGCTGGATCTCGAGTCGTGCATCGACGCGCTCCATGCGGCTGGCGTTTCGGTCGCGGTAGTTGTCGCTGTCGCGCTTGTGGGCCTGCAGGCTCAGGCTGGCACGGTTGTCGAGCAGCTCGGTCATGCCACCCATCAGTTCCCAGCCATCGTAGCTGCCGCCCCCGATGCGCGCCCGCCGGCTGCCTGATTCCGGGCGTTTGGTGATGATGTTGATCAGGCCACCGACCGCCTGGTTGCCGTACAGGGTGCCTGCACTGCCCTCGATGATCTCGATCTGGGCGACGTTGCCGAGGTCGATGCTGTTGAGATAAAGCGAGGAACTGTCGGTGGCTGAGTTTATCTTGCGTCCGTTGATCATGACGGCGACGTTCGAGTTTGCCGTACTGCCAAAACCGCGCATGTCGATCCTGGCATTGCCGCCGCCACCGACCCCATCCGAGACGTGCACCCCGGTCACGCCCGAGACGTGCACCCGGTCACGCTGCGCAACAGTTCGGCCACGTTGCGCGCACCGCTGTCCTCGATCTCCTGCTGGTCGATGACGGTCGCGGCAGCCGGGATATCGAGGCTGTGTTCCGGGGTGCGGGCGGCACTGACCAGGACCTGTGGCAAGGACGTCTCTGCCAGGGTGGAAGCGGAGAACACAAGGCCAAAGGCCAGGACGCGATAATTCATGGTTTTCCCCGTGGCAGCGCCCACCGCGCTGCGGCCTGTTGTCACGGGGGAGGGGCGAGGAGTCGAATCCGGGGGTGAGCCTGGGACACTGCCTCGCGTCGCCCACCGCGACCTTGTGCGTGAATACCAGGGGCCGGTATACGGACTGACGGGGTGGCAGCGAATGCCGTCGCGCTGCGCCTTCCCACGTCACTGACGCAGTGGCTCGATTGCAGCGGGTTTGACCCGATCACCGTTGCGGGGGCAGTGCCGGAATTGTCCTGTCCAGGACCCACCGGTTTCCCGTTTAACCCCTGTCAGTGAAGACAGGGGCACCTCAGGCGAGGTGCCGGAATCTAAGTGCTCGGAACGGGGACGTCAAGCCAGCCGACGAACCCGGATGGTTGGTGGGCGGTTACTTCATCAGTTCCTGAGTAACGAAAACATAGCCAAGCACAAAGGAGAGTGCGACCACCAGGATCATTTGCAGCACGATGCAGGTGCCGGGAATATCGTTGCAGACCTTACCGAAAGTACAACTCAAAAAAGACTTCACTAACTGCCCTCCAGATCAACCTTTTCGTCTTGTAGTTTTCCTGCAACTCACGGATTTCAAATTAGAAAATGCTAATTTGGTGTCCATCGAGTTGACCGATACTGGCATGCCTTGGAGCGCATGACAAGACCGTTACACGACGAAACCGGACTTATTGCCTAATCCAGGTTAAGTGCCTGTATTGGAAACAATTGTGACTGTTTTGCTTGGTTATTTTCTGGTCAGCGAAACGACTTGTTTGGTATCAGTGACTTGCCGTTTCGCGGACCCTTGACGCGCAGCGACGTGGGGTTATTTCGTCCTGGACTTGCCGTATGCTTTCGCCCCGGGACGGCAGGCGCCGTAAAGCTGTTTAAGACCTGGAGACAACCCAATGGAAATCAACGGCCCGATCAAGGTGGGCGTGGTCGAGCCCTCGCCGCAGGGCAATTACGAGTTGCACATCGATTTCGCAGACGATTTCAAGGCTGCCGGGCTGGCGGCACAGGGCGAGACCTTTCGCGCCTATCTGGCCGAACTCGGTGCAGCCCTGGCTGGTGGGCTGGAGGAGCGTGACGCCCAGGGCGTGATGCTGATCCAGCAGATCTGCGAACAGTTGCAGCCGCACGTCGAGGCGGGTGATATCCCATTGACCGAGACCCTGGTGATCGAGGTGCAGCGCACCCCGGGGGTGAACCTGACGGACCTGCTTCGCTGATGGCGGTCTCCGCGTTCATCTTCGAGGGCACCGACCTCAATTTCGACCAGCTGGTGCTGGAGAATTCGCGCAAAGGGCTGGTCATGGTCGATTTCTGGGCGCCCTGGGTGGGGCCTTCGCTGCGCCAGCGCGAAATGCTGAGCAAGCTTGCAACGAGCTATAACGGTCGTTTTCTGTTGGTCACGCTGAATACCGACGAGCAGAAGGCGACTGCCGGAAGGTTTGCGGTCAAGAGCCTGCCGGCTTTGAAGCTGTTTCGCGGTGGCAAGGTGGTCGAGACGCTGCACGGGGTGCAGCCGGAGCGTGATTACCGGGCGGCGGTCGATCGCTACCTGGTTGCGCTCGGCGACAAGGTGCGCCTGGCGGCCGGCAAGGCCTGGAACGAAGGCGACCACGATCTTGCGATCCAGGTCCTGGCCGAGGGCGCCATGGCCGAGCCGGAAAATCTCGAGATCCCTGCCATGCTGGGCAGGCTGCTGATGCGTCTGAACCGATTTGAAGAGGCCCGCAGTGTTTTGGTGGCACTGCCGGAAGAGGCCCGGGCGAGCGCCCTGATCGCGCCTTTGCTGGCGCATCTGGATTTCATCACCACCGCCGGCGTGGTCGAGGACATCGAGGCATTGCACCGAGCCCTGGTGGCGAATCCGGATGACAACCGCAAACGCTTCCAGCTGGCGGCGGTCAGCCTGATCGAAGACGACTATGATGCCGCGGTGGATGCACTGATCGAGATCCTGCGGCGCGACCGCAATTTCGACGACGGTGCCGCACGGCGCGGCCTTTTGACCGTATTCGATACCCTGGGCGGCGAGCACCCGCTGGTCAGACATTATCGCGGCGAACTGGCGCGCCTCATCCATTGAAAGACGCGGCCGAACCCACCGTCGGTTTTGTCAGTCTGGGGTGCCCCAAGAACCTGGTCGACTCCGAGCGCATCCTCACCCAGCTGCGTGCCGAGGGTTACGGACTTTCGCCGAGCTACGAAGGCGCCGACCTGGTGGTGGTCAATACCTGCGGTTTTATCGACGCGGCGGTCGAAGAATCGCTGGACGCAATCGGTGAGGCCCTGGACGGCAACGGTCGGGTGATCGTGACCGGCTGTCTCGGGGTGCGCGAGGACGAGATCCGCGCGGCCCACCCCGACGTGCTGGCGGTGACCGGCCCGCACGATTACGAGGCCGTGATGTCGGCCGTGCACGCACACCTGCCGGCACCGCATGATCCCTTTACCAGCCTGATCCCACCGCAGGGTATCAAGCTGACACCAAGGCACTACGCGTATCTCAAGATCTCCGAGGGCTGCAATCACCGCTGCAGCTTCTGCATCATCCCGAGCATGCGCGGCGACCTGGTGAGTCGTCCGGTGGGCGAGGTCCTGGCCGAGGCCCAGCGCCTGGTCGAGTCGGGTGTGCGTGAGCTGCTGGTGGTGTCGCAGGACACCAGTGCCTACGGGGTGGATCTCAAATACCGAACCGATTTCTGGAATGGCCGCCCGCTGGAGACCCGTCTCAAGGTGCTCGCGCGCGAGCTCGGGCAGCTGCAGGCCTGGACAAGGCTGCACTATGTCTACCCCTATCCGCACGTGGACGACCTGCTGCCCCTGATGGCCGAGGGCCTGATCCTGCCTTATCTGGACATGCCGCTACAGCACGGCAGCGAGCGTATCCTGCGCGCCATGAAACGTCCGGCGGCGACCGAGAAGGTGCTGAGCCGGATCGCGCGCTGGCGCGAGATCTGCCCGGACCTGGTGTTGCGCTCGACCTTCATCGTCGGTTTCCCGGGCGAGACCGAGGAGGACTTCGATCAGTTGCTCGAGTTCATCCAGCAGGCGCAGCTCGACCGCGTCGGCTGCTTTGCCTATTCGCCGGTCGAGGGCGCGGCAGCCAATGCGCTTGCCGGATCCCGTCCCCGAGGCGGTGAAGCAGGATCGGCTGCAGCGCTTCATGGAGATCCAGGCCGACATCAGTCGCGACAAGCTGGCGGTGCAGGTCGGGCGCGAGATGGTGGTCCTGATCGACGAGGTGCAGGACGGCAGGATTATCGCCCGCGGTCCGGGCGATGCGCCCGAGGTCGACGGCCAGGTGATCATCGACGGTGACTGGGAGGATGTGGGCCCGGGTGATTTTATCGAGGTGCGGGTCACCGGCTACGATCAGCACGATCTGTTTGCGGAACCGCTGTAATAAAGGGGCTGCGGGCCGCGGCCATACCCATGATGGCAGTCGGTCTGGCCCGGCTGGCCCCTGGCCTCGACCCTGGCCCCTGGCCCCTGGCCCCTGGCCCCTGGCCCCTGGCCCCTGGCCCCTGGCCCTTGCTCAGAAAGCCATGCCCGGCTTCACGCCCATCTTCTTCAGGATCAGCGCCAGCGGGCAGAATCCGGTGAAGGCCGACTGAAACAGGTTCAGGCCGACGAAGGCGGTAAAGTAAAGCCAGTACGGGTGGTGAAAGATCGGGCTGCCGGCCATGCCAAGGGCAACGCTCAGCATGATCATGAAACCGGCAAACGCCATAACGATGCGTTCGATGGACATAGGGTCTCTCCACAATTTGGTTGGACGAAACCGCTGTTACGGCTCGCGGTGAAAACGCGGGAGATATTAGCAAAATCTAATATATAGAGTCAATCCTGCGCCTTGGTCACGAATCGCCGCTCAGAGCAGTTCGGTATCCTCGTGCGAATACGCTGGGCTGCAGCAACACAGGATCACCAGCACCGCGCTGCCGGTATTGTGAATACGGTGGGCGGTTCCCGGCGCGATACAGATGCTGTCACCCGGCGCGACGACAAAGCTTTGATCGCCGAGGGTCATCAGGCCTTCTCCGGCGGTGACATGGTAGATCTCCTCGCTTCGGAGGTGCCGATGCAATGCGGTCGTGGCACCCGGCTCGACCCGGGCCTCCGCCAGGCTCTGATTTGCGTTCCCATGCAAGGACGGATGCAGGAGCTCACGGATTTCCGAGCCGTCCTTCGTCCGGAACGGGGTCTGTTCAAGGTAGCGGGTCAGCATGTTCGTCTCGCGATCGAGCCCGGGCGTGCCTCGCCCGGATTCCACTCGATATCCAGATGCTCGAATGCGTTTGACTGGCTCACCGTGCTCGGGTCGATAGACATCTTGGTTCTCCTCAGGGGCCGCAATGCTCGATCAATCTTCGGGATCACTGACTGATCGCCGCCACTCCGGCCACCATCAGCAGGCCGGCAATCAGATGTCGACCAAGATGCCGCTCGCCGAAGAGCAATGCCCCATAGAGCATTCCGAACAGCAGGCTGGTGCGTTTGACAGCGATCATGTAGGCCGCCTCGACCTCGGCCAGTGCCATGAAATGCGTGATGACCATAACCGCCATGAGGCCGGCAACGATCAGCAGTGGCAAGGCGCCATGCCGGTTGACACGCAGGGACTGCGGATGGGTGACACCGGCGACCAGCAGGGTTACGCCACCGAGCACCGCGAAGTAAAAGGCGCCGAACTGCGCCGGGGGCATCCATTGCATCGCGGCCTTGCCCGCCACGGCCGTGACGGCGTAGATCACCGCGGTTGCCAGCATCAGGCGAGAACCCGGGTTGACGACGATCGCCTTCAGGGGGGCGACCAGGGTGCGCGCGCTCAGACGTTCTGTTCGATCGAAGTTGAGCAACCAGGAGCCCGAGACCACCAGGAGGATACCCAGCAGGCCAGTCCCGCTGACCGTCTCGCCCAGAATCAGCCAGCCCGTGATGACCACCAGAACCGGGGTGAAAGCGAGATAGGGTAGGGTCAGGGCGAGCGGGTAGTCCCGGATTGCACGCATGTACATCAGCATGGCGGCTATCTCGAGCGGTATGAGCAGTGCGATCCAGGCCCAGAAACGCGGTGGCAGGGGGGGCAGCTCGAAGGTGAGCACCCAGGGAGCGAGCAGCAGGCCACTCAGGCCGAGCCGGACCACGACCAGTTCGCGCACGCCGGCCGCGCTCAACCAGCGTTTGGCAGCGGCATCCGAGCTGGCGAGGCAGAAGGCGCAGATCAGGCTGAGCGCGAGCCAGTGCAAAGTGGTATTACCGTGTCGGTGGTGTGACGGGATTCTATCCGTCTTCGGTCGGCATGACAGGCAGATCGACCGCGACCTGGATGTCGTCTACGGTGAGTACGATATGGTCGATTCGGCAGATCATTCGCTGCGTTTCTGCGGGTCAGTGAGTGGCGCCGACCCCCGGATGTCTGGGTGGCCCGTCACACAGTCGAATTCGGGAATTGGGTGGGTTTCCGCCCATTCCGTCTTTCCCCTGATTGTATTAACACTGTATATTGGCTCTTCAAAACAAAAAGATAGCTTGTTCTACCAAAGGTTGGCACCAGGGTTGCACCGTCACACCGAAGTGCCGTGCATTGCGGGACCGCCCGCGGTCGAAAAATTATGATGCAGTAAAGGTCGGCGAATGAGCCGGTAACGAAGAATCACGATCCAAAATAATTATATGTGGAGGTTATTTTTATGAATAAGAGAAGGTCTTTTCTAATTGGCGGCTTGGTTCTGCTGGGGACGACGTTGGTCATTCCAATGCAGGCCAGTGCGGCGAAAAGGATAGTTTTCGGCGGCGGACCGGCCGGTGGCACCTTCCAGGTCGTGGCCAACGCGATCCAGGTCTACGACCCCGTCAAGGAATCGAAGGACTATCGGGTCAAGGCCCAGTCGTCGGCCGGCTCGGTGGAGAATCTGCGCAAGGTCAACCAGGGCAAGATGCACTTCGGTGTGGTGTATTCCGGCCATGTGTATCTGGGCAGACAAGCCAAGCTGAAGAACGACCCCAACAAATATGAAGACGTGATGGCGGTCTCCTATCTTTACGGCGCCCCGGCCCAGCTGGTGGTGCGCAAAGGTTCGGGAATCACCAGCACCAAGGATCTGGTCGGCAAGAAAGTCGGTGTCGGTAATGCAGGATCCGGCGCCTTCGCCAACTGCGAGCTGTTCTTCACCCACATGGGAGTCTGGGACAAGATCGAACGCAACGCCATGGGCTACAATGACGCCGCCGCGGCCTTTGGCAACAATCAGCTCGATGCGTTCTGGCTGTTCACCGCATTCCCCAGCGGCGCTGTGATCATGGCCGCACAGACCAACGATATCGAACTGGTCAACCTGGGTAAGGATGCGGAAGAGAGCGGTTTCTACGAGACCTATCCCTACTTCTCCAAGCTGGCGGTGCCGGCAGGCACCTACAAGGGTGTGGATGCGGCGACCCCTTCGTTCCAGGATTCCGCACTGTGGGTGGCCAACGCCGAGGTGCCGGCGGACATCGTCTACGATCTGTTGTCCAAGATCTACACCGACGAGGGTCTGGCGCACATGCGTCAACAGAAGAAGACCTTCAAGGAGATGGCTGTCGAGACCGGTGTCAACGGCATCGTAACCCCCCTGCACCCGGGTGCAGAACGTTTCTGGAAAGAGAAAGGTTTGCTGTAAGCGACGGTTGTCCGCCCGCCTCTTGGCGGGCGGAATTACCCTGGGTCAACGCGGGCAAGATCTTTTTCGCCATCCCGCTCCTCGGCTGCATGAGGATAAGGAGGTGCTCTTAGCGATCGGAATTCCGCCAGACTGAACACCTTCAGGAAACGGAAAAATGTTCGAGAAACTGAATAAGATCGAAAGAATAGTTTTTGACCTGATGGCCCTGTTTCTGGTCCTGTTCTATTCCTACTCTGCGGTGGTCGCGCCTGCCGCGACTGAGTACCACCGCGGCATCTACGTCATCGTCACCTATGTGCTGGTTTTCCTGCTGTACCAGTCCAAGACCAAGCTGGGCAGGCTGGTGGACTACCTGTTGATCGTGCTGTCGATCATCACCATCGGCTATTGGATCCAGAATTTCGAGGCGATCAACTACCGGGCCGGTGCGGAAACCACCCTGGACAAGAGCATCGCTGTGGTCGGGGTATTGATCGGCATCGAACTGGCGCGGCGCGTGGTGGGGACCGTCTTCGTGATCATCGGCACCATTATGCTGCTCTATGGTGTCTACGGCGAATACGCACCGGAGCTGATCTCACACGCCGGTGACACCTTTCCCGACCTCTGCACCAGCCTCTTTTTCAAGAGCGACGGTGTTTTCGGCATCATGGCCAATGTGCTCGCCACCTACATCGTCCTGTTCGTGATTTTCGGCGCCTTTCTGGAAAAAAGCGGCGCCCAGCGGTTTTTCATCGACTTTCCCCTGGCGGCCGTGGGCCACAAGATCGGCGGCCCGGGCAAGGTCTCGGTTATCGCCAGCGGCCTCTTCGGATCCATCTCCGGCAGCGCCATCGCTAACACGGTGTCCACCGGCGCCTTCACCATCCCGATGATGAAGAAGGCCGGCTTCAGGCCCCACATCGCCGGCGGCATCGAACCGGCAGCTTCCATCGGCGGCATGTTCATGCCCCCGATCATGGGCGCCGGCGGATTCATCATGGCCGAACTGACCGGCGTCCCCTACTCGCAGATCATGCTGGTCGCGGTGTTCCCCGCGCTGATGTACTTTTTCAGCGTCTTCATGATGGTCCACTACGAGGCCAAGAAGCACAACATCGTCGGTGAGAAGTCGAAGGAAAGCGCCATGGTGATCCTGCGGCGCGAGTGGTTTTACATCCTGCCGCTGGTTGCAATCACCATCTTCATGCTTGCGGGATACTCGCCGGGTTACTCGGCGATTCTCGGTGTGCTCACCTGTATCGCCGTAAGCTGGGTCCGTAAAGACACGCGTATCGGCCCGAAGCGATTCCTGGAGGGGGCCCGGGCGGGGGCGGAGAGCAGTCTCAAGATCGGTGCCACCGTCGGCGTGATCGGCATCATCATTGGCGTGTTGACTTACAGCGGTCTGATACTCACCTTCGCCGATATCGTGATCGAGCTGGCCGACGGCCGGCTGTTCCTCACCATCCTGCTTATCGCGCTTGCCTCGCTGATACTCGGTATGGGCGTTCCGGTCACCGCGGCCTACCTGATCACCGCAGTGGTGGCGGTTCCCGCGCTGACCCACCTGGGCGTGAACGAGATCGCTGCACACATGATCGTCTATTGGCTTTCTCAGGACTCCAATATCACGCCGCCGGTCTGTATAGCCGCGTTCGCCGGGGCCACCATCGCCAAGGCGAACATGTGGAAAACGGCGTTTACCGCATTCAAGTTCGCCAAGTTTCTCTATCTGGGTCCGTTCCTGTTCGGCTATGTGCCGGCGTTCTCACTCGACGGCAGCTCCACCGACATCCTCGTGGCCTTCGTGCTCATTTTCTTCGGCACCTGGGCCTATTCCTGGCTGTTGAGCGGGATCTGGATGAGCTGGTTCAAGAAGAGCGAAGCCAAGCAGGCTGCCAAATAACCCGCGTAGAGCGAAGCAGAACGATGCCAACAAAAAACACACTTCCGAGAATCGAGTACAAGAAAATACTCTATGCCACCGACCTGTCGGAGGCCGGCCGTCACGCCTTCCCCCACGCGGCGAGTATCGCGCAACGTTTCGACTCGGAACTGACGGTGTTCCATGTGCTGGATGCGCGGGATTTCGAGAGAGATCTGCTCGGCTACATCAGTGAAGACTTCTGGAAGGAACTGAAAACCCGGGAGCTCGAGGAGGCAAAGCGGATTCTCTTTGCGCGCAAACGCGATGACGTGGAGATAAACAACGCCGTAGACGAATTTCACAAGGAGACCATGTCACAACAGCAGCCCGGCAAACCCGTCGTCAGCTACAGGGTTAAGGTGGAGGCGGGTGAACCGGTGGAGGAGATCCTGCGGGAGGCCCACGGCGGCGGTTACGACCTGGTGGTTATCAGCAAGCATGGGCATGGCTCGCTCAAGGATGCGGTCATGGGCAATACCGTCCGCCGAGTCATACGGCGCTGCCATGTGCCGGTGCTGGCGATCCCTCTGCCCGAATAGCATCCTGATATCCAGCTTTTCGGGAGCTACGGTTTTCTTGCGAATAACGGTCTGCATGAGACCTGCTTCGTCGGGGCATATATCGAATCGGAGTTCACAGAGCCTGTTTTAGAAGGCCCGGCCCATTTTCGGTCGGGTCTTTTCATTTCAACTTTGGCGCGTCCCTGGCGTCTTCGAAAATCGCATCTGTCAGGTCTGCCCCTTCGAAGATCACGTTACGCAGATTGGCGCGGCGGAATGTAGCCCTGGTGAGATTTGCGCCGGTGAAATCCGCCCCATACAGATTGCATGAGGTGAAATTCACCTGCCGCAGGTCGGCATTCTGAAACTGCGCATCCTTGAGGTTGGCGCCAGCAAGATCGGCCCTGGCCAGCCTGCCGTTGGAAAAGTTGGAACCAACCAGGTTTCCTGACAGCTGTGCCTGTTCGAGATTGGCCGACTGCAGCCGAACGTCCTTCATCTTCGCGCCTTTCAAATTTGCATCACGCAGATCTGCGTCTTCGAAATCGACATCTTTCAGATCGGCCCTGCTCAGGTCTGCGCTGACCAGCGAGGCCTTCTGCAAGTTGGCGCCGGCGAGGCTGGCCTGCTGAAGGTCTGCTTCGTCGAAACGCATGCCCGACAGATCCAGACCATCGAGCTGCGCCTTGTTGAGCCTGGCGCCAGACAGATCGCTGTCGCGCAGGCTGGCGATCTTGCGAAGGTCGAGCAGGCGAAGGTCTGCGTTGTTCAGAATGGTTTTGGCGAACACCGCGCCGTCCAGCCGGGAATTACGCAGTGCAGCCTTCGTAAGATTCGCACCGGTCAGGTTTGCCCCGCGCATGTCGGCGTGTTCCAGCATGGCGCCTGACAGATTCGCATTCTCAAGCCGCGCGCTCGCGAGGTTCGCATGGGCCAGGCGTGCACCCTGCAGATCCAGGCCACTCAGATTGGCATGGGACAGATCGATCCGGCCCATGCTTGCCTTTTCGACCTTGGCGTCCCGCAGGTCCACGCTCGACAGGTCTGCGCGAAACAGTATGGTCTTGCGCAGTCTGGCGCCGCGCAGATTCGCACCGGAAAGGTCGGCGCTCATCAGGCGCATACCGGACAGATCGGCGCCCGTCAGATCGCAGCCTTTGCAATGGCCTGTGTCAACAAGCTTCTGCAGGTCCGGCGGCTGCGTGCTTTGCGCATACACCCAGGCCGGGCTCAGCAATGTCGAGGCCGCCAGCAAAAATATCGATGGTGCTGAGCGCATGCTGTGTCTCCCCCCTGATCCAAATCCTTGTTGGCGATGAAGGCATTACAACACAGTCGCAACGGCTGTTCCCGGTCCGGGATTTATCGTCGGATCACGAGCGCCAGCGCCTCGCTCAGGATCTCGGGTCCGGCTCCGGGGCGATGGGCGTTCTCCGACAGGTGGCGCCGCCAGCTGCGTGCACCCGGTTGGCCCTGGAAGAGTCCCAGCATGTGTCGGGTGATTCGGTGGACCGGGACACCCAGGGCCTGTTGCTGTTCGACAAAAGGCAGCATACGTTCGACGACCTCTTTCCGACTCCGGGCCGAAGCGGGTTGTTTGAATATCCGCGAGTCGGCATCGGCCAGCATCCAGGGGTTCTGATAGGCCTCGCGGCCGATCATCACGCCGTCGACATGCGTCAATTGCTGCTCGACCTGCGCCATGGTCTTGAAGCCGCCGTTGATGATGATCTGCAGACGCGGGAAATCCTGCTTCAGGCGATACACCGATCCGTATTGCAGCGGTGGAATCTCGCGGTTCTGTTTCGGGCTGAGTCCCTTCAGCCAGGCCTTGCGGGCATGCACGATAAACGCACTGCAGCCGGCCGCGGCGACCGTTTCAACAAAGCGGGTCAGTTCGTCATAACTGTCCCTGTCATCGATCCCGATTCGGTGCTTGACGGTGACCACCTTGCCGGCAGCGCCCGCCATCGCCGCCACGCACTCTGCGACCAGGTTGGGTTCGGCCATCAGGCAGGCGCCAAAGCGACCGTTCTGCACCCGGTCGGAAGGGCAGCCGACGTTGAGGTTGACCTCGTCGTAGCCCCATTCCTCCGCCAGCCTGGCGCATCTGGCCAAGTCGCCCGGCTCGCTGCCGCCGAGCTGCAGGGCCAGCGGGTGTTCATCGGGATGGTAGTCGAGAAACCTTGCCGGATCGCGATGCAGCAGCGCGCCCGTGGTGACCATCTCGGAGTAGAGAACGACATGGCGGCTGATCTGGCGCAGGAAGTAACGGCAGTATCTGTCCGTCCAATCCAGCATGGGCGCGATGCAGAGGCGTCGATCGATGGTTGGGGAAGAGTTAGGAATCACGCTGTGACGTTATGGTGATTTCAGACGATCACAGGGTATAGGGGATGCGTATACCGGGTGCATCGACCGGAAAATCCTTGGTGTTGCGGCTGATCAAGCAGCGCGTTCTCTTTCTGTGCGCTGGCCCAGATGATGGCATCCGGCAGGCGCATCTTGGAACTGCGCCGAATAGTGACTGCGATTTCGGCGACCTCGGCATCGATATCAATCTGTTGGAAACGGGATAGAAATGAGCGGACCGTGTCCTGTTCAACGTCGCTTGTGCCGACCATAACCTCCATCCAGGTGATCGGACTGATCATTGGATTGTCGTAGCGGCTGATTTCTTCTCTGGCGGCTTCGACCCCATTGAGGTAGTCGATGAGGATGTTGGTATCAAACAGGGCCTTCATCAATCCCACTCTGAGCGCAACTGTTCCTGAATGCCCAAGGGCATCCTTCCGTTGCGTTTTCCAGAGCCCGAAAGCCTGCTCTGCCGGTTGAGGTCGGTGGCGCGCGAGGTACTCTTTTACAGCGCGGCGCATGAGCTCCGCCCGTGATAAGTGCGTGTCGTTACTCAGCCGTTTGAGCGCCTCTATCTGCTCATCGGGTAGCTCGACAATTGTGCGCATGTGCCTCCTCCCTCCGAACGAGGTATGCCATGATGTCGTCATCATACATCATATGATCGGACAACTGAACAGCAGGCGCATTCGTTTCACGTTGGAAGCACGCGAAGGACCGCCGCGCTCGTGGAATTTGACCGGCGGTCGCACTCCGGGAGGTCTACATAGCCGAGGTCGTGTCGGCTGCAGGGACAGGCCTAGCTGCCGCCGCCGTTCAACACGCCCGACTCAGACAGTGCGCGGCTGGTTTTTTCAACCAGTCCGTCGGCCGAACGAATGATGAAAAGGGCCTTCAGGTTCTGCGAATCGGCAAGATCGGGGGCCTGTCGATCACCCAGCGCCAGCAACGCGGTCGCCCAGGCATCCGCCGCGGCGCAGTTCTCGGCCAGTACGGTGACGGATGCGAGCCGGTGCTCGACCGGCTGGCCGGTCGCAGGGTCGATGGTGTGTGAGTACATGCGCTCATCGTCGGTAAAGAAGTTGCGATAGTCGCCTGAGGTGGCCATGGCAATATCGTTCAGCGCGATGACGCGCTGTACCGAACGGGTGTCATAGGATGGTCTGTTCGATCGCGATCTGCCAGGGTCGGCCGGGGGCCTTCTCGCCTTGTGCGCGCAGTTCGCCACCGATCTCGACCAGGAAATTCATGACACCCTGTGCGCGAAGCAGTCCGGCGATCTCGTCAACGGCCCAGCCCTTGGCGATCGACGAAAGATCGATCTGCAAGCTCTGCGATGGATTTGCGCAGCGCCGGTGGCGTTCTTCGGCTATCCAGCTGCTGGTAGCCGACCCGCTTCATGACCTCGTCGATCTCCTGCTGCGAAGGCGGTGTGTTGCGATCGCCGCTGTTGCCGAAGCCCCACAGGTTGACCAGCGGACCCACCGAGATGTCATAGCGACCGCCGGTCAGCTGGCTGATGCGGTTGGCCTGTTCGACCAGTTCCACCACCGGCGGGGGCAACTGCTGCCAATCGGTGCTGGGTGTCCGGTTGAACCGCATAAGGTCCGAATCGGGAAGATAGGTCGACATCTGTGCGTTGATCACGTCCAGCCTTTGTTCGATCTCCTGTTTCAATTTGGCGCGTATTGCCTCGTCTGGCGCAGGCGACAGCTTGATGCTGAAACTGGTGCCCATGGTCTCACCAAGCAGTTCCGCCACCTCAGGGGTCGTCGGTTCACACCCCGTCAGCAGTGCCGATGTGAGCAGCACCAGGCAGGCTGCAAGTCCGGACCGGGCGCACGCCCCGGCGCGTGGTTGACCGGAGACAGAACGGTGGGCTTGCGTGGCAGTTCAAGTGACTATTCGATCTTGATGTATGCGAAACCTTCGCTCTGCAGCTTTGCCAGTTGCACCACGCCCGAGGGTACGAGGGCGACGCCTTCGTAAAGCTTGTCCTTTGCGAGGCCGACCTGCGACCGGGTGATTTCGCAGAGCTCGAGTTTTACCTCCTGCACGTTCTGCAATGCCTGCAGTCGCCCGGCATTGTTTTCCCGGCGCTCGGCCATGGCAGCATCTTCCTCGAACGGTGTGCCGGTCAGTTTGTCGTCACTGACGAACCGGATGCCATGGGCCACGAAGACAATACGGACGTCGTACTCGATCAGTTCGTTCTGATAGTGGGTGACCATGTTGTTGACACTGGTCAGCATGGCGCTGAAACGGCGCGGATCGGCAAAATCGGCATGGTAAACCACCTTGACCTTATCCTCCGCCGAGGCAGTGGACGGGATCGCGATCGCCGCGACTGCGCTGAACAGCATGATCAGGGCAAATAGGTATCTCCGACTATTTGATACAGTTATCGGGTTCATCTTTGTCAGCCTCCTGGAGCCGTGTTGGCTCGCTTGCTTGTGGTTTCTTTCGTGTGTCAGGCTCGGGTTGCCTGCGCCCTCGAGCACCCCATCGTGCGGTCCGGGGGAATCAGGCATCATTGCACTCTTCCCGAAGGTACCTCTTCAAGTGCATGTGTGCCTGGAAATAGACGACCCCGACCCAAAGCAATACCAGGGCATTCAGCACAACGCGAAACTGCGGCAGGAAGACGGCCACCAAGAGAGACACGCCAAACAGAATCAGCAGCAGTTTCACCGTGGTACCGGTCATGTTGCGGGTGAAGGTGCTCACCGCGCCGGCGTCACGGATACCCTCCCGATGCAGGCGGTCCCACAGGGACTGGTAGTTGCGCTGATTCCTGTTCGATACGCGTCCAAAGGGGTCGTTCAGTTTCAAGCGTCTGGCTCTCCCGGTTCTGATGTGGGCAATGCCGAGGATTATGCCGTCATGTTGGTGTTGCGGTGAGACATCTCGTGCCTGTCCCGCCGGCCACGGGCAAAAATCGGGCCGAAAGACACCGTTCGCAGCCGCAAATAGGAATTAAAGGTATCAGTTGTCTCGAGCCACATCACATTACTGGCACTTAAACGGTCGAAAAGGGACACTCGTGCCCAAGGAAAATCCTTTAGTTACGTGTTTTGCGAAAGGGTTTCGCCAAGCCCCGTTCATCGCGTCAAGGAAACTGAAGTGCCGAATATTCGCCATTTACCAGGGTGTTTTTTCTGCGAGAATCAACCTCGACCGAACCGCAAAATATCCTGGCTTAGGGTATGATTTGCAAAGAAAAATCGAGGCGAGGGGGTCCCCCGACAGGGCGCCTGGGAACAGTCGCTGAGGCACCAGAAAATGATGCCGAAGTGCAGCCCGGGTTTCAACGGGGGAGAACCGACGACCTACGTATAACTATAAGTGCCGATAACTAGAAAAAGTGGACACCGGGATAAGTGTACTGTTTGTTAGTGCCTCAGCCGCCGATGAAAAGGTGCTGAGCACACTCCTTGCCGGGGACGAGGCGGGGGGTGCTGTTCGTATGCGCACAGCTGCGACGGCGCAGGCATTTTACGATGCCCTTTATTCGGAGGAGAGCTACCAGGTCATTGTCCAGGATGATCAACAGCCCTGGTCCGACTGGCAGAGTGTCACCACCGCCTGCAGCAAGAGCAGACCGAATGCGCTGCAGGTATTGTTGATCGATACGGGGCAGCCTGAGCGACAGGTTGCGGCTCTGGGGGCGGGGATTGCTGCAGTCTACCCGCGCAACAGTGCTGGCCTGATTGCGCTGGCCAAGCTTGTATCGAGACTGGCCGCCCAGGGGCACAGTTTCAGTCTGCGGCAGGACCCTCAGGCATCGGAGGAAGATGCAGAAGCGGACGAACAGGAAGACAGGGAAAAACTCGTGTACGCGGTTTCTCACGATCTGCAGGATCCGTTGCAGCTGGCGCGGCGTTACGCTGAGATACTGAACGAAGATTTCGACAGCGAACTCGGCGAATCCGGCTCCAAGGTGCTCGAGCATCTGCAGTTCAATCTGGGCCGCACACAGGACATGCTGGACGAGTTGCTGGATTATTCGCGCCTGGAGAATGCGCCGCCGGATCGACGGCCGGTCGACCTGAATGAGCTGCTCGACGAGGTTACGGCGCTGTATAAGCTGACACTGGATGAGATTGGGGGCAGCATAACCCGTCAACAGTCCCTGCCGACACTGGTGGTGGACCGCAGGCAGTTCCAGCGGCTGTTTCAGAACCTGATCGGAAATGCGATAAAATTCCGCAGTGACAAGCCTTTGCAGATCACCGTGCGCAGCCAGCGGGTGCGCAATGAGTGGCGGATCGGTGTAAAAGACAACGGTATCGGTATCGCAGAAGAGGATGCCAAGCGGATATTCGGCATGTTCGAGCGGGCCGGCAGTGCGGAGGATCAACCCGGCAACGGGATGGGGCTGGCGATATGCAAGCGGATTGTTCAGAACCACGGGGGCAAGATCTGGGTGCGTTCTTCCCCGGGCAGCGGCAGCGTCTTCATCTTCTCCGTGACGCAGCCCGATGATTCAGCCGAAGAGCTGGAAGATGAGAATTAAAGGAATTATCGAATTTGAATTCAGATGAACGGTGAAAACATAGACGTCCTACTGGTTGAAGATAACTCCCAGGAGGCTGAAATCGTTCGTCTGTATTTGGCAAAAAGGTATTCGCACAAGTACAGCATCCGGCACGTGCGCAGCATCAGCGGCGCACTCGCCGAGCTTTCATCCGCCTCTCATCCCAACGTCATATTGCTGGACCTGCATCTGCCCGACACCAAGGGTCTGGACGGCTTCAAGCATATCTCCGGTGCCGCGCCCAGTGTTCCGGTAATCATCCTCACCAATTGCAACGAGGAGCGCACTGCCGCCAATGCGGTTCGCAGCGGTGCACAGGACTATCTGGTCAAACGCGAGGTCAATGCCGCACTTGCTGCATAGGGCCATCCTGTATGCCATCGAGCGCCAGAACGCGGAACAGGCGCTGGTAAAGGTCAAGGAGCGTTATGCGCTTGCGGTGGCGGGTGCGAACGATTGCATCTGGGACTGGGATGCAACCAGCAACACGGCCTATTTTTCACCGCGCTGGAACGAACTGGTCGGGTTGCCGCCCGAGGTAACGGTCGATCGGCTGCAGGACTGGTTCGAGCGCGTACACCCCGACGATGTTGGGGATCTGCGGCGTATCGTCACCGCCAAGCCTGCGGGCGAGCGGCAGCATTTCGAGCACGAGCACCGGCTGCGACACGAAAAAGGTGACTACCTGTGGGTTTATGCGCGTGGTGTGATTTTGGCCGACGAGCGTGGCAAGGCGGTGCGTATGGCCGGTTCCATCAGCAGTATCGCCAAGCGCAAGGAGACCGAGCATCAACTGATCCACCGCGCCCTGCATGATGCATTGACCGGCTTGCCCAACCGGGTCCTGTTCACCGACCGCCTGCAGCAGGCACTGCGCCGCTTCAAACGCAACAACGACCAGCGCTTCGCGGTGCTGTATTTCGATCTCGACCGGTTCAAGTTCATCAACGACAGCCTGGGGCACTCGGCCGGAGACAGCCTGCTGGTTTCCGTTGCGCGCCGTCTCATGAGCATGATCCGGCCCGGCGACACCGTCGCCCGCATGGGGGGCGACGAGTTTGCGGTGCTGGTCAGCGATATCGAGGACGAAACCGATACGGCGCAGGTGACCGAACGTATCCATACGCTGTTCCAGCAGGAGTTCTCGATAGCCGGCCGCGGCGTGTATACCAGCGTCAGCATCGGCGTCGCCATTGTTGCCAAGCAGTACCACTCACCCGACGAACTGCTGCGTGATGCGGATCTGGCCATGTACCGGGCCAAGCGCTCGGAGACCGAGAACACGGCGATCTTCGACACCACCATGCACCAGGCGGCGATTTCGCGTCTCAATCTGGAAACGGACCTGCGGCGTGCCTTTGCGCGCAGCGAGTTTGTCGTCCATTACCAGCCGATCGTCACGCTGTCGGAAAAACGCATTGTCGCCTTCGAGGCCCTGCTGCGCTGGCTGCATCCGGAAAAGGGCATGTTGGCGCCCGAAAGCTTTCTGTCGGTGGTCGAGGATACCGGTATGCTCTCGACCCTCAGCTGGTGGGTGCTGGAGCAGGCCTGCCGGCAGGCCAAGGAGTGGCGGACGCTTTTCGCAAACGGTTCGCCACTGGGTATGAGCGTGAACGTGTCTGCCACCATGTTCAGGGCCGAGAATTCCACCCAGCGGCTGAAGGATATCGTGCTGGAAAGCGGGATTTCACCGAAGGACCTCTCACTGGAACTCACCGAACGCGACTGCATGGACCACGAGGAGGCAACCCAGGCCGTCCTGGACGAGCTGCGCGAGTTCGGCGTGGGGATCCACATGGACGACTTCGGCACGGGTTATTCCTCGCTGTCTTACCTGCAGCGCTGTTCGTATGACACCCTGAAAATCGATCGCTCCTTCATTCAGAACATCGGCAGCGAGGACCAGAGCGTGGCGATCATCAAGACCATTGTCGGTCTTGGACGGATGCTGGACATGAACGTCGTGGCCGAGGGTGTCGAGTCACAGGGGCAGCTCGATGCCCTGGTGTCCATGCAGTGTCCGGAGGCCCAGGGGTTCTGGTTTTCGAAGCCGGTTTCGTCGCGCGAGGCCGGTGAACTGCTGAAACGGTCCGGAAAGCTCGAACATTGAGTCGGTCTCCCCTCTGACTGTGGTCCCGGCAGCGCCTCGGGCTTCGCATCAGGCCCTTATTCTTCGCGAACGCGCCTGTCCTGCTCAAGATCTTAGGGTGGCGGGCCGAGGAATATGTAAGAATTGGCGGGAAACCATTCCCGCTGGTATGGTTTTGCAGTGGATGGACCCGGGGGGAACCCAGTGACCAGACTCAGGATGCGGCTAAACGATGGCAGTTGAACCGGCAGATCCGGTGACGAAAACCGACGACACGATATTGCAGCAGCAGTATCTGCGTGCACTGAGTTCGTTTGAAGGTATCGTCCTCAGCCAGATCGACGTCAAGAATGCCCTTGGTGACCGTCTCAATTACAGTATCCGCGCAGGTTTGATCATCCTGTTCGTGATTGCCTTTTCGATCCTCGTCCTGCTCCTGACACTGAGTTCTCAGATCACCCGCATCAGCGATGTGGTCGGGGCAATGAACACCCATTTCTCCTCGGTATCCCTGCGCATGGACGAGATCAGCGACGCCATGGGGTCGATGGAGATCCAGGTGGCGCAAATGAGGTCGATCGAGGAAAACATGGCGACCATGCAGGTCGAGGTTCAGGCGATCGGGGATGCTACCGCGAGTATGGAGGGCAGTGTGGCGAGTGTCGGCCAGCATTTGAACGGTACGCGCATGAGCGTCGAGAACGTCGCGGGAACCATGAATGTGATGAACATGGAGGTGCAGGCAATGAGTATGGAGATGCACCGGATGGCCAAACCGGCGCGTGCCCTGAACAACATGTTTCCGTTCCTCCCTTAGTCGGAACGATGCGCGATGCGAATGCATGAGACGAACGGCATACAGGTGGGAAGTTGTCATGGTCGATGATCCACGCAGTCCCATTATCCAGGTCATGGCCCGGCTGGGTCGTGAAACCCAGCTGCACCTGGACGAGCGCCATCGCCACTTCAAGATCACCGACAAGGTGATCATGATCATCTCACTGCTGTTGGTGTTTCTCGCTTTCGTCAACGTCTATTACGTCACGGTGTTGTACCAGGATCTCAACGGGATCGTGAACAACATGGACTCGATGTACCGCAACCTGTCTCGTGTGGATCGCGATATGGACGTGATTTCCCAGCGCGTGCAGCGTTTCGACAAGCATATCCAACGTATGACTCCCATTAGCCTGCACATGTCGTCGATCACCGATGTCATGCCCCAGATCAGTCGCAACATGCAGGTGATGGATGTCGAAATGCTGGCGATCGACCACAACATGCTGCAGATGAACGGAGGCATGGGCGGTATTGCCCAGCAGATGCACCATATGACGGGCGGCATGGAAATAATGCGTCGCAACGTGCACGAGATATCCGGCCCGATGGGTGCCATGAACCCCATCATTCCAAACTGATTTACCCTGCCTGTCGGGAGTCCGGTCCCCTGTTTCCGTGTTTCGGTTTCATGCCGGCAAAAGTGTGAAGCATGCGCCACAATCGGCACTAAATTCGTATAGACTCCGGGTCGAAACATCCACTGCCTGAATTTACAGCCGGAGTTGTAATCGGTGTCCTGTGCCACGCATCTGTCGGATCCACGCATAACCCCGAAATGCACCACCCAGGCATGACCGGGCTAACCGCAAATATCGACCAGACAATCCCGGCCTTCGACCTGAAGGCAGGGCAGTTCACCATCCCGACCCTGGTATTGCGCGATCTGGATATCGGTGCGCTGGACGCGTTCCTTGCCGGGCATGTTGCGCGTTCGCCGGCCTTTTTCGACCAGGCCCCGGTCGCGATCGACCTGTCGGCACTCCCCAGCCGGGAGCAACTGGCGGACTTTCCGATGATCGTGGGCATGTTGCGCGGTCACGGCATGATCCCGGTCGGCGTGCGTGGCGCCTCGGACGAGCAGAAGGAACAGGCCCTGGCCCTGGAGCTGGCGGTGATGCCGGCCGCGCGCAGAGTTGCACAGCCCTTGGATGCCCCGGCAGCACCGGCCAAGCCGGCCGCAAAGACGCTGGTCATCGAAAAGCCGGTGAGATCAGGCCAGCGCATCTACGCAGACGCCGGCGACCTGGTGCTGCTGGCCGGTGTCAGCTCGGGTGCCGAGGTGATGGCCGAGGGGCATATCCACGCCTATGGCGCGCTGCGCGGTCGGGCGATGGCCGGGGTCTCGGGCAATACCGAGGCGAATATTTTTTGTCGCGAGCTGGGTGCGGAACTGGTCTCGATCGCCGGTCGCTACCGGGTGAGCGAGAACCTCGAGAGCCGTTACCTGGGGCGCGCCGTACAGATCCGCCTGTCCGGCGAAGGCCTGGATTTCAAACTGCTCTGAGGCGGCAAACATCTTTAACCGATTTAACGCGGACCAGTGGTCCAAAGGAGTGCTCAGTTGGCACGAATCATTGTAGTGACCTCCGGCAAAGGGGGTGTGGGCAAGACCACCACCAGCGCGGCCTTCGCGATGGGGCTGGCAGAGCGCGGCATGAAGACGGTCGTGATCGACTTCGATGTCGGTCTGCGCAATCTCGATCTGATCATGGGCTGCGAGCGGCGCGTGGTGTACGACTTCGTCAATGTGATCAGCGGCGACGCCAATGTCGGCCAGGCCCTGATCAAGGACAAGCGCAATCCCAACCTGTTCGTCCTGCCTGCCTCGCAGACCCGCGACAAGGAGGCACTTAGCATCGAGGGCGTGGGCAGGGTGCTGGAGGAGCTGGCACGTGACTTCGAGTTCATCGTGTGTGATTCGCCGGCCGGGATCGAGAAGGGCGCCACGCTGGCGATGTACTTCGCCGACGACGCCATCGTGGTCACCAACCCGGAGGTGTCCTCGGTGCGCGACTCCGATCGCATGATCGGCATCCTGTCGAGCAAATCGCGCCGTGCCGAGCAGAACCTGGAGGGTATCCGCGAGTACCTGCTGGTGACCCGCTACTCACCGGAACGCGTGGACCGCGGCGAGATGCTGGCCCTGGAGGACGTGCAGGAGATCCTGTCGCTCGAACTCATCGGCGTGATTCCCGAATCACCCGCGGTGCTCAATTCCTCGAATGCCGGGATCCCGGTGATCCTCGACCGCGAGAGCAGCGCCGGGATCGCCTACAACGACATGGTGTCGCGCTACCTCGGGGAGGATCTGCCGCACCGTTTCCTCAAGGCAGAGAAGAAAGGCCTGCTAGGCCGCCTGTTCGGAGCCTGACCATGATGGGACTGCTCGATTACTTCAGACAACGCAAAAGCAGCGATTCCGCCTCGATCGCCAAGGAGCGGCTGCAGATCCTGGTCGCGCACGACCGCCGCGGCGACGGGCCCTCCTACCTGCCGCAGCTGCAGAGAGACATCCTGAAGGTCATCCGCAAATACGTCGCCATCGACAACGATGCGGTAACCGTCAACGTGGAGCAGGATGGCGCACACGAGGTGCTTGGAACTGAATATCGTGCTGCCGGATTAGGCGCTGACGTTATTTCGTAGGGCCGGCTGTGCCGGGCGGAAAAGCGTTGGGCGCAGCCCAACCTACACGTTTATGCGTGGACCTCTAGCCGACGAATCCTCGTGAGAATCAGGGGTGTAGATTCTTTGACGGTGGGTATTCGGGGGAGACCGCGCTGTTCATCTATTCAAGCAGTCTCGTTATGCATTCATGCAATGCAAGCACCTGGTACAGTCAGCGGCGCTTCTGCTGGGCGACATACTCATCGAGCAGCTGTCGAATCATCTTCTGATATTGCATATGGTGTTTCTTCGCGGCTTTCTTAAAGAATGCCACGCTTTCGGAACTCAGTGAGATCGTCACCTTGGTTTGGCTGTTCTTAAGCGCCAACTCCTCCGGAGATGGCAGGAAATCCGGTATCAGCTTGATTTCCCCGAGCGGTTCGTCGCTATAGTGAGTTCGCTTGCTCATAGACCTTTCTGCCTTTTCGCCAGTAGCCGGCGCCAATAATTCGAATGCAACCCGTGCGATAGGTGAAGCGCACCGTCAAGATCCCGGTTCTTTCCCGATTCGCGCCGAAACAGTAGTAACGCTTCTCCTGTTCGCTGTGGGTCAGGTCTTCGGCTATCACACGTCTTTCGTCTAAGAAGGCGTACTGCGACTCGCTAAAGGAAACGCCATGCTTTCGCTGATTGGCGATGTCTTTCGCCTCGTCCCATTCAAAGCTCGATTCCATTAATTTCCAAATCTGCCATAGATATGGCTAAAAAGCCATATCAAGTGTATTGTTCGTGCGTTTGGTGACCCCCACGGGAGGGGCGAACGATATCAGTGGCCGCGAAGCAGGACGGCACACATAAGGTGCTTGAATTACATATCGTATTGCCGGATTAGTGGCAAGCGTTGTTCCAATATTCGTAGATACAAGGGCGGGCTGTGCCGGCTGATAGGGCGTTGTGCGCAGCCCAACCGACAAAGCTCTGGATCAATCGGGTCTGACTTTTTTGGCTGCTGAAGCGCAGCAGCCGTCAATCGTAGTGGGTCCACAGTCTCAAGATTTTGACAACGCGTTGCTCGTCGAGGATCTGGTAGACGAGGCGATGCTGAATGTTGATCCTGCGCGAGTAGGCCCCCGACAGGTCGCCAACCAACTTTTCGAAGGGTGGTGGATTCTGGTAAGGGTCCTTCTCGAGAATCTCGAGCAGTTGCAGTGCCTTATTCTTGAGCCCGGCGGCGGCCAGTTTCTTGGCGTCTTTTTGTGCGTGCCTGGTATAGACGAGTCGCCACGTCACCAATCCAAGTCCTCTGCACACTCGGAGAGTGGGGTTTCCAGGCCTTCTCGGATGGATTCGCGCATACCGGGAACAGACAACAGATTCAGGGTTTCCGACACGGCGTTCCAATCCTCTTCCGAAATCAAGACAGCGTTGCCGCGCTTGCCCTTGATGACAATCGGCTGATGGGACTTCGCCGTTTCGTCGATCAGGCTATACAGTTTCGAGCGTGCTTCTGTTGCGTTGAGAATGGTCATGATTGGCAGCCTCCTTTCGCAAGCGTACGTTATTCGGTACGTTTTTTCAAAGCCGTCATCATAGTCGTCAACACGCCGTCGGATCGATACCGGGCAGCGTCAGTCGGTTTTATATACGGTGGGACGAGGCAGCGCCCGCTGTATGCGCGTCAATCCGGCGAAGGGTTGCCGTACCGTTCCTCAAGGCGATCCGGAAATATGTGGGCGTGGACAATGTGCGATATCCGTTAGCAGTCATCGCCCCAATTCTGTACTCAGTTTTCACTGAGGCGCTGATTCAATTCGTCAATTTCCAGCGCCAGGGCCTCTAATTTACTCTCCACAATATCCCAGACGATCGCATCATCGACATGCGTGTAACCATGAATGAGGATATTTCTGAATGCGATCATCCTGCGATAGCCCGTGATTTTCCGAGCCTTATCAGGGTCCACCTTCGCCAGGCTGTTGATCGCTTCACCGATAATCTCAAATTGCCGTTCGACCGCGGCTCGGAGTAACTCGTCAGCAGCGTAGTCTTCAGACGTCTTGCCGCTCACAAATCGCTGAAGTCGAGCTACGTGTTCGGCGATATCGAACAGATACTTTGCGGCCTCATGCGGCATAAAGTTGTTGCTCAGATGTCTTCACCGATTCTTCGAAGAAAGGGTTGGTAATGGCACCATTTACAATCAGATCCACCGGCCGCTGCAGGAGCTGCTGTAGGTCTTCGAGCAAATCAAAATAGGCATCGGCTCTCGTTCCGGCGGGCAGCGGCAGGAATTCGACCGTGAAGTCATAGTCGCTGTTGTCCGCATCGAATGACTCGCGCGTCGCAGATCCGAACAGCGCAAGCCTTGCGACACCATGCCTGCGGCAGAGTGCTTGTAATTCTGGCAGCTTCCGTTTCAGGTAAGGATTCACGTCGTGAATGCTCTAGTGGACATTAAGCTGTAGTTTCGACGAATCCCCGTGAGAATCAAGTGGGGTCAGATTCGTTGACAATGAATAATTGGGGAGACGGGGCTTTTCATCGATTTAAACGGTGGTGGCAGGGCAGGACACAGGGGGCGGTTCAGGCTGCCCTCGCCAAGGGTAGGCTGCAGCCCAACGCGATATCATTCTCTGGGCCGCCTCCGCCAACCGTCGACGTCAGTCCTCAGGCAAGGCCTGCATATTGGATCTAATCCAGCTGGCGAGTTCTTTTTGGTCGATTTCCCCGGCGGCGACCGCCAGCAATGTCACTGCGGCATCCGCTTCCTGCGCGGTCAGTTCCTGGCCATTCAATTGCAGGAATACGTCGATCGCGGTCAGGGCGATGCGTTTGTTGCCGTCACTGAAGCAGTGATTCTTCGCAAAGCCATATCCATAGGCGGCTGCCAGTTCCGCCAGGCCGGGAGAGCCGTAATTTGTGAGTTGCATGGGCTTGGCCAAGGTCGCTTGCAGAGCTTGTTCATTGATCGCCCCGCTCTAAACCACCATGCTCTCTCAGCAATTCTTCATGCATCGCACGAATTGCCGCTTCCGGAATCCAAATCGTCACTACTTGGCTAGTTCATGCAGTGCATTGCGGTACTTCTTCCGTGTACGCGCAAACGCGCGCATGGCGGACTCAAACTCAGGGTCATATGGACTCAATTGCAGACCCTCCGGATTCTCCTGTGCGTAAAGCTGGTCGCCTTCCTGGACGCGCAGGCGTTCCAGCATCTCTTTGGGCAGGATGACCCCTACGGAACTCCCGATCTTACGTAACTTGAGTGCGCGCATTGGCAATCCGAGAAAGCTGAGAAAATTATAATTCAAATTATAACTTAAACTTTTGGGCCTGGTGATATGGCCTGTCGGCTGAATTGGAATGCTCGTGGGGCCTGCTGGATTACTTCAGACAACGCAAGAGCAGCTGATTCCGCCTCGATCGCCAAGGAAAGACTGCAGATACTGGTTGCCTACGACCGCCGTGGAACAGGATGGGGCGCATTAGGTGCTGGAGCTGAATATCGTGCTGCCGGATTAGCGGCTTACGCTATCTCGTAGGGCCGGCTGCGTCGGCCGGTAAAACGTTGGGCGCAGCCCAACCTACGATTCTCCGCGCTGTGGATCGAGCGAGGCTGTCCTCCCGGGCAAAAAGAAAATTACTGAATCGACCGTCAAAACTGATCGTAATGGCCCCCGATGGCGAATATAAAGACATACCGATCATCGAACTTGTAGATCACACGGTCTCTCTGGCTGATCCTCCGCGACCATAGACCGGAAAGGTTATGTTTGAGGGGCTCGGGTTGTCCGATGCCAGACGTTGGATCACCGCGAAGCATCTCTTTGAGCACACGGCACAGCGCTTTGTGGAGGCGCTTGTCCTTCGCTCTCAGTGATTCGTAGGCCGACCAGGTATCGCCTTCAAATACCAGTGATCTCATCAAGCGCTTCCTTGCTGGCTTTGTGGCCTTCACCGCGGGTATGTGTGGCGCTCGACGCGGCAATCTGTTCCATCAGCGCGTTGTTCTGCAGCACGTAGAGGGTTTCCTGTTCCCGTTCCCAGTCCTCGGCACTCATTACAACAAACCCTTCGCCGCCTCTACGGGTCACTTTCAGCGGGGCATGCCGACTGATCACCTGATCAACCAGGGTTTTCAGGTTGTCGCGAAACTTGTTCACACTGACGCTGTCCACGTCCGGTCCTTTGTAGTTATGTACATGGTTTCCGTACATAATAGACAAGGATCAGTTGATGGGCAAATTCGAGGGCCGTTCGCTGCCAAAGGTGGAATGGAGTTCGATTCTGGTTGTTCGTTGGGCGTTAACCTGCGCCGCCGTCGACAATGATGCGGTGACGGTCGCTGTGTAACAGGGCGGGGTGCATGGGGTTCTTTAGCTCAACATTGTGCAGCCAGACTAGCGGTTTACGCCATTTCGAAGGACCGGCTGTGCCGGCCGAAATGGCGCTGAGCGCGGGCCAGCCAGCAAACGATCGATACTCTGAATCGATCGAGTCTGATAATCCTCTAGCCGCCTCCTCAAGCAGGTGGTATCCGTACGAGTGCAAACGTAACGGACCACCCACAAGAGGAAGCGACCATGACACTTTATTGCGGAATCGACTTACACGCCAATAACAGCGTGATCTCGGTTATCGATGATCACGACGCCGTCGTTTACGAGAAGCGACACGCCAACGACCTTCGAGAGATGCGGGATGTACTCGAACCGTTTCGAGATGACTTGTTTGCCTGCGTGGTCGAGTCAACCTACAACTGGTATTGGCTGGTCGATGGTCTGATGGATGCGGGCTTCGATGTTCGCCTCGCGCATACAGGCGCGATACCGCAGTATGCCGGGATCAAGCACAGCAACGACCAGACCGATGCCCGCCACCTGGCGCACCTGTTGCGGTTGGGTATCCTGCCGGAAGGCCATATCCAACCCCGTGAGCAGCGCGCAATCCGCGACCTGTTGCGTCGTCGGTTGCTACTGGTTCGGCAGAAGACGCTGCACCACCTGAGCCTGCAGAGTCTGATCGTGCGGCATACCGGCGAGCGCCTGTCCGCCAACCAGATCAAGGCCTTGGATAACGAGGCGATTGCCGACAAGCTGACTGATCCGATTCGCCTGGGCGGCCAGCTCACCCACCTGGCGCGCTGCTGGCACGAACAGGCCATCGAGATGCTCGAAGATGAAGTGCTCAAGCATCTGAAGCCACGTATTGCCGCCGCCACGGCACACCATATTCTGTGGGTTGACTGAAGCGCCTCCGGCATGAGCTCAATCGAGGTTGGCACCGAAAGGTAGCCCAGGTTCTGTACAAACGAACTGGCCATGTCTGGGCACTGAGTATTTTTCTGGCGCGGCATCGCCGCGTGGGGCTTGCAGCGGTATCGCCAAGCCTAGATCCTGATGGGTGACTGGTGCGTTTCAGCTTGAAACAGCACGACCAAATGAAAAGACAGGCGCGCTATCGGTGATCTGCAGGTTTAATTGGGGCGAGGACTCGTCAGAGTCACGCTCGCCCTGTTGACCGGAGGCGGCTAATGGGTGACCCTTTTGATTGATCCGCTTTTGATCCGCGGCGACATCGGCTGCGGGTGAGATAAATTCCGAGCCATTTGTTCGGCTCCAAAGTACTTCGTCCGTTTTTGCTCTTAGCGTCAAATTCCCGCGAGAATAAGGATTATATTTCTGAGCGGGCGTCAGGAAACTTTACAGCGTGTTCGAAGAAGTCCCGGCATCTACGATCGGAAAGCCGGAAACTAATTGATAATAAAAAAGAAATGCGTTTTGGTGCGCATTTTGCTTTTGATTTGGCAGACGACTTTTTCGCCGAGGCCCTCGGGCCACACTGTGGCGAACACCATGGAGCACCCAAGATGTCGATCCGAAAAAAAACAATGCCGCCGCTGTTCCTCTGCTTGGCGGGTCTTCTCGCGCCCATGTCCGTATCTGCAAGCAATCTTTACAGCTGGTCGTTTACGACGGGTAATTGCCAGAGTGCAGCTTCTGACAGCGGGTCGTCTCTACCCTGTCCTACTAACTCTAATAGCGAGGCGCATTCCCTAACATTCGGCGGAAACCTCGTATCGGGTACAGATCCTGTTCCGACACCTGCAGTGATTGCGTCGGCTTGGGCGTCCGATGTGCGTTCAGGCGGTGCAGGCACTCTCCAAAAAGACGATCTTACGATCTTCGGCGGCGGGCTGGGGATTGAAAACCGCTTTCAAAATGAAAATACTGATGGCCCACATGCGGTCTCGAACGATGATGGGGTGTTGGAACTTGTACTCTTTGATTTCGGTGTCCCGATATCGCTCAATAAGGTCAGTGCGGGCTATACCGGGGATGATGGCGATATGACGGTGCTCCGGTTTGACGGTGATCCCTTCACGACAATCGAGAATGTGCAGTACGGGCTAAGTTCACAATCGCTTACAGACTGGACAGTAATAGAAAGCTACGATCTGACTTCGTACAACCCTGCGGTGCTCGCCTCCAATCTTCAGGCGTCTCAGTACTGGATCGTCGCCGCTCATACGCTCGCATTCGGAACCGAATGCCTGAATGACCCGTCAACAAATGGTGAGTGCGTCCGCCAAAACGACCAGTTCAAGATCAATTACTTGAAAGGCACGTATGAGCGGGAAATTCCGCCGGATAACCAAGTGCCGGTGCCCTCAACCCTGCTGCTAACCGCGCTCGGTTTGGCATGGTTCGGTGGTCGGGATCGTCGGTTTGCGCAACGGTTGAAGCTCGCGAAGCGCTAGGGATTTGACAAACAAGCCCTGTGGCCTGCGGAACACAGCAGGTTCATAGGGTTTGTTGAGCACCAATGCACTCAGCAAATCGAGTGGTTATTACCTCGAGACTACGAACGACACAGTTTTCTTAATTTTCGAGATCATTGGCCCAGTCTCTCGAGCCTGCGTTTGACATCGCTTTCCCACGCCGCCTTGTTGCTCATCTCCAGCGCCCGCGTCAGCTGGCGCCGGGCCTCGCCAATACGGCCGTATTCTTCAAGAGCGACGCCGAGATGGTAGCGCATATCTGCGGACCGCCCGTTTCGTGCTACTGCATCCCGCAGATACGCAAGTCCTTTCTCCAGGTCGCCGACCTGTACCAGCGACCAGCCGAAAGTATCCAGAATCGCTGGATTACTCGAGTTGAGTTCATAAGCTCGCTGCGCAGATCTGAAAGCCTGTTCGCTATCGATATCCGCGAGGAGATTTGCCAGGTTGTTGTGCGCAAGGGCGTCTCTAGGGTTTAAAGCGATCAGGCGTTGGTAATAACGCTGGGCTTGGGCGATGTCCCCCTGTTGATGCAGGCTTTCGGCAAGGGCGCGGGTTACGGGAACGCTGCCAGGGTTGTTGTCGTCCCAGGTTTTCAGGTCGATCAGTGCCGCATCACCTTCACCAGTGAGTGTTCTAGCCCGGAAAAGACTGACGACCAATTCGGGCCGATTGCTGTGTCGAAGCGCCCTGGTATAAGTCTCGGCGGCTTTCGAGTATTCTCCTTTTGCGAGCTGGATATCGCCGAGGAGCGCTAATGCAAACACGTTCTCGGGGTCATCATCGAGCACACGGCTGAGTTCTTGCTTGGCGCCTTCGACGTTTCCCCGTCTGAACAGGATTTCGGCCAACTCGCCGCGCGCAGCGTGGGCTTCAGGTTTTTCAGCCAGCAGTTTGCTGAACGTGTTCTCGGCGTCCTGGTAAGCTCCCGCTGCCTTCTGCAGGCGCGCCGTGTTCATCAAACGACGCGGGTCGTAGCCGGCCAAAACCGCCGCTTTCCGCAGCGTGACCTGAGCGTCTTCCCGTTCGTTGCGGGCGAGCTGCACGCGCGCTAAAGTTTCGTGCGTCAGAGCGATGTTCGGTAGCGCGCGGTTGATCGATACTGCCACCTTCATCGCATCGGCAGGCCGCCCCGTCTTGAGATAAAGGTTGACGAGTTCGACGGAAGGTATCAACGCATTGGCGTCGATTGTTCGGATCTTCTCGTATAGCTGAATAGCCGTTCTATTATCGTTAGTTCGCAGCGCCAAGCGGGCGGAATCGAGCAGGGCCTGCGTGTTGTTGGGATCTTCGGCGATGAACCGCGCAAGTTCATTGTTTGCCTCGCGGTAACGTCCCTCGAACGCATACAGTTTGGCAAGGTTGTAGCGGGCGGGACGAAAGGTTGGATTTTTGCGCAGTAGGTCGGCCAATTGTTCGTGTGCCTGCGCATAATTGCCGCGCGCAATGGCGAGAGCTGCCTGCAGATTCAGCGCAATCAGGTTGTCGGGCCTTTGTGCGGCAACCTGATCTGCGATCGCTTCTGCCTCATCTAGCTGCCCCTCGGCGAAATATAACATCGCGGCATATAGCGAGACGCCGGGCGGCGTGTTGGCATGTTGCCCGTCAACGATGTTCTGCAATGTGTCCAGCGCCTGTTCGCGCTGGCCCTTGGCGGTACTGGATGGCGCCGAGACGGCCGACCAGTGCGGGGCCGCCCCGATAGTTCGCGATGGCGTCCCGGTAGTAGCTCTCGGCGGCGAGATAGTCGCGCAGCTGCGCATTGGCGTCACCAAGCAGCGCCAGCGTCTCGGCATCCGGCTTGACCGGCGGTAACGATCGGCACCAGGGCACGTTTGGCGTCGGCCGGCTTGTCCATGTCCAGGGCGATGCGGGCGAGCAGTTTTCGAGCCGTTGATGTCGTCTGGGCGGGATTGCAGATACAGCGTTATCGCCTGATATGCGCGCTCCAGCTGTTTGTTTTCATAAGCGACTCGTGCCCGCCAGCCTGAGAAGTGCCGGATTGTGGGCCAGATCAGACGGGGCGATTGGGTTCAATATGTCCGTGGCGGCGCTGAGCGCTGCTTTGCCTCTTCATCGTGTCCGAGCTTCTTCAGCGCCTTGGATTGCAGGTAAGGCGCTTCAGGCATCCAGGGGTATGTGTCGCGCAGCTCTTGCAGGAGCGCCGCGGCTTTTGCGGTTTGATTGGCATCCAGCAGCGCGGTGGCCTCGCCCAGACCGGCAGGCGCTGTCGCCTGGGTCCAGGTCTCTTGCTCGTGCATAGGCCTCTGCGGCTTCGATATTCTTGCCTTGCGCGTGCAGTGCCGAGGCCTTGAGGAACCAGGCCTGGGCGCTGTTCGGGAAATTCTCCACCGCAGCCGTCGGCCAGGCGTTCCGCCTCGGCAAAATCCCGTTCTCGCAACGGGATTCGCGCCAGTCCCAGGGTGCCGCCCTCGTGCAGCGGTTTGATTTGCAGGGCCTGCTCGAAAGCGATGCGGGCGCCGGCGATATCGTCCGTTTGCAGTCTGGCAATGCCGAGTTCGACCCAGAGATCGGGCTGCTGATCGATCGAGAAATTCGTCGGCACCAGGCTGTCGATATTCACCTGCTGTTTGCCGAGTCGGTTACGTGCCTTCGCCAGTGGCAATGCCGTGACAGAAGCATCGGCGCCCAGCTTGTTGGCCATCACCAGTTCTTCTTCTGCCTGCTGGGCATTGCCGAGTCCCAACTGAACCCGCCCCATCAGGATGCGTGCCGACAGCTGAGCTGGGATCCCGTGTCAGCGAGTTCTTGAGCTGGATCTCTGCCCCTTTCAGGTCACCGCTGTTGAAGCGCGAGACGGCATCTTCGTAATAACGTACCGCCTGGGCGTCAGCCGCCACAGCGCTTGCGCAATACATGACGGCGCTTAGAAGTATGATTGCGAGACCTGTTTTATTGCGCATCTGGGTCATTTTCTCGTTTACCGGCGTCTTAATGCCGGTTTGGGTTTTGGTTGGTGTCCGGCGGAGGATACAGCGTGGTGTTGCTTGGCGCATGAAGGGCGCGCCAGAAACGGATACCGCTGTATTCAACGCGCTTCTCGCTAAAAAATTATCCATGCCCTGTGCCCAAACGTCGATCAATTCCGACACCGTGTTTCCTACAGGTTTCCCTTGAGATTTAGATCAATCGGAGTTGTTTGATTTGGCGGCGCCATTTCAGGGTTCTTTAAAGATGGTCGATAAGGCCCTGGCAGGCATGACGTTGTATGCTTAGACCTGATTTGGCCGCGCGACGGCGGCCTCCACACTAGACAATTCGAGAACAAGGACCATGCGCAGGATTTCATGGTTCGAACCACTGCGGGGCGCTGTCCTCGCAGCCGTGGTTTTGGCGGCAGGAGCTGTAATCGCCGATTCCCTGGCGCTTCGCTACTACGACGACGCCATAACCCGGTTCAATAGCGGCGACAGCCAAGGGTGCGTTGATTCAGCTGAAGAACTCGCTTGCAGCGCGATCCGACTCAACTGCCGGCGCGCGTGCTCATGGGCCAGATCCAACTTGATCTGGGCAATCCGCTGCAGGCCGAGGAAGAGCTGGTAATGGCCGGCAAGTTGGGTGCCGACCGGGCGCTGGTGGCGCTTCCGCTGGCCCGGGCCCGCAATCAGTTGGGTAAATATGAAGAGGTCATCAATGAACTGCGCCCGAACGAGTATCCGGTAGTGATTCGGGCCGATCTATGGGCGGAGTTAGGCAAGGCGAGGCTGGGCAAAAAGGACCGTGTCGGGGCGGAGATCGCCTTCGCTGAGGCGCTGAGACTCGTCCCGTATCACGAGGAAGTCATGCTGGCACGGGTCCATGACCTGGTGGGGCAGAACCAGTTTGAAGCGGCGGCCCCCCTGATCGCCGACATACTCAGTCGCTACCCCGAAAATGCGGATGCGTGGTTCCTGATGGGGTCGGTCTACCATGCACGCGGTGAATTCGAGAGCGCGGTGGCGCACTACCGGCAGGCGTCACAGCTTGATCCGAACCAACGAGAGGCCGCGATGGGCGAGGCCCTGGCCTTGCTGGATTGGGGTAGGCAGGATGAGGGTGTCGCCAGGTTGCAGCGGATAGTTACCGAGCAACCCTCTCTAAAGGCGCTTTACTTTTACGCAAAGGCGCTGAAGAAGCTCGGCCGCACGGCCGAGGCAGAAGCGGTCTTGCGCCGGGCCTCGGACATGGTGAATGCCGTTACCCCCGCCGACCTCGGCGACGACTCTGGCCAGTTGCTACTGGCGGCCACGATCGCGTACGAAAACGCCCAGTACGAGAGTGCCTACGGGTTTCTTTCCAAATACCTGGAGCGTGAGCCGCAGGATCTGCGGGCGAACAAACGGCTCGCAAGCTTGCTGGTCAGGATGGGAAAACCGGCCGAGGCCTCGCGCCTGCTGACACGGCTGAAGGTGAACAATCCCGATGACCCGGGACTTCTGGTCATGCTCGGCGACGTAAACAGCGATCTGCACGATTACATCGCGGCAGAGCTTTACTACGAGGCCGCGCTTGAAAAGGTCGCGGCCAATCCGGCGTTGATTGGTCGTCTCGGCCTGTCGCAGCTGCGGCAGGGACAGACGGACGCGGCCATAGACACCTTTCAACGGCTGGTCGAGCCGGGGCCTGCCGTTAATCCCAGGGCATCGTTGTTTCTCGGCATGCTGTACCTGAAGGAGGGTCGTTTCGTGCAGGCCCGCCGAGTGGCCGATCGAGGTCGCAGCGCGGCAACCCGACAACCTGGCCGCGCGCAATCTTCAGGCCACAGTGGCCGTTGCCCAGGGCGACCGCGACAGCGGGCGCCGGATGCTGAAGGCCATATTGGCGAAGAATCCGGCCTACCGGCCGGCCCGAATCAACCTGATCAAGCTCGATGTCATCGAGGGCAACTACGCGGCCGCCGATGAGGCCTTGACGGGCCTGCTCGCGCAGATCCCGATGATCAACTCGCGTTGGGTGAATCCGCCCGGGTCGCGGCTGCGCGAGGCGACCGACGCACGGCGATTCAGCACCTGGAACGCATCCGGCAGATCAATCCGCGGGCGGTTCGCCCGATTCTCGAGTTGGCGAGTCTGTATCTTGCGGACAATCGACCCGGTGATGCGCTGAAGGTGGCACAGGCCCTTGAGCGCGAGGTACCTGACAACCTGATGGTCAAGAAGGGTTTGGCGACTATACAGCTGGTCCGTGGTGAAGCGCCTACGGCCCAGAGCTTACTGGAGGATGCGGCCCGCCTGGCGGGTCGCGACGCTGGCGAACTCGTCACTGTCGCCAAGTTACAGGTTCGCGCCGGTGCATTCGACGCCGCGGAGGTAAACCTGCGAAAGGCGTCGAAGTGCGCCCGACGTCGGTGGCCGCCCGGCTCGAGCTGGCGACCCTGTTGGCCAGGCAGCGCCGCTACGATGATGCCGCCGCCGAGCTTGCTGTGGTTCTTGAGCGCGATCCCGACAACCTGTCGTCCGTTGCGCTGCTGGGCGATATTCGGCTCGGGCAGGGCCGGGTTGAGGAGGCCATTGCGCTTTACCGGCGTGCGCAGACCCTGTCTGATCAGGCCGACGTGATGGTCAAGCTTCACCGGGCCCTGGTGCGCGCGGGGCAGGCAGACCTGGCCCTCGAAGAACTGCGGGCCTGGAACGAGGCGCACCCTGACAGCCCGGCTGTCATGCTCGTACTTGCCGACCGTCTCCAGCAGAAAGGCGATAACGAATCCGCCCTGGCGCTTTACCTGCGGTTGGCCGAGCTGCAGCCCCAGAACGCCATTGTGCACAACAATCTCGCCAATATGCTGATGCCGGTCGATGCAGAGCGGGCACTCGCTGCGGCGTTGCGGGCACAAGAACTTGCGCCGGACAACCCGGCCGTGCTCGATACGCTGGGTTGGGTGCTGGTCCAGCTCGGTGACCTGGAGCGTGGGCTCACCCGCCTGCGTGAGGCGGTTATACGTAACAGCCGCTCTCCGACCCTTCGTTATCACCTGGCCGTCGCGCTTCGAGGAGTATGGCAACAAGGTCGAGGCCCGGCGCGAGTTGCGCAGGGCACTGACGATGAAGGTGCCTTTTCCGGAGCGGGAGCAGGCCAGGGCAAGGCTGGAGCGGCTCGAGATTCAGATAGGACGGTAGTTGGCTGGGCATGGGCACCGTGCTTTGCGGCGACGTTGTGCAGTTCGATTATCGCCCGCGGCAATACGATGTTTGTATAAAAAAACGGCACCGGGGTGCCGTTTTTTTGCGTCTGGTTGCCCGATCAGGTACGGGACTTGCGGGTCTTCCAGCCGAGTATTCCCATGCCGAGGCCGATCAATGCCAGAGGGGCCGGGATTGGCACGAAAAGGGGCGGTCCGACCCCGAAATCCTCGCAGACGCGGGCAGCCCATTCCTCGAAAGTGGCGAATGAGTTTGCGCCTTTAGGCGCTGCGATCAGACCGAAGCGTGACCAGAGGATCAGGTAATCATAATCGTCTTTGATGTCGGCAGTGATGATCGAGGTGCTCACCTCCATCCTCATGTCGCTTACCGGCCGTTACCCGGGGGGTTTCCGAGTCTGTTGGCGTCGAGGAGCACCGCATTATCCGTTGTCGCATCCATATCCCACAGCAGTTGGTACGAGAAGCCCGATTCTGGGTTCAAACTGGGGTCCCAGTCGCCTACGTTCCAAGGGTTAGGGGCATTGCCCGAGGTGTACGCGATTTCGCCGTTCGGACTTGTGGTGAAATTTACGGCATAAAGCTTGACACCATCCAACGACAAAAGGCTGTTGTCGTTGGGTTTGTTGTTTCCCGGGCCGCTATTGTTCTCTCCGATATCGAGTATGAATTCGTACGCGCCGTTAACCGCCTCGAGACTACCTATCGCCAAATCGTGCGTATAGTTCAAGGGGTTCTTGGTGTCGAAATTGAGCGGCCGACCGCTGGTGTTATAGCCCTGCTCGCTGTCTTTGGCCTGGATACGCACGAATGGGTCCAGCACGCCCGTTCCGCTGGGCTGCAGATGGTCCACGAAGAACGTCACACCTGCGGCTGCGGTTGTAAAGCTAGCACCAGTCCCAAATGGGTCTACCACTGGGGTGACGCAGCCGGGGCCGCTGGGGCAAGAGCCGCCTATCGTGCCGTCAGGCTGGTCTGTCGCCGTCAGGTTGATCATCTCTGCCTGTGCAGCGGTACCCAAGAGCAAAGTACCCGCAATCAGGCAGTTGGTTGAGATTCGTTTCAGTTTCATCATGTCTAAAGCGTCTCGGCAATCAGTGATTGGCTTGGGGCTATTTCGCCCGCGGCTGGCTATACTTAGGACGATGCAATAATCAAGCCGTTTTTGTAAAAATATTTAGTTTCAGTAATTTGCGAGACATAGCTTTCTGTTTCGGCGAGGTTCTGTAAAAAAAACTGACATGCGTGGACCGGGGAGTGTCCAGCGTACCAAACGTTTTTGTCGACAAAGCCGCCGCGTCTGCCGTTGAATTGCCAGTTCGCGGGTTCCGCTTAGGTACGGTTGTCCACTGAAGACGCGGGCGAGGGCGGAGCCAGGCCGTGATGCGAGGGCAATGGGGCTCCGGCTCTAACGCGAAAGAACCGCTGCCACTGCGCGAGAGTTCGCGGAAGTCGATAGGCGAAAAGAGATTACGAAATCGGCCCGAAAGCGGGGCCGATTCTATTTCCTACTTGTTTCTTGTTGCCGTCTGGTGATCAGCGGTACCAGCGCCCCAGATTGCTCAGGCTGCTCCATGTTGACGCGCTTGCTGCGCGAGCGGTGGCGCTTTTTTGGCGCGTCGTCTTTCTTCGCGCAGCTGCTTGCGCAGTTCCCTCTTGCGTTGCCGCTCGAGCTTCCGGTCGTTGATGACATTGTCATCGTTCTTGCTGTCATCGATGATCTTTTCAACAATTGGGTCGTCCGGTGCCGGGGCTTCTGGCTCAGGCGCAGGTTCCGGCTCAGGGGCTGGTTCCGGCTCAGGGGCAGGTTCCGGCTCAGGTGCGGGTTCCGGCTCAGGGCAGGTTCCGGCGCAGGGGCAGGTTCTGGCTCAGGCGCAGGTTCCGGCGCAGGTGCAGGTTCCGGCTCAGGGGCGGTTCCGGCTCAGGGGCTGGTTCCGGCTCAGGCGCAGGTTCCGGCTCGGGGACAGGTTCCGGCGCCGGGGCCTCTACGGTGAAGTTGACCGTGCTGCTGCCCGTGTTTCCGGCAGCATCCTCGGCCGTTGCGGTGATCGGATAGGTGCCGGGTGCCATATTGCTCAGGTCCCAGCTGCAGGATGTCGTACTGGTCCCGGCGCAACGCAGCTGACCGGCTGCGCTGATGCGGATCTGCTGCACAGCCTCGTTGTCGGTGGCGGTGGCCATCAAGGACACGCTGCCGGTGCCACTGGTATCTGGCCTTGGGCTCAGGATAGTGACCGTCGGTGGGATCTCATCGGGGACCGTGTTGACAACCTCGACGATTACTTCGCTCGATTCTCCAATATTGCCGGCTTCATCCGATGCCTGTGCACGTACCCGGTACATGCCGTCGTTTACGAGGGTGGAGTCCCAGGCGAAGCGGTATTCGTTGCCGCCCGACGGTCTGCGTCTCGGTCGCGATCGACCTGGCCGTCGACCAGCAGGTCGACCCGGGCCACGCCGAATGCGTCCGTGGCCTCGACCACGATGGCGACGGTCTCGGAAACGGTTTCAGAGCCGTCCGGGCTGACGATGGTGACCTCCGGCGCGACGTTGTCCGAGGTCTCCACGCCTGCCGCCAGCTGCACGGCGGCAAGTGCGTCCAGACGTCCGTAGCCGTAGGCCGGATCCCAGCCGGGGTCGCCGAGATCGACCGCGGTGTTGCTGATGCACCGCCATGACGTCGGTCGGCAGCAGGGCGGGGTTGGCCGACATGACCAGCGCGGCGACGGCCGCTGTGTTGGGGCGGCGAAAGAGGTGCCGTTGACCGTGCTGTAACCGCCGCTGCGGGACGTCGTGAAGATGCCCGAACCGGGTGCGGCGATATCGACGAAGTTGCCGTAGCTGGAATAGCCGGCCTTGGCATCGCTGCTGGTGGTCGCACCCGCGACATACAGCGAGGGGTGGTTCATGTAGCCGTAGTCGGTGTTGTCGTTGCCGGCAGACACCATGACCACGCCGCCCTTGCTCATCATGTAGTTGGCGGCGTTGGCGATCGATGGCGCTGCCGGCGGCGCCGCCGTAGCTGAGGTTGGCCACGCGTGCGCCGTTGTCCGCCGCCCACATGATGCCCTTCGGCCATGTCGCTGAAATAGGCCCAGCCGTCGGACTGGTTGGTTATGCGGATCGGCAGGATCTTGGCGCCCGGGGCGACCGAGGCGCCGCCGGTGGCATTGTTGGCCTTGGCCGCGATGACGCCGGCAACCCAGGTGCCGTGGTTATGGATGTCGCTGGTATCGGTGTTGTTCGAAACCGTGTTCCAGCCCTGCAGGACCTGGCCGGAGAGGTCCGGATGGTTGGCGTTCACGCCGGTGTCGAGTACCGCGACGGTGACGCCCTCGCCGTCACTCAGCTGCCAGGCAGACGGTGCCCCCATCGTGGGCAGGTGCCACTGGCTGCCGAAGTCTGGGTCATTGACGATGGCGTCCGGCGGGACCCGCTCGTCGAGTTCGGCGAACGCGATATTGGGATGGCGGGCAAGGAATCGTGCAATCCTTTTTTCCAGCCTTGGCGGTACGTCGATCACGTGCACCGGCGAGCTGCGCAGCTTGCGTCTTTTCTTGGCCAGGCGGTCGGCCTTGCGCAGCAGTTTTTCGAACTTGTCTTGCTGGGCAGCCCGGCGGCCGGCATGACCAGGATGCGCCCTTCGGCAAATCGCGGCTCTGCGTTGGCCTCTTCGGCCGCATGGACTGCGCCGGCAAGAAACAGGCTGGAATAGCAGGATGATGATTCCGCTGGCGAAAGACGATCGGTGGCTCATGGGTATACCTTCCGGTTCGGTGATCTATGAGTCGGCTTTCGGTCCAGAGTAGTGGTGCTTGAGGCGATCTGAGGCTGGGTGCGGCGAACTGCGACGGGGTGCACAGCTGTTTGGGCAGGGGGATCACATTCGGCTACAGGCGGCAGTCAGCCGGCAGTGCCGCGTTCGGCCACCGGCCAGAACAGCTGTCGTTTCGTTGCCTGAGATCGGCGTGTAGTGGGTGGGACGGGCGATCCCTGATAGGGCCTGCTGCGTTTGGCCCGGCGGGCAGGGATCAGCCGCGATCAGCGATACTGGAAGTGAACCCGCCGGGTGATGCCGGTGAACAGTTCGTAGGCGATCGTTTCGCTCAGCCTGGCCACCTCGTTCGCGCTCACCAGGTCTCCCCACAGCTGCACCGGGTCGCCGATCTGCGCATCGGGCTGCGCGCTCAGATCGACGGTCAGCATGTCCATCGAGACGCGACCGATCAGCCGGGTGAGCTGCCCGTTGACGGCAACCGGTGTCCCGTCCGGGGCGTGGCGCGGGTAGCCGTCGGCATAGCCCATGGCCACGACACCCACGCGGGTCGGTTCGCTGCAGGTGAAGCGGCCGCCGTAGCCGATCGAGTCGCCCGCGGCGAGCTCGTGGATGGCGATCAGCTGTGACTCCAGCCGCATCACCGGCCTGAGCGGATCGCCGGCCGGGTGGCCTGCTTCCAGCGGTGAACTGCCGTACAGCATGATGCCGGGCCGGATCCAGTCGCCGTGGGCCTGCGGCCAGGCGAGGATTGCCGCGGAATTGGCGAGACTGACCGCGCCCTCGATCCCCTGGCTTGCCTGCTCGAACAATGCCAGCTGCTGTTCGGTGGCCGGGTTGCCGGTCTCGTCGGCGCAGGCGAAATGCGACATCAGGACGATCTGATCCACGTTCGGACTGGCGGACAGACGCGCATGAACCTCGGCCAGCTCCTGCGGCGCGAAACCGAGTCGGTGCATGCCGGTGTCGACCTTGAGCCAGACGTTCAGCGGCTGTGTGGGTTTTGCGGAAAGCAGCCATTCGAGCTGGGTATGTGAATGCAGCACCAGCATGAAATTGTGCAGGGCTGCATCGGCGACCTCTGCCGGTTCGAATGCACCTTCGAACAGCAGGATGGGATTGTCGATACCCGATTCGCGCAGCTCCATCGCCTCTTCGCTCGACGCGACCCCGAAGGCATCGGCCTCGGGGGCCAGTATGCGTCCCAGCACCACGGCGCCATGGCCGTAGGCATTGGCCTTGATCACCGCGAGCGCGCGGGCGGCTGGTGCCAGCGACTTGGCGTATCGGTAGTTGGCGACGAAGGCCTGGGTGTCGATAATGGCGTAGCTGGGTCTGCTCATGCGATCTGGTGCACCGGCAAATGATGGATGCCTGACAGGTGCTGGCAGTGTCTTGCAGCCGGTCGCGGAAGTCCAGTGGCCCAGGGCCCGCAGCCATTTTTCATCGAGCTGGGAAAATGCGCTGCAACCGGGCAAAATAAAACCTTGTTCAATTCAAGGCTGAGACTCGCATCATGGAACTATTGCTCGACCCGCAGGTTTGGGTGGCCTTCTTCACGCTCGCCGCCCTGGAGATCGTCCTCGGCATAGACAACATCATCTTCATCACCATCCTGGCCAACCGTCTGCCGGAGTCACAGCGCGACAAGGCGCGTCGACTGGGTCTGATGCTGGCGATGGTTATGCGCATCCTGCTGCTGCTCTCGCTGGCCTGGGTGATGCGTCTGACCGAGCCGCTGTTTGCGATCCTCGGACACGATATCTCCGGGCGTGACCTGATCCTGTTCTTCGGCGGGCTGTTTCTCATGGCCAAAAGCACCATGGAGATCCACGCCTCGCTCGAAGGGCCGGAAGAGCATACGGTCGGCGATGCGGCAAAAATCAGTTTTATGGGTGTGATCGTGCAGATCGGCCTGCTCGACATCATCTTCTCGCTGGATTCGGTGATCACCGCGGTCGGTCTGGTTGACGAGATCCCGGTGATGGTCGCCGCCATCATCGCCTCGGTCATTGTGATGATGTTGGCCGCGCGCCAGATCGGTGACTTCGTTGATCGACATCCCACCATCAAGATGCTGGCGCTGTCGTTCCTGATCCTGATCGGGGTGGCGTTGGTCGGCGAGGGCCTCGGTTTCCATATCCCCAAGGGCTATATCTACTTCGCCATGGCCTTCTCGCTCACGGTCGAGTTTCTCAACATGCGTATGCGCCGCAAGACAGCTGAACCCGTGCGATTGCACAATCATCCCCCGGAGGGCGAGGAGCAGGCATGAGGCCAGGTACAGGGTGTGTTGTGCCCGCCGCTCAGGGAACGCAGAGGACGCAAAGAAGCGCAGAGTGCGCAGAGGTTTTTTGTGTTGGCGCCCGGGTCAAAAATACCCTGCTGAAGTGAACATGGGAGCAACCGAATCCTTTGCGTCCTTGGCGGTTTCTCTGCGATCTCTGCGTTCCGAAAGAAATCTTCCACCCGCTGCCGGTCATTCGCGAACCAGCCATTGTAGGGCGGGCTGTGCCCGCCGTGAATGTCAGGCGCAGCCTTACCTATGGTTGGGCTTGAACCAGATCGATCTCGCCGAGCACGTTGAAGTCATCCAGGATGCAGTAGATCGCCGGCACCAGGAACAGCGCGATCAGGGTCGCTGACATCAGGCCGAAGGCGAGGCTTGCCGCGAGCGGGATCAGGATCTGCGCCTGCAGGCTCTTTTCCAGCAGCAGTGGCGTCAGGCCGGCGATGGTCGTCACCGAGGTCAGCAGGATCGGGCGGAAACGCGCGATGGCGGCATGCTGCGCGGCCTGCCTGACCGGGACGCCGGCCGCGCGTTCGTCGCGGATGAACACCACCAGCAGGATGGAGTCGTTCACCACCACGCCGAACAGGGACGCCATGCCGATCATGCTCGGCAGGGTCAGGTCCAGCCCCAGCGCCATGTGGCCGAAGACCACGCCGATCAGCGCGGTGGGGATTACCGACATCACGGTGATCGGCGCCAGGTAACCGCGAAACTGCAGTGCCAGCAGCATGTAAACGCCGATCATGCCGAGCAGGACGTTGCGCACGATCGAACCGCCGGTCTTGGCCGATTCGTCGCTCTGGCCCTGGATGTCGATCTTTATCGACGGAAAGCGCTCGCGCAGCCGCGGAAAGATATCGGCCTTGGCGGTGTCGAGCAGTTCCTGCGCATTGGCGCGCGCGCGATCGACGTCACCCTGGATGGTCACGGTGCGGCGACCGTCGATACGATTGATCCTTGCCCAGCCGCGCGCCTCCTCCACGCCGGCGACCTCCGGGAGCGGGATCAGCTTGTTGTCCGGGCCGACGATGCTCAGCTGCTCGAGGTCGGCGAGGTTGCTGCGGTCGCCGGGTGCCAGGCGCAGTTCGACCTCGTAGGTCTCGGGTCCGAGCGGAAACTCGTCGGTCTTGAAGCCCTGGAAGGCCGCGCGCACCTGGCCTGCAATGTTGTTGGCGTCCAGGCCGAGCACACCGGCGCTGTCCTTGAGGTGCAGACGGTATTCGCGTTTGCCCGGGCGCAGGTCGTCGCTCAGGTCGATCACGCCGTCGAAGCCGCCGAACCAGGTCTTGAGCTCCAGCGCGGCCGCCTTGATCTCGTCCAGGTCGGCACCGATCAGGCGCACGTCGATGGCACGCCCGCCGGGGCCGATGGTCGGTTCCGCGAACTTGAGTGCGATGACGTCTGTCATCGTGCCGGCCTGTTCGCGCCAGCGGTTGCGGAAGTCTTCCAGCCCGGTGTTACGCACCTCGGCACTGAGCAGGTCGACCACGATACGGGCCACATGCGGGCCGGTCTCGTAGGCATCTGGATTCTCGCCGAATATCACGGTCAGGTTCTGAACCAGGTCCTGACCCTCCGGTTGCTGTGCCTTGAGTTCTGTCATTGATCGACCAGACCACGTTCTGCAGGTGGTCGACGATGTCCTCGGTCCTGGACAGCGGGGTGCCCTGTGGCAGCAGGATGCGGGCCTCCACCACGTCGCCCTCGATATCCGGAAAACCGGTGAACTTGAGCTTGCCGCCGACCGGCATGGCGATCGCAAACAGCATCAGCATCAGCACCAGTCCGACGGTCAGGTAGCGGTGCTCGATGGCCTTGTCCAGCACCGCCGCGAAGTGGCGGTCGCGGAACCGGGCGAAACCGCGCTCAAAAGCGGCACGAAAACGGCTGGGTTCGCGCTTGTGCATATGCATCAGCGAGTGGCCGAGATGGCTGGGCAGGATCAGGAAGGCCTCGATCAGGCTGACCGTGATGACCACGATCAGAACGATCGGCATGATGCGCAGGATCTGGCCGATCTCGCCGGTGATGAAGGCCAGCGATCCGAACACCAGCAGGGTCGTGGCGAACGAGGACGCGATACCGGGCAGTACCTGGGTCACCCCGGTAATGGCCGCCTGCAGGGGTTTCTCGCCCTTGTTCAGGCGTGCGGCGATGTTCTCGGCGATCACGATGGCGTCGTCCATCAGCAGGCCGACCCCGATCAGCAGCCCCACCATGGAGATCATGTTGATGGTCACACCCAGCGCGGGCAGCACGAACAATGCGCCCAGAAAGGATACCGGCAGGCCCATGGTGACCCAGAAGCTGTAACGGAAGCTGAAGAACAGCCACAAAATCAGGAAGACCGCGATCAGTCCCTGGACACCGTTGCGGGTCAGCATGTTGAGGCGGTCACTGACGATCGACGAACGATCCTGCGTCAGTGTGAGCCGGACCCCCGGCGGGACACGTTCGTTCTCCGCGGCGACAAAGTCACTGACCGCGCCAAAGGCGGTGAGTATGTCCTGCGCACGGGTCTTGGTGATGTCCAGGATGGCCGCGCGCCGGCCGTTGAACAGAACCTTTTCCTCGTCGAGCTCGAAGCGGTCGCTGATGGTCGCGATCTCACCCAGCCGGATCGCGGCCCCGCTGCTGCCGGAGATGATCACCAGGTTTTCGAATTCCGCGGTGGTCTTGCGCTGGTCATCGAAGCGCAGCAGGACGTTCTCCTGTTCGCCCTGCAGTTCACCTGCGGGGCTGCCGACACTCTGGCGCTGCAGTGCGCCGGCGATATCGGACGCAGACAGCCCGAAGCGGCGCAGGGTCGGCGCGTCCACCTCGATGCGGATCTGGTGGGTGGAGAAGCCCTTGATGGTGACGGTGGAAAACTCGCGCAAGGTCTGCAGGCGCGATTTGACGTCCTCGGCATAGGCCTTGAGCGCGACCGGGTCTTCGGGGCCGGTGATCGCGATCGAGACCACCGCATCGGTCCGGCCGAGTTCCGCAACCACCGGCAGTTCCGTCTGATCCGGGAAATCGTCGATGGCGTCGACCTCGGATTTCACGTCGTCGAGAAAGCGCGTCATCTGTGCGCCCTCGCGCATGACCGCGGTGGCGATACCCAGGCCCTCGCGTGCCTCGCAGCGCGTCTCGTCGATATCCGTGATGCCGTCCAGGGCGTCCTCGAGACGTCGGCAGATGGCATCCTCGACCTCGTCGGTGGTCGCGCCCTTGTACACCACGCGCACCTCGACCTTGTCGTTCTGGATCTCGGGGAAGGTCTCGCGCTGCAGGCCGGGCAGGGAAACGATCCCGAGGATCATGATCGCGGCCATGAAGAGGTTGGCCGCGGTGGGGTGGCGGGCGAACCAGGCGATCATTGCGCACCCCGCGCAGCGGCCAGAATCTGTGCCTGCAGTGCCTCATCCGGAACCGGGTTCAGCAGCATGCCCTCAACGGCGGGTATGGGATCGCTGACAACGATCTGATCACCGGATTCGATGCCGCTGCTGATGACGCTGAGCGGCCCCTGGCTGAACAGGATGGATACCGGGCGAACCTGCAGGCGTTGTTCTTCGCCGACCCGATAGACTTTGCCGGCACGAATCGCGCTGCGCGGCAGAACGATTCGATTGCTCTGCGTGTACCCACGGATAACCACCTGGACGAACATGCCCTTGGTCAGCGGCGGGCGTTTGCCGGGGATGACCTTTTTGAACGGATTGTCGACGCTGATCACCACGCCGATGGTGCGCGTCTGTGGATCGACCTGGTCGCTGAAGCGGATGAACCGGGCCTCCCACTCGGCCGTCTCCCGGCCCATGTCCATGCGCACCACGGGCCGGAAACCGGTGAAGTCCTGCAGCCCGTTCTGCAGATCCGCGATCGCGGGTATGGGTTCTTCGCGCCCGGCGAACAGGGTGCGCAGCGAGGAGATGGCGACCTGTGCCACGATCTCCACGCTTTCGACGGCGTCGCCCTTGAACAGGGTCTGACCGATGCCGACGTACTGGTCCTTTTCGATCGCCAGATCGGCAATGCGCAGATTGAAGGGCGCATTGACAGCGGTATTCGCGAGGTCGCGTTCGGCCTGACTCACCTTGGCCTCGAGCAGGCGGCGCTGGGTCGGCAGAAGCGCCAGGGTGTTGGCCGTGTTCTGCACCGCGGTGCGCGCGTTCAGCATGGTGCGTTCGGCATTGTCCACATCGCTTTGCGAGGCCGTACCCTTCTTCGACAGCTTGCTGATCCGTTCCTTCTCGCGCTGCGCCAGGAGCAGGTTGCTCTTGTCTATGGTCAGGGAGGCATTGGCGTTCTGCTCCTGCACGTCGAGTTCTGCCAGTTCCGCGTTTGCCTGGGCAAGCTTCAGTTCGTAGTCGACCGGATCGATACGGAACAGCAGGGTGCCCGCCGGGACGATCTCGCCATCACGCAGGCGGGGGTAGGTATCGATCACCCTGCCGGCAACCTGGGCGACGGCGGCCCAGACCTTGCCGGGTTGCACCTCGCCATAACCCGTGGCCTCGGGGACCAGGTCGACCGACATGGCTTCGACCACGCGCACGGATTGGCTGGGCTCGCCGACCTCGGCCTTGGCGGGCGGCTGCTTCCCGCTGGCCATGAAGATGACCACCAGGATGCCGATGGCGAGGGGCGGCAGCACCCAGAGTGCGCGCCAGCGTGACTGCTTGGTTTCGTTCATGAGCTGCTGTTCCGTTTGTTGTCGCTCTGCAGGGCGTTGAGAGTCAGGCGGCTGATCACGTCGGCTATCTCGCGTGCATCCTGCTGCGAGAAATCGGTCTGGCCGAGACGCCGCAACACGGTGGTGCGGGCGGTGCGGAAGGCGAGGATCTGTCCGATCAGGGCATGCGTGATGAGGACCTGCCGGCGTTCGTCGCGCTCTGCATTTTCGGGGTAACTGCGTGAATATTACAGGGTAGGGCGGGCTGCGCCCGCCATCAATGTCAGGCTCAGCCTGACCTGCGATTGCACCAAGCCGGGCGGGCTGCGCCCGCCGTCAACGTCAGGCGTTCAGGTCGACGATCACCCGTCCGCGCACACCGCCGGTGGTGATCTTCTCCGCCAGGTCCGGCAACTGCTCCAGGCTGGCGACCTGGCCGATCTCACCCAGCGCCTTGGCCGGCAGATCGGTCACCAGGCGCCGCCAGGCCAGCTTGCGACGCTCGACCGGACACATCACCGAATCGACACCGCGCAGGCTGACATTGCGCAGGATGAAGGGCATCACCGTGGTCGGCAGATCGGCGCCACCGGCAAGCCCGCAGGCGGCCACGCAGCCACCATAGTTCATTTCCGCAAGTACCCGCGCCAGGGTGGTGGTTCCGACCACATCCACCGCGCCTGCCCAGCGCTGTCCCTCCAATGCGCGCGGCTTTTCGCTCATCTCTTCACGGGTCAGTATCTCGCTGGCACCCAGGCTGCGCAGGAAATCATCCGCATCCGGCTTGGCGCTGACCGCGGCCACGGTGTAGCCGAGCTTGGCCAGGATCGCCACGGCAACGCTGCCGACCCCGCCCGAGGCGCCGGTGACCAGCACGGTGCCCTTGTCCGGGGTCACGCCGGCGTCTTCCAGGGTCATGACACACAGCATGGCAGTGAATCCGGCGGTACCGATCGCCATCGCCTGTTTGCTGTCCAGGCCGTCGGGCAGGGGCACCAGCCATTTCGACTGCACGCGCTGGCGCTGGCTGTAGCCGCCCCAGTATTTTTCGCCGACGCTCCAGCCGGTAAGGACCACGCGGTCGCCGGCCTTGTAGTCGGCGCTGGTTGACTCGAGCACGCTGCCGGCGAGATCGATCCCGGGCACCAGCGGCCATTGGCGCACGATCTTGCCCTTGCCGGTGATCGCCAGGCCGTCTTTGTAGTTGAGGCTGGAATACTCGACGGCCAGCAAGACATCGCCCTCGGGCAGGTCGTCGTTGCTGAGCTGCTTGATGGTGCTGACGGTCTTGTCGTCTTCCTGGGTGAGTACGAGGGCCTTGAAGGTGTCGGACATTTTGTGGCTCCAGGGTTGAGGGACGACCGTGCAGGCACGCGCCCAGGATGATGCAGAGAATTTTTAGCATGGTACCCGCTGTTTTGGAAAATTGTGCGGATCAATGCTTTGCCCGGATTTATATCGGGGCCTCGGACCGTTTTTTGCGGCTAGGCTAGGCGATCGTCCGCAACCCGGTATCTGGGGTCTTCCATCAGATTGACCTCGACCAGGTTCCCGGCCTTTTCGAGCAGCGTCTGACACTCCCGGCTGAGGTGCTTGATGTGCAGTGTCTTGCCGGCACGAAGATAGCGCTCTGCCAGGGTGTCGATGGCCTCCAGTCCGGAGTGGTCGGCGACCCGGGTGTCGTAAAAGTCGATCACCACTTCGTCCGGATCATTCTTCGGGTCGAACAGCTGGTGGAAGGCATGTATCGACCCGAAGAACAATGGTCCGTGCAGCTCGTAGATCTTGGTGCCGTTTTCGTCGATGAACGATTTGGCGCCCATCTGCTTGGCGTGCTCCCAGGCGAACACCAGGGCGGATACGATAACCCCGACGATGACTGCGATCGCGAGGTCGCTGACTACGGTAACCGCGGCAACCAGTATCGAGATAAGGGTGTCGGACAGCGGTACCTTGCCGAACATGCGGAAGGAGGCCCACTCGAAGGTTCCGATTACCACCACAAACATCACGCCGACCAGGGCCGCAACCGGGATGATCTCGATCAGATCCGAGGCGAACAGGATGAAGGCGAGCAGCGAGAGTGCGGCGACGATGCCCGACAGGCGTCCGCGCCCGCCGGAATTGATGTTGATCAGTGACTGCCCGATCATGGCGCAACCGCCCATGCCGCCAAACAGGCCGTTCACCGAATTGGCTACACCCTGACCGATGCACTCTTTGTTGCCCCGGCCGCGTGTCTCGGTGAGTTCGTCGATAAGGTTAAGGGTCAGAAGAGATTCGATCAGGCCAACCCCGGCCAGTATCAGGCTGTAGGGCAGGATGATGTGCAGCGTCTCCCAGGTCAGGGGGACAGCCGGGATATTGAAGCTGGGCAGACCGCCGGCGATGGTGGCCACGGGGTCGCCCGTCATGTCGCGCAGCACGTCCTGCACCGTGCGTGCGTCCAGATCGAGTCCAACCACCAGCAGGGTCACCGTCACGATCGCCACCAGCGAGGCAGGCACGGCAACCGTCAGCCTGGGCAGGTAGTGGATGATCGCCATGGTCAGCGCGATCAGGCCGAGCATGATCCACAGCGTGCTGCCGCTGAGCCAATCGCTGCCGCCGTCGGCACCTGGAATCTGAAACTGTTTCAGTTGCGCGAGGAAGATCACGATCGCCAGCCCGTTGACGAAGCCGAGCATCACCGGATAGGGCACCAGGCGTATGAACTTGCCCAGACGCAGGATGCCTGCCGTGATCTGGAACAGGCCGGTGAGCACGACTGCGGCAAATAGATACTGCACACCGTGGGTCGACACCAGCGATACCATGACCACTGCCATGGCCCCGGTGGCGCCCGAAATCATTCCCGGTCGACCACCGATGATTGCGGTAATCAGGCCCATCATGAAGGCGCCGTACAGGCCCACCAGCGGTTCGACCCCGGCCACGAACGCAAAGGCCACAGCCTCGGGGACCAGCGCCAGCGCCACGGTCAGCCCCGAAAGCATGTCGTTCTTCACGCATTGTTTGCCGGGACAGGTGAGCTGGAACATCGCGGGCCTCTTGGCTGCTGCTGGGAGGCGCGATATTCTACATAAAAATATTAGAGAAATCTAATATGCAGCGCTTTGCTCGTCGGGATGTAGTTCATTGGTGAGTATGGAAGTTTCGGTGCCGCAGCCAGATCCGCTTCCGAAGGGGCCGGCGCCGAACAGGATCTGACAGGGGTGGATCCGCAATACTCAGGCGCGATAGTCGGTATCTGACTCTGACAATGACTGTCAGATGAACTCGCAGCCCGGAGTTACCGCCGTAATCGGCCACAAGCAAAGGGAAGGCGACCAACCCACATTAGCTCCGACATTGATCGCTGCGGCAGGGGCGCGTGCGGCCTGTGTGAGGAGGCGCAGGAAAATCGAGCTGGGATGCGAGTGCTTTCCCACCAGAGAGGAGGGATTCAGGTCGAATTCGCCCCCAACGGGTTCATTGGCAGCCGTTTCTGACAACCTGGGATCCTTGAGAAAAACGGAAAAAGAGGTTTTGCGCGACCTATGATCGGGCCAACCGATTCTCTCGGCTGCCGAAGTGTAGAATGGAGCAGACCCCAAACTTCGTTTGTCTGCGTGGGGCTAATCGCGATGCGTATTGCGCCAAGTCTCCTCATGAAACCTCAGACCTGTTTCAATGACGCAAAGCATCTGATCTCATTGACAGGGGTTCGGGCCGTCTTCTTTCGGTGCGGTATACGGCCGATACGCCAATTCAGGAACTGGACGTAACACATGGATTGGGAGGCTTGGCTGGCGTTGACCGTGGTAGTGGCCTGCTTCGGCATGATCGCCTTCACCCGGATCTCGCCCGATATCATCATGTCGGCCGGGCTGACCCTGCTGCTGGTCTCCGGCGTGCTGTTGCCCGAGGAGGCACTGGCCGGGTTCGCCAACCAGGGCATGTTGACCGTGGCCGTGCTCTATATTGTGGTCCGGGGCCTGACCGAAACCGGGGCCATCGCCTGGATCGTGCAATACATCCTGGGCCGGCCCCGCGATACGCGTAACGCACAGCTGCGGCTTATGGCACCGGCCGCCGCCCTGAGTGCCTTCCTGAACAACACACCCGTGGTGGCGGTATTCCTGCCCGCCGTCAAGCTGTGGGCGCGGCGCAACAAGCTCAATCTGTCCAGGCTTCTGATACCGCTGAGTTACGCCAGCATCGTAGGAGGCACCTGCACTCTGATCGGCAGCAGTACCAATCTGGTGGTCAACGGCATGCTGGTGGATCAGGTCGGTCTGCCCGGTCTGCGCATGTTCGATCTGGCATGGATCGGGCTGCCCATCGCGGCCTGCGTAATCCTGTTCGTGTTCCTGTTCAGCGGACGGCTGCTACCCGACCGCGAGGAGCCCCTGGCATACGGAGACAGCATCCGCGAATACATGGCAGAGATGATCGTGGAACCGGGCAGCCCGCTCGAAGGCTGCAGTATCGAGGATGCCGGACTACGCGCTCTACCCGGCCTGTTTCTGGCCGAGATCGAGCGCGACGGCGCCATACTGCCGGCGGTGGGTCCGCACGAACATCTGAAGGCCGGTGACCGGCTGATTTTCGTGGGTGCCATCGAATCGGTGGTCGACCTGCATGGCATACGCGGCCTGATCCCCGCGACAAACCAGGTCTTCAAGCTGGAGGGTGCGCGCAAGGATCGACGTTTCTTCGAAGCGGTTCTGTCCGATACCTGCCCACTGGTCGGCAAAAGCGTCAGGGAAGGGCGATTCCGGACGCGTTATCACGCTGCCATCCTGGCACTCGCCCGCAACGGTGAGCGCTTGCGCGGCAAGATCGGCGATATCGTGCTTCGCACTGGAGACACCCTGTTGCTCGAGGCGCGACCCGATTTCATCGATCAGCAGGGCAGGTCACGCGACTTCCTGCTGGTGAGCGAGGTAGGCGGCTTTCATCCCCCGAACCACAAGGGTGCCCCGATGGCGCTGGCCATCGTCATCGGCATGGTGTTGCTGGCGTCAAGCGGCCTGCTGAGCATGCTGGAGGCGGCCCTGGTGGCCGCCGGCCTGATGATCGTGTCGGGCTGCACCAGTGGCAGGGTGGCGCGGCAGGCACCCGACTGGCAGGTGCTGGTGGTCATTGCCACCGCGTTCGGGATCGGTGCCGCCCTGCACAAGACCGGCGCGGCAGGGGTGCTGGCGAACGCTATCATCGACTCGGCGGGCGGACATCCCTGGGTCGCCTTGGTGCTGGTGTTTGCCGCGACCGCCCTGCTGTCCGCTGTTGCGACCAACAATGTGGCGGCGGTGCTGGCCTTCCCGATCGCCTTGTCAGCGGCCGATCACATGCAGGTGGACGTGATGCCGTTCGCGGTCACCATCATGGTGGCCGCATCGGCCAGTTTCGCCACGCCGATCGGCTACCAGACCAACCTGATGGTCTACAACGCGGGCGGGTACCGCTTCGTGGACTTCGTGCGCATCGGTCTGCCCCTGACCCTACTGGTGGGCCTGGTCACCGTGGGGCTGGTGCCTTTGATCTGGGCGTTCTGATGCCTGGCTGGATGCGAACGGGCTCACTCCGGCTGGGCTGAGCATGGCGGGGGAGAATCCCCTTCGCACGATGGCCTTAGTGTTCGTCTTTGGCTTTGATACGGCCCCAGGCGCTGCCATACAATGAACGGCTGCCGCTCCAGGCCGGCGCCCGACGGGTCAAGTAACGGATGCTTTCGCCGATCTCACAGGGGAAGGCGGCTGCCTGGTCCAAAACCCAAAACCGAGACCCGTCGACCCATTGTCAACAAGCAGGAAGAAACGAATGAGCAACGACACCAATGTCACCTGGCACGAGCACCAGGTGGACCGCAGCAGCAGGGAGGCCCTCAATGGCCACAAGGGCTGCGTGATCTGGTTTACCGGCCTGAGCGGATCGGGCAAAAGCACCATTGCCAACGCTCTGGATCACAAGATGCACCAATGGGGCATGCACAGCGCGGTGCTGGACGGGGACAATGTCCGCCACACGCTAAACGCAGGAAGCGGCATGCTCAAGAAAACGCATGGCGATGAGTTTGCGCAGCGTTTCGGCCTGGGCTTTTCCGCCGTCGACCGGGAAGAGAACATCCGTCGTATCGGTGCAGTGGCACAGCTTTTCTCCGAGGCAGGCATCATCGCCCTGACGGCATTCATCAGCCCCTACCGCACAGATCGCGAGCGGATCAGGGCAAATCTGCAGCCCGGGGAGTTCATCGAGGTGTTTGTCGACACGCCCATAGAGGTCTGTGAAACACGCGATCCCAAGGGCCTGTACAAGAAGGCTCGTGCGGGAGAAATCAAGGGCTTCACCGGTATTGATGATCCCTACGAGGTCCCTTCGTCAGCCGAACTGGTACTCTCGGCGGCAGAAAAAACGCCTGACGAACTCGCGGACGAGGTGATGGTTTATCTCCAGAAACAGGGTATCTGTCCTGTGCTGGATTCCGACATCATGCCCAATCGGGAAGAAGGGCAAACGGCCTGAAATTTTGGCGATAGATCTGGCCGTGTTCAGCGGCAGAAATACGCCCCCATCAGGATTCGCTGCGGGAGTTGGAACCGCGGTAAGGGGCTATCAAACGGATCATTCAGCGAAATGGCGGCGCTGGGTAGGTGAGCAGCAGGCTCACCTACCCAGCGCCGGAAGAAAATTGGATCAGCCCCCGAGCAAGGCCGGTTTCTCGCGACGCCCCTGGCGTTGACCACGGTTCGCACTGTTCGACTTGCCGCCACCGGACCTGTTCGGTCGATTGCCGTTGGCTTCCTGCTGCGGTCGCGCGCGATTGCCATCGGCTTCGCGTTGCGGCTGTGCGCTATTGCCATCCCGTTCACGCGCTGGCTGCGCCCGATTGCCGTCTGCTTCGCCCTGTGGCCGTGCGCGATTGCCATCCACCTCGGCTTGCGGCTGCGCCTGATTGCGCACGTTCTCGCGCTGCGCAGGTGCTCGGTTTCCGTCGATTTCGCGCGTCTGTCCCACGCCGTCCGGCTTCGCCTGGCGTTGCGGGCGACCGCGGTTGCCTTCAGTCTGTGGTTGCCCCCGGCCTTGCCCTTGCGCCCGGGCATTGCGGCCACGAGACGGCGGCTTGCGGCTCGCGCTTTGGCCATCCGGGCTGCGCCTGCGTGGCCGATCATCGCCACTCTGCGCACGGCCAACCTTGTTGCGGCCGTTCTGGATAGGTTCGGCGGCGATGCTGGGGTCAGGCTCGTAACCGGGCAGGGTATCGCTGTGAATTCTGCGACCCAGCAGGCGTTCGATGTCGCGCAGCAGTTTGTGTTCGTCCACACAGACCAGCGACATGGCTTCACCTTCGTTACCCGCGCGACCGGTGCGCCCGATACGGTGTATGTAGTCCTCGGGAACGTTGGGCAGCTCGAAATTCACCACGTGCGGGAGCTGGTCGATGTCCAGACCACGGGCCGCGATGTCGGTGGCCACCAGTACGCGCACCGAGCCGTCCTTGAAACCTGCGAGTGCACGTGTGCGCGCGCCCTGGGTCTTGTTGCCGTGGATAGCGGCTGCTGAAAGGCCGTCGCTTTCAAGCTGCTTGGCGAGCCGGTTCGCACCATGCTTGGTGCGCGTGAAAACCAGGACCTGACGCCAGTTTTTGGAGCCGATCAGGTACGAGAGCAGTTCGCGTTTGCGTGCCTTGTCGACCGGATGAACGACCTGGGCGACCGACTCTACGGCGGTGTTGCGGGGCGAGACCTCCACCGAGACCGGCCGGTCCAGCAGTTTGTCGGCCAGGGTGCGGATCTCGTTCGAGAAAGTGGCGGAGAACAGCAGGTTCTGACGCTTTGCCGGCAGCAGTGCGAGGACCTTGCGGATGTCATGGATGAAACCCATGTCCAGCATGCGGTCGGCCTCGTCCAGCACCAGGATCTCGATCTTCGACAGATCCAGGGTGCGTTGCTGCACGTGGTCGAGCAGGCGACCGGGCGTGGCGATCAGGATGTCCACACCCTTGCGCAATGCCGCAATCTGCGGGTTGATCTTGACGCCGCCGAAGATGACCGACGATGTCTGATTCAGGTGACGACCATAGGTGGTCACGCTCTCGGCAACCTGGGCCGCCAGTTCGCGGGTCGGGGTCAGGATCAGGGCGCGCGGCTGATTGGGGTTGTTCTTCGACTCGCCGGCGGCCGAAAGACGCTGCAGCAGGGGCAGGGTGAAACCGGCGGTCTTGCCGGTGCCGGTCTGGGCGGCAGCGAGTACATCGCGACCCTCAAGAACGACCGGAATGGCCTCCTTCTGGATGGCGGTGGGATTGGTATAGCCCTCTTCGGAGAGCGCGCGCAAAAGTTCAGCCGACAGGCCGAGGGATTCAAACGACATTGAGTATTTTTCCTGAGACACCCACGCGGACAACAGGGTCCGATGCGGTCAAGGGGTGTGGAGTATGTTGTGCCACGGAGCGTGGCATTCAGACAAGCGCAGACCGATCGAGCGCCGTTAGCCGGTGATCCTAACAGAAATCCAGCTTTCGCGCCGGGATAAACTTCTTCTGCGGACTGTTCGGGCCCGTCAGGACTCTTCCGGCGCCTGTTTGTCGATACGGTCACCGAACAGCTCGGCGACATGTTCGGCAAAGCTCTGCCCGGCAGAGGCGTAGAAGTTGAATACGGCATCCACCCCCGCCTTGCGCAGCGCCTCCTCGTGATCCGGGTAGCGGGCGACAGAGGCCAGATCGAAATCGTATCCCTGTTCACGCAGCAGCGCCGCCACGGCCATGTTTGATTCGTGGACGTTGAATGCCAGCACGGCAAGCTTGAGGTGGCCACTGCGCTCGGCGCGTGCCCAGAAGTCGGCGTCGGTGGCATCGCCCTGGGTCACGTTGCGTCCCTGCGCACGATGCCTTTCGACGGCATCCTCGTTGACGTCTATCCCCAGAACGACGTCTCCCCACTGCTGTCTCAGAAAGTCATAGGCACCGGTCCCCACACGGCCCATGCCAAAAACAATCACCTGCGCCTTGCCGGCGCGGATCAACTCGTCACCGGGCAGGCGCTTCCTGGATTCAAAGCGGTGCAGGGGGTGGCGCCAGCGACGGTACATCTGTTTGGACATGGCGTTCAATGGTGCAGCCAGCAGGAAGCTGAACGCGAGACCGAGAGCCAGGACGGAAAGCCAGGTGGGGTCCAGCCAGGCGTGACTCACACCGATGGCACCCACGATCAGACCGAATTCGCTGAAGTTGCTCAGGCCGAGCGAGGCCAGGGTGGCGCTGCGCGTGCGCATGCGCTGGCGCGTCATGAGCAGGAAATAAAGCGCGGTCTTGATCGGTACGATCAGGGCAACCAGAAGCAGCGCGGTGCCGACAACTCCCCAGCTGAGATCACCCGACAGGCCGATGGTGAGAAAGAAACCGATAAGAAACAGGTCTTTGAAACCCAGAAGTGACTTGGCCAGTTCGTTCGTCTTGCGGTGGCCCGCCAAAAGGATCCCGAGCACCAGGGCACCGAGGTCTGCCTTGATGCCGACTGACTCGAACAGGGCAGCACCGGCCAGAGGCAGGATCCAGCCCATCAGGATCAGCAGTTCACCATGACCGACCTTTTCCAGAAGCCTGAACAGGACAGGACGCAGTGGTATCAGTCCGAGTAGCAGCAGGGCCCAGGGGCTGGGTACCTTGCCGGCCGAGGCGGCGATAAAAACCACCGCGAAGATGTCCTGGACAATCAGCAGCCCGATCGCGACACGGCCGTGGATGGCATCCATCTCGCCACGGGCCTCGAATATCTTGACTGCGAATACCGTGCTGGAAAAACTCAGTGCAAAGCCGATCAACAGCGCGGTGCCTGGCGAGATGTGCGAAAAAAGTCCCAGCCCGAGCAGTCCGAACGACAGAATCAGCAGGGCGACCAGAAGGCTGATCAGCAGCATGTGCACGCTGGCGCTCAGCCAGACCACGGGGGCCGCAAGATCCTTCAGGTGCAGTTTCAGTCCGATGGTGAACAGCAGCAGGGTGACGCCGAGGTCTGCGATCTCCTGCAGCAGCAGCGTATTCTGCATACCCATGGCGCCCAGCACGAAGCCGGCGGTAAGGAAACCGATCAGGGGCGGCAGACCGGCAAACCGTGCAAGCAGCCCCAGCACGAACGCGACCAGTAGCGGAACGACATGCATGACGTCGACTGCTGCGAGGTTGATAGGGGCCAGATTCTGCATGGAATGGTGTTCAGCGATTGCCAAGTGTCGGTGATGATCGCATGTTGGCCACCGGGCACCCTAAAGTTATGTCTTGCGCTGCGCAAACGGGCCGCAGGGAGGCTTGGGCTGATCTGCTGCAGTGTATTTAGAATTTAGTGTTTACTGATATTCTAAGTCGTTGTACGATTGACCTTATTGCGAATCATTATCATTAAAAGGCGGTCCCGTGTCGCAGGCAGTTCCACTTGTCGATTTGGCTGTAGGGCAACGTCTGCGCCTGGTCCGGGTTGACGGCGGCCAGCGGCTGAAACGTCGTCTCCTGGCCCTGGGGCTGGCTGTCGGCGGCGAGGCCGAGCTGGTTCAGCGTCGCCCGGGTGGCGTGGTGCTGGCGCGCGGTGGCAACCGTGTCGCACTGGGCGAGGGCGTGGCGCACAAGCTCTATGCCGAGGTGCTGGATTGATGGGGGCGGCCGACGACAGGGCCGAAGCTGCCCGTCGACGCCCCCTCACGATCGCCGTGGCCGGCAACCCGAACTGTGGCAAGTCGGCGCTGTTCAATGCGCTGACCGGCATTCGGCAGAAGACCGGCAACTGGCCCGGTGTCACCGTGGAGCGCAAACAGGGTCGCTGCCGGATCGACGGGCGTGATATCAGCGTGGTGGACCTGCCCGGAATCTATTCATTCGACGCCGCCTCGCTGGACGAGCGTGTGACGCGGGACTACCTGTTGTCGCGCGAGGCCGATCTGGTGCTCAATGTCGTCGACGCGGCAAACCTCGAGCGCAATCTTTACTTCTCCGTGCAATTGCTCGAGATGGGCGTGCCCCTGGTGGTAGCCCTGAACATGATGGACGTGGCTCGCAAGCGTGGCATCCATGTCGACGCGCCGGAGCTGTCCAAGCGGCTCGGCTGTCCGGTGGTGCCGATCGTGGCGACCACGGGCGAGGGTCTGAGCGAGCTCCAGGCAAGCATGCTGGCGGTCGCCGACAAGCGTCTGGCTCCTGGTTTTACGCTGGCCCTGGATGAGGCGGTGGAACAGGCCCTGCTGCGCCTGGAACCCCTGCTGCCCGATGCCGACGAGGCCAATCGGCGCTGGCTCGCACTCAAGGTGCTGGAGGCTGACAGTGACGAGTCCGTGTCGGAGCAAACGGATGCGGCAGTCGCCGACGTAAGACAATGGGTGGAAGAAAGATACGGCAAGGATGTCGGCCTGGCGATCGCGGACAGCCGATATACGCATGCGCATACCCTGGCGCGTGCCGTGGTGCAGCAGGCAGCTGGCCTGAGGCGCACGCTGAGCGATCGCATCGACCGCCTGGTGTTGGGACGCTGGACCGGCATCCCGATATTTCTGGCGGTGATGTACCTGATGTTTCTTTTCACCATCAACGTCGGCGGCGCCTTCATCGATTTCTTTGACGGCGTGGCCGGTGCGCTGTTTGTCGACGGCCTGGGTGAACTGATCACGGCCGCCGGCGGTCCTGGATGGCTGCGGGTGCTGCTGGCCGATGGCGCGGGTGCCGGGCTGCAGGTGGTGGCGACCTTTATCCCGATCATTACGGCGCTGTATCTGTTCCTGTCGGTGCTCGAGGACTCCGGGTACATGGCGCGCGCGGCCTTCGTGATGGACCGTTCGATGCGCGCGATAGGGCTGCCCGGCAAGGCCTTTGTGCCACTGATCGTGGGATTCGGCTGTAACGTACCGGCGATTATGGCGACGCGCACTCTGGAACATGAGCGCGAACGCAAACTGACCATCCTGATGAACCCATTCATGTCCTGCGGCGCTCGCCTGCCGGTGTACGCCCTGTTTGCCGCGGCTTTCTTTCCCAGCTCCGGTCAGAACGTGGTTTTTGCGCTGTATCTGACCGGCATCGCGGTGGCGATTCTGACCGGCCTGATGATGAAGAAATCACTCCTGCCCGGCAGCAGCAGCGGTTTCATGATGGAGCTGCCGCCTTACCATGTTCCGACCCTGCGCGGTGTGTTGCTGCGTGCCTGGGACCGTGTGCGCCTGTTCATCAAGGAGGCCGGTCAGGTGATCGTGCTGATGGTGATCGCGCTCAATCTGCTGAATTCGCTGGGTACCGACGGCTCTTTCGGCAACGAGGACAGCGAGCATTCCGTGCTGAGCGAGACTGCGCGCGCGGTGACTCCGCTGTTCGCACCCATGGGGCTGCGCGAGGACAACTGGCCGGCGGTGGTCGGCGTTTTTTCCGGGATCCTGGCAAAAGAGGTGGTGGTAGGCACCCTGGACAATCTTTACAGCAGCGTCGCCGAGGGTGCGGAGTCCAACGACGGACAGCCGTTCAACCTGCAACAGAGCCTGCGCGATGCGGCCGCCACGGTACCGGCCAATCTGGCGGATCTTTCACAGGCATTGCTTGATCCGCTCGGATTCGGCAGCGTGGGTGCCCAGGATTCGGCTGCGCATGGTGTGGATGATGCGGTGTTCGGTGCCATGCACGCACGCTTCGACGGTCAGGTCGGGGCCTTTGCCTATCTTCTCTTCATCCTGCTGTATTTTCCCTGCGTGGCGACCATCGCGGTGATCCGGCGTGAGACCGGGACTGCCTGGGCCGTCTTCGTGGCGGCCTGGACCACCGGCGTTGCCTATTTCACGGCGGCCATCTTCTATCAGGCGGCCACCTACAGCGCGCATCCGCAGAGTTCGCTGGCCTGGATCGTCGGGCTTTCTGTGATCTTTGCGGCCACGATTGCCGGTCTGCGCCTTTGGGCAAGACGCGGTGTGCGGCAGTCTGAAATGCTTGGTTGGGCAGAACGATGATCCTCGGTCGTATCCTGGAGTTTTTGGCCGCGCAGAAGGTGGCCAGCCTGAGCGAGATCGCCCGCGCGGTCGATTCGTCACCGGAGGCGGTGCGAAGCATGCTGGATACATTGCAGCGTAAAGGTCTGGTGCATCGGTTTCAGCCGCCGGGTGGATGCGGTTCGAGCTGCCGCGAATGCGCGCAGGGCGAGATTGAAGTTTACGGTCACGGTGCTCGGCCGGGTCAGTCGATGGATGTCAGCCTGTGCGAGCGGCGCGGCTGACGTCGCTGACTCCCCGGGGGCAGACCTGTTATGTGCGTCGGGCTTGGATCGGCTTTTCAAACGGCCGCGGTTGTCGTCATCCCGCCGTAATCGTTGAAAGGCAGCATCCGGAATTGGTAGGCTGCGATGCCTTGAATGACGATGTCATGGAATTTCCCGGTATCTTCCTGAAAAGTTGATGCCGCTGATGTGACGTCGGCGCACCCTCACACGGTCGCGCAATATCTTAGGAAAACCTGTTACCAGCATCTGAGAACAGCTCATGAACAACCCCCCAGAGGCCAACATGCAGACCCTGCCCCAGGGTGTAATGTTGAACGCGTACCCCGACAGCATGGGAAGCCGGCTTGCAGATGCGGTGGCATTGCTCAAGAGACCCGAGCTCAAAGATGTCTTCTCGCTGTTCTATATCCTTCCCACCTTTTTCAACAGCGACCTGGATCGTGGGTTTTCGATCATCGATTACGACATCAACCAAGAGCTTGTGGGCCCTGAGGATCTGGATGGGCTGAACGAGCTCGGCGTCATTCTGAAACTCGACATGGTGCTCAACCACCTGTCCGTTCGCTCGCCGCAGTTCCAGGACCTTTTACAAAAGGGTGATGACTCGCCCTACCGGGGCTTTTTCATCGACTGGAACGAGTTTTGGGACAACGAGGGGACGATGGCACCGGACGGCAAGATAGTGCCGGACGATGAGCACCTGAAAAAGCTGTTCATGAGAAAACCCGACCTGCCGATTCTCAGGGTGTGCTTCCCGGATGGCAGCCGGAGGGTTTACTGGAACACCTTCTACCAAAAGGTGGAATTCGACGCCATCGGGCCGCATGACTTCGCGCATATCGAAGGGCTTCACCCGGATCACGCAACCACGATCGCAGATACCATAAACCAGCTGATCGCAGAGAATGCCAACCTGGAAGAGGTGGATCTGGGCGACCTTGCACACCACAAGGAGGAGGTGCTTTCGATCTTGTGCCACAAGCGAGATTACCTGGGCCAGATGGACCTGAATGCGCGCTCCGAACTCGTTTGGGATTTTTATGACGAGACTCTGCGCAAACTCAGCGAGTATGGCGCCAAGATCGTCCGCCTCGACGCCTTTGCGTACCTGCACAAAGAACCCGGCCAGCCGAACTTCTTCAATCTGCCCGGGACCTGGGAGTACCTGGATATTCTGCGGGAGATTGCGCAGAAATATGGGCTGATCATTTTTCCCGAGATCCATGCCGAATACGGGGCCGGCATCCACGAAGAGATTGCGCAGAGGGGGTTCCCCATCTACGACTTTTTCTTTCCGGGTCTGCTTATCGACACCCTGGACCGTGGGGCCAATCAGGCTTTGTTGCGCTGGATTGCAGACATTGAAGCCAAGGGTCTGCAGACGATCAACATGCTCGGCTGTCATGACGGGCTTCCCGTACTGGACCTCAAGGGCAAACAGGTGAACGGTTCGGTCTACAGACCAGGCCTGCTGGACGATGAGCAGATCGAGGCCACGATGGACCGGATCGTAAGCCGGGGCGGCCGGGTGAAAAACCTGTTCGGCGCCGACGGCAAAAAGATCGCCTATTACCAGGTCAATGCCACCTACTTCAGCGCCCTGGGTGAGGACGAACGCAAGCTCCGCCTGGCCCGCGCCATCCAGATGTTCATGCCCGGCATCCCGCAGGTGTGGTATCTGGATCTTTTTGCCGGCAGCAACGACTACGAAGCGGCCGACAACGGGGGGACCGCAGGCCACAAGGAGATCAACCGCACCAATCTAAGCATGGAAGAAATCGAGGCCAGACTGGAACTCCCCATCGTGCGGGATCAGCTCGAGCTTATCCGGCTGCGAAATACCTCACCGGCATTCGCGGGTGAGATGAGTATTCTCGGGACCGAGCCCCACCGGCTGCACATCACCTGGCGCCACCCGAAAGCGACCGCAACCTTGGAAGCAGACCTGCGCGATCACAGCTTCACGGTTTACCAGGGCGATGGTACGACCGAAGAGGTCCTGATGTCCTTCTGACGACCGGTCAGAGACTTTTTATGAAAACATCCTTTATCGGAGCACCCGTATGAAGATTCTCGCGACCGACCTGGACCGGACATTGCTGCCGAACGGTAGCTGGCCGCCGGACCCCGGTGCCATCGACCTCTTCAATGAACTCACGCAAAGGCATGACGTGCTCGTCGTCTACGTGACCGGAAGAAACCTTGACCTGGCCGAGAACGCGATCAGAGAGTATGGCATTCGACATCCGCATGTACTCATCGGCGACGTCGGCACATCGATCCGAAAGTATGAGAACGGGAACTGGATGTCCCATGGCGGCTGGGATGCGCACGTGAAACAAACCAGCCCAAGGTGGGATGCTCAGGCGGTTCGCAGTGCCGTAACCGCGGTGGACGGCCTCGCGGAACAGGAACGCGAGCATTGCGGCCCATTCAAGCAAAGCTATTACGTAGACCACGACAGGAAAGAGGCCATACTGGAGATGGTGGACGAACTGGCCAAGGGTAAGTTCGACGAGGTAATCGTCTACAGCTTCGACTCTCAGTCCGGCCAGGGCCTGCTCGATTTCCTCCCACAGAGCGCGACCAAGCAGACCGCACTCGAATACGTGGCCGAAGAATACGGGGTAAACAAGGCGGATGTCGTTTTCTGTGGCGATAGCGGCAATGACGTTTTTCCGCTGACGGCCGGTTTTTCCGGTGTACTGGTGCGCAACGCAGACGATCAGCTGGTGGCCAGCGTCAAACAGGCGATCGATGCAAACCCTGCACTCAGCGTCTACTTTGCGAAAGGTGACTTCAACGGCCTTAACGGCTATTACACCAGCGGTGTTATCGAAGGTGCCTACCACTATGGTGTCTTCTGCGACGTCGGTTGAATCGCAAATCGGGGGTCACACTGATTCAACCGGTCAGCTGGTACGGGTGGGATCATGCTCGCGATTGAGTCTGAATAGGGCCGTGAGTGCGCGATGTTTGGCATGCGGCAGCGAAAGGGCGCGATTCGGTGAGAGGAATGGGTCCTGTATCGCCGGGATCTCGAAAAATTATGCCCCCGGCAATGCCGGGGGCAAAGGACAACCGGACCCGGGGAAGGGAGGTGAAACTGCGGTTGCCCAGACCGGGCAAACACCACAAGGGCGAGAGGACAGAGCCCGATCGGTAAGATGGACAGCTCGCGCGCGGCGCCGTTCCTCTTTCTCCGACGCCGGCGGTCCAGGACAGCGCACCGCCATGCGGATTGTGCGGTTGATCATCCTTGATCCCCGGGGCTTTTCGGTTCACCTTCGCACCATGAATACTCCTGAATCGCATCGACCGCCTTCGTGCGCCGTTTGACCCTTATCTTTTTGGGCATTGCCTTGGTATCCAGCGGAAACATCCAGTCTGCCGAAAGTGACCAGCTGCCGCTGACGGGTGCCTGGCGGCTGGTGAGCGATGGCGTCATGGGTGGTGTCTCCACGGGGACCATGCGCTCGGAGGAGCGTGAGGGAAGGATGTCAGTGTGCCTGGCCGGCAATGTCAGCACTGCGAACAATGGCGGTTTCATTCAACTGGCACTGGATATCGATGCGGGATTTGCGGCCCGTGCAGCTGACTACGACGGCGTCAGTCTGAAGGTTCTGGGAAACGGCGAGAAATACAATGTCCACCTGCGTACCAGTAATCTGTGGCTGCCCTGGCAATCGTACCGCGCCGAGTTTGTCGCCGGGGCCGAATGGGCCTCCGTGCGACTGCCATTTGCCGGGTTTTCGCCGTACAAGACAGGCTCTGAGCTGCGCCCACAGAAGCTCAAGCGCATCGGGGTTGTGGCCATAGGGCGTGATTTCACAGCCGATATCTGTGTCGCCGACCTGGCTTTTTACCGTGACCGCTGACTGGCCGGAGCGGTAGGTCGGGCTGCGCCCGACGTCTCTTTCGGCGGGTGGAACCCGCCGTGCGACATGGACGCCGAGCGAAACTTCGAGTGGTTATCAGTCGGCGGTCAGGGCGGCACGCGGTTTCAGTCTGAGTGGCACCGGTACCTCGCCCAGCTGACGGCTGAGCCGCGAATGGCGTGAGCCGAGGCTGTCTTTCACCAGATTTCTGCCTGTCTCTGCGTCGAACACCAGCCTGCCGTAGCTGCCGTAATGCGTCAGTTTGCGTGCCAGGGTCTGAATCGCCTGCGGGTTGTCGGCGCCGATGAAGCCGGTGCTGACCCCCTGGGGATCATTGCTGACCAGCACGACGCTTGCCGCCTCTGCCGGATACGCGCGGCCCCCGATAACGGCCCGGCCCGGCTCCAGTGCCTGGTCCTCGAGCTCGAACGCTTTGACCGTCGCGGACAACAGCCGGTTGTCCCAGCCGAGCAGGATGCGGTTGGCCTGAGGGTCGAGCCCGCGGGCTTTGATGTCAGTGATGGTGCGCAGGCCCGGATAGCGTTTCTTCCATTGTCGGGCCAGGTCCTCCCAGGCATCCTGCATCGGCTGTGGCGCCGTCGTCGGGAGGACCAGCCAGCTGTCGCCGCCGAACAGGCGGTTGAGCGCCGGAGGCTGTTCGCTCGGGTCGAGGTAACGGAGTACGTCGTATTCCGGATCGATATCGATGCGCAACGGCCGTTGCGCAAAGTTCAGATCAAACCGGTTTTGCAGCTTGTCGACCCGCAGTCGTATCGACCTGGCCGAGTCTTCGCCCTCAAGCGTGATGGCCACGGGCAGGTCGAAGGCGAAAGGGGGATCCTGGTCCTGGCTCAGCGCCAGCTGCACAAGATAGCCATTCTGCGTTTGGCTTATGTTCACATCGTCCAGATTCAGCCGCGGCGCCCCTTCGCGTTCAAGCCAGGTTTGAAATCGGGCCGCAAGTTCCCCATCCGTGCCGGCGATGGTCTCGACTGCCTGTCTGAAACCGATGCGCGAGTATCGGTGCCGCTGCCAGAGACGTTGCAGGCCGGCGCGGAACTCGACATCACCCTGGGCCTGGCGGAGCATGTGAAACAGCATCAGCGACTTGCTGTAGCCGATCGACTGGCTCGCATCGCTGTGCCGGCTGACGAAAGCCAGCAGCGGCATGTCCTGTTTCTCGGCGGCAAAGTTGCTGTAGCGCTGCAGGGCCTGGAGGCGATATTGACTGCCCTTGCCGCGGCGCTCCTTCATCCAATGATCGGCAAGGTAGGCCGTGAGCCCTTCGCTCCAGTTGCCTTTTTCGTAATCGATCCAAACACCGTTACCCCACCAGTTATGCAGGATCTCGTGCGGCAGGGAGGTGTACGGAATGAAGGGCAGGCGAATGACGCGGGAACCGAGCAGGGTGAAAGAGGGCATCCCGAACCCTGTCTGCCAGCGATTTTCCACGACGGCGAACTTGGCGTAGGGATAGTCGCCGATCAGGCGGCTGTAGTGGTCGATATACTCGGCCATCAGGTCGAGGTAGTGCGCGGCCAGCGCCGGATCGTCATCGAGTAACCAGACGGAGAGATCGATGCCGGCATGTTGGCGAGCATGGCGGCTGAAAGGGCCTGCGATCAGATACAGGTCATCGTGCGGCCTGGTGGTTGTCCAGATAACCTTGTCCTGGCGCTCGGCACGCTTGCCGATGCTGACGCTCTGCCATCCGTCTGGTAGCTTGACGGACATTGAAAGCGCATCGAAGTCGCGGCTGAACAGGGGGTACCAGGCCGACGCGCTGTCCAGGTAGACACCCTGTGCGGACACGACGCCCTGGGGCATCCCGCCCAGTGAGCGTCTGGCGGAAAACCTCGGGCGTCCGCGGTATTGCAACTTAAGCACCTTGCCGGGTGTCCTTAGCGTGACGCGATAGGCAATGCGCAGGCCGTCGTCGGAGGTGTCCAGTGCCTCGATGATGCCGGCCTCTGTAGCTACAGACAGGCCCGAGTTAAGGACAAATTCGAACACCGGCGTGTTCCGGCCGGTCCGGATCTCGTCTTCGACCGTGATTTCCTCGGAATCCGGGTGTATTACAACCGACAGGTCATGCGCCAGACTCGTGTCTGACGCGAAAAGGGGTGAATAGATGAGTATCAGGAAGATGGCAAGACAGACTGCCGCAAACGCGGGTGGCTTGATGGCGACGATTGTGTTGATGGGGGTGCTCATGGAATCCAAGGCTCTCGCTGAAGATGAGTTTCCGGTGATGACCCCGATTGTTGTGCAAACGGAGAATTCCGCAACCCTGCCGGAACTGATGACTAAGCTGCGTTCCGAGCGCCTTGTGTATGTTGGCGAAACGCACACGGCTTTCGCCGACCACCTGCTGCAACTGGAGGTGCTGCGCGGAATGGCCTCACGTCCCGAGGGGCTGGCGCTCGGGGTCGAGTGGTTTCAGGCCCGTTTTCAGCCCGTCCTGGACAAATATCTTGCCGGTGAGATCGATGAGGCAGAGATGTTACGCCAGACCGAGTACTACCAACGCTGGCGATTCGACTACCGCCTGTATCGGCCAATCATTCGCTTCGCCCGGGAAAAGGGGATCCCGATCATTGCCCTGAATGCCTCGCAGGAGCTGACCGGTGAGATTCGTCGGGTCGGTATTAACGGGCTGTCCGAAGAAATGCGGGCGGAATTGCCGGACAGCTACGATGTCAACGACAAGGGCTACGAGGACCAGCTGCGTGAAATGTTTAAGGCACACCAGTCCGACGACGGCATGTTCGAACGCTTCGTGGAGATCCAGCTGACCTGGGACGAAACCATGGCGCAGCATGTTGCCGATTACCTCAAAAGCAATCCTGGCGGGCGCATGCTTGTGCTTGCTGGCAAGGGACACATCGGAGGACGTAGTGGCATACCCAATCGCGTGACTAGACGCACTGGCATGGCGGGCAAGAGCATCGCCAGCTTCAATCCGGCGTCGAGGATGTTCAATACGGCGGACTACCTGGTGCTGGCGAATGAGCAGTCGCTGCCGCCGGCCGGCCTGATGCGTGTGATGCTGGATACCCGTGAGGAGGGTGTGTTCGTCGACGGCTTCACAGGCGGCAGCCCGGCGAAGGCCGCCGGGGTCGAGAAGGGCGATATGATCACGGCCATCAACGGTGAGCCGATCAGACACTTCGTCGACGTGAAGATCGCAATGATCGACCAGCAGCCCGGCAGCGACGTCGAGGTGACTTTGAAACGCGACCGGTTCCTCGGTGGTGAAAAGACTGAAACGGTCAGATTCCAATTGGCCGGGGAAGCGCAACGTCACATGTGACGCAGCGTCGAAACGGCGCACCTTTACTTTCGTGCGCCATGCCGATCAATCGTCACCGGGAAAGGAGAGTGGTTCCAGACGCCAGATGTCGCTGTTGTATTCGGCGATCGTTCTGTCGGTAGAGAACTCGCCGCTGGCTGCACAGTTGCGTATGCTTAACCGGGTCCAGCCCTCCTGATCCTGCCAGGCAATCTCGGCGCGCCTCTGCGCATCGACATAGCTCCGGAAGTCGGCCAGGGTCACCCACGGATCGTGCGGACTTTTCATGCTGTCGATCAGGCCGCGGAAAAGGCCCGGTTCCATGCCACTGAAGTGATCACTCTCGAGCAGTTTGAGGACATTCGCCAGATCCTGGTCGGCGTCGATATATTGCTGCGGATGGTAGTTTCCACGCATTGCTTTCACCTCGTCCGCAGTCAGGCCGAATAGGAAAAAGTTTTCTTCACCCACCGCATCCATAATCTCGATATTGGCACCGTCATAGGTGCCGATGGTGATGGCGCCGTTCATCATGAATTTCATATTGCCGGTGCCTGAGGCCTCTTTGCCCGCCGTGGATATCTGCTCGGACAGATCCGCTGCCGGGCAGATTTGCATCATCTTGGACACGCCATAATTCGGCAGGAAGACCACCTTGAGACGATCGCCGACGGCCGGGTCGTTGTTGACTACCGAGGCGATATTGTTGATCAGCTTGATGATCTCCTTTGCCCGCTGATATCCGGGGGCGGCCTTGCCGCCGATCAGGACGCAGCGATTCACCCAGTTGGCGGTATCTCCCCTTCGAATCCGGTTGTACAGATGGATGATGTGCAGGACATTGAGCAATTGGCGTTTGTATTCGTGGATGCGTTTCACCTGGATATCGAACAAAGCGGTGGGATCGAAGGTGACGCCTGTGGCCCGCTTAACCAGTTGGGCAAGCCGCTGCTTGTTGTGAAGTCGCATCTCCTGCCAGCGTTGCATGAAAGCCTTGTCGCCATTCTCCGCCCAGGGACGCAGGGCGGACAGCCGACCCAGGTCGGCCTGCCAGCCATCACCCAGTTTCTCGGTCAGCAGCGCGGCGAGCGTGGGGTTGGCCATCGCCAGCCAGCGGCGCGGCGTGACGCCGTTGGTCTTGTTGTTGAACTTCTCCGGCCACAGCTCATAGAAGTCCTTGAAAAGCCCCTGGGTCAGCAGGTCCGAATGCAGGGCGGCAACGCCGTTGACAGAAAAACTGCCGACGATCGCGAGCCAGGCCATTCTCACCTGGGGCTCGGGGCCCTCCTCGATTAACGACATCCGGCGGATCCGGTCGATGTCTCCCGGCCAGCGTTGCCGAACATCCGCCAGAAAACGTGCGTTGATCTCGTAGATGATCTCGAGCAGGCGCGGCAGCATATTTTTGAACAGGCGCACCGGCCAGCGCTCCAGCGCCTCCGGCAACAGCGTGTGGTTGGTATAGGCCATGCAACGCGAGGTGATGGCCCAGGCCTCATTCCATTCGAGCCGTTTGTCGGCATCGTCAGTCAGGATGCGCATCATCTCTGCCACGGCGATGCTGGGATGGGTGTCGTTGAGCTGAAAGATATTGCAGTCTGCGAATTCAGACAGCGGCCGATCTGCCCACTGGCGGAATACGTCCTGCAGGCTTGCCGAGGTCAGGAAGTACTGCTGGCGCAGGCGCAATTGCTTGCCGTTTTCATTGGCGTCATTGGGATACAGCACCATCGTGATGTTTTCGGCCTGGTTTTTGTTCGCCACCGACTCCGCATAGTCACCGGCGTTGAACTCCACGAGGCTGAATTCGTCGGTCGCCGATGCCGACCACAATCGCAGGGTGTTGACGATGTTGTTGCGGTAGCCCGATACGGGCACGTCATAGGGGACTGCCAGGATGTCGCAGGTGTCCATCCAGCGGGTGTGCTTCTTGCCCATTGGGTCGACGAAATGCTCGGTTCTTCCACCGAATCTGATCGTCTGGGTGTACTCGGGCCGCTCCACTTCCCAGGGGTGGCCGTCACGCATCCAGTGATCCGGATCCTCTATCTGGTAACCGTTTTCGATATGTTGATGGAACATGCCGAATTCGTAGCGCAGGCCGTATCCCGTCACCGGCAGCCCCAGGGTCGCGCAGCTGTCGAGGAAACAGGCGGCGAGGCGTCCGAGACCACCGTTGCCGAGACCGGCATCCGGCTCGGCATCCCCGATTTCCTCCAGCGTGATGGCAAAGTCCTTGAGTGCCTGGCTTACGGGTTCCTGCAGATCCAGGTTGAGCAGATGGTTGCCCAGTGAGCGCCCGATCAGGAACTCCAGTGACAGGTAGTGGGCTCTGCGCACGCCATCACGCTGGTACATGCACCAGGTATTGCGCCAGTCGCTCATGATGCGATCGCGGATGGTGTAGGCCAGGGACTCGTACAGATAGAAACGGTCGCAGCCGAGGAAGCGGCCGAGGTGGTATTCGAGGTAGCGGCGTATATCCTGGCTTAGTTCCTGCGCGTCACCCGGCAGGGCTGGCATATTCGGCAATACGCAGGTTTCCTTGGTTTCTTGTTCACCCACGAGGCATCTCTCCTGCTAGATTATTGTGCGAGGTAGTTTTCCAGATAGGCCTGCGCACTGCTACGCCAGCCGTGATCTGCCCGCATGCCGGTCTTGATCAGCTCCATCCACTGTTTGGGCTGTCGATACAGCGCGAAGGCACGTTCCAGTGCCTTCTCAAGGGCGGCAGCGCTCGCTTCTTCAAAAACGAAACCGTTGGCCTCGCGATCCGCCATGCTCTCAGCTGTGGCGTCCACCACGGTGTCGGCGAGACCGCCGGTCGCGCGAACCACCGGCGGGGTGCCATAACGCAGGCTGTACATCTGGTTGAGGCCGCAGGGCTCGTAGCGCGAGGGCATGGCAAAGATGTCGCAGCCGGCCTCGAGCTGGTGGGCCAGTGTCTCAGAATAACCGATATGGCAAAACACGCGCTCCGGATGAGCGAGCGCCAACTCCTCGAACTGCTGTTCGAACCGGTGCTCGCCGGACCCGATCAGCACGAACTGGGCATCGCTGCTGGCGAGCAGCGATGGTATCACCCCGAGCAGCAGGTCGATGCCCTTCTGCGGAACCAGCCGGCCAACGGTGCCGACCAGCGGACCCTTGTGTTCCAGCGCTGCGGCCGGTGCGTCGAGCGCACTCAGCAGGGCGCGGCGATTGGCTTCCTTGCCCGCGCGGATCTTGCCGCGGGTGCTGTAGTGCGCGACCAGGTGTGGATCGGTACGCGGGTTCCAGGTCTCGTCGTCTATGCCGTTGAGTATGCCTTTCAGCTTGTCGGCATTGGCCTCCAGGATGCTGGCATAGCCATAGCCGTACTCCTTGGTCCGGATCTCGCGCGCATAACTCGGACTGACGGTGGTCACCAGTTCACTGAACGTGAGTCCGGCCTTCAGCATGGAAAAACGTTCGTAGAATTCGCCGAACTCCACGGACCACCAATGGTGTGGAAGATGCAGGCTCTGGAATTCACCGTAGTCGAACTGACAGTCGTAGGCCAGATTGTGCACTGTGAAGACGCTGTGAGGAGGATGCGGGTCCTGGGCAAGGTAGGCGGCCACCAGCCCCGTTTGCCAGTCGTTCGCGTGTACGGTTTCGGCACGCCAGCCCAGCCCCAGCCCGTCCATCGCGAGCAAGGCAGCAGCCTCGCTGAACAAGGCGAACCGGGCCGCGTTGTCTGCCCAGTCCAGGCCTGTGGCATCGGTATACGGGCCGCCCGGGCGGTCGAACAGGGCCGGCGCATCGACCAGCCAGAGCGGTGCCGCGACCTCGGGATGGCGGGCTTCGAGTATCCGGACCTCGCGACCGCCCGAGACAGGCAGCCAACCAAGCACTCGAAGTGAAGTGATACTGCGAAGCACCTGGCGATAGGCAGGCAGGACCACCCGGACATCGACCTTCAGTCCGGTCAGCGCATTGGGAAGGCTGTGAGCGACGTCGGCCAGGCCGCCGGTCTTGATCAGTGGAAACAGTTCACTGGCTGCAAACAGGAGCTTCATGTCTACTGCGCTTCCGGTTCCTGGCGTTGCAGAAACACCGCACCCAGTGGCGGCAGCCTGACGGCAGCCGAGGCAGGACGCTCACGCCAAGGTTCGTTCGTGGCGACGATCTGCCCGCCGTTGCCGACATTGCTGCCACCGTAAAGTGCAGCATCGCTATTGAATATCTCGCGGTAAATACCTGCGGCAGGCAGTCCGATACGGTAGTCCTCACGCGGGACCGGGGTGAAATTGAACAGGCAGACCAGTGACTGCCCCTCGCCATGGCGAATCAGCGACAGGGTCGAGTGTGCGCTGTCATGACAATCTATCCATTCGAAGCCCTGGTGTTCGAAGTCATGCCAGTGCAGGGCAGGCATTTCACGATAGAGCTGGTTGAGGTCGCGCACCAGCGAATGAACCCCCTGGTGCTGGCTGTCTTTGAGCAGCGGCCAGTCGAGTGCCTCTCCCTCGCGCCATTCGTGCCATTGTCCGAATTCGCCGCCCATGAAAAGGAGTTTCTTGCCCGGGTGTGCGTATTGCCAGGCGAACAGCAGTCTCAGGTTTGCGAATTTCTGCCAGGCATCGTTGGGCATCTTGTCCAACAGGCTTCGTTTCATGTGCACGACTTCGTCATGCGAGAGCGGCAGGACAAAGTTCTCGGTGTAGGCATACATCTGGCTGAAGGTCAGCTTGTCGTGGTGATAGCTGCGGTGAACCGGGTCCAGCTCGATGTACGACAGGGTGTCGTTCATCCAGCCCATATTCCACTTCATGCTGAAGCCGAGACCGCCCATCCAGTTCGGGCGCGACACCATGGGCCAGGCGGTGGATTCCTCGGCGAGGGTGAGCGCCCCCGGGAAACGGGCATGCAACACCCCGTTTACATGACGCAGGAACTCGATCGCATCCAGGTTCTCGCGCCCGCCGTACTGGTTCGGCATCCAGTCACCTTCGTTGCGTGAATAGTCCAGATAAAGCATCGATGCGACGGCATCCACACGCAAACCATCAATATGAAACTCTTCCAGCCAGAAGACGGCATTGGCCAACAGAAAATTGGCGACTTCACGGCGACCATAGTCGAATACCAGCGTTCCCCACTCACGGTGTTCGCCGCGGCGTGGGTCGGCATGCTCATAGACCGCATCACCCGTGAAGCGCGCCAGGGCGAATTCGTCTTTGGGAAAATGTCCGGGAACCCAGTCCAGGATCACGCCGATTCGGGCCGCATGGCATTGATCGATCAGGTAGCGCAGATCATCCGCGGTTCCGAACCGTGCGCTGGGCGCGAAGTAACCCGAGACCTGGTACCCCCAGGACTCATCGAGGGGGTGTTCCATCACCGGCATAAGCTCGATGTGCGTGTAACCGAGATCTGAAACGTAAGGGATCAGTTGGTCGGCAAGCTCCCTGAAACTCAGAAAACCGTCATCCGCCTTGCGCCGCCAGGAACCGGGATGCACCTCGTAGATACTCATGGGCTCGTGCATCCAGTGCCATTCCGCCCGATCTGTGAGCCATTGCTGATCCTGCCACTGGAAACCGCCGGGCGAAACGACCCGCGATGCAGTGTCCGGGCGCATTGTCATGGCCTGACCGTAGGGGTCCGCCTTCAGCAGGCGCTCTCCGCGTTGATTGATGAACTCAAACTTGTACAGATCGCCGGCCATCAGGCCAGGGACAAAGATCTCCCAGACGCCGGTGGCACCCCGGTTGCGCATGGGGTGCCTGAGGCCATTCCAGCCGTTGAAATCGCCGACCACGCTTGCACGCTTTACCGCCGGGGCCCAGACCGCGAAACGGCAACCGCTGATGCCGTCGATCTCCATAGAGTGTGCACCGAGCAGGCGGTAGATGTGGTGGTGCCTGCCCTCGCTGAAAAGGTGCAGGTCGAGGTCAGACAACAGGGGTTCGAAGCTGTACGGGGAGACCGTTGAATGACGTTGCGTTGTACCCTTCTCCATCCAGTCAAGGCGATAATGGACGGGCAGTGACGAGGCCCGGTCCGGGCTCAGGCGGATCTCGAAGATATCGGTGTTCGGTACCCTTTGCATCGGACCGGCACCCTCGAGTTCCACCTCTTCCGCACTGGGCAGGAAGGCCCGCACCAGGGTGTCTTCGCCATCCGGCTGTCTGCCGAGAACCGAGAAGGGGTCGTGCGACTCGCCACGCTGCAGCATTGCCAGCGGATATGGGAGTTTAACGCTCATGCAGCCTCCCGCTCGCGGCAACCAGGGCACGGGTTTGTTCTGCCAGCTGATCGGACAGCATGTCCCAGTCGAAGCGCCACCCCCAGTTGCCTTCACCGACGCCGGGTGTGTTCATGCGCGAACCACCATCCAGACTGAGAAAGTCCTGCAAGGGTACGATGGCCCTGTCGGCCTGGCTGTGCATGGCCGTCTCGATCATGAGCCGGGCGATATCCTCAGTTGCGGGGACCCCCAACACTTCGAAAACGAAGTCTTTTTCGTGTGGCTCGAGCTGGCTGAACCAGCCGACGCAGGTGTCGTTGTCGTGAGTTCCCGTGTACACAATGCTGTCCGGCGTTATATTGGCTGGCTTATGCGGGTTGTCGTCGAAGTGATCGAACGCGAACTGCAACACGGACATTCCGGGCAGCCCGTACTTTCGGCGCAGGTCTCGCACCTCTTCTGTAATGATACCAAGGTCTTCCGCAACGATCGGCAGATTGGTGTATCTTTCGGCCAGTGCCGCAAGCAGGGCGTCGCCCGGGGTCTCCTGCCAGAAGCCATCGACCGCGGTTTCGCAGCTTGCCTCGATCATCCATACGGCAACCAGGCCACGGAAGTGGTCGATGCGTACCAGGTCGAACATCTCGAACTGGCGTTGCATGCGCGCAATCCACCAGGCGAACCCGTTTTGCTGCATGCGTTCCCAGCGGTAATGCGGGTTGCCCCAGCGTTGTCCAAACTCGGCGAAATAGTCTGGCGGCACTCCGGTCACATAGACCGGCCGGCCTTCGTCATCGAGCAGAAAATTCTGCGGTTGCGACCAGGTGTCGGCACTGTCATGGGCGATGAATATCGGGACATCTCCGAACATCTGGATGTCGAGGTCGGCGGCATGTTGCCGTATGCGTCTCCACGCGCGGTCGAGCCGGTGCTGCTGCTGTTTTATATGCAGTATTCCGGCCGCGTCCAGATCACGTGCCTTGTCGAGGAACTCGGGATCGCGATTGCGAAAAGGATCCGGCCAGGCAACCCAGGTTTCGTGATTGAAGCGCGACTTGAGGACCTGAAACAGGGCAAAGTCGTCCAGCCAGCCCGCCTGGAGGGCACAATACTCCTCAAATTCCGATGCAATTACCGGTTCCTCATCGTCGGGCAGCAACTGCGGGTTCATGGCAAAGGCAGAGGGGCTTTGATAAGGCGAACGGCTGCTATCGGGAATTACCAGCGGCAGCATCTGCCAGATGGAGAGTCCCGATTTGGCCATGAAGTCGAGCCATCGCAGGGCATCGTCATCCAGTTTTCCCGAGGGTAGCGAGGTGACGTGCAGCTGAATACCTGCGCGGCGATCAGATAGGGGTTCATTCATGGCCGCGTCGCATTGTGCCGGCGTTGTCTGCATGCCCGCCGCCCACGGAGATCGGGTCATCGAGGACCTCGGGCGGTTCTTCGCCAAGCAGTTCGTAGAGATTTTTGAGCTGCAGACGATAGAGGCGGTCGAAATCACTCACGCTGTCTGACGGGTTATAGTCGCCGAACCACCAGAACCAGTCCGACCCTTCGCAGATGGCGAGTTGGCGTTCAAGGCGGGTCCTGTGGCTGGCGTCGAACTTTCTTTTCGCCGTCACTGTGTCGTAGGTTTTCTTGGCCTCGATCAACAGGTCCCATGCCCGGTTCTTGTCTTCTTCGCCGATCCAGGTCGAGAAGGTTCCGTAAACCCAGCTGCCGGCGCACAACGCAGGCAGCGGTTGTGGTGGGCAGATGTCCAGGGCTTCGTTGAACGTGATGGTGCGTATCTGTTCACTTTCGGACAGTTCGTCGTACAGCGCTCCCAGGAAGTGCCAGGCATTGTCGGGGTAATACTCCCAGGCATTTTCTCCGTCCAGGATGACGCTGACCACGTGATCCCCGCCGTCGTCGCCCAGATAGTTCGCAATATTGCTCAGGTGCTGCTTGAAGTCAGCCGCGGCGTCGCGGGCATTCCATTGCTGATACTCGAATCCGATCATGTCCGACAGACCGTCGTCGCGGAAGAACAGGCGTGTCTCGCATCCCTCCAGCGTGTTCGCACAGAACAGGCTGCGCCGGGCCTCTTCGCCGTTGGCCTCCAGTCCCGAGAGGAAACGGCTGTTGTTCCACACGCCTTCGCCGGATGCGCTCCAGGTGATGCCGAACTCGTCGAGTAGTTTCAGCGCTTCGGCACTGACCCCTCCTTCTGACAGCCAGACGCCCTGCGGCCGGCAACCCAGGTAATGTTCGAACACGCGCAGGCCTTCCCGCATATGCCAGCGCGCGCGCTCAAGGCCGCCCGGGTACTTGTGTTTCTCCGGCCCTTTGGCCTCAGGCAGGGAACAATGCATGCTGTCGATGTCGATCAGGAGGGGCACGATCGGGTGGCCGTAAGGGGTCATCGAGAGTTCGATCTGGCCGCTTTCGGTGAGCGCGCGGTAGCGTTCAAGCAGTCCCTCGAAGGCCTCGGACATGATCTTCAGCAGTTTCCGTCGCGTAGCCTGGTCGAAGGTAGCGTCATTTTCCAGCATCCCCCTGACCCGGGGCAGCTGTTTCAACGAATGCCCCAGCCAGGCCAGGTGATACCAGCACAGCAGGTCGAGGAAGAACTGCTCGTTCATGTAAGCCAGACGGCCTTCGTCGACGTTTTCGCCGTTCGCTGTCATCACCATGTCGAACAGGGCGCGAAAACGCGGATGCACATCGATCATCAAGGGGGCGTGCGCCCTCCGGCAGGCACGCACGATCTCGGCGCGCGACTCGTTGTCCGGCGGTATGTCATCAACCCCGGCGAGCAGGTTGAGCAGAGGCTCACAGAAGCGGCTTCCCTTATCCAGGTGCTGCTTGAACTGGTTGGCGTAGTCGTCGATCTGTTCCAGCAGTACCGGGGTGAAGTTGACCACGCAACGCATTCTGGGATGGGCCTCGAGGTGGGCCGCCATGTCAACGTAGTCCTTGAGGGCGTGGAGGTAGACCCAGGGCAGGCGGTAATCGCCGTGCTCACTCTCACGGTACCAAGGCTGGTGCATGTGCCAGCACAGCACCAGGTTTACGGGTGGTTTAGCTGATTTTTCCATGGTTCAGTCGCGTTCGTAGTGCAGGCGCTGATTCATCATGCCCGGCGTAACCAGCACGATTCCTTCATCGGTCACGATGAAGCGTCTGCGGTCTTCTTCAAGGTCGACGCCCACCTGAAAACCGTCGGGGATCACCGTACCCTTGTCGATGACGCAGTTCTTTATGAGGCAGTTTTTGCCGATCCTTACCTTGGGCAAGACCACGCTCTTGCGCACATAGGAACCAGTCTCGACGCGCGTGTTGAAAAAGATTACTGAGCGCTTCACCTTCGCACCGGAGATGATGCAGCCACCGGCAACCAGCGAATCGATGGCCTGGCCACGGCGACCCTCGTCGTCAAATGCGAATTTGGCAGGTGGGCTCTGACTCTGGTAGGTCCAGATCGGCCAGTCGCGCTCGTACAGGTTGAGCTCCGGTTCTATATCGCAGAGCTCGATATTGGCTTTCCAGTAGGAATAGATGGATCCGACATCGCGCCAGTAGTCCGGTTCTCCGCGACTGTTGAGGTACGGGTAGGCGACCGACTTGGCGTTCTGGATGGCGGCGGGGATGATGTTCTTGCCGAAATCGTGTTGCGATGCCTCGTCTTCCGCGTCGTGGATCAGGGCACTGGTCAGAAACTCCATCGAGAAGATATAGATACCCATGGAGGCCAGCGCCATATCCTGCTTGCCAGGGACACATTCAGGCTCTTCAGGCTTCTCGGTAAAGCGTGTGATCCGGAATTCCTCGTCGACCGACATCACCCCGAAACCCTTGGCTTCCTCCAGGGGAACTTCGATGCAGCCGACCGTCAGCTCGGCACCGGTCTGCACATGCGCGGCCAGCATCTTGGCGTAGTTCATGGTGTAGATATGATCACCGCCGAGCACCAGGACATAGTCCGGCTCGTGGCGGTAGATGATGTCCAGATTCTGGTAGATCGCATCCGCCGTTCCCTGGTACCACTCCGGGCGCAGACGCTGCTGGGCCGGGATGATCTCAACGAACTCGCCGATTTCCGGCCGCATGAAACCCCAGGCGCGCTGCAGGTGGCGGATCAGCGAATGCGATTTGTATTGGGTCAGGACGCCGATACGCCGCATGCCCGAGTTGATGCAGTTGGACAGGGCGAAATCGATGATCCGGTATTTCCCGCCAAAAGGTACAGCGGGTTTTGCACGCCATTTGGTGAGGTTTCTCAGGCGTGAACCCTCGCCCCCGGCCAGCACCAGCACCAGGGTGCGGCGTGTCAGATCGCTGACCGCCTGTGTATCGACGTAGTACTTGTAAAGGTGGTGCTGTTCGTCACTACTGCTCATGAATCTGCCCCGCATAATTTTTTGCAAGCATTTTTGCACCCGCCAGGCCGATATCGTGACGGGTAACAAGAAAAACCGGGATGCGCTGCACCACCGCCCTCATTCTGCCTTTCGCTGCATACGCAGCCCGGAATGTGTCCGGGTCGAACCACTCCGCCAGATGTACGGTCAGCCCACCGCACAGATAGATCCCTCCGGTGGGGCTGAATGCCAGGGCAAGGTTGCCGGCATAGGCCGCGAAAATCTCGACGAACATCTGCACGGCGTCCCTCGCATGGGCGTCGTCCTGTCGTGCCAATGCCGTTATCTGAGCCGGATCTGCAGCCTTCGCTGTGTCGCCGGCGATATATCGATAGGTGTCGAGTAGACCGTCACCACTGAGGATGCGCTCATACGACACATGGCCGTAGCGAACAGCCAGCCAACGGTACAGCCCGAGCTGGTCCTGATTGTTGGGAGCAAAGTCGAGATGACCGCCTTCGGTAGCCTGCGGCAGTTTAGTCCCTTGAGCCTGTGGTAGCCAGGCCATGCCGAGGCCCGTGCCCGCACCGGCGACGACCACCGGGCCATCATCTTGTTCCGCGCCGTTCAGCATTTTGCGACTTTCGGATGTCGTTGCAACTGCGCCCAGCGCCGCGGCCTGAAAGTCGTTTACGACAGTCAGTCTTGCGGACTGGAAGCGATCGCGCAGGCTGTCCCGGTCCAGCTGCCAGTCGATATTGGTCAGCACGACCGGGTCGTCATGCACTGGTCCCGGCACCGCAAGTACCATGTGATCGAGCGGCAGGCCGGCAGATCCGTGCATGGTCTGGCCATGTTCCAGGACTGCCTCGAGACTGTCGAAATCTGCGTTGCTGAACACCTGATCTTGTTCGTCCCCCGCAACGGAGTCCCCGGACCATGCTAGCCGGCTGTAGGTGCCACCGATATCTGCCGCGAGATACCTCATGCGGTTGACTCTATCGCCTCGGCACCCTCAACAGATTGACCATTCGCAAACGCCAGGCATTTTCTCTCTGCCAGCACCAGGGCATGCCCGATGTTGCTTACCCTGGCGATCGGCAGATCTTTGCCATTGCGCCATTTCTGCACCGCATCGGCCTTGTTCGTACCCGTCACCAGGACGAGCATGCAACGGCAGTCCTGCAGCGCCCTGATCCCCAGCGTGACCCGGTCTGGCGGTGGTTTTGGTGCGTTTTGGACTCTGAATACGGTTTCTTCCGGCCAGTGCCGGTCCGGGAACAGGCTGGCTGTATGGCCGTCTTCGCCCATGCCCAGCAGCACCATGTCGAACGGCAGCGCCTTTTTGATACGTGCCCGGTACTCGGCAGCGGCCTGCTCGGCCCCGAGCTCGGTGCGTATCGGATAGTGTTTTCCGACGCGCGTAGCGAGTCCGGTCTGGGTGACGAGGTGGCTGTTGCGCTCCGGGTGGTCGACCGGCACGCAGCGTTCGTCTCCATAGTAGAGCGACCAGCGTTTCCATTTCTGGCCGCTGACTGCAAGCCGTCGATACATGGCCAGAGGGGTGCTGCCGCCGGCCAGGACGAGGCGGAAGCGGCCACGCTCTCTGATCGCATTGCGCGCCGCGATGCCGATCAGCCGGCATGCCGTATCTGCAACGGCTGCCGCGTCGGCCTCGGTCTGCCAGTGAACCCCCGGATCGTCGTTTGTCATTGCGGGTTCAGCTGGTGGCGCCAGCGCTTGTTGTTTGCTGAACAGGCGATTTGCCTCCTCGGGCTCCCATTCGCCGGCGGGATGGGTGGGGATGGGCCCTTGCTCACCGGCCCAGGCCGTCAGCACCGGGTCGACGACACGCCAGGCCCATTCGACCTCGTCGTATCGCAGAAACAGCGAGCGGTCGCCCTCGAGAACGTCGAGCAGCAGGCCTTCATAGGCGCCTGCACGCTCATGGTGTTCACAGCGGAAAGGGGCATCCAGGCTGATCTGTCGGGTCTTCATCTCCAACCCGGGTTGCTTGACGGATATCTCCAGCCGCAGCGATTCTTCGGGCGCGATGCTCATGATCAGCCAGTTCGCCGGGGGCTGGTCGATATGGGCGCTGCGGAAGAAGTGTTTCGGCGGTTGCTTGAAGCAGATCGCGACCATGGTACGGGCCTCGGCCATGCGCTTGCCGGTGCGCAGATAGAAGGGTACGTCGCCCCAGCGCCAGTTGTCGACGTAGAGTTTCAAGGCCGCATAGGTCTCGGTGACGCTACCCGGCGCAACGTCGGGTTCTTCCAGGTATCCGGGTACCTCCTTGCCGTCGATGCTGCCGTGTGCGTATTGGGCACGGTAGGCGTGCGTCTGCACCGACCCGGGGGAGATCGGGCGTATCGATTTGAGGACCTTTACCTTTTCGTCGCGCAGGTCGTCGGCATCCATGGATACCGGGGGTTCCATGGCGACCAGCGCCATAAGTTGCATCAGATGGCTTTGCAGCATATCGCGCAGTGCGCCGGTGCCTTCATAAAAACCCGCGCGGCGGCCTACACCGAGTTGTTCCGTGCGGGTGATCTGCACGTGGTCGATGTAGTCGCGGTTCCACAGTGGCTCGAGCATCAGGTTGGCAAAACGTGACACCAGGATGTTCTGCACCATCGCCTTGCCCATGTAGTGGTCGATGCGATAGGTCTGCTCCTCACGCAGGTGGCGGCTGATCGTCTTATGCAGGTCCTGCGCGCTTTTCAGGCTGGAGCCGAACGGCTTTTCGATTACGACGCGTCGCCAGGCGCCGTTTTCCTCCAGCATCCCGTGGCTCTCCAGCGACTCGATGACCCCGACATAGGCGGACGGTGGCAGCGAGATATAGAACACCTGGTTGTCTGGAAAACGGGCATCACGCAAGAGTGCGGCGAGCTGCCGGAAGGTATCCGGCTTGGCCAGGTCGCCGCGAAAGTAATGCATACGCCGGCAGAATGTCTCGCAGTCTGATGCCTCCAGCGGATCGCGCGCATGCCTCGACAGGACCTCCCGAACCTGGCTTTCCCAGGTCTCCTGGCTGTAGTCCGTGCGCCCCGAGCAGATAATACGCAGCCCATCTGGCAGCAGGCCGGCCGTTTCCAGGTGATACAGGGCCGGCAGCAGCTTGAGCTGTGCCAGATTGCCGGTCGCACCGAAGATGATCAGACTGCAGGCTTCATTCATTCGACAGGTTCTTCGATCTGGTCGTCCGTCCAGCGCGTGTGCCAGCTTGACCCGGCTTCGCGATCAATGCGTCGATAGGTATGTGCGCCAAAGTAGTCGCGCTGTGCCTGCAGCAGGTTTGCGGGTACCACCGCGCTGCGATAGCCGTCATAGAAACTCAGTGCGGAACCCAGGGCCGGCAGGGGTATGCCCATCCGTACGCCGAGCGTGACGGCCTCCCGCCAGCCCGGCTGAGCGTCACGCACCGCGGATGCAAAAAAATCGTCGAACAACAGGCTGGGCAGCCCCGGGTCGCGACCGAAGGCCTGTTTGATGTCGTCGAGAAAACGGCTGCGGATGATGCATCCGGCGCGCCACAAAAGTGCGATCTCTCCATAGTCCAGCTTCCACCCATGCTCGATAGCCGCCTGGCGCATCTGCAGAAAGCCCTGGGTGTAGGAGATGATCTTGGCCGCATAAAGGGCATCGTGGATGGCATCGAGCATCGCCCGCAGGTCGCCATCGAAGACCGGCCTCGAGTCACTCAGACGAGTTGCCGCGGCCACCCGTTCCTGTTTCATCGCAGACAAGGTGCGTGCAAACACGGCCTCGGCAATCAGGGTCAGCGGAACGCCGAGTTCCAGGGCATCGATCGCTGTCCAGCGGCCGGTACCCTTTTGCCCGGCTGAATCCAGGATGTGGTCAACACGCGCGCTGCCGTCGGCCTCGGTGACCTTCAGGATCTCGGCGGTGATTTCGATGAGATACGACGCCAGTGGACCCTGATTCCAGCTCGCGAAGGTTGCTGCGATCTCCTGCGACGGCATGCCCAGACCGTCGCGCATCAGCTGCCAGGCCTCGGCGATCAGCTGCATGTCGCCGTATTCGATGCCGTTGTGGATCATTTTCACGTAGTGGCCGGCGCCGCCATCCCCCACCCAGCGGCAGCAGGGCTCGCCGTCGTCCGCTCTGGCCGCGATGCGCTGGAAGATGTCGCTGACCTGCGGCCAGGCCGCAGGGTCGCCACCGGGCATGATGGAGGGCCCGTGTCTGGCGCCTTCCTCGCCGCCGGAGATCCCGACGCCGAGAAAGCGGATATCCTGTGCGGCCAGTTCCTGCCAGCGCCGCTGACTGTCTTTGAAAAACGAGTTTCCGCCGTCGATGATGATGTCGCCGGGTTCCAGGTGTGGCAGCAGACCTTCGATGACCAGATCGACCACCTTTCCGGCGGTCGCCATCAGGAATACGGTCCGTGGCCGGGCGAGCGAGGCCGTCAGCCCGGCAAGATCGCGGCATGCCACGATGGTCGAGTCGGCGGGGAGTCGGGCGACGAAATCATCGGTGACGCTGGCGGTACGGTTGTAGACCGCGACCTTGAGTCCGTGGTCGGCCATGTTGAGGGCGATGTTGCGGCCCATGACGCCGAGGCCGTAAACGGCGATATCGGATGGCATAGCTGTGTTCCGTTGATTGCTACCGAAGCAGCGCGAGGTTCGCGGGTCAATTGCCTGCAAATTTCGTGCGCGCTGTGATTCTTCGCCGTGCCTGCAAGTTTTCCAGTCTGCGGCAGCTCCGGGGGCCTATCTTAAACGATCATCGTCCGCAGATAGTGTCGGTTCCGCACAACTTTGGCACATCTCGTGAGTATTTTTGATGAAATGCCCCCATGCGGGGCAAGGCTCGCGACCGTTGATGAGGCCATCCGGGAATCCCTGCACAGAAGGAAATCCGGTGCCCGGGTCGGCACCGGATCCGGGCAATCAGAAGATGAGGTTCATCATTACCATCGCCACGACCAGGAACAACACGGTCATGATGCCACCCGCGCGCATGAAATCCGGTACCCGGTAGCCGGCCGGGCCCATGATCAGGGCGTTCACCTGGTGGGTCGGGATGAGGAAGGAATTCGATGTGGCGATCGCGACCGTCAGTGCGAACACCGCCGGGTTGGCACCTGCGCCAATGGCGATGTTGACCGCCAGGGGTACCAGCAGCACGGTTGCACCCACGTTCGACATCACCAGTGTAAAGAAGGTGGCAAGCAGAGCGACAGAGGACTGAATCACCCAGATCGGCATGGTACCCACCACGCTGAGCGTCTGTTCGGCGATCCATTTTGCGGTGCCGGAGGTCTCTACGGCGAGCCCGAGCGGGATCAGTGAGGCAAGTAGAAAAACGGTCTTCCAGCTGACCGCGGTGTAGGCCTCTTCTATTTTCAGTACCCCCGACAGGATCATGCCTATCGCGCCCGTCAGCAGGGCAACGGAAAGGCGAAGGTCGGTGAACAACACCATGCAGAGTGCGATCGAAAAGAAGATGCCGGCATGCGCGACCTTGGTGGGACGGAGTTCCTCGTGCGGGAATTCGGTCGTCACGACGACAAAGTTGCGGTCTTTCTGCAGGCGCGCCAGTGAATCCCACTGGGTGTGCACGATGAGGGTGTCGCCGCCCTGCAGCGGCGTGCTGCGGATATCGTCGCCTTCACGCATGGTCTCGCCGTTACGATGCAGGGCGACCATGGCGATGCCAAAGGTCTTGCGCATCCAGACGTCGCGTGCGCTCTTGCCGACCAGGTTGGAACTCGGCGGGATAACCACCTCGGCCACGCCGGATTTTGTCGCCGAGAAGACCTCGCCGAGGACGTCGATGCTGCTGTGCAGATCGAGCTCGTATTTATCGACGAACTCGAGCAGGTTCTTTGGCGATGCGATGATGCCCAGCACTATGCCGGCGGAGATCCCGGTGTCGCGTGCGATAGTGCCCGGACCGACCTTCATGGTGCCGCCACTGGCCGACGCTATTACGCGCACCCGGTCCAGGTGCTCGACGTCGTCCAGCTGCTTGCCGACCAGTTCGCTTTCCTCCGGCACCTCCACCTCGAACAGCTCGTAATCGAGCTTGTACGTGTTGCGGAAGTAGCTCATCGCATCGTCTTTGCTCTTCGTGCCCTGGCTCACGGGCAGCACGAAACGGCCGGCGATCATGAAATAGATGATGCCGGTGGCGACCAGCGCGAGACCGACCGGGGTTACCGAGAACAGGTGCCAGGTGTCCATCTGCTGTTCGGCAGGCAGCGCCCTGTTCGAGGTCAGAATCAGGTCGTTGAGCAGTATCAGCGGGCTCGATCCGACCATGGTCACGGTGCCGCCGAGGATGGCGCAGAAACCCATTGGCATCAGCAGGCGAGACATCGGCAGGCCGGAGCGTGCCGAGATCCTCGAGACAACCGGCAGGAACAGGGCCGCGGCGCCGACGTTCTGCATGAACGAAGAAATGATGGCTACAGTACTGGAGATGATCGGGATGATGCGGGTCTCGGTGGTGCCGCCCATCTTCAGGATGAATGCCGCGACCTTGGACATCACCCCGGTTTTGTCGAGACCGGCACCAATGATCATGACCGCGATGATCGACATCACCGCGTTGGAAGCGAAGCCGTCGAACAGGTGCTTATTGTCCACCAGACCTTGCGACAGCCCCATTGCGGGCGCGAATAACGACGTCAGACCCAGAAGAACCATGATGGTGGCGGCAGCCACGTCCACACCGACAATCTCGAATGCGAACAGGTAGATGGTCAACATCAGAAAACCGGTGACCCAGGCGATCTCGATCGAAGGCACCACGGTGGACAAGTACAAGGCCAGCGCGGCAAACAGGGCGCCGGCGATGAGCTGTTTCGCATTGACGCTCAACATGGGCTTTGCTGCGGGTGCTTTTTCGACCGCAGGTTTCGGTGCTTTTTCCACCGCAGGTTCCGGCGCTGGTTCGACGTTGGGTGTCTGTGCCGCGTGTTCGGATCCATTGCTCATGCGGGTACCTCTTTAAAATACTTTTCAACGAGCCACTGACACGCAGCGAGCGGCGCGTGCATTGGTCCAAAATGCGACGGTCGGCAGACGGCATTTGCTCGATGCGCGTGGAATCGCGATGTGGGGCTAAATTCCGTCCAGGAAAGCGGTGTAGGGCAGGCTGGATGACCACAGGAGCGGTGTTAGGCCGGCGGCAACACATATACTGCACGCATTTTGCGGTATATTTTCACCTATTGCTAATGAATCCTAAAAAGCTAACATTCCCATATGGAATATAAAAACCTGCCTGATCTGAAGGCCCTGGCGACGCTGCGCGAGATAGTCGAACGTGGGGGCGTTGCAGAGGCCGGGCGTGCGCTCAATATCGGTCAGCCGGCCGTCACCAAGCGCCTGCGCGCACTCGAACGCTGCTTCGATATCGAATTGATGGTGCGCGAGGCGGGTCGTTTGCGCCTGACCACCGCGGGTGAACGCGTGTACGCCTTTTCGAGGCTGGTGATGGATCACCAACTTGAACTGTTGGGCGATCTCCGGCAGTTGAAGGCAGGCAGGAGCCGCCTGCGGCTGGCCGTCACCCAGTCGATCGGCGAGCATCTGTTGCCGGACCTGCTGCTGGCTTTTTCAGATGCCTATCCGGATTACCGGATCGACAGTCGGGTGGGCTACAGCCGCAGTATCCATACCCGCCTGGCCACCGGTCTCGCCGATCTGGCCCTGACCGAGATCCAGCCCGACCACCCGGATGTCCTGGTCCAGAAATGGTTGGAGGATGAACTGGTCCTGGTCTGTTCGCCCAGGCATCCGCGCGGGACTTGTGAGCTGCTGGCGGTTTCCGAGATTCCGCAGCTCAGCTATGTGCTGCGGGAGCGCGAGTCCTCGATGCGGATAACACTGGACCGTGCCCTGGCCGACATCGGCATCCACCAGATACCGATCGCGATAGAGGTGGGATCGACGGACACCATCGTCGAGATGCTGGAGCGCGGGCGGCATGTGAGCTTTCTGCCACGTTTCGCGGTCGAGGGCGCCATAAGAGCGGGGCAGCTGCATCTTATCCGGGTCGAGGGTCTGCGTATCCGGCGGACCCTTTGGATAGCACGCACGCGCGCCAATCTGGACAACCCGGTCGCTGAGGCGTTCATCAAATTGATCCGCGAGCTCGTTCCGACGAGCTGATCCGGATTCCTGGCCTCAGAAACTCAATACTTGTTGACTTACCAGCCAGGCATTGAGGATCAGCACAGCACCGGCCACATAAAGCACCGCGGGCAGGGTCAGCCGATGGTGGCCTGCCGCCGCTCTTGGACGACGTTTCCGGTATGGCATTGTTGTTTCCCCCGGTAGCAGCCAATCATGCAACGCAATTGTTGTGCCATGGGGATATGGGGGGATTTCGGGTTTTTTCGGCGCCATCAAGGCGCAAAACCCACCCCCTGCGCACCCTGATGGTGCGTTAACCTGTTACGCCCTGATTCCCGAACCCTTCGTGCAATTTGCAGGTTAAAGGGACTTCACGAACACCTTCGAACCGCGGCGCCAGTTGTAAAGATCCCGCCGACGTTTGGGCAGTTGCTCGACCGGTGCAGTCTGAAAACCGCGCTCGCGGAACCAATGCGCCGTGCGGGTCGACAAGACAAACAGCCTGTCGATGTCCATGGCGCGGGCCCTGTCCTCGATATGCCGCATCAGTGCGTCACCACGCGCGGCGCCGCGGTAGTCCGGGTGCACCGCAATGCAGGCCACTTCAGCCATTCCTTCTTTGGGAAACGGATACAGCGCGGCGCAGGCGATCACGGCACCGTCACGTTCGACGACGCTGAACTGTTTGATCTCCTGCTCGAGCAGCTCACGCGAGCGTTTGACGAGAGCACCCGTGACCTCCATCGGCTTGATGAGTTCGAGGATGCCGCCGACATCATTGATCCGCGCGGTACGCGTCAACTCGTAGGGTTCCGCCGTGATCAGGGTGCCTGCGCCGTCACGGGTGAACAGTTCGGACAGCAGGATGCCGTCGTGATGACGATCCAGGATATGCACACGATTCACGCCTGCCCTGCAGGCGACTGCTGCGTTGTGCATCACCCGGGCCTGGTCTTCAGGGATGCGCTTGCGCCTGGATAGATACTGGTCGACCTCTTTCGGCACCATGCTGCTGATCAGGCGCCCCCGACCGTCAGCCACTTTGCACTCGGTAAGAAAGATCAGCTTGTCCGCACCCAGCGAGGCGGCGACCGCACCCGCGACATCAGCAGCACTGAGATTGAAGACCTCGCCCGTCGGCGAATAGCCGAGCGCCGGCACCAGCGCGATGCTGTTGCTGTCGAGCAGGTTTCTGAGTGCCTCCACATCGACCCTGCGGACCTCGCCCGTATGCTGGTAGTCGACACCATCTATCACCCCGAGCGGCTTTGCAGTGACGAAATTGCCGGACCCCACCCGGATCCTGATTCCGGCCATCGGTGAGTTCGCCAGCCCCATGGACAGCAGGGCCTCGATTTCGACCCGCACCGCGCCATTGGCCTCCTTGACGCAGGCCAGGGCATCGTCATCGGTCACCCGCAGGCCGCCGGCGAGCTGCAGTCTGGCGCCGCGACTGGAGAGCTGGCGTTCAATCTGCGGACGTGCGCCCGGCACCAGCACCAGGCGGATCCCCAGGCCATTGAGCAGTGCGATGTCGTGAATCAGGTTGGCGAAGCCTTCTTCAGTCAGTGCCTCACCACCGAACGACAGCACAAACACCCTGCCGCGATGCGCATGGATATAGGGCGATGACTGGCGAAACCAGCAGACGAAATCTGCATTGTTCTTGTTCTGTTTGCTCATGGCCCCGCGGCTTCCTACCTGGTGTAGGCCGGGCTGTGCCCGACGTCGGCAGGTAGAGCCTGCCCTACAGTGTACTTATCGATCCAATCCGTCGTGCTTCTGCTTCAGCAGCCCGTGCAGAATAAATGGCGGCAGCTTGCAAGTGAAGTGGACCCTGCGCTTTTGCGCAGGGTCCCGGGTCAATGCCGGCAGGTTCACCTCGATGTCTGTGTAACCGGCCGCGCTCGACATATCCCGAGCGAGATCTTCGCCCCACACGGTGCCGAGAACGCCGGACGCCCGACGGTTATTCCATGCCAGAGCCTAAAATTGTTGCATCGCACAAAATCCGCGTTAAGCTAGCAGGTGTTCAGGCACAATATTCTCATCAATCCTGGGGTTGGAAAGCTTGTGGAAATCAAAGACAAAGTCGCAGTTGTTACGGGGGCCGCCAGCGGTATCGGACACGCCGTGTGTCGGGACTTGGCGCTTCGGGGCGTCAAGACGGTGGCGATGGTGGATTTCACCGAGGCTCTGGATGAAGTGACCGAACAGGTCAATAAGGAAGCGGGCAGGGAGGTGGCTGTTCCCTACCGGGGAGACGTGACCGACGAGGCGTTTCGCAAAGGCGTATACCAGGAGTTGAGAGACAAACACGGGGCGGTGAACATCTGCGTGCCTGCAGCCGGCATCACGCGCGACAGCCTTTCCCTGCGGGTCAATAAAGAAACCGGTAAGGCCGAGATTTATCCCGCTGAAACCTTCCGTAGCGTGATTGAAGTGAATCTGATCGCACCCGTCTACTGGGCGCTGGAGATGGTCGGAATCCTTGCCGAGGAACGCAAGCGGCAAGGTCTCGGGCGCTGGAAACCCGACGAGGGTATTCAGGGTACGGTGGTCTTTATTGGCTCCGTGTCTTCCCAAGGCAACAAAGGACAGATTTCGTACGCGTCCACCAAGGCCGGCCTTGAGGGCGCGGCCGCAACCTTGATGAAGGAAGCGATCTTCTTTGGTGTGCGCTGCGGTGTCATACACCCGGGCTTTACGGATACGCCAATGGTGCGGGCACTTGGTCAGGAGTACATCGAAAAGTACATACTGCCTGACACCCAGCTCGGCCGACTGATCCGTCCTGACGAGATCGCGGACGCGATCTGCTTCATGATCACCAACGCGGCGATCAGCGGCGAAATCTGGGCGGATGCAGGTTGGCACCCCGCGGCCTGATGTGAACGGCTGCGCGGCTGGCGGGCCAGTTTTCCACTGGCTGGGTCAGCTTTTGCAGAATCGCGTCACCAGTTCGCGGATGATGTGTTTTCCGGGCTCGATCTGATCCAGTGCGAGAAACTCATCAGGTTTATGCGCCTGGTCGATGCTGCCCGGACCCATGATGACGGTCTGCATCCCCATCTGGTTCATATACGGACCTTCAGTGCCAAAGGCGACAGCACCGGCCGTAAATCCGGTCAATGCCTCGGCGGCCTTGACGATGGCGGACTCGGCCGGCGTTTCCATGGCGGGGGTGCCCTCGAACAACGATATCCGCTCGAATGACAGGCCGCTGCCCTGCAGGCGTTCGCCGATGCGCCGGTCAATCTCGCCGCGCAGCTCGTCGAGGTCCATGCCGGGAAGTGGGCGGATGTCGAAATGCAATTCACACTGCGCGCAGATCCGGTTTGGATTGTCACCGCCATGGATGTGTCCCAGATTGATGGTCGGCACCTCGACCGCAAACAGCGGATTGCGATAACGTGCCTGCAGATCGCTGCGCCATGCAATCAGTTCGGCCATGGCCTGATGCATGCCTTCGAGCGCGCTGACCCCCAGCGCCGGGTCACTGGAATGTCCGGAACGCCCCTGCAGTCGGATGGCCTCCATGGCGATACCCTTGTGCAGGCGAATCGGCCGGAGTCCGGTGGGTTCGCCGATCACGGCGTGGCGACCGAGCCCATGATGCGTGTCGAGCAACGCCCTGGCGCCGCACATATCGCTCTCTTCATTGGCGGTGGCAAGCAGGATCAGGGGGTGTTTCAGCCTGTCCAGGTCGATACCCCGGATGGCATCCAGCGCCAGGGCGAAGAAGCCTTTCATGTCACAGGTACCCAAGCCATACCAGCGATCATCGCGTTCGGTCAGCGTGAACGGGTCGGAGCGCCAGCGTGCCTCGTCGTAGGGCACCGTGTCGGTATGGCCGGAGAGCACCAGACCGTCCGGTCCGCTACCCGCAATCGCGACCAGGTTGAACTTGCCCGGGTGGTTCGCGATCGGCAGACGCTCGACTCTAAAGCCAGCGGCCTCACACCAGTCTGCAAGATGATCGATAACCCGGACATTGGACTGGTCCCATTCCGGGCTCACGCTGCTGACCGAAGGCGAGCCGATCAGGCGTTGCATCATTTCCTGGAGCTTCGGGTGTTTCATGGTTCAAGCCTGGACCATGCCGGTACGGCCGTCCAGTCTGGCTGAGTTACCATGCGTTCATGGTTTTTCATGATTCGCACAATCCCGAGGAGTACGCCTTTACCCACAATCTCAGTAGCGCACAGTGGGCATGGGAATTCCTGCGCCGAAATCGCGATTACCGGCAGGAGTGGGTTGCTTTCAACGAAGTCTGGCAGGCGCTGGAGGCGGCCTATGGGCGTCCCCCGGACCGTGATTTCTGTGCCTGGAAGGCAGACCCGCGTGCCTGGGTGAAAGCTGTCGATTGTCCCGGCAGCGACTGTCGTGTGGATCAGGACAAGGTGTTGATTGAATGTGCGATGGGCGCCCGTTGGGGTTTCTACAAGTTTCCGCCGGACCCTGCCGACGATGATCCGGTGGGTGCAGGGCGCCTGGCATGGCGGGAGATGGAGCAGGATGTCCCGCTGGTCAGCGACGGCGACAGCGAGTGGCTGGGCGATGACGAGGCGCGGGTCGCATTGGGTTTCGATCTTGCCCTGCCTTTGCGTGATCAGCTGGAGCGTGCAAAACGGACCCTGCAGGTGATGCAGCGTCAGCGTCAGCGATCAGGACGGGTCGTGGCAAACTCGTTGGAGACGCGGCGCGAAGCTTTTTGCCTGATGTTGCGGTTGCTCGACGCAGAATCGGCCGATGCGGATACGGCGACATTGGAATCCGTCAGCCCGGACTGGAGAATATTGCTCGATCAGGCCCGTGTTCTGCGCGATGGGGCTTATCGAAATCTGCCGTCTTTACCACCATGATGGCTGACTGGGTGAGATTTCAAGACGTGGATTGTTTGCCCCTGAGGGCTACGAGGCATAGCGGAGGATCTGTCCTTTGAAGGGTTGCGCGAGATAGTCTGCGTTCTCGGGTTTCGACTGACTGTGGGAATAGCCCAGGCCGATCATGTGCCTGCTGAATCGCGCATGATTGCCGCGGCCCGGATCGACGATGATGACATCGCAATGTGGCTTGGCATGCTGGTCGATGAAGGCAGCCAGTAAATCGACGTACTCTCTTTCGTACAACAGATCGCTGCCTATGATGAGATCGAACTCACCGAGGCCGCTATTGGCGTCGCCCCATCCCGTGCGCACAAAAGGTATCTGTCGGTCGTCGTTGAGTTTGGCGTTCTGCTGCAGAAAGCTTCCTGCTTCCGGGTGGTAATCCGTGGCCGTGATGTCCGCCGAGCGGTGATTGAGCACCAGGCTTGCGAGTCCGATACCGCAGCCGACTTCCAGGATGCGTTTTCCGACTATTTCAAAGTCGGACATGAGATGGGCGAGTATCTCGCCCGAAGGCCAGACCACGCCAAACAGGGGCCACATGGCTGACGAAATGCCGAGCGCTTCCGCGACACCATCGGTATCACAAAATTGCTGGTTGTCCCGCAATGTCCGAATGTGAATATCCAGGTCGTCGAACTCGATGGTCTGATAACGAATGCGCAGCGACGACATAAGACACCCATTCAGTCGATGTGGTGCAGCGGGTCCGGCTCGGGCCGGGTTCGCCCCTTGCCAATACCACACTACACAGAACGGCGCGGCATGACCAACAAACGGGATCTGAACGACGCACGGCGGATCAAGACGGACAGTCTTGTCGGGTGGTATGCCGAGTCAGGGGTTGAAATGGAGCCGCCGTATCGCGGGTCTGATAAGCAAGGTCTCATTCCACGGAATCGCAAATATGCTTAGACCGGCTTTTTTCAGATCTGCTTTGCTCATCGCGCTGCTGATCCTTCTTGTTTCGGTGGCTTGCGGGCGTAATGACAACGGTTTCGATCTTACCGGCAGCCTGGTGCCCGCAGACCAGATCCATCTCGGCGGACCGCCACGCGACGGTATTCCTTCGATCGATCGGCCTGAGTTCATTGCGGCTGCCGACGCGAGTTTTCTCGCTGAAAAAGACCGTGTGCTCGGGCTGGCGCGGGATGACCAGGCCAGGGCCTACCCCATAGCCATCATGAACTGGCACGAGGTGGTTAACGATCGATTCGGCGAAGATTCAATCGCGGTTACGTACTGTCCCCTGTGCGGTACCGGGATGGCTTTCAGGTCGGATGCTGGAGGCAGGCGGCTGTCCTTCGGTGTATCGGGGCTGTTGTATAACAGTGATGTCCTGCTGTACGACCGTGGGACGGAGTCACTCTGGAGTCAACTGCTCATGCGGGCCGTCGCGGGCCCGCTTAAGGGTGAACGGCTGACCCAGGTTCCACTGGCGCATACCAGCTGGGGTGCCTGGAAGGCGGAACACCCCGATACCAAGGTGCTGTCCACGGAAACGGGCTTCAGGCGGGATTATGGTCAGGACCCCTATGCCGGGTATTCGGGAAACGTGGAGGTCTATTTTCCGGTAAGCGCGAGTTCACGCCGCTACCACCCCAAAGAGCGTGTACTGGGCCTGGCGGTCGATGGCCGGTTCAAGGCGTATCCGTTCGCCGAGCTGTCTCGAACCGGCCGCCGGGAGATCAGTGACAGATTTGCGGGCCTGGATCTGACTGTCCGTTTTGATCGGACCGCCGAGAGTGCGCGGGCATTCGACGCGGACGGCAGGGAACTCGCCGCGGTCTCGGGCTTTTGGTTTGCCTGGTTCGCATTCCATCCTGAGACCGAAGTATTTTCTGCGGATAATGTGGGCGCGGACTGACCTCTCGACCGTGGCGGGGGCGGCGCCCGCGTATCACCGAAATAACCTTTTGTTTCGTAGGTAAATTATCCGCGGCGTCGGGCCGGGACTCGGTGGTCGCCAGCCGGAGGCACCTCGGATCCATGCGGTATGTGACCAACTTGCATGAGCAAGGGGTGAGGGCAAAAATCGGACTTTGCGAAAACGGCTTCTGTTCCGCTTATACTTCGGGTTCGAAACCAGAACTACTATAAGGAGGAGTTATGCTGACGCATTGTGGGCGCGGGGTGAAGGTGGCTCTGTTGTCGACGGCATTTGCCGTTTCATCTGTCCATGCTTTCGAGGGTGATCCGGCGCAGGGCAGGGTCAAGGCTGAAAGCTGCCTGGGTTGTCACGCCATCCCGTCATATTCGAACGCCTACCCCAACTATCATGTTCCAAAGGTAGGTGGACAGAACGAGGCCTACGTCATCTCAGCGTTGCTTGCCTATCGCAAAGGGGCCAGGGGGCACGACACCATGCATGTGAATGCAAGCAGTCTGAGCGACCAGGACATTGCGGATATCGCGGCGTTTTTCTCAACGGCCGGAAAATAGGCGAGGTAAAAAAATGAAAAAAACTATCTATCTCGCAGTTCTGTCTGCAGCATTGGGCGCCAGTCCGGTTATTGCCGGTGGTGACCCTCAGGCCGGCAAGGAAAAGTCCTCAGTGTGCGCCGGCTGTCACGGTGTCGACGGGAACAGCGTTGTCGGCGCGAATCCGCGTCTTGCCGGACAGTACGAGTCTTATCTCCTGCAGGCGCTGAAAAGATACAAATCCGGCCAGCGCAAAGACCTGGTGATGGGCAGTATGGTGGCCGAACTGAGTCTTCAGGATATGAAGGATCTGGCGGCGTGGTTCTCGAGCCAGGAAGAAAATGTGCTGATCGTACTGCCTGACTAGCGTCCCCGGGATCCGAAAAAGGGCGATCACCAGGATCGCCCTTTTTCTTTTTCGGCCTGTTACTCAGGCAGATCCACAGTGCCGTAGTATTTTGCGAGCTTCCTTATCTCGTCGTCGGTCAGTTTATGCGACTCGCTCTGCATGCGGCCGTAGATATCGTTGCTGCGGTCCGCTTCCTTGAAGGCCATCATGCTGGCTTCCAGGTATTGGCTGACCTGACCCGAGAGAATCGGCGCCACCTCGATTCGATCGTCTTTTTCCACGATATCCTTTTCGTGGCAACTGTCGCAGATCTTCACCTGAAGAATGGGGTCTCCGCCCACCATGGGTGGGCGTTCGAGCGAAGCGAACCAGGCGCTGACGTGAATCATGTCCTCTTCTGACATCTTTCTGGCCACCTTTTTCATGTCGCTGCTTTCCCTGACACCGGCCTTGAAGTCATGGAACTGCTTGTACATGTAGGTCGCGCGCTGTCCGGCGATGCTGGGAACCTCTACATCGTCGCTGATGCCATCCTCGTTGTGGCACTTCTTGCACTTGAATTGTTTTGCCACCTGCTCGCCTTGCTTGCTGTCACCCGTGGCAACCAGATCGAATTTTTCCTTGGTCCATGCGAAAGACGCTGGATCTTCTGCTGCTGCAGCTGTTTGCATCAGTCCTGCAAGCAGGATTGTCAGGATGAGAGCACGACACATGTGGGGTTCCTCCTAATCGAGATTGGCCCGTATTGTTGTACGGGTATTTTGGTTTGTGGCGATTGTCGGCGAGATTGTACCTGACATCATTAACCCGGCATATTGGGTGGCCGGATTAACAAATGCAGATTTGGCGAGTCGAGGCGTTTTTGAACGAAGATGGGTCAAGTGGACGGCAAGGGGCTCCCTTCGGGCCGGTCCACAAGCGCCATCGCCTGTGTTTCGCTCGCTTGAATGAGCAACGGCTAGTCCGGCGCTCGGGAGCCTTGCCGATGACGCTTGTGGATCGGCTGAGTGTTACCGAACTTACCAAGCAGCCCAGTAGGAATAGCGCTACTCTCGAAAAGAGCAACGATGGAACTCCGTTGATTTTCCAAATTTTTTAAAAGCTGTTGTATGTGTGACGGATTTTTGCACGTCCGTCGAGGGGTAGGTTCAGGTCTGGCAGCTGGTTTGGTGGCGGCCCGCAAGTACAATCAGTAACAGATGCGGCTCTATGCCAGGGCGATGGGTGTGCTGAAAAGCCTTCTCAGGCGGTTTCCTTTGCGGTGGGCCGGGCGGCGGAATAGCGTCCACGCTGCAACAAGGGTCTGACTTCATGCTCGGGAAGCGGCTGACTGAAAAGATAGCCTTGTGCCTCCTCGCAGCCTTCATCGATCAGAAACGCCAGCTGTTCCTCCGTTTCCACACCCTCGGCAACAATCGACATTTGCAGCCTGTGCCCAAGCGCCACAATTGCGCTTGTGATCGCCATATCATCCGGATCGGCGGGGATGTCTCTCACAAACGACCGGTCTATCTTCAATTTCTGAACCGGAAGCTGTTTTAGATAGCTCAGCGATGAATGACCTGTACCAAAATCGTCGATCGCAATGCTTATGCCAAGTGCGCGGAGTGAATTCAAGAGCACTACGACCTCTTCCGGCTGCTGCATGATAAAACCTTCGGTAAGCTCCAGCTCCAGGAATCGGGGGTCCAGATGGCTGTCAGTCAGACTGTCGGTCACCGTCTGCAACAGGGCGTTTCCCACTATCTGCTGTCCCGACAGGTTTACCGACATCTGGATCGTCGGGAGGCCCTGTTCCAGCCAGGCCTGCGCCTGGCGACATGCAGTCTGCAGTATCCATCTGCCGACCGGGAGGATCAGGCCGGAATCTTCGAGCGCAGTCAAAAAGCCAGCCGGTCCGATCAGGCCGCGATCCGGATGTTGCCATCTTAGAAGCGCCTCGACGCCGGTGATCTCGCCGGTCTCCGTGTTCCACTTCGGCTGGTAGTAAAGTACAAACTCATCGCGCTCCAGCGCCAGCCGCAGATTGGATTCGAGGCGAAGATTTTCCCGTGCGATGGCCGTAAGGTCGCTGGTATAGAACTGGTAGTTGTTCTTCCCTTTTTCCTTGGCCCGATACATTGCCGCATCAGAATTGCGGACAAGATCATCGGCTGTGACACCATCATCCGGATACACGCTGATTCCGATGCTTGCAGATACAAACAATTCGTGACCCTGAATACGGAATGATTGTTCGAGAGAATCCAGCACGTCCTGGGCCACGGCGTGCGCGTCTTCCGGAGCCCGGTATTCTTCCAGAAGAATCATGAATTCGTCACCGCCGAGACGGGCGACGGTGTCGCCTTCTCTGATCCGGTTGGAAAGCCTGGTGGCGAAGATACGCAAAAGCTGGTCGCCGATGGTATGGCCCAACGTATCGTTGATATTCTTAAACCGGTCGAGATCGAGGAAGAGCACGGCCAGGCCGCGGTTTTCCCGATGCGCACGATGGATCGCGTGCTCGAGCCGGTCGCGCAAAAGCAGCCGATTGGGCAGGCCGGTCAGCGTATCGTGATGTGCAAGATGATCGAGTTTCTGCAGTGATCGTTTGACGATGGCGACATCGGAGAAGACCGCCACATACTGGCTGACCCTGTTCTGGTTGTCCTTGACGACATTGACGGTGAGCCACTCCAGGTGAGAGTTGCCGGATTTGTTCCGGGTATATGTCTCACCTTCCCAACGTCCTGTCTCAGAAAGCGTCTCGAACATCTCATCGTAGAATTCTTTGGAATGCCGCTTCGATCGCAGAATTCGTACGTTGCGGTCGGCCAGCTCGTCCCGTCCGTAACCGGATAAATCGCTGAACGCCTGATTGACAGTAACAATGCGAGCCCGGGCGTCGGTGATAATGACCCCCTCGCCGGTGCTTTCGAACACCATCGCGGCCTGACGTATATCGCGGTCCTGTTTCCCCAGGGTCCTGATGGAAAACACTGCAATGATGAGCAGCAGCATCAATCCGACCAAAAACACAAGAATCAACAAGGCCCGATTCAAACCGCGGCTCCTGTTCAATTGTGTACCGAGGTTCGAGGCCTGGCCCTGAACCTCTTTTACCAACTGCTCCACATGCTGTTTCAACTGTGCCGCAACGTTTCGGTTACTGGTCAACAGTTGCTCTATTTGAGTATGTACGATCAATTGCGCGCGTCGAATTTCAAACAGGTTCTCCGGGCCCTCACCAAGCACTCGGAGATGGCTTTCGATGCCGGCGACATTCTCCGCGAGAATCGGATTGCGCTGCGATAATCGACTGCCAAGAAAATCTGTCGACGATATCAGGAAGTTTGCGCGGGAACGCTTGTAACGATCCTGCAGACCGGACACGCTTTCCCGGTTGTCGGCGTCGGCCGCGGCGGTCAGCAGTGCGAACGATAGATTTCCCTCAGACTTGATATCGAGCGCATATCCCATGTCCTTGACCGTGTGTGCAACGAAATCCGCAATCGTGGATTCGGTCTTCTGTAGTGCGGTCGATATGTGCTGCGCCAGCCTGTCCTGCGCAATAGCGATGGTGGCCGTAAGCGCTTCCTGGAATTCCGGATCGTGACGACTTCCCGTCCAATCATGAGATTGCTGCCAGGTAGCTTGGAAGTTTTCTCCACTTTGCGTTAATTGTTGCGCAACCGGATTTTCCCCGATCCCGGAAGTTTGCAGCAACGCTAGCGTGTGTTCCAGGGTCTCAACAAAATTCTTCCAATTCTCCGCGGCAGAAGCATGCCCTCCGGAAATCCCCGGCCTCCCAAGTTCCGCGTATGCGAGCCGCAACTGCATCAGAGCAACCATGCTCTCGATGTGTTGATCACGCAATGCCTTGAGTGCCGCCATGTTTATACGCGCGGTGCGCTTACCGAACAGCCGGGTAAGGGACGAGACGCCCCAGACGACGGGACTTACAGTATCGGAAAATTCGCTGTGAACATCTCGAATACGCGCCACGGCAGAGTCGCGTCGTTGATCAAGCACAATTCGATCATTGGTTGCGATCTTCAGCTTGGACAAAGTATCGGCGAGCACTGCCACGTTATTGCGCACCTGCGCCAGCCGGTCGGCCCCGGAGGTTTCTTCCAATGCTGCAACATTGTTGTCGATTTCCTGTTTCAGCTGGTCCAGGCCTGCCGCGATATTCTCCGTTTCGCGCGGGTTGCGGGCATTGGTCAGACTGGGCGCGGACGCCGCGAGTAAGGCGCTATTTTCTGACAAGCGCATGGCGACCAGGGTTTTCGGCAGAATGTCGCTGATCGCTCGTTCGACCGCCGCGCCAAGCTGGCTCATCAGATACAGGGCAAACGCGCCGGCCAGCAGCAGAATGAAGGCGCTGCCCGCGAAGGTAAGAGATAGCCTTTGGCTGAAGCTCTGCTTGTGACTCGTGCTCTTGATCATCAGTGGATATTAGGGAAAACGCTGCATGCGTCGGTATGCGCTATCGCACGCCATATTGATCGAGTATCTCTGCTGCGTTGGTTTTATCGATCGTCAAGGTAGGTAAGGTCAAACGTTTTTTGACCGGTTCGCCATTGAGAAAGTGTAAAGCCTGTCTGATCCCCTCGTCTCCTGGTGTCTTGTAAAGGAAGGTGGCGTCCAGAATGCCCTCGTGCACCCACTTGACGCCCTCGCCCGGGATGCCGTCGATTCCGAGAAAAGCGATGTCGGCTGCGCGCTGAACGTCTCTGGCCGCCAGGTAGGCGCCGTAGGCCATCGGGTCGTTATGTGCGTAGACCAGATCGATTCGAGCATGGGCGTCCAGCGCGTCGGTCATGATCCCGTAGGCGAGGTCCTGTTTCCAATCGCCGTCCTGCGGCGCGTTGACAATCCTCACTCCGGGTTCCTGTGCAATTACCTCGATAAACCCGGCGTGTCGGTCGTTGGCGGGTGTCGAAGCCATCCCACCCCAAATTTCCACCACGTTTCCCGTTGCTTTCCCGGCCCCGCCCAATAGCTCAACGGCCTTTCGACCCGCCGCTCGGCCGATCTCGAGGTTATCGCCGCCAATATATTGCGTGTAACGGTCGTTGGATACATCACGGTCGAGAACGAAGACCGGAATCCCAGCGGCAAAGGCCTTGCTCACCGCGGGGGTGAGATCCTCGGTGACCTTCGGCGAGATCAGTATGGCGTCAACGCCAGTGGAGACAAGTTTTTCCATGTCGTCGACCTGGCGGGAGACGGAATCCATGGCGTCATAGACGACGAGTTCTATCTCCGGGTGCTTAGCTGCCTCGGCCCTGAGTTCCTTGTTGAACAACAGGCGCCATGGCTCTGTGGTAGTCGCCTGGGAAAAACCGATGACGTAGCGGTCTTTCTCCCCCGACTGACCCGGCTGCGGCCCCCCGCGCTGCTTCGGCAGGCCCATAGAAGCGCGGTAAGCGGCCAATTGCTTCTCCCGGCCCAGTTCGTCGGTAATTCGCTCCCATGCCTGTGCGACGCGATCCATTGCCTCCTGGGCGGGGTCGTCACCTTGCAGGATGCCGCTCAACTCGTCTTCCAGTGCCTCGGTATAGCGATAGAAGCCCGGGACCCTCAGGTCGAGGGCCACATGGGGTGAGTCGATGCTGGTACGCACCACATCGAGGTATTCCGATGCGGCCGTTGTGGAGAGGGCCTCGGTCCAGGCATCGATTGCGGTGAAATGTGTGAATCGATAAGGATTGATACCGGTCCCGCTGGTGACGACATCATGCAGGCTGTTTTCCGGGTTCGAAAACCAGCTTATGTAATCCCATGCCGCCTCCGGGTGACGACTGTTCTTTGAAACGCCAGCTAACCAGCCACCAAAGGCCAGAAACGGGGCCTTATGTTCCGATTCCCTCTCGTTCCACTGCCATAGGCGGCCGTTCCAGACCCGTTTTGTTCCGGGCAACACGAAAAAACCGACCTTGCCAGAGACTTTCGAATGATCGGGGTTGGCGGCAATCTGGGCGGTATCGCCCCAATCCAGCGCCATCGCGGTCTGTCCGCTGAGAAAAGCATGTCGCGCCTCGACGATGCCGAAATTGCGTGCATTCGGCGGGCTGAATGCCAGGATTTCCCGGTACTCGTCCACTGCGCGTATCCAACCTGGATTATTGATTTCTGCGCGCATCGTGTCGGGATCGAAAAACTGAGCACCGGGATGATCCGGGTGATTGGTATAGGCGGCAGCCCGGCTGAACAGGGTCCAGAACTGCTGCCCGTTACGTGCGAAGGCCTCGGCCGTGCCGTACAACTGCGTGCCGTCACCCAGCTGTCGGCCATTGAAGAACTCGGCAACGTCGCGGTACTGCCGCCAGGTGTCAGGGGGGAACAGCTCGTAACCGTAACGGGCGCGGAAATCAGCCTGGATCAGGGGATCTTCGAACAGGTCCTTTCTGTAGTAACCGCTGAACAGGTCGCCATCCACTGTCGCCGCGATCCATTTCCCGTCCCAGGTCATCAGTCTTTCCCGATAGATCGGGTGGATGTCATCGAACGCTTCGCTGTCTCGCAGCGCGTTCGGCATTTCCATCAGGTAGGGGTAGAAATCAGCCGCCCAGGCGGAGGGAAACAGCAGGACATCGTAGACGGGCTCGGATGCGGTCAAAGAGGCCATGTAGTCAACGAAAAGCTGGCTGAAATCCAATTGCAGAACCTCGGCCTTCCCGCCGGTCTTTTGCTCCCACGTCTTCGCATGCGCCTTGGCCGGGCTGCCAATGGCTTTGGCGCTCTGGACCCCAATTTTTATGGTCGTACCAGGGAAATCCCCGGCGCCGGCGAAGCTGGGGCTGATGGCCGATAAGCTGGATAGTATGACGAACAGGCAGATAGCTCTATTCATAGAATGATCAGTACCGTTTCGCTCTGGTTTCCGTTCCTGGGCGCGCCCAGGAACGGGCCGGTTTACACCCTTTGTCGTTCTCACTTCGCTTAGGAATTGTATATCGTCCGACAAGCCAAGACCTGAGCCCTTACCCATTGCTGCCGAATTCGTTTCTCGATGCCGTCAATGCTGGACGATCGTCATCTGACTGGCGCCAGGGTGCGCAAATGGCACTATCCTGAGTCGGTGGCGGTGTTTGAGCAGGTGCTGGATATCAACCCAACTATGCCCGGGCCCGCATGTGGGTTGCGGCTGCGTTGGCCGAGGAAGGGGATCTCGAAAGGGCTGAATGGGAGGCGACTGAACTCCGGGTACTGAGCCCCGGTTTTTCTCTGGAAAGACTGGAATTTGCTTTTCCGTTCAAGGATCCGCGTGAACTTGAACGGGTACTGGACGGCTTGCGCCAATCGGGATTCACGGATTAGCGATAGCGGGTGGCCTTTTGCGGCAGTGTTTCCTGCTGACGCTCAGGCGCACTCGTCGTTGCCATCGGCCAGCTGATCCAGCCATTTACCCAGGCGCGCTTTTTCGCGGCGCAGGAAGCCCGGATCGTTGTGTACGTGTGCCATGACGTTGATGCCCTGGCCCTGGGCCATCAGTCGCAGAGCCAGTTCGTGCGCGCGCCCGGCATATCCGAGTTCAGCGAATTGATCGCACAGCCAGCTCTCGAATATCTTGAACAGGTTTTCGGCTTTTTCCTGCAGTTCCCGCTGGTCCTTGCCCAGTTCGGTGTTGAGACTGCCCATCGGACAGCCGTAGCGCATGATCGCGTCGGCGCTGTCGCTGAGAATGTCGAGGAATCTATGCAGCCGTTCGATCGGGGTGCGGTAGGTGCCCGTCCATTGTTCCAGCATCTGGCTGATGCGCTCGGTACGGTACCGGATCGCGGCCTCGAGAATCTCGTCCTTGGTCTTGAAGTAGTAATAGATGTTGCCTCGCGGCACGGCGGCAGCCATGACCACGTCGCTGAACGAGGTCTGGTTATACCCCTTGTGATAGAAGAGGCGGTTGGCCGCCTCAACTATCCGTTGTCGGGTGCGTTCGCTTTTCTTTGGCATGGCGGCGTATATTCAGACGGACGTACGAGTTAATGGGTTTCATTCCGGATTATAGCCGGATGCCGGACGGGCGTACCAAAGCCTATCTTTGTCGCGGTTTCATCGCTGCAGCCGAATGGCGATAATGCGGCTCCACCTGCATCATCGCCTGGAGATCTCGATGCCCCAGTACCGCTCCCGTACCACCACCCATGGCCGCAACATGGCCGGCGCGCGCGCCCTGTGGCGTGCCACAGGCATGAAAGACGGTGATTTTGACAAGCCGATTATCGCGGTCGCCAACTCGTTCACCCAGTTTGTACCCGGTCATGTTCATCTGAAGGACCTGGGTCAGCTGGTCGCGCGCGAGATCGAAAAGGCGGGTGGTGTGGCCAAGGAGTTCAATACCATCGCGGTCGACGACGGTATCGCCATGGGGCACGGCGGCATGCTGTACTCCTTGCCTTCACGCGACCTGATCGCAGACAGCGTCGAATACATGGTCAATGCACACTGTGCCGATGCGCTGGTCTGCATCTCCAATTGCGACAAGATCACGCCCGGAATGCTGAATGCGGCGCTACGCCTGAATATTCCCGCGGTGTTTGTCTCGGGTGGTCCGATGGAGGCCGGCAAGGTCAGTCTGGCTAACAAGGGCGAGGTGAAGCTGGACCTGGTCGATGCCATGGTGTCTGCCGCCGATCCCAACGAAAGCGACGAGGATGTGGCAGCCATCGAGCGTTCGGCCTGCCCGACCTGCGGTTCCTGCTCCGGCATGTTCACGGCCAATTCGATGAACTGCCTGACCGAGGCCCTGGGTCTTTCGCTCCCCGGCAATGGCTCTTTGCTGGCGACGCATGCCGAGCGCAAGAACCTGTTTCTCGAGGCGGGTCGTCTGGTGGTCGATATCGCGCGACGCTATTACGAACAGGATGACGCCACGGTTTTGCCGCGCAGTATCGCGACCTTCGAGGCATTCGAGAACGCTATCTCGCTGGATATCGCGATGGGCGGATCGACCAACACCGTGCTGCACCTGCTGGCGGCGGCGCACGAGGCCGGTGTCGATTTCACCATGGCCGATATAGACCGCATGAGCCGCAAGGTGCCCAATCTGTGCAAGGTGGCGCCTGCGACCCAGAAGTACCACATGGAAGACGTACACCGTGCCGGCGGTGTGATCGGTATCCTGGCAGAACTTGATCGCGGTGGCCTGATTCACCGTGACTGCCACACCGTGCACAGCCCCAGCATGGGCGCGGGGCTGGATGCCTGGGACGTGGTTCGTGGTGAGGAGTCGGAGGCGCGCACGCGCTTTCTGGCGGGACCGGGCGGCATTCCCACCCAGGTTGCATTCAGTCAGGACAGTCAGTGGCCGGAGCTGGATCTCGACCGGAGCGAGGGCTGTATACGCGATATCGAGCACGCTTATTCGAAGGACGGCGGCCTGGCCGTACTGTACGGCAATCTTGCCGAGCACGGGTGTATCGTCAAGACCGCGGGGGTGGATGAGTCTATCCTGGTGTTCGCCGGTCCGGCCCGGATCTTCGAGAGTCAGGATGCCGCCGTCGAGGCGATCCTTGCAGACCGTGTAAAAGAGGGCGATGTCGTACTGATCCGCTACGAAGGTCCGAAAGGAGGGCCGGGTATGCAGGAGATGCTCTACCCGACCAGCTACCTGAAATCGAAGGGACTGGGCAAGGCCTGTGCCCTGATCACCGATGGGCGTTTCTCCGGAGGCACCTCGGGACTTTCGATCGGGCATTGCTCACCCGAGGCGGCTGAAGGTGGCAACATCGGCCTGGTGGAGGAGGGTGACCTGGTCGAGATCGATATCCCGCAGCGTTCCATCCGGGTAGCGGTGAGCGATGATCTGCTCACCGAGCGTCGGCTTGCCATGAAGGCGCGCGGAGATCGTGCATGGAAACCCGTTGACCGCCAGCGCGTCGTGTCGCAGGCGCTGCGTGCCTATGCCGCCCTGACCACGTCGGCTGCGCGCGGCGCGGTGCGTGATCTAACTCAGATTGGTGGTTGATTCGGCCGGCATACAGAGAGCATGCCAGCGTGGTTGCGCCGCCGCTTCTTGTGTGGCGGCGATTGAGGAAACCTCTGGCCCGTCTCCCGATACTTTATCCCTTGCCGGTGATTCGCTGCCTTTTGGGGCGCTGCCGGTGAATGGGGCATCCATGTAAAACCCCCAAAGGCAGGAACATCGAAATCAAGAACATCTTTCCGATGCTCATGGTCAGCTGAGTCATGAATCTGTCCATATCGCTCACTTTCAGGTTTCCTGTGGGAATTCGGGTCGACTTAACTTGTTATTCGACCGCCGACCTTGTTTTCTAAAGCAACTCAATACTTAGAATCCGCATCGCAGTGATATGAGCACAGCTCGCCTGCAGTGGTTGTAATGACTTAAAAACCTATATCGCAGCGGCTTTGTGACTACTCCCACAGATCGCGAGCGCGCGGGGTCACGTGTTCGTTACAGATGGGGGATGACAGGCATTCTGCTGACTATGGTTTAGTCAGACAGCTTTCAATCAGGATGTAAAACCGAACGAGACGTTGCCGACAGACAGCGCCCCGAAAGTGGAGGATGCAAACATGGCAAATTCAATCATCGGTGCTTTTTATATCGGCCTGTTCACGGCCAGCGTCGGACCGGGCACCCCGACCGACGGACTTGCAGCGCAGGCCCTGCCGCAGCCACAGTGCGTATTGTGTGGCCCTGCCAGACGTGACCATGTGGCCCGTGTATACGACTGGTCCAAGGGACGCGTGAAGGCAAGTCACCAGTCCCGACCCGTAAGGATTCCCGGAATGTCCATCCACGAGCTGATGATGGAACAGCGTCTGGATATGACCAGCCAGCAGGTGGAGCGCATGGCGCATTACACCGGAGTCTGAATCCAAGGCACAAGCGAGACCAAGTTTGTCTGTCTTGCAGGTATAAGCCGTGGGTACGCCGCGGCTTTCTTTCGCTGAATTCTGCATTTCTCCGTTTTTCCAGCTCTAGCTTAAAAAAGCCCGAAATCTCTGGATTTGCCTGGCTGTGTGACCCGGCTGGATCCTGAGGCCAAAGTCCGGCTAGCACGTTGCCGGGTCATTGAGACTTGAGCCGTGCTTAAACACCGGGACTGGCATCTCGTAGAGCCCTCACCAGCGACTGGATATGCTGCTCGTAGTTTTTCCAGCGATCAACAAAGCGATTGTTGATCGGGCCCAAATGTCCCTCGCACCTGTCAGGTGGGCTGTTCCGGCGTGTGAAACTCCAGGCAGCGCGGATCCCAGGCCAATCCGAGGAAATCGAGATTTCGGCGGCTGACTTTTTCGGGATTCTGAACCAGTTCTTCGTAGTGGACTTCCAGCAGAGGAAATCCGACCAGATCCTTCCAGTGTTGAGAAAGGCGCGGTAGTGCTGGTAACGAAATCCAAGGTCCTCCAGATTGCTCGCGTACGGATGACTTGAGCGCAGGTTCTTGAAATAGCATTCCAGGCAGGTGTCCAGCGGATTACGAAGACAGTGGATGATATGGGCACGCGGAAACAAGCATGCGAATCAGAGCCGAGAAAATGGACATTGTCCGGCATCGTATCTACGACATGGCTGCTGCCTGGGAAGGCATCCCTGCGTTTCGACAGATACCTTTCTGCCATATCATTGAGTCGCTCGATAGATAAATGTTCCATACCCAATGGGAAAGGCTGACCCGTCAGCTGATTGATGCTGGCGGCAATCGCCTCGATATCGGCGAGTTCCCCAGCCCCCGCAATCTGCGGATGGCCGGCAAGAATCTTCTCGATCAGCGTCTTTCCGGCCCGCGGCATGCCGACGACAAAAACCGGTAACGCTGAATCATTGGTTGCTGCAGGCAGAGCATTGAATTTGGTCCTGACCGAACACAGAGAGCAGTTGATCGATATACCTGCGGTATTGGATTCGGCGAAAATTCCGGGGTCTGAGCTCGTTTCCCTGTCGATAGTAGTCGAAAGCTTCCTCATAGGAGTTCAGCGCATCACACAGATCACCCAGTGCGGAAGTACAGGTTGACGTAGTTCGCTTTTGTTCGGAAACACCCCGCGCCAGCAGACCCTGGAGTTCATCCAGCGAGACACGTCGGTCGTCGTCGTTTTGCGCAAGGTAGGAAAAGGCGAGCGCAATCCAGCTGTCTTTGCTGCGCATGTCCGCATAGGGCTCAATGCATTTTCTGGCCGCTTCCATATCGCCCAGCATCTCTCAGCGCAATAAATTCCCCAGTTGCGGCCTGATGAAACCTCGGCCTCAGGCGGCCCGCCTCCCGGTAATGCGTAAGCGCGGCTTCATACCTTTCCTGATCCAGCCTCGCTCTACCCAGGCCACAGTGCGCCTCCGCCGCATCATCTGGCCGAATGCGTACCGCCTCCCGGTAATGGGCGAGCGCGGCGTCTGGCTTTCCATGGCCCTGCAAAACATTGCCCAAACTCATGTGGGCTTCAAAGTACTCGGGATTCAGTTCGAGGGATTTCTGATACGCCCGGATAGCCTCCATGGGGTTGCCGACTGCAGCATAGGCATCAGCGAGGCCCTTATAGAATGCCGGCTGCGTCGCGTCCAGCGCGATGGTTCGCCGATAGTGATCAAGCGCCTCTTCCAATTGGCCTTGAGCACTCAATGCGCTAGCCAGGCTGAAGTGTGCCTGAGGGATTTTCGGTGCCTGCTGTAATGCTTTTCGCAAAGGTTTGATGGCTTCTCCGTGACGTCCCAGTTCATTCAGCGCCACGCCGAGGTTGATATAGGCATAGACGAGTCCTGGGTCCAGGCGCAGTGCCTGCTCGTGGCACGATGTGGCGGCGGCCGGGTCCCCGCTGACCCGGAGCGCGTTGCCCAGATTGTCGTGCAATGCTGCAATGTCAGGCCTGAGGCGCGTTGCCTTCCGGTGGTGGACCAGCGCCTCATCCATCCGATCCATCTGCAGCAGGAGGTTGCCAAGATTTGCATGAACTTCGAAGTATTCAGGCCTCAGATTAAGCGCATTGCGGTAGTGCTGAGCGGCCTCAGCGGCCATTCCCCGTGACATCAGGGTATCGGCCAGATCCTTGTAGTACTCGGGTTCAGTCTCCTGGCTGATGACTTCTTCCAGCAGATGCAGTGCTTTCTGGACCTCTCCTCTGTCCCGGTTGATCAACGCCAAGAGATGCCGGGCCGGTACATAGCTCGGAATTTGCTCCATCATCTGCAGACAGAGTGCCTCCGCCTCTTCCAGGCGGCCCGCGACTCTATGGACGACGGCCCGCTGGAACAACTTGTCCACAATCGAATGGTCATCCGCCATTGGCACTGGTCCTCGTAGTCTCGGCGCTGGCGCGCAATTTTCGCCGACTTTTGTTGTAACCACAAAGGTCACGAAGTGCACGAAGTACTGCTATGCGGGGACGATGGTTTCAGCGCCAGATTATGTGTCAGATCTCGAATTGCGGCGGGGGGGATCTTCCCGCCGCCTTCATGATCTTTGTGGTCTTCGTGTTTTTTTGAGGCACGAAAAAGCCCGGAGGTAAAATCCTCCGGGCTTTGTGTGGTGACCAATTGGACAGACTTACAACGAGCCCCAGGAGCTCTTGCGGCGTCTGACCCGCAGATGAGGCAGTATCAACCCGAGGATGATGCCACCGACGACGACGCCGCCACCGATGAGGAACCAGTTCTGGGCGGTCTTGTTCTCGAGTTCACGATTCTGCTGTTTGACATCCTCGACCTCGCGGGTCATCGAGGCGACCTGCTTGCGCAGCTCGTTGCGCTCGTTGGCTATGCGCACCGCATTGCTGGAGGTGCGCTGCAGTGCCGCAAACTGTTGATCGACCAGCGTTTTGGCCTCCTTCAGTTCTTCGTGTTCCTTGAGCAGGGTCTTGTGCTGCTCGGTCAGCTTGGCCAGACGGCTGCTCAGTTCGCCCGGTGCCGCCTTGAGCATTTTGACCTCGGCCTCGGCGGCAGCCAGGCGGTCGCGCGCCACCGGCTGGTCGACCAGCTGGCGGGAGAGGACGAACCCCTCGGCACCGCCCGAGGTGCGGACCTTGCTGTAACCCGTTGCCGGATTGGTCGACAGCACGGTCAGGCGTTCGCCTGTCGGCAGCATTCGCGCAATGCGGTGGGTGGCACTCTCGCCAGTGCGCAGGGTGATCTTGAGCTCGTCGGTTACGTAGGCCGTCTTCGCGAACGCAGCCGTGGAGCAAAGGATAAGAAGGAGTGTGGTAATTATCTTCACTGAATCGATTCCGTACTGCAGGTTTTTGGGATCAGTCTCTGCCCGGGAAGCAGATCAAATGTTCCGCGTCCATCCGGACGCGAACCGTATCACCCAAATGGTGATCATGATGACTGGGAAATAGGGATAGTAGGCGGGTTCCGGTGGGCAATTCCAGTGTGTAAAGGATTTCGGCCCCCTTGAAGGCCTTGTCTTTGACCTCCGCCTCGATCTCGCCGCGCTTCATCCGGCACGAGGTCGTCGGGCCGGATCAGTATCTCCACCTTGTCGCCCATGGCCTGGTTGCAGGCGCGATTTCCGCGCAGCAGGCCAAGCTCGGTCTCGAAAGTCTGCGGGCTGCGCACAATGCCCTGAATGAATCGGCCCTGGCCGACAAAATCGGCGACAAAGCGGTGATTTGGCTCATGGTAGAGGTTGTACGGGGTGTCCCACTGCAGGATCCTGCCGTCGCGCATTACTCCGACCTTGTCAGACACGGCGAAGGCCTCGTGCTGGTCGTGGGTCACCAGGATGCCGCTGATCCCCTCGGCCTTGAGCAGGTCGCGAACCTCGGTGCTCAGCCGTTCGCGCAGCTCGATATCCAGATTCGAAAACGGCTCGTCCATCAGCAGCAGGGTGGGTCGTGGCGCCAGTGCCCGCGCCAGCGCGACCCTTTGCTGCTGGCCGCCAGAGAGTTCATGCGGGTAGCGCTCAGCCATTTTGCGCAGTCCGGTTGCGTCGAGCAGGTGTTCGACCTGGACCTTGCGGTCGACCGCCGGCATTTTTTTCAACCCGAAAGCGATGTTCTCCGAAATGGTCAGGTGTGGAAACAGGGCGTAATCCTGGAACACCATGCCGATCGAGCGCTGCTCCGGAGGCACCGTCACCCCGGGCGCGGAGGCGAGGTTGCCCGCAATAAGGATCTGGCCATCGCTGATTGGCTCGAAACCGGCGATGGCGCGCAGGGCCGTGGTCTTGCCACAGCCACTCGGGCCCAGCAGGCTGACGATCTCACCGCGGTTGATATGGAAAGAAAGCGCGTCCACCACAGGTTCCCGGCCGTACCCGGCACTGATGTTTTCAACCGTGAGTAGAGGCATCGTTGGATTCGCGGCAGCGGTAGGCGGGTGGCCGAGAGCTTATCAGCTGAGCAGAAACTCGAGCAGCGCCTTTTGCGCATGCAGCCGATTTCCGGCCTCATCCCAGACCACGCTGTCCGGTGCATCGATGATCTCGGCAGCCACTTCCTTACCCCGATAGGCCGGCAGGCAATGCAGGAACAGCGCGTCCGCACCGGCACGCTCCATCATCGCGCGGTCTACCATGTAACCGTCAAAGGCCTGCTCCCGGCGTGCTTTTTCCTCTTCCTGGCCCATGCTGATCCAGGTATCGGTCACCACGAGGTCGGCGCCCTCGACGGCCTGCTGCGGGTCACGCGTGATCTCGCAGCGTGCGCCACCGGCCTCGAGGATCTGAGGATCGGGGTCGTAGCCTTCAGGACAGGCCATCCGGAGCTGGAAGTCGAACTGACGCGCTGCACCGATATACGAGTGACACATATTGTTGCCGTCACCCACCCAGGCAACGGTCTTGCCGGTGATGTCGCCGCGGTGCTCTGCGTAGGTCTGCATGTCGGCAAGAAGCTGGCAGGGATGACACAGGTCGGTCAGGCCGTTGATCACGGGTACCCGCGAATGCGCGGCAAAGGTCTCGATATCGGCATGATCGAAGGTGCGGATCATGACGCAGTCGACCATGCGCGACAGCACCCGTGCGGTGTCTTCGATCGGCTCTCCACGACCTAGCTGGGTGTCGCGCGGTGACAAAAACATGGCCGAGCCGCCCAGCTGCGCCATGCCGGCCTCGAAAGAGACCCGGGTGCGCGTCGAGCTCTTCTCGAAGATCATCGCCAGGGTCTTGCCCTCCAGCGGGGTATGACGCTCGCCGGACGCCTGGATCTGCTTGAGTTCGCCGGCACGTGCGACCAGGGTCCGCAGCTCCGTTGGGCTGAGATCCATCAGGGTAAGGAAATGACGGGCTTGCTTGGACGTATTCATATGATGACCTCGCGATTACGCGGGGATCAATGGTTGGCGAGAAAGTCGCGTACCAAAGAGCTGAGTTTGGAGACGATCTGGTCGGCCTGCTGTTCGTTGGTGATGAGCGGCGGCAACAGTCGAACGACGGTTTCGGCGGTGACATTGATCAGCAGACCCTGCGCCAGTGCGGCGGTTACCAGTTCGGCACAGGGCCGATCGAGCTGTATACCGATCATCAGGCCCTGGCCACGCACCTCGACGAAACCGTCAACGTCTGCAAGTGCCGTGCGCAAGCCGGCCTGGATCCGATTGCCGATGGCCTCCGCGGCCTCCCAAAGGCGCTGTTCGCTGATGATATTGCACACTGTGAGGGCGGCGGCGCATGCCAGCGGGTTGCCGCCGAAGGTGGATCCGTGGTTACCGGGGCCGAACAGCTCGGCAGCTTCACCGTGCGCGAGGCAGGCCCCGATAGGAACTCCATTCCCCAAGGCCTTTGCCACAGTCAATACATCGGGCTTGAGCTCATGATGCTGGTAGGCGAAAGGCCTGCCGGTGCGGGCCATGCCGGTCTGGATCTCGTCCAGAATCATCAGCCAGCCCTTGCTGTCGCACAGTTGCCGCACGCCGGGCAGGTATTCGGCCGGCGGCACGTTGATCCCGCCTTCACCCTGAATCGGCTCGACCATGACAGCGACGACGTCCGGCTGATGCACAGCGACCGCGCGCAGAGCCTCCAGGTCACCAAAGGGGACCCGCACGAAACCCTGTACCAGGGGCTCGAAACCGGCCTGGACCTTGCGACTGCCGGTGGCGCTCAGGGTGGCCAGGGTGCGGCCGTGGAAGCTGTTGTCCATCACCACGACCGCGGGAGATTTGACGCCCTTGTGACTGCCGTAAAGGCGTGCCAGCTTGATAGCGGCCTCGTTGGCCTCGGCACCTGAATTGCCGAAAAAAACCTTGTCCATTCCTGCCAGTGCGGTCAGTACGTCACCGAGGGCTTCCTGGCTCGCGATGCCGTACAGGTTGGAGGTGTGGACCAGTTTGCCGGCCTGTTCGCACAAGGCCTGGGTGACGGCCGGATGCGCATGCCCGAGATTGCACACGGCGATACCGCTCAGCGCATCGAGGTACTCTTTGCCCTGCGTATCCCACAGCAGCGCACCTTCACCTCGTGCGAAGGTGACTGGCAGACGGTTGTAGGTGCTCATCAGGGAGTGTTTCATCCGGATTCGGGCTCGCCTTCGGGGAAAAGGCGCGAATGTCGTTTTTAAATCGTCCGGTGTCGAGATCCGCGCTTTTTCCAAAAAAACAAAGGCAGTCCTCGATTTACGGGGACCGCCTCCGCCGTTGCATGCTTTAAGTGCAGCAAAGGCGGAACACTACCAAGTGTTTTGCCGGCTGACAAGTGGCGGCAGACCGAGGCAAACGCGGGCCGAAGCCGGGCTGGATGGCGGTGACGCCTGTGCTTTCTGCATCCGACCGTTGGAACATCGAAGAGCCTCACTTGAACGAGCGGAAAAGCATGGTCATGAGTTTTTCCTCGGGGCCTATGCCCCGTCTCGATTCTGGTCGTGATCGATACAGGGAAAAAACGTGCTTCTACCAGGTCATGGAGCCTTTGCCTGGATGATTCACTGCCGAGATCTTTTTTCTTTGCCTGCTTCACCAGGTACAACAGGTCGATGCGTATTCTCAGCGCCGCTTCTTTCGGAAGCTTCCCACTATTCGCATATCTGTCTACTCGATCGATAAGGCTTCGCAGGCGTTCGACAATCTGTTTTCTTTCCTTTTTTTTCAGATCCTGCCGCATGAGTTTATCAAGAGATGAAAGCTCGCTTTCAAACCTGGATTTCTTCAAGAGTAAATGCCTCCATTGGCAGACGTTTGCGCCTCTTTGATCGCGGCATTGAGGTCGGCGGCCAATTGGGCTATTTCGTGATAGTTGGGACCATTGGACTTCAACCTGATTAGAATCAGCTTCGCGATAGATGTAATGATCTCGGCACTCTCTCGATCAATTTTGAAATTCGCCCTGAGAATTGCGACGCGAATGAGTATCTCGGTTGTTTTGGTATACAGGCCGTCAGCCATATATCCTCCAACTCAATCGTCAATCACAAAGCGCTAGGTATATTTCATCGGTCTCGCGCGCGGCTCCACCATCCAGTCCAGTTGGCACAAGACAGTGCTGTGCATTCAGGGTTCCGAGACGAGTCCCGGCGTCACGATCTTTCGAGTTGTCGCAGTTGCTTCAATCCTTTCGCATGTTGAGCATCGGCCGCCTCCAGCTCCTTGCTTAGCCGCTTTTTTTCGCGCTTGTTCCTCTCCAGCGAGATACGTTCTTTCAACTCGGTTCTCTTTACCGAGAGTTTCGCCAGTAGCGTCTTGAGTTCGTCAAGCCGTTTCAGCTTTTTGCTCTTTTTCTGGTCGAGCAGGTCTTCAATGGCCTGCAACAGTTTCTTTCTCTTCATGGGTGTTTCTCCATGCGGGGTTTGGTTAGCTGCAACTTGCAGGAACGGTCACTGCGGGCAGCCCGCCTCCTTTCACCCAACGCCTTTGCGGGCGAGTCATGGCGGATGGATGTCTCGAAAGTCCGCTGTCAGTAAGCGTTAGTCACATTATGGCAGGTGCTGCGCAGATGCGATTTCCGCTCGAGACGGTAGTTTTCGGCGGTGAGCGGGTTTCGCGATGAAATATCGAGCCGGGCGATTTCGCTGGGTAGCGGTGTGTCGTTCAGAGGGAGGTCGCGTTCAAACAAAGCGCCACCCGACCCTTAACAGGGCCGGGTGGCGGGCCTCCTTTCGGGGGCCCCAGGGGATTTCAAAGCGGGGTTGACCGGAGGTGCCTTGTCTTATTCTGAGCGCTGTCGCGCGACTCAACAGTCCGTTGTGAAGCGAAAGCGGACCCGATCAGCCGGCAAAATTGGCGGCAACGAAGTCCCAGTTGATCAGTTTCCAGATCTCTTCGAGGTATTTGGGACGCGCATTGCGGTAGTCGACGTAATAGGCGTGCTCCCACACATCCACGGTCAGCAGTGCGGTCTTGCCATCGGTCATCGGGGTGCCCGCATTTGAGGTATTGACGATCTCGACACCGCCGTCGGCGCTTTTGACCAGCCAGGTCCAGCCGGAACCGAAATTGGTGGCGGCGGATTTGCTGAAGGCCTCCTTGAAGGCATCAAAGGATCCGAACGCAGCACTGATCGCGTCAGCAAGGGCGCCGCTGGGCTCGCCGCCGCCGTTGGGGCTCAGGCAGTTCCAGTAGAAGGTGTGATTCCACACCTGGGCGGCATTGTTGAACACGCCGCCGGACGATTTCATGATGATGTCTTCCAGCGACATGTTCTCGAACTCGGTACCAGGTACCAGATTGTTAAGGTTGGTCACATAGGTGTTGTGGTGCTTGCCGTAATGGAATTCCAGGGTCTCCTGCGAGATCACCGGCTCCAGGGCGTTCATTGCGTAGGGCAGGGCGGGTAGTTCGTGTGCCATCTCAAAACTCCTTGGTGGTCATTCTTTGCGGAACGGGGTCCCGCGCTTGGGTGAACCGGATTCTAGGGACTGCATGATGATCGTTTCAACCGTGTTAAGACCGGGGAAGGGAAAAAAGCCCATAATCTGCCCTATCCGGGTCAGTTCGGGGTGGGAATTCCGGCGAATTGGATCCGCAGCTGATGACCAAAGACGACGAATACGCTTTTTCGCGGGTCCTGGCCGACAGCTTTCTCCGGTTCCTGGGCTGCACCGAGTGAACCACACCGGAAACTGATTTTATGACACCTGCATCACTCAACATTTTTGCCAGTCGTCTGGACGCTGTGTGCGAGGAGATGGGGCTGGTTCTGCGTAAGGCCGCATTTTCACCAAACATCCGGGATCGCCTGGATTTTTCCTGTGCCGTGTTTGATGCGGACGGCGAGCTATGTGCGCAGGCTGCGCACATACCGGTGCATCTTGGCAGCATGGCGTTCGCCATGAAGGGTATCGTCTCAGGAATTGACTGGCTCTCTGGCGACCAGCTGATACTCAATGATCCCTACCTGGGTGGGACCCATCTGCCTGATGTCACCGTCATCGCCCCTGTGTTTGCCGAGGCCCGATTACGGGCCTTCGTGGTCAACCGCGCACATCATGCCGATATCGGGGCCGCATCGCCGGGATCCATGCCGATCTCCTCGCGGCTGGAACAGGAAGGCCTGGTGATCGAGCCGGTGCATTTGGTGCGTGCGGGTGAATTCGTACCCGAAGTTTTGCGGCGCGTGACGCATGCGACACGCAACCGTGACGAATCCGAGGGCGACTTCGCCGCCCAGCTGGCTGCAAACCGGGCCGGGGTGACACGTCTCGGCGAACTGATTGCCCGTTACGGGGTCAGGAGTTTCGTTGAAGCCCTCGAGGAACTCAATAATTATGCCGAATGCCTCGCGAGCGAGGCGTTGGTCGATATCCCCGACGGCACCTATCAGTTTACCGATTGCCTGGACGATGACGGTCAGGGCCAGCGGGATATTCCGATTGCTGTGACCCTGACTGTCGAACAGCGGTCGGTGTTGGCGGACTTCAGCGGCACTGCCGAACAGGTTGAAGGTAATGTCAATTGTCCACTGGCGGTGGCCGCGGCCGCTGTCTACTACGTCTTCCGCTGTCTGATGCCGCCACAGACACCGGCCTGTGCCGGCGCTTTTCGACCGATCAGTCTGCGTGCCCCCGAGGGCTGTCTGCTCAACGCGCGCAAGCCGGCCGCGGTGGCCGCAGGAAATGTCGAGACCAGCACGCGGGTCGTGGATGTGGTACTTGGCGCCCTGGCACAGGCCATACCCGGGCGCGTGCCGGCGGCCAGCCACGGCAGCATGAACAATCTGGCCATGGGCAGTGCCGACGCGCCGGAGCCCTGGGACTATTACGAGACCATCGGTGGGGGCATGGGTGCGGGTTCCACGGGTGGCGGGCTGAGCGGTCTGCAGACCCATATGACCAACACCCGCAATACGCCGGTCGAGGTTCTCGAGAGCCGTTTTCCGGTACGCGTGTTGCGCTACGGTCTGCGTTTCGGTTCGGGAGGTGAAGGTGAGCGCAGTGGCGGTGATGGCCTGGTTCGTGAATACGAATTCCTGGCGCCGGCCCACTTCACGCTGCTGACGGAGCGACGGTCGCACGCACCCTGGGGTATCGCCGGCGGCGGAGATGCCAGTCCGGGCTTAAACCTGCTCAATGGCAAACCGCTGCCGGCCAAATGCGAGGGCAGTGTCCGTGCCGGCGATCGCCTGCGGGTCGAGACGCCTGGCGGTGGTGGTTGGGGGGCCAAAAGGGCCGGGGGCTGAGGGCCGGATGCCTGGGAGTGAGCCCGGCGCATCTTGCCCTGCGCCCGGGTTTATTGCCGGACACGCTTCGTGGGTTCTTGAACAATTGTGCTGATAAACTTGGGGCACTTGAAATCCTGGCGACCGACCGCATCTGCCGGTTTCGTCGACGCAGAAATCGGAGGTACCGATATGGATGTGCTTGAAAGAATCAAGGGGCAGGTCGAGAACAACCCGATCATTATCTACATGAAGGGCACGCCGCAGTTCCCGCAGTGCGGTTTTTCGTCGCGTGCTGCTGCGGCCCTCCAGGATTGCGGAGAAAAGTTTGCGTATGTCAACGTGTTGGCAGACCCGGAGATCTTCGAAAATCTGCCACGCTTCGCCGACTGGCCCACCTTTCCACAGATCTACATCGACGGCGAGTTAATCGGTGGCTGTGACATTACACTTGAGATGCACGGCAGTGGCGAGCTGAAGAAGGCGACAGCCGAGGCGGCCAGGAAGTGGCCCGCGGAAGAGGCAGAAAGCTGAGCAGGCGGTGCAATGTCGGAGAAGTGAAGAGGCGGCCAGTGGCCGCCTTTTTGTTTGCGGCTGCGCGACAAGGCGGGGACGCGTGCTATGTTTTTCTGAGCAAGTGATGTCCAGGGGCATCCGGAAAGGGGGGACAGGGCCAGGTGGGTCAGATCTTCATCAGTTACGCCAAAGAAGACGTGGATTTCGCACGCCGTCTCGCCGCTGCCTTGGAGGGCCATGGCTGGACTGTCTGGTGGGACAAGCAGATACCTCCGGGGATGGACTATGCGCATGTCATCGAGGCTGCGGTCAAAGAGGCCCAGTGCGTGGTCGTGCTCTGGTCGGAGCATTCGATCCGTTCGCGCTGGGTGCAGACGGAGGCCGCCGCCGGAGCCGACCGCAACATCGTGGCCACCGTGATCGTGGACGACACCCCGGGTGAAAGAATCCCGTTCGAGTTCAGACGGCTGCAGGCGGCCAACCTCAAGGACTGGCGCCCCGGCGTTGAGAATGCGGTTTTCGATCTGTTGTTGAATCGGGTGCGTTCGATTCTGGACGAGCCGCTCAAACCGCCATCGCCGCGCAAGCCCGTTTCCGGCATGGCGTCCTGGAAAGAGGCCCTGACCAGCTGGGGTAGTGGCAAGCAGCGCGGCTATCGAATCGCCGGCGCCCTTGCCGCCTTCCTGGGGCTCGGTGCCTGTTCCGAGGCGCTCGACTGGGGGGACCCGGAATTGTATGGGGCCTCTGCGTTTCTCCTCGGTCTTGCGACCTACCTGATATTTCTGGGACGCAAGCCATCGTGAGCGGTGCCCGTGCCGGGTATGCACGCCTGGAAGACCAGATCGACTGGTATGACAGCAAAAGCATTAGCCACCAGATCTGGTACCGGCGCCTGAAGGTGATCTCCACCGCCTCGGCCGCCCTGGTTCCACTGTTCGGCAGTAAAACGGCGGATCCGCTCAGTCAGGCGACGCCTGGGCCAGCCAGGGACGCTCATCCGTAGCCGAGTGCCAGCGGTTGACGATGTGGCAGAAAAGTTCGGCGGTCTTTTCCGTGTCGTAGATGGCCGAGTGTGCCTCGTCCGGATTCCAGGGTATTCCCGCGGCGATAACGGTTCGTGCCAATACGGTCTGGCCATAGGCGAGTCCGGCCAGGGTAACGGTGTCGAAGGTGCTGAAGGGATGGAACGGGTTGCGTTTGTACGCCGTGCGCTCGACCGCCGCATTGATGAACCCCAGATCGAAGAAGGCGTTGTGTCCGACGAGAATCGCGCGCTTGCAGGCGCTCGCTTTGACCGCCTGACGGATCGGTCGAAACACGTGGTCGAGTGCCTGCTTTTCGGGCAGGGCTTCGCGGAACGGGTGATAGGGATCGATGCCGTTGAACGCCAGGGCCTTGGGATCGAGGTTGGCCCCCTCGAAAGGCTGGACGTGGCAGCTGACCGTCTCCGCCGGTTGCAGGCCGCCCTGCTCATCCATGGTTAGAATGACGGCCGCGATCTCCAACAGGGCGTCGGTTTCGGCTTTGAATCCGGCGGTTTCGACATCCACGACCACCGGCAGGTAGCCACGAAAGCGCTGGCTGATGGTCGTGTTGTAAGCTTTGTTTTCCACGCGCGGCAGGATACCCAATGCGAAGTACGATAGCGACGTACCTTTCCTCTCCGGCATTGATCCTGGTTTTATTGGCCCTGATCGGGGTGCCCTGGCCGGGTAATGCGGGCCAGGGACTGGTCTACCGTGTCGATCGCGACGGCGGGCCGCAAAGCTTTCTGGTCGGCACCATGCACACGGAAGACCAACGGGTCACGGGTTTGCTGGAACACTTCGGCCCCGTGATCGAAAGTGTGGATGTGGTGGCGGTTGAGGTCGTCCCGGATGCGCTGACCCTGCTGGCCGTGGGTGCGGCAACCCTGCTGCCTGTCGATCAAAGCCTGCGCGGACTGGTGGGTGAAGCCCAGTTTGGCGCCCTGGCCAAGGCGGCGTCTCACCTCGGCTTGTCGGTTGACGTTCTGGACAGGCTCAAGCCATGGGCCGCCGCCGTGACTCTGGGTATGCCGGTATCCAGGACGGGGCGTTTCCTGGATATGGAGATCTATCTGCGCGCCCTGGAGCTGCGCAAACAGGTTATCGGTCTGGAGACGGCGGCCGAGCAGCTGGCCGTGTTTGATCAGATGTCGATGGAGTTGCAGCTTGCGCTGCTCGAAGAGGTGGTCAAGAACGCTCACCAGATGCCGAAACAGCTGGAAGAGCTCACTACGGTCTACCTGCAAGGCGATCTGAAGCGAATCGACCAGGTCGCACGTTCGCAATATGACGGCATGCCCGAACCGATCTCGCAGTGGTTTGATGAGCAACTGCTCGATAACCGCAATGCGCGCATGCTGGCGCGGTTGCCTGCGCTGATCGACAGCACCGGCGTGCTGGTGGCCGTCGGGGCGATGCATCTGGCCGGCGATTCGGGCCTGGTGGCCGGATTGAGGCGGCTCGGTTACCGGGTTGAGGCTTGGTAACTCAAGCGGCATAACGGGTTTTGGCGCTGAGTCACTATCAAGGTGCGAACCGGGTGCCTATAATGCTGCGGTGGGTCGAGGGGACACTCAGACCACCCGCGTGAAAGAAATAAGGATAAAAATCGTGAACATACCTGTCTGGCTATACAGGCTGGCGCTGGTTTTGATCCTCGGAACGACACTCGGCCTTGGCGGGTGTGCGACCGGGGACTACCGTGATCCGCGTGATCCGCTGGAGCCACTCAACCGGGTGACCTACAAGTTCAACGACATGCTCGATCGCGCGGTAATCAAACCGCTGGCGCAGGGTTACGAATACATCATGCCGGCGCCGGCCAACCAGGGTGTCACCAACTTTTTCAATAACGTGAACGATATCCGCTCCGCGTTGAATAACCTCCTGCAGTTAAAGGTCGGGCGGGCTTTCAGCGACGTGGGCAGGGTGGCGATCAACAGCACGGTCGGAATCCTCGGCCTGATCGATGTTGCCAGCAATATGAACCTCCCCCGTTACAACGAGGATTTCGGTCAGACCCTCGGTGTCTGGGGGTTTGGCCCCGGTCCATTTATCGTGCTGCCTTTGTTGGGCCCCAGTTCCGGACGTGACACCGTCGGCCTGGTTGTCGACTGGTATACCGACCCGATCACCCATATCAACGACGATGATTGGCGTTATGGTCTGCGCGGCCTGGACATAATCGATACCCGTGCCGACCTGCTCAATGCCAGTCGCGTGCTCGAGGAGGCGTCGTTGGACCCTTATGCGTTCATTCGTGACGCCTTCCTTCAGCGTCGTCGGAGTCTGGTATACGACGGTAATCCCCCGGATGAGTTCGACGAGCCACCCCAATAGGCCGCAGGCCCGTTCGATTGTCTGAGCTCGAAAGCCCCGCTTGCGGGGCTTTTTTCCGCCTGTGCACCTCGTCAGCCGCCGAAAAGACCACTTTTTCGCCATCTGGCCGGCAATTTAAGCAAAATACTATTTGACAATTTAAGCAAACTCTAAAATACTAGGCGCAGGGTTGAACGGGGCATCGTCTGGCCCTGCAGTAAATAACACTACACAGAGTTCCATTTTTGGAGATTGATAATATGAAATTCGTAAAAGTAGCTGCTGCTGCAGCTCTGATCGTCGCTTCCGCTTCTGCTTCTGCATTCTGGGGCGGTGGTCCTTGGGGCGGAAACAACTGGGGCGGAAACAATTGGGACAACCAGTACAACCGTGGCTCTGCCTATGGCAATAGCTACGGCAACACCACTGGTGATTTCCTCGGCGACGCCGATGGTGGTGGCGACTTCAGCATGAACATGTCTGGTCGCGGCCGCACCAACATGCGCGGCTACGGCAGCGGCTACGGCGCTGGCGACGGCTGGGGCCGCGGTTACAACTACCAGCAGCCTGGCTACGGCTACGGCGGCTACGGCGCTCCTTACGGCTATGGCGCTCCCGGCTACGGCGCACCTTACGGTTATGGCGGTCCGGTAGCACCGCCTGCTCCTGCTGCTCCTGCCGCAGAGTAATCGACCGCAAGTCCGCAGGGATGCATTGGCGCACAAGGATGTGCGCAACGCAGTCCGGGTATCCCGCTGCCAAAGCGGCGTGATATCCGGGATGGGGTTGTGGGCCGCCCGATATTTTCTGATCAAAACTTCTTTCTTGGGGAATGAACAAATGACCAAATTTACGAAAATTGCCGTGGCCGCAGCTATCGCAGCAGCTTCCGCGACCTCTTCTGCCTGGTGGGGCGGCAACAACGGCTGGAACAACAGCTACAACAATGGCTACGGTTCCGGCAACGGTTACACCAATGGTGTATTCGACGGTACCGGCGACGCTGCAGGCGAAGGCAACTTCAGCATGAATTTCTCCGGTCGCGCCCGTACCAATATGCGTGGCTATGGCAATGGTTATGGTTCCGGGGATGGCTGGGGTCGCGGTTACAATTACTCGGCTCCGGGTTACGGATACGCTCCTTACGGCTATGCGCCGTATGCAGCCGCTCCTGAGCTGACCACCGAGCAACAGCAGGCCATGGCTGAGCAGCAGGCGAAGGCCGTTGAGGCCCAGCGCCAGGCTGCCGAGCAGTTTGCCGCCCAGCAGGCGCAGGCCATCAAGGCCGCACAGGAAGCCCAGCGCAAGGCCGCGGAGCAGTATTCTGCCCAGGCCCCGCAGGCCCAGGTGAATGCACCTCAGTTCATGCGTCCGCAGATGCCTGAAATGGCTATGCCGCAGCGTCCGGAGATGCCGCAGTTCGATATGAATCGGCCACAGCGCCCGGAAATGCCGCAGATGCCTGAGATGGCCAAGCCGCAGCGCCCGGAGATGCCGCAGATGGATATGGCGATGCCTCAGCGTCCGCAGATGCCCGAGTTCGCCAGGCCAGAGCGTCCGCAGATGCCTGAGCGTCCGCAGATGACCGCCGGCAACTGCTTTGATCCGGCAACCCGTCCGGTTGCTTTCGAGGCGCCCAAAGCTCCTCAGGCCCCTGAAATGAAGCCGCAGCTCGACCAGCGCCGTGCCGCCATGGAAGCCCAGCGCACCGAGCGCCAGGCAGCGATGCAGGCGCGTATGGACGAGATGAAGAAAGCCATGGAAGCGCGTCGCGCCGAAATGAACGCAGGCAACTGCAAGCAGATCTGAATCGAATCCTGATTCGACGACGGTTCTGAAAAGGCGCCCGGGGAGACCCGGGCGCTTTTTTTGTTTCGCGCCGCTCTGCGGCTGGTCCATATCTCCGCAATGGCTCAGGATTGACCGTCACCGATGAACTCCGGCTGTCTCAAAGACGCATACCATTATGGATTGGGCCTTATTCGCCAGCGCATTTCTCTCCGCAACGCTGTTGCCCGGGAGTTCCGAGGCCCTGTTGCTGTTGAAGCTCACTGAGGGTCATCCCTGGTTGCCCTTGGTTTTGGTGGCCACCGCCGGAAACCTGTTCGGCAGTCTGCTTACCTACGGCATGGGGCTTGCCGGCAACACGGCGCTTCACAGTCGCTGGCTGCGGATCGACGAGCATGACGTGGCGCGGGCCGAGGCCTGGTTCCGGCAATGGGGGTTGCCCAGTCTCCTGCTGGCCTGGTTGCCGGTTGTCGGGGATCCGCTGTGTCTGGTCGCCGGTCTGCTGCGGGTTCGCGCCATCCCGTTCGTTGTTCTGGTGGGGACGGGCAAACTGGCCCGCTATGGCTTCCTTGCCTGGCTGATCCACTGAGCCCGGAATCCCGATAGCGATATCACTTCGCGGATCTGGTTGGGGCAAATTTACTTGGCGTCTTTTCAATACGACCAATCTTCCGGTAAAAAATAGGATGATTGTCTATATCATAAAAATTGTTAAGCCATTGAAAAATAAACATACATAAAATTGCGATTGGCGTTACCCAGTTTTGTCTGCTTTACTTGCCTCCCATTAATACTGGTGTGCCCAGCGCAGGCAGATGCGCGGCGGTATCGCCCCTCTCCACCGTATCGGAAGCCCAGGCTTATGGCAGTTAAACCGGATCTCGACCCCCAGGAAACCCAGGAGTGGCTGGACGCGCTGGATGGCGTACTCGAAAACGAAGGGCCGGATCGCGCCCATTTTCTGCTCGAGAGGCTGATCGACAAGGCGCGGCGGTCCGGGGCCTACCTGCCGTACAGCGCGAACACCGCTTACCTGAACACCATCCCTTTGACCAAGCAGGAGCCGTTCCCCGGTGAACGGTCGATTGAGCGGCGGATTCGCTCCTTCGTGCGCTGGAATGCCATGGCGATGGTGGTTCAGGCGAACCGGAAATCAAGCGAACTGGGTGGCCACATTGCCAGCTTCGCCTCCGGAGCAACCCTGATTGATATCGGATACACGCATTTTTTCCGTGCCACCAATGACAACCAGGAGGGCGACCTGGTGTTCTTCCAGGGACACTCGGCTCCGGGAATCTATGCCCGTGCCTTCCTCGAGGGCCGCATCAGCGAAGAGCAGTTGAACAACTTCCGCCAGGAGGTGGATGGTGGCGGTCTGTCTTCGTATCCGCACCCTTGGTTGATGCCAAACTTCTGGCAGTTTCCCACCGTCTCGATGGGACTGGGTCCGCTGATGGCGATCTATCAGGCGCGCTTCATGCGTTATCTGCACGACCGCGGTCTGGCCAACGCGGGCGATCGCAAGGTCTGGGCCTTCATGGGCGACGGCGAGATGGATGAGCCCGAATCCCTGGGGGCGATCTCTCTGGCCGCGCGGGAACGTCTCGACAACCTCGTGTTCGTCGTCAACTGCAACCTGCAGCGTCTCGATGGCCCGGTCCGTGGAAACGGCAAGATCATCCAGGAGCTCGAGGCGGTCTTCCGTGGTGCCGGCTGGAATGTGATCAAGGTGATCTGGGGCGGCTATTGGGATCCGCTTCTGGGGCGGGACAAGGACGGCCTGTTGCTCAAGCGCATGGAAGAGTGCGTGGATGGTGACTATCAGGCCTACAAGGCACACGGCGGTGCCTACGTGCGTGAACACTTCTTTGGCAAGTACCCGCAGACTGCCGCGCTGGTCGCAAATATGTCGGACGAGGATATATGGCGCCTCAACCGCGGTGGCCACGACCCGATCAAGGTCCATGCCGCCTATGCCGCGACGATGAAACACAAGGGACAGCCGACCGTGATCCTGGCAAAGACGGTCAAGGGCTATGGTATGGGCGAGGCGGGTGAAGGGCAGAACATCACCCATTCGCAAAAGAAGATGGGCGAAGAATCGCTGCGCGCCTTCCGTGACCGTTTCAATATCCCGATCCCTGATGATCAGATCAGTTCTGCGCCCTTCTTCAAACCGCCCGCCGACAGCCCCGAGATGAACTACCTGCATGAGCGCCGCGCCGCGTTGGGTGGTTACATGCCCGCCCGCCGTGCAAAGGGTAACGAGCTGAAGATCCCGCCGCTGGAGACGTTCAAGGCGCTGCTGGACGGCAGCGGTGAGCGTGAAATGTCCACCACCATGGCCTTTGTGCGCTTTCTCACCAGCCTCACGCGCGACAAGGCGATCGGCAAGTTCGTAGTCCCGATCGTTCCGGATGAAGCCCGCACCTTCGGGATGGAGGGCATGTTCCGTCAGCTTGGGATTTATTCCTCGGTCGGTCAGCTGTACAAGCCGGTCGATTCCGAACAGGTGATGTACTACCGCGAGGACAAGAAGGGCCAGATCCTGCAGGAGGGAATCAACGAGCCGGGTGCAATGTCTTCATGGATCGCGGCCGCCACCTCTTACAGCAACAACGGCGTCAGCATGATCCCGTTTTACATCTATTACTCGATGTTCGGCTTCCAGCGAATCGGCGATCTGGCCTGGGCCGCGGGTGACATGCAGGCACGCGGTTTCCTTCTGGGCGGGACAGCGGGCCGTACCACACTGGCTGGCGAAGGCCTGCAACATCAGGATGGTCACAGTCATCTGCAGGCGGCATTCATCCCCAACTGCCGGGCCTATGACCCGACCTTCGCATATGAACTGGCCGTGATCCTGCATGACGGCATGACAAAAATGTACGAGGAGCAGCAGAACGTTTTCTACTACGTCACGGTGATGAACGAGAACTACATCCAACCGGTCATGCCTGAGGGCGTGGCGGGGGGCATCATCAAAGGGATGTACCTGTATCGCCAGGGTTCGCGCAAGAAGAAGCGTGTGCAGCTGATGGGTTCCGGAACCATCCTGCGCGAGGTCATCGCCGCTGCGGGACTGCTGGAAGACGAGTGGAATGTCGCTGCCGACGTATGGAGTGTTACCAGCTTTACCGAGCTGCGCCGCGAGGCCATAGATATCGAGCGTTGGAACATGCTGCATCCCCTGGAAAAGCCGCGTGTGCCCTTTGTGAGCGAGACCCTGGAAAAGCAGAAGGGCCCGGTGGTGGCGGCCACCGACTACATGCGCAGTTTCCCGGAACAGATCCTGCCGTATCTTGGTGATCGGCACTTCGTGGCACTGGGTACCGACGGTTACGGTCGCTCGGATATGCGTTCCCAGCTGCGCAAGTTCTTCGAGGTCAACCGTCATTACGTCGTCGTCGCGGCGCTGAAGGCCCTGGCGGATCTGGGCGAGGTCGACAGCAACCTGGTCGCGCAGGCGATCAAGGCCTACAAGATCGATCCCGAAAAGCCAAACCCCGCAACTGTCTGAGTGACAGGCGATTCAGAGTGCTCAGACAGTGATACGGAGAGAGAGACGTGGCACAGATGATTGAAGTTTTGCTGCCCGATATCGGTGATTTCCACGACGTGGAGGTCATCGAGATTTTGGTGAATCCGGGAGACAGGGTCGAGGCCGAGGATCCCCTGATCACGCTGGAGAGTGACAAGGCCAGTATGGAGATACCCTCGCCGCAGGCCGGCGTGGTCGGCGAGGTACGGGTGGCCCTGGGCGACAAGATCAACCGCGGTGACCTGCTGTTGATGCTGGAGACGGTCACTGAAGCGGTGGCGCCCGCTGCGTCGGAGCTTGAACCCGAGGTGGCGGAGCTGGTCGAGGATGCGCCCGCACCGACACCCGAACCCGAGGGCCGGCCGACGGCGGAGATGCCGGCTGAGGCGGAGACCCGCGAAGTCAGGCTGCCCGACATCGGGGATTTCAAGGACGTCGAGATCATCGAGCTGCTGGTCAGTGTCGGTGACTCGGTCGAGACCGAGCAGTCACTGCTGACGCTGGAAAGCGACAAGGCCACGATGGAGATTCCTGCGCCCTTTGCGGGGACGGTGAAGTCGATCGATGTGGCACTCGGTGACAAGATCAACCGAGGTGATCTGATCGCGCGCATCGAAACAGCCGCCGTTGAAGGCGCGCAGCCGCAGGTCGAGGCGGTACCGGAACCCGTGTCGGCGGATGCCGAGGCGGCTCCGGTGGCAGAGACACCACGCCCTCCCGGCGAGAAAGAACCATTGCGACGCCCGGTATTGGCCCGCCCCTCCGATGCGCCGCGTGGCAAGGCCCATGCAAGCCCCGGCGTGCGGCGCTTTGCGCGCGAGCTGGGCGTCGACCTTTTCTATGTCCCCGGTTCCGGACCCAAGGGCCGCATCACCAAGGAGGATGTGCAGACCTTCGTAAAGCGAGCCCTGGCCGAAGGCGCACCGGCGGCTTCCACGGATGCCGGCAGAGGCGCCCTGGAACTGCCGGGCATGCCCGCGGTGGATTTCTCCAAGTTCGGGGAGATCGAGGAACGGGAACTCGGCCGTATCAAGAAGCTGAGCGGCGCGCATCTGCACCGCAGCTGGCTCAATGTGCCGCATGTCACGCAGTTCGACGACGCCGATATCACCGAGCTCGAGGCCTTTCGCAAGTCGCAGAAAGAGGACGCGGCAAAGGCCGATGTGAAGCTTACTTTCATGCCATTCCTGATGAAGGCGGTGTGCAAGGCCCTGGCGGTCTACCCACAGTTCAACAGCTCGCTGTCGCCCGAGGGTGACAAGTTGATCCTGAAGAAGTACATGCATATCGGCGTGGCGGTCGATACGCCGAACGGGCTGGTCGTACCGGTCATTCGTGATGTCGATCAGAAGGGTATTTTTGAACTCGCGCGCGATCTCGCCGAGATGAGCGGCAAGGCGCGTGCGGGCAAATTGTCACCCTCCGAGATGCAGGGTGGCTGCATCTCGATCTCCAGTCTGGGCGGTATCGGCGGCACCCAGTTCGCCCCGATCGTGAATGCGCCCGAGGTGGCCATCCTGGGGATATCGCGCGCCGAGATGCAGCCCAAGTGGGACGGAGAGGCCTTTGCCCCGCGTCTCATCATGCCTTTCAGCCTTTCCTACGATCACCGTGTAATCGATGGTGTGGAGGGGGTGCGGTTTACCAGCTACCTCGGTGGGTTGCTGGGTGATATCCGTCGCCTGTTGCTTTAGTGGTTGCTAATGTATGGCACGCAATGCACAGCATTGAGATCGTTGCCGTGCGCGGCGCGCGCTTTGCTGCCTTAATACTGGACTGAAATTCGCGGTTGGGTCTGCTTTACTTGGCGGACCAAAGTGCATCGGTCGTAATAAAGAATACGTGGGTTAGAGGAGCATCTATGAGTGAACAGAGCGAAGTTGCGGATATCCGCACCCAGGTCGTGGTCCTGGGCGCAGGCCCGGGTGGCTATACCGCGGCTTTTCGCGCGGCCGATCTGGGCAAGCAGGTAGTCCTGGTTGAGCGTTTTGCGAGCCTGGGCGGCGTCTGTCTCAACGTCGGCTGTATCCCTTCGAAGGCCCTGCTGCATACCGCCGAGGTGATCAACGAGGTTGCCGAACTCGAGCACATGGGTGTGCGCTACACCCAACCGAAGATCGACCTCGACAAGATGCGCGCCGGCAAAGACAAGGTGGTCGGCAAGTTGACCGGTGGCCTGGTTGCGCTGGCCAAGCAGCGCAAGGTGCAGGTGGTGACCGGCGTGGCAAAGTTTGTCGACCCCAAACATTTGGAGGTGCAGACTGCCGACGGTCTCAGCCGTATCGAGTTTGAGCAATGCATCATCGCCTGTGGATCGAGCCCGGTGAAGATTCCCGGATTCCCCAATGACGATCCCCGACTGATCAATTCCACTGGTGCGCTCGCGCTGGAGGATGTGCCGAAAAAGATGCTGATCCTGGGTGGTGGCATCATCGGCCTGGAAATGGCCTCCGTGTATGCCACGCTTGGCAGTGAGATCGATATCGTCGAGTTGCAGGATGGCCTGATCCCGGGCTGCGATCGTGATCTGGTCAGGCCCCTGCAAAAACGCCTGGAAAAACAGGTCGCCAGTATCATGCTGAAGACCAAGGTCACGGATATCAAGGCGCAGAAGAACGGCCTGAAGGTATCTTTCGAGGGTGCGAAGGCACCGGACGCCAGGATCTATGACAAGGTACTGGTCGCAGTGGGGCGCAGCCCGAACGGCAAGCAGATCAACGCCGAGGCGGCCGGCGTCCATGTCGACGAACGCGGTTTCATCCCCACCGACGCGCACATGCGCACCAATGTTCCGCACATCTACGCCATCGGTGACGTGGTTGGAAACCCGATGCTGGCGCACAAGGCGACGCACGAGGCCAAGGTTGCAGCTGAGGTCATCGCCGGTCTGCCGGCATTGTTCGATCCGATGACCATTCCCTCGGTAGCCTATACCGATCCGGAGGTGGCATGGATGGGACTGACCGAGATCGAGGCCAAAGCGAATGGCGTAGAAATCGAGAAGGGGGTATTCCCCTGGGCGGCATCCGGGCGCGCCTTGGGTATCGGGCGTGAAGAAGGCATGACCAAACTGATCTTCGATGCCAAGACCAAGCGCCTTCTGGGTGCCGGCATCGTCGGGCGCAGTGCCGGTGAGTTGATCGGCGAGACCGTGCTGGCCCTGGAGATGGGCGCAGATGCCGAGGATATCGGGCTGACCATCCATCCGCATCCGACCCTGAACGAGACCATTTGCTTCGCCGCTGAGATGGCCGAGGGATCGATTACCGATCTGATGCCGCCGAAGAAACGCTGAGGCTGGGTTTTGTGCGCGTCAGCGCGAACAAATCGCACTCCAAGATTCAGCGTTACCTGCACTGTTCACCATGGTCGAACTAAATTTCAGAACCCACGGCGAACCGGGTAGACCCGTGATCGTCCTGTTACATGGCCTGTTTGGCTCCTCGACCAACTGGGGCACGGTCGCGCGCCACCTGAGTCCCGATTACCACGTGCTGATTCCTGATCTGCGCAACCATGGTCAGTCGCCGCACGATCCCGATTGCGGCTACGAAGCGATGGTTGCCGATGTGCTGCACCTGCTCGATGTTGAGGGATTCAACGAGGCCACCCTGGTGGGTCACAGCATGGGTGGCAAGGTCGCGATGCATCTGGCGTTGAATCACCCGCAGCGGGTCAGCGGCCTGGCCGTGGTCGATATGTCGCCCGTGAGCTATACGCACGATTTCGATGACGTCGTGCAAGGCTTCCGCGCGGTCGATCTCGCGTCCATCCGCAACCGTTCGGATGCTGATGCGCAGATGGCGTCTCGCGTCAGCCTTGCCGGGGTGCGCGCCTTTCTGCTGCAGAATCTGGTCAAGCGACCCGATGGATGGGCCTGGCGCCTGAACATCGATGCCCTGGCCGCGGCCCAGACTGAGATCACCGGTTTTCCGTCACAGGCCGCGGATGCTGTCTTCGAGCGTCCGGTCAGCTTTATCTACGGCGAGCTGTCCGACTATGTAACCCCGGCCTATGAGCCCGAGACCCGGCGTCTATTCCCCGCAGCGACCCTGTGTCCGGTTGCACAGGCGGGCCACTGGGTCTATGCGGAGCAACCGCAGGGGTTCATGGCCTGCCTGGATTCATACCTCGCCCGACCGGCAGACGGTTAATCGACGAACCTGGGCTCGATCATTCCCCGCCCGTCGCCTGCTCTGCAGTCATTTGCTTGAGCATCCCGATGATGTCGTCGCGGTCCCACTCCACCGGCCCACGCGCGATGTAACGGATTTGGCCGCTGCGGTCCAGGAGGTAGGCAGTGGGTAAGACATCGGCGCCCCAGGCCTTGAATACGGTGCTGTCCCTGTCCAGCAGGACCGGGAACCCGATGCCAAGCCTCGCCGCAGCCGCCTTCGCCCGGCGCTCGCCTTCCCCGACGTTCACGCCGATCACGGTGAACGGCTGGTCTGACATCGTTGTCGCCAGTCGCTGGATACCGGGCATCTCCTCGATGCAGGGGCTGCACCAGCTCGCCCAGAAGGTCACCAGCACGACCTTGCCGGTGAATTCGTCCAGGCTGCGTTGTTGTTCCCGCGAGGTCCGGCAGGCTGAAACCGGGTGACGGCGCCGCCGGCACCTCGGACAGTTCGCCGGCGGGGGTGGGGAGCGGGAAGAGCCACAGCAGCGATAGCATCAGAACCATACTCGCGGTATTGCGAAGTGCGGCTCGTGTGCTGTTTGCAGAAATCATGCGCGATGGTCCCCGGTTGGATGAAATACTTTGTGGCACAGATATCACGTCCCAGCGGTGCCCGCTACGGGTGGGCAGGGCACGGCGGTGACTGAATCCGCGCGTGGTGGTTTCTGAGTCGCCACAGAAAAAGGCCCCGCGGATTGCCCGACGGGACCAACAATTGAGAGGGCGGCGTCCCTGCCGCCAGCGAGAGCTGATCGGACCGTCAGTCTCCGAAGAGCTCGTTTTTCCAGACTGTGGCACAGATCGCAGGCGCCCGGTTCGCCCGCCGCCACCGTGCGGTTGCGTGTCTCTCGACGTTGCAGCTGCGATCAAGCGGTGCGCGCGACAGTACCGTGCCCTGTGGTCGTCGCCGTGGCACGCCCGACAGGTGCCACCGCCGGGCTGGCCATTCTCACGCTTGGCGAGGTCCTTGTGCCCTTCCTTCCAGAAGCGTCGGTCGTTGCACCAGGTGCATGCCGTGCGGACCCGCCCTGGGTGTCGTCACGGCAGCTCGGCTGGTGACGTGGCAGGTGGTGCACTCGATGAGCGTACCGGTATGACCCTGCAGCTGATTCGCCGTCACGTTGTCGTTGGCGTTCGGATTGCCGTTCGGCCACTCCGCGTGGGTCGCGCCGTGGCAGCCCTCACACATCACGCCGCCATGCCCGGTGCTGACCCGATACAGCTTCGGGTTGCCCGCACCGTTGTTCAGCGTGCCGTTGAACTCCTCGGCACCACCGGTTCGGCGAAGCGCTTGTTGGTGGGCACGATCGGCGTTGCCTTGAGATCGTCCGCACGGTAGGCCGGCGCAGACGGATGCCGTCGGCGTTGCCCTGGATATCGCGTCGGATTGACCAGCGTACCGTCCATCACCGGCCAGGTTGTCGGTCGCATAACCGGTGTGGCAGGAACCACAGCCCGGCTCGTTGGCCCAGGGGACACGCGGGGTTGTTCGGGTTGGTGTAGAAATCGGCCGCAAGGTGGAAGTCCCCCGGATTGTCGGGCGAGACGTCACGCGTGAAGTCGTCACCGACCTCGGCCATCTGGCCGTGGCAGTCCTGGCAGACCAGTGCCACCGTTGGCCATGGCGCCGCGCATGCACTGGGTGCGCTTGCCCGGGATGGCACAGGTAGCAGGTCTCTTCCAGGACCTGCCGGGTAAGCGCCGGGTCACGACGGATACCCTGGTCATCGATGGCCGGTGGCATGTCGGGGATCAGCAGTTTGCCGTTGGCATCGGTCACCGTCCCATGATGGCTGTGCATCACGTTGGACATGGACTTGTGCTTTACCTGGTCACGCCATTGGCAGTTGAAGAAAGCAGCATATCGTTGAGCTGCAGTTCACCATCATTCTCCGGGCCAAGCGGACCCGAGCTGCGCCAGGTCGAGTGCCGGCGTGTAGTGACACGTCTGGCAGACCACCGGGGTGGTCAGTGTTCGCAGCGTTCGTGCCGTGCTTCTGATCGTGCAGGCGCAGGATATTTATGTCGCTTGCCCACTCGACGCTGACTTCCAGCGGCACTTCGCCCGTATTGGGGGTCGTCCGGATCGTCCGGCGTTATCCGGGGTGCCGATGCAGTCGCTACATTTGTCAGATCGGCGAATCGCTGCACCATTACCTCCGTCGGCAATCGCTGCGTGGCAGATTGGCACGCTGGCCTCACCGGAGATCGGCATGACCGTGTCCAGACTGGCGACCGCGGTTGCCGTCCACATGCGCCTCGCACCCGCACCAGCGGGTACGGGTTCTCGCGACCGAAGTCGTCGAACGCCGCGATCGGGATGCCCGGGCGCCTCGAACAAGTTCAGGTCCGCCGACATAGCCGAACGGGAAGTTGACGAAGAACGGCAGGGTGCCGATGTGCTCGTGGAACGGCTGCGGTTCGTTGATCACGTAGGGCGCAGTCGATCCCCGGCATCGCCTGCTGGCTGGCGTGCAGTTCACCGTTCTCCAGATAAAGCTGCTCCACATCCGGTACTGGCAGGCCGATGTCGACGTTCTGCGCAGGGTCGTTCGGGCCGTAACAGAGGTCAAGGATGCCTACCGACTGATCAGTGGCCGTGGTACTGGGATTGCCGTTCTCGCGATGTAGAACGGCAGGGTAAAAGGTGCATAGGCCTGGGATGCGATATCCCAGAAGTTGGTCTTGTAGACCGTTGCCATCCGCCTCCGAGGACAGGGCTTGGCCATTCGGCGACCTTGGCCAATGGCCGGATCAGTCCGGGTTGGAGGCTGCCGAGTAGAACAGTTCGACCTCGCCCTCGTCCAGGACTCGAGGCCGGCCGCTCGCACCACGCTCGATCACCTGCGCATGCAGTACGTGGAACGGCGGCAGGATGCTGGAGATGCGGGTGTCCAGGTCGCCGCAGTGCATGCCCAGGTCGTTGATGGCCAGCACGCGGTAGCCGCCATTCAACACCGTGTCCACCTCGCCCACCGCCGGGTCCGGGCAGCCGTTCTGGCTGGTCGAGTTGATCGAGACGCCCTCGGCAACCGGGACGCAGACCGCGACGTTTTCGACGCCGTTGCCTGTCAGGTCGACGTTGACGTGCGGAGCTGTCGGGGTCGTTGCTGTTGACTGCCAGAATTCCGCTGTCGTCGCCGACCTCGCCCGGGTGTATAGCTCACGGAGACGTTCTGCGGAGCCGCCGGCGGCCACGCTGAAGCTGGTCGCGCGGCGCGATGGCGAAGTCGCTGCTTCCGGTGCGTACGCAGGGTCACCTCACAGGCGGCATCACCGTTGTTGCTCACGGTGGTACTCAGGGTCTTCGAGCTACCCAGGTTGACGCTGCCGAAGTCGAGCGCCAGAGGGCCGACGGCGATGTCGCAGACGGCCACTGGCGGCGGTGGGGTGCCACCCTCGTTGCTGCAGTTGTTCGGGGCGCGTCGCACATTCTTGTCATCGGCGTTGCCACCGGCCTGCGCGGTTACATCGCACGGCACCGGATCCGGGTTCGGAATGCGGAATCTCCAATCGCCGTCGCTGTCGGCCTGGGTGGTGCCGAGCTCGGCACCATTGTCTTCAATTTTGCCGTACCTGATCGTCACGGTAGCGTTGTTCGGCGCATTTTTGCCGCGCACCGTCAGTCTGTCGCGGTCGTTGCTCCAGTTCGCGCGATCGATATCGACTCGTCAGCCGCCCAGGCGGTCGTCGCGCCGGCCAGGCCGAACAGGATGCCGATGAAAACGAGCATGTTCAGGATGCGCCCGCTGTGTTCGGTTTTCTTTTTTTGAGTAGTTTGATTGACTGGCGCCATAGGATTCATTTTCTAACTCCTTCCACCCGAGGTATCCCGGTTTGTTTTTCGACTGACAGCAAAACATCTACAGGATCTGTCTGTTTGTTCATTCGGTGTTTCTCCCTAGGTGCCCGCTGCAGCGAACTGAATCAGTTTTTTTGGGGGGCTCTTTGCCCCGATATCAACAAGCGTCAAGTGATCTCGTAGGACCTTCCTTAAGGTTTTCTTAAATCGGCCACGAAAGATGCCGGCGCGTGTTTCGATATGAGAACTACCTCACCTTTTTCTCTAAGTCGTCACCGACTCGAACCATTCGACCCAACCGGAGTCGCTCAATCGGCCGTTCCGTGAATTCGGATCGCCGATGCCAGCCATTGACCGATGAACCTTAGCCGTTCAGCAAAAATCGCCAAGCGATTACGCCACAGTTTTTGAATTTCCTCGCCCGATAAAGCGCGAAACTGTGAACGGCTTCGGGTTTCGTGCTTCTGCACAGTCGGATCGATCCGCAATAGATTCACGGGTTTCAGCAAAAACGTATCGGACGGTGCTTTTTATCCATGCCGGTGGGAAATATTTGCTCGATTCTGGTCATGGAATGGTCCCCTCGACTCCGAGACCGATGCTTTGGACGCTGTTTTTCCAGCACATGCCGACATAAGCTGATCGTCGACTACCCCGAACTCGCATAGTGGGCTTACCATGGTGGTCGGCCGGTGAACGACGCCAAGAATATTTGTCGTGGGAACGAAAGGAGTGTGTTTTGAAAAACATCAAGGTACTCGGCTCCGGCTGCAAAAACTGCGAGACGACGGCCAGACTGATAAAGATCGCGGCCGATCAGGCAGGCGTCGAGATCGAGCTGGAAAAGGTCACGGACATCGCGCAGATCATGGCTTACGGCGTGATGTCCACGCCCGGCGTCGTGGTCGACGGCAAGCTGGTGCATGCCGGTGGGCTGCCGGGCCCCGACCTGATTCGTCAGTGGATCAGCCAGTGAATCGGAGAATGCGCTAGTGTTCGCAGCACTGGCCGACCTGCTCGTCTACCGCGGTATCGGTCTGGATCCTGCCAGTCACACCGCGGCGGCCCTGCACTTCTTCGTCATGGATGTGGCCAAGATCTTTGTGATGCTGGTCTTGATCATCTATGTCATGGGCCTGTTGCGCGCGTTCCTGTCGCCCGAACGAGTGCGCGATTACGTGCGCAATCGCCCCGATTGGCAGGCGCGCGGCATGGCCGTGACCCTGGGTGCGATAACACCCTTCTGCTCCTGTTCTTCGGTTCCCCTGTTCATTGGTTTCGTTGAGGCGGGTATCCCGCTGGGGGTCACATTTTCCTTTCTGATCGCCTCGCCGATGATCAACGAGGTGGCCGCGGTGATCCTGGTCGGCATCCTCGGCTGGAAACTGGCCGCACTGTATGTTGCTGCCGGGCTTTTGGTGGCCTGGTTCGGCGGACTCGCCATGCAGTGGTTCAGGCCGGAGCGCTGGGTCGAAGAATATGTGTGGAAGATCCAGATGGGCCAGGCCGTGCGTCCGGAACCGGATGCCTCGTTCAGGGGTCGCCACCGTTATGCCTTCGCCGAGGTGAAAGAGATCGTCGGCCGGATCTGGAAATGGGTCCTGATCGGAATCGGCGTGGGTGCCCTGTTTCACGGCTTTGTCCCGGAGAGCTGGGTGTCGGACAACCTGGCCTCGGGAAACTGGTACGACGTGCCGACTGCAGTTTTACTCGGCATACCGCTTTATTCCAACGCCACGGGGATCATCCCGGTGGCCGAGGCCATGTTGACCAAAGGTGTTGCGATCGGGACCACCCTGGCCCTGATGATGAGTGTTGCCGCACTTTCACTGCCGGAGATGCTGATCCTGCGCAAGGTGGTCAAATGGCAGGCCCTGGCGCTGTTCGCCGCTGTGCTGGCCGTCGCGTTCGTGCTCGTGGGCTGGGGTTTCAATGCGCTGACGCTTTCGCTCCAGTTCGGATAAGAACTCTGCCGGCGCCGGTTGTGACGGGTCGATCACTCGGCACGCAATGCGGTTACCGGGTCCAGCCCCGCCGCGCGCATGGCCGGCACAACGCCCGCAATCAGTCCGATGCCCACGGCGATCAAAAGCGCCAGCAGGGCGTAGTCCCAGGCGACATGTGTCGGCAGTCCCGGGACCGCGATGGCGATCAGCCATGCGCCGCCAATACCGATGAGCAGGCCGACGATGCCGCCACAGGCGGCAAGCACCACGGCCTCACCGAGGAAAAGGCCCATGACCTGATTCCTCCCGGCCCCCAGGGCGCGCAACAGACCGACCTCCGGAGTGCGCTCGTTCACCGAGATGGTCATGATGGTGAGGATGCCGATACCCCCTACCAGCAGCGAGATGGCGCCCAGTGCACCCACCGCCAGGGTCAGGACATCCAGTACCGAACCCAGAACGTCGAGCATCTGGTCCTGCGTAACGATGGTGAAGTCCTCGCTGCCGTGGCGGGCCATCAGCCTGGCCTTTATCCGCTTCGCCAGCTCTGCCGCGTCGCTGCCGGGGGCGTACAGTACGTCCACCTCCATCAGGCTTTCGCGATCGAACATCGCCATCGCCCTGGCAACCGGGATGTAGACCGTATCGTCGAGGTCGAAACCGAGCATCTGGCCCTTGGGCTGCATGGTGCCGATGATGCGGTAGGTTTCGCTGCCGACGCGGATGCGTTCACCCAGCGGTGATCTCGTACCGAAAAGCTCGCTGCGCAGTTTGCTGCCCAGAACCGCGAAGGCGCGCGCTCGGCGCGGCTCATCCGCGGGCAGGAACCGACCGAGTGCCGGCTTGATCTGCCATACCTCCGGAACACCCGGTCCGGTTCCAAATACCGTGGTGCGGCGGGTTCGGCCATCCGCCTCCACCGCGGCATTGCCTTGCACGAACGGCACCACGTCCTGGATCTGAGGCAGCTGTTTGAGGTTTTCGGCATCGTCCAGGCTGAGCGGGCGAACATTGCTGAAGATGGCACCGGAAACGCCAAAGGTCTGGGTCTTGCCCGGCGATATTGCGATCAGGTTGGTGCCGAACTGGGTGAATTCCTGAACCACGAATCGCTGCACGCCCTCGCCGATGGCAGTCAGCAATACCACTGCCGCGATACCGACCGCGATACCCAGGCCTGTGAGCAGGCTGCGCGTGCGATGCGCAAGGATCGCGCTGCCGGTAAGGTGTATGAGGTCGTTCAGCCGCATGCTTTGTTACCGACCTGTCAGCGCGCGTACCGGGTCCAGCCTGGCAGCGCGGCGCGCGGGCAGCACGCCGAACAGAAGCCCCGTTGCGATGGCTACACCGACCGCGGCCAGCGGTGCCCAGAGTGGTGCGGCGATCGGAAAAACCGGGAACAGCTGTCGCAGGGCGAAGATGGCAATCGCCGCGATCAGTACGCCGAGCGCGGCCCCCGCGCCTGCCAGCAGTATGGATTCGACCAGAAACATTCGAAGGACCTGGCGCTCGGGTGCGCCGAGCGCCTTCAGTAACCCGATCTCGGCCACCCGTTGAGAGACGGCGACCAGCATCACGTTCATGATCAGTATCCCGGCGACCGCCAGGCTGATGCCGGCGATGCCGCCGACGGTATAGGTGAGCGCACGCAGAATGCCGTCGAAGGTGTTGAGCAACGCGTCCTGGGTGATGATGGTGACGTCGTCCTCGCCATCATGGCGTTCGCGGATAATGTCCCGTGCGGCGCTCTGTGCGCGCGCAATGTCTTCCTCGCTGCGCGCCTGGATGAGGACGCGAAACAGGGAGGGCGTATTGAACAGGCTTTGTGCAGAAGCCACTGGGATCACGACCATATCGTCGAGGTTCTGACCCAGCGATTCGCCGCCTTCGCCGAGTATGCCGATGACGCGGAATCGGCGGTCGTTGATACGCACCCACTGGCCGAGCGCACGACTGTTGCCGAATAGCTCCTGGCGCAGACCCGAACCCAGTACGGCGACATTGGCGCTGCGCTCCGGGTCCATCTCCGGCAGGGGCCTTCCGCTGCCGATCTTGAGGTGGCGGATCGGAAAGAAGTCGTGTGTGGCGCCGATCACCGTGACCTCGCGCTCACGGCTGCCGCGCGAGACCGGGGCGTTACCGACGGTGAGTGGAGCAACGCGCATGACACTGCGGTCCCGCAGCAATGCCAGGGCGTCATCCAGGGTCAGGTCGCGCGGGGTCTCACCAAACAGGGGCGGGGCGCCGCCGGTTGTTTCCGAACGTCCCGGCAACATGATCAGCAGATGGGTGCCGAGCTGCGCGAACTCGCCGACCACATAGCGGCGTGCGCCTTCACCCAGGGCGGTCAGGACCACGACGGAGGCCACGCCGATACTCATGGCCAGCAGCATCAACAGCGTGCGGGTGCGCGCACCGGCGAGCGAGCGGGTGGCGAAACGCAGAAGGTCAGCTGCCCGCATCGGCCTGGGTATCGCTTTCGATGCGCCCGTCGACCATTCGGATACGCCGCCTTGCGCGCTTGCCAATCGCCGGGTCGTGGGTGACCACCACCAGTGTGATTCCCGAGGCATTCAGCTGTTCCAGCAGCGCCACAACCTCATTGCCGGCATGCTGGTCCAGGTTCCCGGTCGGCTCGTCCGCCAGCAACACGCTGGGTCGCATCACGATCGCACGACCGATGGCCACGCGCTGGCGTTGCCCCCCGGACAGCTGGTCGGGACGATGATGACCGCGGTCGGTCAGGTCGAGCGATTCCAGTACCTCGTTTACACGGGTCACCCGTTCACGTGGCTCGACCCCTGCAAGCAACATGGGCAGGCCGATATTGTCGGCCGCGGAAAGCCGTGGAATCAGGTGAAAGGCCTGGAACACGAAACCGATATGATTCCGCCGCAGTGCAGCCCGTTTTTCCTCGGGCTGGGCAGTGGTCTCCACGCCGTCCAGCAGATAGCTGCCTGAATTCGGCCGGTCGAGCAGGCCGAGCACATTGAGTAGGGTGGATTTGCCGGAACCCGAAGGTCCCATCACCGAGGCATAGTCGCCGGCCGGTAGCGTCAGGCTGACCTCACTCAGTGCATGAACGGTCTCATCGCCAACCAGAAAATCGCGCTCGACCCGGTCCAGTTCAATCATTTCGCTGGGGCCGCTTCCCGGCGTGCATCGACCCCGTCGGCCAGTCCTTCGCGGTCCACCGAGGTAACGACCAGATCGCCTTCATCCAGACCTTCGATGATCTCTGTGTGATCCCAGTTCGCGGTCCCGCTCTTGACCTGACGCCGTTCGATCAGTCCCTCATCGGCAACGAAGACATAGACGCTGTCACCATCCATGACCGCCTCGGTCGGGATTCTCAGGGTGTCTTTGCGGACATCGAGGATGATCTCCACGTCCGCGGAGTAACCGGCGAGCAGATGTTCGATGTCGGCCGGGTCGACGAATTCGACCTCCACATCCACGGTGCGAGCCTGCTTCTCGGCATCCAGTACATAGTCTGCGATTCGGCGCACGCTGCCGCGGAACCGTCGCTCGCCAAAGGCGTCCAGGGTTACCCGGGCGGTCTGGCCGATACTGATGCCTGCCACGTCGACCTCGTCGATCGGTGCCGTGAGATAGAAGCAGCGGTTGGCTATCAGGTCAATGGCGGGCGGGGTGGGAATGCCGATGGGCGAGGGGGTTACGTATTCGTTCAGCTCACCGTTGATCTCCGCAATCACGCCATCGAATGGGGCAATCAGCCGGGTCTTTTCCAGCGTGGCCTCGGTGACCCCCACGCGGGCCTCACTCACCGCGGCGCTCGCCTGCGCCGCCTCGCACGCGGCGTCCCCGGCATTGGCGGAAGAAACCGCACGATCGAGCTGTTCCTCTGAGACCAGCTTGCGCGCCAGCAGTTTCTGCAGGCGGTCCGATTCGCGTCGGGCCTGGTCGGCCTCGATGCAACGGGCTCGCGCCGTGGCCGCCGCGCTGGTCGCCTCCTGCTTCGTCAACGCGAGCTGGGCGGTCAGGTCTTTGTTCCAGAGTTCCAGCAGGAGTTGTCCGCGTTTGACCGACTCGCCCTCTCGCACCGGCAGCGCGGCGATCTGGCCGCCGGCGCTGGGTGAGAGCTTGGCGCGGCGGCAGGCCTTTACGGTGCCTGCCCGCGTGTTGGCGACCGTTTTCTCCACCGTGCCTTTTTCGACTGCGGTGACCGCGACCTCGACCGGTTTGGTGCGGGTCGCCCACCAGACCCAGGCCGCGAGTAGGCCGATCAGCAGCAGAAGAAGTGAAACCCGGCGTGTCGTATTGCGCAGCGACATGATAAAGCGGCCTTTTTGCGTCAGACAGATTCACTGCCAAGTATCGCAGCTTGACCATGCGCGGGCGACCGCCTGGCCAGTCGAACGAGGCTGCGCTTCGCAAGGGCCGAACCTTTCCGGTACGTGCGCTATAATGCGCGGCTTTCCGCAACGCTTTTTTCACAGGGGCGCAACATGGCTCATTCGGGCATCAACAAAGTCGTTCTGGCCTACTCGGGCGGGCTGGACACCTCCATCATTCTGAAATGGCTGAAGGATGAGTATGGCTGCGAAATCGTCACCTTCACTGCCGATATCGGCCAGGGTGAAGAGGTGGAGCCGGCGCGGGCCAAGGCAGTCGCTGCCGGCATCAAGGAGATCTACATCGAGGATCTGCGCGAGGAATTTGCGCGCGATTACGTTTTTCCGATGTTTCGCGCCAACGCGGTCTATGAGGGCGAGTATCTGCTCGGTACCTCGATCGCGCGTCCGCTGATCGCCAAGCGTCTTGTCGAGATCGCCAATGAGACCGGTGCCGATGCAATCTCGCATGGCGCGACCGGCAAGGGTAACGACCAGGTGCGTTTTGAACTCGGCGCCTACGCACTCAAACCGGACGTAAAGATCATTGCGCCCTGGCGTGAATGGGATCTGCTGTCACGTGAAAAACTGATGAATTATGCGGCCGCGCATGGCATCGAGGTCGACTTCGCCAAACAAAGCAAGAAGTCGCCCTATTCGATGGATGCCAACCTGCTGCATATCTCGTACGAAGGCGACAATCTGGAAGACCCCTGGTCAGAGCCGAATGAGGACATGTGGCGTTGGACGGTCTCGCCCGAGGCGGCACCGGACCGGCCCACCTATGTCGAGCTGAGCTATGAGAATGGCGATATCGTCGCAATCGATGGCGAGGCGATGAGTGCCGCCGCGGTGATGGAATACCTTAACAAGGTCGGTGGTGAGAACGGCATCGGGCGCGACGACATCGTCGAGAACCGGTACGTGGGCATGAAATCGCGAGGCTGCTACGAGACGCCGGCCGGTACCATCATGCTCAAGGCGCACCGTGCGATGGAATCCCTGACGCTGGATCGTGAGGCTGCGCATCTCAAGGACGAACTGATGCCCAAGTATGCCACCATGGTCTACAACGGCTATTGGTTCAGTCCCGAGCGTGAGGCCCTGCAGGCGCTGATCGACCAGACCCAGGGAGTGGTCAACGGGACGGTGAGGGTAAAGCTCTACAAGGGCAACGTGATCGTTGCCGGACGTAAATCACCCACACACAGCCTGTTTGACGAGTCGATCGCGACCTTCGAGGATGACGCGGGGGCATACGACCAGAAGGATGCCGGAGGCTTTATCAAACTTAATGCACTGCGCCTGCGCGTCGGTGCCAGACGCAAGTCCTGAAGCGGAGAACATTGATGACTAAGAAATCCTGGGTGATTGGCCTGCTGTTGGTAGCCGGTGTCGCGTACGCATTGCAGAAGGCGGCGCCACTGCGTGGTGAATGGGTACCGGAGCAGATCTCGCCGGGGGTCTATGTCATCCATGGTCCGACGGAACTGCCGTCACCGTCCAACCAGGGCTTCATGAACAACCCGGCTTTCGTCGTCACGGACGAGGGTGTGGTGGTGATCGATCCCGGCAGCAGTGTCCAGGTCGGTGAGATGGTGCTCGAGCGCATCGAGAAGGTGACCGACAAGCCGATACTGGCGGTGTTCAATTCGCATATCCATGGTGATCACTGGCTGGGCAACCAGGCGATCCGCGCCAAATACCCGCAGGTGCCGATCTACGGACATGAGCGCGTTGGTCCGAAGGTGATCGCAGGCGCGGGCACCGAGTGGGTCGAGCTGATGCTGAACATGACCGAGCAGGCGACGGCCGGCACCGAGGTGGTCAGCCCGGATCATCCTGTGAAGGACGGTGACGTGATCGAGGTCGGGGGTCTGACCTACCTCATCATGAATAACGACAAGGCGCACACCGATACCGATATCATGCTGTATGTGAAGGAGCTCAACGTGATGTTCCTCGGTGACAATGCCGGCTACGGTCGCATCCTGCGGCTCGAAGGCGGCAGCTTTGCGGGAAACATCGTGGCCCTGGAAAATGCGATGGCTACCGGCGCAACGGTATATGTCCCTGGCCACGGTCGTAGTGGCGGTATCGAGGTGCCGACCGCTTATCGTGATTATCTCCAGGCCCTGTATTCGACCGCGCAGCAGGGCGTCGACGAGGGGCTGGCCGATTTCGAGATCCGGCCGCTACTCATGCCCAAGCTCGAGCCCTGGTCGCAATGGGCCGGTTTCGATATCGAACTTGGCAAACACATCAGCGGTGCCTACCTTGAGGCAGAGGCGGCGGCTTTTTAAGCATCGAGTCGGGGACGCAGAGGGCGCAGAGGCGCAAGGACTCAGAGAAGAATGTTGCTTTGCGTTCTCCGTGTCTTTGGGACCTTCGTGTTTTGAGACTCGATTCCCATCCGGAATCGCCGGGTCTTCTGAGGGCCTGTTAACACCATCTGAGTCAGGACGTACTGATGAACGACGCCTTTGGCATCATCGTTATCGGGGACGAGATCCTCAACGGCCGACGGCAGGACCGGCATTTCGAGGCGCTCGGCGGCATATTGCGTCAGCGGGGTTTCGCTTTGGCCTGGCTGCGTATCCTGCCGGATGACCCCGACTACCTCGCGGCCGAACTGGTTCGAACCATGGCGGAGGGGAGGCCCGTATTCTGCTGTGGCGGCATCGGTGCAACGCCGGATGATCACACCCGTGCCTGCGCCGCGCGCGCGGCCGGTGTGCCGTTGGAGCCGCACCCTGACGCCGTGGCCGAGATCGAGGCGCGTTTCGGAAAGGACGCCTATCCCAATCGCATCCGGATGGCCGAACTGCCGAAGGGCAGCGCTATCATTCCCAATCCCTACAACCGTATCCCGGGATTCAGTATCAATCGTCATTACTTCATGCCCGGGTTCCCGGATATGGCCCATCCGATGGCGGCCTGGGTGCTGGACACGCACTATGCTGCGGGTGGCCGTCGGGAGCAGCAGCGCGCGGTGCTCGTCCGTGGTGTAACGGAGAGCAGCCTCATGGACCTGATGGAGCAGCTGAGCGAGCGCTTTCCCGACGCCAAGCTCTTCAGCCTGCCGCGGCTGGGTGCTGAGTTTCAGATCGAAATGGGTTTTCGGGGTCAGGGTGATCTGCAGGCCCCCATCGATGCGCTGATTGCAGGTTTGGAGGACCTCGGTGTCGTCTATGATTGGCAGCGGGACTGATCCCGTTTGGTTGTGCAGACCACCCGGATGTCATGGGACGAAATGTATCTTGCGCGAGTTACTTGGAATTTGAAACAAACGCCCACATCGATAATACGAAATTGATCCTTCATGTTCGCCTTCGTGCAACATGCGGGCTACCTCGGCGGGCATCTGAGGCGGCTTATCGACGAGATCGTGGAGTTTTCCTGAAGGCAGAATCAGAAACCATCGGTTGATTATTACACCGAGCTTGGGGCAACCTCCGCATTTCGTCCAGAAATCACAGGCGAAGAGGTACGGTGCGTGGGTAATTCATTGCAGGACCAATTGTTGAAGGCTGGCCTGGTCGACAAGAACAGGGCGAACAAGGCCAGGAAACAACAGAAGGCGCAGACTCGTCAGCAACGCCGTACCAAGGAGGGCGCGACACCCGTGCTAGACCCGCAGCAGCAGAAGGAGCAGGCGGAGAAGGCGGCGCGCGACCGGGAGCTGAATGAGCAGCGCAACGAAGTGCGCAGGCAGCGTGAGATTGCCGCCCAGGTCAAGCAGCTCGTGAGCAACAACCGTTATCCGCGCAGTGAAAGCGACGATGACCGGCCGTTCTATTTCGAGAACAAGGGCAAGCTCAAGCGGTTGTATGTAGCGCCGCAGACCCACAGGATGATCACCTCCGGCCGGCTGGTGATCGTCAACTTCAATGGTGTGTTTGAGCTTGTTCCGCCAGACGTCGCCGAGAAGATTCGACAGCGCAATCCCAGTCTGGTCATCGACCTGCCCGAGGAACAGCGCCCGGATGAAGATGATCCCTATGCGAAGTATCAGGTGCCCGATGACCTGATGTGGTGAATGAATGCCGTCATGCGCTGAATGCCTGGCGGGGGGGCGGCATCACTGGACGGCAGATACAGCTGGGAGTCTTACTCGACCTGATCGTCCGAGCTTGCCCAACTCGGTTCTTTCCTTTCGTGCCCGGCCTCTGCCAGGCGTTGCAGATAATCGTTCCAGTGCAGGGCCTGCTTTCGTCCCAGATCATACAGAAAGCCCCAGTCATAGAGGCCCGAGTCGTGGCCGTCATCAAAGAAGATCTTGATCGCATAGGCGCCGACCGGCTTGATCTCGTTGATGTTCACGTCCTGCTTGTCGAGCTGCAGTTTCGCGTACTGCCCCCAGTGTCCACGCACCTCGGCAGAGGGTGAATAGACCCGCAGCAGTTCGCATGGCAGGTCGAAGCGGGCGCCATCATCGAATGCAATCTCCAGCGAATGGGACTTCTGGTGCAGCACGATGTCAGTGGGCTTTGGGGAATCGCTCACGGTCTCAGTAAACACCGGGGAACAGTCGTCGGGTGCGTTTGACGTAGTCCGGGTAGTCTTCGAACTTCACGCGCAGATGGGCCTCTTCGCGGTGCATCTTGCCGAATATGGCAATCATCAGCAGCCCCAGGCCGAGGTAGTTCGGTAAGGCGTGGTGATACAGGGCGATACCCAGCATGAAAAGCAGCAGGCTGGTGTACATCGGGTGTCGGATCCACTGGTAGGGCCCGGTGGTCACCAGACAGCTGTCGGGGATGGGTTCGGGATAGATACCGAAGTTGCCGAGTTTGTTGTGTGCCAGGGTATAAAAGCCGACGAATACGCCGAGCACACTGATTGCCAGCCATTGTGATCGATCGGCGGGCTGGTCCAGAAACGGCCAGGCGATGATCACGATCGCAGTGAACTGCATGGCCACCAGGACGTGACTGATTGTGGACTTGTTTCGCACCATCTCGGCCGTTTCTATTGGCTGGCGCCGAGTGCCATGGCCCGCGCCAGCACCTGGGAAGGTTCGTCCACACCCGGACCCCAGCCCTGGGTGTGCTGATCGACGAGATTGGCCAGCATGGCGACGTGTTCCGCCTGGTCGTTGAGACAGGGAATGTATTCGTAACGCTCACCGCCGGCGTTGAGAAACACCTCGCGGTTCTCCATGGCGATCTCTTCCAGGGTCTCGAGGCAGTCGGCCGAAAATCCCGGGCACATCACCTGGACGGACTTGACGCCATTCCCGGCGAGCTCCTCGAGGGTGTGGTCTGTGTAGGGCTGCAGCCATTGCTTGGGGCCGAGGCGCGACTGAAAACTGAGTTGCCATTGTGTCGTATCCAGGTCGAGCGTTTCGGCCAGCAGCCGGCCGGTCTTCTGACATTCACAGAAGTAGGGGTCACCCTTGTGAAAATATTCCTCGGGGATGCCATGGAACGACATCAACAGCTTTTCAGCATCGCCGAATTCAGACCGGTGGCGTTTTACGCTGTCTGCCAAAGCGGCGATGTAGGCCGGTTCGTCGTGATAGTGATTGACAAAGCGCAGCTCGGGCAGCCAGCGCCAGTCACGCAGCTCCGCTGCCACGGCGTCGAAGATCGACGCCGTCGTGGTGGCAGAGTACTGCGGGTAAAGGGGCAGAACGAGGACGCGGCGGGCCCCCGCTTCACGCAGTTCCTGCAGGGCCGAGGCGATCGAGGGCTTGCCATAGCGCATGCCGAGCGCCACCGGGACCTTGCAACCGAAACGCAACTCGAGCAGTTCGGCCAGCGCCGCCCGCTGTTTCTGTGAGATGACGAGCAGGGGAGAACCTTCGTCGGTCCAGACTTTCTGATAGGCCTTGGCAGACCGCCCCGGGCGGGTATTCAGGATGATCCCGTTCAGCACGAACCACCAGATCGGCCGGGCCATTTCCACGACGCGCGGGTCCCAAAGGAATTCCTTCAGATAGCGCCGCACCGACGCGCGGTCCGGGGCATCCGGGGTGCCCAGGTTTACCACCAGGACGCCGAGGCTGGCCGCCTGGTCGTGGTGGAAGGTCTGCAGGTTGTACTCACTCAATGCTTTTCTTCCGATCGGCCGGGCGCGGTGCCCGATTCGTGTTGTAGTCTAAAGTCTTTAGCCGTTTTTTTGGGCCACGGATTGGCGGGAAATTCGTCCAGCAGCAGTTTAACAGTGACCGTGCCTACATGCTCGTTGACCCCTGCCTGCTGGGATCAGAATCAGCGTGCGAACAGGCGCAGATCGGACCCGCATCCTCCTCTTATTCCGCGCGCAGGCTGTCAACTGTCGACAGTGGCGGTAACATGAGGCATGTGCAGCGATTATGACAGGGGCCGGACAAGTATCGGCTATTGCACAGGGTTCAACCAATTATCCCGGAGGGGAGAACATGAATACACAATACCTGATGATTTCAGCGATTCTTGTGGCGTCGATGTCGTTCAGTGCGTCGGCTGAGGTCATTGGCACCGAGGCCGCACCGGGCGATCAGGCCACGATGCCGGCTCCGGGCGCAGCAATGGCGCCGGCAGAAATGATGCAGCGGATGCAGGAGATGCGTCAGCAGCATATGGAGATGATGCAGGGAAACCGGCCGGGCCGGCCGATGATGGGACCGGGCGGCGGCATGATGAATCCGGAGATGATGCAGCGGATGCAGAAGATGCATCAGCAGCGGATGGAGATGATGCAGGCCAACCGGCAGGGCCGGCCGATGATGGGACCGGGCGGCGGCATGCCTGGAGCGGAGGCAATGCAGGGTGCGCCGGAGATTCAGCAGCCTGAGGCGCAGGTAGAGACGGGCGATCAGGATATGTCATGCGAAAAAATGCATGGCAGACATGGAATGGGCGGCATGCATAAGAAGGGCATGAAGAAGGAGATGATGGCGAGGAAGCAGCAGCATATGCAGGCCGTGGAGCAGCGTCTGGCCAATATCGAGGACCTGATGCGTGAAGCGGTCGATCTGCTGAAAAGCAGGTAAGCCGTCGGGGGCAGCCGCGGCGCGCCCAAGGGACATAGAGCCCGATCAGCGTGCGGCGCGGCGCAGCTCGGCCTCGACCCGCGCGGCCCCGATCCTGTCTTGATCGAGGATGCGCGGGATCAACCTGTAACCGGCCGCGAGTTCAACGGCCTGGCGGCAGGCCAGCGGTTCCAGCCGGCTTCGCAGCGCATCGTCGATATTCTGCAGCATGAGCAGCTGTGGTGACCGCCAGGCCAGGTAGTCTTCGACGAGCTCCTGTGCCTGCTCTTCCCGCCAGTCAGTCTTGAGTCCAAGCGGGGGGAGTTCCCCCGCGTGAGACCGTTGCCCGTCACGCGGCGGATCGATGCGATCGCCGCTGCCATCGGCCAGGCGTTGAAACCAGGTCCTGTGCTGGCCTAACTGCCGCACCTGACGCTCAAGTTGTTCGGCGTGCTGTCGGGGGCCGAGATCACCGCTGGCCGGCACGCCGCGCGCCGTCAGCGATGGTGACACGAAGCCATGGTCGGCCAGCCTGGCCGCCCGCCAGCGGCCTGGGCGCAGGTCGACCATGATGTTGCGGTCCTCGGTGGTCGCCAGCAGGGCGACCGGGTTTCCCTGGTAGTCGGTCGACCAGCACTCGTAACAGTCGATCAACGCGAAAGGAAGTTCTTGCAGCAGGGATTTCAGCACTTCAGCAATTCGGTCGGCAGCCTCGGTCATGGCGCCGATATCCATTACCGGGTTGGCGGGTATCCTGTGCAGGCCATCTTCGGCGTCCCACAGGCCGAAGTTGAAGTACTGTTCGATCGGCGGGACATCGCTGAAACTTCGCCAGGTGTGATCGGGGCGCCTTGCCAGGACCTGTATCTGCCAGGTCTGGCCGTTCGGGCTGTAGGCGCGGGCGCCCTGGGTTTCGACTACCTGCAGCACACCTTCGAACGGATTGACCCGGCGCACGGCGTAGTGGCGGGTGGTCTGGGTGTCGGCGGTCACGCGCCGGCCTGCTCCAGTCTGCGGCGCAATTCCTCCGCCAGTTTGTAGGCCGGCTCCTGCAGCTCGGGATCGAGCGCTTCCATCAGGTATTCGACGTCGTCCAGTGCCGCCTCGATCTCGGACCGTTCGTGGAGCTTGTCCATGCGCCCCGCCAGTTGCTGCATCCAGGCGATGCTGTCTATCCCTTGCGGGTTCAAACCTTTTGGCCCCAGACCGCGTAAACCGGATCACTGTCGTTCCGGCGGTTGGCATACTTGTCGTCGCTTGGGCGGGGCAGACCGCGTATCGACCACGTCTCCAGATCGCTGAACAGGCCGTCACGCAGGAAATATTCCATCACCAGACCGGTACGTTCAAACTCGTGCATGTCCTCCCAGAGCTTGATCGCCTTGGGGGGGAACCATCGGTTCGAGAAGGTCACGATGAATCTGCCGCCGTGGCGCAGCACGCGGGCCACCTCGGCAAAGACCTCGAACGGCTTCACCAGGTATTCCACCGAAAGGCTGCAGATCACGGCATCAAACTCGGCATCACCATAGGGCAGGGTCGGCTTCAGATTCAGATCGTGGACCAGGTGATCTTTGAACAGGGGGTTGGCGTCGAGCTCCTCGGCGTTCATGCCGAGGCCTACGATCTCACCCAGGCCGTGTGCCTCCGGCAGATGCGATTCCCAACTCGCCATCAGGTCGAGTATCCGCCCCCCCTGGGGCAGCAGGCGCCGGTAAAGCTTGCCGATCTGCGCAGAGGCGGTTTTGTCGACATGCGAGACCATGCGTGGCATGGCGTAAAAGCCTGCGTCCGGTTCCCCGGCCATGCGTGAGAAAGGGATGTCCTGCCAGAAGTCCGTGGGCATGTCACGCCAGCGCGCCTGCATACCGGGGCCGTTGGCGGTGATCATCTCGGCGACGTCGTTGCAGCTGCCGCCGTGTTCCTCGCGGGTCTCCCAGATGTCCAGAATGCGAGCCTGCAGCTCGAGTGCCTTGTCCGACAGGGGGTTGTTGAGATCGCAGCAGATCATGTCATCACTGACGCTGCCGATGCGGAATGGCAGGACCTCTTCGGGAAAGATGCCGCGAGAACCGCCGATGAACGCACGTGGGTAAAAGCGTCCGGCGCGTGGTTCGATGTAATTGTGCTTGCGCAGATTGCGGTGAAAGGCGCGCTGGCTGAGGTTGAAGCACAGGTCGGACTGGTAGGGGACGATCAGCTCGCCGCCATCGAAGTTTCGCCTTGCGATATGATCGACCGGTTTGTCCATCAGGTCAGGTTCCAGCTCGTAGGGCAGAATGTCGCGCCACAGATTCAGTTTGCGCGCGATCAGCTGGTCGGTATGTCGGGCGTTTTGGCCCTGCCATTGCAGGCTGAAGGCCATCGCACACATCGCACGGCTGTTGGTGCGGTCGATGGTGCGGGTCTTTTCGCTGTCGTCGTCGCCGGCGAGCTCGAATCCCAGCAATGCCTCTGTCGTGTCGTTCATTTTCAATTCCGCCGTTTCCCTTGGTCCAGGCGGAGTTTGCTACCGAACAGCGAAAAATTTCCTAGGCATATTGCAGGGTGAATCCTGCCGTCGATAGGTATTCGGCCTCACGGGCGATCTCGGCCTCGGTCAGCGGATGTTGTGACAGCCATTCGTTTGCGAACTCGATTCGAACCTTGTCGCCTTCCACGGTGACCTGCATCGGCGGCTTGTGGCTGCCGGAGCGGCCGCGATGCACCAGGGCGGCCATGCGCAGCAGGACGGTCAGGCGCCTGGCGGATTCCCGGAACCGTGCTGGCAGCATGGCGAATTCGCTGTCGACAAACTTACGCCGGTGAGCACGTACCAGTGCTCCCAGGAGGGCCTGCTGCTGGCGGGAAAAACCGGGCAGATCAGCGTTTGCCAGGATGTAAGCACCGTGTTTATGAAAACTGTTGTGCGACACGCTAAGCCCGATCTCATGCAGTCGACAGGCCCAGTTCAGCATCTGCGCATGCTCGGGCGCATCGAGCCCCCAGCCGGTCTGTACCTGTTGCAGCAGCGAATTCGCCGTACCTTCGACCCGGCGAGCCTGTTTCTTATCCACCCCGAAACGCTGCATCAGGGCCTGGACGGTCGAGTCCCGAATATCTACATGGCGAATATGGCCGACCATTTCATACAGCAGGCCTTCGCGCAAAGCGAGGTCTGATACCTGCATGTGCCCGATTTTCAGCGCCTTGAATACGGCGCTCAGTACCGCCAATCCGCCAGCAAAAACCGGTCGGCGGTCATCGGACAGGCCGTCCAGCCTGACTTTGTCCATGTTGCCGGCCTTCACCAGGGCCCGGCGCAGTTTCTTCAGCGAGGGCTTGGTGATTCCGTCCGTACTCCAGCCATTGGCCAAAACCACGCTCTCGATCGCCTTGATGGTGCCGGAGCTGCCCACCGCGGTCTGCCAGTGCCCGGCATGAAACATGCGGCTCACGGGATGCAGTTCGATTCGGCCGGCCAGCACGGCCCGGTTCATGGCCTCGCGAGTTATCTTGCCGTCGGCGAAAAATCGTTGGCTCATGCTGACGCAACCCATGAACAGGCTCTCGCGCTCGCGCGCCTCCAGTCCCTCGCCGAGAATCACCTCGGTGCTGCCGCCGCCTATGTCGACCACCAGCCGCGTTTCGTCGCCGGCGGCGAGACCATGCGCCACCCCGAGATAAACCAGGCGCGCCTCTTCACGGCCGCCGATGATCTCGATAGGGTGACCCAGCGCCTGCTCAGCCGCGCGCAAAAAGGCACCGCCGTCGCGAATCTGCCGCATGGTGTTGGTGCCCACCGCGCGTACCGCACGGTGCGGAAGGGCGTTCAGGCGCTGACCCATACGCGACAGGCTGTCCAGGGCGCGTGCCTGGGCCTCTGCGCTGAGGCTCTTGTCCGGCTGGAGTCCGCCCCCGAGGCGAACGGCGTCGCGCAGGCGGTCGAGTACGACCAGCTGTTCGCCTTCTCGCACTGCGACGATCATATGGAAACTGTTGGAGCCGAGGTCGACGGCGGCCACGGTGTCGAGGGAATTCGGAACTGACTGAGGTTGGGTCATGCGAAGGGGGCTCTGTGATACTGCGTCAATGCTAAGCTGCGATCCGACACGCGGCGAACAGGTAGCTCGCGGTGTATCTTGTCATCGCATTGTTACATTTTGCTTGCGTTCATGAGCGGATGTACAGATCTGGACAGTCACAGCGTTGATATGGGGTATTCTCCCGCCAGTATCCAATTCCTGATCGAATCTGTGCGACAGCTTTTTTCTCGTATCCTGATGGCGTTTCTTTTGCTGCCCGGCACCAGCCATGCGAACCCGGACTTCGATCTGGTCAATCGCGTGCGGGCACAGGCCGGTCTGCCGGTACTTGTGCAGGATGAGACCCTGAGCGAGGCGGCTGAACTGCATGCGGCTTATCTCGACCGGTATCGCGCACCGGGTGCAAGGGGACAGGGCCTGTCGGCACACGCCCAGCGGCAGGGTCGCGAGGGCTTCAGCGGTGAGACGCCCGCGGCCAGGGCGCTGGCCTCCGGATATCCGCATCGCGAGGTGCTGGAGAATGTGAGCATGGGTTACGCGGATGCCGAGTCCGCCATGCTGGGTTTGATGAGCGCGATCTATCACCGCCTGACCTTCCTGGATTTCGAGTCGGATCGCATGGGCGTTGCGGTGGGAAAACGATCTCGCGTTTTTCTGCTGGGGCGCGATGACATGGTTCGTCTTTGCCAATCGCCCCCGGCTGCCGCGTTGAGCCGTACACCGGTCGATTGTCTGGGCCAGGCTATGACCAGGGAATACTACGAGGTGCTGTGTGCAGATCTGCCCGAAAAGGCCCGGTTCAGGTCGTCTCATCCGGTCAGCTGCGCGAACGGTACCCTGCTGGATGCCGGGTTCATGGCCGCGGTATGCCGGGAGCCACCGCGTGTTGCGCGTTTCCGCGGCCACGGTCGCTACTACGCTCCGTGTGAGAATGGTACTCGGTTCGATGCGCGCTGGTTCAACGCACTGTGCCAGGACCCACCTGAAGCTGCAGCCTACCCGTTCAGCGGAAGCTACTACGAGATCTGCGAAGGTCCCGTGCGGGTACATGCCGAGTGGCTGGAGGCTGAGTGTGCGGCGCTGCCAGCCACGGCCCGATATACGGATTCGGGGCGTTACCGCCGACCCTGCGCGGACGACAGCGACATCCGGGTAGAGTACCTGGATGGCCTGGATGCGGCCAAACAGCAGGAACTGCCCGAGGTGGTGATTTGGCCGCCAGCGGACTCAGAGGCGGTCCCCCCCGCATTCTTCATCGAGGAGCCGGATCCGCTACCGGACCTGGAGGTTGCCGGTTACCCGCTGAGCATCCAGTTCAACCCGGCCAGGGGAGGACAGGTCAGCCTTGAGAGATTCACCCTGTACCGGATTGACGGCGAGTCGCGCGAGCTGGTCGAGCCTGTTCGACTGCTCGACCACGCGAACGACCCGAACCAGTTGCTCAGCACGCATGAGTTTGCGTTGTTCCCCCTGCAGCGGCTGGCCTGGGGCGCGGACTATGTCGCCGTTGTGGACGCAGACATCGATGGGCTCGCCCGGCGGTTCGAGTGGGGATTCGAGACCAGCGGCCGGGGTATGCCCTTGCTGACGGCAAATGCCCGGATGCAGCGCTTTGCGGTCCGCTCCGGCCTTGACTACCTGTTATACCTGCCGCCAAAAGAGGCTAGCGCCTACACGGTGTTGAGCACCCGGACCGAGCACCTGCGGGGTAACTCTGTGGAACTCGAGGTGGTGGATCCGAACACCTTGCGCGTTCGGGTCGACCTGCGTTATTGCGACCGGGCGAGGATTCAGTTCGATGATGGGCGGCTTGTCGAACTGCATGCGGAAGGGTGCCCGGGATAAAGGGTTCCGGCAGCTGAATCCAGCACATTGGGTGGCCGGGTTAGTATCATGTTTAAAACCGCTTTGGATCGTTTATGAAGTATTGCAGTCTGTGTGGCAATGAGGTGCGCGTCGGTGTCCCAGAGGGGGACAACCGGCAGCGGTATATCTGTGACCATTGCAGCACCGTCCACTACAACAACCCCAAAGTGGTGGCCGGCTGCATAGCGCACTGGGAAGACAAGGTACTGATGTGCCGACGTGCGATCGAGCCGCGGCATGGTCTGTGGACGGTGCCGGCCGGCTTCATGGAAAACGGCGAGACCACCTACGAGGGCGCGGTGCGCGAAACCCTGGAAGAGGCAAACGCCAGGGTGGCTGTGGATGACCTTTACGTGACGGTCAACCTGCCACATATCAACCAGGTGTACATGTTGTTTCGGGGACGCCTGCTTGACCTGGATTTTTCACCGGGCGATGAAAGCCTGGAGGTCGAACTGATGGCCGAGAAAGACATCCCCTGGGATCGCGTGGCCTTCCCTACCGTGACCGAGGCACTCAAACTGTATTTCGCTGACAGCGCGCGGGGCACCTTTCCGGTGCGCATGCTCGATATCGTGCGCGAGGGCGGCGTACCCGGGCGTTACACGGTCAGGACCCTGAGCTGATATTCGGCGGAATTGAGGTTTGCCTGTCTCACCCCGTATTTTTCGCTCTGCACACAGAAATTGAACCATTGCCCGGAAATGCGTGACTTTGGTTCTGCCGCTTAAGACTCGTTTAAGCATCACCCCCCAGAATCTCCGGCTATACGAAGCAACAGGTTTTCCGGTGATGACTCATACCAGCAGACGCAGACGAATGGTCGATGTACCGACACTGGTCCATATGGAAGGGCCCCAGGCTGTTGAGCGGGCAGAGGCCGAGACGTTCGTGCGCGAGGCATTCGATTTTGCATACGGTGCCCGGATCGAGCATTTTCTTCCGACACTGATGGCCCTGCGCAATAACAGCGGTCGGCTGCTTGCGGTGCTCGGCTTGCGCGAAACCGGGTCTGAGCCGCTGTTCCTGGAGCAATATCTGGACCGGCCGATCGAGCAGACCCTGAGTGCAGCCGCAGCTTGTCCGGTCGACCGGGATTCGCTGGTGGAGGTCGGTAACTTTGCGGTTGGCGCGGCCGGCGGTGGCCGCTGGCTGATCACAGCGCTGACTGCTTATCTGTATGCAGCGGGGCACAGCTGGACGGTGTTCACCTGTGGGCCGGAGCTGCAGAACGCGTTTCGTCGGCTGGGTGTCGACCTGCTTGATCTGGGGATCGCTGACCCGAATCGGCTGGATGCGGACGAGTGGGCCCGTTGGGGCAGCTATTATGACCAGAGGCCACGGGTGATGGCGGCGAATGTATCGCAAAGCCATCAAATCCTCGCAGCCCTGTTTGAGAAAGAGTGTGCGCTCAATGCACTCTGGCGGGGTGCCCTGCAGGCGGGTCAGCTGGCGGCATGAACCTGACGGATCGCCTGGCGCTGCATGCAGCCGGCCGCGCTGGGCACACCGCGCTGGTGTGGCCGGGCGGCCAGCTTGCCTATGGTGAACTGATCGACCAGGTCGATGCAGCGGTAAGTTTGCTGGAACAGGCGAAAGTCGAGGTACTGGCCCTGCACGCCGAGAACGGACCGGCCTGGGTCGTGCTGGACGTCGCCGCGATGCTGCTGGGGATCTGCCTGATCCCGTTGCCTCCGTTTTTTTCCCCTACCCAGTTGCAACACGTCCTGCGGCGTTCAGGAACACAGGCGGTCGTGACGGATGATCCCGAGCGGCTGCGTCAGCGTCTGGGCGGGCTGTTGTCCGATATCGATTCGCCGCTGAGGGTGACCGGCTGCGAGCTGGCCTGGATCGAAACTACGCCAGTCGTCAGAGACGGAAAAAAACCGGTGCCGGAAGGGGTGAACAAGATCACTTTCACCTCCGGCACCACCGGCGAACCCAAGGGCGTCATGCTGTCCTGGTCGCAGATACAACCGGTGGTCGAGTCTCTGGCCGATGCGACGGCGCTGGGTGTCGATGACCGGCACCTGGCACTGATGCCCCTGGCCGTGTTGCTTGAGAATATCGGCGGTGTCTACGCGCCGCTATGGGCTGGTGCCAGCGTGCTGCTGTTGCCGACAGAGGAGATCGGTCTTTCCGGGTCTTCGGGCCTCAACGGGGGCTTGATGGCCGCGGCACTGAGTGAAACCCAGGCAACCACCGCGATCTTCACGCCACAGACGCTGCAGGGTGTCATCGAGGCCCTGGAGGTGAAACCTGAAAGCCGTTTGTCATTGCGCTTTGCCGCAGTCGGCGGCGCCCCGGTCTCACCGCGCCTGTTGCAGCGTGCAGCGAAATTGCGCTTGCCGGTATATGAAGGCTACGGCCTTTCCGAGTGCGCGTCGGTCGTGTGCCTGAACACGCCGGCGCATCACCGGCCGGGCAGCGTCGGCAGACCATTGCCTCACCTGGGCCTGAGTGTCACCGATGATGGCGAGGTGTCGGTTTGCGATCAGCCGTTCGCCGGCTATCTGGGCGAAGCATCTGCGACAGTAGAGTGCTGGCCGACGGGCGACCTGGGCAAGCTGGATGACGACGGCTTTCTGTATCTGCGTGGACGCCGTCGCAACGTGTTTATCACCGCGTTTGGCCGCAATGTGGCCCCCGAATGGGTCGAGCGCGAACTGACCCTGGAACCGGAAATCGCCCAGGCAGCGGTGTTCGGGGAGGCCCGACCCTACAATGTCGCAGTTATTGTCCCGAACCTGGATGCATCCCCGGCCGACATCGAGTCCGCACTGGCACGCGCCAATGCCACCCTGCCTGACTATGCGCGGGTAGCGCGTTGGATACCGGCGCAAGCCCCTTTTTCGCCCGACAATGGTTTGTTGACCGGAACCGGCCGGATCAGACGCGCGGCATTGCAGGCATGCTACGGGCAGGCTATCGAATCACTTTATTGCGAGGCTCAGACATCATGAGTGACTTTTTTGAACGCCTTCTGGCCGAGACCGAAGCGGAGCGCAACGATCTTTTGTCGATCCCTTTTGTCCGGCACGGGGGCAGAGGCGAGCTTTCACTGGAAAGCTATCGAGCCTTCCTGGCCCAGGCGTATCACCATGTGAGACACACCACGCCGCTGCTGATGGCCTGCGGCTCGCGCGTGCCAGCCGACAAGGAGTGGCTGCGTGATGCCATGGCGGAGTACGTCGAGGAGGAGGTGGGTCACCAGGAGTGGATCCTGAACGACATCAAGGCCTGTGGTGGTGACGCGGAGCAAGTCCGGCACGAAACGCCGGGTATGGCGGCCGAGCTGATGGTGGCCTATGCCTACCACACCGTGGACCGCGGCAACCCGGTGGGCTTTCTCGGCATGGTGCTGGTGCTCGAGGGAACCAGCGTGCGGGTGGCCACCGAGGCAGCGGGAAACCTGCAGAAGAATCTGGATCTGCCACCGTCGGCGTTCTCATACCTGACAAGCCATGGTTCGCTCGACCTTTCGCACATGGATTTCTACCAGAAGCTGGTGAACCGTCTCGAAGACCCGGCGGACCAGCAATGTGTGATCCGTTGTGCCAAACGCTTCTACCGCCTTTACGGGGATGTGTTCCGTGCGTTGCCACTGTCATTGAATACCAAGGCGAATGCAGCCTGAGTGGCACGCACCCAGCGTGAGGCCGGTAGGAGGAGAACAGCGATGAAATTGGAAGGGACACGCATATTGCTTACCGGTGCAGCCGGAGGGATTGGTTCAGCGCTGGCCGAACAGCTGCTCGAACGGGGCGCCAGCCTGGCGTTGATAGGGCGCACGGAAGATGAACTGGAAACGCTGATGGAACGCCTGCGCTCCAGTGGTGGGACGGTACACGCGGCGAGCGCAGATCTGCTGGATCCTGCGGCGCGCGAGCGGGCGGTCGACCAGCTCAGTGAGCTCCTGGGAGGTGTCGATCTGCTGGTCAACTGTGCGGGCCTTTTGAGTTTCCGGCCATTCGCGGAAGAGGAGCCGGCTGTCCTGGAGCGCATCGTTCAGCTCAATCTCGTAGTCCCCATGCTGCTGGTCCGACAACTCTTGCCCGCAATGCTCGAGCGCGGCAGCGGCCGAATCGTCAACGTGGGTTCCACCTTTGGCAGTATCGGTTTTGCCTGGTTTGCGGCCTATTCGGCGAGCAAGTTTGGCCTGCGTGGTTTTTCCGAGTCGCTGCGCCGCGAGTTGGGCGGTACCGGCGTGGGCGTTACCTACGTCGCACCGCGCGCGGTCAAGACCAGCCTGAATACGGGCGCGGTCTACCGGATGGCCGAGGCCACCAAGATGAACATGGACGACCCGGCCTGGGTCGCAGCCAGGATTGTGGCTTCCATCGAGGCGGATGCCAAGGATGTCTACCTCGGTTTCCCGGAAAAGTTTTTTGCGCGGCTCAACAGTTTTCTGCCGCGTCTCGTGGACGGCGGCCTGCGCAAACAGAATCAAATCATGGAACCCTTTGCGCGCGATACCTGAGGGGTTCGCGGGTTAGTATCCGCTTGAGGGTGTCGTCGCCTGACAATTCCCGTGAGGGAGGGGATCGAGCGCATTGAGAGTCTTGTTGGTTGAAGATGACGAGCTGCTGGGTTCTGCCGTGCAGGCGGGGCTGGAACAGTCTGGCTACACAGTGGACTGGCTTCGCGATGGCGGGCAGGCCGCATCCGCATTGCGGGACGAAGAGCCGGATATCCTGGTGCTTGATCTTGGACTGCCTGGCAAAGAAGGCCTCACCGTACTGAAGGAACTGCGCGCACGCGACTCCTCGTTGCCGGTTCTGATCCTGACCGCGCGTGACACGGTCGAGGACCGGATTGCCGGCCTGGACGTCGGCGCGGATGACTACCTCGTGAAACCTTTCGATCTGGGCGAACTGTCTGCACGCCTGCGAGCGATATCCCGTCGCCGCGGAGGCCGGGCCAGTCCGCTGATCCAATATGGCGACATGGTGTTCGATCCTGCGGCGCGCAGCGTCAGTGTCGACGGTGCGGAAGTAAATCTCTCGGCCAAGGCCATGGCGATCCTCGAGGCCCTGCTGGAACGGCCAGGCATGCCGTTATCGCGGGAACGGCTGGAGCAGATCCTGTATGGCTGGGGCGAGGGCGTGGAGAGCAACGCTGTCGAGGTACATATCCACCATTTGCGCAAGAAACTGGGAAAAGACCGCATTCGGACCATCCGGGGTCTTGGTTACATGATGCCGAAACTGTGAACGCGCACCGCTCGATCAGGCGGCGTCTGCTCGCCATGCTGATTTCCACCATCCTGCTGGTGTGGCTGGTGGTCCTGATCCTGGTCTACACCGTGGCGGAACACGAGGTCGAAGAGGTCTTCGATGCCGACCTTGCGCGCAGCGCCCGCATACTCCAGTCCCTGCTTTTGCACGAGGTCGAGGAAGAGCAGGAGATGGCTGCGAATGTACACGCGGTGGTGGAAGAACTTGGTGCCGAAGGCATCCAGTCGCACCCGCGTCTTGCTGCGATACTCAATGAATACCGGGAGGAGGGCGGCAAGGAGAAGCTGGAACTGGTCGGTGCAGCAAAGGATGCAGGCCAGCAACATGGCGCGGGCCTCGCCTTTATTGCGCGCTACGGCGATGGCACGGTGATGATAAGGGATCGGGCGGCGCCAGAGATCCCGATGGCTCCGGACGGCTATATGGATTTCCAGCTGAATGAGGAATCCTGGCGTGTCTTCAGCTTGTCGGAAAAGCAGACCGGTTTTGTTGTCCAGGTAGGTGAGAAGCAGGCGTTCAGGGCCGAGCTTGTGCGTTACATTACCCGCAATACCCTGTCCCCACTCCTGCTCGCCCTGCCGATTCTGGGTCTATTGATCTGGGCAGTCGTCGGTCATGCGCTCAAGCCTTTGCAACGTGTGGCCGAAGAGGTGTCGCTGCGGGCCCCGGATGCGCTCCATCCCATCGATGACACTGACACGCCGCATGAGATACACAGCCTGCTGCTTGCACTGAATAATCTGTTCGGACGGCTGGGATCTGCGATCAGGCGCGAACGCCAGTTCACTGCGGATGCCGCGCATGAGTTGCGTACCCCGCTGGCCGCGCTGAAGACGCACCTGCAGGTCGCCCGGGCACGATCTGCGGAGTCTTCGACCCGGGCATCACTGGATAAGGCACTCGAAGGCGTGGATCGCGCGACCCACTCCGTGGAGCAGCTGCTGATGCTGGCGCGTGCCGATGCAGAGCAGACAAAGGCACTGTTAAACACCCCGGTGGATCTGCGCGAGATTGCACTGGGTGTTGTTGCCTCACTCAGTCAGCAGGCGATCGATCGCGATATCGATCTTGGTGTCGATGCGCCTGATGTTATGCCGATCCGGGGCGACGCAACCGCCCTGCACCTGATGTTGAGAAATCTGGTGGACAATGCCGTGCGCTACACACCCATGGGCGGCATGGTCACGGTCGGTGTCGGTTCAGGACCCGATGGGGCCTGGGTCGAGGTGGTGGATGATGGTGTCGGTGTCGCCGTCGAGGAGCGGGCAAAGATATTTGACCGGTTTCACCGTGGCGTCGGCGAGCAGGCCAGGGGTACGAACGGCAGCGGGCTGGGGCTTTCGATAGTGAAACGGATCGCCGATCTGCATGGCGCCCGTATCTTGCTCGGTGAAGGGCTGAACGGCAGGGGGCTGCGCGTCAAAGTGGTTTTTGCGTCCGATTGAACGTTGCCCGGTTCAATCCACTCGAGGAGCGTCGGGCTTGGCCGCCAGCCAAAGCAATGATGGTTCGTCGTCCTTGCCCAGTTCCTTGCTCATCAACAAAACACCTTCGTTGAGATCCCACTCCAGTACGTTGGCAGCGCTTGGGCTTTCGGCAAGCGCGGCCTCTACGTTGCTCGGCTGGCCGAATTGCTGGATGAAATAACCAATGAACTGCTTGTGGTACTGGTCGCGGTAGATCAGCTTGAAGGCGCTGATATTGTCGCCGCGGAAAAAGAGGGTCAGCAGGCGTGATGGATAGCCGTTGAAGGTCCCGACCTTGGTCGCGCAGAGGTTGTTGCCAAACGGGGTATCTTTGTCACCGCAATGCCACTCGTTTTCACCGAATACGGTCTGAATGTCCTGACGCGTGAAACCGCTGTTGAGTTCGGCCACGTTGAACTTGATCTCGTCTTCTCCCAGCAGCCATAAGAGCGCGGTGTCGGACATGCGCATACCGTCATCGGTGAAGATCAGCCAGTAAGGCGGTATGAAGACCAGGAGCAGGATCAACAGGGTCTTGTGAATGTTCGGTTTTTTATCGGCCATTGGAACCCGTCTGTCTAGAGGCGATCTGAAAGCACTTCCCGCAAGGGACAGGGCTGTTCCGGATACAGGTTGTCGGCGAGCGCCAGAAAAACCTCTGCGGTCGCCAGGGCGTCGCTCAGCGCATTGTGTGCCTTGTACTGCGGCAGATTGTACCTGGGTCTGAGATTGAAGAGCCGCAGGTCGCCGGGCTGGATGGTGTGGTTGCGGCGCTGGAAGGTGCGCTGCGCGATCTCCAGCGTGTCGATGATAGGGGCCACGAAAGGTGCCCCGTAGAGTTTTTCGCACGCGGCGCTGAGAAAGTTTTGTTCGATCGGCGAATAGTGGACCAGCATCGCCCGACCCGCAAGGCGTTTCAGAACCTCGGGGAGAAGCTCTTCCAGCGGGGCTCCGGCGGCTGACTGATCATCGGTGATCTGATGGATGACGGCGGTCTCACCCGGGATCGCCTTGTTGATACGTACGATGCTGTGCCAGGAGGTGCTGAGTTTAACCGCCCAGTCTTTTATTTCGACCAGCCCGATGCTGAGGATTTCGTCCCTGTCTGGATCCAGGCCGGTGGTCTCCAGATCGATTGCGACGATCGGAATGTCGCGGCAATTACTGTGCTTGTGCGGAAAAGGGGTCGCCAGATAGTCCGCCAGTGGGCCTGGGGCCGCCTTGGCCAGCGCCCGCTTGCGTTGGTGCTCCTTCCCAAAGAATCTGGAGAGCACAGGGGTCAACCCAGTTTGTCGGCGCCGAAGCGCTTGATCATGGATTCCTGCATGGTCTGGATGACCTTGAATGCATGCTTGAGATGCTCGCGCTCGAGCTCGGAAAGGTCTCCGGGTGGCACGTAGTTGTTCAGGGGCCTTTTGTTTCTGATCTGGCCGGCCTGGTGCTGGATACGCAGTGATGCGATGAATTCCAGGGCGTCCTCGAGATTTTCCGCCATATCCGTCGACAGCACATTGGTGCCCGCACAGGCGCGCAGGCGCTCTACGGTATTGACCGACTCCTTGCCCAGCGACAGGGCAAGTACCCGGGCAATGTCTGTGATCGGTACGATGCCACGGTGCTTCAGGTCGAGCGTTTCATCGTGCTCGCCACCTTGTTCGAGTACGAATTGCCGGAAGAATCCCAGGGGTGGGCGGTGTTTCATCGCGTTCGCCATCATGTAGGCGAGAAATATCCGGTTCACCTGGGATTTCTCCAGGATCATCTTCTGCAGCGGTTTGAAGAGTTCTTCCGAACCGGTCACCGGGCGCAGGTCGAAGAAGATGCTCGACAGCATCATCGACATTGGGGTTGGGCTTTCGATCCAGGCCGAAAAATACTTTTTCCACACGCGCAATGGTTGGCGCCATTCGGGGTTGGTCGCCATCGCATTGCCCGGGCAATAGACGAAGCCACACTCGTTCAGCCCGTCACTGACAAACTTTGCCAGGGCGGCAAAGTACTCATCATGTTCAGGTTCGAAGTCGTCGGAAAGCAGTAGCGCATTGTCCTGGTCGGAATGTGAACTCTGTTCGCGCCGTGCCTGGGAACCGCCAGCCATCCATAAGTAGGGCACGGGTGGTGCACCGAGTTCGACTTCTCCCATTTCCAGAAGGCGGGCCGTTATCGAGTCTGTCAGGCAGGAGACGGCCTCGCCGATATGACGCGCGGTGACGCTGGCGTTGGCCAGGTGCAGGTGCAGGGTGGGCAGGCGTCTGCTCACCTCGACCAGGTCTGACACCGACTTCGCCTTGCGCAGATCGGCGGCAAGGTAGGCGGAGTTGGCGCTTTGGTGGTTGGCCAGATCGGTCGCGGTGATCATGCCCGCGAGCTTGCCGTTCCTGGTCACGGGCAGGTGGTGAACATGCATGCGGGTCATGGTCATCAGGGCCTGAACGGTCAGCGTGCTGGCAGTGATAACCGTGGGTTCCAGGGTCATGATCTGGTCTATAGGTTCGTTACCGATCAGGCCGATGGCTACACAACGCTTGCGCAGGTCGCGGTCGGTGACCAGGCCGACCAGTCTGTCGTCGCGCATGACCATGACGGAGGAGACATTCTTGTTGCTCATCAGTGCCGCCGTTTCGCGGATCGTCATTCCGGACGCAACGGTGATGGGCTCTTTGCGAATCAGGCTGCCTACCGACACCATCATCGCTGCGACGGCAGGGTCGTCAGTCTCCTGAACCGTTGTCACTGCAGCCCGCAGGCGTTCCTTGACTGTGGCGGAAAAATGGTCGCCGAATGACTTCGACTCACGGCATAGCTCTTTTAGCCGGTCGCAGCTGAGCGTGTACAGCAGGGTGTCCTCAGTGGCCTTACCAGCATCGCATTGCGAAAGGTTGACCAACTGACAGGTGACGCTGTACACGCCTCCCTCGCCGAGTTTCTCGCACAGTTCACCTTGTTTGTCGTAGATCTCTATTGCGCCGCTGCGCACGACATAGAGCAAACCCTCCTTCGGCGGGAAGTGGCCGTTGCGCCGCAAGTAACGGATATCGATGTCCTTGGGAAGTTCATCGAGGAGTTCTTTGCTTAAGTATTTGAAAGGATTGCGTTGTTCGAGAAACTGGCGGATCTCGATCAGTTCGACTTCCATTTTTCCGTTGCCCAGTCAGTACAGGATGGTGAGCCGGCCTAGCTTATCAAAAGCGACCTTTCGCATCGCCTCTGAATCCTGTTGCGGGTCAGAATCGATGCGAAAAGTGGCCTAAACAAAAAAGCCCCGCCTCAAAGAGACGGGGCCAAACCTTCTACAGGGGTTCTTATTGCTTAATGGTCAGTGGCTGCACCGGCACCTTTCGGTACACGGATGTCCTCCACCAGGTGCTGGATGTGCTCCGGCGGCTCGGCGGTGACTTTCGACACCATAATGGCCACTGCGAAGTTGACCAGGGCACCAATACCACCGAACGCGTTCGGCGAGATGCCCAAGAACCAGTTCGGGCCCATATCACCCAGGAACGCAGTGCCCGGGACGAAGAAGACGCCCTTGTGCTGGAACACATACAGCATGGTGACACCGATACCCGAGATCATGCCCCAGATAGCACCGGAACGGTTCACCTTCTTGTTGAAGATGCCCATCATCAGCGCGGGGAAGATCGAGCTTGCAGCCAGGCCGAACGCAATCGCCACGGTACCGGCTGCAAAGTCCGGTGGATGCAGACCGAGGTAACCCGCCAGGAAGATCGCACCCGCCATGGAGATACGCGAGGCCAGAAGCTCGCTCTTCTCCGAGATGTTGGGGTTGATCATGCCCTTGATGACGTCATGCGACACCGCCGAGGCGATCGCCAGCAGCAGGCCGGCAGCGGTCGAGAGTGCAGCGGCCAGGCCACCGGCGACCACGATCGCGACGACCCAGTTCGGCAGGCCGGCGATCTCGGGGTTCGCAAGAACCATGATGTCACGGTCGACCTTGGTCATCTCGTTGCCTTTCCAGCCGAAGCCTTCGGCCTTGGCGGCCATGTCGGCATTCTTTTCGTTGTAATACTGGATGCGCCCGTCACCGTTCTTGTCTTCGAACTGCAGCAGGCCGGTTGCCTCCCACTTCTTGAACCAGGCGGGAACATTGGCGTACTCGATGTTCGCGGTTTCTTCACCGACCGGGCCGGTCTGGATAACCTGGTGCAGGTTCAGGCGGGCCATGGAACCAACAGCCGGGGCCGTGGTGTACAGGATCGCGATGAACACCAGCGCCCAGCCAGCGGAGCTACGGGCGTCCTTGACCTTGGGAACGGTGAAGAAGCGGATGATGACGTGCGGCAGACCTGCAGTGCCGATCATCAGCGAGAAGGTGTAGACGAACATGTTGAACTTGGAGCCCATCACCTGTGTCGAGTATTGCTGGAAGCCCAGGTCGGTCACCACCTGGTCGAGCTTTTCCATCATGGTCAGGCCGGAACCGTCCGTCATCGAGCCGATCAGTCCCAGCTGGGGGATCGGGTTGCCGGTCAGGTTCAGCGAGATGAAGACGGCCGGGATGGTGTATGCGCAGATTAGCACGCAGTACTGGGCAATCTGGGTGTAGGTGATGCCCTTCATGCCGCCGAGTACCGCGTACACGAACACGATGCCCATACCGATGTACAGACCGAGTTCATAGCTGGTCTCGAGGAAGCGCGAGAAGGCCACACCAATGCCCTTCATCTGGCCGATTACGTAGGTAACCGAGGCTATGATGAGACATGCAACGGCAACCAGGCGTGCGGACTGCGAGTAGAAACGCTCGCCGATGAACTCGGGTACCGTAAACTTGCCGAACTTACGCAGGTAAGGGGCAAGCAGCAGTGCCAGCAGCACGTATCCGCCGGTCCAGCCCATCAGGAAGACCGAGGCGCCGTAGCCGTTGAAGGCGATCAGGCCGGCCATCGAGATGAAGGATGCGGCAGACATCCAGTCGGCGGCGGTAGCCATACCGTTGGCGACCGGGTGGATGCCCTTGCCGGCAATATAGAACTCGCCGGTGGTCGATGCGCGCGCCCAGATGGCGATACCGATGTACAGCGCGAAGGTCGCGCCGACGACTAGATATGTGATTGTTGTCAGATCCATTTAGTTTGCCTCCTAGTCTTCGTGCAGGTCGAACTCGCGATCAAGCGCGTTCATGCGTGCAGCGTAAAAGAAGATCAGCACAATAAAGATGTAAATAGATCCTTGTTGGGCGAACCAGAAGCCGAGACCAACACCACCGATTCGGATGGCATTGAGTGCGTCGGCGAGAATGATCCCGAAGCCGTACGAGACGACAAACCAGATCACGAGCAGACTTACCAAGAGGCGAAGGTTCGCCTTCCAGTACTGCGCAGCTTTTGTATCCATAGCTCGTTCACTCCGCGGTTGTGATTATGAACTCTTGTTTTGTGTGTTCCCGGATCTGGCTTCGCCGCATTCCGTTGGCTCTCAAGCCTTGTGGATCGATTCCATTCAGTTCTTTGCCGGATGCGGCCCGGGGTTGTTACCTGTTCTTAACGCAGGTTGCCAGACGCAGGTGATTGTCCGGTTTGCCGTTCGCAATTGTCAAAGAAAATCAGTGACTTAAAATGCAGATTGATGCATCGCACAAGCGTCGTTTTGGGTGGTTGGGTAACGCTTTTTCGGGAAGTGTGTTACTAAAAGTAACGGTAGTGTTTCCCGGGGTAAAGGATCGAATTTAGTTGTCTCCACCGACGCGGGAGGTTGCCTCAGTTGCGCTTTTTGGAGCGTGGCAGACCAAAGCGCTGGCGACGTTCCCACAGCGTCTTGCGGCTGATGCCCAGGGCCTGGGCCAGTTCCGTTTCGGTCATCCGGTCCTGATGTTCCAGAACAAACACGCGAAAGTACTCCTCCAGCGACAGCTTGTCGTTCAGGTCTCCGGCAGTGCTGGTGCTGACGACACTGTGATCGATGGCCAGCAGGTCGGGGGTGATCACGTCTGTTTCGCACAGGATGGCCGCACGCTCGATTGCGTTCGACAGTTCCCGCACGTTGCCCGGCCAGTGGTAGCGCCGGATAGCCTCAAGGGCATCCCGGCTGAGTTTCAGCGGTGAACGTGCCAGCTGTTTGCGCGCCTTGTCGAGCAGGAATACAGCCAGTTCGATGACGTCGTCGTCACGATCACGCAATGGGGGCAGGGCCAGCTCCACCACTCTCAGGCGAAAATAAAGGTCGCTGCGAAAGGCGTTTTCCTGCACCAGTTTGCGCAGGTCTCGGTGTGTGGCTGCCAGAATACGCACGTCGGGCGAGATGTCGCCGGCATCGTCAGGGTCGCGTTTGCCCCCTTGCAGGACGCGCAGCAGGCGTGCCTGCGCGGCGGTTGGCAGTTCCCCGATCTCGTCGAGGAACAGGGTGCCGCCCTCGGCGCTCTGGATCAGTCCCGGGTGAAAGTTGCCGGGCTGGTTCTGGCCAAAAAGCTCGGCTTCGATCGACTGTTCGGGGACTGCGGCGCAGTTGAAGGCGACGAAGGGTGCTTCGCAGCGCTTGCTGTGCTTGTGCAGGGCGCGCGCGACCAGTTCCTTTCCGGTGCCCGACTCGCCGACGATCAGTACCGTTGCCTCGGTAGGCGCCACTTTCTGGATGCGGTTGCAGACCTCATTCATGGGTGCGCTCTTGCCGATCATTCCGGTAACCGGAAATGTCTGATCCACATCGGTCTGCAGGGCGGCGGTGCGGCGCTCCTTCTGTTTTTCACGCAAAACCTTGTCAACCAGCATCACCAGTTCGTCGTGATCGAAGGGTTTGGAGATGTAATCGGCTGCGCCGCTTTTCATCGCCTCCACGGCAGAGGAAACACTGGCGAAGCTGGTCATGATGATGACCGGCACGTCAGGCGCCAGCTCCATCATGGCGCTCCCCGGCCGGCCGGGGAGGCGCAGGTCGGTGATGATCAGGTTGAAATCCCCCAGGCCGCCGGCCGCCTCGGCCGCCTCTACCGACTCGGCCTCGGTGACCTGATGACCGTGTCGTTCCAGCAAGCGGCGAACGGCAACGCGTATTACCGGTTCGTCTTCAATGATGAGCAAGTGGTTCATTGGGTTGTTCTGTTTCTTTCAAGGGCAGGGTGAGCACCACCCGTGTACCAAAACCGGCCTGCGAGTCGATCGTCAGGGTTCCGTTGTGATCTTCGATGATCTTATAGGCCAGCGACAGGCCGAGGCCTGTGCCCTGACCCGTGGGCTTTGTCGTGTAAAAGGGTTCAAAAATGGTTTCCTGCAGTTCATCGGGTATGCCCTGGCCCTGGTCCATGACCTCGATGATCGCCTCTCCTTCACTGGCGCGGGCCAGCAGATCGACCCGATCGCCGGGCTGCGACGCGTCTGCGGCATTGCTGAGCAGATTGACCAGCACCTGCGACAGTTGTTGGTGATTTCCGGTCATGACGATGTGTTGCGGGCAGCTCGCCTCGAATCGGATTCCGTCGTGTTGGTGTGTAAGCTGCAGAAGGTGTACGGCCTGGTCGACGGCATCGCTGAGCGCGAAGGTCTCGCGTTGCTGCAGGTGGCGGCTGCCGCGACTGAAGCTTTTCAGTGTGCCCAGTATGTCTGAAATGCGCCGGGTCTGTTCGATGATTTCCTCGATGCTCTGGCGCATGAGCTCGGGATCGTCTTCGTGGCGAAGATTCTGTGCCAGCGAGGCGATGCCGGTGATCGGGTTGCCAATCTCGTGGGCAACGCCGGCGGCGAGGCGACCTACAGAAGCGAGACGGTCACTGTGCGCCAGTTCGGCCTCGAGGTTGCCAAGGTCGGTGAGGTCCTCGATCAGCATGACCATCCCCGGCCTGGAAGGGCCCGCGCCTTCGATAACCGGGTCGGCATAGGCGGCTTTGTGCAGGTTGTACCAGCGTGGCCTGCCCGCCACGGGCAGTTCCATCCGGTAACTGTGATCCTCCGCGGTGCGGGCGAATCCGGAAAGCAGGCCGTCCCAGGGATGTGGAAGCCTGTTGAGTACGGTGCCGATCAGCTGTTTCGCCTCGACTCCGGTCATCACCTCCAGCGCAAGGTTCCACAAAACGATCTTGCCCTGGTTGTCTGTGGCACAGACACCCAACGGCAGGTCTTGCAGGATCTGCCGGTGCAGTCGGCGCAGATTGTCGAGCTCGACACCCAGGCCCTGCAGTTGCGAGCGCGACGCTTCAAGGCGGTCTTCAACATAGCGCATCGAATCTGCCAGTGCGGTCTTGGCCTCCGGGTCCAGCTCCAGCCTGCGGTTGACGATGATGTGGGCAAGCTGGGGGCCGAGCAGCCCGGACAGGTTGCGTTCAATGCGTTCACGCAGGCGGCGCAGTTCCGTGGTGCGACGCTCGTTCTCCCGCATCCCAAGATCGCTCATTGCCTGGTTGACTTCACGATGTGCCATCTCCAGGCCCAGGGTTTCTGCAAGACCGGCACGGAATTCTGCTGGAGAACCGGCGGCAACCACGCCCGACAGCGGTACCAGGGATTCCGCGCAACACGCGCGCGCAGCCTCCAGCTCGCCCTCGGACTGACGCGTGATCAGAGAGATCAGGACGAACAGGCCGCCGTTGACCGTGAGGGTACTGAATGTCGCGAAGGCCCACTTGTTCATCCCGCTGGCGGCCACCAGCTGCGGCACGCCCAGGTCGGTGATCAGGATGCCGGAGCCGTACAGGATGGGAGCAAGCAGCAAAACCGACCAGGCGCAGATTCCACCCAGCAGGCCGATGATGAAGCCGCTGCGCGTAGCGCGTCGCCAGTACAACAGCCCCGCCATGCCGGGCAGGAACTGGGCTACTGCCACGAACGAGATCAGGCCAAGCTCCACCAGACCCTGACTGTGTTTCAGGCCCGCATAGAAACCATAGCCGGCCATGATGATCAGGCCGATCAGCAAACGCCTGCCCCACAGGATCCAGCGGTAAAGATTCATCGCCGGATCCGGGTAGCTGGCCGGCAGCAGCAGGTGGTTGAGGCTCATCGAGGCCAGCGCGATGCTGGTGACGATGACCATGGCGCTGGCCGCGGACAGGCCCCCGATGAAAGCCAGAAGTGACAGCCAGGATGGGCCGTTTGCGACCGTAATGCCGAGCACGTAGTAATCGGGGTCGATGCCCAGCTCAAGGCGCTGGCCGGCCCAGAGGATTACCGGGATGGAGATGTTGAGCATCAGAAGGTAGCCCGGGAACGCCCATGTTGCCGTGCGCAGGGCCTTTGCGTCGAGGTTCTCCGCGAAGATCATGTGAAACTGTCGCGGCAGCAGAAATGCCGCTGCAAAGGACAGGAACACCAGTGCGCTCCAGGGGCTTTCGTTGACCGGACGGTAAAGGGCTTCGAGGGCCTGCGGGTGGTCGTTCAGCCACACGCCGAGTTCGCTGGGCCCACCCAGGACCTGGAACAGTGCGTAAGAGCCGATCAGCAAGAGCGCAATCAGTTTGATCAAGGACTCGAAAGCCATCGCGACAACCAGCCCGCGGTGTTTTTGGCGGGGTGATATGTGGCGTGCGCCAAACAGCACTCCAAACAGGATCAGGGTGGCGCAGAAAACCAGGGCGATAGTGTTGGAGGGTACCTCGTTGCTCAATACCCTTAGCGACTCGGTGACCGCACGTATCTGCAACGCGATGTAGGGCAGGGTGCCCAGCAGCATGAACAGGGTCACGAGTACTCCGGCCACCTGACTGCGGTAGCGAAATGCCAGCAGATCGGCCAGCGAGCTGAGCTGATATTCGCGGCAGAGGGCGAGGATCGGCTTCAGCAGGACGGGGCTGAGCACGAATGTCAGGGTTGCGCCGATATAGATGGTCAGGAACAGCAGGCCGCTGTTTGCGGCAAAACCGACGCTGCCGTAGTAGGTCCAGGAAGTCGCATAGACGCCGATCGAGAGCGTATAGGTTATCGGGTGTGCGGCCCAGTGAGCCGGTACCAGGCCCCGGTCGGTAGCGTAAGCAACAAGGAAAAGTACCAGCAGGTAGCCAAAGCCGGTGGCAAACAGGGTTGCCAGTTCATGGCTCATCGGAATCGTCCCGCCGGTGCATCAGCACGGCGCCGAGAATGACAAGCAGCCACAGGCCGTAGGGCGTGAGCCAGCTCAACCCGGGTGCCGCCCACCAATCGGCGACAGGGCTGATGAACAGCAGCAACAACAGCGCGCCGAGGATCACCGCAAGTTCTTCGCTGATTGGAAAACGGGGTGGAAGCATCGTATGAGCCTAGCATTGCATGAGTGTTACTAAAAGTAACGATCTGAGTTGGTGCATGCGTGTTCCGGGAACTGCCAAGATCACCCTCAGGCATGCTTTAATGCGAACTCAAGAATAACCAGTCAAACACGATCGGAGAGTACCCATGAATCCGGAAAAGGTTGTTTTCGGTTTCTTTATCATCTTGGCGCTGACACTCAATTTCGGATTTTTCGTCGGTGAGATCGAAAATCCCAATCACCATCACGTCTACGAACTGTTTGCCGTCGTGGTGGTCAATCTGATCGCCACGGTGCTTAAGTTTGGTGACCGCAGCCAGATGGGTGCGCTGCTGCTGGCGACCAGCCTGGTCGCGATCCTGCAGTTGATCGCCGCGGCCCTGGTCTGGACCTTCGCCGTTCACGTGAACGAAACCGGACTCACGCCCATTGTGACGGCGAGTATCGTCTCGCTCACCGGTGGCGCCATGCTGGCCAACGTGGTCTCTGTCATTCTGCTCATCATCGAAACCGTGATGTTGCGCCGATAGGCCGTCTGCCGGCTCGGGCAAATGCAAAACATCGTCTTCCTGATACTCCGCCGGATGCGTCAGCCCCTGCTGACGCTGCTGGTGGTCTATGCGGTGTCCGTGTTCGGCCTCACCGTCATCCCGGGTCAGGATGCGGAAGGCAATGTCTGGTACATGAGTATCTTTCACGCCTTCTATTTCGTCAGCTATATGGCTACCACGATAGGCTTCGGCGAGATTCCGTATGAGTTCACGGATGGCCAGCGACTCTGGGTAAGCCTGTCGCTCTATGCCTCAGTAATTTCCTGGATCTATGCCTTCGGTACCATCCTTGCCCTGGTGCAGGATCGTGCCTTCCAGGAGGCGATCGCGGAATATCGGTTTGCGCGCCACATACGCAAGATGCGTGAACCTTTCCACCTGGTGTGTGGGTATGGCGAGACCGGGACCGCGCTGGTCCAGGCACTGACCTCGCGCGGCCAGCATGCCGTGGTGATCGACATCGACGAAGCGCGCACGAGCGTCATTCAGCTGCAGGATCTCAGGGAGTTCGTGCCCGCGCTGCACGGTGATGCCGCTGTCACGCGTCACCTGGAGGAAGCCGGCCTGCAGCATCCGTCCTGTGCCGGCGTGGTGGCGTTGACCGACAATAACGAGGTCAATCTCAAAATCGCCATAACCGCCAAGCTGCTGAATCCGGTCGTCAAAGTGATCAGTCGCGCCGATTCGCACGATGTCGAGGCCAACATGGCCTCTTTCGGAACCGACCACATCGTCGATCCCTTCGATACCTTCGCCGCCTACCTCGCGGTCGCCTTCCAGGCTCCATGTCTTTACCTGCTGCAGCGCTGGTTGACCGGCCGTGAGGGGACGGCGCTGAGCGAACCGGTTTACCCGCCCCGGGACGGACACTGGATCGTGTGCGGTTATGGTCGTTTTGGTAAGGCAATCTGCAAGCGCCTGCAAGGCGAAGGGATAAAGGTGATCGTGGTCGAGTCGCGGCCCGATCTCACCGGACGGCCTGAAACGGGGTTTGTCGCCGGCCGCGGGACCGAGGCGAACACCCTGGCCGAGGCCGGGATCGACGACGCAGCCGGCCTGGTCGCGGGTACTGACGATGATGCCAACAACCTGTCGATCGTGATGACCGCACAGGAACTGAATTCCGATCTGTTCGTGGTGGTGCGGCAGAATCAACATGGCAACCACAACATCATCGCGGCGGTTGACGCGGACATGGTGATGCATCCGAGCGCGATTATCGCTGACAAGATCCGTGTCCTGCTGGCAACGCCGATGCTTTACGAGTTCATGTCTCTGGCCCTTTACCAGGAAGACACCTGGGCCTGTGAACTGTCGAGCCGGGTGAGCGCGCTGGTGAATGACGAGGTACCCGTTATCTGCGAACGGCTGGTGGTGCCGGGCGATGCCAGTGTCCTGCACGACTATCTGGCCGAGGGTGGACACTTCACGGTCAATGACTTGCTGCGCGACCCCTGGCAGAGGGAGCAGTCGTTGAAAGCAATCGTGCTTTTGATCCGTCGTCGAAACGACCGTACCCTGCTGCCCGATCCGGACAGCCCGCTGAAGGCGGGTGACCGGTTGTTGATATGCGGGGATCGCGCCGCGTTCAGACGCATGAAGTGGACCGTGTCGCACCGTCATACCCTCGACTACGTCATTACCGGAGAAGATCGCCCGCAGAGCTGGATCTGGCGCAAGTTGACCAGGCACAACCACTACAAGCGCCAGTGACGCGTTAGATCTGGCGATCTATACGCAGATCAAGGGATTCAATGAAAGCATCCTCTGACAATGGCGTCTATCAGTGGGGCAGGGGCAGCCGGTTCATGCTTTGCTACAATCGACGGTCTGCTGGCCTTTTGCGGCCTTCGACCAAGAACGCCACGAGGAAAATCAAATGAAAAAACTCACCATGTTCATTGCTGCACTGACCATCGCCCTCACCGGGATCAGCCAGGCCGGCAGTAAGACGGAAATCGCCACGCCGGCCTTCGACAAGGCGATTGCACAACAAATGATAGACAGCAGCATTCAGCGCTTCGAAATCGCTGAAGGGGTGACCGTCGACGATGCCATCGATTCCATGAAACTGCGGGCCAACGGTCTGAACTTCAAACTGGTGGCGGATCTTCCGCTGTCTGAGCAGGTCAAGGCGATGGGCGAGGATGCGAATTACATGCGCATCCTGGCGTTCTGCGACGCGCTGATAGCCAAGAAGATGGTGGAGTACAACATCATCTTCGCCGGTTTTCTGCCCTGCCGGATTGCGGTTCTGGAAGACGGCAACGGCAAGGGCTGGATCGTGACCATGAACATGGACATGATGCTGCACGCGGTTGACCTGCCGGAAGATCTGCAGCCGCTGGCGAAGCAGGTGCGTGACACCATCTACAGCATCGTTGACGCGGGCGTGAATGGCGATCTCTGATTTCGCGCTGCGGCATTATCGAAGCCGGCCTGCGTGCCGGCTTTTTTGTGCCTGAGATTCCCGATTTGGAACAAGTTTTTGCCAAAAAAGCCGTCACTATCCAGGGGTTGGCTATGCGATAATCCGGCGCGAAGGGCCGGCGCGGGAAAGCACAATTATATGCCGGCCTCCAGGTCTTTCCGACTCCTTGTACGGGCCTGGACCTGGATCATCGATCGGATGTCTCAAGCCGTTGCCAAGACCCCGTTTATCGGCTGCCTGGCAACCGCCGCTGAGATACCAAACCGCCTTCTTTAGGAGAGAATGATCAAATGGCACACATCGTTATCCTGGGCGCCGGCACCGGCGGCATGCCCGCTGCGTACGAGATGCGTGAAGAGCTTGGCAGCGAGCACGAAATTACGGTGGTCAACGAGCGCGATTATTTCCAGTTCGTACCATCCAACCCGTGGGTCGCCGTAGGTTGGCGTGACCGCGCCAGTATCACCTTTGACATCCGGCCGCACCTGGAGCGCAAGGGTATCAATTTCATCGGTAGACGCTGCGACAAGATCGACACGGCAAACAACAAGCTCGAGCTCGATGGCGGTGAGACGCTGAATTACGACTACCTGGTCATAGCAACCGGGCCGCGGCTCGCTTTCGAGGAGGTCGAGGGCGCCGGACCGGATGGTGGGCATACGTCGTCGGTTTGTTCCATCGATCATGCAGAGGCGACCTACGAGAAGTACAAGGAACTGCTGGACGAGCCGGGACACGTTGTCGTAGGTGCGATGCCTTTTGCCTCCTGCTTTGGTCCGGCCTACGAGTTTGCTTTCATCCTGGATGCCGATCTGCGCAAGCGTAAGATGCGCGACCGCGTTCCCATGACCTTCATCACCTCGGAGCCCTATATCGGCCACCTTGGCCTGGGTGGGGTCGGTGATTCGAAGGGGATGCTCGAAAGCGAGATGCGCAATCACCATATGAAATGGATCACCAATGCCAAGGTCACCAAGGTTGAAGAAGGCAAGATGTATGTCGAGGAATACGACAATGCCGGCAACAAGGTGAAAGACCACGAGGTCGAGTTCAAGATGTCGATGATGCTGCCGGCATTCAAGGGCGTGGATGCCGTGGCGAATGTCGAGGGCCTGTGCAACCCACGTGGCTTCGTTTTCGTCGACGAGTATCAGCGCAACCCGACCTATCCGAACATCTATTCGGCGGGTGTGTGCATCGCCATACCGCCGGTCGAGGCAACGGCCGTGCCGACCGGTGCGCCGAAGACAGGATACATGATCGAGTCCATGGTCACGGCGATCGTGCACAATATCCATCGCGAGCTGGACGGTGAGGAGCCCGAGCAGAAGGGCACCTGGAATGCCATCTGTCTTGCAGATATGGGTGATACCGGGGCTGCCTTCGTTGCCCTCCCGCAGATCCCGCCGCGCAATGTTGCCTGGTTCAAGAAGGGCAAGTGGGTGCACATGGCAAAGATCGCATTCGAAAAATACTTCATCCGCAAGATGAAGAAAGGTACCTCGGAGCCGATCTACGAGAAGTACATCCTGAAGATGCTGGGTATCAACCGACTGAAGTAAGAGGCACCAATCGCAGACAAAGCCCGGTCAGCGATGACCGGGCTTTTTTTGTTTTACCGCGAGGGGCGCAAAGTACGCGAAGGCTGGGGAAGGTATCTGCCTTGGCGTGCTTCGCGGCCTTTGCGGTCATCGATGGATCTACGGTCAATAAAATCGAACCACAAAGGTCACGGAGGGCACCAAGTCAGGTAGTTTCTTGTTCTTAGTGATCTTTGTGCCCTTCGTGGTAATCCCTTGCCCCGATTGTGGCTGTATATCCCGGCGTCCGTGAGCAACCCCCGCGCTCCGCCATTTGCTATGATTCGTGCCTTGAATTTCGAGCCGGCAGCGAGGGCTTCCGATCATGAGTATGTCCCCAATCCGACGCCACGGAACCGTGGGTGTGAAGGTGGGCGATGTCGTCGTTGGCGGTGATGCCCCCGTGGTGGTGCAGTCGATGACCAATACCGACACCGTGGATGTCCCGGGCACTATCGATCAGGTTGCCGCCCTGGCTCGTGCGGGGTCGGAATTGGTGCGTATCACGGTCAACAGCGAGGAGGCGGCGCGTGCCGTGCCGGCCATTCGTGAGGGCCTGGATGCGCGCGGGGTATCGGTGCCGCTGGTCGGTGATTTTCATTTCAATGGACACCGCCTGCTCAACGGGTATCCGGAATGTGCCCAGGCGCTGGCCAAGTACCGTATCAACCCCGGCAATGTCGGTAGTGGTGAGAAACGCGATTCCCAGTTTGCGGCCATGATTGAGACTGCGATCGCCAATGAAAAGGCGGTACGGATCGGGGTCAACTGGGGCTCGCTGGACAAGGGCCTGGTCGCCAGGATGATGGACGAGAATGCGCGTTTGGCAGAGCCCCTGGATGCTGATCAGATGATGCGCGAGGTCATGGTGACCTCAGCACTCGACAGCGCGGCCAGGGCCGAGGAGATCGGCCTTGGCCGCGACCGTATCATCCTGTCGTGCAAGATGAGTGGTGTGCAGGATCTGATCGGCGTCTACCGCACCCTGGCGTCGCGCTGTGACTACGCCCTGCACCTCGGGCTGACCGAAGCTGGCATGGGTTCCAAGGGCATTGTTGCATCGACTGCCGCGTTGGCGGTGCTGCTGCAGGAAGGTATCGGCGACACGATCCGAATCTCACTGACGCCCGAGCCTGGCGGCGACCGCACCCAGGAGGTGCGCGTTGCTCAGGAGATCCTTCAATCGATGGGGTTGCGCGCTTTCATGCCCATGGTGATCGCCTGCCCGGGCTGTGGACGTACCACCAGCACCTATTTTCAGCAGCTGGCGCAGGACATACAGACCTATCTTCGGGAACAGATGCCTTTGTGGAGTCAGCAGTATCCCGGTGTCGAGGAGATGGATGTGGCGGTCATGGGCTGCGTGGTGAACGGGCCCGGGGAGAGCAAGCATGCCAACATCGGTATCAGTCTGCCGGGGACCGGTGAACATCCGGCCGCGCCGGTATATGTCGATGGCAGGAAGACGGTGACGCTGAAGGGCGATCATATCGCTAAGGAGTTTCAGGCCATCGTCGATGAGTATGTCCGCAGCCGCTATGGTTAAGGCGAGTTCCGCGCCCAACCCTGACAATGGCCCTCATGTCGATGGCGGAGGGATCGGTTCGACCCGGCGCAGCTGCCATGGGGATATCGCGCCCTGGCGCGTGCAGGAAAAGGTTGGCGCATGAGTAAAAAACTATTCAACGGGCCGCTGCTTTTCATCATCCTCGGCGGGCTGGTGCTGTTGGCTTACCGATATCTGCCGTTCGAATCGCTGCTGGGGAAGATCAAGGCCGGGGGTGGCGATGCACAGATTACCGAGCGTGCTGCACCGCCGGTGGTAGAGCAGCGACCGGTCGACAGCACTCCCGCGCCGGTGGCGCCTGCAGTGCCGGAGGAAACGCTGCGTTCGCTGACAGAATCCGAGCCACCGCCAGCGGCACACGCCGCAGCGTCCGCGTTACCGGATACTGCAGTGGAATCCGCCGCGGTGACGACTCTGCCGCCTGTACCGACCGCAAGTCCTCAACCGCCGGCCGCCGCGGCGCCGAGGTGCGCAGTCCGCCACCGCCTGTTGTCGTGCCACCTGAGGTGCAGGCCCCGAAACCCAGCCCGCGACAGGACCCCGTGGCTCCGGCGAGTGAGCCGCCCACAGTGGCCGGTGCCGGCAAGCCCGCGCTTTCACCTGAAACCGTTCTGCCGAACCTGCGGGTATTCGTCCAGGCCGATGTCCATGAGCGTGCCGGGCTCGGAGACCTTAGCGCCGACCGCTATGCGGAACAGCTCAAAGTGGAACTCACAGCGGTAGCGGGGGATTATCTTGGTCGCGAGGCGGTGCAGGGCGAAGATCCCAATATGAAGTTTCGTGACTATCTTGCCGAGGGCAGGGAAGGGTTGGAGCAGATCTGCATGCTCGCACAGGCGCAACGCGTGCTGCTGGCCGATGTCGAGATCTCTGCCGCCGGCTTTTCAGATATAGACAGCGCCTATTGGCCCGAGGTGTCATACATCGCGATCAACTGCGGTGATGGCCGTGTCCACAAGAGCCCCAAGAAACGCCTGGAGCCGCACCGTTTGGACACCTTCGAATTCCAGCGGCAGTTCAGTCGCCGCGCACAGGAATTCATTGCCAGTCAGGGCTATTTTCTCAAACCTTGAATCACGTGAAGCTAGAGGAGAATTTCGTGAAAAAAACTTCCATTGCCGCATTCCTTGCCTGCGCCCTTGCCGCGACCCCGGTGCTTGCGGAAGACAGTATGGTCATTCAGATAAAGCGCATGTCAATGGAGACGGCTGTTGCGATAGCCAAGGCCTCAGTTGAAGCCTGCCGCGAAAAAGGCATTCAGATTGGCGTCACCGTGGTCGATCGTGAAGGCATTCCTCAGGCCGTAATGCGCGACACCATCGCGCCGACCATTACCCTGCCCATCTCCAAGGGCAAGGCTTATGCGGCCGTGATGTTCAATGTGCCGACGTCCGACCTTTCCGAGCGCGCCAATTCACCAATCGGGCGTGTTCCGGGACTGGTGATGTCGGCGGGTGGTCTGCCGATCCAGGTCGGCGGTTCTTTGCTCGGGGGTGTCGGGGTGTCCGGCGCACCCAGTGGTGAGACCGACCAAGAGTGCGCGCAGGCCGGTGTGGATGCCGTGGCAACAGATCTGGAGATGTCGATGTAGGGCAGTCTTTGCTCAAATTCCCGTTAACCACAAAGGTCACGAAGGGCACAAGTCAGAATGGTTGAGTGCTTTGTGCATCTTGGTGACCTTTGTGGTTTATCCAAACTCCACCGGAATTCAGAAGTCAGACAGCGTTTCTTCGTCTCCAGTCGGGCGTGAAATTTTATGCGGTTGATGGCGAAACGCTCGTGCCGCCCGCGCGCGATGACATCTAAACTGTCGTTTGAACACGGCCAAGGCGGGCTATTCGGCGAGCAGGGCCTGGAGATTCTCGGCGTCGGCCCGGAAGCGGTTGCTGCCGAGTTCGGTCAAAAGTCCCTTGCGCTTGAATTCGGCGATGGTGCGGCTTGCGGTCTCGGTAGTGATGCCAAGCATGGCGCCAAGGTCTTCGCGCCCGAACAGGGTGATTTCGGATGTCGTGTCGTCGCGGACCAGGCGCAGCAACAAACGCGCCACGCGCTCGCGCGCCGAGCCGGTCGAAAGCTCCGTCAGCCAGGCATCGGCCTCGCTGAGTGCCCGCTGCCAGCGCTTCAGCAACTCGACGTGCAGTTCGGGGTTGTCGTTGCTGAGTGTCTGCACTGTACTGGTGGGAAGGCAGCATACCTCGGTGCGCTGCATGACGATGGCATCATGCTCATACGGCTTGTCGATCATTGACTCGAGGCCGACTACGTCGGACGTTTTGACCAGTCGCACGATTCGTTGCGAGCCATCGGGCAGGTACTGCACCAGCTTGACCAGGCCGCTGCGGATGGTGAAAAGGCGGTCACCCAGATCCCCGGCGTGATACAGCAGATGTCCCGGTTGCAGCACGAACTGGTTGATGGGGTGATGAATTTTCTCGAAATCCGACTCTTTCAGACCGGCAAACAGGACCGACTCGCGCAGAGAGCACCGCTGACAATCGGCCTCGCCTGACCACGCCTCTTTAAAGGGGACCCGGAAGTTCATGGGCGCATAGTAGCCGGTTACAGCCTTCGCTGGTATCGCATAAGGGACTAAGTTAGCCGGGTATTTGGGCCTCGTCGATCTGTCCGGGGTGTGTCCGCTGGTTTGCCGGTCCGCCTCAGATGGGTGCCGATAACGCCCGTTTGTGACAGGATTGCTTCCCCCCAGAATCGAGCCGGATCCGATGGCGCTGCTGACACTACGTAACTTACACCTGAGCTACGGCGATCCTGCCCTGATCGACGGTATCGACCTGTCGATCGAGCCCGGTGAGCGCATCTGTCTGATGGGGCGCAACGGCGAGGGGAAATCGACCCTGCTCAAGCTGATCGCCGGAGATCTGAAAGCCGATGATGGCGAACGCGTGGTCGCCCAGGGGCAGCGCATCGCGCGGTTGACCCAGGAGGTGCCGGAGCAGCTGCATGGCTCGGTGTTTGAAGTGGTCGCCGACGGCGCCGGCGCCACCGCGGAGTTGATAAAGCGATACCATGCCGCCACCCTGGCCCTGTCGGAGGACAGCAGCGAGGCTGCGCTGGCTGGTCTTGAGCAGGTGCAGCAGCAGCTCGAGGCTGCAGACGGCTGGCGCATGGAACAGCAGGTCGAGAGCGTGATCTCGCGCATGCAACTCAATCCCGATGATTCGTTCGATGCCCTTTCCGGCGGCATGAAACGTCGTGTGCTCCTGGCGCGCGCGTTGGCGGCCGACCCTCAGCTGCTGTTGCTGGACGAACCCACCAACCATCTCGACGTCGAGTCCATCGTCTGGCTGGAGGATTTTCTGCTCAGTTGGTCCGGGACCCTGGTCTTCATCACCCATGACCGAGGTTTTCTGCAACGGCTGGCTACGCGTATCGTCGAGCTCGATCGCGGTGGCATCGCCGATTTTCCCGGCGACTATAAAAACTATCTGCGCCGGCGCGAAGAGATGGACAATGCCGAGGCGCAGGCGCAGGCCCGTTTCGACAAGCGGCTGGCACAGGAAGAGATCTGGGTACGGCAGGGGATCAAAGCGCGACGCACACGCAACGAGGGCAGGGTGCGTCGGCTCGAGGCCATGCGCCGCGAATACGGCGACCGCCGCAGCCGTCAGGGCAGCGTCAGGCTGGCGATGAACACCTCCGAGCGCTCCGGCAAACTGGTTTGCGAGGCAGAAGCGGTCAGCTACGCGTGGGAGGACAAGCCGATCATCCGTGATTTCTCGACGACCATCATGCGTGGCGATCGCATAGGCATCATCGGCCCCAACGGCTGCGGCAAGTCGACACTGCTCAACCTGCTGCTGGGCAAGCTGAAGCCCGACAGCGGCAGCATTGAGCTCGGCACCAAGATCGAAGTGGCCTACTTCGACCAGCTGCGCGAGCAGCTCGATCTGGAAAAGACGGTGCTCGATAATGTCGCCGGCGGCAGTGACAAGGTGAGTATCGGCGGCAAGGAAAAGCACGTCATCAGCTATCTGCAGGACTTTCTTTTTCCGCCCAAGCGCTGCCGGCAGCAGGCCAAGGCCTTGTCCGGGGGTGAGCGCAACCGCCTGCTGCTCGCCAAGCTGTTCACCCGCCCAGCTAATGTCCTGGTGATGGACGAGCCGACCAATGACCTCGACCTCGAGACCCTCGAGCTGCTCGAGGAGTTGCTGCTGGAGTTTGACGGCACCCTGCTGCTGGTGAGTCATGATCGCGCCTTTCTGGACAACGTTGTCACCAGCACCCTGGTGTTCGAGGGCGGCAGCAGGGTGAATGCCTACGTCGGCGGCTATCAGGACTGGCTGCGTCAGCGCGCCGCGTCGGTCAAGCCGGCAGCAAAGAAGAAGCCGGCCGAGCTCAAAATGGGCGAGATGGCCAAGCCAAAAAAACTCAGCTACAAGGATCAGCGCGAGCTGGACCAGTTGCCGGCTCGGATAGAATCGCTGGACGCGGAGTCGGTCGAGATCCAGGCTGCGCTCGGCAACCCCGAGCTCTATCGAGAGTCACCTGAAAAGGTGAACGAGCTCAATGCCCGTCTGCAGCAGGTCGAGAAAGAACTGGCCCTGGCCTACGAGCGATGGGAGGCGCTGGAGGGCTGAGTCCCGACCCGTGTTGCCACAACACGTCGAACGGGCTCTGTATCCCCAGTCCCCCTTTCCGCAGCACGTGGGTATGGATCATCGTGGTCGCCGGGTAGCTGTGACTCAGCAGCTCCTGAATCGAGCGGATGTCCTCAATCTGACGGAACTGCCGCCCCTGAAGATTTCTCAGCCTGGCTTTTGCGTTGAGATAAATATCCGCATCTTCGGCTGAATGTGCGGACAGGCGGCGTTCTGTAATGCGCGAGAATGTACCCCTCTGTATGTTTTCGGTACCATGGTCCAGACTTCGCCGGGACCGACGATTTTTCATGGATAGATAAGTAGTTATGCTCAAATCGCTGGATAGCAGGTGCCCGCGCAGCGGTCGGTTTTTTCGACATCCCAAGCCCTCCATGGCTAACGGGTCAGCTACGCCGGACCATCCTTATCTGCGTGAAACGTCGCCGGACTATTGGAACTCTGCCTGCCCCGGTTATGAGGGCGTCTTTCCATCTGGCTGTTAGGTTTCACGAAATAGGAGCACGAGTTGTCGATTGATCCCCGAGAATTCGCAGAAAACGAAGCGTGGCTTCTGTTTCAGCTGAATGATGCTCCTGTTCAAACGGAATCGGACGGCAATTTCAATGTCCTGGCTATCATGGATGTTGCAACGGGTTTGATACTCGGAATGGAGTTCGTTGGAGTCCTGGCAGAAGAACCCTCCGAGTTTGAATCAAGAAAATTGTTAGCCTCAGCGGAATCAGCGGCAGGCATAAGGCCGCAGCGTCTTCTAGTCGATTCCCAGCAGAATATCGATCAACTAATCAGAATGGCAAGTGCTATGGGGTTCGAGGTGATCCCGGAGTCCGAGAGCAATCTCAATCCGATAACTCAGGAGGCGCGAGCAGGGTTTGCGGCTCATGTTTCGGGAGCGAGGAGGCAATGAAACCCAATAATTCGGTCAAGCCGTTCGTCGCCGTGCTCCTCACTCGGACGTCCAACTTGGCGTTATGTAAATAATGGACACAGGTGGTTCTGATGGTAATAGAAAAGGGTGAGCAAGTTCATGTGATGTACAGGGCTCTTTATGAGAGCTCAGGCCGACGTCATTTTCTCGGAGAGGTTCAAGTAGCTGACGGAGCTATATGCCGCGTCGAAGGATACGTATTTGTATATGATCAAAAGTCTTCCTCATATACAAAAAAGCCGGAGAAGCGTGTAACGATAATGGATCTGTCGGAAAGTGGATATATCGTTAATTTGATCGATAAAAAAGTCAACTTGGAAGATGTTTTCTATAGATACGAGCAAGACGTCGGGTTGGTCGCAGTAGATGGCAAAGGTTTTTCGTTGAACATAAACGAGTTTGGCGCCAAGAGTTAGTGTTGATTATTTGCGCCCAACAACTTGTTCAAGCCGTTCGCTGCGCTCACTCGAACGCTCGGCACTCCGCGCGTTTTAATTGTGCTTTCGACATTGTTGTGCAAACGGCGTTGCGGTTTGGATGCCTCCGGACTTGGCGACAGGCGAAAAGCGAAGGAGCATCCGTGGATCGGAAACTCTCGAAGCGCACACCAAAACCTGGGAGTGGGTGCTTCTCGTTTGCGGGTCCCTGTGCGTGATCACGAATCTTTCAGCTTTTCCATGAGTGCAATTGGACCTCGGAATAATTGTCTCCGGCCTTGGAACAGAAAATGATTCACGTTTTTCTACGCATAGCGGTTTGGGTAACGGTTTTTGCAATCGGCTACCTTGTGTTCGGGTCACAACTGTTCGATTCATCGCAAAGCGTTAATCCATTTGAAAGCGTAACAACCATCTATCTGCCGCCTGCCAAATCAGAGCGGCAGATTGAGTACGAAGAATCAATGCAAACAAGAAAGCTGGATTCTGAAGAGTTGGCGGAGTACCGGTCTCTGGCTATCAACAGGGAGTCGAAGTTCTGGCAGCGGGAGGGTGTTTCTGTCGAGGAGGCGTTGTCTGGAGTCAAGAGGCAGCGGAAACAGCATCTCGCATCGATTTTGGAGCAAAGGGGTATGTCAACCGAAGAGTCGGCTATCTTCTTCATGGTGGTGGAGCGAGATCATCCCGCGCTGCTGGACGATCAGGAGTAATTGGTTCGAACAAGGTGGCCAACATTTTTCACCACTGGACACTCTGCCTCGACGCACTCAAGTGCCCGCGCGAGTGACCACAAGGTTGGCCCCACAGCAATGCGAAAAGGGAAGAATCGAGAATGGTGAATGCATTCCTCATTGGACACATTACGGTAAAAGACAAATCGAAGTGGTCTGAGTACCGTAATAGGCTGCCGGCCACCTTGAAGCCGTGGGGAGCCGAGCTTATGTTCAGGGGTAATCTTTCTTCGGTACTCTCAGGCAATCATGGGCACACTGATACAGTCGTAATTCGCTTTCCTGACATTCAGGCATTGAACGACTGGCATTCCTCAGCGCAGTACCAATCATTGATACCCATCCGGCAAGAAGCTGCTGAAGTGACGTTGCTTGCGTTTGAGGAATAACAGGCCAATCAGCAAAGCCAGCGGACGCCGCATTGCTGCGCAGGGCTCATCCGGTGATTAAGGCGTTGTAAGATCCATGAGCGAGTTTGTCGATAATCTTGATGAGGTGTTCGCGCTGTTTGGCGCGGTCCGCGCGAAGCGCATGTTCGGCGGTTATGGCCTATACCACGATAACCTGGTGTTCCGTCTCGTCGCAGATGAAGTTTTGTACCTGAAAGCCACGGCTTCATGTGCGACGATGAGCGGCATGATGGCCCGAATATTTTTCAGGCGCTGGGCATGAGAAGAACATGAAAAAGAGATGCGGATGGTGCGGCAGCGATCCGCTTTATATCGCTTACCACGACGACGAATGGGGAGTTCCGATTCGTGACGACCGGCGTCTGTTCGAGTTCCTTGTGCTGGAAGGCGCTCAGGCTGGTCTGAGTTGGCTTACTGTTCTCAAAAAGCGAGAGAACTACAGAAAAGCGTTTCATGAGTTTAACGTTGAGCGCATCGCCAGGTACTCGCAACGCGACGTTGGCCGGCTGCTAACCGATGCTGGCATTGTACGAAATCGCCTCAAGATAGAATCTGCGATAAAAAACGCGCGGGGGGTTCTTAATATCCGGGAGGAGTACGAATCCCTCGACGCGTTTCTCTGGCGCTATGTCGATGGTATACCCGTGCAGAACACTTGGAGAAGTTTGGCAGATTTACCCACGCATACGAAGGCTTCAGATCAAATGAGCAAGGATCTGAAAAAACATGGATTCAGTTTCGTGGGCTCAACTATATGCTATGCGTTCATGCAGGCTGTCGGCATGGTGAACGACCACCTCACGGGTTGTTTTCGATACGGAGAAATCGCAGACGTTTTAGAACAGGTAAATACCAATGTCGACGGTAAACTGCTTCTTTGATTTGCGGTGCAGGGCAGCATCCGCGGCAGCGCCGGATCAAATCAGCGTGCCGGTGCTGGCGTGGTTAGGGCAGACAGACGCGCCGCTGAGCTTTTGTGTTGGAGCCAATGGGGAAGTATCAAATGATGTTCCCAGACGACTTTGAAAAAACTCGAATAATCACCAGTGGTGCTGAAATAAACCTTGTGCATGGCGGGTTCGGCAGCCCACTGCTTTTGTTACATGGCTATCCGCAGACACATGTCATCTGGCACGCGGTGGCCTCTCAGCTTGCTCAAAGTTTCCATGTGATTTGTCCCGACCTGCGCGGCTATGGCGACAGCTCGAAGCCACCGAGCGCGCAAGATCATCACCCCTACTCGAAGCGTGCGATGGCCCAGGATATGGCCGAGGTGATGACGTCGCTCGGGCATCAGGAATTTCTTGTGGCCGGTCATGATCGGGGAGCAAGGGTGACTCACAGGATGGCTCTTGATTATCCCGCAAGAGTCGAGAAAGCCTGCGTGATGGATATCGCGCCGACGCATCTCATGTTCAAGACTGCGGATCAAAACTTTGCCACAGGCTACTATCACTGGTTCTTCCTCATTCAGCCGGATGGGCTGCCAGAACATATGATCGGCGCTGATCCTGCGTACTATCTCGCTGAAAAACTGAGGCGATGGAGTGCGCCCGGTGCGGTTTTTTCGGATGAGGCGGTTGCCGAGTACGTTCGCTGCTTCAGCAATCCAGAAGCTGTTCATGCGTCCTGTGAAGATTATCGCGCCGCAGCGAGTATCGATCTGCAACATGATGAGGATGATATGCATCGTAAGGTTCAGTGCCCTCTGCTTGTCTTGTGGGGCGCCAAGGGATTTGTGAACCGAACCTATGACGTTCTTCGTGTGTGGCAGGATCGTGCCGAACGGGTTGAGGGCCGTGCGCTGGACTGTGGGCATTTTCTACCCGAAGAAGCGCCAGAGGCAGTCTGCGAGGAACTGCTTCGGTTCTTTGCTGCCACGTAATGCCTCGTACTCAACGTTCACCATTTGTAACGTTAAACTCGGGAAATAAAACGTCGCGGGCCTTTCTGGCCTGCACTCTGACTGTGGGGAAATCTGATGCCTCGAATCGCTGAGACAGATGAAGAAATAGAAAGCTGCTTCGAGGTCATGTCGCAGCTTCGTCCTCATTTGAAACAGGCCGAGTTTCTCTCGCTGTTTCGACAGATGGAGCCTGAAGGTTATCGAATTTCCTATATCGAGCGGGAGGGGGTGGTGGCGGCCGTGGCCGGATACCGAATCTCGACCAATTTTCACCTGGGTAGACACCTGTATGTCAATGATCTCGTTACGTCGAGCAGTGTGCGCTCTACGGGCTATGGTGAAGAAATGATCAAATGGCTTCGGGGCGAGGCAAAATCCGCGGGGTGCCGATTCCTCGATCTGGATTCAGGAACCCAGCGCGATCGTGCCCACAAATTCTATTTCGGGCACGGATTCACGATTGCAAGTTTCCATTTCAGTGAGGACCTCAGTGACTCGTAGCGAGGAGCTGAAGATAGCGCTTTTCGGCAGCAAAGCCTGTTACGGGTGTGATCGGAATGCGAACTCAGATCAGGGGCGCGAGGTCCGGTATGATGCAGGTGCATGAAGGTGTGAAGCGGTTTCGCTGCGAGCCGTCAAAATCTTTTTCGAGGGCCAGCGGCTGGAACGGTTCCGAATAGCTGGATTCAGAATGAATGAACTGTTTGAGAACGAGATCGTGAAATTGGCGTTTGCCGGGCTGGTGGTGGTTTTGGTTCTCGGCGTTTTCGGCTGGTTGAAGTTCAAGAGAGATGAAAAAGTGGTGTCCGACTTTTTGAAAGACTCGGGCGTAGATGCCAGGCGTATCCACAAGACTACTTATGAGATCTCTTCGGCTACCAAGTTGCATGAAAAGCGTGTCAGAAAGGTCTGCCGGAGAAGTACGAGGATCGGGAAAGAGCAAGATGATTCGTGGAAATGGCACGGGTAACGTCGCGATAATGATCTTCATCAGAAAGTGCTGGCGTTAGGTCACGCGCCGATAGTGTCGGCACCGTGGAGACCATGCATGAAATACATCCTGTTCAGCGATATTCATTGTGACAGTGTTGCCTGTGAGCAGCTTGTTGACCGGTCTGAAAACGCGGACTTTGCCATCGGCGCGGGCGATTTTGCATCGTTGCGCAGAGGCCTCCAGGAGACCATCGGGAGGCTGGCCGGGATAAGGATTCCGACGATCCTGGTCCCTGGCAATCATGAGAGCCATGCCGAGCTGGTCGAGGCCTGCGAGGGGATTGACAACTTTCATGTCCTGCATGGATCCGAGATAGAACTGGATGGGACGCTGTTCTGTGGAATCGGCGGAGGTATACCGATCACCCCTTTCGGGGCATGGACCGTCGACTTCTCGGAAGAATATGCGCAGCGCCTGCTATACAGTCCCGGCCGGAATTTCATCTTTGTCACGCACTCGCCGCCATTCGGCTGTCTGGATACACTGCGCGATGGTCAGCATGTTGGCAGCACGGCGATTCGGTCCTTCGTCGAAATGGCGCGTCCCAGCTTTGTTGTGTGCGGCCACATTCACGAATGTGCCAGTCAGCAGGATGAGATTGAAGGTATTCCGATAATCAATGCCGGTCCTGCGGGTATTGAATTCGAGTATCCGCGTGGACGCCTCCTGTAGCCAGTCGACTATCGGGCGTGGCAGGGTCAGCGCAGGCTAGAGGAGTTTGAATGAGCAAATGAAAGATATATCCATCAAATGGCTGGCTGCAGTCCTTGCAAGCCTGAGTATATCGGCCTTCGGTGCCCAGCATCCTGAATTGAAGGCATTTCCCCCGCCAGGCGAGGGGATGATGCGTTTTGTCATCGTGCTTCCACACAGGGATCGCGGTGAAGAAGATGCCTTTGGTGTCGAAATCATAGTGGGTAGGGACATGATGACCGATGGTGTTAATCAGGTCCGGCTGGGAAACGTCATCGAGCCACGTCCGCTAAAGGGATGGGGTTACACCTACTACGAGGTGACAGGCCCATCCACGACCCTGAGTACCATGATGGCTCCGCCCCCCGGCGCACCCAAGGTGAAGCAGTTCGTCAAAGCCTCCCCGTTGCGAATCGCTTACAACAGCCGTCTCCCCGTTGTTGTCTATGCGCCAACAGGATATGAGGTGCGGTACCGGATCTGGGCAGCCCCGGCCATCTTCCAGTCGGCGGACAAGGGTTAGCCTGCAAATTGCATGAAGGCGGACGGGTGATCTTAAATCTGCAGAATCGAGAAGTGCGTTTGACGAATTCCAGCCTTAGTTTTCGCCGTTGCAGTTTGTCCTGATTGGGCTCAGGCCGCGCTGGCCTTCACATTTGTACCGATCCCCCTCAAACCATAGCTACGGCTATGCTTTTTCGGCCGATCAGCCCAACTGCTTTGCCCATCACGCCCTGATTCCCAATCCCTTCATGCAATTTGCAGGTTAGTGGGCTGCTCGGTAAGTTCGGTTACTCTCAGAGCCCCGCTTACTCGTGGTGGGTGCGGAGTATTCGCTGGAAACCGCCGTGGTGGAATTCTTCGACGGTCTGCCCGAAGAATAGGCCGGCGTGAAGGTGTGTGCCTAATTGAGCCCCCGGTCCGACAACCAGTAAAAGCGAAAAGGCGGCACTACCAACTGGTCTTTGAACAGCGTCGGCGATTCGCCGGAGTAAAGGTCTCTCAACTGACTGTACTCAAACATATTGCGATTACCCAGATCACCCAGATTGAGTGACTGAGGTTTGGCGTCAAAGTTGCCTACGACCAGAACCGTATTGCTGAGCAGGAAAGGGTTGTTGCGCATGAAGACGAACAGGTGCGGGTTGCCCGTATCCAGCAGCTGGCGGTTGTTGTAGTCAGCAAAGGCAGTTGTACTTTTGCGCACGGCGATCATTTTTTTCAGGCCTTCAAATATCCTGTGCTGTACCGTGCCGTGCTGGTTGCGGAGATCGGCCTTCTGCCAGTCGATTCTGGGACGGTGAATCCAGCGATTGTCGTGCGCCTTGTTCTCGTCTTCCATAAAGGTGCAATCATTGAGCGTGCCGATCTCATCGCCGTAGTACAGAAGAGGGATGCCGCCAAAGGACATGATCATGCTGTGCAGCAAAAGAATCACATCGATGCTGCGCTGCACCGCATCTTCATCACCTTCTTCCATCGCGCTTTCGAGGCCGACCAGGGAGGCGAGGGCGCCGGAGATACGTGCATCTCCAGTCTTGTCGTTGCGGCCAAAGGGCTGGCCCCGGGCCGCTGAGGTCTCATAGGCCCCGGTGAAATAGTCCACCAGGAAACGTCGATGGGCATAGGGCTCGTAGCCGGCTTTCACGATGTCCGCATTATCGAAACCCAGTCCGATATCATCGTGACAGCGCAGATAATTCAGCCAGGTGGCCCGATCCAGCTTGTCGGGCAGACTGCGGATGCCCTGGTCGAGCAATTTGGCATTCTTGGTCGCCACCGCCTCCCACAGCAGGGCCATGTAGGTGGCGTTGTAGGCGATCTCACATTCCTTGGCGATGACTGCGTCCTCGCCAAAGTATTTGATGATTTCCACCGGTGCGACGATGGCCTCGGCAATGAACAGCACGCCTGGCGCCGTGACCTGGCTGCAATCCTTCAGCAGTTGCAGGATAAGATGGGCCTCGCGCTCATTCTGACAGGTGGTGCCTATCTTCTTCCAGAGGAAGGCCACGGCATCGAGGCGCACGATATCCGCTCCACGATTGGCCCAGAAGAGAATGATATCCAGCATCTCGATGAACACGGCCGGGTTGCTGTAGTTCAGGTCCCACTGGTAGCTGTTGAACACAGTCATGGCCCATTTGCCCATGCTCTCGTCGAACGTGAAGTTGCCTGGCGCCGTTTCCGGAAAAATCTCAGGCATGTTCTCTTCGAACATGTCGGGAATGTCCCGCTTTTCGAAAATGTAGTAATAATCCTGATACTTGAGGTTGCCTTCGCGTGCCCGCTGTGCCCATTCATGTTCGTCCGAGGTATGGTTCACCACGACGTCCAGGGTCAGCAGCATGTTACGTCTGCGCATGTCATGCGCAAGGGACTGCAGATCCTCCAGGGTTCCTATGCGTTCATCCAGGTCGCGGGCATCGCTGACTGCATAGCCGCCGTCACTGGCACCTGCCGGGCACTTCATCATGGGCATCAGGTGGAGTATGTTGACGCCCAGATCCTGAAAATAGCTGATGTGCTCCTGCAGTCCCCGGAGGTTCTGCGCGAAGCCGTCGGTATAAAGCGCCATGCCAACCCATTCCTGACTGAGGAACCAATTGTGGTTCTGCTCACGCTCGTTATCGACCGCTTTGAGTTCATCGTCACGTTGTATGTATTGAGACGCCATCACTTCGACGAGGCGGACCATCTGGGTCTCGAAATCATCACGCCCGCCATACAGGTAGTGAAACAGCGAGTGGATTGCATAAAAATTCGCACCGAGACGGGTGTAGAAGTGCCGCAGGTCACGCTTGCGGATGGCCGGCTTGAGCCGGTCGAGGATCTTGTTCAGCAGAGAGTGGGAAACCTGTTCGTACATATTTTCGCAGGCCGGTCAGGCCCCTAATTCCCATCGTTTGACGAAAGATTGATAGAAGGCGGGGTCGCTCACGGTGGCTCCGCGGTTGCCGACGATCGCTGAGGCAAAGTCCTGGGCGCGCTGCAGCGTGAGCTGGATTGGCCAATCGCTGACCAGGCCGAGGATCATCACAGACGCAAAGGCGTCACCTGCGCCGACTGTATCGCTTATCGGATTATCCCGCTTGGGTTTTACCGCGAAGTTTTTCCCGGAGGCGGTGAACAGCTCGGCTCCCTGCGCCCCATGCGTAAGCAGCAGTCCCTGAAGCCCGTATTCTTGGAGAAAATCGCGCGCGCGGTGCGCAGTGTCACTGCCTGTTGCATGCAGCCGGTTAAGCTCGTCGGCGTTGAGTTTGACCCATTTGGCGCTGTGCAGCAGTTCCAGCACCTGGTCCTTCTGCCACCAGGGGGGGCGCAGATTGACGTCAACAAACACCGTCTTCGGGTTGCAGGTCACGAGTTGCGCCAACGTTTTTCGCGAACGGGCATCCCGCAGTCCGAGGCTGCCATGATAGAGCAGATCACAATCTGTGCCGGCTGCATCGGCTTCGATGGTGTCATAGGCGCAGGGGTGAACGATGTCGTATGCAGGCTCGCCGTCGATAAATGAAACCTCCACGCGACCGGTGGCCCGTTCCGGGTCGGTCTGCAGGCCACGCGTATCCATGCCCCATTCATGCATCGCGTTGCGGATAGTTTCGCCGGCGGAGTCGTTCCCGACCCGGCTAATGAAATGCGGTGACTGACCAAAAGCCTGCAGATGCCAGGCGACGTTGAAAGGCGCACCGCCCAGGACGCGCGTTCCGTCCGGAAAGTGGTCGAAAAGGACTTCGCCGAAGATGCATATGCGTTGTCTGGTCATGCCCTTTGTCCCGTCTCGGAAAAACCCATCCAGGCAAGAGAATGCGGATGATAGTGTGCGACCCCCTCGAGGATGCCGGCGGCATAGTTACCGTTCATCCCGTGAAAGCCGCCCTTTGCAATATACAACTGATCGGCATGCCCGTTTTCGTTTGCCAGTTTGATCGCCAACTCGCACACGTGTGCCTGGCTGTTGGCAACCAGTACCGAGGGGATGGGGCTGATCAGAACCTCGATGTCGTTGCCACTGTCGCCGCAGAATACGGTATTGGAATAGTCAAAGTCATGCCAATGCATGAGGGCCTCCACGGCATGGTACTTGGACGCTCGTTTGGGCAGTATGTCCAGCAGTCCGATGCCGGCAGGTTCGTCCACGCTCCAAATCAGACGTGCGGTGATGCCGCTGGCCTTGAGTCTTGCATCGATCATCGCCGACAGCGCATTGCGATCACTGTGCATCGGCACGTAATAACTCAGTTTGTAGTCATTCTGCTTGGTTCTTTCCTGCGGCCGAAGTGACGGGATATCGATCGAAAGCGCTTTTAGGTCGGCGTGACTCTTGTCACCCCAATCTTTGGCAATCTCATCCTCCCAGGCGGTTTGTTTCTGCCAAAGTTGCTCCGGGCCAACCCGGTAGATGGTGGTGCCTACGTCTCCAATCACGAAGTCGGGCGGTGGCAGCCGATAGTTCACAATGGCGCGCTCGACCAGTGCGCGGTGTCTTCCGCTGACATAAGCGAGAGTGACCCCGGGGTGCCCGGCCAGCTCCGTGAAACGTTCCCGCGCCGCGGGGGATTCAGACTGGGGCCCATTGGGTATCAGGGTTCGGTCGAGATCGGTGCAGATAAGGAGTCGTTCGGTCATCAGTCCTGCGGTACCTGGCAGGCATTGAAGAAATCGTAGTGTTCGATCGCTTCCAGAATGCCGGCCGCATACGGCTGGCCGGCGAAATAGACCCGCTCCTGGTCGACCAGTTGTGACAGTTCCTCGTGGTGCCGGTTGGCGACGACCGCCGCAAGGGTGTTGCCGCGCATCATATCCTCGTCCGCCCCGGATCCACCCACGGCCAGGATATGTTCCAGGGGTATGTCGAGTCGCTGCGAGACGTAGCGCAGGGCCTGACCCTTGGATGCCCGCGCCGGTACGATATCGAGGAACTGGCCGAACGAGGACATGACGTTGGCGGTCAGTTCGCGTTGCCTTATCAGGGCGATGATCTCATCCGGCGAGGGCGCCTTTCGCGGGTCAATGAAATAGGAAAGCTTGAATGCGGACTGCTCGCTTTTTGGCTGCGGCTTGAGCCCCGGCAGTTCACCAAGCGCACTGCGGACCTGTTCCCTGTTCCAGTGGTGATCGATGTGGTTGGCCCAGTAGTCATCCTGGGTCAGACCCTGGCGATAGTGGATGCGGGTACCAAGGCTGGTGATCAAAACGTCAGGCGTCGGGATCGAGTGCTTCTTGATCAGCGCCAGGGCGCTGTCGATCCGGCGCCCCGTGACGACCCCGAAACTGACGCATTTTCGGTTCTCGCGCATCGCCTCAGCAAACCGTTGCATAGACGCCGGGTTGCCTACCAGGTTCTGGTCGAGGTCGGTGAAGATTGCGCGGTCGCGGTAATGGGAGGCGCGTGGCGCGGGATGGCCGGTCGGGATTGGCGGCGCCTTGTGAGTCAGGGTGTCGATTTTTTCCATGTAGGCGTCGGCATGCGCCTGCCATGAGTAATGTCGGCGCACGCCGTCGATTCCATTGCGCGAGGCCTGCTCCCAGGCGTCGCGGTCACGTAGCAGGCCGAGTAAACCCTCGGTAATGGCGTCCTTGTCCAGGGGGTCGACCAGTACCCCGTTGTTGCAGTTGGCGATAATATCTACCGGGCCGCCGTTTTCGGTCGCTACCAGGGGCAGGCCGCTTGCAGCGGCCTCCAGCAGGGTAAGGCCGAAGGGTTCAGTGAGCGCCGGATTGATAAACACGCCACCGCTCGCTGAGGTCAGGCGATAGATCTGTTGTACCTCTTGTGCTCGATGGCTCTTGGGGATCGCTACACGGCCGTATAGATCGTAGGCATCAATCAGCAACAGGATGTTGGTGAGCACCGCCTGGGCGCCACGCTCCAGGTCACGGATGTCGTCGCGGCTGCCGGCTATGATGAGCAGGTTTGCAGCCTCCTGAAGTGCCTTCGATTCTCCTAAAGCTTCGATCAGCGTCAGGATGTTTTTTCGCTCGTCAGGCCGCGACAGAGCCAGGATCAGTGGTTTTTCCGGGTCGGTGAGGAAGCGTGCAACCTGTTTGGCGAAGGGTATTTCTTCGTTTTCTGTCGGCGGGTGAAACTGTTCCAGGTCCGTTCCCGGCGGTATGACCGCCATACGTTCCGGATCGTAATAGTTGTAGAGGCCGTATTGCTCCTCTATCTCGTTGAATGTGCTGGTGATGACCAGATCGGCATTGGCGAGGGTTTCCTCTTCGGCATCGATGCGACGCGCGATGTTGTAGGTCTGCTCGATGGCATCCCTCGAGAGCCCGCGCGCCAGCAGGCGCTTGCGTTTGTCGCGGCCAAGCGAATGGCCGGTGTGGATGAGTGGCATACCCATCAGGTTGGCCAGCCTCACGCCCACATAGCCGGCATCGGCGTAATGGCTGTGCACCAGGTCTGGTCTGCGCGGTTGCTCGTTCAGCCAATTGGCCAGATTGTCCATGAAGCTGTCGAGATGATCCCAGAGCTGCTCCTTGGGCAGGTATTCGTCGGGACCGGCATCTATGCGGATGATACGGGCCCCCTCGGACAGGGGCTCGACAGGTTCAGAATACTCATCACTTACCGCCGGATCGTTCAGCCGGCGCGTTACGAGGTCGACCTGCTGCACATCGTCATGCTCGGCCAATGCCTTGGCCAGGTCGACCACATACTTCGTCTGCCCGCCAGTATCGGCGTCGCGGCCGAGTTCCAGTTCTCGGCCTCGGATCAGGCCGTGAATACTGATCAGCAGGAGGTACTTTCCGTTGCTTTCAGGGGTCATGGGTAATTCGTGGGCGATCGCGGTTTAACTTCTTTCCTGGGCCGATCTCTTGAAACTGCTTTTTCGGTTAACAGGTTACACGTTTTGTCATATCTGAAACACATTCCGGTGCAGGAGCTGAACATGAATCGCGTTGGCGCTTCGCTACGCTTGATTCGCCATATTTTGCAATAAGTCGGTTTGTTGACGCAGTCTCGTTGGCCAATTCGTTCGTTTGAACGCGCAAAAGTCCGTGTGTATTGAACTCATCCCCAGGACTGCTACAAATAGAGACTCAGGCGCAACAAAAACCCACAAAGGCGCCGAGCAATCCACAAAGGAGAATTCCATGCAGCGAGCCCTGCACATAGACCCCGTCAAGTGCACCGGTTGTCTACAGTGCGAGATGGCCTGTTCTTACGAGAACGAAGGGATCTTCAATCCCGCCAAGTCGCGTATAAAGGTTTTCACCTTCCATCATGAGGGGAGATTTGCCCCCTACACCTGTACCCAGTGTGCGGACGCCTGGTGTCAGAAGGCGTGCCCGGTTGATGCCATACAGGTCGATGCCAACACAGGCGCCAAGGTGATCGTGGAATCACGCTGCGTGGGCTGCAAGGTTTGCACCATTGCCTGTCCTTTCGGCACGGTCAATTACAACTCGGCCAGCGGCAAGGTGATCAAGTGCGATCTGTGCGGCGGTGACCCGGCCTGCGCGAAGGCATGTCCGACGGCGGCTATCACTTATATCGATGCCGACTGGACAGGGTTGGACAAGATGCGCGAATACGCCGGGCAAAGCCTGGCCGGCACGGCTTAAGGATCGGGAGAAAAACTATGGCCTGGACCAGAAAGATCTTGCGTGTCGACCTCACTACCGGCACCTGTATCGCCGAAGCGCTCAACATGGCGTGGGCAAACGAGTACCTTGGCCAGCGCGGGCTGGCAACCAAGTATCTGGCAGAAGAGATCGACCCAAAGTGTGACCCACTCGGCCCGCACAACAAGCTGATCATGGCGACCGGCCCGCTGACAGGCACCATGGCCTCGACCGGGGGGCGCTACTCGGTAATCACCAAGAGCCCGCTGACCGGCCTGGTGGCCTGCTCAAACTCGGGAGGTTTCATCGGCGCCGAGATGAAGAACGCCGGCTGGGACATGGTGATCTTCGAGGGCAAGTCACCTGAACCGGTCTACCTCTACATCGAGAACGACAGGGCCGAATTGCGCTCCGCCGCCGACCTTTGGGGTAAATCGGTATGGGAGACCGACGAGATGCTGCACAAGGCGCATCAGGATCCCCAATTGCGTATCGCGTGTATTGGCCGATCGGCAGAGGCTGGCTGTCTCTATGCCGCCGTCGTCAATGATCTTCACCGTGCGGCCGGCCGCTCTGGCGTCGGCACCGTAATGGCCTCCAAGAATCTGAAGGCGGTGGCCGTTCGCGGCACCCTGGGTGTGGGCAACATCGCCGACCCAAAGGGATTCATGGACGCGGTGAATGCCGGCAAGCAGGTACTGGCGGAGAATGCGGTCACCGGCCAGGGGCTGCCGACCTACGGCACCCAGGTTTTGATGAACGTAATCAATGGCATGGGGGCGATGCCCACGCGCAACATGCGCGAAGTCCAGTTCGCGGGCGCGGAAAAGATCTCCGGCGAGGCGATGCACGAGCCACGTGCCAGCGATGGCAAACCCAACCTCACCACCAATGCCGGCTGTTTCGGATGCACCATTGCCTGCGGGCGCATCTCGACGGTCGACCAAGGCCATTTCAGTGTGCAAAACAAACCCGAGTATTGGGGCAATTCCGGCGGCCTGGAATATGAGGCGGCCTGGGCACTGGGTTCGGACACCGGGGTGGATGATCTTGATGCCCTGACTTACGTGAATTTTCTGTGCAACGAGGACGGCATGGACCCGATCTCGTTCGGTGCGACCGTGGCGGCGGCCATGGAGCTGTTCGAGGCCGGTGCCATCACCACCGAACATACTGGCGGCATCGATTTGAAGTTCGACGGTACCGAGGCCCTGGTGAAAATGGCTGAGCTGACCGCCAGGGGAGAGGGCTTTGGCAAGGATTTGGGCCTGGGCTCCAAACGTCTGTGCGAAAAGTACGGCATGCCGGATCTGTCCATGACGGTGAAGGGCCAGGAGTTTCCGGCCTACGATCCGCGTGGTATCCAGGGGATGGGGCTGGCCTATGCGACCTCCAACCGTGGTGCCTGCCATCTGCGAGGCTACACGGTCGCCTCCGAGGTCCTGGGAATTCCGGTCAAGACGGATCCGCTGGTCACCGAGGGCAAGGCGGAACTGGTCAAGGCCTTTCAGGATGCGACCGCTGCAGTCGATTCGGCCGGGCTGTGTGTATTCACCACGTTTGCCTGGAGCATGGAGAACATCGCGCCGCAGGTGGACGCGGCCTGTGACGGTGACTGGAGCGTGGACCGCATGCTCGAGGTCGGTGAGCGTATCTGGAATCTGGAACGCGATTTCAACATGCGGGCCGGTATGACCGCTGACCAGGACACCCTGCCCAAGCGGCTGTTGAAAGATGCGGCCAATGTCGGGCCGGCAAAGGGAAGGGTCAACGACCTCGACAAGATGTTGCCGGAGTATTACGAACTGCGCGGCTGGACCGTCGACGGGCAGATCAAGGACGAGACGCGCAACCGCCTCGCGCTTTGATCTTTGCAGCAACCCCCGCCGCGTCTTTTCGGGGCGTGGCGGGTCCTCACTTTTTTCTGCGGAGACGCTACCCATGCAGTATCTGATCATCGGGGCGGGCCCGGCGGGCGTGAATGCGGCAGAGACGCTGCGCAAGCTGGATGAAGAGGCCGATATCCGTATCCTGGGCGACGAGCCCGAACCACCTTATTCGCGCATGGCGATCCCCTATCTGCTGATGGGAAACATCGAGGAGCAGGGTACCCATCTGCGCGACCGGGCCGATCACTTCGCCACACTGAATATCGACATTACCCGGGCACGGGTCCAGCGCGTGGATCCTGCTGCGCACCAGGTGATTCTCGAAAACGGCGACGCGCTTACCTACGACAAGCTGTTGGTCGCCACCGGCTCGAGTCCGGCGCGTCCGCCCCTGCCGGGCATAGAAGGTGACAATGTGTCGAGCTGCTGGACCCTGGCCGATGCGCGGGCCATCCAGGCACGGGTCCCCGCCGGCAGCCGGGTCGCGTTGATCGGTGCCGGCTTCATCGGCAGTATCATTCTCGAGGCACTGGGAATGCGAGGGGTTCAGCTGGTCGTCATTGAGCAGGGCGAGCGCATGGTGCCGCGAATGATGGGACCAAATGCCGCTGAGTTGCTGAAACGCTGGTGTGAATCCAAGGGCGTTACGGTCTACACAGGAGTCGGGGTCAGCTCGGTCGAATCCAATGGCGTCCTGCTGCAGGACGGAACCCATATCGGTGCCGATCTGGTCATCACTGCGACCGGGGTGCGGCCCAATATCGATTTCCTGGGCGGCAGCGGGGTAGAGGTGGACCAGGGCGTGCTTATTGACCGTCACTTTCGAACCAATGTCGATGATATCTACGCCGCCGGTGATGTCGCCCAGGGACTGGATTTCTGTACCGGTCAATACAGCGTGCACGCGATCCAGCCCACTGCGGCTGATCATGGACATCTTGCGGCGACCAATATGAGCGGGCGCAGCGCCGAGTACGAGGGTTCGATGAACATGAACGTGCTCGATACACTCGGCCTGCTGTCGTGTTCCTTCGGGGCGTGGCAGGGTGTCGAGGGCGGCGATCACGCTGAGCTGTATGCGCCGGACGACTTCCGCTACCTGTCCTTGCAGTTCGAGGAAGATCGCGTGATCGGTGCCAATGCGGTCGGCCTGTCGCAGCATGTCGGTGTACTGCGCGGCCTGATCCAACGCCGGACGCATCTCGGCGAATGGAAGCAACGCCTGCAGCGCGACCCTACACGCCTGATGGAGGCCTACCTGGCGACGACCCAGGTCATCTGAATGCGCGTGCAGTTGGAACTCTATGCGTCCCTGATGAAACATCTGCCGGCCGAGGCGGTGCGGCACCGGGTGACTGTCGAGGTCGATCCGGGAACCACCGCACATGCGTTGCTCGACCGCTATCAGGTGCCTTTTGAACAGGCCCATCTGGTGCTGCGCAATGGTATCTTTCTGCACCAGGAAGAGCGTGAAAAGACACAGCTAGAAGACGGTGACGTGATAGCCGTCTGGCCACCGGTTGCCGGCGGTTGAACGGCGACGGAGAGGCGATCATTTTTCTTGAGATGGGCTACAGCAGGGACGAGTTTTCCCGGGTGCTGCCGGCTGCCATGCGGGACTGGTCCGTCGGTGGTGGGCCCGATCTATGGCAGGTCTCAACGGAGGCCGGAGACAGGATCGCGAGCATCCGAATCGAACCGTTGCCTGAACGTGCGATGGGCTCGCTGCGCCTCCCGGTATTGGCGGTGAGTATCGACCTGGCAAGTGCCTCTGCCGGCCAGGCAAGTGAGTTTACCCGTCGCTTCGAACGTGGTTTTCATCGGGGCGGCGGCTAGTGGCCCACTAGTCGCATAATCGACATCCGGTCTGCGTAATTATTCGGATTCAAAGAGCAGAGATGAGGGGAGATGAAAGGTGTTGCGTAATCTGGTCTGGATGCTGATATTTGCGTTCCTGACGGCGCCGCTGCCCGCCGAGCAGAACGTCAACCCGGGTATCAATCGCAACTACGAAAACCCCAACGTCCTGCAATGGCGGGGTGTGTTCGAGCGGGACGGGCGCGAGGTATGGGACCGGCGTGATGACATCATCCGTCACCTGAGATTACGTCCCGGACTCAAGGTTGCGGACATCGGTTCAGGCACAGGTTTTTTCACGGCATTGATGGCCGCGGAAGTCGGCAGTACGGGTCGGATCTACGCAGTCGATATCGCACCACGCTTTGTCGAAGCGAGCGTGCAGCGGGCCAGGGATCGCGGAATGACCAATGTCGTCGGCGTGGTCAACGATCAGCACAGCGTACATTTGTCACCCAACAGTGTTGATCTGGTGTTTATCAGTGACACCTACCATCATTTCGAATATCCGCGATCGACGCTGCTCAGTATTCACGGGGCGCTGAGCCCCGGCGGTGAATTGGTCGTGATCGATTTCAAACGAGTTCCTGGTGTTTCGAACCCTTGGGTCTTGAGACATGTCAGGGCCGGAGAATCCGAGGTCACCGCCGAGATTCAGGCGGTGGGATTCGAGTTGGCCGAGCGTCTGGATTTCATGCAGACGCAATATTTCCTCCGTTTTCGCAAGAAATAACCCGCGCCCTGCGCCGTCATGCGCTGGCGGTTGGCAGCATCAATGGGTCGCTTTATCTCCCCAGATGCTCCTCAATCGCTGATCACGGCCGCAGTTCCAACGATAGTATTTGTAACGAACCGGGTTGTTCTTGTAGTAATCCTGATGGTAGCTCTCATCGCCCTGGATAGGGTAAAAAACCGACGCCGAGAAAATGGGTGTAGCAACTTCTTTTTCGGGGAACTGAGCCACGATTCTTTTTTTGGATTCCTCGGCAAGTTTCTTTTCCAAGTCGTCAGCCACGAAAATTGCAGTTCGGTAACTCGAACCCCTGTCACAGAACTGTCCCGTTGCGTCGAATGGGTCGATATTGACCCAGAAATGGTCCAACAGCTCCTGGTAGCTGACTTTGCCCGGGTCATAGGTAACCTCAACGGCTTCATAGTGCCCTTCATGGTTCCCATTGTAAGTTGGGTTTTTCAGCGTCCCGCCGGTAAAACCGGAAATCACATCGGTAACCCCACCCAGTTTTTCAAAGTCTGATTCCATGCACCAGAAGCACCCGCCGGCGAAAACGGCCTTCGCAGCCATCACGCCCGGGGCGCACGTCAGCAAGCTTGTGAACAGAAGCCATCCCAGTCTATTTTTCATAATCACTGTCTCTTGAGTTCAACTGCTTCGAAATTGAGTTTTGGTGAAGGCAGCAAGGTCGTTGCCAATGACGCCGGCCACCAGGACATTAGCAGCCCCCATTGCAACCGCCTGCTGAATTATGGCCCCAGATCTCAGCCGACAGGAGGCGATTCCCCACAGAAAACCAGACGCGCCGTGCGCATTTGACCTAGAAGACCCGGGTAACCGGGGTTTTATTTCACCGGGTCGCCGATTTGGAGCTTTTACACGACATATAGACGCAGCGGCGATTTGTTATCTGTCAACGAATATCTGTTTTTCGGCTCAACATTGTTTAATCATATGGTGACCGTGACAAATACACCCAGAGAACGTCGATATGCCTTATAAGAGCGGGCGTCATTTTCTTCAGATTCCAGGACCCACCAATGTGCCGGACCGGATTCTACGCGCTATGGACCGGCCGACGATCGACCATCGTGGGCCCGGTTTTGCGGAGTTGGGGCTTGAGGTGTTGCGTGGGCTGAAAGGCATATTCAAAACTGATCAACCGGTGGTGATCTATCCTGCATCCGGCACCGGAGCCTGGGAAGCGGCCCTGGTTAACACACTGTCACCGGGCGACAAAGTGCTGATGGTGGAGACCGGACAGTTCGCTACGCTATGGAGCAAGCTGGCCAAACGCTTGGGATTGAGTGTGGAATTTATTCCCGGCGATTGGCGTTCAGGTGTGGATCCCGACCAATTACAGGAAGTCCTCAGCGCCGACACCAAGCACGACATTAAAGCTGTGTGTGTCGTGCATAACGAGACCTCGACCGCTGTGGTGAGCGATGTCAAAGCTGTGCGGCAGGCCATCGACATCAAAGCGCATCCGGCACTGCTTATGGTGGATACCATTTCCTCGCTGGCCTGCATGGATTACCGACATGACGAGTGGGGCGTGGATGTCACTGTGAGCGCCTCCCAGAAGGGTTTGATGCTGCCGCCAGGACTGTCGTTTACGGCCATCAGTGAAAAAGCCCTGCTTGCCAGTCACTCGTCCGGATTTGCGAAGTCTTATTGGCGCTGGGATGAAATGTTGACAGCAAATGGAAACGGTTTATTTCCGTATACGCCGGCCACCAATCTGCTGTATGGCCTGCGCGAAGCCATTGTCATGCTCGACGAGGAAGGGCTGGACAATGTTTTTGCACGGCACTCTCGCCACGCGGAGGCGACCCGGCGTGCCGTCAAAGCCTGGGGTCTGGAAATCTTATGTCGTAACCCCGAGGAATACAGCGACTCATTGACGGCGGTATTGCTGCCAGATGGCCACAATGCCGATGACTTACGCGAGCTGGTGCTCGACGAGTTCGATATGTCTCTGGGCTCGGGTCTTGGCAAGGTGGCAGGCCGAATCTTCCGTATCGGCCACATGGGTGATTTCAATGATCTGACACTGATGGGCACTTTGTCCGGTGTTGAAATGGGTCTGCGGCTTTTTGGCTTCAGCAATATACGCGGCGGTGTAGACGCGGCTCTCGATTACCTCACCGGCATAAGGACAAAACAAAGCGGCTGATTTGATCGTTCCGGCTCAAACGTAGAGCAGTATCGCGAAATAGTGACATATGCTGCCCGCGAGCACGAAAAGGTGCCAGATGCCGTGGGCTGCCGGGTACCAGTGATCCAGTACATAGAAAACGATACCGACCGTGTAAAGGATGCCCCCGGCGAGCAGCCAATGGAAACAGGCGGATGGGATTGACGCCAAAAGCGGATCCAACGCGAACAAGATCATCCAGCCCATCACGACGTATATGATCACCTGCACCACGCGTCTGCCGCCATCGCGCAGTGCGTCCAGCAAAATGCCGATAACTGCCAGGGTCCAGACTGCGCCAAACAGCCACCAACCCACGCTGTCACGCAACGTAACCAGTGCGAAGGGCGTATAAGTGCCAGCGATCAACAGGTAGATCGCCTGATGGTCCAGGATTCTCAGAATCGCCTTTGGTCGACCCTTGATGCTGTGATACAGGGTCGAGATCAGATACAGAACGAAAAGTGTCACGCCGTAAATGACGAAGCTGACGAGTTTCCAGGCGTTGCCATCGCCAGAGGCGGATACGATCAGGACCACCAAAGCGGCCAGCGCCAGTGCGGCGCCCACCAGGTGACTGATGCTATTGAAACGCTCTCCTGGATACACGGCTGGATAGTCTCCGTCTCTCGCGCGGCATGGTCAACGGCAGAAGATCATCAGGTCGTCCCAGCACCAGCGGTGTGGGTACGTTGCCACCACCGAAAGTCGCAGCAACTGGCGCATTATCTTTCATATACATCAGAATTCGACAAGTCTACCGAACAGCGGGCTCTCTGGTCCTTGGCTGCCGCATGCCTGAATGGGCTGCTCAGGTATCACAGGCAACGAGGCAGTCAGCCCTAACCGGGCGTGATCACCCGGTGGAATAAAGGGGGAGGCTTCGCGCCGACTCCAACGTAAAGCCCCCCGTCACCGCTCCCTTGTCTATCGAAGGCGTGTAATGACGACCTTCGCAACAGGGTTGTGCCAATCATTTTTTGTTGGCGAGAGGTCGCCAATCTGATGCACGCCGTTGTGGATGTAAACGAATCCTTCCGCTTCCGATACGTCGCGGGCGTTGCCCGAACCTCCCGGGCAGGCCGGCCCAGGTACATATGCACATTCCTGGTTATTGTTTTCGCTGCCGGCATCATACGCAACAGCGTGGTAGGTAAGGCTGCTTCCCCGTCTCCGGGGCAACATGACAGTGTCGATGGCGAGAAATGCATCGTTGGTATTTACCAGCATACTTACCATGCTGAACCGGTCGAAACGGCCGCGGCTGCTGATATTGAAAGTCACCGGATCATAAGGATACGTCGGAGGCGGGATCGCCTGCGTCTCCGCTACCGCTTCGAAAACCTGCGGAAGCGTACTCAGAGAATCGGCTAGTGGAATACCGTAACCGTTCTCTGCGACCTCAACGAGTCCGGCTGACGCGGGGCTACCTAAAGCAAAAATTGCAACGCCGCTCTTGTGCGTGGCAAGCACGGGTGGGCTGAAGACTTGTCCTTTGGTTAAGTTGGTGACGGTTACCTGGTATTCTTCAGCCCGGCTATCATTTCTGGCTCGCCTCCGATACCCAGCCCGAGGTGCGCAGGATGACCTGCTATGGGGTCTACGCGGAGCCTTACGAGCTGTACCCGCCGACATTGAAAGAGATCAATGCGGCTCTCGGCGCCGTTGCCGAGTTGCGTTACTGAGTCATCTGCGCCGACCGACCCTCCGGCCTCATGGCAGGCGGCCGCTAGTCAACGGCCGGTGTGCGGGAAAGCGACCTGCAAGGCTGTAGGATGCGACTGCCAGCAAAACTCGGAAGACCCATGACGGAGAACATTGAGATTCGCGAGAGCATGCAGGTTGACCTCCCTGCGATAGAGGCGCTTTATCCGGAAGCATTCCCGGACGAGAATTTGCTGCCATTGGTAAGGGATCTGTTGCGGGAAGCGCCAGTCGCTTTGTCACTCGTTGGGACGATTGATTCCCGACTCGTGGGGCACGTGATTTCCACAAGGTGCAGTGTTGAAGAGAGTAGCGACAGATTTGCATTGCTAGGTCCGCTCGCCGTGGAACCCGCGTGGCAAAGACGCGGCATCGGGAGCGCAATCGTCCGTAACGGCCTGCGACGGCTGAAGGACGAGGGCGTGAGCCGGGTATTCGTATTAGGCGACCCCGCTTACTATGGGCGCTTGGGCTTTCTGACGGAGTCTCGAATAGCGCCGCCATACACCCTGCCAATCGAGTGGGAGGGCGCCTGGCAGTCTCAGAGCCTGAGAGGTACTACGACACCGCACCCAGGAAAGCTCTCGTTGCCGCGGCCGTGGCTCCAGCCGTCGTTGTGGTTACCATGATGAGTCGCTACATCAGGAGTCGACACGATGCGGAAATCTAGAGCGAAGTTGCTATTTTCCGCGAGAGGGACATTCATTACGTAATACCCCGTCGGAGTTATTGCTCTGATTTGGATGAGTCTTTGGTCGAAGTAGTCTTAATTTTTACTTTGTGAATACGACGGCCTGAGGCCTGTCTGATTTCTACCGTTAATCCATCAATTTCAAATTGCTCATCGGTTCTGGGGATTCTCTCAATGTCGTTTACAATCCAACGACTAACACTATCCGTTTTCTTGCCCCGTACATCTACTGTAGCAAACTCCTTGATTGCCCCCAACTCCACGCCCCCCTCTACTTCAATACCATCATCCAGTCTTGTGATCCCAGAGGGTCGTTTCCTATCTGACTCATCATATATTTCACCTACAAGCTCCTCCAGTAGATTTTCCATGCTAACCACCCCCCTCAGGTCGCCATGTTCATCCACTACAATACTAAGATGCCTTTTTTGAAGTTTAAGATCATAAAACAATTGATCGATAGGTTGGTTGAGTAGTGCGAATATGGGATCAATACCAATCTCCTTTAAGGGTTTGTCTATCTGATTATTAGCAATGGCAGTAGCGATATCATGCCAGTGCACAATATGAGTAATATTCTCAACGGATCCCGAATAAACAGGCACACGGGAAAAGCCAACTTCCACGATTTTTGGCAAAGCTTCCTTAATAGTGGTCTCTTCATTCAATGAAAACATTTTATGACGAGGAGTCATCACATCCGCCACTGCCAAATCGTTAAAAGCAAACACTCGCTCAATAATCTTTGCCTCATCCTTTTCAATAGTGCCTTCTTTAGTGCCGTACTTTAACAAATGTACTAGTTCCGTTTCTGTTACTGTTGGGGTTTCCTTAATGTCGGTCATTTTGTGAACAAGAGTTATCAAATGTTCAAACATCCACACCAGGGGAAATAGTATCCGCATTAATAGCAACACGATGGGAGCAACTGCAAGAGAAACCCTGATAGAATGACGAATCGCCAAACTTTTAGGGGTAATCTCACCGAACACAAGGATCAGAAGAGTTAATACTCCAACCGCCACCCCTGGACCCAATGCTCCAAGATATTCCGTAGCCACCACTGTAGCAAAAGCAGATGCGCCAATATTGACCAGATTATTTCCAATCAATAGTGTAATCAACATGCTTGTGGATTTCTGTTTCAATTGAAGCAATGCCTTGGAGCCACCCTGACCATCTTTCTGCAAAGCTTCTGCACGAGCTAATGTGACGGCTGTTAAAGCTGTTTCAGAACCGGAAAAAGCACCTGAAAGAAATAACAAAGAAATGAGTATTAGTGTGTCGTTCATAAGTAAAGAAAAGGTTCCTATTTGTTTATTTACTCATAATCCTAACTGGGTTTTGCAATGATGATTAATCAGTTAGGGTTGGCTAAATTATGGCCTATGTGGTCTTTTATTGGAATTAAGTAACAACGCAATAATCGTAAGCACCAAAGCAATGCTGATCATAATCGCGATAACAATTATTGCCTTTCCCTCTCTTTCTCCAATGCTTGACAAGGAACGCCGAGTAATTTCCTCGGTCTCAAACAAAAAGCTTTCCAGCCTTTGATTGAAGCCTTCTTCAAGTTTTTCTGTTTCGTTGGCGATCTGTTCCGCATCACGTATGTTTCCATTCACAAATAGAGCAAACAACTCATTGACGCGCTTGATATAATTAACGTATTCTTCCCGTATGGATATGAGCAATTCGTCAATACGCCGGAGCTCAACTACCAACTCTTCTGCCTGAGCTAGTTTCTGAGCTTCCATGCTCATGTTTAAAGCGCTTTCGAGCTCTTCGTTCACCTTGACGGTGAATTCCTTGAATTTCGCTTTTGCGTTTCTTAGCAGCCTTGTATTTTCCTCATCATCCTGTTGGCCATGCGCTGCGACTTCAGCATGGCGCAGCGCCCGCTCGAGCCAGGACGTTTGCTCCAATTTATGTACCGTAATTCGAGTTATCATTTCGGTGATGGGCATTTCGTGCTTGAGAACCACCTTGAGCTCATTGTTGATCTGAAAAAGATAATATATGCTCGCCACCCCTGAGCCTAATAAAACTAAAAACATTAAACCTGTCAGCCAGAATCCCTTTCCTTTGCGTTTGGTCGACTTTGGTCTCTTCATCTCTGCTCCTTCTCCTCTGTGCCTCATCGTTAGCCACAATTCCGACGCAGAATGATTCTTCTGAGCCTAAGTGCTTGATCTGTAGTTCTCTTGTCACTGCCGACTTAACCTTGATGTGCCTGCAACTCCTTTATTCGCAGGTTTTCAATGACTTGCGGGTAACAATGTGCCACCAGTCAGCGTGGACAACAAGGCACGGTCTCGACAACCCAAATTGATTACCCGCTATCAGCAGTTGAACAGGAAAACGACTCCCCTGTACTTGAAAGTGTGGAATTGGCGGGTTTCATGCGTCGCTGGTTTGGCTGGCAACGTCAGCAACCGCTAAACGGCGGTCGTTCGCCAGGTGAGCAAAGGCCGGACGGCCACACAAAGGCAGTGGCCTTAATGGTCCAGCACCCGGGGTAAACTCAGAAAACCAATGCGAGCCATGCAGCATCGATCGTCCATGACATTCCCGTCCTACAAAGCAAGCGAATTCTCCCGACGCCATCGGCGCCGAGTGGTTTTCCTCGCTGGGCTTTGCCTGTGCGCGGCAGCGGCGGCGCAGAATCCCGCGCCACCGGTGGCGGTGGCCCAAACCGAGCGCCAGGCGGTGACCGAGGAAGTGCCGATCTCCGGTACCGTCAGCTCGCCGCGGGTGACTCAGCTCTCCCCGGAGGTAGCGGGGCTGGTCAATCATGTTCTGGCCGATGCCGGTGACCGCGTCGAGGCCGGCGCAGTACTGGTGAAGCTGGATCGCACACTGGCGGAACTGGCGTTGGAGGCGGCCGAGGCAGCTACCGAGCAGGCGCAGGAGGAACTGTCGGACGCGCGGCGCCGACTGAACGATTCCCGCAGCCTGGTCGAGTCGCGGGGCATTGCAGAGACCGAGATCCGCGCCAGGGAGTCCGAGGTGCGGGCCGATGCGGCGACGCTCAGGCTGCGGGCGGCGGAACAGCGTCGCGTAGAGGAACGCCTGCGGCGCTACGAGATCAGGGCCCCGTTCGCCGGCGTGATCAGCCGCAAGTTGACCGAGGTCGGTGAGTGGGTGACGCCCGGTGACGAGATGCTGGAACTGATCGCCGACAGCGGGCTGCGCATCGACTTTCGCGCGCCCCAGGGATTGTTCCCGCGCATCGACAGTGATTCGGTGATCGAGGTCCGGCTGGACGCCCTGCCCGATCGCCCGGTACCGGCGCGTATTGGCGAGATCGTGCCGGTCAGCGATCCGCGCGCACGAACCTTCCTGGTACGTGTCTATCCATTGGAACCGGGTCTGCCGCTTACACCCGGCATGTCGGCCGCCGGGTTGCTGAAGCTGCAGACCGGTGATCGGGCCGTGGTGGTGTCGCGTGACGCGCTGCTGCGCCATCCCGACGGCCGCATCACTGTCTGGGTGGTCGAGGGCGATGGACCGACGGCCACGGTGCGCGAACAGCGGGTCGAGATCGGCCTAGCATTCGACGGTCGCGTGGCGATACGCAGCGGCCTGGAGGTCGGCACCCGCGTGGTCGTAGAGGGCAACGAGGCGCTGCAGCAAGGCCAGCAGGTTTCGATTCGCGGGGAGCGCTGATGTTCGAGCGTCTGGTCAGTCGAGGCACCCTGATGACCGTGGCGGTGCTCATCGTCTCCGTCATCGGGCTGATGGCGGCGCTGCGCATCTCGGTGCAGATGATCCCCGACCTCGACGTGCGCACGGTGACGGTGCGCACCTCCTGGCCCGGCGCGACCCCGCAGGACGTGGAAAAAGAGATCCTGATCGAACAGGAGGAGTTCCTGCGCAATGTCCCGAGCCTCAAGCGCCTGATCGCCACCGCGACTTTCGGCCGGGCCAACATCGAGCTGGAGTTTCCCTACGGCGTCGACATCAATGAGACGCTGATCCGCGTGACCAATGCCCTGAGCCAGGTCCCGTCCTATCCCAACAACGTCGACGAGCCGCGGGTCTACGCGACCTCGTTTTCCAGCAACTCCTTCATGTACTTCCGCGTTGCGCCGCTGCCGGGCAATCCGCGCAAGCTGAACATGGTGCTGATGCAGGACTTCCTCGAAGACAATGTGCAGACACGCATGGAGAGCATACCGGGCGTATCGCAGGTCAGCGTCTACGGCGGTGCGGAACGCCAGATTCAGATCCTGCTCGACCCCGCGCGCCTGGCCGAACGCGATCTGCGGGTGACCGATGTGCGCGATGCGATCGTTGCGCGCAACCGTGATGCCTCCGGCGGCGAGATTGAATCCGGCAAGCGACGTTACCTGCTGCGCACAATCGGCCGCTTCCAGGACCTGGACGACCTGCGCCAACTGATCCTTGCTCGCCGCGGCGACTCGCTGATCCGGCTCGGCGATGTCGCCGAGGTACGCCAGGATCACTTCGAGTTGAGTCGCCTGTCCTACTCTGACGGCAAGCCGGTACTCGGGATGTCGGTGCGACGCGAGGCGGGGTCCAATGTGATCGACATCAAGCGCGCGATGCTCGAGGAGATGGAAGAGATCAATCGCGAGGTGCTGGGGCCGGCGGGCATGGCGATGTGGCTGATCGCCGACGACGTCGGCTATGTCGAGGCCTCGCTGGGCAATGTATGGAAAAACCTGGCGATCGGCGCAGTGTTTGCCAGTCTGGTGATGTACCTGTTCCTGCGCTCGCTGCGCGCGACCCTGGTCGGCGTGATGGGCATTCCGATCTGCACCATCGCCGCATTCCTCGGCCTGTTGGCCGCCGGGCGCACGGTCAACGTGATATCGCTCGCCGGCGTCGCATTCGCGATCGGTATGACCCTGGACAACAGCATCGTGGTGCTGGAGAGCATCGAACTGGCCCGCCAGCGCGGCCTGGACCGCTTCCGCTCGGCCGTCGAGGGCGTGCGCCAGGTCTGGCCAGCGGTGCTGGCATCGACGCTGACCACGGTGCTGGTCTTCGTGCCGATCGTGTTCATCGAGCAGGAGGCGGGCCAGTTGTACTCGGACATCGCGATCGCCGTGTCCGCGTCCATCCTGGCGTCGATGGTCGTGGCGATCACGGTGCTGCCGACTGCCAGCGCACGCATGCACTTTCGTACTGAGGACTACGGCGACACGGCGCACAGCCGCGGCATCCGCCACTGGGTGCTGGTGGGTATTGAGTGGCTGACTGCCGGCCGTCTGCGGCGCATCGTCACCGTGACGGTGGCCACCGGCGCCAGTCTCGCCGCCTTCGTCTGGCTGACTCCGCCCGCCGAATACCTGCCTGAGGGCGAGGAACCGAAGACCTTCGCCCGCATGAATGCCCCGCCCGGCTACAACCTCGAGACCATGAGTCGCATCGGTGATGAGTTGCAGACCTACTTCCTGCCTTTCCTGGAACACACGCCCGACCAGTTCGAGCGGGGCGAGACGGAGGTGCCGGCACTGCGCTACATGAACCTGAGCATCCAGCCCGGCACCCTGCGCATCATCGCCGAACCCAAGGATCCCAATCACATCAAGCCGCTGATGGACGCGCTCGGGCGCAAGTACAAGGAGTACCCCGGCATGCGTGCCTTCGTCGCGCGTGGGTCCATCATCACCAGCAACGACGGCGGTACACGCAGCGTCAACCTGGATGTCGCCGGTCCCGAGCTCGGTGCGATCTATGATGTCGCGCTGGCCGCGTACCGTCGGACGCAAGAGGTGTTTGACAATCCGCGCATCCGGGCCAATCCGTCGACATTGTCGCTGTCACAACCACTGGTCGAGCTGCGGCCCGACTGGTTGCGTGCCGCCGAACTGGGCCTGAGTGCGGCCGATATCGGTTTTTCGATATCGGCACTCACCGACGGCGCCTTCGTCGACGAGTTCCTGTTGAACGATGACAAGGTGGACATCTATCTTTACGGTCGCGCCGGAACCGCGGCCACGCTCGACGAACTGGGACGCCTGCCGGTCTATACGCCGTCCAAGACGGTGATACCGCTGTCGACCGTCACTGATATCGTCGAGACCGTGGATACCAATTCCATACGCCGCGTCGATGGCCGGCGAATGGTGACGCTCAGCATCATTCCGCCGGAGGCCGTCGCACTGGAGACCGCGGTGCAGATCGTTCGCGAACAGGTGGTCGATCACCTGCGCGCCAGTGGTGTGGTGCCGGCCAGCGTCAGCATGGATATATCCGGTGCCAGCGACCAGCTCGATGCGACCCGTGAGGCCTTGAGCGATAATTACCTGGTCGCCGTGGTGATCATCTACCTGCTGCTGGTCGCCATCTTCACCCACTGGGGATACCCGCTGCTGATCATGACGACGATCCCGCTGGGCGTGGCCGGCGGCATCGTCGGCCTGTGGCTGATGAACTGGGTCGGCGCGATGGCGCCAATGGTAGGCCTGCAGGCGCTGACCCAGCCCTTCGATATGATCGCGATGCTCGGCTTTTTGATCCTGATGGGTACGGTGGTCAACAATCCCATCCTGATCGTCCACCAGGCCATGTGCAATGTACGCGACCGCGGCATGGTCGCACGCGACGCGGTGCGCGACGCGATTGAGACCCGGCTGCGGCCGATCGCCATGTCCACGCTGACCACCGTCTGCGGCCTGGCCCCGCTGGTATTCCTGCCGGGTGAGGGTACCGAGCTGTACCGCGGAGTCGGCGCGATCGTTTTGTTCGGGGTACTGGGTACCGCGGTGATTTCGCTGACCTTCCTGCCGGCATTGTCGGTGATGGTGCTGGGCCGGCGACCGACCGGCCCAGCATCGGCCGCGGGATCACCCTCGCTGGCCGACGCGGCCGCGACCGGCAAGACCGACCTGACGATACGCCAGACCGATACCGAATGAGGGTCCGCCAACCGACCCCGCTTAACCAGCGACTGTTCGAATAGATGCCCGGGCGATCGGGGAAAGAACTGCTCCGATTCCAGAATATTGCGGTGCCTTGGTCGGCAGTCAGCCGAGGAACGGTCAGTCCCGAGCTGGCCTATTCAACAGTCAGGATGCTTTGCACTAACTGGCGCTCCCAGCCAAGCGCTGTCTTAAAAGAGCGACTATCGAAGAGCGATCATGCCGCCATCTTACTTTGTCGCGCGACATCTGAGCTCCTCCCGCTACAATTACACCGATGACCCCTACTACACAGATGGTCTGCGCACGGTGCTGTTTCTCGCAAAGGAGCCCCACAGCTACCAGCCCTGGCAACGCCTATTGGAACCAGCAAAGGGGGCTGCCTTTCACCGAATACTATCCTCCACAGGTAAACACCGAAGCTGCTGCCTTGCGTTACGGTGACTTAATCCGAGATACAACGAAACAGTTCGATGATTATTGATTGGATCCGTGATCTGGAGAAGCAGTACATCTGGGACCGTGACGACAGGCAAGCGTCGATCTGGCAGCGTTCAGCCATAAGAACAGTGCGCACACTAATCCTGCTGGTGCGGGATCTCATCGATGGCGATCTAAGCATGCGCGCCATGAGTCTGGTCTACACGACTCTACTTTCGATCGTACCTCTGTTGGCACTCAGTTTTTCTATCCTGAAAGGATTCGGTGTTCAAAATCAACTCGACGAACCCCTGCGTAATCTTCTCGAACCGATAGGTGATCAAAAAGCAGCGGAACTCACAGAGAATCTGATCGGCTTCGTCAACAACATGAACGTCCGTGTGCTGGGTGCCGTAGGTTTGGGTTTTTTGATCTTTACCGTTGTATCGCTGATGCAGAAGATTGAGGGTTCCTTCAACCATGTGTGGCGAATACGGATCTCCCGAAACTTTGTCGAGAGATTCACCACTTTTCTGTCTGCAATCACCATCGGTCCGCTGCTCATATTCGCGGCCATTGCGATAACCGGCTCGCTGATGAGTACGTCGCTCATGAATCACCTTCATTCGATTCCGGTCATCGGCAGTTTTATTGATCTGACAGGACGTCTCGTGCCTTTTGCGCTGGTGATCGCGGCATTCACGTTCCTTTACGCTTTCATACCGAATACGCGCGTTCGGTTAAGCGCAGCGCTCACTGGTGGGATTGTGGCCGGGTTCCTCTGGGAGGCATTGAGTTTCGGGTTCGCGGCTTATGCGTCAGATACATCCAGTTATCACCTGATCTACGCGACCTTCGCGACCGCGATCTTTTTCATGATTTGGCTTTATCTCAACTGGCTGATATTGCTGATTGGTGCGAGCATTGCGTTCTATCAACAGCACCCGGAAATCGTTGCCACCGGATTGCGGCAGGTCCATTTTAGTCCTGCGCTCACCGCAGGCTACGTATTGTCTGTACTCGCCCGAATCGGCAGGCGTTTCTATGCAAAGGAAGAGCCCTATACGCTCGGTGAGCTATCCAAGATGTATCGAATTCCAAGCCATGCGTTGGAAAGCCGTCTCGCGATGCTGGTCGAACTCGGAATCCTGGCTGAAACCGATGATCGGGAGCCACGTTTCATTCCAGCGGTACCCCTAGAAACAACGACAGTGGTGGATGTCTTGCGGAAAATTGATACCTTTCAACCTGAGCATACCTACGCGCTTCCGCTGATTGCCGAGTCGAATATCGTTGCGATCGATGAGGCGATCGACCAGGGGCGTGTCCAGGCCCTAAGTGAGCTGACCCTGAAACAGCTGGCTCTGAGCGAAGAAGGAGAGATGCAGATACTGGGCTGAACCCTCGAATAGAGAATCAAGCAAGATCTCCAGGAATATTATCCCGCGTTCAAGGCCCACTTCGCAGCGCGCGGATCAGACACGTCCATGTGTCCATCCGCGCAGCTCGCAGGCGGGAATCCCCGGCCTTGTCGGCACGCGGGGCCTGGGTGGCATCATGTTTGTATTTCAGGCCGATCGCGATGGGATCACTCTCGGATACCTGTGGCAGATCTGCGGCAATTGCGCTGCGCGCCCCAATCAGGCTGCTCACCGGGGACTGCTTGACCGGCTGAATCCAGGGTCGAACTCGGTCATCCGGCAGAATCGCTCAGGTATTAGTGCGGGGACTTCTGTTGTCGGACAACTCTGGCCCTCCAGGGTTCTCTACGCTTCGGTGCACGTTGCGGACCGTCCGCAGCGGTCGTCCGGCCAAGTGGAAGCCGTGGCGATAGACCACCGCTGGACTTGGACTCAAACAAAAATTTATTCTTTGTAGACTTGGTCGTTACGAGCCACTTCGTAAAATATACTGTCTCGCTGCATAGCATAGCGGGGCCGCGACAGGTAACTCAGCTCCCGATGCAGGATTCAACCGAATACAGGGTAATGAACCGCAAGAAATTTGCGGTCTTTATGGTGGTCATGCTGAGTGTGGTCGCTGTCAGCGTCTGGGTCAGCCTGGACCATCTCGCGGAGTACACGAAAAAATTAGAGGAACTCGCCGCGGCCGAGCCGCTTGAGGCTGCTGGTACCCTAACGCAGCTCCTGCGGACTCTCGCGATTCTGAACGGGATGGTGTTGTCCTTGCTCGCAATGTTGATTGTCTGGCATGGATGGAGGGGTTGGCGAACCGCATCCATGCCCCCTAAGGGATCATGGATTCTGGAGGGGCAACGCACCTGGACCGGCGAGTCGGCCGTGAGGATCGCCCAGTTCACGATTACGGTGGGCGCTCTGCTCGGGGTGCTCGCGGTGGTCAGCTCGTTGATGCTGTGGAACCTGGGCGATAGGTTATAGAGATGAGATCTGCGAAGAGGGCCTTCATTCGCGGTCACGAATTGAACGAATTCACACCCTGCGGCTCAGCGAAGAGCTACTGGGTAAGTTTCAACCGGGCCTGTTCGGAGCGGGCATAAGCAACCCCGCCTTCTTCGGAACGCTCATTCACATTCATCCGGCAAAGCCGGGACCAGCATCTCCGGATTTGACCGGAGGGCAACACAGTCACCGATATTGTAGGTCCAGAACTCGTCCCGCACCGCCATGTCATCCTTTCCATTCAATCGGATTGAATGCCTATACACATTTCCTCCCCCATCGACGGGTTCGCGCAACTCCAAGGGGTCTGCGCCGACCGCAGACAGCGCCATAATCACCGGGCCGGCCAATAATCCCGCTATTGTCACAACCGGTAACAATGCATTTTTTAGCTGAGGTTGCTGTGGCTCAATCTTTACCTCGTACCCGTAATACCGCTCAATTGCGACAACGCGACCAACAGGCAGCATTCCTCGCTCCTCAGGTTTTTGCGCCCATGCAGAAGGGATCACTTGGGGTTGTTTTGGTGTGCTCGGAGTGCTGGTGCGTCCAGCGAAGAAAACCTCTTCCAACATTTGCATCGGCGTAGTCTGTCTATCAGCACCGAGAGACATGCGTGCAGCCTCACTCTATTCAGATCACAGAACACGGTCTACCTGCTCCCCGTCGACTGCGAGGACGGCACCGACAGACTACCTCGCCATTCGTTCATCCTCCGAGTAATTCGCTCTGTTCTGTTTGGTTTTGGTTCGCATAGGTCCGTAGTGCAGCCGACCAGCCTTTTTCCGCAGCACATAAAAACGCTGCGCGGGGGGCAGCGCTGTTCAGATTTATGACGGATCAGCTTGAACCAGGAGAAGGGCATCACCCGCGCGAACGCGAAAAGCTTCACGCTCGCGCTCGGAGATCCTGTGAACGCCGTTATCCAACGCCTCGATCAGCGCGGAGACCGGGCGCCGAACTTCGGCCATCTCGGCGGCATGCTGAGTTTCATCGATATGTGCGACGAGTTGCAGGTAGTACGATCCTGTCGCCTGAAGCCATGCATCGTCTTGGCTCAGTCCTCTTGCGACACCTGCATCGTAGCTATCACGCCGGTCAGCTCGTGACTGTAAGAGGATTTCCTCTCCCACGAACTCGATTGCCATGCGCTCCATATGGTCAAAACGAGTGTCGTTGGGTCTGGCTTTCTTGAACCAGTCGAACATGCCCATCTCCCTGTTTGGTCTGCCGATACTGTATCCAAGCCGGTAACCAGGTTCTTAGCTCTGTCCGCCATTCGTTTCTCCGCCGCACCCGCTGCTGCTTATCCAGATCGGTCATATTCTTCTCCACGGGTATGGACGGCTGGGTCCTGAACGTGAAGCTGCTGATCCCCCTGGTGACTGTTTCCAAGCATTGGCGCCGTGGCCGTCGTGTTGGGCGGCCGGCATCGGGCAGGTCTGCGGTTCGAAGTCCCGGGGAATACTGACGCTACCGGTCAGGCTTTGATGAACGGGACCGGTTGAAATCGCCAGTCTGCCCCGCAAATGGTACAAAGCATGGTCATAACGATACGCATGGCCCGGGGGCGACTGCAGTCGCCCCGTAGCTCGTCACTTTTGGCCGGCTTCAGTGAGTCGCCTTTCGAATGTTTTGTCGTTGATTGCGGTTGACGCCCCTTAAGCGAAGGTATATCTCATGAGTAAATCAGGGAAAGCCGCCCTGCTGTCAGCATTCGTATTTCCGGGTGTCGGGCACTTTTATCTGAAAAAGCATATTTCTGGCACCGTTCTGGCGGGTTCAGCACTTGCATCACTCTTCTTCGTAATATCCAAGACGTGGGAAACGGCTCAGCGAATAGCTGAGCAAATCCAAAGCGGGGAAAGCCCACTCGATATCGCGGAGATTTCAGCGCTGCTCGCAGAGCAACCGGCAGGCTCCGACTCGCAGCTCTTCAATATTGCCTCAGCTGTCTTTGTCGTTACCTGGCTGGTTGGTATCTTCGACTCATATCGAACGGGGCGTGCAATGAGCAAAATTGATGCAGAAAATAATTAATGACCCGGCCGCGTAAAATGCCGGGTTAATAGTATGCAAGCACAGTGAGACATGTTGCATGGACTCGCCATGCTCCCAGTGGGTGCGGGCTTTATGTCGCTTTTCGCCGCATGACTGGAAGCCGCAAAGGCCTGGCTCGGTATACTGGGCGATCAAATAAGGGGACCTCTAATAATTCCGGGCAGAGCAGATTGGTGATCAAAAAGGCTCGGATTAAGGCGCGTATCGCACGTAATAGCTGGCTATTGCGAAGATTCGCAACGCAGAGCCGAGATTTTTTGGCGCCAAGATGGCTGATCGTGAATTGTTAGAGGTCCCCATAAGTCGGAAAACTGGAATGATAACTGTTATTGCAAATCTGAAGGGTGGAACCGGCAAGAGTACGGTGACTTTCAACCTGGCGGTATGGCTGTGCTCGAGGGGGATTGAACTGACGGTGATCGATCTCGATCCTCAAAGGACTTTGACGGATGTGGCCGCTTTGCGGCTGGAAGAGAGAGTTGAGCCCCCCATCCATGTGCAGTCCGGGCCTTTCTCCAGCATAAGTCTGCCGACGGATACCGATGAGACACTAATCGATGTAGGAACCGCTGACCTTGATTCGTTTAAGCAGGCCCTCGAGATTGCCGATCGTGTGCTGATCCCCGTCACACCTTCTCAGGCTGACGTATGGTCAACGCAGCGCTTCGTACAGTTCCTTCACAAGGTTACGGAAGGAAACCCGCCGGAATCCATCGGATTTATCAATCGTGCCGATATCAATCGGGCAATTCCGGCCTCCGATGAGGCTGCCGCCGCCTTGACGTCGCTCCCCGGAGTTCGATTGGTACCGCAACGGCTCAGTGACCGCACGGTATTTCGCAACTCTTTCAGCGAAGGTCTGGCGGTTTTCGAATTGGAACCACGTAGTAGAGGAAGTCTCGAGCTTAAGGCGCTGGCGGAGGCGTTATTCAGTCAGAAAAGCCGCTCTGTTCATCGCCGTCCGCAAAAGGAAAAGGCTCCCCGTGCCGCGAACACTTCCAACCGAATTGAGGCGGAGACCGCCGCTGACGATCAGACCGTTACGCCAAGGGTTGAATATGACCTCGACGAATCGAGGGCGCCCACTGGGGAAGTTCGAGATCTGGGAGAGGACATCGGGGAAAAAAAGAAGAAACACGGGGCAAAGGAAGGCAAGAAAGCCGGCAAAGGCGAGAAACGCAAGAATCGCAAGAAAGCGATGAAAGAAATTCGAGCCGGGAAGGGCGGGAAGGACAAGAAGGACAAGAAGGACAGGAAGGCCAAGAAGGGTAAAAAGCGCAAAAAGGGTAAAAAGGGGAAGAAGGGCTCTTAAGCGGTGAAAGTGGACCTGATACACGGCAACCCGTTCAGCGGGTCGGCTGCAAGTGGTATGAATCCGGCTACGATGAGGACCAGGCCGATCTTCATGTCGACGCCATGCAGGGCCTCGTGGGCGAGTTTCTTTGTCCGATATGGCCAAATTTATCAACGAATGGCTGACGGACAAATTATCACCTGGGCGGGTGGTGCTTTTCAGCGCTGCGATGTACCTTGAGGCTTCAGCCCGCCTGGGGGCGGTCTTATGCGCCTGAGTCCTTGTCTCTGTCTTGCTGCGTTGATTGGAATCAACGGGATCGTTGAGCCTGTCGCTGCGGGAGAGGACGATCAATCCACCTGTCCCAAGATACTCGTTGACGTCGGCTTCGAGTCCGAAAGAGATCGCGCCCTGGTATGCGCCGGGGCAGCCAAAGCTCGCGCATTCTTTCGGTCCTACGGAATCGGGTTGAAAAGACGGATCCGTTTACGGCTTCATCAGACCGAAATCGAAAATCGCGCTTTGCATATCGGTTTGTACGATGCGAAGAAGGACCAGATCGATCTGCTGACTTTCGAGCAGGCCAAGCGTCAAACTACCGGGGATTCGCTGTTCGGAATGCAAATGGATGAACCGCTCTATATGAGCGTCGTCGTCCATGAAATCGCCCATGCGATTGCAGGTCAGAATCTGGAGATCCGACCCAGGTCGTTGATTGCTCACGAGTACATTGCTTATGTAGCGCAGTTGTCCACGATGGAACCTGAAACGCGTTCGAAAATCTGCGAGCGATACAAATCGGCGGCGTTTGAAAGCGTCGGTGAAATGTCATCGGTTTATTATGCGTTGGACCCGAGCGGTTTCGGTGTGAAGGCTTTTCGGCATTATCAGGCTTTGGCTGATCCGGGAGCGTTCATACGGGATCTGCTGTCAGGCGCCATACAGCCGATGTCGTCGGACTTGGAATGATGGCGAACGATGGGGTAGAGAATTTTGAACAGGGCTAAAGCTTGATGCTCACCGACCGATCTTCATCAGGAGCCCCCGCTGATGTGTCAAAACCTATG
>CAVWYD010000035.1:0-110439 GCA_963759055.1 uncultured Gammaproteobacteria bacterium
TATCCACCAGCATATCGGCCGAGACCTTGCTGCGGGGCGGTGCGGCATGCGCGGCACAGAAGTCGGGTGAGGCGACGACGTAGGGCAGAAGGTCGTAATAGCGCTGCATGGCCTTGCGGTAGTTTTTGCCCCGTGCCTTCTTCAGTGCGCGTCGCCAGAACATGCCCTGCGGGACGCCGCCTTTGGAGATCTCCTCGCCAAAGCTGTCATGGTTGCCGCGGATGAAGAAGAAGTTTTCCGGAAAACGCAGCTTGAGGCGGAAGATCAGGTCCATGATCAGCATGGAGTCGCCCATCTGATCGAGTTGACCATCCCGCTCCGAGTGTACTGCGTCGCCCAGGATAACCATGCAGGCCTCGCCTTTCTCCAGGGCGTGCAGAAAACCGTTGTGACTGAGTATCACCAGCAGATTATCGACCTGGGCGTGCAGATCGGCCACCACGATCGGGGTCAGATCCGCCGGAAGTTTCAGCAGACCACCGGGCAGTCCGCGACTGTCGCGCGGACGCATGACCTCGTGCTCCATGAGCTGGTTGACCTTTTCAATCAGCGCCAGGGCTTCGTCTGCAGGTAAGAGTTTGAGCGGGCCGCCAAAGATTTCCAGTACGCGCCGCAGGCAGTCCAGCCGGTCCGTCTTTTCCTCGTTGAGGGCCGGCGAGATACAGGTTCCGGATGAGGTCTTGTCCTCGAACACCACCGCATTGCCGTCGTGGATCACGCGCAGATGGCGTTGTTCGACGCCTTTCGGGTAGTTGAACATCGCCTCTTGCTCTGGATCGAGTCGGCCCAGCATGAGTTCTCCATCGGGTTCCAGGCGCAGAAAACCGCCGATAGTCGTCCCGACATGCTCCGGATCCTCCAGCAGGAAGTTCGGGGGGGCGTCTGTTTCACCCGTACCTTGCAAGGGATATTCGGGATACAGGCGCAAACGTTTGCCGTTGTCGCCCAGAATCAACTCCATCGGAAAGCCTTCGTACGGAATCCGCACACTGTCACCCACCAGCCGGTACGCATCTCGCAGCTTCACCTGGCGGCAGCGGCTAAGGCCCAAAAAGGCACGACGAAGGCGTTTCAGAAAATCCGGCTTGACCTTGGGCGAAGGCTTATTCACCGCGGCGACCCTTGTCGACGATACACACCGGGTTCCTTGCGGTGCCTTCTCTGATGTAGACGCGCAGGCCATGCCGCGAAAGGTAGACGGCACACCGGCGAAAGACCTCGAGCTGCGCGGTCACCAGTTCCAGGCTGAGATTGCGGTCCACCGGGTGCGTGTCCAGTGCGGCCCGACGGCTGCGCTGTGCGAACAGCTCCTCGGCCGGTGGCAGCATGAACTCGAACACGTAACGCTTGTGCCAATCCACCGACAAAAAAGTGCGCTTGGGTGGCGGGAGCTGGATGCGCGCAAAGTCCAGGTCCGGATGTGGGTCGGCCTCCAACCACTCGGGGTCGAACACCGCCAGTCCCTCCCCGAAACCAACGAATGGAAAACCCAAATGGACCTCGCGGGGGCGGAAGGCGAGGGCCTGGTCGGTCCACCAGCGCGGCCGGGCAAGGTCGAGATAGCCTTCTTCGGACCAGCCGCCCAGCTTGCGGATCAGGGTGCTCTTGCCAGCCCCGGGCGGACCGGTGACCAGAACGTGGCGAAATTTGACGTCTGCCGGAAACGAAAGGCCCTTCATGTGGTGCAGGTCCGGACACGGTTGTGTGACGTATTCGGGCATGCTTGCTTCCGCAGACAGGGGGGTAAAGGGCTTGAAAGCTCGGGCTCATGAGAGTGGGACCCGCCGAAGCGGGTCCCGGTTCACTACATACCAGCGCTCGTGCCAAAGATGCCTTTGAAGATGAAGAAGAAGATGGCAGCCAGAATGCCACCGGCCGGCAGGGTGACCACCCATGAGGTCACGATATTGCCGATGACCCGCAGGTCGAGGGCACCGAGACCGCGGGCCAGGCCCACGCCCATGACCGCGCCTACCGCGATATGGGTGGTGGATACCGGCAGACCGGTCTTGGAGGCCAGCACCACGGTGCTGGCTGCCGCCAGGGTAGCGCAGTAGCCACGGGTCGGGGTCAGCTCGGTGATCTTGGTGCCGATGGTCTGCATGACCTTCCAGCCCATGGTTGACAGACCGACCACGATGCCGACGCCACCGAGTACCAGGATCCAGATCGGCAGGTCCGCCTTCTGACCTACTTCACCACCGCTCTGGACGATGGCGACGACCGCGGCCAGCGGGCCGATACCGTTTGCCACATCGTTCGAACCATGCGCGAAGGCCATGGCGCAGGCGGTGAAGATCATCATCGGTACGAACGCCTTCTCCACGCTGGCGTAATGGAACTCACGATCTGCGTTCTCATCCACCTTGACCTTGTTGATCATCATCCTGCCGATGACGGCGCAGACAATTCCGAAAACAAATGCAGCGATGAAGCTCTCACCCATGGAGAAATCGAGCTTGAGGTGCTTCAGGCCCTTGAACATGGTCACCAGGCTGACGATGAAGCCGACCAGGAAGACGTAGAAGGGCCCCCATTTCTTGGCCTGGGCAAACGGGTTGTCTGCATTCAGGATCAGCTTGCGGATACTCAACATGAGCACCAGGGCGATGACCCCCCCGAGCAGCGGCGAGACCAGCCAGCTGGCGACGATCTGACCGATCTTGCCCCAGTTCACCGCGTCCATGCCGATGCCGGCCACAGCGAAACCCACGATGGCGCCGATGATGGAGTGGGTGGTGGACACCGGCCAGCCGCGGGTGGAGGCGACCATCAGCCAGATTGCCGCCGCCAGCAGTGCGGCCAACATGCCGTACACAAGGAGCTCCGGTTGGCCGGCTATCGACGTGGGGTCGATGATCCCCTTGCGGATCGTTTTGGTGACCGAGCCACCCGCGATGAAGGCGCCGGCGAACTCGAAGATGGCGGCGATGAGGATCGCCTGTTTTACGGTGATGGCACCGGAGCCCACCGAGGTGCCCATTGCATTGGCGACGTCATTGGCGCCAATACCCCAGGTCATATAGAGCCCAAAGATGACGGCCATGACCATAAAGATCGTGCCGGATTCGGCGATAATTTCCATAATGTTTACCTATTACCTGTTTCTTGTAGTCAGGCACCGCCGCGAGAGGCAGGTGCGGGTTGATTTTCGGCAGTCTTGGAAAGCTGCTCCGACACTCAACGAGCGATCAGCAACCGGAGCCGGTCGCCAACCTTCTCTGCATAGTCCGCCAGATCGCCGATCCACTGGATCAGTTGATACCAGAACATCACCGATACGGCGGACATGCTGTCCTCCTGGGCGAACAGGCTGCGCGTCAGCTCCATGCCCATTTCGTCGGTTTCATCCTCGATTTTGTTGAGTACCTCCATCATCTCCTCGACCCGGCTGGCCTCCTTGCCGCGGAAACCGATCTCGACCAGTTCGTCCAGCTCTTCGATGATCTTGCCTGCCTGCTCGCAGGTGTCGACGCAGCGGTTTACCAGGGCGACCAGGGTGTCTCCCATGTCGGCGGGCACTTCCATCTTGCGCTCGACCAGAAGACCGGCGATGTCCTGCGCGGTGTCTGCGATCGAGTCCTGCATGGCGAGCACCTCTAGCAGGTCGCGCCGGTCGACCGGCATCAGGATGCTCTTGGGCAGGTGGCCGCGGAGTTGGTTCTTGATCTCGTCGGCGGCCTGCTCTTTTGCAAAAATCAGGTCTTTCTGAGCCTCCACCTTGGCCTGGTCACCGGCCACGAGGGCCTCGAACAATGGTGGGACCTCGGACACGCAGCCGATAACGACACGCATGTGCTCCTGTATTGGCTTGAACGGCGACTTCCCAAAAAGGGCAGCCATCGGATTGGTCGATTTCATACTTTTCTCCTTCTCCACGAGGTAGCGTCTTGCACAAACGTCGGCCGGAGCCCGCAGCTGTGTGCATGGGTGATTTCTTAGCAGGGATTTTCAGTGATGCGCCCCTTCTGGCAAAGATGCACCCCATCTGTGGATCAAGCAATCGCTCAACTGTGGCGCTGCAACATAAATGACGTTTTTTTTGCATTTTTATGACTTAAAGCAAAAAGCCAGGGGGGCAGGCGGCAGTCTCGAACAGGCCAGGGCGACGAAGAGGGTTTATTCAAATTTTGTTACGAATCCGGTGCTTGTGTATACAACGTGTGCACCTTATGAAGCTCAATAGTTGGCGAAGAGTTTTCCCAGTCTGGTACCCAGGCGCTCGAGTTCAGACAGCCGCTGATCGTAGTTCAGCTTGTCGGCCGTGAAGGGTGAGCGGCCGTCTGCTCTCAGCCTGCGGTACACCGCTTCGTCCTGCTCCAGATTCGCGCAGATGTTCTCCAGGTCGTTGACGGCCCGGACCAGCTGCTGCGTGTATTCCAGCAGCACCTGTCGAAGTTCGCGGTCGGCACCTGTTACCGGCTCATCTGTCGCCGGATCGTTTATCTGGGGCTCCAGCGCGGCCAGTTCGCCCTGCAGCTCATTCAGTGTCTGCGCGAACCGGATGTAGCTGCGCTCCCGTCTGCCGCGAATGGTGTCGATCACCCGGCGGAAATTGGATACACCGAACAGGGCGCCGTGGATCTCGTGGTACCGATGGTAGACATCGGCAACCGTGCATCCCAGCTTAATCAGCCTGGACATTTTCCGACTGCCTGTCCGGTTCTTTACGCCCGTGCAGCTGGTAACGTGTCTTCAGCCACACCCCGATCAGCAGCATGCCGAGGACGATGGAGACGAGGATAAGATTCAACTTGTTCTGTATGAAGAAAACCACGCCCAGCACGGCCGCACTGACCCAGAATGCAATCACAGAGGCCACCCATTGGGTCTTCAGGCTCTTCCTGGCGCGATCCCATATCGACCAGGCATCTGATGCCAGCTGCGCGGAGGCGATCGGGGCACCGCAACCGGGGCAGACCTTCGCACCTGGAGGCACCTCGTGTCCGCACTTCGGGCAAGTGGTCGAAAATGACGATGTTTTATCCGTGTTTTTCATGCTCTTGAACCGCAGTCAACGAGGGCATCGGGGCAAACGACCCCATGCTGGCGCCGTTTGCGCAGGGGTCATTCTAGCGCCTCGGATGGGGGTCGGCGCACAGGCGCTAGTGACTATTGTGCAGCCCTATAGTTCAAGTACATCTCCCGGCCCCGGGACTTCTGCCTGCAGCCGCAGCTCGGATTCCAGTCTTGCCCGGAAATCGCCTTTGGCTTCAGCTTCGCCGTGGACCACGTGTACCCGGGGGTTGCTCCGGAAGTTGCGCATCCAGCGAGTCAAATCATCGGCATCTGCATGCGCAGACAGTCCGCCGACCGTATGGACATGCGCCTTGACCTTGTATTCCTTGCCGTGAATCTTGACCGTCGGTGAGCTGTCGACCAGTTTCCTTCCCAGGGTCCCGTTGGCCTGGTAACCGACGATCATGATGTGCGCGCCTCTGCGCGAGACATTGTTCTTGAGATGGTGGACGATGCGCCCCCCGGTCATCATGCCGCTGGCAGAGATGATGATGGCCCCGCTCTTGATCTGGTTGATGGCCATCGACTCCTGCGGGGTAGGCGTCAGGCGCAGATTTTTCAGATGCGGCATCTCGTTGACCTGGCTGCGCAGCTTCGTCGCCTCCTCGTCGTAGAGATGGGGATAGTCCCAGTAGACCTTGCTGGCCCGGATGGCCATCGGGCTGTCGAGAAAGACATGCCAGCGATCCAGGTCCCATTCGTCGTAGTGTTTGCCCAGGTAATAGAGCAGCTCCTGCGTGCGGCCGATCGAAAAGGCGGGAATCAGCAGATTACCCTTGTCATGGGCGGCATCGCGGATAATCTCGCCGATCTCATGGATCGTGGCCTGGCGGTCCCGGTGCAGCCGGTTCCCGTAGGTGCTTTCCACGATGACATGGTCGGCGCTTTCGATGACGGCGGGATCATTGAGTATGGGCGTGTCGTATTGACCCAGGTCACCGCTGAAGACGACCTTGCGCTCCACACCATTTTCATTCAGCCAGATCTCGACATTGCATGACCCGAGGATATGTCCGGCATCCTGATAGCGGATCTGTATTCCGGGGAGGATCTCCTTTTTCTCCCGGTAACGCAGACCGATCACGTTTGCCAGCGCGTCACGCGCATCGTCGACCGTGTACAGAGGTTCTATCAGGGGCTTCTTTTTGCGCGTGCGCCACTTGTTCTCGTATTGCGCATCCTTTTCCTGCAGATATGCCGAGTCCTGCAACAGGATGTCGCACAGATCTGCAGTCGCGTTCTGCATATAGATGGGGCCCTGGTAACCCTGCTTGACCAGCAACGGAATCCGGCCCGAATGGTCGATATGACCATGACTGAGCACGACCGCACTGATCTCCTGCGGCGCAAAGGGGAAGGGTTGGCGGTTCTTTTCGATCTCCTCGCGGCGGCCCTGAATCAGACCGCAATCAAGCAGGATGGTCTCGCCATTGGCCCGCAGGATGTGACAGGAGCCCGTTACACCGCTGGTCGCGCCGTAGAATTCAATGTGCATAAAGATCGCCCTTCGGATTGCACCGGACATGCGACTCGCGCCCGGTTTTTGTTTATCTCAATCGTATATCCAGTGCTACCTGTGAACATATTAACCCGGCCGCGTTTCCGATCAGCTGTTATCGCTGGTCGATGCAACCATGTGCCGATAACTCTCGAGTCTTTCCGGCCTTATCTGGCCTGCCTCGACGGCGGCACGGATGGCACAGCCAGGTTCGGCCAGATGGGCGCAGTTGTGAAAGCGACACTGACCGAGGAAAGGGACGAAATCCCGAAACCCCCGTTCGAGTTCCTGCCTCGTCAGCTCGCCCAGGCGGAAGCTGCGCACCCCGGGAGAGTCGATCAACTCGCCGCCGCTGTCGAGCTGGTAAAGGGTGGCGGCAGACGTGGTATGCCGGCCGAGCCCGGTGGCCGCGGACAGCGAACCCTCGAGGATCTGCTGGCGGGGAATCAGGGCATTTACCAGGGACGACTTGCCCACCCCCGACTGGCCGACAAGGATGCTTGTCTGGTCGCGCAGGTGTTCGCGCAATGGGTCGAGTCCGTGTTCGGTCTTGGCACTGATCTGGATCACCGGGTAACCGATGGTTTCGTAATGAGCGAACCTTTCCCTGAAACGCGAGCGCGCCTCTTCATCCAGCAGGTCGGCCTTGTTCAGACAGATCAGGCCGCGCACGCCGATACGCTCGGCGGCGATCAGATACTGGTCAGACATGTAGCCGGTGGGCTCCGGCTGACAAGCCAAAACGACCACCAGCTGCGAGATATTGGCGGCGATGGCCTTTTCCTGCCCACCAAACCCGGGTCGCGACAATGCCGTATCGCGTGGTTGAATTGCGACGACCACGCCTTCGCCATTGTCAGTCCCCTGCCACACGACATTGTCCCCGCACACCACTTCGCCGAGGTTGGCGCGGAACATGGCGTGAACGCTGCTGCCATCCGCGCAGCGCAGTAGCAGGCTGCGGCCATGGCGTACGATCACCCGGCCGGTCTGCTGTTGCGCATTGTCGGCTGCCGCCAAGGAATCCTCGGCCCGCGAGTCCGCGCGATGGCGGCGCTTTTCCTGAATCTTCGCGACGCGTGCCTTCTGCTGGTCAGTGAGCCGTCGGCGCGCCATGCCCTTATTTTGAGAACTTGTAGAACTCGGTGTTCAGATAATCGGTGAGCCGCTCGAGGTCGTCCGGGAAAAGCTTGGTCGCGAGATTCGCGTCGCAACGTGCGACCTGCGCCTCGAGCATCGGGTAGGAGCGCATCTTGCGGTTCTCACGCGTGTAGACAGAAGTGTCATGGCAGCGACTACAGTTCGACTGATGGTAAGTTTCTGCGTTGAACTCGGCGGCCAGTGAACTGGCACCAGACGCAAGCAGGGCTGCGCCCAAAGTGAGACGGACAATCGAAGACATTTGATCGATCCTTGTGTTGTTCAGGCTGGGATTTTAGATGACAGATGTGCGATGCGCACGGGTGCCGGTGGATGGCTGTGATAAAAGGCCGAATAGAGTGGGTCGGGGGTCAGGGTGCTCGCATTGTCGCGATACATCTTCACCAGGCCGCTGATCAGGTGGCGCGGGTCGGTCTGCTCGGCGGCGAAATCATCGGCTTCGAATTCGTGGCGGCGGGAAAAATGCGCCATCAGGGGGCTGATGAAAACGGTGAAAACCGGTAGCACAAACATGAACAGGATCAGTGCCAGGGCCGGTGTGGCGCGTTCGACGCCCAATCCGGCATAGAACCAGGTCTGCTGCGACAGCCAGCCCAGCAGCGCGAGGCCGCACAGTGAGAGGAAGGATGAAACCGCCAGCATCTTGATGATATGGCGGCGCTTGAAATGTCCGAGTTCATGGGCCAGAACCGCCTCCACCTCGTTGTCTTCGAGGCCGTCCAGCAGGGTGTCGAAGAACACGATCCGTTTGTTCGCGCCAAAGCCGGTGAAATAGGCATTGCCATGTGCCGAACGGCGCGAGCCATCCATGATGAACATGCCGTTGCTTCTGAAACCGCAACGTTCCAGCAGCGACTCCAGGCGGGTGCGCAGCGACACATCCTGCAAGGGCTGGAACTTGTTGAACAGTGGTGCGATCCAGATCGGGTAGGCCCAGGTGACGAGCAAGGAGAACCCCATCCATACCAGCCAGGCCCACAGCCACCAGTAGTCACCGGCGGTCGACATCAACCACAGGATTACCGCGATCAGTGGCACACCCAGAATCAGCGTCAAAACGATCGTCAGCAGTTTGTCTCTGATGAAGCCGGCCGGTGTGTTGCGGTTGAACCCGAACCTGGCCTCGATGCTGAAGGTCCGCCAGATCGACAGCGGCAGTTCGATCAGACCACCGATAAAAATGACGGCGAGGATCAGCGTCACGCCACTCCAGGGTGAGGGCAGGCCGATCGTGTCGACGGCGGCATCCAGCCAGTTCAGGCCGCCGCCGATGGTCCAGCCGAGCAATACCAGCATGCCGAGCACCAGATCCCAGCGCTCCACGCCCAGTCGCGCCAGGCTGTAGCTGGCTGCCTTTTGATGCTGTTCGAGCGAGATGCGGTCGGCGAATGCCGGGGGGACCGCTTCGGCGTGGCTGCGAATATATGTCGCCTGGCGCGCGGCCAGCCAGAGTTGCAGGGTGAGACCGGCGAATACGGTGATCAGGAATATTGTCGTAAAGGTGCTCATGGCGCCGATTCTACGCCAGCACGGCCGGGCTTTGGAAAAGTAGGCTGCGCCTGCCGGTGTCGGGCAAAGCCCGACAATACTGCGGCTTGGGCCTGTTTCGTGCGCCAGGCGGGCCAATCCCGGTAGAATCTGGCTTTCGTTCGGCGTGGCAAGAGGACTTTGGTCAATGGCGGTTTCGGAAAACAACCTGATCTGGATCGACCTGGAGATGACGGGGCTCGACCCGCAGAGCGATCAGATCATCGAGATCGCCACCGTGGTCACGGACTCCGAGCTCAACGAACTGGCCGAGGGGCCTGTCTTCGCTATCCATCAACCGGACGCGGTGCTGGCCGGGATGGACGAATGGAATACCAATCAGCATGGGGGTTCGGGACTGACCGAACGCGTGCGCAAGAGCACCAACGATGCGGCGCTTGCCGAGCGCGAAACCCTGGCGTTCCTGGAAAAATGGGTGGGCAAGGGTGACTCGCCCATGTGCGGTAATTCGATCTGTCAGGATCGCCGTTTCATGGCACGGCTCATGCCGACGCTGGAAGACTTTTTTCACTATCGCAATCTCGATGTCTCCAGTCTGAAAGAACTGGCCCGGCGTTGGGCGCCCGAGGTGTACCAGGGCTTCAACAAGGATTCATCACATCTGGCCCTGGATGACATCCGTGACTCCATCGCGGAGCTGCGTTATTACCGCGAGCACTTTCTGGCACCGCCTGTGGAACCGATAGGTGAAGGGGGCTGACAAGCCGGATCGAGCGGAGCAGCTGATCGGTTCGCGCGGGCGATCAGCGATCACCCGCGTCGAAATCAGTGCTGGAATTCGGTAGCGCTCGATTCGCGTTTGTCTATCCAGGCAATGATCTGGTCCACGTCACTGTCGGCCGATACCCCACGCGACTTGGCCTCGACGAATGCGGCGCGGGCCGGTCCGTACTGTCCCATGTGCAGATAGGCCATCCCCATGCCGACGAAGGAACGGGCGCCCGCATCTCCCAGTGAGATTGCACGCTGGAAACTTTTCACGGCGTCGGAATAGTGTTGGTCGAGCAGCTGCATGCCGCCGAGCAGGGCATGAGCCTCGTAGGAATCCGGGTGGCTTCTGGTCATTTCCAGGTACACCTCGAGGGCGCCCTTGATGTCACCGGCCGCCGCCTTTTCCTGGCCCTGGGCGATGGCGGCCTCGGTCTGGGCCAGGGCGATATTGGCCCAGCTCAGGGTGATGGCGAGTAAGCAAATCAGCAAGACGATCAGTCTTCGCATCTTTCATTCTCCACAAAAAAAGGCGTGCCCGGTCTCCCGGACACGCCACTTCACTAGTGATGGTTACTTGAGGGCGCCCTTGCCGTAGCGCTCCTCAAAGCCTTTGCGGACCTTGTCGATCTGGTCCTTGCTCATACCTTCGAAGTACCAGCCATGGCCCTCGATCGGCTTGAAGTACTTGTCGAGCATGGCAGTGGCGAACTCCTCGTTGCCGTCCTTCTTCATGGCGACTTCCTTGAGTTCCGGAATCCACTTCATGTAGGTGTGCTTGGCGACGTCATAGATACCGTGCCACCAGGTATAGTCCGGGCCGCTCATCGAGGCGCCGTGACGTGCACGCCGACCCTCGTGGTGCCAGATCTCCCACCAGGTCCACTCGATCTTGTCGTCGAAGGGCGCGGCGCTGATGTAGCCTGCCGTCTTCAGCTCACCCATGATGGCCGCGATCGGCTTGGCGAACTTCTCGTTGTACAGATCCACCACGTCGTCGAACTGCTTGTAGTGCCCAACGATCACGCCCTCGCTGTGACAGGCTGCACAGACCTCCTGCATCTTTTCACGACGGTCCTTCCAGGTCAGGACCTGGACGACCTTCGAACCTTTCGCCTCATCCCCGACCTTTGGGATATCGCCGCCTTCCTTGACGTCGAACTCGTCACCGTTCTCGAGCTTGACCAGGTTGATCTTCTGCGAGATCGGTGGACGCAGGGTCCAGGAGATACGCTCACCCACGTTGTGGGTCTTGGGCTGGTCACCGGCACGGCTCATGTGACAGGTGGCACAGGTCGGTGCGGCCGAGTAATCGACACCGGCGACCCACTTGTCGGACTCGAGGTTCATCTCGTCCACCTTGGCGCGGTAGATGATGCCGTGCTTGGACTCGTTGTAGACCTCGATCTGCGGGTGGTCAGGACCGACATGGCATTTGCCACAGGTGTCAGGGGTGCGTGCCTGGGCCTTGGAGAAGCGGTGACGGCCGTGACAGGCGGTACAGGAGCCGGCCGAGCCGTCCGGGTTGATCCGGCCAATACCGGTGTTCGGCCAGGTCTCAAGCGACGGCTTGCCGTCCTTGCCCACCTCGACTATGCCGCCATGGCACTGTCGGCAGCCGGCGTTGACCGCGGCGGGACCACCGACCACTTCACCCAGTAGGTTGTCGAGCGAGGCCAGGATCTGTGCACCCTTGGAATGGTGCGATCCGTCCATCTCCTCGAATTCCTGCTCGTGACAGCGCGAGCAGTCTTTGGGCGAGACGATGATCGAGATCAGTTGTTTTTTGTGCATGAAGGCGTCTTTGTCGCCTTTCTCGGCCTTGTGGCAGTCGAGGCAGTTGACCCCGACCTGGCCGTGTTGACTGTGATTCCACTCCTGGGTCAGGCCGGGGTTTTCGGTCCAGTGACACTCGACGCATTCATCTCCCGCCGGGTCGCCCCAGTCTTTTCCAATCTCACCGGCCGGGCGGGCGGCGAAGGCGGTGCTTACCGCAAGCATCAGTCCGAACGCCACCAGATGACGTATCAGGCTATGGCTTGCGAAGCTTTTCGCATGGCTCATCGCGGATTCCTCCAAGGTTTTCTGGGATTGAGGCTGTTACACCTGGCAATTTTTGTTAAATCATCGGCCGGGGACGCAGACCACTCCCTTCTTCCCCGGCCAGTGAGTATGCAAATTACCTATTTAGGGTGTGGTTAAACCTTGAGGCAGCTCAAGAATTGAAATCTCGGGTGCCAAGCAGCTGTCGATGCCAAGTGAAGTTGATCTGCGTCAAGCTTTTTGGCGTTCGATCTCAACTTGGGTCAAGGCGATGTGTCTCATTGCCCGCCAGAATGGCCCCGCTTCGATGGCGGGTCGGCGGTTGGGACCAGGGTCATTTAATTCACCGGGGGAATGATGCAGCCAACAGGTATTCCGATCGACCCGGATCAATTGGTCGGGCAGAAGCTGTTCAGTGATATCGATCCCAGTGCCCTGGAGTCGATCGCGCGCGGCGGTTGGACGGTCGAAAAACGCCGGGCGACCCGGATCCTGGGACGCGGCGATCACCTGGAGGGCCTTTACACGGTATTCGAGGGCAGCCTCAAGCTGTACATGCTGTCGTGCAGCGGTGATGAGCGCGTGCTGCGGATTCTTCAGCCGGGCGACACCTTCGGCGAGGCGATCATGTTCAATGAAATCCCCAGCCCGGTCTTCGTTGAGAGCCTGTCGCCGGTCAGACTCGGCTATTTCCCACGACAGACCATTGTCAAGGCACTCAGCAGCAATCCGAATTTCACGTTCTCCATGCTGCGCAGTATGAGCATGATCATGAGCCAGCTGATCCGCGACCTCGAGACCTGTTGTCTGCAGAATGCCCTGCAGCGCACCGTAAACTATCTGCTGCGCGAGGCGGATGCCGCGCCGCCCCCGCATGTCGAGATCCAGTTGCCGGCACCCAAGGCAGTGGTGGCCAGCACCCTGAATATCTCGGCAGAGACCTTCTCACGCGAGCTGCACCGGCTGAAGGACATGGGCCTGATCGAGATTAATCGACGGACCATCTATCTGCGCGACCGTGATGGCCTGCTCTTGGCCGCCGCCGGCCTGACCATCAAGTCCGCAGCGGTTTGATTCCCCTTGCTCAGCCCTAACTATGTTGGACCAAGGCCCAGTTCACGTGCTCGCGGACCAGGGGGTCCGGGTGATCGCTTCTGTCTTTCAGCGCATCGGCAATGAGCGGGTCGGCATCGGCATTCCCAAGCGCGACCGCGATATTGCGTAACCAGCGCGTGTAGCCGATCCGCCGGATCGCGGAGCCCTGGGTGCGTGACAGAAACTCGCCTTCTGACCAGCCGAACAGCTCGAGCAGTGTCGCTTTGTCCAGCCCCTGTCGGGGCATGAAGTCCTGCTCGGGGGTCGGTGTGGCAAAACGATTCCATGGACACACCTGCTGGCAGTCATCACAGCCGTAGATTCGGTTGCCAAGCAGCGGACGCAATGGCTCGGGTATGGCGCCTTTCAGCTCGATGGTCAGATACGAGATACAGCGTCGTGCATCCACCTGGTAGGGAGCGACGATGGCCCCGGTCGGACAGCAATCGATGCAGGCCTCGCAGTCGCCACAGTGCTCTTCCACCGGGGCGTCGACCGGCAGCGGCAGATCCGTATATAACTCGCCGAGAAAGAACCAGGAGCCCGCCGAACGGTTCAACAGATTGGAATGTTTGCCGATCCAGCCCAATCCGGCCTTTTGCGCCAGTGCCTTTTCCATCACCGGTGCCGAGTCCACGAAAGCGCGATACCCGAAGGGACCGACCTCGCCCTCGATCCGATTTGCCAGCTTCTGCAATCGGATTCGCATCAGTTTGTGGTAGTCCCGACCCAGCGCATAGCGCGAGACGAAGGCCCGGGCCGGGTCTTCCAGAATGGCGCGCGGATCAGGTTCCTCGGGCAGATAGTCCATGCGTACCGAGATGACCCGCCGGGTACCTGCGACCAGTTCGGCCGGCCGGGTGCGTTTGCTGCCGTGCCGCTGCATGAATTCCATTTCGCCCTGGAGACCCAACGTCAGCCAGCGTGCCAGGTGTTTTTCCGCCTCGGCGAGATCGGTGTCTGCGATGCCGACCTGCTGGAATCCCAGGGCCTTGCCCCAATCCCTGATCTGCAGGGCGAGACGCTTGAAATCTATGTCGCGCTGGGTTCCCATCGTGCGCACAAAGATAACCCGTTTGGATTCCAATGACCTTGCGAACGCTGCCTGATGCCGATGAATTGCCGCGCGCCCTGTATACCGCGGAGCAGGTGCGGGGTTTCGATCGCCTGGCGATCGAGCACTTCGGTATCCCGGGCCTTATCCTCATGGAGCGGGCCGGACAGGCCGTTTTCGACCTGATCCGCCGGCGCTGGCCGGACGCGCGGCGCCTGACGGTGCTTGCCGGCACTGGCAACAACGGCGGTGACGGTTTTGTGGTGGCCCGCCTTGCGCGCGAGGCAGGGCTGGATGTCGAGGTCCTGCAGCTGGGAGATCCAGAGCGTCTGCAGGGTGATGCAGCGGTCAATGCCGGGCGCTGGAAAGAAATTGGCGGTGACTGGCGGCCATACGAGGGTATTGCGGCAGATACCGATCTGATCGTCGACGCGCTGCTCGGAACCGGGCTGGAGCGCGAGGTCAGCGGGCCATGGGCCGAGGCGATCACGGCTGCCAATGCGCACCGTGCGCCCTGTCTTGCTGTGGATATACCGTCGGGGCTGCATTCGGACAGCGGCACCGTCATGGGCAGTGCGGTTCGCGCCACTGTCACCATCAGTTTTATCGGGCTCAAGCTGGGCCTGTTCACCGGCGACGGTCCTGCGTATATCGGCGAGGTGGTGTTTCAGGGACTGGGTGTGCCTGCGGCGGTATACGCCAGCAGCATTCTGTCGGCGCGGCGTATCGACTGGGCCAAACAGGCGGGTCTGCTGACGCCGAGGTTGCGGACCGCACACAAGGGACACTTTGGCCACGTGTTGGTCATCGGCGGCAATCATGGCTTTGGTGGTGCGGCGCGCATGGCAGCCGAGGCGGCACTGCGGGTCGGTAGCGGTCTGGTCAGTGTGGCAACGCGTCCGAGGCATGTGGCCGCATTGCTCGCGGCCCGCCCGGAGATCATGGTCCGCGGTATCGATGATCCCGCCGCGCTGCAGCCGATGCTGCGCGCGGCCAGCGTGGTGGCGATCGGGCCGGGTCTTGGCCAGGATGACTGGGCACTGGGCCTTTGGGCAGCCGCATTCGACGCCAGGCGTCCGCTGGTTGTGGACGCCGATGCCCTGCGCCTGCTGGCGACAGAGCCGATCCGGCGCGACGACTGGGTTCTGACGCCGCACCCGGGCGAGGCCGCGGCCCTTTTGGGGCTCTGCGTTGCGGAACTGAACGCAAACCGGTCGCAATCGGCACGGCTTCTGCAGGAGCGTTATGGCGGCAGCGTGGTGCTCAAGGGGGCGGGCAGCATAGTCAGCAGTGACGGCAATGCGCCGCCGGCGGTGTGCACCGACGGCAACCCAGGCATGGCCAGCGGGGGTATGGGTGACGTGCTCACCGGCGTGATCGCCGGGCTGCTGGCGCAGGGCCTGGACCTGCGCGACGCCAGTGAAAGCGGTGTCTGTCTGCATGCCGCGGCGGCCGATGCGGCCGCTGCAGCAGGTGGTGAGCGCGGCCTGATTGCCAGCGACGTCATCGCGCAGTTGCGCAGCCTGGTGAATCCGGCATGAGCAGGCAGCTGCTGAAATTGATGAGCGAGGGCGAGCAGGAGAACCTGGGTGCACGCGTGGCCAGGGCCTGCGAGGGCCCGACCCTGATCTTTCTCGAGGGCGACCTGGGCGCCGGCAAGACCACTATGGCACGCGGCTTTCTGCGCGGTCTGGGTCACTGGGGCACAGTGAAAAGTCCGACCTACACCCTGATCGAACCTTACGAAATAGACGGGCGCAAGGTCTATCATCTGGATCTTTACCGGGTCGCCGATCCCGGTGAACTCGAGTATCTGGGCCTGCGGGAGATGCTCGGCGAGAACGCCACCTTGCTCATCGAATGGGCCGAACGCGGTGAGGGCTGGCTGCCTCCACCTGACTTGCGGATCCTCATTCGCCACTGCGGCCAGGGGCGTGAAGTCGAACTCGATGCCTGTACGCCGGTTGGGGAGAAGGTTGTTTCCGGGCTGGGCAGCAACCTCTAGTTCTTTGTAGAAAAGCGTTATATCTGGCCGAAATATCTAGGAAAACTATTTCTGCTGTGCTAGGTTTCTTTCATCGGCTCAGGGAAAACGGGACCTCTGAACCCATGAGAAAGATACTAGCCCTCTTCGCATTGCTGCTTGTCGCGCCTCAACTGCCTGCCTCTCAGGTGGCCGGCGTACGCCTGTGGACAGCACCGGATCACACCCGCCTGGTGTTCGATACCACAGGGCCGACGGAGCACAAGGTCTTTTCGCTCGCCGGGCCGGATCGGCTGGTAATCGATTTCAGCGACACCACCCTGGGCGATGGTTTTTCGACAAAGGCCATTCAGGACAAGCATCTCGCCGGTATGCGTCGGGCCATGCGCCCGGATGGCAGCCTGCGCGTGGTGCTGGACCTCAAGCAGCCGGTACGACCCAAGACCTTCCTGCTGAAACCTAATTCGAGTTACGGGCACAGACTGGTGGTGGATCTGTATCCGGTTGAGGCCACCCGCAAACCGCGGGTGGCCAAATCGGCCAGTGACATCAGGCGCGCGCGCGATGTGGTCGTGGCGGTGGATGCAGGTCATGGTGGCGATGACCCTGGAGCTGCAGGATCACGGCACCGAACCAAAGAGAAGCAGGTGACGCTGGAGATTGCGCGGCGGCTGAAACGCCTGATCGATGCCCAACCTGGAATGCGCGCCGAATTGACCCGCACCGGCGACTACTATGTCGGATTGCGTAAGCGCATGACCCTGGCCCGCAAGCATCGCGCTGACCTGTTCGTCTCGATTCATGCCGACGCCTTCCGTGACAAACGTGTGCGCGGGTCCTCCGTTTACGTATTGTCGCAGCGCGGGGCGTCCAGTGAGGCGGCCCGGTGGCTGGCGGAGAGCGAGAACTCGGCGGATCTCGTAGGCGGGGTCAGCCTCGATGACAAGGACGGTGTACTTGCCTCGGTCCTCTTGGATCTCTCCCAGTCGGCTACCCGGCACGCGAGCCTGACTGCCGCAACCCAGGTTTATCGCGAACTGGGGCGTGTCGGCAAGATCCATGGTCGCCGCGTGCAGCAGGCCGGCTTCATGGTGCTGAAGTCACCGGATGTCCCTTCCATCCTGGTCGAGACCGGATTCATCTCGAATCCCGAAGAGGAGCGCAACCTGCGCGACCCCAAATACCAGGAGCGGATGGCCAAGGCGATCATGTCGGGGGTGAAAAAGTTCTTCAACGAAGCGCCGCCTCCCGGGACCCGGTTGGCCGAGCTTCAGGCGAAGACCACCAAGCATGTCATCGCCCGCGGCGATACGCTGTCGGAGATCGCGGATCGTTACAGCGTGAGTCTTGCCACACTGCGGCGTGAAAACCGGATTCGCAGTGACAACCATATCCGGATCGGCCAGGTCCTGGTGATCCCCGGCACCTGAAATCCCCGCATAGGCGCGCGGATTTTTAGTTTCGGCCGGGGTGGAACGCAGAGGACGCAAGGGCGTGATTCCGCCCGGTGGTCGGCGAACCCTATTTGCCTTGACTTGCGTTACACGGCCTACCAGACCCAATAGCAGCAGAAAGATACCCCTGCGAACTCTGCGCAACTTCGCGTCCTCTGCGTTCCATATGCCAAGGGCTGGGCTGCGTCCGTGATCGAGCGGTGGCAGAATGCGCCGATGGTTTCCCGAATACACGCGCTTCCCACCCAACTCGTCAACCAGATCGCCGCGGGTGAGGTTGTTGAGCGGCCGGCCTCTGTGGTCAAAGAGCTGGTTGAGAACAGCCTGGATGCCGGCGCACGGCGCGTGCAGATCGACGTCGAGCAGGGCGGTATCAAACTGATCCGGATCACGGACGACGGGTCCGGGATCGAGAAGGATGACCTCCCGCTGGCACTGTCGCGCCACGCCACCAGTAAACTTCAGGCGCTGGAGGATCTCGAACGCATCACCAGCATGGGGTTTCGCGGCGAGGCGCTGCCAGCCATCGCGTCGGTCTCGCGTCTGACCCTGGCCTCGCGTTCCGCAACCGCGGACCAGGCCTGGGAGCGGGTCGCAGATGGGGTCGAGATTCGCCCGGCCGCGCTGTCCCGGGGCACAGTCGTGACGGTGCATGACCTGTTCTACAACACCCCGGCAAGGCGTAAGTTTCTTCGCAAGGACAAGACCGAGTTCGGTCACCTGGAACAGGTGGTCAAACGTCTGGCACTCGTGCGCTACGACGTGACCTTTGTGCTGAACCACAACGGGCGCGAGGTGTTCTGCGCCAACCGCGCGAGCGATCGGACCAGTCATGAACGCCGCCTTTCAGATCTGCTGGGTCCGGCATTCGTGCAACAGGCGTTGTATTTTGAGTATGAGGCCGCCGGTTTGAACCTGAGCGGCTGGGTTGGCCGGCCGACGTTTTCACGCAGTCAGGCCGACATGCAGCACTTCTATGTCAATCAGCGCATGGTGCGCGACAAGCTGGTGACGCATGCGGTGCGGCAGGCCTACCAGGACGTGCTTTATCACGGTCGCCATCCGGCCTATGTCCTGTTTCTGGGACTTTCGCCCGCGCTGGTCGATGTGAATGTTCATCCGACCAAGCACGAGGTTCGTTTCCGCGAGAGTCGCCTGGTGCACGATTTTCTGTTCCGCACTCTGCATCAGGTGCTGGCCGAACCGGCCGGCGAGGCCGTGAGTGATCAGCCTGCTGCACCGGGCGGGCCGACGGCGTCTGAGCCACTCCCCTCGGCGGCGCCTTCGGCCGAAGGCTGGCGGCCGCAACAGGCGAGCATGCCTCTGCGCGTGGGCGAACGACGTGAGGCCTACCGTGCGACCCATGAGTGGCAGGCCCCGCCTCCGTCAATCGGCGGGTCCGCCGTGGCGGCCGCCGAGTACGCGGCGGCGAGCGAGCAGTCTGCAGACCAGTACCCCCTGGGCTTTGCCATCGCTCAACTGCATGGCGTGTACGTGCTGGCGCAGAATCAGCAGGGCCTGATCCTGGTCGACATGCATGCGGCGCATGAGCGGATCACTTACGAGGCATTCAAGCGGGCAAGGGAAGGCGAGGGTATAAAGAGCCAGCCCCTGCTGGTGCCGGTCGCGGTGGCGGTCAGCCAGCGTGAGGCCGATCTGGTCGAGCAACACGCGGAGGTGTTTGCCGAACTGGGTATGGAAGTCGATCGCCTGGGGGATCAGAGTCTGGTGGTGCGTGCCTTGCCCGCGCTGCTGCGCAGTGCTGACGCCGAACGCCTGCTGCGCGACGTTCTGGCCGACCTGGTGGTTCACGGAGACAGCCGGCGCATCCTCGAACAGATCAACGAAGTGTTGGGCACCATGGCCTGCCACGGCTCGGTGCGGGCCAATCGTCGCCTCGGCCTGGAGGAGATGAACGCCCTGCTGCGCGATATCGAGCGCACCGAACGCAGCGGCCAGTGCAACCACGGTCGCCCGACCTGGACCCAGCTCGACATGCAGGCGCTGGACAGGCTTTTCCTGCGCGGGCGCTGATCGGTGCAGCCGATCAAGTTAGGAGTTGGAACCGCGGAGGACGCAAAGGACGCAGAGGCCGCAAAGTTTTCGCTGGTACCTGTGTCGGACTGCGCACTTGTACTGCCAACGATTGTGGCCTATCAGCTTGGCCAGGATGCAACAGATACCTTTGTGTCCTTTGTGTCTCTGTGAATCTCTGCGTTCCGTGCATCGGCACCTCGAAAAGAATCTGTGCCGCCTGCCATCCTGTTGATGGGTCCGACCGCCTCGGGTAAGACCGACCTGGCCATTGCATTGTGCCGGCACCTGCCGGCGGAGCTGATCAGCGTCGATTCCGCCATGGTCTACCGTGGTATGGATATCGGTACGGCCAAGCCGAGTGAACGGGAACTGGCGCTGGCGCCGCACCGGCTGATCGATATCTGTGATCCGGCGGAGAGCTATTCGGCGGCGCGATTCCGCGAGGATGCACTGCGCGAGATGGCAGAGATCAAGGCTGCCGGCCGGATCCCGCTGCTGGTCGGTGGAACCATGCTGTACTTCCGTGCCCTGCAATACGGCCTGTCCGACCTGCCGCCGGCCGATCCGGTGATCCGCGCAGGCCTGCTGCAGGCGCTGCAGGCGGAGGGCCTGCAGGCCCTGCACAAGCGTCTGGCCGAGGTGGACCCGGTGGCGGCACAACGAATCCACCGCAATGATCCCCAGCGCACCCTGCGCGCGCTCGAGGTCTGGGAGGCCACCGGCCGGCCGCTGAGCGAACTTCAGGCCGACGCCGGTCAGGCGATGTCCTACCGCGCCATCAAGCTGGTGCGCTCGCCGGGTTCGCGCATTGATCTGCATCGGCGCATCAACCAGCGTTTTCTGACCATGCTCGAAAACGGGTTCACCGGGGAGGTCGAGCGCCTGGTGGCGCGCGGTGACCTGCAGCCGGATATGCCGTCGATGCGCTCGGTGGGTTACCGCCAGGTTTGGTCCTGGCTGCGCGGCGAGTGCAGTCGGGATGAGATGATCGAACGCGGCCAGGCGGCGACACGCCAGCTGGCCAAGCGCCAGATGACCTGGTTGCGCAGCGAGCAGGCCTGCCATTGGCTGGATGAAGACGGCGATGTGGAACAGCAGGCACTGGTGCTTATCCGCACCGCTCTCAAGGAACTAAACGGTGTCTGACTTAATAATCGATGTTGTGAAGTGCGTCTAAAGGCATGCAAAACGTACACAAATCACTTACCCGAGAAAAACACTGTGCTATAGTTTGGCTGGTTATGTTTACCTGAATTTTTGATGCAGTGACGCTCGCCCCCTTTGGCTTGACCTGCTGCATCGTGTCTACGCCCAAGTATCTGAGCGTAAAGAAAAATCGATCAAACGAAAATAACAGGGAGCCCCCCATGTCAAAGGGACAAAGCCTGCAGGACCCATTTCTGAATGCATTGCGCAAAGAGCGCGTGCCGGTGTCGATATTCCTGGTGAACGGAATCAAGCTTCAGGGAACCGTCGAGTCATTTGATCAGTTCGTCGTGCTGTTGAAGAACAGCGTCAGTCAGATGGTGTACAAGCATGCCATCTCTACTGTCGTGCCGGCGCGCAATGTCCGCATTCCGCACGCCGACGATGGTGATGACGAAGCAGATCCCGGCAACGCCTGATTGCGTTTCCACAGACGGATCTTGAGCAGCAACCCCATGGCGAGTCCGTGGGGTTGTTCGTTATGCGCAGACGATTGTTTACTGACTGACCGCGATGTTTGAACGCCCCCAAAGCGGCGAAAAGGCGATCCTGGTGCACCTGGGTCTGCACGGGGCGCCCGAACCCGACGAGCTCAACGAGTTCACTGAACTGGCCCGTTCGGCCGGGGCGGATCCACTCGAGCTGGTCAGCGCGCAGCGCAAAGTGCCGGACTCCCGGCTTTACCTTGGCAGCGGCAAGGCTGAAGAGGTGCGCGAACTGGTCGGCTTGCACGGCGCGGAGCTGGTCATCTTCGACAATTCCCTGTCGCCCAGCCAGGAGCGCAATCTCGAAAAGCTGTTCGAATGCCGGGTCCTGGATCGAACCGGTCTGATTCTCGACATCTTCGCGCAGCGTGCGCGTTCGCATGAGGGCAAGCTGCAGGTCGAGCTGGCCCAGCTGCGACATCTTTCCACCCGCCTGGTGCGTGGCTGGACCCACCTGGAGCGGCAAAAGGGTGGTATCGGACTGCGCGGACCGGGTGAAACCCAGCTCGAAACCGACCGTCGGTTGCTCAACCAGCGTATAGACCAGATCCTGCGTCGCCTCGCGCGCGTTGACAGTCAGCGCGAACAGGGCAGGCGTTCGCGGCGCCGCAACGAGATACCGACAGTGTCACTCGTAGGCTATACCAACGCCGGGAAATCGAGCTTGTTCAACCGCCTCACGGCGGCGGGCGTTTATGCCAAGGATCAGCTGTTCGCTACCCTGGATCCAACCTTGCGCCGGGTCGAACTGCAGGACGAAAGCAGCCTGATCCTGGCAGACACGGTGGGTTTTGTATCGCGTCTTCCACATGAACTCGTGGCGGCCTTCAGGTCCACCCTGCAGGAGACGGTCGAGGCCGATCTGCTGATCCACGTGATCGATGCACACAGTCATCAGCGTGCGGAACAGGTCGCCGAGGTCGAGGAGGTGCTGGCGCAGATCGGCGCCGAGCAGGTACCGCGTATCGAGGTGTACAACAAGATCGACCTGATGCCAGAGGTGCAGCCGCGGGTCGAATACAACGAGCAGGGTGAAGCCTTACGGGTATGGCTTTCCGCTGCTACCGGTTCCGGGGTGGAGGGCCTGATCGAGGCCCTGACCCAGCGCTTTCGCAGCGATATCGTGAACGGCCGTGTGCTGCTCGGCCCTGCGGACGGCAGGTTGCGCGCGCTGCTGTTCGAGCAGGGCGCTATTCTTTGCGAAAACCACCTAAAGGACGGGGGTTGGGAACTCGAGGTGCAATTGAAGCGTCGTGATTATGAGCGACTGAGAAAGCACGAGCCCCAGTTGGCGCAACAGTGGCAGGAAAGCCTCGAGGACGTGCCGGAGGTCGGATGAATCTCGCAAGGCCCCTGGATTAAGGGGGCTGGGCGTCTGTCCCGTGTAGGGTCCGTGAATTCCGAGCCACGGGATCCCTGAAAAGGCATGCCGCGAAGCCGGCACCGGAGGGCTGATCCCGGGTAATCCGAACCAAGGCAAAGTTGTCCGTACTTAATTAAAGGTTCCCTGGAGCGGCTCTGTTGATAGAATCGCCGCGGAAGAGACCTTCGGGACCGAATCAAATTCAGTGCACGGGAGTAAAGCATGGCCTGGAACGAACCGGGTGGTGGAGACCGCGACCCTTGGAACAAGGGTGGAGACAAGGGTCCTCCAGACCTCGATGAAGTAGTCCGCAAACTGCAGGACAAGATGGGCGGCCTGTTCGGCGGCAAGCGCCGCGGTGGCGGCAGCGGCGACAGCGGCGACGCTGGCGGCAGCCCGGGCGGTGCCGGCAGGAAAGGGGTCGGCATCATCATTGGTCTGGTGGTCATTGCTGTCCTGGCGATGGAGTCCTTCTACATCGTCCAGCCGGCCGAGCGTGGCGTGGTCAAGCGCTTTGGCGCCTATCACGTCGTGACCGCGCCCGGACCGCACCTGAAACTGCCTTTCATCGATACGGTCGATGTGGTCAATGTCGACCAGGTCAACAAGTTCCAGCATCGCGCACAGATGCTGACCAAGGACGAGAACATCGCCGATGTGACGCTGGAGGTGCAGTTCGTCATCCAGGATGCGGCCGACTTCCTGTTCCAGGACGCGGATCCCGGAAACACCATCCACGGTGCGATGGAATCCAGCCTGCGTGAGGTGATCGGCAAGAGTCGTCTCGACGACATCATCACCGAGAACCGCAGCGCGATCGCGGCCTCGGTGCGGCAGGGCACCCAGCAACTGATCGATCTTTATCGCACTGGCCTGATAGTGACCAATGTCAACATCCAGCGCGCAGACGTACCAGAGGCGATCTCCGAGGCCTTTGCAGATGCCATCCGTGCCCGCGAGGACAAGGAGCGTCTGCAGAACCAGGCCCAGTCGTACGCCAATGACGTGGTGCCAAGGGCACGTGGCGAGGCAGCACGCCTGGTCGAGGATGCCAAAGGCTACAAGGCTCGGGTGATCGCAGAGGCAGATGGTGAGTCTCAGCGTTTCCTGGCCCTGCTGAACGAATACCAGAAGGCGCCTCAGGTCACGCGTGAGCGTCTGTACCTCGAAACCATGCAGGATGTCCTGACAAACACCGGCAAGGTACTTCTCGACGTGAAAGAAGGCAGCAATCTGACCTACCTGCCGCTGGATCGCATGATTCAGCCAAGCACAAGGGCGGAGGAATTCAAAGCGCCTGATTCGCCGAGGATCGCTTTGCCGCCCACAGGCAACCGGCCGACTTCCTCGTTCAACGATCGTCGTGGTTCTGATCGCTCACGGAGGGAACGCTAATGAATTCCGGAAAAGGCATACTTGTACTGGTTATCGTCGGCGTACTTGCATTCGTCGGCAGCTCATCGTTGTTCGTGGTCCAGGAACAACAGCTGGCCCTCCTGCTGCGACTGGGTGAAATCGTCGATGCGGATTTCAAGCCCGGCCTGCATTTCAAGGTGCCGGTCATCCAGGATGTTGTGAAGTTCGACAAGCGCATCCAGACGCTGGATGCCGATCCCGAACAGTTCCTTACCGTCGAGAAGAAATTCGTGGTGGTCAATTCTTACGCCAAGTGGCGTATCGCCGATGTCGCGCAGTTCTATCGCTCGACCCGTGGCAGCCAGGATACGGCATCCCGCCTGTTGTCAGCGCGGATCAATGCCGCACTGCGTGATGAGTTTGGTAAAAGGACAGTAAAGGAGGTCGTCTCCGGCGAACGTGCGGAGATCATGGCGACCCTGGCAAGGAATGCCAACGAACAGGCGGCCGACCTGGGTGTCGAAATCGTCGATGTCAGAGTGAAGCAGATCGACTTCACGGACAATATCAGCGAGAACATCTACGAGCGGATGCGCACCGAGCGTCAAAGGGTGGCTGCGGAGCTGCGCGCACAGGGTGCCGAGGCTGCCGAAAGGATCCAGGCGGATGCCGATCGTCAGCGGATCGAGATCGTCGCCAATGCCTACCGCGACGCCGAACTGTTACGGGGTGAAGGTGATGCCGGAGCCGCGGAAATCTATGCCAAGGCATTCGAGCAGAATGCCGAGTTCTACAGCTTCTGGCGCAGCCTCACCGCTTATCGTGACGTGTTCTCCGGCGGCGACAGCATGATGGTGCTTGACCCGGACTCGGAATTCTTCCGCTATTTCAAGTCCGAAGGCAAATAGTCGCATAGGGATCCCGCGCCTCGATCGCGTGCAATGGGCCGGGGGCTGACCTCGGCCCTTTTTCCCCCAAGGCAGACACATTTCGGCCCTTAAATGGACAACGTGATGCCGATCTGGGAAGATTTGCCCAGTACGGTGGTGCCGGTGCTTTACTGGCCGCCGCCGGTGGTCGAACCGAGTAAGTAAGGCCGGGTTTCCCCGGCTTTTTTATGGACGAAGCAATGTGGCAGGACCTTTGGGCCGCGCTGGCCCTGATGCTGGTGATTGAAGGCATCCTGCCATTTGCCAATCCGCGTGGTTTCCGCAAAATGATGCAAATGGTCGGCGAGATGGACGACAAGGCGTTGCGCAACGGCGGCCTGTTCACCATGCTGGCGGGCCTGGTGCTGTTATACCTGGTACGTTAACCAATGAACCAAAACAACACCTGGTTGTTGCCTGAAGGCATCGACGAACTGCTGCCTGCGCAGGCGCGCGCGCTGGAGGCGCTGCGCCGGTCCCTGCTCGACTGTTACGCCGGCTGGGGCTACCAGCTTGTTATTACCCCGTTTATCGAATTTCTGGAATCGCTGCTGACCGGGACGGGTAAAGACCTGGATCTGCAGACGTTCACGCTGACCGATCAGGTCAGCGGTCGGCAGCTGGGGGTGCGCGCCGATATCACGCCGCAGGCCGCGCGGATCGATGCGCACCGTCTGCGTCACGAGGCACCGACCCGGCTGTGCTATATCGGCAGCGTGTTGCGCACCCTGGGCGACGGTTTCTCCGGTTCGCGCAGTCCGCTGCAGATCGGCGCGGAGCTGTACGGCCACGCAGGTGTGGAGAGCGATGTCGAGGTCGTCTGCCTGATGATGGAGACCCTGCGCGTCTCGGGGCTGGAAAACGTCTACCTCGATCTTGGTCATGTCGGCATATTTCGCGCCCTGGCCGCGGCTGCGGGTCTGAATGGAGGCCAGGAGGCGGATCTGTTCGAGGCGCTCCAGCGCAAGGCCACAACCGAGATCAGGGCCCTGGTCGATGGCTTTGGCCTGGATGCCGGAATGCGTGGCATGCTGACCGCACTGGCCGAGCTCAATGGTGATGCAGAGGTGTTGCCGCGCGCACGTGAGGTTTTGGCGGGTGCGCCGGCCTCAGTCGCAAAGGCGATTGACTACGTCGAGGCGGTGGCGGCACAGCTGCACCAGCATCTGCCCGACCTGCCGGTTCATTTCGACCTGGCGGAGTTGCGCGCCTACCACTACCAGACAGGCGTCGTCTTTGCCGCCTTCGTGCCCGGCGAGGGCCAGGAGGTCGCGCGAGGTGGGCGTTATGACAAGATCGGCGAGGTCTTCGGGCGGGCGCGCCCTGCAACCGGTTTCAGTGCCGATCTGAAGACCCTGATGCGTCTGGGAAGTCATGATGCCCAACCTCTTGGCGGTGCCGTGCTGGCGCCCTGCGGGTTCGACCCCGGCCTGAGGGAAAAAATCGCGGATCTGCGCGCCAATGGCACGGTCGTGATTCCCGCGCTGCCCGGACAGTCGGGTGATGCCGCACAGATGGGTTGCTCACACAAGTTACAGAAACAGGCCGAGGGGTGGGACGTCGTTCCGCTCTAGCCTCCAACCGAGAAGAGATTAACCAATGGGCAGGAACGTAGTTGTCATTGGCACCCAATGGGGCGACGAGGGCAAAGGCAAGATCGTCGATCTGCTGACCGACAAGGCCGATGCTGTGGTGCGTTTTCAGGGCGGGCACAACGCCGGCCACACCCTGGTCATCAAGGGTAAAAAAACGGTCCTGCACCTGATCCCCTCGGGCATCCTGCGGGACCAGGTGCGCTGCCTGATCGGAAACGGGGTGGTGCTGTCCCCCAGTGCGCTGCTGGAAGAGCTGGATATGCTCGCAGAAGGTGGTGTCGATGCGCGTAGCCGGATGGGCATCAGTGAATCTTGCCCGGTCATCCTTCCTTATCACATTGCACTCGACCAGGCGCGCGAGGCCGCGCGTGGCAAGAAGGCGATCGGCACCACCGGTCGCGGTATCGGCCCCTGCTACGAAGACAAGGTCTCGCGTCGTGGCATCCGCCTCGGCGAGATGCTCGATACCGAACACTTCAAGGAGCGGCTGCGCGAGGTGATGGACTATCACAATTTCTCGCTCGAGCACCTTTTCAAGTTCGACACCGTCGACTACGAGGCGGTGCTGGACGAGGCGCTCGGCCAGGCCGAGCAGATGCGGCCGCTGATCGAAGACGTACCCGGCACGCTGCACTCGCTGCGCCGCGAAGGCCGGAGCGTGATGTTCGAGGGCGCCCAGGGCGCCCTGCTCGATATCGACCACGGTACCTATCCCTACGTTACCTCGTCCAATACCACCGCCGGCGGTGCCGCGACCGGAAGCGGCGTTGGCCCGCGCGATATCGATTACGTGCTGGGGATCGTCAAGGCCTACACCACGCGCGTCGGCGCCGGTCCGTTCCCGACTGAGTTGTTCGACGATGACGGCGACCACCTCGGCGAGAGGGGGCATGAGTTTGGCGCGACCACCGGTCGAAAGCGCCGTTGTGGCTGGCTGGATACCGTTGCACTGCGCCGTTCGCTGCAGATCAACAGCGTCACCGGCATGTGCATCACCAAACTGGATGTGCTGGATGGCCTGGACACGGTAAAGATCTGTGTCGCCTACCGTCTCGACGGCAGGGAAGTCGAAACACCGCCGGTCGGTGCCGACCGCTTCGAGCGATGCGAGCCGGTGCTCATCGAGATGCCGGGTTGGAAGGAATCAACCGTCGGTGTAAAGACGCGCGACGAACTGCCCGAGACGGCGCGTGCTTACCTGCGCAAGGTTGAAGAACTCTGCGAGACACCGATCGACATCATCAGCACCGGCCCGGATCGGGAAGAGACCATGGTTTTGCGCCATCCGTTTGATTGATCGGAAGGGAAATTGTTAATCCGGCCGCCCAATATACCGGGTGGCCGGGTGAATGGGCTATCGCTGAGGGCGCAGTGTCTCGAGTTCAATAGCCATCGCCTTGTTCTGTTCGGTCAGCTTTTCAATGCGACGGCATGCCTCACGCAGTTCCTCTCCCGCACTTCGTTCTTCCGGCAACTTGATAGCCGTGCTCGCTCCTTGTTGAACGTGGTGTTCCCATGCACTGCGCAGTCGAGACCATTCAGTATCGGATAACACCCAGGATGCCTGCCAGCCGAACGGATGATCTTCGTATATCTCCGCACCTTCGGGATCATCGGCCCATAGTGGCACGAGGCCTGCCTTCTCCAGATACTGCTCCAGCCACAGTTCGTTGATGTCTTTCCATTTCCTGCTTGCCATAGCCTCATCCTCATTTCCAGGACACTAACATTACCGACAGCCCGGCATTGCGCATCAATAATCGCCTTTCAACATCCGGGATTGCCTGATGGTTGCTTCAGCCTTGCCTGCCTCGCTCAGCTTCTCGGCGTATTTCCGCTTGCGCATTCGTCTTCGGTGACGCACCAAAGAAGCGCAGGTAAGGCGCACGATGAACCAAGCCGGTTCAAAAAACCCATCTCAAGACTCTCCACGAGTTCAGTCTGACGACGGAGCATAGACCGTGCCAGGTAACACGGCTGGCGCGGTGTTTTTGGCTCGATAAGTATGCTCGAAGGTAGCCGCGGACTAATGTCCCATCTATTGCGGCGCACTACACTAGTCCATAATTGAACGCTCCGCCGCGGGTCTCCTGCCACCCATTCCCCTCCGGGTCATCTCACTGGCAAAATGCCAAAGGCATACCGGCCAAAACATGTTTATGCAGCCTAACCGAGTTCGAATGTTGGCCCGGCACACAACTGCCCGGGCACTTGGTATTTGTGCGCTTTTTAGCGTACAAATCTTCGGCGCCAGCGGTTGCGCTTCGGACAAAGGACTGTTGGAGCCAATTCGCGTTGTGGATGATGCCTACAACGGAGGAAACGCGCTGGATGTGTCGCCCGACAGCCGGCTGGCCGCAAGCGGTGACTGGGCCGGCAAAATCCGTCTATGGCGTCTCCCAGAGGGCACTTCCGTTGGAAGCTGGCAGACCTCGCATGGCGATCTGCCGGGGTTGATGTTTCTGTCTGGTAGCAACCAGCTCCTAAGTGCAGGGCACGACGGTATTATTCGAATCTGGAATCTCGGTGGGCGGCTAGTTGCGGCCTACGATACGGGTTCGTCCGTGTCGAGTTTTTATCCGACGCACAACAGGAGGGGTGTGCTTCTCGGACATGCCGACGGTTTGGTTTCTTACTGGACCACGGAAGGTGTACGGCTAGCCGCATGGAAATTGTCCGATCGTCGAATAAGCGCGGTCACGACTGATGCCTCGGAAACACATTACGCGGCCGGTGACAGCGGGCGTCGAGTCTGGCGTTGGCACAAAGATGGTCTCCCCGAAAGTCTGCAATCACCACCAAGTTACGCGCGGACTCTGGCATTCAGCCCCTCCGACGGAGGATTGCTGGGTGGCGGGTGGTTCAACCTGTTCTCCTGGCAGGCCGGCAACGTGCAGCTCAAGCTCCTACCCACTGCCCACAATGGCATTGTGAACCACATGCAGTTCAGCGCGGATGGAAGCTATCTGGCATCCATCAGCCGACAGACTGATAGTTCTGTGATGTTGCTCAACCCACAAACAGGGGAGACGCTAGCTGCTTTTCGAAAGCACGAACTATGTGGCCAACACGTCGCCTTGTCGCCGGATGGACGGAGCATGGTGAGCAACTCTGATGACGCGAGTGTGCGTTTCTACCTGTTGCCAACGAGCCTTGGCAAAGATATCTCCGCGGGGGGGGAGGTCGGAATGCCCAAGGCACGATGAGCTCAAGTCAGTTGCCCCAAAAATCGGCTGCTGGTTGAATCCTTCCGGGGTGTCGAGGTTCAACCATGCAGCCATGCCGGAACCGAATCGTCCGACAGCAAATATCCGCTTTGCACATGAACCTGCCGTGAAGGGGTCAGGCGTCGATACGACGGTACTTGATCCGGTGTGGATTCACGGCATCTTCACCAAGGCGACGTTTCTTGTCTTCCTCGTAATCCTGAAAGTTGCCCTCGTACCAGACCACCTCGGAATCGCCCTCGAAGGCGAGGATGTGGGTGGCAATACGGTCGAGGAACCAGCGGTCATGCGAGATCACCACCGCACATCCTGGGAATGCCAGTATGGCCTCTTCGAGTGCGCGCAGGGTCTCGACATCGAGGTCGTTGGTCGGCTCGTCGAGCAGCAGGACGTTGCCGCCGGATTTCAGCAGCTTGGCCAGATGGACGCGATTGCGTTCACCGCCCGACAGGTCGCCGACCTTCTTCTGCTGGTCTGCACCACGGAAGTTGAAGCGTGAGCAGTAAGAACGTGACTGGGTCTGATAGTTGCCGACGGTAATGATGTCCTGACCCTCGGATATCTCCTGCCAGACCGTGTTGCCATCATTCAGCGAATCCCGGCTTTGGTCGACGGCAGCGATCTTCACCGTATCGCCGATGCGAAGTTCGCCGGCATCCGGTTTTTCATCGCCCATGAGCATGCGGAACAGGGTGGTCTTGCCCGCGCCGTTGGGGCCGATGATGCCGACGATGCCGCCCTTGGGCAGGTTGAAGCTGAGGTCCTTGTACAACAATTTGTCACCGAAGGCCTTTTGCAGGCGCTTGGCCTCTACTACCAGGTCTCCCAGGCGCTCGCCCGGCGGGATGTAGATCTCGTTGGTCTCGTTGCGCTTCTGGAATTCCTGATTCTGCAATTCATCGAAGCGGGCGAGGCGGGCCTTGCTCTTGGCCTGACGACCCTTCGGGTTGGATCGCACCCACTCGAGTTCGTCCTTCATGGCCTTGATCCGACCCTGCTCCTGCTTTTGTTCCTGCTCCAGCCTGGCCTCTTTCTGTTCCAGCCAGGACGAATAGTTGCCTTCCCAGGGGATGCCGTGGCCACGGTCGAGTTCGAGGATCCAGCCAGCCACGTTGTCGAGAAAGTAACGGTCGTGGGTGACCGCAACCACGGTACCGGTATAGTCGTGCAGAAAGCGCTCCAGCCAGGCAACGGACTCGGCATCCAGGTGGTTGGTCGGTTCGTCGAGCAGCAGCATGTCGGGCTTGGAGAGCAGCAGTTTGCATAGCGCCACCCGGCGTCGCTCACCACCGGACAGCTTGGTCACATCGGCCTCCCAGGGCGGCAGACGCAGGGCGTCCGCGGCCACCTCGAGCTGGCGGTCCATATTGTGCCCGTCAGCCGCCTGCAGGATGTTTTCGAGTTCGGCCTGACGCTTGGCCAGGGCATCGAAATCGGCATCGGGTTCCGCATAGGCCGCATAGACCTTGTCCAGTTCGGCCGTCGCCTCGGCGATATGCCCCAGCGCCTGTTCGACATTGCCGCGCACGTCTTTTTCCGGATCCAGCTGCGGCTCCTGGGGAAGGTAGCCGACATTGATGCCGGGCTGAGGTCGTGCCTCGCCTTCGATATCCGTGTCCACCCCGGCCATGATGCGCAGCAGGGTGGATTTACCCGCGCCGTTGAGGCCGAGGACCCCGATCTTGGCGCCGGGGAAGAAGGACAGGGAGATATCGCGCAGGATCTGCCTTTTTGGCGGCACGATCTTGCTCACGCGGTTCATGGTGTAGATGTACTGGGCCATAGCTCTCTGCCGGATGGGGCTGCTGATGTTGGGAAGCCGGCGATTTTACACCGGGCGCGGCGGGTTTAAAAAATCGATCGCTCCGGCCGCTAGCTTAAAGAACCGGTCGCAGGACCGGTACCCATTTCCGGACGAGGAATCCTGTTCAGTGTACACATCGGCAACAGCAGCTCAAAACAACCTGGCATCGAGAGCGGCACTGTTCATGGCACTCATGGGGATCGGCCTGGTTGGCTACGTGATCGGGGGTTGGTTCGTTCCCGGGTCAGGACCGGCAGCGGCCGCCAGTGCATACGGCGGCATGCCGATGGATACAACTGCCGGCACTGCGACCAGCGGGGCGGCATTCGCCGTGCTTGCGGTTGGGTTCGGCCTTCTGCTTGTCTCCAGTGCTCTTCTGTTGCGGTCACGCCAAAGTCTGTCACAGGCGGTGATGCGTGACCCGCTGACCGGACTATATTCCCGGTTTTATGCCGCAGAGGCGCTGCCGGGGCTGTTCGCACGTGATGACCGTTTCGGTCACAGTCGACTGGTGCTCGTCAGGGTTGAGATCGACGGGCTCAACGATATCCGGCGTCGTTATGGCAGCCGTGCGGCGGCCTTGATGCTGAGGACGGTCGGGCGGCACATTCGCAGCCAGACCCGGGAAGATGACCTGCCTGTGGAGCCGGACGGCGAAGGTTTCGCCATCTACCTGCATTGTGAGGAGGCCGATCAGGCCAGGGCATTCTGCCGTCGCCTCGCCACCCTGCTGCGTAGTGAGCAGCTGGACTGGGAGGGAGAGGTCATCAAGGTCTCGGCCAGCATGTGGATTACCGTCCGACAGGTAGGCGAAACCAACGACGCCATGCAGCAACGCTCGAGCACGGGCCTTGGTCATGCGGACAGGCAGCACGAGAAAGCGGTCGAGGCCTGAGACGGCAATCCGGCTCCGGGCGCCCGAATCGGCTGCAGCGTCCGGTTTATCGATCGTCGGCGTGCAGTTCTGCCGCCAGCAGGGTGTTCTCCAATAACGTGGCCACCGTCATCGGGCCGACGCCGCCGGGTACCGGTGTGATCCAGCTGGCCACCTCGCTGACCGCTGCGGTGTCTACATCGCCACACAGACTGCCGTCCTCAAGCCGATTGATACCAACATCGATCACGATGGCGCCCGGTTTGACCCACTCGGCCTTGACGAAACGTGGCACGCCCACGGCAGCAACCACGATATCGGCCGCGCCCAGCTTGCCGGCGAGGTCCTTGGTCTTGCTGTGACAGACGGTCACGGTGCAGCGTGCCATCAACAGTTCCAGGAACATCGGCCGGCCGACGATGTTCGACTGACCGACAATAACGGCGTCCTTGCCGACCAGGTCAATCCCGGTGTGTGCCAGCATGGTCATCACGCCCCGTGGGGTGCAGGGCCGCAGCAGGGGTTGACGCAAAACCAGACGACCGATGTTGTACGGATGGAAACCGTCCACGTCCTTGGTCGGCAGGATGCGCTCGGTGACGGTGTCTTCGTCGATCTGCTGCGGCAATGGCAGCTGCACCAGGATGCCGTCGACATCGTCGCGTGCGTTCAGTTCATCGATCAGCGCGAGCAGCTCTTCCTGGCTTGTGCTGGCCGGAAGCCGCAACAGCTCTGAATGGAACCCGACCTGCTCACAGGCGTTCTGTTTGTTGCGCACGTAGACCTGCGATGCCGGGTTGTCACCCACCAGCACGACGATCAGACCGGGCGGCCTCTGCCCGGCGGCAACCCGTGCCTCTACCTTCGCTTTGACCTGTTTACGGATTTCTGCGGCAATGGCTTTGCCGTCAAGGAGTTGGGCGCTCATGTTTGGCCTGCAATCACGGACTGTGCCTGGCTAAATCGGCGATGATATCAGAGCCGGGGAGATTCATTGACGCCAATATGGCGTTGCGCGTATCATTTGCCGCCTTCGCAAATTGGTGGAGCGCCATTCGGGGTATAGCGCAGTCTGGTAGCGCGCCTGCTTTGGGAGCAGGATGTCGGGAGTTCGAATCTCTCTACCCCGACCAGATTTCGGAACGGGTTCGAAAATTGGCCCCGATAGCTCAGTCGGATAGAGCAGTAGCCTTCTAAGCTATTGGTCGGGGGTTCGAATCCTCCTCGGGGCGCCAAATCCGCCACGGGGTGCGTGGCACGCAGCAGGTCGAACCGGCGCTGTTGCGGGGTGAGGTAGGAATATCGGTTTCAATGGTGGACGTAGCTCAGTTGGTAGAGCCCTGGATTGTGATTCCAGTGGTCGTGGGTTCGAGCCCCATCGTCCACCCCAAATCAAGACGAAAAAAGCGGTTGGCCCGGGCCACCGCTTTTTTTGTGCCTGTACACTATGTAGGCGGGCGGCCCGATATCATTGAGTGGCCGGGTTCATGGCAGCGCCCGGGGGCCCTTGCTTGACGCTGGGGGCGATCTACAGCAGACTTTCCCGATCGTCCCGGGGCTATTGACCGTCCCCGGCCAGCGGCCCCATCCAGGGGCCGTTTGCTTTTCCATTTCAAGACGTTGCGAGGTCGCCGATGTTCAGCAAAGAGATGCGTATCGAAGGTTATGACGACGAGCTGTTCGCGGCCATAAAGGCCGAGGAGCGTCGCCAGGAAGAGCATATTGAACTCATCGCCTCGGAGAATTACACCAGCCCGCGGGTGCTGGAGGCCCAGGGCTCGGTCCTGACCAACAAGTATGCCGAGGGTTATCCCTCCAAGCGTTACTACGGCGGCTGCGAATTTGTAGACAAGGCCGAACAGCTGGCTATCGACCGTGCGAAACAGCTGTTCGGCGCAGACTATGCCAACGTGCAGCCGCATTCCGGTTCCTCCGCAAACCTGGCCGTGTACATGGCGCTGTGCCAGCCAGGTGACACGGTTCTCGGTATGTCTCTGGCCGATGGCGGTCACTTGACTCACGGCGCCAAGCCGAGCTTTTCCGGCAAGATCTACAACGCGGTGCAGTATGGTTTGAACCCGGATACTGGCGAGATCGACTACGAACAGGTCGAGCGTCTTGCCCGCGAGCACAAGCCGAAGATGATCGTGGCCGGCTTCTCGGCCTATTCGCGTATCGTCGACTGGCAGCGATTCCGTGAGATTGCCGACGAGGTTGGGGCCTACCTGTTCGTCGACATGGCACATGTCGCCGGTCTGATTGCGGCGGGGGTCTATCCGAGCCCGGTGCAGATCGCCGATGTCACCACCACAACCACGCACAAGACCCTGCGTGGTCCGCGCTCGGGCCTGATCCTGGCCAAGGCCAACCCGGAGATCGAAAAGAAACTCAACTCGGCGGTATTCCCCGGGGGGCAGGGAGGGCCGCTGGAGCATGTGATCGCGGCCAAGGCGGTGGCCTTCAAGGAGGCGATGGAGCCCGAGTTCGTCGAATACCAGAAGCTGGTGGTGAAGAACGCCCAGACCATGGCGCAGGTATTCATGGATCGTGGCTACGATGTGGTATCCAAGGGTACCGATGATCACCTGTTCCTGGTCAGTTTCATTGAGGCGGGCCTCACCGGCAAAGAGGTGGATGCCTGGCTGGGTGCAGCCAATATCACAGTCAACATGAACGCGGTGCCAAACGATCCGCAGTCGCCCTTCGTGACCTCCGGTATTCGCGTCGGCACGCCGGCAGTGACCACACGCGGATTCACCGAGGCAGACTGCCGCGAACTTGCCGTCTGGATGTGCGATGTCATCGACAGTCGTGGCGAGAGCTCAGTGATCGAGGCCGTGAAGGCAAAGGCACTTGATATCTGCGCCAGGTATCCGGTCTACCAGTAAGGATCGAGGATCGAGGATCGAGGTTCGAGGTTCGAGGGACCAGGGCACGATCCGGGGAGATTGTCATGAGGCTGCCAACGTGTAACCAGATTTATCCGGGCCCCCTTTCGGTGGCGCGCGATTCTTTTTTTCCTCGCACCTCGCACCTCGCACCTCGGACCTGACGCGATGCGCTGTCCATTCTGCGGAGCCCAGGACACCAAGGTCGTCGATTCCCGATTGCACGGGGACGGCGATCAGGTGCGCAGGCGGCGCGAATGCAATAACTGCAAAGAACGGTTTACGACCTACGAATCTGCAGAACTCAATCTGCCGCGCGTGGTGAAGAGCGATGGTCGGCGGGTCAACTTTGACGGCCGGAAGCTGCGCACTGGGATCGAGCGCTCGCTGGAAAAGCGGCCGGTCTCCACGGAAGCCACCGACAGCGCCATCAACCACATTACCCGGCGGTTGATGGCGCGCGGAGAAGGCGAGGTATCGTCACGCAAGATCGGTGAACTGGTGATGGACGAACTGAAAAAGCTCGACCAGGTCGCTTACGTGCGCTTTGCATCGGTCTATCGCCAGTTCGAGGACGTCAACGCCTTTCGCGAAGAGATCGAAAAACTCGAAAGCCAGCTGACGCCCGAGGCCCGCCGTCAGCAGATGGACCTGCTTGACGAGGAGAAATGAGCACCTCGTTCAGCGTCGCCGACCACGAGTTCATGGCGCGTGCGCTGCGCCTGGCGGAACGTGGCCTTTACACCACGGACCCGAACCCGCGCGTGGGCTGCGTGCTGGTGCGTGACGAGCGTGTGGTCGGCGAGGGCTGGCATCGCAGAGCCGGTGAGCCGCACGCCGAGCGCAATGCAATGACGGCCGCCGGAGATGCAGCCCGCGGGGCGACTGCCTACGTAACCCTGGAACCCTGCTCGCACCACGGTCGAACGCCACCCTGTGCGCAGGGCCTGATCGATGCGGGTGTGACGCGCGTGGTCGCCGCGATGCCGGATCCCAATCCCCTGGTTGCCGGTGAGGGCCTGGCGATGCTGCATGAGTCGGGGATCGAGACCCAGGTCGGTCTGCTTGAGGCGGATGCCCAGGCTTTGAATCCCGGTTTTCTGCGGCGCATGCGCCGCGGTCTGCCATATGTGCGGTGCAAGCTCGGGATGAGCCTCGATGGCCGCACCGCGATGGCCAGTGGGGAGAGCCAGTGGATTACGGGCGAAGCCGCGCGCAGGGATGTGCAGCTGCTGCGTGCACGCAGCAGTGCGATCCTGACCGGTATCGGCACCGTGTTGGCCGATGACCCGTCGATGAACGTGCGCCTGTCGGCCGACGAGCTGTCTGGTGTGGACAGCGATGATTTTCTGCATCAGCCCTTGCGCGTGGTACTGGATACGCGGCTGCGCATGCCACCAAGAGCGAAAATGTTGAGTCTGCCGGGCCAGACCCTGATCGTGTGCGGCCAGGGAGCCTCCGCCGAAACCGAGGATGAGTTGCAGGCTGCCGGCGCTGAAATCCTGCGGCTGCCCCAGTTGGGCGGTCGGATAGACCTTTCCGGATTGCTTCGCGCGCTTGCTGCGCGTGAGGTGAACGAGCTGCTGATTGAGAGTGGCTCGATCCTTGCCGGCAGCGCGCTGCAGGCGGGTCTGGTGGATGAACTGATTGTCTATGTGGCACCGAACCTGATGGGGGATGCGGCACGTGGTCTGGTGAGTCTCCCGGGACTGGAGCGCCTGGCTGAGCGTGTGGATCTGGAGTTCCGGGATGTCCGCCGCGTTGGCCGTGACCTGCGTATCGAGCTTGGCCCTCGGTGCTCAGGTCCGGAAGTGACTGACCAGGCCCTCGAGTTGCCTTGAGAGCTGTGACAGCGAACGCGCGTTGTCGCTGATCTGGTGGTTGTCCGTCACGACCTCTTCGCTGTCGCTGTTGATCCTTACCAGGCTCTGAGAGATCTCTTCGGCAGTCTGGCGTTGTTCGGTAGCCGCGTTAGCGATCTGCTGGTTCATGCCCTGGATGCTCGCGACAGAATCGACAATGTTTTTCAGCGAGTCGCCGGTCTGCTCTCCTTGCTGCACCGTGCTCTGTGCCATTTCGCTGCTCTCACGCATGGTTTTAGCGGCCTCGTGCGCCTGCGACTGCAGTCGCTCGATCATGCCCAGTATCTCGGCGGTCGATTGCTGGGTACGGTTGGCCAGCGTGCGTACTTCGTCTGCCACCACTGAGAATCCACGACCCTGGTCGCCGGCACGTGCGGCCTCGATCGCTGCATTGAGCGCGAGCAGATTCGTCTGCTCGGCGATACCGCCGATGACATCGATGACGCTGCCGATGGCGTCGCTTTCGCGTTCGAGCGAGTGAATGGTTTCGGCCGCCAGTTCGACCTGGCCCCCGAGCGTTTGTATGGCCTTCAGCGTATTCCCTACCACCGTCTGACCCGAGTTCGCCTCACTTTGGGCGCGGTTGGCGCTCTCGAGCGCGCACTGCGCCGAATCGGCGACGTTGGCGACCGTCACGGTCATCTGCTGGGTCGCGGTGGAGATCTGTCCGGTCTCGTCCTGCTGCCGCTGTGAACGGCCGAGATTGGCCTCGGTCAGGGTGTTCATCTCGCTGGACGATTGGGCAAGTTGTTGCACACCCTGGCCGACCTGGACCACGGTTTCGCGGATCTTGGCCACGAATTCGTTGAATGAGTGACTGACATCGCTGATTTCGTCTTTGCCGTTGACCTCCAGGCGTGCTGTGAGGTCGCCATCGCCGCTGGCGATCTCGCGCATGCGATCGGCGACCCGGCGCAATGGCGTGGCGATGGTGCGGATGCTGGCGAGGTAGGCCGCGAAGGCCATCGCAAGTCCGACCAGTATCATGCCGACCACCAGCCAGATTGCCGAGCTGCGCGAATCCGCCGCAGCGGTCAGCTGTTGCTCGACGATCTGGCGACTCTCCTCCTCGATTTGGCTGGCATCCTGCATCAATGCGTCGGCCACCTCGCTATAGCGTTCGCGGGTGCGGCGTAGTTCGGCATGTGTCTGCAACGCTTCGTTGAACTGGTCCTCGTTGGACTTCGCAAGTTGCAGCAGGGCGGCGTCGAAGGTCTGTTTGCCGAATGGTCCTTTACCGATCAGCTTGCCCATGAGCGATTCCGACTCGGCAAGTTGCTCGATATAGATGTTGAGGTCGCCCAAACTGATGCTCGCGGCCTCGACGAGGTCGGCATTCTCAGGGTCATCCAGCAACTGGCGGTAATCGAACAGGCGTGTCATCAGGGCCAGGCGGGCATCGGCAGTGGCGGAAATGATGCCCCATTCCTCGGTATCGATCGCGTTGGTGGATTCGTTCTCCGCGAGGCCGGCGTTCCATTCCAGGTTGACCAACGCCTGACTGGCCTGCTCCTCGATCACCAGCAGCAGGTCCTTGGACTGGTTGATCGTGTTCAGCAGTGTCCTGTAGCTCTCGACATAGTCTGCATGCAATTTGAGCAGGGATTGTCTGACCGTATCGAAATCGGCCATCTTCTGCTGCACCTGGTCCAGCTGATCGCGGGACACCAGCCCTGCGCCGTTGATGGCTTCGAAGGAGTTTGATGACAGCTCGCTGCCGACGGCGATCTGTTCCAGCGCCTTTTCGCTGCGGGCACTGAGTGCCATATCGACCCCGATCATCTGTTGCAGTACGCCGCGTATGCCCTTGTCGACCGCGCGCACGGTGGTGTCTACCGGGCCTGTGATGCGGTTCAGCGCGTCGCTGATCCGGTCTGACCCCAGCAAACCGGCGGCACCGATACCCATCAGCAGGGCTGCCATCAACAGATATCCGATACCGATTCTTTTTCCGACGCTGAACACAGTCACTCCACAGCTTTGGTCTGTCTGTGGATAGGAAGCGGCATCGCCCGGGTCAACTTTAGGTCGGGGGCCTGCCACGGCTGTACAATCGTCACGGTCAGTTCCCAGTCGAGTCGGCAAGATCGGAGATATGTACGAATGTTCACGGGGATAATCGAGGCGGTAGGAAGGGTCGCGGAACTCCAGCAGCGCGGTGGCGATGTCCGATTGCGCGTGCTGACCGGAAAAATGGACCTCGCTGATGTCGCCCTGGGGGACAGTATTGCGGTAAATGGCGTGTGCCTTACTGCAGTCGAGGTGTCCGATGACGGTTTTGCGGCCGATGTCTCGCGCGAGACGCTCTCATTGACCAGTCTCGGTCAGCTGAAGTCGGGCAGCCGGGTGAATCTCGAGAAGGCCCTCACACTTGCGACCCGGCTCGGGGGGCATCTCGTGAGCGGCCATGTCGATGGCCTGGGTACGGTCATTGAACGGCACGAAGATGCACGCTCGGTCCGTTTCACCATTGAGGCACCACACGAACTGGCCCGGTATATCGCGCACAAGGGCTCAATCACTGTAGACGGCACCAGCCTCACGGTGAATGCGGTGGACGGGCAACGGTTTGAGCTCAATATCGTTCCACACACCCTGCAGGAAACCATCATGGACAGCTATGCCGCCGGTGAGCGGGTGAATCTCGAGGTCGACCTGGTTGCCCGCCATCTCGAGCGTCTGCTGCTTGGGGACAAGGCGGCGCAGCCGGGCGAGGCTGGCGTCGACCTGGCCATGCTGGCGCGCACCGGTTTCATCAGTAAATGATTTGCTGATACGGTCAGTGGCCAGGTGAACGGCGGGGGCGCCCGTTGGTCAACCAGTGTGGTTGTCGAATCGTTCGATGGCCTGCTTTGCCCAGTACTCGCCTGCCGCGATGACCTCTTCTGCACGATAAAACTCATGTGCGCGACAGGTATTGATCGGGATCTCGATCAACAGATCCGGCGGGTAGGCGGCGAGCATCGAGCGCGCGATACTTGCCTGCATCGCATCCAGTGACAACAGTGCGGCGTCGGTCAGAGACAGGCTGGGCTGGCTCTCTTCCTGTTCACCGCCGAAGCCGAGACGTTCCTGCAATCTGTCGATAAAGGCCTCGATCTGTTTCTGATAGCGGTGGCGCGGCTTTTCCGCAGGTTTCGGCGCGCTTGCGCGTCTGTTGCCGCCCCCGATCCGTTTCTCAACGCCGGAGAGACTGACGGCGATAATTGCGTCAGTCGGGTCCTGCAATGTGGGTGCGATGGGTACTGGATTGAGAACGCCCCCGTCGAGCAGTGGTCGGCCCTTGATGACATACGGCGTGAACACGGTAGGCACCGCGATGGAGGCGCGGATGGCGTCGAACAGATCGCCTCGGCTCAGCCAGACCTCCTTGCGGGCCAGGACGTCTGAGGCGACGATGGTCAGTGGTATGGGCAGGTCTTCGATCCGATGGCTGCCGACGAACTCCTGCAGGGTCTCCATCAACATCTGGCCCTTGAGCATGCCGGCGCCGCCCCAGGCGATGTCCAGGTAGCGCAGGACATTGAATTCGGTGAGTTCCTGCACCCAGTCGGCGTAGTCGTCGAGTTTGCCGGCTGCGTAAAAACCACCGATCAGTGCGCCTATGGAACTGCCGGCGATAGCGCCGATCTTCCAGCCATTACGCTCAAGGACCCGGATGACACCGATGTGCGCGAGGCCACGCGCGCCGCCGCTGCCGAGCACCAGAGAGATTGTTTTGCGGTTTTCGTCTTTCAAGGTGATGGCCTGGTTAAGCTAAGATCCGAGGGCGGCCAGCGAAGGCGTCCGCGGGTCTGGTTCAAGTTTAGGGCATGTGTCGATGGGTGTAGTCCTTATCCGGATCTTTTGACTCGGCTGGCCAGACTACGAGACGCCCAGTCTATCGGGCGGCATTTGCGGTTGCTCGGCTGAGCAGGTCCAGCATCAGCCTGCCTGCGGTGTCCATGTCTGCGGCGTAGGCGACAACACCGTCTTCATGTCCGCCCATGGCGAACGCGCCAAAGTTCACCGACTCCAATCCCAGCAGGCGTTCGACTTCAGCGACCATCTCAGGCGTGCCATAGCCGACCTCTGGGGATGTCAGCGCCAGACCGAGCCTCCGGGCCTGCCGCCAGATCAGAGCGGAGTGAGCGTGGATCACAGCGTTGGCCGCTGGAGATGCCCGATAGATCTGACCATGTGTCATCGCCTCCGACGAGGGGCGCGCGGGGCCGGTCGCTTTGAGCCGGTTTTGTGCCGGGTCGAAATCCTGCACCCAGGCCAGGTCTTGAGGCGACAAACCGGGGTTGCCGCCCGTCTGGGTGCCGGAAATCACGAAGCCAAGGTCGGCGCGAATGCTGATATTGCCGTAAGCGAAACCGTCGTAGCGCTCAGGGTCCTGACCAATCAATCCCAGGGCGCGACACCGGCCGAACCACAGTAGCAGGCTGGAAAGACCCAACCCCTGTGGCAGATTCCCCGGCAGATAATCGAGTTGATAACGGATTACGCCTTCAGATTCTGCCATTGGGGCATTCTCTCTTGAGGGTCAGGACTGTTAAACTGTGCCGTTTGCCGAGCCAGTTGCATTGAGATGGCACTGAATACCACAGAAGAAATCATCGAAGACCTGCGTCAGGGGCGCATGGTCATCATCATGGACGATGAGGACCGTGAAAACGAGGGCGACCTGATTGTCGCCTCCGAACTGACCACCCCGGAGGCGATCAACTTCATGGCCAAGTACGGTCGCGGGCTGATCTGCGTGACCCTCACCAAGGAGCGCTGTCGTCAGCTGCGTCTGCCGTTGATGGTCAACAGCGACAACCAGCTCGAGGCGACCAACTTTACGGTATCGATCGAGGCGGCGGAGGGTGTCACGACGGGGATCTCGGCCGCGGATCGCGCGACCACGGTCCTGGCCGCAGTCAAGCCCGACGCCCAGCCGCAGGATCTGGTCCAGCCGGGCCATATCTTCCCGCTGATGGCGCAGCCTGGCGGGGTGTTGGTACGAGCCGGGCACACCGAGGCCGGCTGCGATCTGGCCCGCCTGGCGGGTTTGTCACCGAGCTCGGTGATCGTCGAGATCCTGAACGAGGACGGCAGCATGGCACGCCGTCCGGATCTGGAGATTTTCGCCGAACAACACGAGCTCAAGATCGGCACCATCGCCGATCTGATCCAGTATCGGATCAAGAACGAAAAGACAGTCGAGCGTGTCAGTTCCTGCAACCTGCCGACTCAGCATGGCGAATATCAGCTGGTGGCCTTCCAGGATGTGATTGGCAATGAGATGCATCTCGCCCTGGTCAAAGGCGAGATCAGCCCGGAGCGTCCGACCCTGGTGCGCGTACATGTGCAGAACACGCTGTGCGACATGTTCGAGAGCACCCGCGACTGCGGCTGGCCGCTGCGCAATGCGATGGATCTGGTCTCGGAAGCGGGCGAGGGTGTTATCGTGGTGCTGCGCAACTATGACACCGCTCGTGCCATCGTGCAGCGCATCCAGGACTACAAGTGGCATGGGGTCGATGATCAGATTCCGGAGCGCAACGCCGCTGGCGAGGAGGATCTGCGTACCATCGGTGTCGGCGCGCAGATATTGTGCGATCTCGGTGTACGTAAGATGCGCGTCATGAGCGCCCCGAAACATCTGCACGCGCTTGCCGGCTTTGGCCTGGAAGTGGTTGAGTTCGTCAGTACCGAGTAATTGAGCAGAAACGCGGTTGAAGAGGAAATCTGCATGAGTATCAAGACAATCGAAGGTGGCCTGAATGTCACCAATGCCCGTTTTTGTATCGTGGTCGCGCGCTGGAACAGCTTCGTGGTTGACAGCCTGGAGGCCGGCGCCATCGATACGCTCAAGCGCCACGGAACGCCCGAGGAAGACATCACGGTCGTGCGTCTGCCTGGCGCCTTCGAAATGCCGCTGGTGCTGGACAAGGTGGCGGCCAAGGGTGAGTTCGATGCCATCGTCGCACTGGGTGCCGTGATTCGCGGCGGCACTCCACACTTTGAGTACGTGGCCGGCGAATGCGTGAAGGGCATGGCGCATGTCACGCTCAAGCATGGTGTGCCCATCTCCTTCGGCGTCCTCACGGTGGATACCATCGAACAGGCCATCGAACGGGCCGGAACCAAGGCGGGTAACAAAGGCGGTGAGGCAGCAGCCACGGCCATTGAGATGGTCAACCTGCTGCGTGAGCTCTGAGGCAACTTTAAGGTGAGTCGGCAACGCAGCCGTTCACGCAGCCTGGCGATCCAGGCGCTGTACCAGTGGCAGATGGCCGGCCAGGATGTCGGGACCATCATCGACCACTTCATGGTGGAACAGGACGCCAGGAAGTTTGATACCGAGTACTTTGCCGAACTGGTGCGTGGGGTACCCACGCGACTGACCGAGCTCGATGCGGCACTGGCACCCTGCGTCGATCGCGCATTGGAGTCGGTCGATCCGGTCGAACGTGCCATTCTGCGTCTGGGTGCGTACGAGCTCATCGAACACCCCGAGATCCCGTATAGGGTGGTCATCAACGAGGCGGTCGAACTGGCCAAGACCTTTGGTGCGGAAAAGGGCCACCGTTATGTCAACGGTGTCCTGGACAAGGCGGCACGTGAACTGCGCCCGATCGAGGCGTCGGCCCGGCGCTGACCCCAGGCGCCGTGGCTGTTTCCGAATTCGACCTGATCCGGCAGTACTTTGCCAATGCCACGGGCAGGCGCCCGGATGTGCTGATCGGGATCGGTGACGATTGCGCCCTGCTGCAGGCACCCACCGGCAAGAGTCTCGCGGTCAGTATGGATACCCTGGTGGAAGGGCGGCACTTTCAGCCCGGTGCCGATCCAACAGCGTTGGGCCACAAAGCGCTCGCGGTCAATCTCAGCGATCTTGCCGCGATGGGGGCGGAGCCGGCCTGGGTCACCCTGGCGTTGACCCTGCCTGAGGCCGATACGACCTGGTTGCGCGCATTTGTCGACGGTTTCGCGGCGCTGTCGTCGGAATACGGGATGCAGCTGGTGGGCGGGGACACAACGCGTGGACCGCTCAGCATCACGGTGCAGGTGCACGGCTTCGTCGATCCGGGGCTGGCGCTGAAGAGGGGTAATGCCAGAGCGGGTGACCGACTGTTTCTGAGTGGCTGCGTCGGCGACGCCGGGCTGGCCTTGCAGCGTTCGCGGGATCTTGTGCCTTCCTCGGCCGACGATGCCTATCTTCAGCGACGCCTCGACCGCCCCACGCCAAGGGTGGCGCTGGGGCATCTACTGCTCGGCCGGGCGAATGCAGCCATCGACGTTTCTGACGGACTGATCGCCGACCTCGGACATATCTGCTCGGCCAGCGGCGTGGGGGCGCGGGTCGAGCTCGAGCGACTGCCGGTGTCGGCGCCGGTGGGTGCCGAATGCGCGCTTGGGAACTGGCAGCACGCACTGGCCGGCGGTGATGATTACGAGTTGTTGTTCAGTGTCGAAGAGTCGCAGCTCGACGCCATGCAGTTCGCCTGTCGCGCGGCCGGTCAGCAGATCCAGGAAATCGGCTGCCTGGTCGATAATAGCGGCATCGTGCTGGTCTATCCGGACGGGCGCCTGAGCGAGGAGATCCCCGATGGATTCGACCACTTCCGAACCTAAACCCCTGCCGAAACCGGCCAAGGGCAATATTGCCCATCTGCTGGCCTTTGGCATGGGGGCCGGTTGTTCGCCGAAGGCGCCGGGCACCATGGGCACCTTGCTGGCTGTCGCTATCTACCTGCCGCTCTCGAGGCTTTCGCTGCCGGTATACGCGGCGGTACTGCTGGCGGTGATCCTGGTGGGAATCTGGTTGTGCGACAAGGCGGCTCGTGAGCTTGGTGTGCATGACCATCCCGGGATCGTGTGGGACGAGATTGCGGGCTATCTGCTCACCATGCTGGCGGCACCCGCCGGCTGGTTGTGGGTTGTCGTTGGTTTCGCCCTTTTTCGTCTGTTCGATATCTGGAAGCCTTGGCCGATCGGTTGGCTGGACCGCCGGGTGGGCGGGGGTCTTGGTATCATGCTCGATGATCTGGTGGCCGGCTTGTTTGCGGCAGCGTGTCTGCAGGGTCTGGCATATTGGCTATAGTCCAGACACATGGGCTGGGGGGTATATTCATGTTTATCCGAGTTTTGATTGCCTTGTGCCTGCTCAGTGCAGCTGCGGTCGCCGGGCCGGCTGTGCGTGTTCTTGCACTGTTTCCGGACAAGGCGATGCTCGAGATCGACGGCCAACGCAAGGTACTGGCGGCCGGTAAGACGGGCCCAGGTGGTGTTCGCCTGATCAGTGCCAATCCAAATGAGGCGGTGGTGGAGATCGACGGCCGCAGCCAGACACTGCGTCTGGGATCGGCGGTCAATGCAAGCTACCGGCCGAAGCAGCTGCGCGAGATCCGGATCCTGAAAGACAGTCGTACCGAGGGTTATTTCGTCGATGGTCTCGTCAATGGCCAGCCCGTACGTTTCCTGGTCGATACCGGCGCAACGAGCATTGCAATGAGCGAGGTGCATGCCGCGCGCCTGGGAATCCAGCATCGTGTCGATGGAGTCCGCATCGGCGTGGGGACGGCATCCGGAAACGCCATCGGGCACCGGATCAGTCTGCGGTCTGTCTCTATCGGTGGCGTGCGCCTGGATGATGTCAACGCGGTGGTGATCGAGGGTGACAGCCCCCGCGATGTGCTGCTTGGTATGAATGTATTGACCCAGTTCGACATGGACCAGCGTGAGAACCTGCTGATTCTGCGCAGCAAGTTTTAGCCGGGTTGCGGGATCGTTTCGACCGCAACGGGAATTGGCAACGAGAGGGTGCAGGAAGCCGAGTGTGTCGCAGGGCTCAGCCCGATCCAAGGCCCCGCACAAGCTCGAACCTCGAACCTAGTGAGCGGTCTGCTCCGCCTCTTTGTCACGCTCGATAAGCGCGTACGCCGAATGGTTGTGGATGGATTCGAAATTCTCGGCTTCCACCGTGTAGGCGCAAATCCGGTCGTCCTTGTTGAGCATGGCGGCGACGTCACGCACCATGTCTTCCACGAATTTCGGATTGTCGTAGGCGCGCTCGGTCACGTGTTTCTCGTCGGGACGTTTGAGCAGGCCGTAAAGCTCACATGACGCCTGTTTCTCGACGATCTCTATCAGATCTTCGAGCCAGATGAAGTTGCAGGTGCGCACCGTCAGGGTGACGTGTGAACGCTGGTTGTGTGCGCCGCGGTCTGAGATCGATTTTGAACAGGGGCACAGACTGGTGGTTGGCACGACCACCTTCGTGTACATCACAGGCTTGCCATCGAGGACCTCGCCGATCAGGGTCACTTCATAGTCGAGCAGGCTTTCCACGCCCGATACCGGCGCCTTTTTGTTGACGAAGTAGGGGAAGCTCATCTCGATGTGCCCACGCTCGGATTCGAGGCGCTCCACCATCTCGCTCAGCATGTCCTTGAAAGACTCGACAGAGATCTCACGCTCGTGGCTGTTCAGGATTTGCACGAAACGCGACATGTGCGTGCCCTTGAAATTGTGTGGCAGAAACACGTACATGCTGAAATTGGCGACGGTGTGCTGTTCGCCCTGGCTGCGGTCTTTGACCCTCACCGGATGGCGGATGTCCTTGATGCCGACCTTGTTGATGGCAATGCGACGGGTATCGGCGCTCCCCTGAACGTCTTCGATTTCGCTTCCGGTGGTCGGCTTTGGATTTGCTGCGGTCATGTGCTGCTCAGCGGGCGATGCCCGCCAGAAGTTGAGTGATTTGCTCAGAATTATATCCGCCACGGTCTGGGCAACAAAACATCGGAAAATGTATGGCGTAGCCCGGCATTATCTCTCCAACATGGTGAAGACGCTATTGATTTGTCCGCCCAATCTGGAGAAATGTCTTATTTTTCAGCGTCCGCGGCCAATGATGTAACGTGCCAGCTGACGCAGGGGGTCGGCCGCGTCGTCGAATCTGGCGATATTTTCCAGCGCCTGATCGACCAGGCGCTGGGCCATTTCGCGTGCCCCGTCGAGACCGAGCAGGGCCGGGTAGGTCGCTTTCGCGGCCGCTACATCTTTGCCTCGGGTCTTGCCCAAGACCTCGGTCTCGCCTTCGACGTCGAGGATGTCGTCGCGAACCTGGAAGGCCAGGCCGATGCATTTCGCATAGCGTTCGAGTCCGGGCAGGCGCTCATCGCGGCCGGCTCCTGCGGCCAGGACACCCAGGCGGACACTCGCCAGTATCAGGGCCCCGGTCTTGTGGATATGCAGGTTTTCCAACTCGGCCAGTTCTATCTCGCGGCCGGTGGCCTGCATGTCCAGGGCCTGGCCTCCGGCCATCCCGCGCGAGCCGCTTGCCTGTGCCAGTTCGGCGATCATGCGCAGGCGATCAATGCGGTCTATGCACAGGTTGTCGTCTTCACAGAGCACCCTGAAAGCCAGCGTCTGCAGGGCATCCCCGGCGAGGATTGCAGTGGCCTCATCGTAGGCCTTGTGACAGGTGGGTCGACCGCGTCTGAGGTCGTCGTCGTCCATCGCAGGCAGGTCATCGTGCACCAGCGAATAGGCATGAATCAGTTCGACTGCGCACGCTGCAGCGTCGAGGCGGTCCGGCCTGGCCCCAAGGGCCTGGCCGGCCGCATAGACCAGCACCGGACGCACCCGTTTGCCGTCACCCAGGGTCGCGTAACGCATGGCGCTGTGCAGGATGCCGGGTTGGGTGGTTTCCGGCGGCAGCCATCGATCCAGCGCGCGCTCCACCCGGGTACGGCAATCCCCCAGAAAGACCTGAAACGCAGGATCAAGTGTCATCGTCAAACGGCTCGGTGGGCGCGTCCCGGGTCTTGGCGGTGAGGATCTCGACCTTCTGTTCCGCGGCCTGCAGGGCCTGCTGGCAGCTGCGGGTAAGGGCGATCCCCTGTTCGAAGGCGCCGAGCGACTCCTCCAGAGTCAAGTCTCCGCTCTCCATGCGTTCCACAAGGGCCTCCAGTTCGCTCAGTGACTCCTCGAATGAGGCCGGTTCAGTTTTCTTTGGGCTCATGCTGGTTCCTTGTGTGGCTTATAAAACTAACTCACGCGGAGCCGTGGCGTAAACCCGGTAGATACACTCTGGGGCGCCACCGCGGTAAACTCGCGGCCTATGCAGATTCAAGACACACGCCTGTTCCGTATTCTCCACGCCATCGTTGTGACATTAGCGATCTGCCTGTCCCCATCAATATTCGCGCGCGATGACGTAGATCCCTACTACGAATACCGTGACGAGGTTGATCGCGGCGAGTTCAGTTACGACGACAGTCAGGATATCCCCTGGATCGAGAACGAGACCGAGGTCTTGGCGGTCCCCAGGCCTGACGACCTGACCGAGGTTCGAATGGGCCGGCTGCCGCCGGGGATGGTTCTTCTGGTCGATAAATCACGTATCACGGTCAACCCGGACGACTACGTCGTGCGTGCCTGGCTGTGGACGCGCAGCGATTCGGGGTTGGAGAAAGGCAGTTTCGAGGGTTACCGTTGTGACACACGTGAATACAAGATCTATGCGTGGGCGAACCCGGGTCGAAAGCCACCGGTCACGAAGGTCAGGCGGCCTTTGTGGAAGTCGGTAAAAAAAGGCAGCTACAGCTACCGTGCGGAACTGCTCGATGACTATTTCTGCGGCTACCGGGAGCTTCGCAACGCCCACCAGATTGTCGATGCACTTACCGGTGAATTCCACCGCGACATCATCCAGAAAGGCCAATAAAATTGCAGCGAGTTGCTGATTTACCATGAGCGCCTACAACGCCTCCGCTATCGAGGTATTGAGTGGACTCGAGCCGGTGCGCAAGCGCCCCGGCATGTACACCGATACCAGCCGTCCGAATCATCTCGCCCAGGAGGTCGTCGACAACAGCGTCGATGAGGCCATCGCCGGGTATGCCAAGAAAATCGAATTGACCCTGTTCAAGGACGGTTCCATCGAGGTCAGCGACGATGGCCGGGGCATGCCCGTGGATATGCATCCCCAGCAGGGTATTCCGGGTGTCGAGGTCATCCTCACCAAGCTCCACGCCGGCGGCAAGTTCTCGAACAAGAACTACCAGTTCTCGGGCGGCCTGCATGGTGTCGGCGTCTCGGTGGTCAACGCGCTGTCCAAGCACCTCGAGGTGTGGGTCAAACGTGATGGTGCCGAATACAACATGGCCTTCGCGAACGGTGAGAAGGTTTCCGATCTGGAAGAGGTGGGCCGGGTCGGCAGGGCCAATACCGGTACCCGCCTGCACTTCTGGCCGGACCCGCGGTTTTTCGACTCACCAAAGTTCAGCGTGCGCCAGTTGCGCCACCTGCTCCGGGCCAAGGCGGTGCTGTGTCCGGGCCTGCTGATCCGTTTTTTCCGCGAGGGCGAGGAGGAACATGACGAGTGGTGTTACCAGGACGGACTCCGTGATTACCTGGTGGACTCGCTCCAGGGCGCAGCCGCATTGCCGGAAGAACCCTTTGTCGGTAGTGGTGCCGGCAACGACGAGGCGGCAGACTGGGCCGTGGTCTGGTTGCCCGAGGGAGGCGAGGCAGTCACAGAGAGTTATGTGAACCTGATCCCGACCAGCCAGGGCGGCACGCACGTCAACGGTTTGCGAACGGGCCTCACCGAGGCGGTGCGCGAATTCTGTGAGTTCCGCAACCTGCTGCCGCGCGGGGTCAAGCTGTCACCTGACGATGTCTGGAACAACCTCAGCTATGTGCTGTCGGTCAAGTTGCTGGATCCGCAGTTCTCGGGTCAGACCAAGGAGCGGCTGTCATCGCGCGAATGCGCGCCCTTTGTCACTGGCGTGGTGAAGGATGCCTTCGGCCTGTGGCTCAATCAGCATACGGAGATGGGTGAACGCATCGCCGAACTGGCGATAAACGCAGCCCAGGCGAGGCAGCGCGCCGGCCGCAAGGTGGTGCGCAAGAAGATTACCCAGGGGCCGGCGTTGCCCGGCAAGCTGGCGGACTGTCTTTCCGACGACCCGGCCCGCACCGAGCTGTTTCTGGTCGAGGGCGATTCGGCGGGTGGTTCCGCCAAGCAGGCGCGTGATCGAAACTTCCAGGCGATCATGCCGCTGCGCGGCAAGATTCTGAATACCTGGGAAGTGGACTCGGCCGAGGTCCTGGCTTCACAAGAGGTTCACGATATCTCGGTCGCGATCGGGGTCGAACCGGGTAGTGACAATCTGTCGAAACTGCGATTCGGCAAGGTCTGCATTCTCGCCGACGCCGATTCCGATGGCGCACATATCGCCACCCTGCTATGTGCGCTGTTCCTGCGGCATTTTCGCGCGCTGGTCCTCGGCGGGCACGTGTACGTGGCGATGCCGCCGCTGTTCCGCATTGATGTCGGCAAGCAGGTTTTTTACGCCCTCGACGAGCATGAGCGCCAGGGCATACTCGACCGGGTGGCGGCGGAGAAGCTCAAGGGCAAGGTGAGTATCCAGCGCTTCAAGGGCCTGGGCGAGATGAACCCCATGCAGCTGCGTGAGACCACGGTACATCCGGATACGCGGCGACTGGTTCAACTCGTGGTCGAACATGGTGACGAGACCAACCAGCTGATGGATATGCTGCTGGCCAAGAAGCGGGCGGGTGATCGCAAGGCCTGGCTGCAACAGCGTGGAGACCTGGCCGAGGTGACCTGATCGGCACTGCGTGCCATTGACCGGCTGCCGGTTCCGGCAGGGATGGCGGTCGCGCTGTCAATTCTTTGATCGACCTCAAAGACTTGACAAGCAGCCTAAACTTTTTCCATCAGTATCCGCTAATATTGCAGCGCAATATAACGATGGTTAAGAGTCTTCCGCTTATGCAGCCTTTACGCTCGTTGCTTTCCGGCCTAAGCCTGGTGGTCGTTTTCGCCGGCGGTATCGCGCATGCGGCGCCGGATGGCGGAGAACTGTACGTGGAACATTGCGGTGCCTGTCACCAGATGGAGGGGCAGGGTGGTATCGGCCTGCCGCTGCTCAATGCGAAGCTGGCCGATGTCTCGGATGATTACCTGCGCAGTACCATTCGCCTGGGCCGCCCCGGTCGCGTAATGCCGAGCTTCATGCGCATGAGCGACGCGCAGGTCGATGCGATCGTCAAGTTCCTGCGCGAGCGGTCCGGGACCGAACCCATTGAATTCAGTAACGATCGCATTGCCGGTGATGCGGCGCATGGTAAGACCCTTTACGGGGAGCACTGCGCCAAGTGCCATGCTGCCGACGGCAGCGGCGAGGGCGAAGGCACCGGTGTAACCCTGTCGCGTGAACGCTCTTTCCTGGTAATGCCCGCATCCATCTGCAACCCGGGCTTTCTGGCTTCGGCTCCGGACCAGATGATCAGGCGCGTTGTCTCGGTCGGTCGCAAATCGTCGGGCATGCCGGCATTTGGAAAAGGAAAGCTGAGCGAGTCGGAAATCAATGACGTGGTGGCCTATGTGCGTTCTTTCGAACGGCGTGAGCGTCCGGTGGAGCCGATCGGCCCCGAGGAACGCCCGACCCATGTCTATGAATCGCCCAACGATTTCGACACCACCGTGGCCAATGTCAAGGCATCGCTGACAGGTGCCAACTTCCGCATCTTTCCGGATCGACTCGTCGAGCAGGGCCTGATCGACGAGTTCAGCGTCAATTCCCGGCAGATCGGTGTGCGGTTCTGTAATTTCAATGTGCTGTACGGGATGCTCAAGATCGAGCCACGACTTGGCGTGGTCCTGCCATGCCGGATCACGATCATGGAGCGAAAGGATGGCCAGGTTATCCTGGTGGTGCCCAATCTGCGGGTTGTTTCGCGCTGGTTCAACAACGACGAACTGGTCAACCTCTGGGATCGGGTGGAGGAGACATTCACCGAGATCATCGATGAGGCGACGCTATGAGCACGCATCTGACAAGGGCTTTGTTGCTCGCGACCACACTGCTTTTCGCAGGGGGCTCCGGCGCGGAAAATATGATCATGGGCCGGGTTCCGATGCGTGCGGAGACAGTGATCGAATACGTCAAGAGCAGCATCGAGGAGCATGGTTACACCGTTGCCCATGTTCAGCTTTGTGATGGCGGGATGACCGATTTCGGTTACAAGTCGGACCTCTATCGGGTCGTGTTCTTTGGCAAGATCGATGAGGTACGCATGATCAGCGAGCGTTATCCCGAGCTGGTTTCCTACCTGCCGCTGAAGATCGCGGTCATCGCCGAGAAGGATGAGACCCTGCTCGCGGTGTTGAATCCCGAGGCCCTGGCCCCTTTTTTTCCGGATGAAGAACTGCAGATTCAGTTTGGCCGCTGGAACAGCGATCTGTTGAGTATCTTGAAGGACGTTCGTCGCGGTATCGCCGGGCACGTAGCCGCAAACGAGTAATCTGTCTTTCTTTCCGACCTGTGCCCGAGCGTTTAACCCTGTCTTAAAACCCGTTTCCGCAAGGCGTCTTCGAGCCCAGCTTGGATACAATGGCATTTTGGCCTCGGGCTTCGCGCACAATGACATCGGAGGAAAACATGATCAGATCGTCGTTTTTGGGGCTATTCGCCGCCAGCCTGTCCGTGGCTGCCCAGGCCGCCGTGGTTGTAAGCAGCGACGGCGGGGGCGATGTCAGCACGCAATATTTCGAGCAGGGTGAGTTCGTTCTGATGCTCGGGGACAAACCGTCCATGGGCGTCGACCGCGAGGGGAACTGCTGGTTCGTTCAACACCGGCAGGTGGTCTCCGATCCATGCGAGCAGATGCTGCAGTCGGTCAGTTCCATGCGCGAGCGGGCAATGGCCGGCCTGAGTGCCGAGGAGCGCGCCGTGATGGAGCGCGCCATGCAGATGCAGAATTCCGCGCCGCCGGCCAGTATCACCAGGTCGGCCGACAGAAAGATCGCCGGTTATACCTCAGAGTGCCACCTGATCGGCGGCGACCGTGAAGTCTGCATCAGTGAAAAGCTGCTGCGCGAGATCAAGGATGAGATGGGGGACAGTCCGTTTCTCGAGGTGTTTCGGCGATTCGGTGAGTCGGCGGGAGAAATGGGTGGCGACACCCCTGAGACCAAGGCGATGGCCGAACTGGCTGAACGCGGTTTCCCGATGCTGGACATGCAGAAGATGGCGGCGATGCCGGGATTGGACCCCGCAGTCCTGCAGTACCTGCCCGAGGCCCAGCGCACCCGGATCATGAGCCAGATGGGCGTCGCCGGAGGCGGGGAGAAGATGCAGGGGACCAAGGTGATTCGGGTGAAAAGGAATGGCACGATGCCGGGCCTTGATCTTTCACGGTATCCGCGTGTGGGGTTCGAGCAGTTCATGCAGCAGAGCATGGGCCAGATGCGTGAGATGCCGGGCATGCGCTGACCGCCCGGGTGGTCGGCCGCGGATGTGCAGTTCTACGCAGGCCGCAGTTCGGCCAGCAGGTCTGCCCATCCCTGTCTTTCCGCCTGTTCGCTGAACAGCGGGCGCCTTGCGTTGCATGCCTCCTGCAGGCGAGCGTAAAAGGCGCCGTCGGATTCGGCGCGTAACAGCAGATCGCGCAGCGCGCGCGTATCCTCTGCCGGGTAGTAGGCGGGATAGTCGGCACCGAGCAGTCCCACGGAACCCGGAATCTCAGAGGCGACGACGGGGAGGCCGGCCATTACCGCCTCAGACACCACGTTGGCTCCGCCCTCCATCCTGGAGCTCAGCGCCAGCACGTGTGAACGCCGATATACCTGGCGCAGCTGTGCGTGGCCAATCTCACCGTGCCAGCGGTAGCGCGGATTTCGTTCGACTTCTGCGGCCGCCGCCGCGGCCCATTCCGGGGTATGCGCCTTGCCGTAGGCGTCGACCTGCAGATGGCTGGATGCGGGCAGGTCGCGAACCGCCAGCGCAGGCCGCAGCGGATCTTTTTCGTCACGCAGATGCCCCGCCATGCAGACCCTGAAAATGCGTTTGGGTGGAATGCGCCCGCTCAGTGGTCGCGCAGACTGATAGATTACCCTGAGCTTGTGTCGCTGCACGGGCGGAATCGTTTCGCCGATAAGGCCGTGCAGGCCGACGATCCGGTCGGCCCGCTCAATCGAGCCGAGCGTCTCGTCCGGATGGCTGTGGATGAACCGGTATGCATCCGTGCCTGTCAGGACGACGATCAGGGGTTTGTCCGGATGCAGCTCGGCGAATCTGCTGATGGCGGAGGCGCTGCGCCAGGCGTGCAATGCAACCACCAGGTCGGCGTCGTCTCCAGTGTAGTCGACGACTACATTGACGCGGTGTCCAAGTCCACGCAGCAGGCGCGCCCAGCGATTCGCCGTGGCCCGATTGCCAGAACGTGAACGCGCAGGGGCGGGGGTGATCAGTTCGATGCGCATGCCGGCGTCAGCGTGCGGGCAGGGAGCTGGGGGATGGGTACGGGGGCATGGCTCGATCCGATTGACCAAAGGCTGATGTGACTTTGCCGGCCAACCTTGCGAACATCAAGCCAGGGTTTCGGAGATTACAGCCAAGATGTCGGATCAACTGCTCGCACAGATAAAGGACGCAAGGGAGCGAACACTCTGCCTTATCCAGGGATTGGACGCGCGCCAGATGATGGGGCCACGCCTGGATATTGTGAATCCACTGCGCTGGGAGATCGGTCATACGGCCTATTTCTACGAATTCTGGGTGTTGCGCCAGCACTTCGGTGAGCAGCCTGTTTTCCCGAATGTCGACGAATTGTACGACTCGATAAATATTGCGCATGAACATCGCTGGGACCTGCCCCTGCCTGAGCTGGCCGACACAATGGCATATATGCAGGAGGTGCAGACACGCGTGTGCCGTCATCTGGAAGACGGCGGTGTGGACGGCAAGCGCGATTATCTCGCGCAATACGCCGTTTTTCATGAGGACATGCACACGGAAGCCTTCACCTATACGCGACAGACCCTGGGGTATCCTGCGCCTGCAATCCGGGCCGGCAGGCGCATCGATCCCGCTTCTGATGACGTATCGGGGGACGTTGCCGTTCCCGGGGGCACCTTCTTGCTGGGCGCCAGTCCTCACCAGGGCTTCGTATTCGACAATGAAAAGTGGGGGCACGAGCGACAGGTTGCACCGTTTCGAATCGCGCGAACCGCTGTCAGCAATGCCCAGTTCGCCGCTTTTGTGGACGCCGGTGGCTATGCTGGTCGCGAATGGTGGAGCGATGCGGGCTGGGACTGGCTGCAGGGACAGGGGCTCGATCACCCCGTGTACTGGCGAAAGCACGAGGATGGCTGGCAAAGCCGGCATTTTGACCGCTGGCAGCCGCTGCAGGCGCGGGCCGCGATGATCCATGTCAGCTGGCATGAGGCCCAGGCATACTGTCGCTGGGCCGGGCGCCGCTTGCCGACCGAGCTTGAATGGGAGGTTGCTGCCGCCGGTGAGCCGACAGCCGACGGACTTGGACTGGCGCAGGTCAAACGCGCGTTTCCCTGGGGTGATGAACCGCCCGCACCTGAAATCGCCAACCTCGACGGTCACGCCCTGGGTACTATTGACGTCGGGGCTCTGGTCGCCGGAGACAGTGCCTTTGGTTGTCGCCAGATGATCGGCAATGTCTGGGAATGGACCGATACCCTGTTCGAGCCCTATCCCGGATTTGAGCCGGATATGTACGCGGATTATTCGCAGCCCCTGTTTGGTGAAACCCGGGTGTTGCGCGGTGGCGGCTGGGCGACCCGAGGCCGGATGATCCGCAACACCTGGCGGAATTATTACGGCGCACAACGAAATGACGTATTCGCAGGTTTAAGGACCTGTGCAATCTGAAGGCCCTGAAACTGGTAAGAAAATATGCTGTCCGTTAATGCACCCGTGGCAAAAGACCTCGTCCTGGTGGGGGGTGGGCACGCGCATGTTTCGGTACTGCGCCGGTTCGGTATGCACCCTATCCCGGGTGTGCGTCTGACCCTGATCACACGCGATATCCACACGCCATACTCAGGCATGCTGCCCGGCTACGTCGCCGGTCACTATGATTACGACGAGTGCCATATCGATCTCGGACCGCTTGCACGCTTTGCCGGCGCGCGTCTTTATCACGCCGAGGTCGATGGCCTGGATCTGGACAACAGGCAAGTCCTGGCCCAGGGGCGGCCGCCGGTCGATTTCGATCTGCTTTCGATCAACACCGGCTCAAGACCCCTCACAATCGGGGTCCCAGGGGCACTGGAACACGCCATGCCGGTCAAACCGATAGACGCCTGGCTGGTGCAGTGGCAGGCGTTGCAGCAGCGCGTGCTGAAGAGTCATGGGACTTTCCGCATCGTCGTGGTCGGCGGTGGTGCCGGAGGCGTCGAGCTGGCGCTCTCGACACAGTATCGCCTGCGTACCCTGCTGACCGAGCAGGGCGATGACCCGGAGCGACTGCATTACGAGCTGCTCACCGACGGTGACGAGATTTTCCGTACACACAATGCCGGAGTGCGCCGGCGCTTCGAGCGCATTCTGGGCGAGCGGGGCATTGCGCTGCATACCGGGCACCGGGTAATCGAAGTCACGGCGGATGCGGTTCACTCTGAAGGCAAGCCACCGCGACTCGCCGACGCCGTGCAGTGGGTGACCCAGGCATCGGCACCCGAGTGGCCGGCCGAGGCGGGTCTGGCGGTCGATGAACATGGGTTCATCCAGGTCAACGATTTCCTGCAGTCGCAGTCCCATCCCGTGGTTTTTGCTGCGGGCGACATCGCCTCGATGGCGCACCCGCGCCCAAAGTCCGGGGTATTTGCAGTGCGCCAGGGGCGGGTGCTGACGGAGAATCTGCGCCGTGCGAGCTGCGCCCGGACACTCAAGCGCTACAGGCCACAGCGTAACTTTCTCGGTCTGATCAGCTCCGGTGACCGCTATGCGGTTGCCTCGCGCGGGGGATGGTCGACCGAGGGACGATGGCTGTGGACCCTGAAAGACTGGATCGACCGTCGATTCATGCAGCGATTCAACGAGCTGCCGGAAATGGCCGCCGATGCAGGTCCTGCACTCGCCGACGGGGTCGCCGATGAGCAGGCGATCAGAGAGCTTTCGACCCTGGCCATGCGCTGCGGCGGCTGTGGCGCCAAGGTCGGCAGCACGGTATTGAGCAGGGTGATCCAGCGTCTGCCGCCACAGCGGCGGGACGATGTCGTTATCGGGTTGGATTCACCCGACGATGCGGCGGTCTACCGGGTGCCCGATGGCATGCTGCTGGCACAGAGCGTGGATTATTTTCGCGCCTTTATCGACGACCCCTACGTGTTCGGGCAGATTGCGGCCAACCATGCATTGGGCGACCTGTTCGCCATGGGCGCACAGGCGCAGTCGGTGCTGGCGATTGCGACGGTGCCTTACGGGCGCGAACGCGTGGTCGAACAGACGCTGTACGACGTGATGAGCGGGTCCCTGGAAGCGGTCTCCAAGACCGGTGCCGTGCTGGCCGGAGGGCATTCCAGCGAAGGTGCCGAGTTGGCCTTCGGTCTGACTGTCAACGGCTTTATCGAGCCGGGCAAGGTCCTGCAAAAAGGCGGTCTTCAACCGGGCGACGCCCTGATCCTGACCAAGCCGGTCGGGACGGGCACCCTGTTTGCCGCGGATATGCGCCGGCGGGCGAAAGGGCGCTGGATCGATGCCGCGATCGACTCGATGCTGGTGTCAAACCAGGCGGCAGCTGAATGCCTGCAGCGATTTGGTGTGACGGCGTGTACCGATGTCACCGGTTTTGGCCTGCTCGGGCACCTGGTAGAAATGACACGCGCAGCAGGGGTCGATGCGGAGTTGGGTATCGATGAAGTCCCGGTCCTGGCGGGTGCCATAGAGACCGTGGCGGCGGGCATACTGTCCTCCCTGCAGCCACAGAACCTGCGCCTGCGAAGGGCGATACGCGACCTTGAGCACGTTGGCCGACACCCGCGTTATCCCCTGATGTTCGACCCCCAGACCGCCGGTGGCCTGCTCGCCGGCGTGCCTGGTGGGAAGGCGGAAAGCTGTGTCCGGGCTTTGAAGGAGCTGGGTTATACAGAGACCGCGATCGTCGGTCGGGTGCACGAGCGATCAGACCAGGCGGAGCCGATAGCCCTGGTCTGAAAGAAGCGGATCAAGCACTTGCTTAAGCATTTGCGCGCCGGCGCATTCGACCCGCGGGACGCCTTGAACCAGTCCGTGGAGGCTCGAATGCCGCATCCCTGCGGCAGACGCCCACGAAACGAACCCGCCGGCGTGCTGTTCGACGCCCGTCGGCTCGCAAAGTGCCATTGGGATTACGGGCCGGATTGATCCCTGTATCGAAAGAAACGCCGCGCATTTTCCCAGCGGATCGCATCTGCCTGTCCTTCCGGCAGGGCGGACAGCCAGGTGCGATGGAAATCCAGAAAGCGCGGCAGCTCCTGCCAACCGGTATCGGGTTCGTCCCAGGGGTTCAGCCGGTCTACCGGCCACACCGGGTCGGAACCGATCATGAAGCGATCCGCATGACCGCTGACCAGCTCCAGCCACTGCGGCAGCAGTTGTCCCTGCTCGTCGGCGATAGGATTGGCGCGGTGTCGCCAGGGATCGCGTGCGGAGAGCTCGACCTGGACATTGGGACAGCCGTCGAGGACCCGTTCGACTTCGGCCGGCTTCAGCATGGATCCGGCGTGCGCCCACAGAAAGCGTGTCTGCGGGTGTGCCTGGCACAGGCCCAGGGTGTAATTGGCGCGCGAAAACTCGGTATGCAGCAGTACCGGCACATCAAACTCCGCGGCCAGGTCGAACAGACCGGCGATCACGGGATTTTTCCAGTCACTGATGAATCCACCGATCATGTGGATCTCACCGATCCCGAAGTAGCGTCCGGACTCGAGCGCCTGGCGCACGCGCTTCAGAAGGTCTTTGTCGTGATGCCAGCTCGACCATTCGCCCGGGATACGGTAGATGCCGTAGATCGGCCGTACGATATCCGGGGCGAGTTCCTGCAGTTCGAGGGCGAGTTCGGGCGGGGTCCCCGTCACCACCGCGAGGCCGACGTTCTGCTTGCGCAGGATCTGTATCGCGTCCGATGCGTCGATGACCTCTTTCTGATTCCATTTCCAATGCAGATGGATATCGGCAATCCGCGGCGGACCGCCGGCATGGGTACACAGACTCAACAACAGCAGGGCGATGGGGGCGCAATGCAGATGACGGGCAGATATCACGAAGTAACCTCTGGCGAAACGGTCTGGCCAAGATTAGGCGATCAGGGGTGTTTGTGAAACCACTGAAGATTACCGCCGGGGGCTGGAGAACCCACTGCTTTTTTTTCCCAATCAGGGCCTAAACTCCCAGCCCAAGTTGCCGCTAAGGGGGCATGGCTAGTACTCAACACACTGAAGCATTGCGCAAAATCTCAATGCTGACAAACCTGCCGCCATGGCAACTCGAGGTGGTCGCAGAGGCCGTCGAGCCCGTGGAGGCGGCCAAGGGAACCGTCATTGTCGAACGTGGCAGTGACGACGGTTACACCTACTTCCTGAAGGAGGGCGAGGTGTCGCTGGAAGCGGCCGACGGTGGCAACAAGGCGATCGAGGTGACGCCGGAAACGGCACGCAACCCGGTGGCAAATCTGCGACCGCGCCTGTTTGGCGTCAGGGCCCTGGGCCACGTCAGTGGCATCCGTGTACCTGATATCGTACTCAGTGCCGCCGGCTGCGACGGACGCCTGCGTGACCCCGAAGAAATTCAGGTGGAGAGCCAGGAAGAAGAGGAACGTCGCGAATCCGAATCAAGACTGAGCTTTCAGCTTTACGATGATCTCAAGAACGACAACAGCATTCTGCCGAGCCTGCCGGACCTGGCGCTGCGCATCCGGCGTGCGATCGACGACGATGTCAGTGATGCAAAGGCGATCGCCAAGCTGGTCGAGGCCGACCCGGCGATGGCAGCCAAGCTGCTGAAGGCTGCCAACAGCGCGCTGTATGGAGGACTGGCGGCGGTCGAGACCTGTCCGGCCGCGGTAGTGCGCCTCGGTATGGGTACCACCAAACAGCTGGTCCTGAGCTTTGCGCTCAAAGAGATTTTCAGAAGCGAAGTGCCGATGATTCAGGAGCGGATGCATTTGCTGTGGAAACACAGTGCCCAGATTGCAGCCATCTGTTTCGTACTGGCGCGCGAGATCAAGGGCATGCAGCCGGAAGAGGCCCTGCTGATCGGCCTGGTCCACGATGTGGGCGCGATCGCGATCCTCAACTACATCCATAAGTATCCCGAACTGGGTCAGGACGAGGCCGCTCTGGAAGAGACCATCACGCGCATGCGCGGTGAACTGGGTGCGATGATTCTGCGCAAGTGGAAGTTCAGCTCAGCCGTCATAGCCGGTGCGCGTGACGCCGAGCACTGGACGCGAAATCGTATTGGCGAGCCCGACTATACTGATCTGTTGATCGTCGCCCAGGTGCATGAGTTGTTGCGCAAGCAGAAACTCGCCACGCTGCCCCCGATGGAGAAGATCACGGCCATGCAGCGCGTGCTCGGCGACGGTGCGACACCTGAAAAAAGTCTGGAGATTCTACACGAGGCCAAGGCCCAGGTTGACGAGATGCGCAGCGTCCTGCGCGGTTGAAAGCCAGAATCAACCAGCCGGACCGGCACCGCGATACGCAAGTCTGATCCGATTGTATTGTCCTGAATTCCCGCATCCCGCGGGTGCGAGTTACCCCGATATTGCGTTCGCTACGTCAGCCGGCACTGATCAATGCGCGCACTTCCCTTACGTCCGCCTCGGCCTCTTCCAGAACGCTTAGCGATTGATGTGGCGTGAGTTCGCCGTGTGCGAGCTTGAAAAAGGCGGGAATGGTGTCGACCCGCGGCAATCTGGTCTGTTCACGCGTGCCGATCAGAGCATGCAACTGGGCCAGGATGACCACGTCGGGATTCTCCGGGATGGCGCTCCCCATACGGAACCAGTTTTCAGCGTTGGTGACCACATCCTGCAATTCATCCTGCAGGCCCCATTGCTTGAGTGTCAGCACACCCATTTCTATCCGCGAGCTGGCAATCGTGTAATCCAGCACCTCTTCGCGTTTGGCGAGCACCGGGAAGCGGTTAACCCCGCCGATCGCGGCAACAGAGCCGATGTCGTGGATTAGGCCCGCGAGCAGCGCCTGTTCCGGGTCGATGCCCGGTGTCTCGCGTCCCAGCACGAAGGACAGGGCGGCGACGTACGCCGAGTGCTGCCACAGCGTTTCCATGTGCTCCTTGAGGTTGGGGGAGTTGATCTTGAAGATGCTCTTGAGCAGACAGCTGTATACCAGGCTGCGCACCTTGCTTCGGCCCAGACGCGCGGTTGCCTGATGGATGCTCTGGATCTTGTTCAGGCCACCGAAGGCCGCGCTGTTTACCACGCTGATGATGCGTGCGGTGAGTGCCGGATCGAGCTGGATCAGACGCGCGATGTCCTCGTTGGCGTTGTCCGGGTTGTCGATCGCCTTGCCGATCTTCAATGCAAGGTCGGGCAGGCTGGGCAGTTCACAGTGTTCCTTGCGGAAATAGGCCCTGAGTTGTTCCAGGGCCTCTGACTCTTCGGTGGTGAGCTCGGGACGTTCCGATATCTGCGCTGATGCCGACTGAGGTACCGGGTCGACGGATTTGGGTACGGTCAGAAAACTGCAGGGCTCTGGTGCGTACAGGCTGGCTATATCCGGTTTCAGCGGGATCGGATAACGGGCCTGAGGGGTATCTGCCTTGAGCAGCAGCACATATCCCGTGTGGGTCTGAATCTGGACGCTGCCGTATTCGAGGAATACTCTGCGGTCTGTCGGCAGTTCGGTGGTTATGAGCCCCTGCTTGATACCGATGCGATCCACCATGCCGAGTGCCATCTCGAGTTCGGTGGCAGAGAGCCCAGAGTAGGCGCCCAGGGCCGAAAGATCCGCAACACTCAGTTCATTTCGTTTGGCGCTGCGGCCGATCCAGTTTCCGAACATGTTGGCTTATCCACCGCAAGGATTGGTTTTGCTCTTCTGCTATCGGCCGGGGTAGGCTTTCCTTTATGGACGTTCGAATCATTCCCGTTACACCCTATGAGCAGAACTGTACCCTCGCATGCTGTGAATCCACCGGCAGGGCGGCGATTGTCGATCCGGGGGGTGATCCCGAGCGAATCCTTGCCGTGGCACGGGAGGCGGACGTCACCCTGGAGAAGATTCTTGTAACCCATGGCCACTTCGATCACGTGGGCGCAGTCGGCCGCATGGCGCGCGAACTGGGGCTTCCGATCGAAGGACCGCACGAGGACGACCGTTTTCTGCTCGACACCCTGCCGCAATGGTGTAAACAGTTTGGGTTTCCTCCCTGCGAGGCCTTTGTGCCGGAACGCTGGCTGGACGAAGGCGACGAAGTGCGTTTCGGAGACCAGGTGTTAAAGGTCCACCATTGCCCTGGTCACACACCGGGACACGTCATATTCGTGCACGAACAGGACCGGATCGCGATTGTTGGAGACGTGATCTTTCAGGGCTCAATCGGCAGGACCGATTTCCCGCGCGGTGACCACCAGACCCTGTTGAATTCGATCCGCCAGCGCATCTGGCCGTTGGGTGATGAGGTGACGCTCTTGCCCGGGCACGGTCCGACCACCACAGTCGCTGAAGAACGGGCGCACAATCCTTTTTTGCAGGGTGCTTACGGCTAGTGTCCTGAATCAGAGGTTCGCAACCGCGTCGTTGTGTACCCTGTCAGGCAGCGCACCCCGTCACCCACGGAGTCGCCGTGAAGTTGATTCCTTTGTATCTGGTGCTGCTGTTGTCCTGGCAGCTGACGGCCTGCTCGGAGGCGCCCTATACGGACGTCGACAATGTGGGGCTGCGCGACCTGCTCGAACAGGGAGCACCACTGTTTGATGTCCGGCGTCCGGAGGAGTGGCACGAGACCGGTGTTGTCACGGGCAGCCGGCTGCTCACCTATGTGGACCAATACAGTCGTCTGATGCCGGGTTTCCTGGAGACACTCAACGCTGAGGTCGACAGGCAGGAGCCGCTGATTCTGATCTGTCGCACCGGGAGCCGCACCGCCAGGCTGGCACGTAAGCTGACGCTGGAGATGGGGTATACGCAGGTGTACAACGTGCGGGACGGGATCACCGGGTGGATCGCCGAGGGAAGAGCGGTATCCCCACCGTGATCCTGCACCTCGTCATGCCGTATCCGGACATGTCCCGAATCCTCCCAGGGCCGGGATCACGTTTTCGAACCGCTCGGCCAGCTTCAGGTCGATCAGTTCATCGGCCCGTGTGCGCCCCGGGTTGATGGCGGCGATCGGTATGCCGTGCTCTGCCGCCAGACGGCAGAAGCGGAAACCGGAGTACACCATCAGCGAGGAACCGATCACCAGCAGGGCGTCGGAATCGAGCAGCGCGCTGATCGAGCGGTCCACGCGCTCGCGCGGGATCGTCTCGCCGAAGAACACGACATCGGGTTTCAGGATGCCACCGCAGTGCGGGCAGTCCGGGACCTGGAAATGCCGGTAATCGGTGTGTTCCAGGTAAGCATCGCCGTCCGGCGCGATTTCGGCGCTGAGTGCCGCGAACTCCGGATTGACGGCGAGCAGTTCCTCCTGCAGCGCTGCCCGGTCGGACAGGGCCCGGCAGTCGAGGCATATGACCCGGTCAAGCCGGCCATGCAGGTCGATGACTTCGTGTGACCCCGCGCCCTGATGCAGGCGGTCGACATTCTGTGTCACCAGTTGCGAGATCCGTCCCGCAGACTCCCAATCTGCCAGCGTCTGGTGACACAGATTCGGCCTGGCACCCCGAAACCAGGGCCAGCCGATCAGGCTGCGAGCCCAGTAGCGCCGGCGGGTGGCGGCCTGATCCACGAAATCCCGGTACTGCACCGGGGCCGGACGTTTCCAGTCACCATTGTCGTCACGGTAGTCCGGGATACCCGAAGCGGTGCTGATACCCGCACCGGTCAGCACGAACAGGCGCGGATGGGTCTGCAGGAAGACCTTGAGTTTCTGGGTCGGCGTGGGGGCGGGCATTTGAAAGGTTCGCGGCTCGTTTCTCAACCCGATGATAGGCCAATCCTGGCGCGGAAAGCGCGTCTGCTGGTAAGGGTTTCTGTCCGGGACAATGCCGCGTACCGGGCGAACGATCTGTTTTGCAGTCGGATTGATACGGCATAGCCCGGCCGGGGGTGTAGAATCCGTGCTTCTTCAAAATCAGCCAAAAATGTGATGGACCAGGAACCGCAGTACAACGCCGAGGGTGTGGAACAGCTCCCGCTGCGCAATTTCACCGAGAAGGCCTATCTCGACTATTCGATGTACGTCATCCTGGACCGGGCCCTGCCGTTCATCGGCGACGGTCTGAAACCGGTCCAGAGGCGGATCGTGTACGCCATGTCCGAGCTGGGGCTGTCAGCGGCCTCCAAGCACAAGAAGTCGGCACGCACGGTCGGTGACGTACTGGGCAAGTTCCACCCGCACGGTGACACTGCGTGCTATGAGGCCATGGTCCTGATGGCGCAGGACTTTTCCTATCGTTATCCCCTGGTGGACGGTCAGGGTAACTGGGGCTCGCCAGATGACCCCAAGTCGTTTGCCGCCATGCGTTACACCGAGGCGCGATTGACCGGTTATGCCCAGGTCTTGCTGTCCGAACTGGGGCAGGGGACCGTGGACTGGGTGCCCAACTTCGATGGCACCCTGAAGGAGCCGGCCATGCTGCCGGCGCGTCTGCCCAACGTCCTTTTGAACGGTGCAACGGGTATTGCGGTGGGTATGGCCACCGATATCCCGCCGCACAACCTGCGCGAGGTCACCTCCGCCTGTATCCGTCTGATCGAAGAACCCAAGGTGTCTCTGGCGGACCTGTGTGAGCACGTCCCCGGGCCCGATTTTCCGACCGAGGCGGAGATCATCACACCGCGCCCCGAACTGCGAAAAATCTACGAGAACGGCGGCGGTTCGGTAAGACTGCGGGCGCGTTGGCACAAGGACCAGGGTGCCATCGTGATTACCGCGTTGCCCTACCAGGTCTCGGGCACTCGTGTGCTGGAGCAGATTGCGGCGCAGATGCAGGCGAAAAAGCTTCCATGGATCGAGGATCTGCGTGATGAGTCGGATCATGAAAACCCGACGCGCTTCGTCATAGTCCCGCGTTCGAACCGGGTCGATATCGAGCGCTTGATGCTGCATCTGTTTGCGACCACTGATCTGGAGCGCAGCTACCGCGTCAATCTGAACATGATCGGCCTGGATGGCCGACCAAGGGTCAAGGATCTGCGCCAGATCCTGGTCGAGTGGCTGGAATACCGGTTCGAGACGGTGCGGCGCAGGTTGCAGTTTCGGCTCGACAAGGTGCGGGAACGCCTGCACCTTTTGGATGGTTTGCTGGTCGCCTTTCTCAACCTCGATGAGGTGATCCGGATCATTCGCAGCGAGGATGAGCCAAAGCCGGTCCTGATGCGGCGTTTCGAGCTGAGTGAATCGCAGGCGGATTACATCCTTGATACCAAGTTGCGCCAGCTGGCGCGGCTAGAAGAGATGAAGATCCGTGCGGAGCAGAAAGAACTGGCGAAGGAGCGTGGGGAGCTGGAGAAAACGCTCGGCTCGAAGCAGCGCATGAAGACCCTGATCCGCAAGGAACTCATGGCCGACGCGGAAAAGTTTGGCGATGAGCGACGCTCGCCAATCATGCAGCGCGACGCTGCCACGGCGATGGATGAAACCGAGCTGACCCCGAGCGAGCCGGTGACCGTGGTTCTTTCTGAAAAGGGTTGGGTCCGTTCGGCCAGGGGTCACGAGATCGACCCCGCCGACCTGAACTACAAGGCCGGCGACGGCTTCCGGCAGGCGGTCCGGCTGCGCAGCAATCAACAGGCGATATTCCTCGATTCGGCGGGACGCAGTTATTCCCTGGCGGCACATACGCTGCCCTCGGCTCGTGGTCAGGGCGAGCCACTGACCGGTCGATTCAACCCGCCGGCGGGGAGCGTGTTCGTCGCCGTGCTCGGTGGTGATCCCGATCAGTGTTGGTTGCTCGCCTCGGATGCCGGGTATGGGTTCCGTGTTCGCGCAAGGGACCTGATGGCGAACAAGAAGGCGGGCAAGGCCGCATTGAGCCTGCCTGCCGGCGCACGTGTTCTGCGGCCGTCCATGATCACGGACGCGGACACCGATCGCCTGGTGGCGGTAACCAGCGCGGGACGGATGCTGGTGATACCGGCCAGTGACCTGCCGGAGCTGAATCGGGGCAAGGGCAACAAGATTATCGGGGTGCCTGCCAAGGCGGTCGCGGATCGGAGCGAATACGTGGTTGATGTCCTTGCCGTACCGGACGGCGGCAGGGTCCGCCTGTATTCGGGCAAGCGCTATCTGAACCTGCGTTCATCCGACCTCAATGCCTATGAGGGGGAGCGTGGGCGTCGGGGTAACAAACTGCCCCGGGGCTTCCAGAAGGTGGACGGTATCGAGCCGGACGAATGAGCCGCGCCTTGCCGCGCCCGGCGATCAAGTAAACAACAGAGAGTGAAGAGATGAATAAATTTTCGAACCCCGGGATTTTGGCGGCAGGCGGGCTTGCTTTGAGTCTTGTTCTGATCACCGCTTGTTCCGGTCCCACGGAAGACGTGCGCGTGACCCTGTGCAAGAACCTCACGAGCGCCATGCACACCTCTACCGAGTCGATCGAGTGGAAGGGTAACGAGAATACCTTTCATCGGCCGGAGTACGCCGTGACATCGCTGAGCTTTGACGTGGTCGACAGGGACGGCGGACGCAAGGCCATGCAGTCGGCCTGTCACTATGCCTACGAGGCACTCGAGGATACGGCGCTCAGCCTGGCCAACCCGATGGACGCCTATGCCACGCTGCCCTTTGCAATGACGATAGACGGCAGGGCGCTGAGCGATGCCGAGTTGCTGCGTATGGTGAACGAGGAGCAGAAGCGTCAGGGTCGCCAGATAATCTCGACCATCGAGAAGGGCGCCCGGGATATGGCGGACAAGGTTCGCGCCGGCATCGGGCAATAGACTGTCTTACTGCCAGCGGAAGGCGCGCGAGGACAGGGTCAGGAGTACCAGGCCTAAAATCAGCAGGATGCCGATTTCAAAGCCCACCTCGGCCAGACCGGCGCCGTCGAGCATGACCCGCCGCGCTGCATCCACCATGTGGGTGAGCGGCAGAAGCTCTGCGACCCGTTGTGCCCAGACATTGGTGCCTTCGAGGGAGAACCAGACCCCGGACAGGATCATCATCGGCCAGGACATCAGATTGAGCAGGCCATCGGCCAGTTCTTCACTGCGCACCCGGGCCGACACGGCCAGGCCCAGGCTGATCAGCGAGATGGCTCCCGCCAGAAACACCAGGGCGAGCGCGACGTAGGATCCGCGCATCGGGAAGTCGAGCAGGGCGTTCGTGCCCGCGAACACCAGCACGGTGACGCCGGTAACCACCAGCAGGCGGGAGATGATCTGCGCGACCAGGAATTCGCCGGCGCTCAGAGGCGTCGCACGCAACCTTCGCAAAACACCGTTCTTGCGGTAGCGCACGATGACCCAACCGACGCCCCACAGGCTGCTGAACATGACGTTGAGTGCCAGTACTCCGGGCAGCACCCAGTCGACGTAGCGCACCGGCCTGCCACTGACCGGTTCGCGTTTCAGCCCCACTGGCCGCTCGGAATGGGCCTGTAACAGCAGACGCTCCACCATGTAGCCGTTCGGGGATGACTCGTTGACCCAGTAACGCTTCGGCTCGCGCAGGTCGAGCAGCAGGTCTATGCGATGGTAGCGGACCTTCTCGATGGCCTCGGCTTCATCCTGCTGCGGGACGAAACGGATATGCCGGGTGTCGAGGAAGGCCGGGCGCTCGTCGCCCACCGTCCCGCCGATTATGCCGACCTTGAACAGATCGGTTTCCGGGCCGCTGAATATGAAGGCGAAACCCAGCACCATGACAACCGGCATGAAGATATTCCAGCCGAGCCCCGCCTTGTCGCGGTAAAACTCGCGATTGCGTGCCACAACGACCGCGAGTATGCGCTTGAGGCTCATGATTCGCGCAGCCCGTGGCCGGTCAGCTTGAGAAACAGGTCATCCAGTGTCGGCGTGCTGATATGGAGTTCATCGAGCGCAAGTTCCCGTCGGTGCAGGTCGGCCAGGATGGCCTCGATATCGTCGGTGGCAGCAATGGCATGTTCGCCGCGGGCCTCGAATCCCGACGGCAGGCCGCCGGTCTCGGGCAGTACATGCAGCGGGATGCGGACCAGGGCGCGCGGAAAGTGTTGGCCCAGCAGATCCTCGGGTGCCCCCTGTTCCACGATCCGACCGCGGTCGATGATCGCGATTTCGTCGCACAGCACGCTGGCCTCCTCCATGTAATGGGTGGTCAGCAGTATCGTTTTGCCTTCGCGCCTGATGCCTTCGATCAGCGCCCAGAAGTTTCGCCTCGACTGCGGGTCCAGCCCGGTGGTTGGTTCGTCGAGAAACACCAGATCGGGGTCGTTGACCAGGGCGATCGCCAGCAACAGGCGCTGACGCTGCCCGCCGGACAGCTTGCGGGTGTCGCGATCTAGCAGTTCGCCGAGATTGCATAGTTCGATCAGTTCACCGAAAGGACGATTCCTGGGATAGAGGCTGGCAAACAGATGCAGTGCCTCCCGCACCGTCTGAAAGTCCTGCAGTGCCGTATTCTGAAACTGGATCCCGATGACCTGGCGGTAGCTGGCGTCGCGCGCGGCTTCCCGATACCGGATACGTCCGTCGTCGGCGTCAGTGATTCCCTCCAGGATCTCCAGCGTGGTGGTCTTGCCTGCCCCGTTGGGGCCGAGCAGGCCGAAGCAGGCGCCTTCCTCGACGCAAAAGCTGATGCCGTCCACGGCGCGCACGCCCGGATACTCCTTGACCAGATTGTCGACTTCGATCAGTGCAGGCACGCTCGCTCCGGGTTACTTTCGCATGCTTTCCTGGGCAGCAGGGCCGGTATGTTACCGGCCTTTGCGGCCCCTGGCGTGGTTGTTGTCAACCGACATGATGCCGAAAGCTTGGCGCCTGCCTACCCTTTGATCCGGTCGGTTTTTGTTGCGGCGGCACAGAAGCGGAAAAAAACCGTCAAGCAGGGTGGTGCTGAGAGATACCGGGATCGCAGTTTTTTTGCATCGGTCTTTCTCGGCAGGGCGCGGGCAGGGTCCGCCATTCAGTTTCATTTCAGCTTGTTGCATTAGCCTTTGTCTTGGAAGACCGGTTCGACGGTCCCCCGGCGACGACGACGGGGTGCACAAAGCCCGGACGGGTTTGGGCTTGGTTGCCGCGACTTTGTGTCGGCAAATAATTCGTTTCAAAAAGTTGAGGAGTTTCTGATGCAGCTTGAGCGGGACAGGGTTTTGGTTTGGGATCCCTTCGTGCGCATGTTTCACTGGTCCCTGGTGCTGGCCTATCTGGTGGTGTGGCTGAGCGCCGAAGAATGGGAGTGGCTGCATGACCAGACGGGATATTTCATTCTGGTGCTGATCGGCCTGCGTGTCTTGTGGGGCCTGATCGGGTCGCCTCATGCGAGGTTCGGGGATTTCTTGTACAGCCCGGGACGGACCCTGGCCTATCTGAAACAACTCCGGTCGCGCAGGCCGCAGCACTATCTGGGTCACAATCCAGCCGGGGGCTGGATGGTCGTCATCCTGCTGCTGGCCCTCTTGGCCACGGGGGTAAGCGGTGTGCTGATCGGCGCAGGGGAACATGAGTTCTGGGAAGATCTGCATGAAGGCCTTGCCAACGTTACGTTGCTACTCGTCTTTGTGCATGTGGCCGGTGTGTTGTTTTCCAGCCTGTTGCACAACGAGAACCTGATCAGGGCCATGTGGACCGGGACGAAGTTGCGGAGGGATGCAGATGTCTGAATCAAGAGCAAGGGGCCTGTCCTGGTTGTTTGTGGCTTTGGCGCTGGGGTCGGCTGTCGTATTGTTCCAGGGAGGGGGGCCTGCCGCTTCACCGGGTGATCATGATGAGGCGCACGAACTGCGCCATGCCGGAAATATCATCCCTTTGTCCGAGCTGATGGGCCGCCCTGAGTTGGTCAACCAGCGCGTACTCGAGGCCGAACTGGAGCGCGAGGACGGTCGTGTGATCTATGAACTGGAACTGCTGGATGACGCGGGTCGTGTGCATGAGCGCTACTATGATGCGGTGACCGGGCAGCCCTTGAGAGGGTCTGGGGAGGACTGAATTGCGATTGCTGTTGGTCGAGGACGATAAGCGGCTCGCCGGCGGCATCGCGACCGATCTGCGACGGGCAGGTTTCGCGGTAGATACTGCGACCGACGGTATCGATGCCGAGTATCTCGGACGCGCGCAGGAGTACGACGCGGTTATCCTCGATCTGGGCCTGCCTGGAAAGCCCGGCCTGGACGTGCTCAGAGCCTGGCGTGACAGCGGCCTGACGATGCCGGTGCTGATATTGACCGCACGCGACTCCTGGACGGAGCGCGTGCTGGGTCTCAAGTCAGGCGCGGACGACTATCTGGGCAAGCCGTTCCATTTTGAGGAACTGTCGGCGCGCCTCGATGCCCTGCTGCGCCGTAGCACCGGGAGGGCCACCCCTGAGCTCAGCATCGCCGGGCTGCGTCTCGACGAGGAGCGTCAGCACGTGCAGCGCGCCGATGGTGTCGAAGTCGAACTGACCGGTACCGAGTTTCGGTTGTTGCGCTATCTGATGAGTCACCCGGATAAGCTGCTCTCCAAGAGCCGCCTCACCGAGCACGTCTATGAGGGCGATCACGATCGCGACAGCAATGTCCTCGAGGTCTACGTGAGAAGGCTGCGCGAAAAGATTGGCAGAGCGTACATCGAGACCAGACGTGGCCAGGGTTATCTTTTTCGGAGCCGGCCTTGATCTCGCTGGAGCGGCGCTTCGTCGTTGGGCTTGCGGTGACGCTCCTGGCCGTTTTCGCAGTTCTTTTCTGGGGCTCGGTGACCGCAGTCAGATCGCTCAATGAGGCCTATGTCCTGGCGCGACTCGAACATGATGCCGAGGCCCTGGTCGGTGCGTTCTGGGTGAATCCACGCGGCCAGGCCCGGCTGCGGGACGGCCGCATCACGCCGATTTATCAGCAGCCCCTTTCCGGGCACTACTTCGTACTGACAATTGCAGACGGCATGCAGATCCGTTCGCGCTCACTCTGGGATGAGAACCTGGATCCACCTGTTGTCGCTGCCGGTGAGGTAAAGGCCTATCAGGGCCCAGGGCCAGGTGGTCAACGTCTGCAATTGCGTGCAGCCGGTTACGAGAAAGACGGCCTAAGCTTTACCCTGACTGTTGCGGAAGACCTGGCGCCTATGGCAGCGCAGATACGCCGTTTTCAGATTGTTGGCCTGAGCTTACTCGGACTTGCATTGCTGGTTATCGTGCTTATTCAGCGTTACGTCTTGCGCCGCGGTTTTCGCATGCTCGACCAGGTACAGGATGAACTGCGGCAGGTGTCCGCCGGTGGGCTGGCGCAACTGCAGGCAATGGGTCCGGTCGAGATTCAGCCCCTCACAGGCGAGGTAAATCGTCTGCTGAAACAGCTGCAGCAGCGTCTGCAACGATCCCGCATGGCCCTGGGCAATCTGGCCCACGCATTGAAAGCGCCGCTGAGCCTGCTGACCCGGGATCTCGATGCCTTGGACCTGCCGGGAAGCGACAGGCAGCGTCTGGCAGGGCAGTTGGACCGGGTCAGCCTGCTGATCGAGCGGGAGTTGAAACGTGCACGGTTTGCGGGGGAGGGTGGGGGCCAGCATTTCGTCCCGCGCGAGCAGGTCCCGGAGCTGTTCGACGCTCTACGCCAGATGTACCGCGGGCGCGGTTTGGATATCAGCGGTGACGACCTGCCTGAGGCCGTGCTGCCATTCGACTATGAGGACATGCTCGAGCTGCTGGGCAACCTTCTGGACAACGCCTGCAAGTGGGCAAGCCATCGCGTTGAGCTGCGGATTACGCTCGATGATGCAATGCGCATAACGGTATCTGACGACGGGCCGGGCGTGCCGGAGGCTGACCGCGAATCGTTGTTACGGCGTGGCGGACGCCTGGATGAGCAGGAGGCAGGGCACGGTTTGGGTCTGGCGATTGTCAAGGACCTTGTGACCGACTATGGCGGGACCATCGAGCTGCGCGAGTCATCGGCACTGGGTGGTCTGGAGGTCGGCGTCCTGTTGCCGTTCCCCCGTCACGCTTAGAAATTATGTCTGCATCGCTCATGTCGGCGCATCTCATTACGGCCATCGCAAAAAAGCTGGGACTTTTCAGCGTGGATTCAGCTTGGTTGCGTAATGTTGGAATCACACAAGGACGCGAAGTTTAAAACAGTCAGGGCGCACCGGGAGGGTGATGCAGCTGGCGATCAACACAGGAAAGCCAACATGTTAAGCAACAAAATTCTGAGTTCAGCCTTTGGTCTTGCATTGATAGCCGGGGTCGCCGGCGCCAGTCCGGGCGAATACGAGCGTCACGAGTACTACGAGCATCGTGGTCCGATGCCGTTCGAGGTGGTCGATCTAAATCAAGACGGCGTGGTTACTGCGGATGAGCATGCACAGGTGCGTTCGGAACGCCATTCGGTTCGTGCCCAACAGGGGTACCCGATGCGTAACGCAGGATCAGCGCCGAGCTTCGAGCAAATGGACAGCGACGGTAACGGTTCGATCAGCCGCGAAGAACTCGCCGATTTTCAGGCCTTGCGTATGCAGCAGCGGCAGGGAATGAGCAGACGCTGAGCCAACCGAGTGGCGCGTCACAGCGCGTTGTGCAGGTAACTGAACTGTGCGGGTCGTTGGGAAAGAATGCCGTGCAGCGCCAGATATGCAGCAGTTTCAAGGGGCCTATTTGCAATGCAGCCATCACGCGCCGGCGTGATGGCTGCAGCCCGTCGAGTGCTCAGATCCGGCGTTTTTGCTGTCAGAAACCCCGGTAGCCCTGATGGCGACTACCGTAGGAATGTGCATACCGACGTCCTGAGCCTCTGTAAAGGTCGTTGTGTTTTGCGTGCGCGATATGGCGGCTTGCGCGATCCTGGGCCCGTTCCAGACGTCGACGCTCTTTTCCTGACAGGTAGCCGTCCCAGGAAAACCGGCGCTCCATTCGCCCGATCTTCTGCTGCTGCTTTTTAAGCCTGCGGAACTCGCCGCGGGTAAGCTCTCCGGAGCGTCGGCCCTGAATCAAGCGCGCACGCTGCCTGTCCTGGCGGCGGTCCACGCGGTCATAGCCGTCATTGCCGGCACGGTCCCTCGAGGCGCGGCGTTCCGCGCGTTGCTCGACCCTTGTATTGTCACGCTGCATTCTATCCCCGTCGCCATTTCCGCGTGCCTGCACGGTGCCGGACAAAGCGGTTGCCGCAAGGGCCATGGTGACGACGATGTTTCTTACTGTATTCATGGTGCTCTCTCCATATCGATTGCTTATGGGTCCTTTTCTAGACCCTCGCAGTCAATATAGGTCCGACTCCATGAACGGACGCTGAACGATCGGGAACCATCAATGCAACCGATCAGTTGCCTGTTGGCAATGACACGGTCACGGCCACGCCGGAAGGATGACTTCGGTCGGCAGCAGTCACTGTGCCGCCGTGAAACTCGCAGATAAGCCTGACCAGATACAGACCCAGGCCGAGGTGTGGTTCTTCCTGACGCCCCTCACGACCCGAGTACATGGATTGGAAAATGTCGGTATCCGCCGGCAGAAGCCGGCCCTCGTTGACTACAGTCAGCTCGACGGTTCGGGGTTGGCGTTCGCAGCTGATCAGAATGGCACTGCCGGGTCGGTGAAAATCCACGGCATTGCTGATGAGTTTGTCCAGGGCCTGGCTGATGAGATCCGGGACGCCGGTCATTGCAATCTCTGTGTCGGCCCCTCTCAGGTCGAGCTGCGCGCTCGGATACATGCCACGCAGGCCCGCGGTCTGCAGTCGCAGCAAGGCGGCAAGGTCGAACCTCACTGTTTCGGCCTTTTGCAGGGCCTGCTCGAGACCGGTCGCCTCGCGCAATCGCAGCAGTATCTGCTCCAGACGCCGGGCACCATGTCGGGCGCGTTCGAGATAGGGTGCTTTTTCGTCAGCGGCGGCGTTCTCTGCGTTCTCCAGGGAACTCCGCACCACCGCAAGCGGTGTACGTAGCTCGTGCGCGAGTCTGCCGGCCATTGCCTCGAGGTAGTGGTTGTATTCATGCAGCCGGCCAAGGACGCTGGCGAAACTGCGGCCGAGGTCACCGATCTCGTCTTTCGAACGGTCAGGCTGCAGACTTCCTATGATGCGGCCGTCGTGACTCACGGCATCTTCGACCTTGTTGCGCAGCTGCGTGATACGCGAGGCCAGCAGGCTGGCAAACGCCAGGAGCACCAGACTGGTGACTGCGAAGAAAAGCAGGGTGACTCCAAACAGGCGCTGCAGTGCCAGGTTCTGGATGGAAAGGATGGCATTGGTGGTCTGTTCGACCAATATGGCCCCTTTCACCCCCGCGCTGCTGCGAATCGGCACTGCCGCACTGACAACGACCGCCTCGCCACGCGGCGGTTGACGTCGCAGACTCGCCGGCCGGCCGCTCAGGGCGTCGATCACCGGGGCGACGAACAGGCGAGACTGATCATCCGGCAGGTCGGCCACGGCATCGGCCTCGCGTGGGAGCACCGCCAGGATCAGTCGCTGGATGAACCAGGGCATCCGGGGCTGATCGACGCTGAGTGGTGCGTCTGTGTCGAGCCGGCCTGCCCGTGCCATCACCAGGCCCTGGTGATCGGTGACCCAGACGCGCGTCGCCGGCGGCGTGACCGAACTCAGCACCTTTTCGAGCCGGGCCGAGCGTTCCACGATGCGTCCGAGTGAGTCGGCCGGAAACATATGTCCGCTGGCCAGAAGTTGCCGGCTATAACTGTCGTAGAAACGCAGTGAAAGGCGGTCTTGTAACAGCTCGCGCGGTAAACGAAGTTCCAGGGTGTAGCCCTGCTCATGCGGCTGCCACTCGCCGCGGATCGCGGCCTCATAACTGACCGCGTCGTTTTGTTGCGGGTCAGGCCCAATCCTTTGTGCAACCACCCAGCCGGGTGCCTGTGGCTGGATGCGATATCGTTGCAGCATACCCTTGCTGTCGGTCAGTGCCAGGTCCACGGCATCGCCGTCCTCGCCGTAATCCACCTGCGGATCCTTTACGCCCAGCAGCAGGTAGAGGTAACGCTCATGCTGACCGAGAAAGATGCGTGCCTCGAGGGTGTCGTCGACGGACTGCAATGCACTGAAATTGTTCTCGACATGCACCCATTCATCGCGGTATCCGTCTATTTGCGGTGCCTTGTCCATCGGGTGCAGGTACAGGTTGCGGAAGGTGACAACGGACCCGGGGCGGGCAACCCCGTGAAACATGGCATCATAGCCGTGCATGATGTTGGCGACTGAGCCGGCGGTGGTCTGCAGGGCCTGATCCTGGGCATCGCGCAGAAAGTGCTCGGTCTCCTGGATGAACCGGTAACCCGCCCATGGAATACCGAGCAGGGTGAATGACACCAGCAGCAGCTTGAAACGAACCCGATGCCAGAAACGTGGTCGCGACACAGCCAGGGCCTCTCGTCGTGTGAACAGGCTAAGCCTGCGGCACCCACCGGTAGCCGGCGCCATACACCGCCTCGATGGCATCGAAGTCGGGGTCGATCAGCTGAAACTTCCGGCGGATACGCTTGATGTGTGAGGTGATGGTCGCCAGGTCGACATAGGTATCCGCCGCCTCCATCAGCTGTTCGCGGCTCTTCACATGCCCGGGATGTCGGATAAGCGCATGCACGATCCACAGTTCCGTGACCGTCAGCTCCACGGGCTGGCTCCGCCAGCTTACCCGCATCTTTTCCGGGCTGAGCAGGAGGGGGCCGTCCTCGAGCTCGTCATTTGCCTCAGATTCCGCCCGCGATGCATCGGCGCGGCGGAATAGGGCGCTCACACGCGCGCTGAGTTGATGCAGGCTGACATCCTTGGTGACATAGTCGTCCGCACCCACGCGCAACCCGGCCACGGTGTCGATATCGCTGTCACGTGCGGTGAGAAAGATGATCGGCAAGGTGGCGGACAGGCTGCGCAGCTGGCGGCAGAGTTCAAAGCCGCCATCGAACTCATCGCCCAGACCGATATCCAGGATCGCTAGGTCAGGGAGTTTTCTGCTCCAGGCCGAGCTCGCGTCCGAGCGCCCGGGATAGGTGTCAACCTGATAGCCCTGGCGGCGGAACAGGTCTGCATAGTTTTCCCGGATCGCCGGCTCGTCTTCCACAATGGCGATGGTTCTGACCATACCGTGTCGTTCTTCATCTGGATGTCGGCGTCCCCAGTGTAACCGCTAAAGGCAGCTCGTCCGATTTTTGCCACATTCTGTCTCTGGATTTCCCCCAGGCGGCAAGCGTCCTGCCAGTCCGGGCGCCTGTAATGACCACAACCGGCGCAGGCCAGGAGGCCGGCTCCCACCATGGAAGGCACGCTGGACCAATTTCGAACGCTGGGGGAAATCATGTTGCAGGACAATCAGGGGTCGCCGCGCATCTCGCCCGTCAGGACCTGGATCCACCTCGGGGCCAGTGGAATATTGCAGCCACTGAGCGAGGAGTTTCTCTACCGTTCTCCGACTGACCCGGTCAGGTATGCCTGTTGCCGTCGGAGCGCGCCGCTCGGGAGGCAAGACCATGCTGCCCTTTGATCGTTTTGGCTGGCTGGGTCTTGTGTGGCGTGCGGTCTTTGCCGGTCTGTGGAGCAGTATCCTGATGGCGGCCATGGCCCTGTTGTTCGCCCCGGGAGCGATGGCCTCGGCGCCCGAATCAGGACTTAAGCTGTACGGCATCAGCGGGGACGAACTCGGGTACGCGCCGCGGCTGCGCACCGACGTTTCGATAAAGGTGACCGGCATGCTGGCACGCGTGCGCGTACAGCAGCGTTTTACCAACCCTGGCGACAACTGGGTCGAGGGTGTTTACGTGTTTCCTTTGCCCGAGAATGCGGCCGTCGACCGCTTGCGGATGCTGTACGACGAGCGCCTGATCGAGGGCGAGATCCAGGAGAGGCAGCAGGCACGCAAGACCTACGAGCGTGCGCGCGCGAGCGGAAAGGGCGCCAGTCTTGTGGATCAGCAGCGGGCCAACATCTTCACCACCGCGGTGGCCAACATACCGCCACAGGAGACGGTCCAGGTCGAAATCGAGTACCAGCAGCGTCTGCAATGGCTGGATGGCGAATTTTCCCTGCGTTTCCCGATGGTGGTCGGGCCAAGATATATCCCCGGGACACCCCTGCTGACAGAGAGTGGCTCGTTTGCCGGAGCAGGATGGTCGCAGAACACCGATCAGGTCCCGGATGCTTCAAGCATCACACCGCCGGTGGTCGAGGGAGCCGACGATGATTTCAATCCCGTAGCCATCGTGGCCGAGTTGAACACCGGTCTCAAGCTGGTGGACATTGCCAGTCCCTACCACCCGATTGAGGTGGTCGAACAGGAACAGGGCCGCTATCGGGTCGCGCTGGCCGATGGTGTGGCCCCGGCAGATCGCGATTTCGTCCTGCGTTGGCGTCCCGCGCTGGAGGATCAGCCCAGCGCCGCCCTGTTCACAGAGGTGTGGAAGGACGAAAACTATAGCCTTCTCATGCTGATGCCGCCGAAAACCGAGTTGCTGCCCGAGCCCGTGGGACGTGAACTCGTCCTGGTGGTGGACACCTCGGGTTCCATGCATGGGGACTCGATCGAGCAGGCGCAGGCAGCGCTGCTGAGTGCGTTGCGGCAGCTCGGGCCGGGTGATCGTTTCAATGTCATCCAGTTCAACAGCAAGCTGCATGCGCTGTTCGAAAAGGCCGCGCCGGCCGACCGCCAACACCTGCAGCAGGCACAGCGGTATGTACGTGGACTGCGGGCCGATGGCGGTACCGAGATGCTGCCGGCCATGCGCATGGCGCTGCAGGATCCGCACCCCAGTGGCCTGCTGCGCCAGGTGGTGTTTCTCACCGACGGTGCGGTCGGCAACGAGCAGGCCCTGTTTGAGGCGGTGACCCGGAATATCGGTGACAGTCGTCTGTTTACCGTCGGAATAGGTTCTGCACCCAATGCCCTGTTCATGACGCGGGCGGCCAAGTTTGGGCGCGGCACTTTCACTTACATAGGCAGCAGCGCCGAGGTCGAGCACAAGATCGGGGGACTGTTCGGGCAGCTGAGGTCGCCGGTGCTTACCGGGGTGCGTCTGCGCTGGCAGACCGCAGACGGCGCAGACGAGCTTGTGCAGACCCCGGAGAACGTGCCTGATCTTTATGCGGGTGAGCCGCTGGTGCTTGCCGTCAAGTCTGTTTCGGGTCTCGAGGGCGTGGAGATCGAGGGTCGACTTGGCGACCGACCGTGGCGGCACTCCGCGTCCCTGCGCGGCGGTGCCAGGGGCGAAGGCGTTCATGCCCTATGGGCACGACGCATGATCGAGGACTGGATGGCGCGCCAGGTGACCGGTGAAGCGCCGGACAGCGTCAGGAACGGCGTGCTGTCGCTGGCACTCGGTCATCACCTGGTCAGTCGCTATACCAGTCTGGTGGCGGTGGATCGCACCCCGAGCCGGCCGCAGACCAGCACCCTCAGGTCTGCCGCGGTACCTGCGCGGCTTCCCGCCGGTTGGTCCGGGACGAAGGTGTTTGGCCACCTTCCCGGAACCGCCACTCCGGCTTCCCTGTTCATGCTGATCGGCTGCTCCGGCCTTTTGCTGGCGTGGCTGACGGGCGGGAGGCGAACTTGAAACTGTTCGCACTGCCCCGGATCTCGCTGTTCGCATTCGTCTTGGGCACAGGGTTCCTGTTGAACGGTGCCTACATTCCCGCCAAGGCCTGGGTGGCGCAGGTATTGCTCGATACGGCCTGGGACCGGCGCCTTGCCGGGGCGGCGGACAGCCGGCCATGGCCCTGGGCCGACACCATGCCGCTGGCTCGACTGAGGCAGCCGAGGCTGGGGATCGATCAGATCGTTCTCGAAGGTGCGAGCGGCCGTGTGCTGGCCTTTGGCCCCGGTCATGTCCCCGGTTCGGCACGACCCGGCGAGGCGGGCAATGTCGTGATCAGTGGCCATCGCGACACGCACTTTCGCTGGTTGGCTCGGGTGCAAAGTGGTGATGAACTCATGCTGCAGACCGATGATGGCCGAAACCTGCTGTACCGGGTGGCACAGACTTCGGTCCACCACGAGAGCGATATCGGCTTGTTGGACCCGCTCGAGGGAGATCAGTTGCGTCTGCTGACCTGTTACCCGTTTGAAGCCGTCGCTGCAGGCACGCCGCAACGCTATGTGGTTACAGCGCTGCGCTCAGGCGCGTGATTGGCGTGACATTACCGATCCTGGCGATCGCGAAGCGGCTGTGACGGATCTTGCGACGCTGCTTGATCGCATACATGGCGTTGTCGGCGGCGTTGAAGACATCGGCCGGGCTGGGATAGGCCTTCGCATCGATTTGCGCAACGCCGATACTGAACTGGCAGAAGGCCGCCCCACTGTGGCCGTTTTCCAGCATCCGGTGATCGTGGTCGTGGACCAGGGCCGCCAGCCAGTCTTCAAGCACGTCACCGCCCATGTTGGTCAGGAGCAAAGCGAACTCGTCGCCGCCGAGGCGGACGACGATATCTGTGGCCCGAACCCGCGATTGCAGGTAAGCAGCCATCTGCCGGAGCACGCGATCGCCCTCCGGGTGGCCGAACTCGTCGTTGATGATCTTGAAATCGTTGAGATCGATCACCGCCAGAGTCGCCGGCGACTGACGCTGGGATTGTTCATGGAGATGGGCCAGCATGAGGTCGAAATAGCGGCGGTTGAACACACCGGTCAAAGGATCGGACAGCGAGTGGTGACGAAGTTTGTCGCTCTGCTGCTGAATCCTCAGCGCCAGTTGCTCGATGTCCGGCATCAGGATGCCGACCTCCTTGATGGCTGTGGGTGCCTCTGGATGGCTGATAACGGCCTTCGAGCACATCTTCCAGGGCGCGGTGAACCCGTGCCATGTCTGACCTGAAGCGTCCCAGAATCATGCGCGCCAGAATAAACACCAGCAGGCCGACCGCGACCAGAATCAGGGTATCGGTGATAAGGAGCCCCATCAGGGAGGCGGCGGGTGCGGGCATGGGGCGGTTCAGCACCAGCTCCCAAGAGGTGTCGGCAATGGGTGCGCGATGGACGCCCACGGTCCCGGTGTCATCGGCCCTGCCGACGGACATCTTTTCACGCCCGCTTTTGTCCAGCAGCAGAAAATGATCGCCTTCACGCATCATTCCCCTGAGCGGGCCTTCCAGTATGCTGCGGCGAAAACTGACGAACAATGCGCCGGCGTTTTCACCTGTCCGTGCGGTGACAGTGCTGAGAAGATCAAAATGCTCGAGCCCCGCGACATCGGTATGCAACATTGGATAATCGACCACGATTCCCTGGGATACATCCTGCATATCGGCCTGGCAGGCGGGACCGACACGCAGGCTCAGTGGGTCGTTAAAGGTGATGCCGTCTCGCGAAACGAGCACGGTGCCCAGCGTGCCGGGCAGCATACGCCCAATCGCCTGCGACCAACGTGTGATCTCCGACGTGTTGCCGAATTCGATCAGATCGCTGACCTCGGGATTCGCGGCCATCAGCTGCAGCATGCCCTGATAGAATCGTATCTCGTTGTGCAATGCGGTGGCCGCATTGCGCACGGCATCCCGCGCCTCGGCCTCGTGGCGGTTTTCCAAGGTGCGGTAATTGGTTTGCAGCACGTAAAGGCCGGCGCCCGTGGTTATGATGGTCACCGCGATCAGCAGACTGATTGATAACGCGGCCAATTTGCCGATGGAGAGTTGCATTTGCCGGTATCCGGTCGCTTAAATCCTTGTCGAATATCAGCGGCGATCTACGTACAAACCTTAGTTTCGGCCGCTGACCGCTTTTGCGATAAGGCTCCCGGGGTGAATCGCCCTTTTGCGCGATCCTCTGCTGGTGTCGAGTTGCGTCGGGTGTCGCCGCGCGCATCAATTCATGAACAGGCAGTAAATTCCTGATGGCAGTCAGAAAAAAACGATCTCCAGCACGTGGCAGAAAGGCCTCCGGCCGGAGGCCGCGTGCCGGAAAGGGGCGCAGGCGGCAGAAAAAAACGCGTGGCTGGTGGAAGCTCGGATTGGGGCTGCTGGTACTTCTGGGCCTGGTGGTGGGCGCCTATTCCGTCTATCTGGGCAAGACCGTCCGGGTCAAGTTCGAGGGCAAGCGCTGGGCCGCGCCGGCGCGGATCTACGCGCGACCGCTGGAGTTGTACGCCGGTGCCAGTGCATCTGCGGCGCAACTGAAGGCCGAACTTCAGTTCCTCGGCTACCGCAACGTGGCCAAAGTATCAGGGCCCGCGCAATGGTCTCAGAAGGGCGGGCGTTTCACCGTGCATACGCGCGATTTCGCCTTCTGGGATGGCAGCGAGCCGGGGCGGGCTCTCTCGGTGGACACCAATGCCTCGGGGGTCACCCGGATACGCAGTGGCACAAAGGAGGTCGATCTGCTGAGGCTGGAACCGGCCCTGGTCGGAAGCATCTACCCTGCGCACAATGAGGATCGCGTGTTGGTACAACGCGCTGACTTACCCGACGATCTGGTCAATGGCCTCCTGGCGATCGAGGACCGGCGTTTCTTCGAGCATGGTGGCGTCGATGTTCGCGGTATTGCGCGGGCCCTCTGGGCCAACATCCAGGCGGGCAGAACAGTGCAGGGCGGGAGCACCCTGACCCAGCAGCTGGTCAAGAATTTTGTCCTGACCCCCGAACGTTCCTTGCGGCGCAAGGTCAACGAGGCGTTGATGGCCCTGATTGTGGATGCGCGCTACAGCAAGGACGAGATCCTGGAGGCCTATGCGAACGAGATCTTCCTCGGCCAGGAGGGTGGGCGGGCGATCCACGGCTTCGGTCTCGGCGCGCATTTTTATTTCAATCGCCCGCTGCGGGAGTTGCGTCTGCACGAATCGGCGCTGCTGGTGGGTCTGGTGAAGGGGGCGTCGTATTACAACCCGCGGCGCCATCCGGAGCGTGCGCTGGAGCGTCGCAACCTTGTCATCGATCAGATGCAGGCTCAGGGATTCATCACGCAGGCAGAGGCGGGCAATGCCCGGCAACAAAAGCTTGGGATCAGCGCGGGCGGCGCTACGAACGGGCATCGGGTGCCGGCCTTTGTCGACTTGGTCAGGCGACAGTTGCGCAGGGACTATCGCGAGGAGGATCTTACGTCGGAGGGCCTGCGTATATTCACCACGCTGGATCCCTGGGTACAGCAGCGCGCGGCGTCAGCACTCAGCAGTCGGCTGCAGAAGATCGAGAAAGGGCGGCGTATCGCCAAAGGCAGCCTGCAGGGCGCGATGGTTGTGGTGTCGGCACAAAATGGTGAGGTGCAGGCGCTGGTCGGTGGCCGGGATGCCGGCTTTGCGGGTTTCAACCGTGCCCTGGACGCGGTGAGGCCGATCGGCTCACTGGTCAAGCCCGCGGTCTATCTTGCGGCTCTGTCACTGCCGGAGAGATACACCCTGAGCACCCTGATCGAGGACAAGGCGGTGGACATGACCCTGCGCGGCGGACAGCGCTGGCAGCCCAGGAACTATGATCACCAGCTGCACGGCGAGGTGCCTTTACACGAGGCGCTGGCGAAGTCATTCAACCTGGCGACGGTGAATATGGGCATGGATATCGGACTGAAGCGGGTCGTTTCGACCCTGCGGGCGCTAGGGGTCAAACGCGACATAGATGCCTTTCCCTCACTGCTGCTCGGCGCATTGTCACTGTCTCCTCTGGAGGTGGCTCAGGTCTATCAGGGTCTGGCTGCGGGTGGGTTCAATTCACCCTTGCGTGCGATCCGCGCGGTGCTGGACGATGAACAGGAGCAGCTGCAGCGCTACCCGCTGACCGTGACCCAGGCAGCCGATCCGGCCGCCGTTTTCCTGCTGACCCGCAACCTGGTGGAGGTTACCGAATCGGGAACCGGGGCAGGGCTGCGCAACCTGCTGCCGCAGGGCCTGCAGGTGGCCGGTAAGACCGGGACGACGAATGAGCTGCGCGACAGCTGGTTCGCGGGGTTCTCTGCGGACCGGGTTGCGGTTGCCTGGGTAGGCCGTGATGACAACGCGCCGACCGGCCTGACCGGTTCGCAGGGAGCGATGCCGGTTTGGGCGGACCTGATGCGGGGCATCGACAATCTGTCCTTGCAGATGGCCCCTCCGCCCGGTATCGAGTATCACTGGGTGGATCGGGCCGGCCGGATCTCGGCGGAGACCTGCGAGGGGGCAGTGGCCTTTCCTTACATAGCGGGTTCGCAGCCCGTTGAGCGCTCGGACTGCACCGAACAACAGGGTTTGGGTGGTTTCTTGGAAGGCCTCTTCAATTAGGTTAGTCTCGCACTCGCCTGCTCCCATACGGTTTCGATAAAAATGTCTGATTCGCGAATTCGAGTTTTACTGCGCATGACCGCGATCGCAGGTCTGGCCCTGACGCTTGCGGCCTGTGGTGGGATGAGTCGTAGCGACCGACCGGCCGAGGTGCAGGATCGTACCGCGGCTCCTGCGCCGGCAGACGGTGGCAGTGACGTGCAGATCGCTGCGTATACGCCACCGGCTCAGCCACAGATTGCCCGGCCACAGCCCAAGCGGGCCGTTGCCGTTTTGATGGAACGTGCCGATGAGCAGCGCAGGAGCGGAGATCTCGATGGTGCTACGGTAAGCCTGGAACGCGCATTGCGTATCTCACCCGAAGATGCGGTCCTGTGGCATGAGCTTGCCGAGGTGCGCATGGCCCAGCGGCAATACGATGGGGTGGTGCAACTGGCCGCCAAGTCGAATGCATTGGCCAGTCCGCAGGATGCCAGCCTGCGCGGGTCCAACTGGCGCCTGATCGCGCAGGCACGGCGCGCACAGGGTGACGTTGCCGGTGCAAGAGATGCCGAGCGCCGTGCCGTTTCACTCCCTTGACGGACCATTTCCAGGAGGACTCCGTGGCAGATATTCAACTCTCATCGCAACTTTTCCAGGATATTCAACAGGCGGTTCAGCGCCAGGATCCGAACGCCGATCAGGCCGTGGTAATGCAATACCTCGCGGCGGTCATGGGCTACATGCTGGGGAGCGAGCGAAATATGCCGGCTGATGAGCGTGACGCCCTGATGGACGAGCTATGCGGTTTTGCACGCCACGTCTACGGTGACCTGGCGCAACGCGAACAGCAGCAGACCCAACGCCCGATGGGGCAGGCCTTCGGTTATTGGGTGCCGCCCGACAAATAGGCTTTGGCGGTCTGTCGGTCGAACGATTTGCTGCGGTGCTCAGGCTTCCGTGATGCCTCCGCGCGCTTCGGTATAGAATCCGCGACAGAACTCCGGGAGAATGGCCTGCGTGAACACCCCTTACGCCGCCGACAAACTGATCGCGCAAGCACGCCAGCTGGCCGCCGAATACCGGCGTACCATGGGCAAGCCCCTGCCCGGGATCAGCAATGAGATCGCGGAACATGATGCCATCCGTCTGCTGGGTCTCGAGCCCAGGTCCGGCCCGGATGTGAGTTGGGACGCGACCGATCCCGAGAGCGGCCGGCGTATGCAGATCAAGAGCCGCACGATCTTCGACGAGAGCAAAAGCGGTCAGCGCATCGGCCAGCTGAAAGTGAATCAGGAATGGGACGCGGTGGTCCTGGTACTGATGGACGAGGATTACGAACCCTACGAGATCTATCAGGCGCTGCGCGAGGACCTGGCCGAATACCTCGACGCGTCCAGCGGCAACCGCGCCAAGCGCGGGGCGATGTCGGTGGCACGGTTCAAGATTGTGGGTGAACTGGTGTGGGACCGGGTCAGCGGGCGCCAGGATGGAGTCTGGGACAATCAGGCCGGCTGAACACCCCTCGTGATCCTGCAAACCTCAGCATACCCGCCCGCCTTCATGCATTTCGCCGGCTAAGGCAACACTGAATGGAAGTCGCTGATGTACTGGGTGCGGATGGCCTGCTGTCGCGCACCATCGAGGGCTTCGCGCACCGGCCGCAGCAGCTCGATATGGCCGAGGCCGTCGGCGAGGCCCTGGAGCAGGGCGGCAGCCTGATCGCCGAGGCCGGCACTGGCACCGGCAAAACCTTTGCGTACCTGGTGCCTGCCCTGCTGTCTGGGCAGAAGGTGATCATCTCCACCGGTACCCGAAATCTTCAGGATCAGTTGTTTCTGCGAGACCTTCCGCGTCTACGCGAGGCGATGGCCAGCCCGGTGCAGGTCGCCCTGCTCAAGGGACGCGCCAACTACCTGTGTATCCACCGCATGGAGACGGCCCTGCTGGACGATCGCGGGCATAGCCGTGAGAATCTGCGCTGGCTGATGAAGGTGCGTAACTGGTCGGGTCTTACCGAGCGTGGAGACATCAGCGAGCTTGCGGACATCCCGGAGGATGCAACCATCTGGCCGCAGGTGACATCGACCACCGACAACTGCCTGGGCCAGGACTGCAATGCCTGGAGCAAGTGTCACCTGGTTGAGGCCAGGCGGCGGGCGCAGGAAGCGGACATCGTGGTGGTCAATCATCATCTGCTGTGTGCCGACTTTGCGATCAAGGACGACGGTTTCGGCGAACTCCTGCCGGGCGCCGATGCCTTTATCATCGATGAGGCACACCAATTGCCCGAGGTGGCGAGCAACTTTTTCGGTACCACGGTCAGCACGCGCCAGCTCCTGGATCTCACGCGCGACACCCAGGCCGAGTATCACCGCGAGGCCGGTGATTTTCCGAAACTGCTGGAGCAGCTGGACATTGTCGCCAGGTCGGCGCGTGATCTGCGCCTGGCATTTGGCCAGGCTATGCGTCGCGGTGCCTGGACCGAGGTGGAAAACGACACGGCGATCTCGGCGGCGCTGGATACCTGCTGCGACCAGCTGGCCGGGCTGAAGACGATGCTGGAGACCATTAAGGGCCGCGGCAAGGGCCTGGACTCCTGTCTCGCCCGTTGCGAGGGTCTCGGCCGCCAGCTGCACGAACTGATCAGCCCTGAAGAGGGCGATGAGGATATCCGCTGGTTCGAGACCTATATGCAAAGCCTGCGTCTGAACAGTACACCGCTGGATGTGGCCGCGGTGTTCGGACTCCAGATGCAACGTCACCCGGCAGCCTGGATATTCACCTCCGCCACACTGGCGGTTGGCGAGAGCTTCGAGCATTTTCAGCAGCAGCTGGGCCTCTTCGAGGCGGTCACGCAGAAATGGGACAGTCCGTTCGATTATCCGAATCAGGCCTTGTGGTTCGTGCCGCGTGACATGCCGCAGCCAAACGAGCCCGGCTATACCGAGGCCGTTGTCGACCTCGTTGTGCCGATCCTCGAAGCCAGCGCGGGTCGCGCCTTTCTTCTGTTCACCAGCCATCGTGCGCTGAGGCAGGCGGCTGACCTGCTCGAGGATCAGGTTGATTTTCCCCTCCTGGTTCAGGGCAGTGCACCCAAGGCCGAATTGCTGGAGCGGTTTGTCGAGTACGGCAACGCGGTGTTGCTGGGCACCGCGAGTTTCTGGGAGGGTGTGGACGTGCGTGGTGATGCGCTCTCGCTGGTGGTAATCGACAAGCTGCCATTCGCCTCACCCGGTGATCCCGTGTTGCAGGCTCGCCTGGATGCGATCAGGCGTCGCGGAGGCAATCCTTTTATGCAGCATCAGGTGCCGCAGGCGGCGATCGCGCTCAAACAGGGGGCCGGGCGGTTGATCCGGGACGTGACGGACCGCGGTGTGCTGGTTATGTGTGATCCACGCTTATTGAAGAAGGGGTATGGGCAGACCTTTCTGGATGCGATGCCGCCGTTTGGGCGTACCCGGGACCTGGATCAGGTACTGGATTTTTTCACGTAGGGCAGGCTGCGCCTGCCGATTCGTGTCCCGGCAAGGCCCGGCCTGCCGCCGTTTTTATATTAGAATCGAGGCGACTCGTAGGGCAGGCTGCGCCTGCAGAACTTTGTCGGGTGGAGCTTGCACAAAAGATTCGCAAAAACATGTATGGCTCTCTTGCTTGTTGCCAGTGGTATCCAGGCCGCGGCGTCGGAGCAAGACGGGGTCATGATGAGCACCGATCCGGATACCGGTATCAAGAGCTGGAAGTTTGCGGCAGACGGGCTCGACATCGAACTGATCCAGGTGCCACCGGATTTCATCCGCGCGAGTTATTCGGCACGTGGCCTGCCGGCCTCGGTCTCGGAGGCGGTCGCGACCCGCTGCGTGTTCGGCACCATCGTGCGCAATGTCTCGGACATGCCGCTTTCTTACCGGGTCGCGGACTGGCGGTATATGAATGCCGAGGGTGTTGAGCGGCCGGTCAAGACCAAGAGCGAATGGCTGAAGGAATGGCACGGTATGGGGGTCCGCTTCAGCTGGTCCATCCTGGCGGATGATCCGACCTTTGCGGTCGGTGATTGGATACAGGGATTCACGACCCTGGCAGAGCCACACGGCAGCCGGGTGAGTCTGAAGGTCGTCTGGTCGATCGAGGGTAAACGTTATGAAAAGGTCCTGTCGAATCTGGAATGTGCGCCTGCACCAGAGAATGATGCGTAAAACGATCGCGCTGTTTCTGTTGGTGGCCGTATCGGTTGCCGGTGCCGCCGATCTGCCGCCGCTCGGGCATGAGATGAACCCGATCTCGCCGCCCCTGGCGGCACCGGATTTCAAACTGCCGGACATGGACGGTGAGAGTCACGCGCTGAGTGACTTTCGCGGCAAGGTCGTGATGCTCAACTTCTGGGCCACCTGGTGCCCGCCCTGTAGGCGCGAGATGCCTTCCATGCAGCGCCTGTACGAAAAATACAGCGAGCGCGGGCTGGTGGTCGTCGCGGTAAACCAGTTCGAGGACCCTGACCTGGTGTTCGAGTTTACCGGGCGCCTGAGCCTGGAGCCCACCTTCCCGATCCTGTTCGATCGTGAAAGCAGAGTTTCGGAGCAGTACAAGGTGAAGGGACTGCCGACCACCTACCTGCTGGATAAGCAGGGCAGAATCCGCTACCGCGCAATCGGTGGGCGGGAATTCGACCATCCGGAAGTGGAGGCACTGATCGAGGGATTGCTCTAGAGTGATCCATTCACTCATGACGAAACCCTGCAATGCCCGCATCGAAGCTGGTCAACGGCGTGCATTTCGACAACCTGCGAGGTGACATCTACGGCGGTCTGACCGCTGCCGCGGTGGCACTGCCGCTGGCATTGGCGATGGCGATCGCCGGCATCGTGCGGCCCAGTTGCTGGATACGGCAGATGTCACCTGAGCAGCGGGTCGAAAAAAAGGATGAGTGCGCGCAACGGCGCGGAGGTGACTGAATGAGAGAGACCATCCGGCTTGCCACCCGAAACCGCGAGGAACTGGTTGATATCACTGCTCAGGTGCACGAAGTCGTACACCGCAGCGGCATCCGGAACGGTCTGGTCAACGTCTATGCCCAGGGCGCAACCGCCGCGGTCATGATCCAGGAAAACTGGGACGAGAGCGTGCAGACTGACGTGGTCAATCTCTTACGCAAAATCATACCCAGAGGCATCTGGCTGCATGATGCGCAGGACGGCAACGGGGATTCGCACCTCAAGGCCGGACTGGTCGGGCCTTCCGAATCGATCCCCCTGCTCGATGGCCAGCTGGGGCTTTCGCGCTGGCAGAACATCTTTTTCTGCGAGTTTGACGGTCCGCGCGATGACCGTAGGGTCGTCATTACGGTGATCGCGGACGAGAACCGCTAACATGATGCAGCGCAAGAGGCCCTGACCCGTTGTCGCTGCAGCCCTCAGGAGCCGCCCTCGGCCGGAACAAACTTCAGGGCCACACCGTTGTTGCAGTAGCGCAGTCCGGTCGGCTTCGGTCCGTCATTGAATATATGGCCCTGGTGTCCACCGCAGCGTGAGCAGTGGTACTCCGTTCGCGGCCAGATCAGTTTGTAGTCCGTTTTGGTCCCCAGTGCGCCCTCGATGGGGGCGTAGAAGCTCGGCCAGCCGGTTCCGCTCTCGTATTTGGTGTCCGAGAGGAACAGAGGCTGCTCGCAGCCTGCGCAGACATAGGTCCCGGTCCTTTTTTCGGCGTTCAAGGGGCTGCTGCCCGGCCGTTCGGTGCCTTCCTTGCGCAGAACATCGTACTGTTCTTCGGTGAGCAGTCGGCGCCATTCTTCGTCGCTGCGAACGAGCTTTGCCGCGGATGCGTCCGAATCGCCCGCTTCGCGCGCTGAAAGTCGTGTGAAAACGGCCGGTGTCAGGGCGGCAGCACCCACCGCAGCGATAAATAAACGTCTTTTCATTGACAAATCCCCGTTTGAGACGACTTTGGATGATATGGATACGGATATAGACCGAAAAAAACCGCGCATTATTCCTGGCACCAGCGTCTTATCCTGATTGACAACCCAATGCGCAAGCCATGCGGGAGCGAAAAACCGAGAAAATTTATCAACTTCCGGGCGGTGCCGGCAAAAATCCGGCGCGCGGGATCGTGGTTTTGCCTCGCCGCACCGGCGGCGAAAAATAGTATGCTTGGCTTGGATCCGGCAAGTGCGCTTTGTCCCCCTGAGTCAGTGATCGATGTCCACAGAAACCAAACTTCCGCATGAGTCCGGGGTCGTGTGTTCCGACTGTGAGGCGTGCTGCTGCCGTCTGGAGGTCCTGCTCATCACCGAGACCGGTGTGCCGGAGCGACATGTGGCCACCGACCGCTGGGGCGGAAGGACGATGGCGCGGCTGGACGATGGCTGGTGTTCGGCCCTGGACCGCAATAACATGAAGTGCATGATCTATGCACAGAGGCCGCTGATCTGCCGAGAGTTTGAGATGGGTGACTACGACTGTATCGCCGAGCGCGACAGATGGAAGCGTGACTTCTCTAACTAACCGCCGCGGCCAGCAGAACTGCAGACGAAACCATGGCCAGGATTCTTCTCATTTATTCGACCACTGACGGTCATACGCGCGAAATCTGCGAGCGCCTGCAAAAGGTCATAGAGCAGCAGGGCCACGAGCTCATGCTCAGATCGATCGACGATGGGCCACGGATAGATCTGGAACCCTTCGATAAAATCGTCCTGGGTGCGAGCATCCGCTACGGCAAGCACAGCAAGATGGTCTACGAGTTCGTCAGGAAAAACGAACAGCTTCTGGCCGGTAAGCCAAACGCCTTTTTCTCGGTCAATGTGGTCGCCCGCAAACCCGAAAAGAATCAACCTGAAACAAATCCGTACCTGCAAAAGTTCCTGCGCCAGATTTCATGGCGACCTGACGAGCTGGCGGTGTTTGCGGGAAAGATCGATTACCCAAGGTATGGTTTCTGGGATCGCCAGATGATTCGTCTGATCATGTGGATGACGAAAGGCCCGACTGAACCTGATGCCGTGGTCGATTTCACGGACTGGGATCAGGTCGACGCTTTTGGCCGCCGGTTGAGCCGGCTGAGTTAAACAGGCCGTTTCTCTCTCCCCAAAACGACCGCTCGGGTCATCTGCAATTGCCACGAAGCCGGCACTGCAAGCAGTTTTTCTGCAACGTGCAGCCTTGCCGGGCATAGGATGAGCAACCGGGGCCCGACACGGGCTCCGCCAAAAAGTTGATGAGCGAGAGATAAACGGATGACGGTAGCGAACATTACGAGCCACCGGCTGGTGAAGCTCAAACCCACGGACAGGGTGTGCGATGCTTTGAACATCAGGCACGAGAAGCGGGTCAGGAACCCGCCCGTCGTTGAGGCATCCGCCCGCTGGTGAAGATCCTGCTGCCCGAGGCGGGCAGGATCAAGTTCGGGTTCAAGGGTGTCAGTTTCATGCCTTTATGAATTGGGAGCGCTTTACATATGCCTGCAGGATATCGCCCGGAAACCCGTATCGGATTTTCTCTCCTGTGATGGTAATGCCCAGGCGAAGATCGAGGAGGTTCTCGCAAGCAGGGTCGACCCTTACATTTTGATTAACCGTGTTCGCAAAGTCTCTAACCATGCCCGGGGGCAGGCAGCCCGGACTTTGATGACATAAGGACCACAATTGTTTATCAGCGTACTTGAACTCTTCAAGATCGGGATAGGGCCATCGAGCTCACATACCATGGGTCCGATGCTTGCTGCAGGCTGTTTTCTTGAACGCATCCGGACATTCTGTTCGGCGAAAGACAGCTGTTCGAAGCTCAGGGTCCGCTGCATTCTGAAGGGCTCTTTGTCATTCACCGGCAAGGGCCACAACACCGATCGTGCTATTGCGCTCGGCCTGCATGGTTACGCGCCGGAAGGCCTGCCTGGGCAGGATGTGGATGCCCTGGTCGAAGGCATCTGGAAAAGCCGTTTCATTGTTGCGGATGGGCCCCCGGATATCGCATTTTCTGCCTGCTACGACATCATCTTTGATCGCGGAAAACCACTGCCGCAGCACCCCAACGGTATGATCTTCGAGCTGGTGACAGAGTCCGGGGAGGTCCGGCTTACGGAAACCTATTTCTCCATCGGTGGTGGTTTTGTCAGTACGCTCGAAGAAATCAGCGGGCTGGTGGCACCGCTGAAAATGACATCTGCTGACAGATGCCCCTATGGATTCGATTCCGCCAATTCGATGCTGGATATGGCTGCGGACAGTGGACTGTCTGTGGCGGCCATGAAGCGTATGAACGAACAAGAACAGATGTCAGACACGGCGCTGAACAAGGGGCTGGATACCGTCTGGGATGCCATGCGACATTGTGTCGAAAAGGGGTTGGCTGCCCAGGGCGCACTGCCTGGGGGGCTGGATCTGCAGCGACGGGCCAGAGGATTGCATGAACAGCTGATAGCGAACCCCGAAGAGGCGAACGTCAACGACTGGTTGTGTGCCTATGCCATGGCCGTGAATGAGGAAAATGCCGCCGGGAACATGGTGGTCACTGCGCCGACTAACGGTGCCGCCGGCGTGATCCCGGCTGTTCTTTACTACCTTTGCGTCCACCGGGGTGCGACGATCGAACAGGTGAGGGATTTTCTGCTAACCGCCAGTGCCATCGGCGGAATCATCAAGCATCGAAGCTCGATTTCGGGCGCCGAGGTGGGCTGCCAGGGCGAAGTCGGGTCGGCAGCCTCCATGGCTGCGGCGGGTTTGTGTGAGTTCTGGGGCGGAACACCGCGACAGATCGAGAATGCTGCAGAGATCGCCCTCGAGCATCATCTCGGAATGACCTGTGATCCGGTCCAGGGGCTGGTGCAGGTGCCTTGCATCGAGCGTAACGGCTTTGGTGCCATTAAGGCCTACACGGCGGCTTCGCTGGCGAGGCGGGGAAGCGGGCAGCATTTCATGTCATTGGATAAATGTATCGCCGCCATGCGACAGACGGGCCTGGACATGTCTGAAAAATACAAGGAGACGTCACTGGGCGGACTGGCGGTGAGTGTCACCGAATGCTGAATATGGCGGCGAAATGCGTTTTTCCCAAGCTGTCTTTCTTGCTTCCCTTTCAGCCTGGCCCGCCTCAGATCAGGTGGCGCGTGCCTTCCTGTCGGCCTGAATCATCTCCGCGCCGCGGGCGGCGATCATGATGCATGGCGTGCTGGTATTGCCCGAGGTGATGGTGGGCATGATCGAGGCATCGACCACACGCAGTCCGTCAATGCCATTAACACGCAGGCGACTGTCGGTGACGGCCTCCGGGTCATTCTGACGCCCCATCCGGCAGGTCCCGACCGGGTGAAAAATGGTAGTACCGATGTCCCCGGCGGCGACGGCTAGCTGCTCGTCACTGTCGATGCCTGGTCCGGGCAGGTGCTCGGCCGGCCGGAACGGGGCCAGGGCGGGCTGGGCGGCGATGCGACGGGTGAGCCGGATCGCCCTGGCGGCCTTAAGGCGGTCGGCTTCGTCGCTCAGATAACAGGGCGCGATCAGAGGCGCACTGGCAGGGTTACGGTCGCGGATGCGTATCCAGCCGCGTGACCTGGGCCGCAGGTCGCAGACACTGGCGGTGAAGGCGGGGAAGCTGTGCAGCGGGTCGCCAAATTTGTCCAGAGACAGAGGCTGCACGTGGTATTCGAGGTCCGGGGTCTGCTCGGACGGTTCGGAATGGGCGAACAGGCCGAGCTGGCTCGGTGCCATGGTGAGCGGCCCGCGTCGGAACAACAGGTACTCCAGTCCCATCATCGCCTTGCCCCAGAGGCTGTTGGCGGACTGGTTGAGGGTCTTGATACCCTGTACTTTGAAAATGTTCCGCAACTGCAGGTGGTCCTGCAGATTGGCGCCCACGCCGGGCGCGTCGAGTACCAGCGGAATGCCGAGTTGCTGTAACAGGTTCGGGTCGCCGATGCCGGAGCGCTGCAGGATGGCGGGCGAGCCGATCGAGCCGGCGGCGAGGATCGTTTCGATGCGGCTTTTAGCCTCGCAGGGCTCGCCGTCGATGCTGAACTCGATGCCGCGTACTTTGCGACCTTCGAGCACTAACCGGTCCGAGAGTGCGCCGGTCACGATCTTCAGGTTCGGACGCCGGCGCACCGGATCGAGAAAACCGCGCGCCGCGCTCCAGCGGGTTCCGCGCTTCTGATTGACCTCGAAATGGCTGACCCCCAGGTTGTTGCCGCGGTTGAAGTCCGATGTGGCCGGTATGCCGGCCTGCACCGCGGCCGCGGCGAATCGCTCGAGGACCTCCCACGACAGGCGTTGCTGCTCCACGCGCCATTCGCCGCCGGCGCCATGGGCCTCTGATGCGCCCTGCCAGTAATCCTCGATCTCCCTGAATACCGGCAGCACGCTGTCCCAGCGCCAGTCCGGGTCGCCGGTCAACGTTGCCCATTCGTCGTAGTCTCTCACCTGCCCGCGCATATAAAGCATCGCGTTGATGAGCGTGCTGCCGCCGAGGCCCTTGCCGCGGGCGTAGATGATGGAACGCCCGTTCAGGCCGGGTTCGGGTTCTGTCTTGTAGCACCAGTCGGTACGCGGGTTGTTGATACAAAAAAGATAACCGACCGGGATTTTGGTCCAGATCCAGTGTTCGTCGTTGCCGGCCTCCAGCAGAAGCACCCTGATGTCCGCATCTGCAGACAGGCGATTCGCAAGCACACAGCCGGCTGCGCCCGCGCCGGCGATGATGTAGTCGAATTCGCCAAAGTTTTTCATCGCCTGCACCTTGTCAGCTGATGGTCGCAGCAAACCCACCCGACCCATGCCGAGATAGTAAAGCAGACATCGCGGTTTATTTCCGTCAAGCTGCGGCTTCGCCGGGGCGTGTCAGAGCCCCTGTTTGAGACAAGTCGGCCTTGCGGGCACCAGAGACGCGCGGTTGAGAGTCGCCCCTTTTTCAAGAATTGGCGGGAACCAATGAACGAGGCAGAGCTTGAATCGTTCAGGCGGAAGTTGCTTCGCCTGAGAACCGATCTGCAGGCGCTCGACAAAGACTCAGAAGAGGCCGAAAAACCCGTGGAGCTGGACCAGGCGAGGGTCGGCAGGCTGTCCCGCATGGATGCCATGCAGGTTCAGCAGATGGCCCAGGAGGCCGCCAGGCGGCGGAAACACCGGTTGCGAATGATCGAGGGTGCCCTGCGTCGCATGGATGCGGGCGACTACGGTTATTGCAGCCAGTGCGGCGAGGAGATCGATATCCGACGGCTTGAATTCGACCCGGCGACCCCGCGTTGCATCCGTTGCGCCGATTAGCACGCGGCACCGGCCCGACAGCGCGCTCGCGTGGCGGCTGCCGGCCTGCGGTCGGGCACGAACCTCACTTCTTGCCCTGCAGAATCTCGCGATAGCTGTGTTCGCGGAACATACTGTCCGAGATGCGCACGGTGGGCATGGTGAGACAGTTGTTGAGCACCTTGGTGCCGTGCACGAACAGGATATCGGGTTTCACATTGACGTGTGGCATGCCGCCCTGGGCCGATCGCAGGTCCTCGAACTCGACCATGGTCAGGTATTCGGCCGGGATGGTGTAGCCCTCCCAGACCTCGGCGGTGCGTTTGAGCTTACTGCCGGAGCTGTCCTTGAGTTCTTCCATCAGGGATTCGACCGTGGCGTGACCGCTGCCAAGGGTGGACAGACCGACCCGTTTGAGAATCTGGTAGCCGATCATGCCGGCGGTCTCTTTGAGCATCTCCATGGTCTGGATCTCACCCTCTTCGAACTCGGCCTCTTTGCCGGGTTTGATGTGATGGGTGGCCAGGACGGTCACTGATTCACCCGAATCCATGGCGTAGCCGCTGGTGTCGCCGTTATTGCCGAACCCGAGTTTCATCATCTGGTTCTTGGAGATCAGCTTGGGTAGCTCGCTTTTCACGATCCTGAACACAGGCTCCTCTGGACCGTCCAGCAGCATGCCGCCGCACTTGGCGCAGGAATCGACCACCACGTCTTCAAAGGTCTCATGGAAATTCTCATGTGCCTCCCACGAGTCCCAGTAGGTGAACTGGTCGATCCAGATGTGCGACAGTTCGGCCGACATGTCCGAACTTGCGGCCCAGCGCATACCCATAGGACAGGTGCCACGCTGGCGCATCAGATCGAAGCCGCGAAACCCCGGGGTAAGCGCGGTGGCCAGACACATCTTGCTGCTGGCCTCCTTCATCATGCGCAGCAGGTTGGGGTCATTGCGCACCAGCACGCGGTTGATCGCGACGTACAGGGGCGATTTCGGCTCCGCATCGAACAGGGCTTTGATATCCATTGAAAGACTTTCCTCGTATCGGCTTTTGTTGAACTGCTTTTCATGGCTGACGGATTTCGGCGTCCAAGGTTGCCGCAAACCCGGCACTAAATGCCACGGATATTGTGTGGTGCTGAGGCCATGCGGCTTGTGTTGCATGCTGCGGACAACCAAAATCAGGTCTTTCCCTGCACGGAGATGTCCATGACCCATGCCATTCGCATCCATGCCCATGGGGGCGCCGATGCGCTTTCCTGGGACGAGGTTGAGCCGGGCGCACCCGGTCCCGGCGAGGTGCTCTTGCGCCAGAGCGCCTGTGGTCTCAACTTCATCGATGTTTACCAGCGCGACGGCCTTTACCCGGCCGGTGATCTGCCGGCGGTACTGGGGATGGAGGCGGCCGGGGTGGTCGAAGCCCTGGGCGAGGGTGTGGATCAGTTCGCGGTAGGGGACCGGGTGGCCTACCCGATGTGTCAGGGGGCCTATGCGGAGGCCCGCGTCATTGCTGCCGATCGTCTGATAAAGCTGCCGGATTCGGTCAGTGACAGCCAGGCGGCGGCGATCATGCTGAAGGGCCTGACGGCCCATTACCTGCTTTTCCGGTCTTACCCGGTCCAGGCGGGTGACAGTATTCTGGTCTACGCCGCTGCCGGTGGGGTGGGGCTGCTGCTGTCGCAGTGGGCGACGCATCTGGGCGCGCGGGTGATTGGATGTGTGGGCAGTGAAGAGAAGGCGGAGCTCGCGCGTGCCAACGGCTGTGAGCACACCATCCTTTACCGTCACGAGGACATACCGGGCAAGGTACGTGAATTCACCGATGGTGAAGGTGTCGCGGCCGCTTATGATTCGGTCGGTAAGGCGACCTTCATGGACTCGCTGGATTCACTGCGGCCGTTCGGCGTGATGGTCAGCTACGGAAACGCCTCGGGGCCTGTCGATCCCTTCAGTCCGGGGATCCTGGCGCCCAAGGGTTCGCTTTATGTTACCCGGCCGACCCTGGCGACCCATATCGCGACGCGCGATCTGCTGGAGGACGGGGCCAATCGCCTTTTCGCCGCCGTCACTGACGGCAAGCTGCATATTCAGATCAACCAGCGTTATCCGCTGTCCGAGACCGCGCAGGCTCATCGTGATCTCGAGGCGCGCAAGACCACGGGCTCGACGGTCCTGATCGCCGGGTCTGCGTGACGTGAACCTGCTTGCGATCGATACCAGCGAAGAAGCCTGTTCGGCTGCACTGCTGATCGATGATGCGGTCATGGAACGTTTCGAACTGGCTCCGCGCCGCCATAGTGAGCTGATCCTGCCGATGATGGACGGGTTGCTGGCCGAGGCCGGCCTGAACCTGGGCGACCTGGACGCGCTGGCTTTTGCACGTGGCCCCGGCTCGTTCACCGGGGTGCGAATCGCGGCGTCGATCATACAGGGGGCCGCGCTTGGGGCCGGGCTGCCGGTGGTGCCGGTATCCAGCCTGCAGGCCATCGCACAGGGGGCCTGTCGTGCACAGGGCGCGGCCTGCGTGCTCAGTGCCCTGGATGCGCGGATGCACGAGGTCTATTGGGGCGGCTATCGGGCCGATGCCGCCGGTATCATGCGGGCGGTCATCGACGAGATGGTCTGTGCACCCCAGCAGGTAGTGGTTCCGGATGGCGATGGCTGGACCGCCGCGGGCAGTGGCTGGAAGAGCTATGCGGATGTTCTCGGCCCGCGCTGTGGTATCGGGCTGCCGGTGGACGGCGACGCCCTGGTGCATGCGCAGGACGTGGCCCGGGTCGCCAGGACATTGTTCGCCGAGGGGGTGGCGGTGACCGCCGAGCAGGCCCTTCCGGTGTACCTGCGCGATGAGGTTGCCTGGGCAAAGCCATCCTGAACATCTGGCTGGTGATTGCCCGAGATTCATTACCTGGTTGTAAAAAAGCATGAGTGAGCCCCGCAGTTTCTATTGGCATGATTACGAGACCTGGGGGGTGCAACCCGCAGTCGACCGGCCTGCACAGTTCGCCGGTCTGCGTACCGATCTGGATTTCAATCCCATCGGTGAACCGTTGGTGATCTATTCACGGCCTGCAGACGATTTCCTGCCGCATCCCGAGGCCTGCATGATCACTGGTATCACGCCGCAGCTGGCGCGCGAGAAGGGTGCCCCGGAGGCGGATTTCTTCCGTTTTATCCACGAGCAGTTGATGCGGCCCGGGACCTGTGCGCTTGGCTACAATTCGCTGCGTTTCGATGACGAAGTGACGCGCTACGGTCTGTACCGGAACTTCTTCGACCCCTACGAGCGCGAGTGGAAGAACGGCAATTCACGTTGGGACCTGATCGATGTGGTCCGCCTGACCCGTGCATTGCGCCCGAACGGCATAAATTGGCCGGAAAAAGAGTCCGGTGTAACCAGTTTCCGCCTGGAGGAGCTCACTGCTGCCAACGGTATCGAACACGCGGGCGCACATGATGCGCTGGTCGATGTGAAGGCGACCGTCGCCGTCGCGAAACTTATCCGTGATCGCCAGCCCAGGCTTTTCGATTTTGCTTTCAACAACCGGGACAAACACAAGCTTGCGGCACAGTTGAATGTCCGTGCCGGCCAGCCGGTGCTGCATGTGTCGGCACGTTATCCGGCACGCCTGGGCTGTATCGCCGCAGTGGCGCCAGTGGCGATGCATCCGGTAAACCGCAATGGCGTTGTTGTTTACGATCTGCGGTCCGACCCGGGTCCTATGCTGGCGATGTCCGCCGACGAGATCAGGGCCCGATTGTATACGGCCACCGCCGATCTGCCCGAGGGCACAGAACGCATCCCACTCAAGGTGGTTCATCTCAACCGCGCGCCGGTGATCGTACCGATGGGTACGATCACGGATGCCGCGCGTGAGCAGTGGCAGATGGATGTCCAGGCGGAAGAGCGCCACCTGGAGGCGCTGCGTTCGGCACCGGGACTGGCTGGTAAACTGGCCGAGGTGTTTGGAGCCGGGGAGCAGTTTCCGCCGCAATCGGACCCCGATCGAGACCTGTATGGCGGCTTTCTGTCCGATGAAGACCGACGTCGGTGCGAGCAGGTGAGGCGCGCGACGGCAGGTGAGCTGGCAGCACTGCATCCCGGTTTCGATGCCCCGAAGCTGGAGGAGCTGCTGTTCCGCTACCGTGCACGCAACTGGCCAGAGACCCTGAAACGGGAAGAACGACTGCGCTGGGAAGAGTTCCGGCGTGAGCGTCTGACCGAGGCGGGGGCGGGCGCCAACATTGTCCTCGACGATTATCGGAAGCAGTTGTCGCGTCTGGCGGCCGATGCCTCGTTGACGCCGGATCAGCGCGCGGTAGTCGACGCCCTGATCGAATGGCCGCTGGAGCTCGGTCTGTGACGCAGCGATCGGGGGACGCGAGTAACATTGTCGCAACATCAGACCCGGAATGCGGTAAATTCGCAGTTACTAATGCCTGGTGGGCCATGCGGGAAGTTCAGTAACCCACAGCCAGTCCACAAGCCGGGCTGGCAAGGCACGCGAGCGGGGGAGATTCAAGTGTCGAGAAGTACGGTCATCCTGATTGCGCTGGCAAGCCTGCTTTTACTTACATGGGTCACCCTGGTCCTGCGCGCTGAACCGATTGAAGCGGACCTGGTGCAGCGCGTGGAGCAGACGCTCGGTTCATACGCGATTACAGATCTGCACATCGAGGCGCAGGGGCGGGATCTCTACCTCACCGGCGAGATCTCACGCGAGATGGCGCCGGAGTATGTGGCCGGGATCGCCCACGGCGTCTGGGGTGTGCGTGATGTCGATGTGTCGGCCCTGAAACAGCGCACCTCGCTGCTGGACAAGGATGATCCGCTGAACCCGCGTTTTGACCCACGCAAGATTGTGCGTCTGGGTGGGGATCTTTCCAACCCGATGGATGCCGGGACCTGTCAGCGCACCATGGCACGCCTTGCTTCTGTCAGCAGCGTGCATTTCGAGGTCGGAGGCGCCTCGCCGATGCAGGAGAGTTACCCTTTGCTGAACGACCTGGCGACGGTTGCCTATCAGTGCCCCGAGACGCGAATCGTCATCGGTGGTCATACGGATTCTGAAGGTGACCGCGAGTTCAAGCTGCGTTTGAGCCGGGCGCGCGCCGAGGCGGTTGAGCAGTTCTTCTACCTGGCCGGGATAAGCGCCAAACGAATGCAGGCCATTGCCCACGGCGACAGCCAGCCGATTGCCAGCAATACATCGGCGGAAGGACGTGCCGCCAATCGCCGGATCACCTTCGACGTGCTTCCCGTTCAGTAGTTATTTTGCGGAGCAGACCATGATTTATCTGATTGTCCAAATCTTCATTCTGTTACTGCTTGCCGGGCTACTGGGCTTGATGCTCGGCTGGTATCTGACCCGGATCTCGGCAGCACATGTGCACGCCAACCTGCGGGACCGTCTGCGCACCGTTGAGGGCGACGCGCGTGAGCTGCGGGCCGAACTGGACGCAATGACAACGGCCAGGAACAACGCGGATATCGAACGAAGATTGCTGTCAGACGAACTGGCCGATATGCGCGCGCGGCAGGATGCCGCTGAACGAAGCACCGACAGTGGCGAATCGATTGCCGCGCTTCAGCGTGAGCTGGAGCAGTGCCGAGAGTCCCTGGTCGCAGCCGCCGCGGTTGGCGCCTCGGAAAAGGGTGAGCACGAGGCCGATTCGGCGGCTATTGCGTCGGCGGCCGCGGCTGCGGCTTCAGGGGCCCGGGGATTGATGGCCGGCGCGGGCATGCCAAAGAGCCCCGTCGAAGATGACGACAGGGCGGACGATCTCCAGCAGATCAAGGGAGTCGGCCCAAAGATCGCCGGGATATTGCAGGAACTCGGCATTCAGCGGTTCGAGCAAATTGCGGCCTGGACCCCCGAGAAGGTTGACTGGGTGAATGAGCGTCTCAGGTTCAAAGGCCGGATAGAGCGTGAGGAATGGATCCAACAGGCCAGGGCGTTGATGGTCGCGCGCGATGAATGAACCTCAGGAAACTGTCAGGCAGAAGGGCTGATGTGCGGTTTGTTTCTTTCTGGCCGGGATCAGTCAGCGAGCCATTTGTTCAGTGCCGAAATCAATTGCGCGGCCTGATCGGGGCTGGAGATATTGAACTTGGACTTCTGCTGGTACTCACCATTGCGCTTCTGATAGCGGCGGATCGAGTACTTGTCCTTGCTGTATTGTTCCTTGCGGGCGTCCCAGTCCTGGTAGCGGAACAGGATGGTGGTCCAGGCGCCTTTGGACAGCACCTCCTTGTCGAGCTCCTTGACGATGTCTATGCCGCCCTCGCTGTAGTTGATGCTGAGTTCGTCGGGAGTGCTGGCCATTAAAAAAATCTCCGTTGGGGACTGGTCGCTGAGGCGCGCGACCTTAGCAAAGGAGCGTGTCAGATGTCACCTGGAACTTGGGTGGCGACGCCGCACTTGGGTCAAATTGCTCCCTGACGCTCCAGGAGGCTTATCAGCTCAGCATGCTGCAGTTCCTTTGCGAGGGCAAGCGCCGACTGGCCGTCGGCGGCCTTCGCATTGACGTCTGCGCCGCGGTTGACCAGATGTGTGGTCAGGCGGTGATTGTCCTGTCTTATCGCTATCAGCAGCGGCGTGTCGCCGTCCGCATTGCGTTGCTCGAGGTCGGCGCCGCGTTCGGTAAGGAATCGAACGGTGTCACGGTCGGTGACGCCTATCTGGGCCGCCTTCAGCATTAAGGCCGAGGCATCGAGCCGGGCGCCCTGGGCGAGCAGTACCTCGGCGATCTGGGTGCGACCATTCAGGATGGCCAGATCGAGCGCGGTGTCGCCGTCTGGCGTCGCTGCGGCCATATCGGCACCATGCTTGAGCAACGTTTTGACCATGATGATCTCGCCTTTTTTGGCAGCAAGTTGCAGCGGATACTGGCCATTGGGCAGCAGGACATTGATATCCGTGCCCCAGTGGATATGGCGTTCGAGTTGATCGAGATCACCCCGTTGTACAGCCAGGTAAAGCGACACACTGGGCTTGTCCGGCTCACTGCAGCCAACGAGCAGTGAAATCAGGATCGCCAGGGTGATGGTGATGAGTGTTCTCATGCCTGCCCGATTCCTCGTTACTGCGATTCTGCGACGGCTGTCGTGAGACCGAGGGTCTCCCAGGCCTGCATGCCACCACGGTACCACTTGATCTTGGATGGCGGATAGCCCATTCGCGTCAGACTGCGGATATTGGCGGGCGATTGACCGCACCAGGCCCCGTTGCAGAACATGACCAGGGTCTTCGCGTCACGGAAGTTCCACAGCTCGTTGCCTCTTCGGGCATCAAACTGTTGCTCAAGCATGTCGGCGATGTCGGATTCCTCGGCTGAACGCAGACTGAGCCGCTTGTAATGAATGTTGACCGCGCCCGGGATGGTGCCGCGCTTGTGCCACTTTGCGCCACGCGAGTCGATGATCACTATCGAGTCATCGCCGTCCGCCCTGCGCCGCAGGTAATCGAGCATCTCGATTTCGCCGATGGTCTCCACACCGCCGGGCAGATGCATCGGTTGGACACAGAAAGGCGGGCATTTGCGCGAGGTACGCTGGAAATTTGGCTCGATTATCTGAGTCTCGTTTTGTTCCCGTTGTACACGCACGGGACGGCCCTGATGTTCCACTGTGAGGCCTTCGAGATCGGGTGTGATCTTCACCCCGATATCGGAAGCGGAAACAATGCCAATGTGCAGGGCTAATACTGCACATAGCTTACTGAGGCGGCCGGTCTTGGTCATTATCGTTGACGTCGGATCTTGAGATTGGATACGTCTGCGATCATATCGAATTCACGAGCAGGCTGAACGCCGAGATCTTGTGGAAAATGTATGGCCTTGGCGAGTTATCGAAAAGTGGAATCGCGCGGCCACGGCTTTCCCGGGTTAGAATCCGCCGATGATCGGAAAGATTCTTTTCACCCTCGCGGTGATACTGCTGGTTGCCTTGATCTGGCGAACGCGCAGTCCGCGCCTCCCGGCTCCACAAGGCCGTCCCCGATTGGTCAATCCATTGGCAAAGAGATTCTCGCCGGTGCGTGTGCTGGCGGTGGCCACGGTCGCCCTGATGTTGTTGGCGTCGGCCTATCTGCTGTATGAGCATTGGCGTGACAGCAGCGACGTCATCTTCATCCGTGTCATTGATGCCGGCAGTGGGCGCACGGTGGAATATCGAGCGCAGCGCGGTGACATTAAGGAACGCGAGTTTTTGACCACCGACGGGCGACGCATCGTGCTTGCGGAGACCGAGCGACTGGAGACCTCGACCATCAGGTCGCCGAGTTCGCTGGACCAAAATTGAAAGCCAGCGAAAGACGCGTCTCCCGGCTGGCGTTTGCCTCGACTTCATGTGGCATGTCGGGCGGAAACAGAACCACCAGCCCGGGTCTGGGTGTGACAATGATCTGTGCGTCATCGTCGTGCAGGATCAGGCGACCGCTGTTCTCCGGACATTGCAGGTAACAGACCGCCGAGAGTAGTTCATCGTTTTCTTCGTGACTGTGCAGGGTCGTATGGTGGCCGGGGTGCATCTCATTGAACCAGAATCCGTGACGAAGCGGGCTTTTATGCAGGATCTGCGAGGCCGCCGCCAAGACGAAATCATTCAGCGCCGAGAGTTCCGGCAGACGTTGCCGCGGGACGTATATGTTCTCGAAGCGCCCCGCGAACATGTGGGTGCGTTTGATGTCGTCCGCGTCCTTTTCGCGTTCGAATGCGGCCACCAGGGCCGGAATGACGACGGCGGCGTCGGGCATCTCTGCGAAGTAAACCGGTGTGATGCCACCGATCGGGATCTCACTCATGGTGCCGCGTTTCTTCCCCCGTGCAATGGATAAGCCCTCCGGAAACGGCTGTGCAGTTCTCGGCTATGGGTTGTTGCGCGGTACGACAGACGGCACCGATATTGAGCAATACGAAGAGACCGAGCGTGAGATAGACGATGCGCATGGCCCTAGTTTACCCGCCGCCAGCCGGGCAAAGAAAACCCGGCCTCCGCAGTGCGGGGCCGGGTAAATGGCGAGATATGATCTCGCCTGTGCCGAGAGTGAAACTGTTGATCAGGCGGCGGGGCGTGCCATCGCGGCCTCGAATGCAGAGACCTTGATGTTCCCATGCGCCTCCACCGTCGCTTTTGGTGATTCGGTCATGAGGTCTTTGAGCAGGGCAACCCTTTGTTTGGCATCCCGTACTGACGCGATGGCCGGATCACGGACGTCTCCGCTTTCCTGCGACAGACGCTGGTGCGCCCGGTCGACATCGGCGTCGCCGCCACGGGGCGGAGTGCTTTTTTCAAACGCAGGTTCAGGTGAACGGCCCGGATTGGCGTCGGGTTTTCGTTGCTCGAGAACCGGCTGTGCCGGAAAAATGTCGCTTGAGATCGGGTTTGCCACGTTTTCGCCTCTAGTCCGTCAATGTATTGACGATATTTCCGTCTGCTGCAGGTTTGCCCATTAAGAACGCACGTTGCGTGCCAAATGGAACTCGAGGACGCCAACGGGTGACTAACGCTAACAGTTGCCTTCGGAATCCCGCGCAAAAACATGTCGTTCGAATCACTTATCACGCGGGGTCTTATTGCACTATCCCTCGCAACGATGCTTCTGGCGCAGGCGGGCGCCGACGTCCTCGATTACCGGGTGATCTACCGCGGGATGTTCTCGGGCGGTGCAGACATGCCGATAGCCGATCTGTTGCTGGAGACGCGTATAGCGCAGGGTTCGCGAGATCTGAGGCAAGCGCGTATCGAGGCCAGCTCAGTCGCGTATCCCCTGGTCGAGACGCTATTTCCCGTCCGTTACCGCTTTCGCAACTGGACCATCGGTGATCAGGGGCAACTGCTTGGTTTCGAGAACTACGAAAGCACCCGCAAAGTCCGTCACCGGCTGTACCTGCGTGACGATTCGAGTCTGGGCGTCAGGCGTTTCGATTTGAAGGCTGGTGCGGGTTGGCGTGAGTTGGAGCAGTTGGAGGCAGGGGAGATGCCGGTGCCCCCGGTGGCTGGAGAGAGGCTGCTTGATCGGCTGGGCCTGTTGCAGCTTGTGCGCGGGCAGAATTTGGCTGATCAGTCGGAGTACCGCTTCGTAGTGACCAATGGCCGCGAGCGGCTGGTCTACGATGTCCGGGTCGTGGCCGCTCAGACCCTGGATCTCGCGGGTGTGTCGCTACCAGCCTGGAAGCTGCGGTTCGATGGCCTGGAGTCCAGCCGCAATGGTGGACTGGAACCGGCCCATCGCCCCGTCTATGTCTGGTTGAGCCAGACTCCGGAGCACATCCCTCTGCGTGTCGACAGTCGCCATGCGATCGGTCGGTTCCGGGTCGAACTGAAAAATCGACCGCTCCTCAGGCAGATCGCAGAGGCCGATTCCTGAGGCCTTTTTTGATCCGCTGTGCCCGGTCAGTCATCCACCAGCCGAAGGTGGCTGATGTCCGGGATCAGCCTGTGAGGCTTTTCGACCTGGCAGTCCTCCAGAGAGCCTGTGTTGGGCGGCAATGCCTCGAGTGAACCGGTATCGATCTCTGCCGGTGCCGGTGCTTCGGAATGGTCCAGGATCGCCCCGGGCTCAGCCAGGCCATAGTCGCCGCTATCGGCCGGTGGCCTCTGAGGGGCCTCGTCCGCTATCGGGCGGGGTTCGGCCGTCGCGCCAGCAGTGCGGGCGACCCGCTCATCGCGTGCCTTCGGGGCCGGTGGAGATGAGCCGCTGGCCACGATCTGGACAAGTGCGCCAACATCCCGGAAAGCGGTCCGATACCGGCCTGCAGCCTCCGCATCCACCCCCTGCTTGACCCGCAACGGTTTGCCCGAAAACAGGCGGTCCACGGCGCTCTCCTGGACCTTGAACAGCTTTGCGACGCCGTGTCGGACGGTGGTCGGATCTGCGTCCGGCAACATCTCACCGAGAAAATAGATATCGAACGACTCCATGCTGGCCTCTTTTTTCAGCGATTCTGTTTTTCGTGCTGTCGCGCGGGTGTCTCCGCTGACACCATATTTTGGCGGCAGCCTTGCGCGTAACCTTACCGAAATATGGTGGCGATGGGCCAGGATTACGCCCGTCTCGCGGTCGGGGCTGTGCGAGTGGCCACACTCGGCATGGTTCCGCCTCCGGTCGGATTTTCAGATGTGCGATTCGAGCCATTTATGAAACCGGGAAACCAGGATTTCGGCACTTTCATTGTATTCGCCGTCGGCGCGCATGGCAGGCGGCTCTGGGGTCTCGTTCGAAGGCGCTGCGTGCGATCGCTGCGAGGTTGGCCTCGCAGGTATGGCCGTAGCTGCGCAGCAATTGCTCGATTTGTGCCAGCGCCTCCTGCTCCTGCATAGCCCTCTAATTTTCGACCTTCTTCTCAGCCAGCAGGTTGCCGATGAGATCACCATCCTGCGGTGTCAGCAGGTGACCGTTGGCCATGGAATAGGTCTTGACCCTGCCGACAAGTGCGGGTGCCCGATTCAGGTCCTGGCTGAGCGGCGGAACCACGTGGTCGCCCGGCATGTAAAAGGTGCCGATGCGCATGATGCTCGTATAGGCGATATCCGGATGTGGTTGCCGATTTAGCCAAAACAGGAGGTTGCCGGGGGCCGGCGGCAGCAGGTCGATCAGCACGCCGCGACTGTGTTGCAGGGTGTCGTACAGGGCATGGCCGGTGGCGCGTCGAACCAGAAATTCTTTTGCGAATCCGAACATGCCGCTGTCGTCGGTTACATCCAGCGCCTGTATCGCGCGGCCGGTGCCGAAATGCGGTGTGGCGATGGTAATCAAATGGCGCACCCCCAGTGTGCCGTGACGCACCAGGGTCATACGAGCGACGACACCTCCGGCGGAATGGGCGGCCAGATTGATCTTCTGCTCGGGGTGACGTTTGCCTATCTCGCGCAAAATGGCTGCCAGCCAGTCCGCCTGGATGACGATGGGGGCCTGCGAGGGCAGGTTTACGGCGTACACCGGGCGCAGTGTCGTTTTCTCAGCCAATTGCTGGTAAAGCACACCGCGGGGGCTGTATCCGAAGATTCCGACCTGCCTATAGCCACGATTGTACAGGCGGCCTATCACACCGGATTCGGCCCAGCTCTGGGCTGTACCAAGGTAGCCGTGCACCAGGACCAGTACATCGGCGCTGGCCGATTTCATGACCAGCAGACCGAGGACCGCTAGCGTCCATATCAGCTTTTTCATTGCGCATTTCCCCTCAGAGAACCCGCCTTGGTCTGTACGTTGCGGGTAATAAAGAAATAGCTAATAGGCTAATATTAACGCTTGGCGCGCAGGATATCCACAAAAGCTTACTAAATTCCTAGGGTTTCCTGAGCCCACTAGTGCAGGGCGGAAGGTGGTTGATCCTGCTTCGGCTCTACCAGCGGTAGCGAGGCGTGGTGCGCCAACATATACCAGCGGCCCTCGACGCAGCGGTACACGTTGGTGGCCAGAACCACGGCACTGCGCTGGCCGGAGCCGCTGCTGACCTTCTCCTCGACCGTGTGCACCGCCAGGTGCTCATCTGCACTCGCCTGGATAAGCCGGTGCTCCACCTGGGGTACCTGGCTGTTTGCGAACATCCCGGCCCAGCTTGCAAGCACGGCGTCGGTGCCCTGCAGCAGTCCGCCACCGGGATGAATGCAGCTGGTGGTGCTCGAGTCCAGCCACGCCGCTTTCATCTTTGCCAGATCGAGTTCGCGGAATGCGGTGTAGAAGGCCGTTTCTGCAGCGGCGGCATCAGGGAAAGGCATATCAGAGAATGGGATCCGATGTTCGTGTCAATCGAGATAACGTGCCTGCCATTGCTGGTACAGACCGTACACATGTTCACAATAGCTGATCTTGTCGTGAAAAAGACCCGGGTCGATCGCATCAAACAGGTAATAATTTGCGCGATTGTTGCGCGAATTCATGATGTTGCGCATGTTGTCGACCAGGCTGTGTGGCCCCCAGTGAAAATCGTGCAGGGCCTCGTAATGCAGATAGACAGGCACGATCGGGATACCGGTCCGCAACGAGATGGCAAAGGCCCCGTAGCGAAACTTTGCCTGCAGGCGCGGCCCTTTTATTCCCCCTTCCGGATACAGTGCGACGTTGCGTCCTGCCTTCAGGTGTTCCTCTATCGCCTTGGCCGCGGCACCACGCGATTGTGTTGATTCGCGTTTGACAAAGATGGTGCCTGCGGCGGCACTGATATGGCCGAGCAGCCACCAATCGCGTACCTCAACCTTTGCCAGGCAGTCGACGTCGAAAAGGGCGGGGATGCCGGCATCCTCAAAGGATGACGGGTGATTGGCTATCAGGATGAAACGTTCGGGGAGCGGATGGGTATTCTTGTGGTGCAGGCGCAGATCTACCCCCAGGGCGTGCACCCAGGTGCGGCTCCAGGCCTGGAATAGTTTGCGATACCAGTTGCCACGCCAGTCTGCCGGAAGAAAACTCATGGGGTACATGAGCAGTGTAAACAGGATGAGTTCCGTCCAACCCAACAGCAGCCAAGTGGCTCGGGCGATAAATCTGATCATTGCGGTTCAGGCCGCCATTGTTGTTATGCCTGTGGGGCAGTGTAGCCGCATGCTCTCAGTCCGCATCTCTGGAACGGCCAATTCGCGCCCTGCCTGGCCCATTTTGGGGCAGCAAAGCTTGCGTGTTTGTAGTGTAAACAGGCCCTAGGATTCGATGAGCTGCTTCATGTAGCTCGCATTCTTGACCCCGAGCACCATCCGACCGATGACCCTCTCCTCGATCACTATCAGCGTGGGGACAGCGCGAATGCCAAGCTCACGTGACAGCGCGCGATGTTTGCTGATGTCCAGTTTGAATACGGCCGCACCCGTTGCAGCGACTATGTCGACCTCTGTCGACATGGGTCTGCAAGGCCCGCAACCGGGACTGAAACAGTATACCAATGCCTTGCCGCGGGTTTTCGCGAGCGCCGGGAACTGGGCATACAGCGGTTCGGCCGGCCGCCCTTCTGAGGCCCGGGTGGCAATGTACATGTAGGTGCTGTAAAGGGCCCAGGTGACAGCGAGGCCGATCACCGTATAAATCAGCAAATTCAACTGAGCAGCAAACCTCAGATTTGGAAATCAGTGCTTGGAGCCAAGCCTAGCCCGGGGCGGCCCGCCTTGGTATTGGGGAAAACGTCTAAGACCGCAGAGGGATCAATTGTGCCCGTCCGGGCCCGGATTCTCCGGATGACGATGGTTGTTTGCTGGTGCGCGTTCCGGAACAAGGCGCTTGTGCCTGAGTTCGCGCAGATTTCGCATCCCCATCAACAGTGCCCCGAGCCCGAGAAGCACCAGAAGGACGGCGGCGTTGCTACCGAGTTCACCCTCGATTGGTGCCGCGTGGATCGGACCGACGCCCAGGGCAGGGAATAGGCTTAACCGATACCAATTGCTTGCACTTTGCATCATTTTCGACGGTCCCTGCGCATCTGCGTGCGTTGGGAAGGGCTATGCAATAAGCCTGCCCTTTAAAAAATAACGTTTTAAAACATAAGATTAACGTCATGTTAGGCATTTTCTTCGGTTTTGGTTGTAAAAATTTCTGACAAATGGGGTTGCACTGGTTTCCGGGGCCAATTATCAGGTTTTATCACCACCTGCCGCTAGGCCAACCGACAGCCATTGCGGAGGACCGGGGGTGACACTGCTGGAACAATGGGGCGTACCCCTTGCAGTTCTGGGGATGCTTCTACTGACGCTCTTGATGGCGGCCGTGTTGAGCCGTTACCAGGCCTACCAGGCCGATGTGCGTGTGGCCGTGCGTCATCTTTATCCGCATGCGGCCGAGCTGGTCGCCGCGCTGGCTGAACTTGGCAGGGTGCCGTTGTCGCGCGAACTTCGCCTGACACTGCGCAGCGAGGTGCTGGCCACTTACCGCAAGATTCGCAAGTTGAACCGACGTTGCCCGGGTATCGCTGAAGAGATCAGAAAGGCGGAGAATGCGTTGAATGCCGAGGGTGCGCCGCTGGTTGGTGGGGTAGGCCGGATGGACAGCGAGCAGGTTTTCCGCACGACCACCGCGGCGCTAGACTGCCTGATTTCCGCCCTTGGCCGCGGTGGCACGCTTCAGCCCATTCCTGCCGACGTACGCGCGATCTTTCGCCGAGAATTGGGCGAGCGGCGTGCAGAGGCCATGTCACGCTATCACCTGGTCGAGGCAAAGCACCATGACGGACGGGGCAATATCACCAGGGCACGAACCCACCTGATGGCCCTGGTTCAGGTTCTTCGCCAACGTGGGCCGTCGACCGACTTTGTCCGTGCACTCTTCGCGGAAGCCGAGTCTGCTTTGTCAGGACTGAATGAACGCCAGCTCAACTCCGATACGGGGGCGTCTGATGCCGACGCGGCCTGAGCCTGCAACCAGCTGGGCAATGGGTATGTCGGATCCTCAACCTTGACGTGGTTCGCGCATTTCCTTCAGATCGTCGATATTTGCGCAGAAGCCCAGCGACTCGACATCAGGCGCGGCGGCCTCCTCCAATACCTGATCGCAACGTGATTTCGAATCGCAGCTATCACAGCGTTCCATCTGTTTCTGTATATCCAGCGCCTGCTCCTTGTGGAGGTAGGTAGCGCTGTCGATGCCCAGGTACTTGAGCATGCGCGCAAGCCGCAACTCATCCAGGGCATGGGCAAGACCTTCGCGAAAGCGATGCCCGGCGCGCAGATTACCGAGGATGGCCAGCGGGAGGCGGACCAGCAGATACAGCATGAGCCCTGCCAGCAGCACGGTAATGATAAGACTTGCAATGTCCACAGGCCGTCCTCTCAGGAAATCCGGAAAATTCTCAGGTACGGTGCACGGTCTTAACATGATC